>NZ_FOQM01000040.1 GCF_900113735.1 Bradyrhizobium sp. Gha
CGATCTCCTTGAGCCGCGTCATCTCGTCGGGGCCGAAGGTCAGCGGGCGATTGGCGCCCATCTTCACGCCGGTCCAGCCGTTGTCGTTGTGCGAGGCGGTCACCATCGCGACAGCAGGCACGTCGAGATCGAATTGCGCGAAATAGGCCATCGGCGTCACCGCAAGCCCGATGTCATGGACCTTGCAGCCCGCAGCCATCAGGCCGGAAATCAGCGCATATTTGATCGAGGCAGAATAGCCGCGGAAATCATGGCCGGTGACGATCTCTCGAGGGACACCGAGTTCGGCGATCAGCGCGCCCAGCCCCATGCCGAGCGCCTGGACCCCCATCAGGTTGATTTCCTTCTGGAACAGCCAGCGCGCGTCGTATTCGCGAAAGCCGGTGGGCTTCACCATCGGCTCGGATTCGAAGGCGTAGGTGTTGGGCAACAACACGGATTTCGGCTTGGGAAACATCGAGACGATCTCGTGAAGGGAAGAGAGAACGCAATCGTAAGCATGGTGGATGCGTATTCAAGGCGAATACATAAAGCCCGAAAACGCGACCCGTCTTGATTGTGCCGTGATCCGACTGCTCGGCAAAACTGGCCCCTCTGATCATACTGTTCTGATCATGTTGAGAGGGGCACTCTTGAGGGACGGGGCACCACGCCGCGAGTTCCTCTGCGCCTACAATATGGTCAATCCCTTCGTGCACCTGATGAAACCTACTCCAGTGCGGCGCGGGCATTATCATCGCTGAGTTCGCCCGCAGGTCCGGTTCTCGATCCCGCTGGTCATCCGCCTTCAATCTGGCGCTTCAGCGCCAATTGCTCTCAACAAAGGCCACCGGTATGGCGCGTGCAGCCGCTGGCTGCACTGCCAACAAGCCCCGCAGCTCCGAGGTGAGATCCCGGGGCCGCTTGTACACGCCTTCGATCAGTAGCGAGCTGGAAAACCTCGAATATGCAAGATGTTGGAGATCTTTGTGCGCGACGAGCATAACCGGAGACCCCGGAGATGACGTCGCTTGCTGGTGCCCGGTGATTACCCGAAAGAGGGAAACGGGTCGCCCAGTGCCAAGATCGCCTTAGATTGTCCAATAAATTGCGGCTAGTCTGGGCGCGCTAGTTGTCGGCCTAGGCGCAGGTTGTTGCGGAGCGCGCACAGATTGCTGCACCAATTTTCGCAATGCTACCTAGGCGATTCACGGCTCAGGTGCCGGACGCTTTTAAGGGTCGACCAAGTTTGGGTCGGGGTGGCCTCGATCTCGGTAGAAGCGGCACGACGACGAACCGAAGTTGCATTGCTTTGAAAAGCTTCAAAATACGACTGAGCTGCGGATCGACGGTGCCGCCGAAAGTCTTGTAGATCGTTCTGCGCTGAATAGCTGAGGCCCGCGCCAAAGCCGAGACATTCTGAGAAAAGGCGACCTCCCTCAATGCAAGGACTGCCTCGTTGAAGCAATTGCCGGCCAAGGCTTTGGTTAGTTGCTCGGCGAACGAATTTGATGCATCCGCTATCATCGAGCTGGGTCGGGTCAGCCCGTCAGAAGGATTTGCAGGCACGACTCCGGCCCGGACGTTCAACGCGTCGTAGAGCTTCAAGATTCGGCTGAGGTGAGGGTCGATTCGGCCACCGAAGGTTTTATAAAGGGTATCTCGCCTTAAACCGGCGTCGCGTGCTAACATCTGCACGTTTTGAGCCTGCATAACGAGGCTGAGACCCGTCCGCGCGGCATCAAGGTCGTTTTCACTCATCTTTTCAGTCAGATAGCTCGCTATTGCCGCTGGGTTGTCGCGGAATAGTTCCCCCAGAATTGCCTTGTTGCTAGTCAGCATGGCTCTTCGATTGCCCGTCACTGTGGCCCTTTGGTTACAGCATTTTGGGCTCGTCCAAGTACATTGTCCAAGACATCGACGCACTCTGCTTGGGGATTTTAGATGAAGAAGCTTTTGCTCGCTCTGACCGCGGTTGCGGCGATGACCGGTTCGGCTTCGGCGGCCGACCTTGCGGCCCGTCCCTATGTGAAGGCGCCGATGGCGGCTCCCGTCGCGAACTGGACCGGCTTCTACATCTTCGGTGGTGGCGGCGGTGGTCTCTCGAATGCCGACCAGCACGTCCAGACCACTGTCGGTGCAGTTCCGCTGACGATCGATCAGCGTCAGGGTGGCTCGGGCTGGTTCGGCACCGTCGGCCTCGGCTATGACTGGCAGTTCAGCGGCACCTGGGTTGCCGGCGTCTTCGCTGACGGTCAGTTCGGTAGCATCCGCGCCACCATCCAGGATCCGACCCTTGGGATCACCGGCCGGCAGAAGCTGGAAGACTCCTGGGCCGCTGGTGTGCGTCTCGGCTGGCTGGTCGCTCCGAACGTTCTCACCTACGTAAACGGCGGTTATTCCGGCGCCCACTTCGGCAGCACGAACTTCACCGACCTGGCTGGCGTTCCCGCGGGTATCCATCTCAATGGTTACAACCGCAACGGCTGGTTCGTTGGCGGTGGTGTCGAGAACAGCCTGAATTTCTTCGGCATCTCTTCGCCTGGCTGGTTCATGAAGACCGAGTATCGTTCGGCCTTCTATAACGCCAAGACCTCTGACGAGCTGTTCGACGGTACCAACCTCCCCGTTGGCAACAGCATCCGCGCCAACAGCTGGAACCAGACGATCTCGACCTCGCTGGTCTACCGCTTCAACTGGACGGGCCCCGTCGTCGCGAAGTACTGATTTGATCTCGCGATCAAGGATTAAAGCCCCGGCCCTGGCCGGGGTTTTTCGTTGCTCGCGTGCATTTCTCCTTAGGGGATCTGGGGAGTAGGCAAGCAAGCTACAGCATCCGGCTGGGCTGGCGCATTTCTGTACCTTGGGTTCGATCAGCGCCGCGCGCGGCCGCTCGTGGTTTTGGGCCGCTTTCCTTTCTGCTGTGTGCTCGGCGGCGCTGGCATGGCTGGTAGGGCACAGCTTTTCGTCACCGGAAACTCCGCCGCAATCAGCGGCCAAACAGAGCAGCCGCATCTTCCAGGGGCTTACCTGCTCAGGTGTCAGTCGCGTTGGCGACCTAGCTCGGTCACCTTCAGAGGCGTGATCGGCTGATCGGTCCACTTAGGAATC
Source organism: Bradyrhizobium sp. Gha (assembly GCF_900113735.1). GTDB lineage: Bacteria > Pseudomonadota > Alphaproteobacteria > Rhizobiales > Xanthobacteraceae > Bradyrhizobium. The sequence continues at coordinate 3,091 of NZ_FOQM01000040.1, forward strand.
GCTGGTTCCTGATCTCGCGAAGCAGCAGCATGCGCTTGGTTTGTGCCGCGTTAAGCAGACCCTCGAACAGCACCAGGACCTCGCGCGCCTGCACGTAGACCTCGGTGCTGATGGCGTGTTGATCGAAGCCGTAAGCAGCAAGACGCGTCTCGATTTCGCTTGTCGCAATTGGATCAATCCGCCAGCTCAGAGCGTTTTGAAGCGTGTAGTACTCGGCCTCGTCTTGGCATTCGGATCCAATTCCAACCAAGTCGATTCGCCGTAACGCGGCCTCAATTGCCTTTTGGCGATAGATATCAAGCAGTTTGTGGCGCAGCAGCCGATAGCGTTGGATCTCCCACGACGATTCGGCGACGTCGATGGCGAGCAGCCATTCGATCGCGGATCGTGGCGCGAGGTCGGCAAAGATCTGTGCCGCAGCGCCTTGTGAGTGCTGGACGCTCTTGCCCGGCAGCAGCAAGGGCGGCGCGCTAATGCTTGAGCTCGTCCGGCAGCGCGGTCGCGGTGACCTGGTGCGAGGGTGGAATGGCCTGTTCATCACGGCGAGGCCGCCGGACCAAGATGTGCGCGCCGTGCCGCGCCGCTCTCCACGCAGCGCCAGAATTTCTTCTTTGCGGTCAGCAGCAGGTGTTGATAGAGCGGGTCGGCATGCAAAGTGAGTTCGATCCATTTGCCGCCGCCGGTGATGATCGAGAGCACGGCCGACCGCGCCGCGACCACCCACATGTTGTGCTGGCCGCCACCTCTTCGCTGCAGGCCCAGGGCAGCATGAATTTGGTTTCGAACACCGCGCCGGTCAGCGCGACGATGCCATCCAGCGTTGCTGCCATCCAGGAATGACGGGATGAGGCACGCGCTTCTGAATGTCGATGATCGCTTGGCCAGTGCTGCCTTGGTACCAGCTTCGGTTGAGGTCTTCGGCCGATGGTGCCGAGTTGGACAATCAGATTGCGGGACAGATCTTGCGGGGCGATTTCGCCGCGGCTCTGCAGCACATCGATGGTCGACCGCTTCACCGGCGAACGGAGGACGGCGCAGATCTTCGTCGCCATGCTCGGCGCCTCGAGCTTCACCTACGTGGAGGCGACGTGGACGCAGGGCTCGCCGACTGGATCAGCGCCCATGTTGGGCCTTCGCGGCGAGCGGGCCTCGTCCCGGCGCCGCTGGTCCCGACAATACCAAGGTCGCAGTCATCAAGGCGAGCTTGTACGACCCGCAAATCAAGGGCACCTATGTGGAGATGGCGGCGCATTACGGCGCGGCGCAAACCGCGCGACAAGGCCAACGTCGAGCAAGCCGTCCTCGTCGTCGCGGTACACCCGGACTACTTCGTCGGAATCCGCACCCTTCAATCGCCTTTTGGCGACAAGTCCCGAGCAATCGGTGCCGCAACATGCGGTAGCGCTGGATTGCGTAACATAGCTCGGCGACATGGATCGCGCGCAGCCACTCCATGGCACACTGTGGCGCGCGATCCGCGAAGATCGCCTGCCGGAGTGCCGGGCCATTCATCGGGCAGCCTGCGAACCCAGATTTACGGCAAGCGGCTCGGTGTAGCGGCCCCGGCGGGATCGTGGACTGGGCTTGCTGCCCATAGCTCCTGCGCGACGGACAATGGCGCGATTTGCAGGTTCGCCCACCACGCCCGCTCGTTGCCGTGCCGATGCAGCTCTTCGTGATGCGCGCGGCACAACGGCACGGCAAACTCATCACTGACCTTGCGGCCGAGTGCACGGGGCTGTGCGAATTTCAGATGATGGGCATCGCACGGGGTGTGCTGGCACACGAGGCAGGGCTGTTGGCCGACAAACAACAGATGCGCTTTGCTGCGCTTGCGGGGCGCCTCTTTGGGACGGGCGACCCCTGGCCTCAGGTGCAGACGGCAGCGGCTTCGCCTCGAGGCCCTCGGCACCTGGCGAAAGCGGCTCCGGCCACATTCCATGCACTGGCTCCGAGGTGGGTGCTTCCCCGACTAGATCGGTCGTCGGACCGGTAGCTTCCTCGGTTTTGCTGCGATAGGCGGCCTCAACGATTCGGGCGTCCGGCTCCAGAAGGATGTTCTTGAGCGGAATGGTCGCCATGGCCCAGGCCAGCAGATCCTGCTCGGGGGACAGGTCCGCCAGTTCGCGCAACAGCTGCTCGCGAAGCTGAACAGACTGCGGCGGCCCCAAAACGGGCCGCCGGTTGCGGATGCCCTTGCCGGGCTTTGGTTTGGTGCTCAGAGGCGTTCGCGCCTCTGCGCTCGGCGGGGCGTCGAGGTCATCCTCGCCGGCAATCCCGACCAGCGTGAACAGCGCGTAGCGTCGGGCGTAGGTCAGCGCCGCGCCCATTCGATGTGGGGCGGCGGTTTCCGCGGCCGGGCACACCGGCCAGTCAGAAGCAATCCATTCGCCCGAGGCGTGGAGCAGGGTGGTTGTCAGCTTGATCAGCCCGCTCTCCGATTCAATTGCGGTAGCCTGGATGGTTGCGATCTCGTATTTGGTGAGGCACTTGCGCACGACCTCTAGTCCGCTGGCGAGCGAGGCATAGCGGAAGCTGCGGCTCTCTTCGCCGGGGAACCGCGATACGATCGTTGCAGTCAATAGCTTTTCCGGGTTTTCAAGCTCGGCCTGCGCCTTGGCGAACGCCCCGGCGATTTGGCTGATGGTCTCGCTGGATCGCTGCATCGCGGTCTCCACTCGAGGTTATCGGTCATCAAATTAACTTGGATCCCCAGGACGAGTCCGATGACGACCAGTTGGTGCTCCAAATGACCGATCAAGGTAAGAAGGACGTGGTCCTGCGAGCAGCTCGATTTAAAGCTGCGCAGTTTGGCCCAGAGTTCACCGAACAACTCGAAAGCCGCTTGGTAAGACTCTGGTGGATCGCGGGACGGATCGAGATGGACAAATTCAAGGGGCGACTGCATCGGCAGACCACCAGGGACGGTGAGAAATGGAGCTGGTCGCAAGCTGCGGCCTTTGACGCAGAGCTCAGCGACCGCTTAGGTTGCGCCGACCACTTCGAAGCTGATCGCGCCCGCCTTGGAACGCTTTGCGCGCAAGCCGTTGCCGCTCGCCTCCTTGGCGTCTTCTGGCACCAGCGCCTTTAGCTCGGTTTTCGCCCGTTCGTGCTCCACCGCCGCGGCACGGGTTTTGCGATAGATCGCGGCAAATTCCGCCCAAGCATTCGAGCCTGTCATGTCGACCACCCGCACTGCCGCCAGTCGCGGTCGCGGCGCTTCGATGCCAAACAGCTGGGGTGCCTCGCCGGTTTGCACGCAGCGCCAAAACTTCTTCTCTGCGGTGAGCAGAAGATGCTGGTACAGCGGATCGGCATGGATCTTGATCTCCACCCATTTGCCACCACCGGTGATGATCGACAGCACCGCGGCGCGGGCGGCGACGACCCACATGTTATGCTGCAGTTGTGCCATGTGCTTTTCCGCCGCCGCTTCCTCGGAAAAATTCCAAGGCAGCATGAATTTGGATTCAAAGACGTCACCGGTTTGGTGTACTCGGCCATCCAAGGTCGCGCCCATCCACCGATGGACCGGGTGTAGCACCCTTCGCTGAATGTGCTCGACCGCATTCCCGCTTTGGCGTTCGTACCAGGCGCGGTTAAGGGGCTCGGTCGCGGTGCCGAGCTGGACGAGCAAATCGCCCGAAAAGTCCTCTGGCTCGCACTCGCCGCGTTTTAACGCCCAGAGCCGCAGCAGCGCCCCAGCCTCGTCGCCCATAATAACCCGAGCATCGGAGCCGCCGATAAACGCGCGCCGCGTAGCGATTGCATTGGCAAAGTCAGGGATCATTGCAATTCTCCTTATTCGATTCGGAAGTATTGGAACGATACTAAAAGTATCAATCATGGTCCAATCAAAGTCAATACTAAAAGTATCAATCCGCCAGATCAAAGCCGCTCGCGCGCTATTGGGCTGGTCCCAAGACGACTTGGCGAGAGCCGCTGAATTGTCGGTTCCAACTATCAAGCGGCTCGAGGCATCGGATGGATTGCTGGGGGGGCGTGATCAAACCGTTCAGAAGATCGTAACCGCAGTTGTGTCTGCCGGGGTCGACTTCCTATCGGAGAATGGAAGTGGACAAGGCGTACGGCTCCGCAAACCGAGCAGGCCGACGAACTAAAGCACGTCAAGCGAGCCGACTTTATCGAGCGGCAATCGTCAGCGGGCTAGGTAACGATTCGCTAACGAGTTTCAGACAAGCTCTGGCCCACTAGCTGGGCCATCGTCTCCGAGCGCCACCGGGTATTGGTGTGGGCCCGCTAGGAGGAGGAGTTCAGGCGGCGTTTCCCTGATTTTGAAGCGGAGCAAAGATGTCTGTGTACTCAGGCGTCGATGTTGATGTTCGCTCTAACAAAAGAAAGGGGCTGCATGAGCAACCAATTGAAAATCGTCTATGGTGACTTCGATCAACCGATCTTGGACGGCAGGAGCGCGCCGCGAATTTACGGTGGGCGCCAAATTCATCGGATCTTCGACCGCCTCATTTCGGATCCCGATTTCAACGCGCCAATATTCACCGATCCTCGCGCAGAAGAGACGCACTCCCTTCCGTTTCTGGGCAAGGAGACGTCGTTGCTTGCTGCGGAAACGGGAGGCGTTGGTGCAGCGAGATCTCGTGCCTCGTGGACATCGGTCTCATCATCTCGCGTTTGGCAAGCGTTCAGTGCCGGCTTCGCGGCGCACATTCTGGCGGGAGAATGTTCTGATCGCCATGTGGAGGCTGCACATCATGTCCGGGGACAATGACGGCGGGAATGACTACAAGGTTGGATATCGGCGACCGCCCCGGCATGGGCAATTCAAAAAAGGGCAGTCGGGTAATCCGAGCGGCGGTCGCAAGCCCAGGAAACCCATCGCCGACAGCAGGCCCATCAAAACAATCGCCGACGTACTATACGAAGAGCTCCAACAGGAGGTCACGGTGCGCGAGAACGGAAAAAAATACAAAATTACGAAGATGGAAGCTCTGGTGAAGGGAGCCGTGAACCAGGCGATGAAAGGAGATATACGGCCCCTCAAGCTTGTGCAGGGAATCGAGCCTGTGCTTGATTCATCCCTCAAAGCGACTGACGCTAGGGATCGGGAGCGTGCCGATGCACGGGAGCGAGTCACGGAAAAGTTGGAAGCGCTTTCGCGTCGGCTGCAGATGCGAGCATCGGGGAACGACTAACTCATTCAAGAAACTGATTGGCCGCCCAAATGGGACAAGTGCAGCGGGTCGCCAGAAGGCAAGTTTCGGCAGCTGCAAGCACGGCAACTGGCGCTAGTCGCGCTGAATTCCCTGCCCGATCGTAACGAATTCCCAGAGCAATTTTGAGGCTACCTGCTGGGAATCCTTATTTTGCAGGCGCTTCTGCCGCTGTTCGCCGCTAGAAAGGACTTACATTAGCGGTTTTTCCCTGCAAAATTCCCTGCTCGCAGGGAATTGGGATTTGAGAGGTCTCAGCGCTCGTCCGCGATCATCTTGCCGTCGTTCGGCAGCGCGCCCGGGCTGACCAGCTCGACGCCGCCGCCGAGCTTCGTCACCGCGCGCAAGGTGCCGGCAATTTCCTCCCGCAGAGCATCGCTTGTCTCGGCGCATTCCGCCTTCAGCGTCATCGCGTCGGCCTCGCCCTGGCGGACGACGACGAGCCGCAGCCGCCCGAGCGCGGGATGGCGCTTGCCAATCTCGGCCACTTGCTCGGGGCGGATGAACATGCCCTTGACCTTGGTGGTCTGGTCGGCGCGGCCCATCCAGCCCTTGATGCGCATATTGGTCCGGCCGCATTTGCTTGGGCCCGGCAGCTCTGCGGTGAGGTCGCCTAGCGCCAGCCGGATCCAGGGATGGTGCGGATCGAGCGAGGTCACCACGATCTCGCCGACGTCGCCCGGCGTCACGGGATCACCGGTGCCGGGCTTGACGATCTCCATGATCAGGTCCTCGTTCACGACCATGCCGTCGCGCGCCGCGGTCTCGAACGCGACAAGGCCGAGATCGGCGGTGCCGAAGGCCTGGTAGGCGTCGATGCCGCGCGCCTTGATCTCGGCCTGGAGCGAGGGCGGGAAGGCCGCGCCCGAGACCAGCGCGCGCTTGATCGAGGAAACGTCGCGGCCCGCGGTGGCTGCTGCGTCGAGCAGGATCTTCAGGAAGTCGGGCGTGCCGCTGTAGCCGACCGGACGATAGGCCTCGATCAGCTCGAATTGCTGCTCGGTGTTGCCCGGACCGGCGGGGATCACGGCGCAGCCGAGCGCGCGTGCCGACGAGTCAAAAATGAACCCACCGGGGGTGAGGTGGTAGCTGAAGGTGTTGAGCACGATGTCCTCCGGGCGGAACCCGGCCGCGAACAGCGCCCGTGCGCCGCGCCAGGGATCGGCCTGCCGTCCCTCCGGCTCGAAGATCGGCCCCGGTGAGGTGAATAGGCGGGCGAACGACCCCGTCGCCGCCGCCACGAAGCCGCCGAAGGGCTGGGAGGCCTTGTGCCGGGCGGGCAGTTCCGACTTGCGCAGCACCGGCAGGGCCGCCAGCGCGGCCCTCGAGGTCACCGAGGCGGGATCGATGCCCTTGAGCCGCTCGGCATAGGCAGGCGCGGCCATGGCGCCGCGCAGCACGTCCGGCAGGCGGGCGAACAGGTCGGCCTCGCGCGCCGCATGATCGCGCGTCTCGATGGCGTCGTAATAGGCGGTCATGGCGGGTCTTTCCGGGTTGGCATCCGTTGCGTGCCGCCGCCTGCATGGGTATCAGACGGCCTTTGGCAGGGCGTGGAGAGGACACGATGGCGGACGAAAGCATCATTCCAGCGGACGAGACGGCTGAGGTCGTCGCGCGCCTGAAGCGCCGCATGATCGAGGATGCGATCCCGCTGTGGTCGACCGTCGGCTGGGACCAGGCGACAGGCGGCTTCATCGACCGGCTGCACCGCGATGGGACGGCCGACGTGGCTGCGCCCCGGCGCGTGTTCGTGCAGGCGCGGCAAATCTATTGCTACGCCAAGGCGGCGCAGTTGGGCTGGTATCCGCAAGGTCGCGCCATTGCGCTGAAGGGGCTCGAGCACATGCTGGCCAAAGCGAAGGCGCCGGACGGCAAGCCCGGCTATGTGCACCGGCTGACGCCTGATGGCGCCGTGCTGGATGCGCGGCGCGACGCCTACGACCATGCGTTCATCCTGTTTGCGCTCGCCACCGTCTACTCGCTCGACCAGGACGCACAAATCCGCGCCGAGATCGATGCGCTGCTCGCCTTTCTCGACGGCCATCTGCGCTCGCCCCATGGCGGCGTCCATGAAGGCCTGCCGCTGTCGCTGCCGCGCCGGCAGAACCCGCAGATGCATTTGTTCGAGGCGATGATCGCGTGTTTCGACGCGACCCACGATCTGTCGTTCCAGAATCGCGCCGGCGAGTTCTTCGCGCTGTTCCTCGCCAATCTCTACGACAAGCGGACATGTGCGCTCGGGGAGTATTTCGAGGAGGATTGGTCGAAAATCGAGCCTGTCAGCGTCGAGGCCGGCCACCAGGCGGAATGGGTCTGGCTGCTGAAGGGATTTGAACGCATCACGGGCTGTCCGACCGCCCAGCGGCGCGCCGAGCTGCTTGCGACCGCGCAGCGCTATCGCGACGCGGCCACCGGCTGTCTCGTCGACGAGGGCGACGACGCCGGCAACATCCGCCGCTCGACGCGCCGGCTGTGGCCGCAGACCGAGATCGCGAAGGCCTGGATGGCGCAGGCCGAGTCCGGCGAGGCGGGTGCGGCTGAGCAAGCGCGTGCGGCGCTGGTGCGGCTCGAACGGCATTACCTCAGCCATCCCGTGCGAGGCGGCTGGTACGACCAGTTCGACAGCGACGGCACATCTCTGATCGACACCATTCCTGCGTCCTCCTTCTATCATGTTCTCTGCGCCGTCGCGGAAGCGGAGCAGGTGCTTGAATAGGACGCTTGTGTTTTGACGCGTTTTCTTCACGCGAACCGGTTGCCACTTCGCTTGAAAGCGCTTTGTCAAAGCCACCTTTTGCGCCGCTTGAAACTCTTGAGGTTCTTGAAGCTCTTGCGCTGGTCGCCGGCGCCGCCGAGGTAGAACTCCTTGACGTCCTCGTTGTCGCGCAGCTCGTCGGCGCTGCCGTCGAGCACGACCTTGCCCTGCTCCATGATGTAGCCGTGGCTCGCCACCGACAGCGCGGCGCGCGCGTTCTGCTCGACCAGCAGGATGGTGACGCCGAGGTCGCGGTTGATCTTCTGGATGATTGCGAACACCTCTTTCACCAGCAGCGGCGACAGGCCCATCGACGGCTCGTCCATCAGGATCATCTTCGGACGCGCCATCAGTGCCCGACCGATCGCGAGCATTTGTTGCTCGCCACCCGAGAGATAGCCGGCGAGGCCCGTGCGCTCCTTCAGGCGCGGGAAATAGTTGAAGACCATGTCGAGATCGGCGTCGATCTCGCGATCGTTGCGGGTGAAAGCGCCGAGCTTGAGATTTTCTAGCGACGTCATGTCGGCGACGATGCGCCGACCCTCCATCACCTGGAAGATGCCGCGGCGGACGATCTTGTCGGGATCGATTCCGGCGATCGGCTCGCCCTGAAACAGGATCTCGCCGCGGGTGACCTCGCCGTCCTCGGTCTTGAGCAGCCCCGAGATCGCCTTCAGCGTCGTCGACTTGCCGGCACCGTTGGCGCCCAGCAGCGCCACGATCGCGCCCTTGGGCACGTCGAGGCTGAGACCGCGCAGCACCAGGATGACGTCGTCATAGACGACCTCGATGTTGCGCACGGCGAGGAGGGGAGCGGGGGCCACAGCGGGGGACGGGCGAACAGCTTCTGCGGTCTGGGTCATGCGTCGTCATTCTCCGCCGTCATCGCCCGGCTTGACCGGGCGATCCAGTATTCCAGAGACGCCTGAGATTCACGGAGAAGCCGCGGCGTGCTGGATCCCCCGCCTTCGCGGGGGATGACATTTGTGGGTATGGACAAAGCCGCGCTCACCAGCCTAGCAGTTCAGGCTTGCGCGGCAGCTCGACGGTCTTGACCTTCTCGAGCTTGATCGTGCCCTTGGCCATGAGGTCGTTGAGATCGCCATCGGTCGCGCCTGTGATGCTGGTGCGATAGAGATCGACCTTCAGCGTGCCGCGATGGTCCTTGTCGGTCCAGGTCGAGGGATTGCAGACGCCTTCCATGCCTGCCGGGACCCAGTCCTTCTTCTGGTAAAAGCCCTTCGCGACGTTGTCGCCGGTGGCGCCGCCGTTCTTGGCGGCCCAGTCGAGCGCCTCCTTCATGTACAGCGCCGAGCAGACGGCGGCGATGTAATGGACCGGACGATAAACCTTGCCTGACGGGTCGGACATTTTGGAGATCTCCATCACCGTCTTCATGCCGGGCGCATCGCCGCCCCAGCTCACCGCGGTGCGCAGCGGGAAGATCACGCCGTTGGCGGCATCTCCGGCCGTCTTGGCGGCGTTCTCGTCCATGCCCCAGACATTGCCGAGGAACTGGATCTCGACGCCGGCGGTCTTGCACGCCTTCATCACCGAGATGTTGGAGGCCGCAGTGTTGCCGAGATAGGCGTAGTTGGCGCCCGAGGATTTCAGGCTCAGGCACTGTGCGCTGTAGTCACCCGGCGCCAGCGCGAACACCAGCGGCGGCAGCACCTCGAAGCCGAGCTCCTGCGCCATGGCTTCGCCGGCCGCCTTCGGCGCGTTCGGGTAGGGGTGATTGGCGCCCATGTGCACGAATTTCGGCTTGCCTGGTTTTCCCCTGGCCTTCCAGTCCTCGGCCGCCCAGATCAGCATCGCGCGGAGCGAATCCGAATAGCTCGGGCCGTAGAAGAAATTGTAAGGAGCGGGCTTGGCCTTGCCGCTGGTGCCTTCGGGGTCGGTGAGAGCGGCGGCGTAGGAGCCGGAGAGGTCTGGAATCTTGTCCTGGGCGAGGAAGCCGGTCAGCGCTTCGGTGTCCGCGGTGCCCCAGCCCATGATCGCGGCGACCTTGCTGTCCGGCGCCGACCACTTCTTGTAGAGCGCGATCGCCTTCGGCACCTGGTAGCCGTAATCGTTGGTGTCGACGGTGAGCTGCTTGCCGGCGACGCCGCCGTTCTTGTTGACCCAGGCGAAGGTGTCGGCGACGGCCTGGCCATAGGGCGTGCCGACGTCGGAGGTGCCGCCGGAGTAATCGGCGAGATGGCCGATCGCGATCTGCGCCTGTGCGCCGGCCGAGAAAGCCGCGATCACCAGCGCGAGCGATGCGGTGCTCAAAAGGGATTTTGTCTTCATTGGTCGCCTCCTCCTGTTTATTCGTTGGTTAGAGCGTTGCCCGAGCTCAATGCGAGAACGGGTAGAGTTTCCAGTATGCCTTGATCTGCCGCCAGCGATGCGCGAGGCCGTCGGGCTCGAACATCAGGAACACGATGATGATCACACCGATCGCGATCTCGCGCAGGAAGGTGATGTTGTTGTTGAGTGACAGCGCCTTGTCGATCGCTCCGCCCTTCAGATAAAGGCTGATCAGCTCCATCGTCTCGGGCAGAAGCACCACGAAGGCGGTGCCCATCAGCGTGCCCATGATCGATCCGGTGCCTCCGATGATGATCATGGCCAGGAACAGGATCGAGCGCTCGATGCCGAAACCCTCCTGCGACACCACGAGCTGGTAGTGCGCATAGAGCGCGCCGGCGATGCCGGCGAAAAAAGCGGCGAGGCCGAACGACAGGGTGCGGTATTTGGTGAGGTTGATGCCCATGATCTCGGCGGAGAGATAATGGTCGCGTATCGCCACCAGCGCGCGGCCGTCGCGCGTTCGCATCAGATTGGTGACGAGGACGTAGCTTGCCAGCACATAGGCCAGCACTACGTAGAAATATTGCCGGTCGCCGCGCAATGTGTAGCCGAAGATCGAGAACGGCTCGGCGCTTGCCGGCACGGAGCCGCCCGAAAACCACTCGGCGCGAGAGAAGAAGTCGAGCAGGATGTATTGCGCCGCAAGCGTCGCGATGACGAGATAGAGGCCCTTCAGCCGCGCCGCCGGAATGCCGAAGATCAGTCCCACCAGCGCGGTGACCACGCCGGCGACTGGGATCGCGAAGAACACCGGGACCGGCGCATTGTTGGATATATAGGCGGACGTGAACGCGCCGAGCAGGAAGAAGGCCGCGTGCCCGATCGAGATCTGCCCGGTGAATCCGACCAGGATGTTCAGCCCCAGCGCGGCGATCGAGAAGATGCCGATCTGGATCAGCATGCTGAGCCAGTATCCGCCGAGGAATTGCGGTACGAGGCAGAGCAGCAGCACGCCGGCAATCGCAAAGTTGCGGCTGGTCTTGGTCGGGAAGATCGTGGTGTCGGCCGCGTAGGAGGTGCGGAAATCACCAGCGGGGATGAGGGCAGGGCCGGCCATGGATCAGATCCGCTCGATGTCGTGGGTGCCGAACAGGCCGTAGGGCTTGATCATCAGCACGATGATGAGGACGTAGAACGGCGCGATCTCGTAGAGATTGCCCCAGTGCAGGTATTGGCTGTCGACATATTGCGCGACGTTCTCGAGCAGGCCGATGATGATGCCGCCGAGCACGGCGCCGCCGACCGAATCGAGTCCGCCGAGAATTGCCGCGGGAAACACCTTGATGCCGTAGGCGGCAAGGCCCGAGGATACGCCGTTGACCACGGCGACGACGACACCTGCGACCGCCGACACGGTCGCCGAGATCGCCCAGGCCATCGCGAACACGCTCTTCACGGAAATGCCGAGTGACTGCGCCACCTGCTGGTTGAACGCGGTGGCGCGCATCGCAAGGCCATACTTCGAGGCACGGAAGAACCAGGCCATGCCGATCATCATTGCGACCGACACGACCAGGCTCATGACGTAAACGGTCTGGATCTGAAGCCCGAACAGGCCGACCGACTGGCTCTCGAACACGCGCGGGAACGGCTGAGGGTTGACGCCGAACATCCATTTCAGCGTGGCCTGCAGCACGGTGGAGAGGCCGATCGTCACCATGATGACAGAGATGATGGGCTCGCCGATCATCGGCCTGAGGATCAGGACCTGGATCGCGATGCCGAACACGAACATGAACACCAGCGTCATCGGCATGCCGATCCAGAACGGCACCTGGTACTTCGCGAGCAAGGCCCAGCACACCCAGGCGCCGACCAGCAGCAACTCACCTTGCGCGAAATTGACGACCTGCGTCGCCTTGTAGATCAGCACGAACGACATCGCGACCACGCCGTAGAGCGTGCCGACCACGAGGCCGTTGACCAGGAGCTGGATGAGGAAGGCGGTGTTCATGTATGGTTTCCTGATGCACCCGTAGGGTCATTGCGAGCGGAGCGAAGCAATCCAGCATCTTTCCGCGGAGACGGTCTGGATTGCTTCGCTCCGCTCGCAATGACGGAGTGCGTATGAGATACGGCTGCCGCAGGCGGGGAGAGGCGAAGGGCAGCGTCATCCGCGACGAATACCTGGATCACTCCGCAGCCTCCGCGATGGCGCCATGCCCACCCAGATCTACCACGCGCAGCGTCGTGCGCACCCGTTGCGTGGTGCCGTCCTGGAAGCGGATCACGGTGTCGACGGGGATGGCGGCGGCGCCCCGGTAGATGGCGTCGATGATTTCAGCGTACTTCTCGTTGATGACGCCGCGGCGCACTTTTCGCGTGCGGGTGAGCTCGCCGTCGTCGGCATCCAACTCCTTGTAGAGCAGCAGGAAGCGCGAGATGCGCTGGGCCGGCGGCAGCGTGGCGTTGACGGTCTCGACTTCTTTCCGGAGCAGCGCGTAGACCTCGGGCCGCGAGGCGAGATCGCTGTAGGTCGTGAACGAGAGCCGGTTCTTCTCCGCCCATTTCGAGATGATGGAGTAGCGGATGCAGATCATCGCCGCGAGCGCGTCGCGGCCCGCGCCGAGAACCACGGCTTCGGCGATATAGGGCGAGAATTTCAGCTTGTTCTCGATGAATTGCGGCGAGAAGCGTTCGCCGCGCGAGGTCTCGGCGAGATCCTTGATGCGGTCGATGACGACGAGCTGGCGGTCGGCGTTGAAATAGCCGGCGTCGCCCGACAGCATCCAGCCGTCCCTGATATCGGCGACGCTCGCCTCCGGGTTCTTGTAATAGCCGAGGAACATGTTGGGGTGTCGCACCACGATCTCGCCGACGCCGTGGACGTCGGCATTGTCGATGCGGATCTCGACGCTGTCGGCCATCGGCACGCCTGTCGTATCAGGATCGACCTTGCCCTCGGGATGCAGCGTGTAGGCGCCCAACAGCTCCGTCTGGCCATAGAGTGTGCGCAGCGGCACGCCCATGGCCTGAAAGAACTTGAAGGTGTCAGGCCCGAGCGCCGCACCGCCGGTGGCGGCCGATCGCAGCCGGGTGAAGCCGAGACGGTCGCGCAACGCGCGGAACAGGATCGCATCGGCAAAGCCGGAGCGCTTGCCTTGGTCGAGTGCAGCAAGCCCCGACTTCATGCCGACGTCGAACAGGCGCTGCTTCAATGGCGTTGCGTCCATCACCTTGGCGCGGACGTCGGCGGCGATCGATTCCCAGACGCGTGGGGCAAAGAGCACGAAGGTCGGCGCGATCTCGCGCAGATCGTTCATCATCGTGTCGGGCTCTTCGACGAAGTTGATCTTCATCCGGCAGAGCAGGCCTTTGCCCAGGACGTAGACCTGCTCCATGATCCACGGCAGCGGCAGCACCGAGACGTACTCGTCATCAGGACCTTTGGGGTCGAAAGCGAGGTAGGTCGCGCAATGGCCGAGCACGCGGCCGGCGGCGAGCATCGCAAGCTTTGGATGCGAGGTGGTGCCCGACGTGGTGCAGAGGATCGCGACGTCCTCGCCCTTGGTTGCGTCGACGAGGCGGTCGTAGAGCTCCCCCTCGCGGGCGGCGCGGGCGCGGCCGAGCGCGGCGAGTGTCTCCGCCGACATCAGTCTGGGGTCGTCATATTTCCGCATGCCGCGCGGATCGGAATAGACGATCTGCTTGAGCTTCGGCACGCGCCCGGCCAGCGCCAGCAGCTTATCGACCTGCTCCTCGTCCTCGGCGAAGACGAGCTGGGCTTCGCCGTAATTGAGCAGATAGGAGGCCTCTTCGTCCAGCACGTCGCGATAGAGCCCGAGGCTCAGTCCGCCGATCGCATGGCTGGCGATTTCCGCAGCGACCCAGTCGGGCCTGTTGTCGCCGATGATGCCGATGACGTCGCCGCGACCGAGGCCGAGCTCGATCAGGCCGAGCGCGAAATCGCGCACACGGGTCTGGTAATCATTCCATGTGAAGGGACGCCAGAGGCCGAGGTCCTTTTCGCGCAGCGCGATCTCGTTGCCATGCTCTTTGGCATTGAGCCGGAGCATCTTCGGATAGGTGTCGGCCCGGGCGACGCGGGCAGCGTAATCCATCATGCGGCGCTCTCCTGCACCGAGGGCGCATCATCAGGATCGACCAGCGCCTCGTCCTCCTCGCCGAGATAAGCGCGTCGGACGTGGGGATCGGCGAGCACGGCGGCGGGATCGCCATCGGCGATCTTGCGGCCAAAATCCAGCACCATGACGCGGTGGGAGATGTCCATCACCACGCCCATGTCGTGCTCGATCATGACGACCGTCATGCCGAACTCCTCGTTGAGGTCGACGATGTAGCGGGCCATGTCCTCCTTCTCTTCGAAATTCATGCCGGCCATCGGCTCGTCGAGGAGAATGAGGCGCGGCTCCAGCGCCATGGCGCGGGCGAGTTCGACACGCTTGCGCAGGCCGTAGGACAGGGTGCCGGCTTGCGCTTTGCGCACCGACTGGAGATCGAGGAAGTCGATGATCTCCTCGACCTTGCGGCGGTGCACGAGTTCTTCCTTGCGTGCGCCGGTGAGCCAGTACAGCGAGCCGGTGAGGAAGTTGTTCTTCAGCAGGTGATGGCGGCCCACCATGATGTTGTCGAGCACGCTCATATGGTGGAACAGCGCCAGGTTCTGGAAGGTGCGGCCGATGCCGAGCTTGGGACGCGCATTCGGCGTCAGGCCCGTGATGTCCCGGCCCTGATAGAACAGCTGGCCTTCGGTCGGCTTGTAGCGGCCGGAAATACAGTTGACGATCGAGGTCTTGCCGGCACCGTTAGGGCCGATGATCGAGAACAGCTCGCCCTCGTTGATGGCGAAGCTGACGTCGGTCAGCGCGCGAACGCCGCCGAATCGCAAGGACACGCCGCGCACTTCGAGACTGGTAGCCACCAAGCAAATCCCTCCGGTGATGGCGCGTTCAGCGGCGCTCTTCGTCCGTTGCTCCCGGGCGATCCTAGTACGGCCGTGCCGCTGAGGCCATGCAGCACATGGTCCCGGCCGGAGCCGCGCCACTTTTGTCCCCGTTTGGGATCAAAAGCCGCATCACCCGAGATGGCTCTCAATAGGGGAAAGCGCTATTTTGAAATGTCTCCGGCCTGACAATTCTGCGACAAAGTTTTTTCGGGCGGCCGCGGCCCATCTTTCGTCCGATGGTGGCCGGGGGCGATCATGCTGCAATGCAATAATGGATGGAGTGACGAAACGGTGCGGCTGGCCTCTCGATCATGATTTCAGAGGATCAACTGAAGCGCGTCGCCGCCTGGTCGCGCGAACTGACGCCGGCGGAGATCGAGGTGGCCCGCGCCGGCATGACGGAGCGATCCTACGGCACCGGCGAGACCGTGTTCATGCGCGGCGATAAATTCGACTATTGGGCCGGTATGGTGAGCGGCTTGGCCCGCATGGGCGGCGTTTCACGAGACGGCAAGGAGACCAGCCTTGCGGGGCTGACGGCGGGCGCCTGGTTCGGCGAGGGGAGCGTGCTCAAGAACGAGCCGCGCCGCTACGACGTGGTCGCGCTGCGCGTCAGCCGTGTCGCCCTGATGGAGCGCCCCGCCTTCATGTGGCTGTTCGAGAACAGCGTCGGCTTCAACCGCTTCCTGGTGCGCCAGCTCAACGAGCGGCTCGGCCAGTTCATCGGCATGCTCGAGGTCAACCGCACGCTCGATGCGACCTCGCGGCTTGCCCGGAGCATCGCCTCGCTGTTCAATCCGATCCTCTATCCGGACTCGACCGCACATCTGGAGATCACCCAGGAGGAGATCGGGGCGCTCTCCGGCATGTCCAGGCAGAACGCCAACCGGGCGCTGAACCGGCTGGAGAAGGAGGGGCTGCTGCGGCTGGAGTACGGCGGCGTCACCATCCTCAATGTCGAGCGGCTGCGCGGATATGGCGACTAGCGCGCGTTGGCGGGGGCGTGCACCGGCCACAGGTCGGCGCGCCAGCGCACGGCGATGGTCAGCATTGCGATGAAGCCGGCGGCGGCGTAGAGCGATCCCGTCGCGGAATAGCCGATGATGTCGATCAGGCTGCCGGCCGCGAGCAATCCGATCGGCAGGCCGTAGATCACCATCATCCGCACCCCCATCACACGACCGCGCAGATGCGCGCTGGCCGTCCGCATCAGTATCACGGCGGCAGAAATCATCGAGATGCTCTGGGCGATGCCCGCAAGCACGAGGCAAGCCATGGCGACCGGCATGGTCCTGATTTCGACGAACACCAGCAGCAGCGTGTACCAGGCCAGCGTGGCGCCGATCAGGAGCCGGGCGATGCGCAGGCCGCTGACCAGACTGAGCGTGACGGAGCCAATCAGCGAACCCAAGGCGAAGCTCGCCGAGAGATAGCCGAGACCGGTCTGGTCGGTATGAAAGATGTCGCGTGCGATGTAGGGCAGCAATCCATTCGTCAGCGGAAACGCGGTGAGATTGACAAGGAAGGCGACGCAAAGCGCGGCCAGCATGGCCGGCCCGTTCCAGGAATAGACGATGCCTTCCTTGAGATCGCGCAGCAGCCGCGAGCCCGAATGGCTCTTGACCGCGCGATGCTCGGCGGGCTTCGCCGGTCGGGCCAGACACAGCATCAAGATCGCGGCGACGAAATACAGGCAGGCGATCACCATATAGACTTTGCCCATGCCGAAAGTCGCGAACAGTCCGGCTCCCGTGAGCGCCCCGGCGATGCGCGCGCTGTCCTGGGTCGTGCGTGACAGGCTGATCGCACCGACCAGCAACTCGGCCGGCATGATGTCGGCGAGAAGAGCGCTGCGAAGGCCGAGATCCGAGGAGCGGATCAGGCCCATGATCGTCACGATGATCATCACCTTGAGCGGCGCCAGGTGACCGGTCAGCGCCAGCACCATGATGGTCGAGGCGAGCACCGTATAGGCGAGGCGCAGCACGACGAGAAGATCGCGGTGCCCCATGCGATCGCCGACCATCCCGAGCACCGGAGCGATCAGCGTCCCGATATATTGCAGCGACGCGAGAATTGTGAGCAGCAGCACCGAGCCGGTCTGGACCAGGATGTACCAACCGAGCACCAGAGTCTCGATCTCGAACGCCCAGGAGGTGAGCAGGTCCGAGGGCCATTGGAAACGGTAATTGCGGATGCGGAACGGCGCGAGCGCGGAAGGTCTCGTGGGTATGCTCAAGATGCGTTGACGGGTTTCACGACGACTCCCGGCCCTTATTCTTTATTCTTCTGTTCGGCAGCGTAGCGGTGATGGTGCTCGTGTCAATTGACGCTGTCGCATGCCGATATGCGGCGGCTTGCGTGCGGGTCGGCGCGCCGCGGCCGTCCATGAGTCGTCAGTGCACCCGCAGCATTGCTGCCCGCCGAGCCCGGGTCGGGGAGGGGTTACGCCGGACGCGCGCTTGCTCTTCTGGCGCCTCAAGCCCATGCTGATCCGGTCTCGGGCCACGAAAGGTCTTGGGCATGGCGTGCGCGGGTTGCGGTTCTGAGGTTCAGAGCGGCTTTGCCTTCTGCCCAAAGTGCGGCACGAAGCAGCCGAAGGCATGTCCCGGCTGCGGCTATGACTGCGCACCGGATTTCGCGTATTGCCCGAAATGTGGCGCCCTCGTCAGCGAGGCCCTTCAATCGGGGGGCGGGGGCCACGCGGGGGCGAACCGGCCGATAGCGCCGATCAGGGCGTCCTCACCGCCGCTGGTGCGGGCAACAGACCCTCAACAGCTATTTCGACCGCAGCCGGACCGGATCGACAGCGAAGCCAATCGCCGCACCATCACCGTGCTGTTTGCCGACCTTAGCGGCTTCACTGCGATGAGCGAACGCCTCGACCCCGAGGTCATGCAGACGCTTCAGAACGAATTGTTCGCGGAGCTGACGGCGGCCGTGCAAGACTTTGGCGGCTTCGTGGACAAGTTCATCGGCGATGCGCTGTTGGCGCTGTTCGGTGCGCCGGCCGCGCACGAGGACGATCCGGAGCGGGCGGTCCGGGCTGCCATCGACATGATCAAACGGACCGAGCGGCTCAGCGAACGGGTGAGGGCGTTCGCCGGTTCACCGCTGTTGCTTCATGTCGGTATCAATACCGGACACGTGGTTGCGGGTGGATTGGGTGTTGGCGTTGCCAAATCCTACTCGGTGACCGGGGACACCGTGAATACCGCTCAGCGATTACAGTCGATGGCGCCGCCGGACCAGGTGCTGGTCGGGCCGTTGACCTATCGTCTGACCCGGCATGCATTTGCGTATGAATCGCTCGGCGAGGTCTCGCTCAAGGGCAAGATGGGCAGCGTCCTCGTGCATCGTCTCAAGGGGCTGCTCGAGATGCCGCGCGCGGCACGAGGCCTGGACATGCTGGGTCTCAGTGCGCCCTTGATCGGCCGCGATGCCGAGCTTGCGCGCGTGATCGGCAGCCTCGATCGCGCCTGCGGCGGGGCGGCGCAACTGGTGCGGTTGGTCGGCGAAGCGGGCATCGGCAAAACGCGCCTCGTGAACGAGTTCGTCGCCCGTATTCGCGACGAAGAGCGCTTCGAGGCTGTGGCGATCCGGCAGGCCGTCTGCTCGCCGCTCGGCGAGCAGTCCTACGGTACCCTCGCAGCCGTGCTCCGCAGCGCCTACGGCATCGCGCAGAAGGCCAGCGCCGCCGAGGCTGAGGCGAGGCTGGCCGAAGCGCTGTCCGAGCTTGGCCTTGCGCCTGCGGAAGCAGAGCGATTGATGCCGCTCTATGTCCATGTTCTCGGTCTCGGTGGTGCCGACATCGTATTGCAGCATGTCGAGCCCGAACAGCTCCGGCGGCAGATATTCTTCGCGATCCGGACCGTCTTCGAGCGGCGTCTGGCGTTGTCGCCGCTTCTGATCATTGTCGAGGATCTGCACTGGGCCGATGCCGTGTCGCTCGAAGCGCTCCGGTTCCTGATGGACCGGTTGGAGCGCACGCGGCTGATGCTGTTGTTTACGCATCGGCCAATGCCGGAGCTGGATCAGTTCAGTTCGGGCCGGATCAGCCAAACAACCATCCGATTGCCTCCGCTCGGTGATGCCGACGGACAAAAGCTACTCGCGGCTTTTTTCAGTCACGGTTGGCGGGAGCCGCCGGGAAATCTGTTTGGTCGCATCCTGGAGCGCGCGAGCGGCAATCCGCTTTTCCTCGAGGAGATCATCCGCGGTCTTATCGAAGCCGGCGCGCTGGAACGCGAGGGTTCGCAGTGGCGGATCAAGTCGGATGAAGCCGCCGCCGATATTCCGGCGAGCATTCAGGCACTGTTATTGGCGCGGCTCGATCGGCTGCCGCATGAGGTGCGCCGGCTGGCGCAGGAGGCTGCGGTGATCGGCCCGCGCTTCGATGTGACTCTGCTCGACGCAGTAGCGACAGGGCAGGCGAAGGTCGAAATGGGAGTAGAGCTTCTGTGCGACGCCGAGATTGTCGAGGAAGTCGCGGGCGCCAATTCGATTTCGCTGCGGTGCTACCGTTTCACGCAGACCATGCTTCAGGACGTGATCTATCAAAACCTGTTGTTGCAGCGGCGGATCGAGCTTCATGGACGCATTGGTGCCGCGCTGGAGCAGCTCTACGGCGACGAACCCGAGCGGCTCGAAGACCTCATTCTGCTCGGACATCACTTCAGCCTCAGCGCGCGCAAGGCAAAAGGCGCGCGTTATTTGCGCGCTGCCGGCGATCGAGCACGTGCAACCTACGCCAATGACGATGCCATCCGTCTCTACCAACAGGCCTTGTCAGTGCTGTTGAGCAACGGCGAATGCGATCCGGAGCGGGTTGTCCTGTACGAGCGGATCGCGGATCTCTGTGGCGCGACCGGTCGTCGCAGCACGGCCGAGGAGCACTACCAGCGGGCGCTGGAAGGGAACCGCGCTGCAGCGGATCGCATCGGCGAAGCCCGCATTCTTCGCAAGCTTGGCCGGCTGCTGTGGGACGCCGGCAAGCGGATCAAGGCAGAGTCGCATTACGCCGAGGCGGCTGAACGGCTTGGCGGAACAGAAGCGCCCATCGAATGGGCACACCTGTCCCAAGAGCGCGGCCGTCTCGCCTTTCGTATGGGCGATCATGTGGCCGCCGCGAGATGGGCGGACGAGGCGCTTGGCTACGCTCGATCCGCGCCTGCGGCCGCGGACGAACAGGGTGGACTCGAGGCGGCGCGCGCCGTTGCCGAGGCCCTCAACACCAAGGCGGTTGCGCTGGCGCGGCTTGGGCGACACCAGGATGCGGTGCGCGAGGTGGAGCAAAGTGTCGCAGCAGCCGAGGCCGCCGGCCTTCTCAACGTGGCCTGCCGCGGCTACACCAATCTCGCGGTGCTCTACACGATTGTCGACCCGGCGCAGGCCATGAAGGTTTGTCGGCGCGGGCTCGATGTCGCGCATCGCATTGGCGATCTCGGGTTCCAGGCGCGCCTTCTTGCCAATTTTGCCGTCGCCTGTTGCACTTTTACGGATAAGTGCACCGATGAAGGTGTGCCGGCTGCCGAAAAGGCGATCGAGATCGACCGGGCGCTCGATCAACGCGAGCATCTTCCCGTACCTCTGATCGTACTCGGGCAAATCCATCAGTGCCATTTCCGGCCCGATCAGGCTGCCCGCTGCTACAATGAAGCGATCGAGGTCGCGAGCGAAACCGGCGAGCCGCAGCAGCTCTTTCCATGCTATGATGGTCTTGCGACACTGAACCTTGATCGCGGCGACATGCCCGAAGCCGAGCGCTATTTCGCGCTGGCCGATGATGTCTGCACCAGGCACGGGCTTGATCCCGCCGGACTGATTGTACTGCCATTTCTAGACTAGGTCATGTGAGGGAGTTCAGCAATGTCAGAACGTCGTTTCGATGGACCGCTTCAACCGGGCGATCGCGCACCCAACATCGTGCTGGACGCAATTACGCGCGAAGGAAAAATCGCGCTTGATGATTTCCGCGGGCAAAGTCCGATATTGGTCGGCCTGTTTCGAGGCCTGCATTGCCCGTTCTGCCGCCGCCATATCGCGGCACAGGCGCAGCTTGACACGGCCTTGCGCGACAAGGGCGTTGAAAGTCTCACTGTGGTCAATACGCCGATCGAGCGCGCGCGGCTCTACTTCAGATATCATCCATTGCCCAATCTGCTCGCTGCGTCCGATCCCGAGCGGGTGTCGCACCGAACGTTCGGACTGCCCAATCTCGAGTTTACCGAGAGCGAGACTGAATGGCCGCGCAAGGTGGGCATGAACGTCGTGATGGGCATGCGGATGGAGCTGCCGGGCGAATTGCCGGAGCCGATGAATCCGGTTGCGGCGTCTGACGTCCTCAACAACAAGGACGGCTACGAAATAACGGAGGCTGATCAGCGCATGCTGGCGACCGGCCACGGCCAGCTGTTCGGCCAGTTCCTGCTCGATCGGGAAGGAGTCGTGCGCTGGACCTTTACCGAGGTACCCGAAGGCGGCCAGCGCATGTTCGGGATGCCGAACCCGCAGGAATTGATGTCGGCTGCTTCGCAGGTGGCAGGCTAGGCGTCGCCTGGTTGGCGCGCTGCCCTTGGCTACAGAAGGCTCGAGCCTTTTCGCTTGAGCTGAGCCGCCGTTGTCCCGACCAGGACTGCAGATGTCGAATGTCCCAGCGATCTCCTTGCCGGGCACGCAATCGCGCTGTTCGATGCGCCTCTCCGCGGCGTTGAAGGAAACGCCAGCGTGTATCGCGTCACGCGCCGGTAGGGCACTTACGTCCCTTCGACCTGCTTCTTCGCGAGCGCGGCCGCCATCGCCGAGATCAACGGGCGCATGAAGTAGTGGTCTTCCACCGGCGAGACGTCCGTGCGCAGGCCGTGCGCGGCGAGCTCGCCCGAAACTGCGGGTCCCACCGACGCGACCAGCGTCCGCTCGAAGCCGGTGCGCAACTTCGCCTCGCTGCCACCCCCCTTCGCGGCATCGATCAGGCGGCGGACCTGGCCGAGATTGGTCAGAGCGATGCAATCGATCCGTCCCTCCGCCATCTCGTCGATGGCCGTGATGATGTTGGCGTCCGCAGCCTTGGAGTCATAGGCATAAGGCAACACGGTATCGACTTCTGCACCTTGCGCGGCGATCGCGCCGGTCAGCGCGCTGTGGTCCTTGTCGGGATAAAGCTGCAGGCCGAGCCGACGCCCGTTGAGATCGAGCTTGCCCAGCATCTCGATCACGCCTTCGGTGGTCGGCTTCTCCGTGGTCTGCTGCGCATCGAGACCGACTTCGCGCAGCGCCTTTCCAGGTTTCGGGCCGCGGGTGAATTTTCGCGACTTGGCGAGCGCCGCGATCAAGGCCTGGTCGAGGGCGCGGGCGCGCGCGAGCTTCATGATCCGCCGCAGGCCTTCGCCGGTCATCAGCACGAGGTCGTCGAATGGCTTATCGATGGCGCGGCGAATCCAGGCTTCGACCGGAGCCGGGTCCGGCGCATCCCGGATGGTGAACATCGGACATTGCACGACCTCGGCGCCTTGCTCGGCCAGGAGCTTTGAGAACTGCGCCTCCTCTCGGCTTTCCAGGATCAGGATGCGGGTGCCGTTCAAACGGTCGGCCATGGGCGTGCTCCGGTCAGTCAAACAAATTGCAATCGTCGATTCATCCTGACTCCGTCTTCGGGATTGGCGCAAGGGTCGCCCCGGTGCTAGAGCAGGGCGCAAATCGCGGGTTGTTCCGCGAAGTCTGCCCAAACCGTCATCACGAGCCGCTTCTTCAACAGTCATGACCGATCATCAATACGTTCTGACCCTGTCCTGTCCGGATCGTCCCGGCATCGTCTCGGCGGTGTCGACCTTCCTGGCGAATTCCGGACAGAACATTCTCGATGCCCAGCAGTTCGACGACATCGAGACCGGGAAGTTCTTCATGCGCGTGGTGTTCACCGCGGCCGATCTCGCGGTGGAATTGTCCGCGCTGCAGACCGGCTTCGCTGCGATCGCCGAACGCTTCGGCATGGAGTGGCAGATGCGTGACCGTGCCGCGCATCGCAAGGTGATGCTGCTGGTGTCGAAGTCCGACCACTGCCTGGTCGACATCCTCTATCGCTGGCGCACCGGCGAATTGCCGATGACATTGGCCGCGATCGTCTCCAACCATCCGCGCGAAGTCTATGAAGGGCTCGATTTCGGCGGTATCCCGTTCCATTATCTGCCTGTCACGAAGGAGACCAAGCGCGACCAGGAGGCGCAGATCCTCGATCTCGTCACCAGCACCGGGACCGATCTCGTCGTGCTCGCCCGCTACATGCAGATCCTGTCGGATGATCTGTCGGCCCATCTGTCCGGCCGCTGCATCAACATCCATCACTCGTTCCTGCCGGGCTTCAAGGGCGCAAAGCCCTATCACCAGGCTCATGAGCGCGGCGTGAAGCTGATCGGCGCGACAGCCCATTACGTGACCCGCGATCTCGACGAGGGCCCGATCATCGACCAGGACGTCGAGCGCATCAGCCATCGCGACACGCCGGAAGACCTCGTCCGCAAGGGCCGCGACATCGAGCGCCGAGTGCTGGCGCGTGCGATCCGCTATCACCTCGACGACCGCGTCATCCTCAACGGCCGCAAGACTGTGGTGTTCGTGGATTAGCGAATAGGGAAGTGGCGAGTAGCGAATAGACAAGCGAGGGATTTTCGCCACTCGCTATTCGCCATTCGCCAGCTCAGCGCACCGCGTCTTTCGAAGTGGTGCTCGTGGTCCCCTTCTGCGCCTGCTCTTCCTTTTCGCGATCCGCCGCGGGCATCAGCCGCTTGCGCTCGCGTTCCTTCATGTAGGCATCGTATTGCGGCGTGCCCGGGCGCGGCGGGGCGTCCGCCGGCAGGCCGCCCGCCCATTGCGGGACGTAGTCGCCCATGCCGGCCGAGAGCTTCTCGTTGACGGTGCCACAGCCCGCGAGGCTCAGGCCCAGCAGGACGACCGTGGCAGCTATCGAAAACAGACGGAAGCGCATGAGCATTTTCTGGAGTTCGCCGGTCGGGCGCAGGTGATGAGACGCGGGACAGAGCCCGCGGCGCGGACTGTAGCCGTTCAAGGGGTAAAATTGGCTTATTTCGAGATGTGTTCACGTGTATACAGCAGAGGTATTATAATAGGATATTTTGCCCTTGAGACCCTCTATGAACGGAGTCTAGTATACATTTCGTATTCAGGTCCGGAATTGGGGAGGTGGTCTCTCGGACGCAGGAGCGCCCAAGTCTCTTGCGTGTTCAAATTCTCGAAGGGAGAGGCTGGATTCACCATCCACTGCCATGGGAATTCCCAGGGTGCCAATACTTTTTGATCGGCCGGTTTGCGCACGCAAATGGTTTTTCGTTGACAGGTCCATCTCATTTGTACAAGCGTACAAATCTCTGCGAGAGAATAAAGATCGGTAGCTCAATACCGCAAATCCTCTCCCCTCTGCTGTCGTCGGTCCAGCGACGCGCTTGCGCCGAATGCTCGCCGAACGTCCGATTGACAGCGGGGTTGCAGAGGACGCCATGTGGCCGCGCTACATGGCTTGGTTGTGAGCTAGGGTGAGGCAAGAGCCGGGCACTCGGTTCGAGGCGAAAGAAAAAGGGGAGGGACATCTGATGTTCGAACGCAGGATTTTCTCACGGACCGCAGCAGCGGCCGCCATCGCGAGCCTCGCGGCCGTCGCGCCGGCCAAGGCGGAAGACACCGTCAAGGTCGGCATGATCCTGCCGATGACCGGCGGTCAGGCCTCGACCGGCAAGCAGATCGAGAACGCGATCAAGCTTTACATGCAGCAGAACGGCGACACCGTCGCCGGCAAGAAGATCGAGATCATCGTCAAGGACGATGCGGCGATCCCGGACAAGACCAAGACCGCGGCGCAGGAACTGATCGTCAACGACAAGGTCAATTTCATCGGCGGTTTCGGCGTGACGCCCGCGGCGCTCGCCGCCGCGCCCCTCGCGACGCAGGCCAAGATTCCGGAAGTCGTGATGGCGGCCGGTACCTCCATCATCACCGAGCGCTCGCCCTATATCGTTCGCACGAGTTTCACGCTGGCGCAGTCCTCGACCATCATCGGCGACTGGGCAGTGAAGAACGGCATCAAGAAGGTGGCGACGCTGACCTCGGACTACGCGCCGGGTAACGACGCGCTCAACTTCTTCAAGGAGCATTTCACCGCCGGTGGCGGCGAAGTGGTCGAAGAGGTCAAGACGCCGCTTGCCAATCCCGACTTCGCGCCGTTCCTGCAGCGCATGAAGGATGCCAAGCCTGACGCGATCTTCGTGTTCGTGCCGGCGGGCCAGGGCGGCAACTTCATGAAGCAATATGCTGAGCGTGGCCTCGACAAGGCCGGCATCAAGGTGATTGGCCCCGGCGACGTCACCGACGACGACCTGCTCAACAACATGGGCGATGCCGTGCTCGGCACCGTGACCGCCCATATCTACTCGGCCGCGCATCCCTCGCAGATGAACAAGGACTTCGTCGCCGCCTACAAGAAGGCGTTCGGCAGCCGTCCGGGCTTCATGGCGGTGAGCGGCTATGACGGCATCCACCTGATCTACGCGGCGCTGAAAAAGACCAATGGCGACACGGACGGCACCAAGCTGGTCGAAGCCATGAAGGGTCAGAAGTGGGAGAGCCCGCGCGGTCCGATCTCGATCGATCCGGAGACGCGCGACATCGTCCAGAACGTCTACATCCGCAAGGTCGAGAAGGTCGACGGCGAACTCTACAATGTCGAGTTCCAGACCTTCGAAGCCGTCAAGGATCTCGGCAAGACCAAGAAGTGACGCGCGAAAGCGCGTCATCCCGGGGCGCGCATTTGCGCGAACCCAGGATCTCGAAATGATTGAAATGAATTCCGGGTTCAGCGCGGCCCCGGAATGACGAGCGATTATCAGGGTTCACCCGCTACCGATGACCTCAATCCTCACCAACCTGTTCGATGGCGTTGCCTACGGCATGCTGCTGTTCGTGCTCGCTTGCGGGCTTGCGGTCACGCTCGGCCTGATGAACTTCGTCAATCTCGCCCACGGCGCCTTCGCCATGGCCGGGGGGTATGTCTGCATGCTGCTGGTGAATCAGCACGGCTGGCCGTTCTTCGCGGCCTTGCCGCTTGCCTTCGTCTCGGCCGCGGCGATCGGGATCGTGCTCGAGCGCACGCTCTACCGGCACCTCTACGCGCGCAGCCATCTCGACCAGGTGCTGTTCACCATCGGGTTGACGTTCATGTCGGTCGCGGCCGTGGACTACATCCAGGGTTCATCGCGCGTGTTCATCAACCTGCCGGACGCGCTGCAGGGGCAGTTCGACGTGTTCGGCGTCGGCATCGGTCGCTACAGGCTGATGATCATCGTGATCTGCGGCCTGCTCACCGTCGGCCTCCAGATGGTACTGGCCAAGACCCGCTTCGGCAGCCGCCTTCGCGCCGCGGTCGATGATCCCCGTGCCGCGAGCGGCCTCGGCATCAACGTGCCGCAGGTGTTCGCTTTCACCTTTGCTTTCGGCTGCGGCCTTGCTGGTCTCGGCGGGGCGCTCAGCGCCGAAATCCTCGGCCTCGATCCGTATTTCCCGCTGAAGTTCATGATCTACTTCCTGATCGTGGTCACGGTCGGCGGCTCTTCCTCGATCACTGGACCATTTTTGGCCTCGCTCCTGCTCGGCATCGGCGACGTCGCCGGCAAATATTACGTGCCCAAGATGGGGCCCTTCGTGATCTACACCATGATGATCGTGATCCTGATCTGGCGCCCGAACGGCCTGTTCGGCCGCACGGCCGCGCGTTGAGTCCGCCGATGAGCGCTTCGTCCGACGTCGGTTTCCACGCCCAGCGGCAGGCGCGCTGGCACTATGGCGAGGCCGCCTTCTGGCTTGTCGTGCTCGCCTGCGGTTTTCTGTTTCCCTCGCGCTATCTGATCATGACCGACATCCTCCGGCTGGCGCTGTTTGCGATGTCGCTCGATCTCATCCTCGGCTATGCCGGCATCGTTTCGCTCGGGCACGCCGCCTTCTTCGGCGTCGGCGCCTATGCGGCGGGATTGCTGGCGTTGCACGGCATCATCAATGAGCCTGTGCTGGCGCTGATCGCCGCGGGCCTCGCCGCAATGGTGCTCGGATTCGCGGCCAGCTTCCTGGTGATTCGCGGCGTGGACCTGACCCGGCTGATGGTGACGCTCGGTATCGCGCTGCTGCTGGAGGCGCTCGCTGAACGGTTCTCCAACATCACCGGCGGCACCGATGGCCTGCAGGGCATCGACATGCAGCCGATCCTCGGCCAGATTCCGTTCGACATGTTCGGCAAGGCGGGCTTCTTCTATTCGCTCGCGGTGCTGTTCGTGCTGTTCCTGCTCGCCCGCCGCATCGTGCACTCGCCGTTCGGCCTGTCGCTGCGCGCGATCAAGAACAATCCGCTGCGTGCCGCCGCCATCGGCATCCCCGTCAACCGCCGCCTGATCGCGATCTATACGGTGGCCGCGTTCTATGCCGGCATCGCGGGCGCGCTGTTCACCCAGACCACGGCCATCGCCTCGCTCGACGTGTTCGCCTTCGAGCGCTCGGCTGATCTGATGCTGGTGCTCGTCATCGGCGGCACCGGCTATCTCTATGGCGGGCTGATCGGCGCGGTGATCTTCCGCATCCTTCAGGAGGTGTTCTCCACCATCACCCCGCAATATTGGCAATTCTGGATCGGCCTCGTGCTGGTCGTGATCGTGCTGGTCGGTCGCCAGCGCCTGCATTATGGCGTGTTGTACCTGCCTAATCTCCTGATCAAGCAGATTGGGGGCCGCAAGGCGATCGTGACCGTGCCGGAGAGCGACGCATGACGATTGCGCTCGAAACCCGAAATCTTGAAAAGACCTTTGGCGGCCTGCGCGTCACCCGTGACTTGTCGCTCAGGATCGCGCAGGGCGCCCGCCATGCGCTGATCGGACCGAACGGCGCCGGCAAGACCACCGTCATCAACCAGCTCACCGGCGTACTCAAGCCTAATTCGGGCCGCATCCTGCTCGAAGGCCAGGACATCACCGATCTGCCTGTGCACAGGCGCGTGCTGCGCGGTCTGTCCCGCACCTTCCAGATCAACCAGCTCTATGCTGATTTGACCCCGCTCGAGACCATCGGTCTTGCCGTCTCCGAACGCCTGGGTCACGGCGGCGACTGGTGGCGGCGGATGGGAACGCGCAGCGATGTCAACGGCGAGATCGCCGACCTCCTGACGCGCTTCCACCTGCTCGACGTCATGAACGAGCAGACCGTGACGTTGCCCTACGGCAAGCAGCGCCTGCTCGAGATCGCGGTCGCGATCGCCGCCAAGCCGCGCGTGCTGCTGCTCGACGAGCCCGCCGCCGGCGTGCCCGAGAGCGAGCGCCACGACATTCTCGCGGTGGTGGGCAGCCTGCCGCGCGACGTCACGGTGTTGCTGATCGAGCACGACATGGATCTCGTGTTCTCGTTTGCCGATCGCATTTCGGTACTGGTCTCCGGCGCCCTGCTGACGGAGGGGCCGCCCGACCAGGTCGCGCGTGATCCGCAAGTGAAGGCGGTCTATCTCGGCGAGGAGGCAGTGAATGTCTGACTTGCTCGCGATCGATTCCCTGCGTGCCGGCTACGGAGAGGCCGTGGTGCTGCCCAACATGTCCTTGCGCCTTGCCCAAGGACAGGTACTGGCGCTGCTGGGACGCAACGGCACCGGCAAGACCACGCTGATCAACTCCATCGTCGGCGTCACCCGCCGTTTCTCGGGCTCGGTCACGCTCGCCGGCACTGACGTCACGAGCTTGCGGCCCGACCAGCGGGCGCGTGCCGGCATCGGCTGGGTCCCGCAGGAGCGCAACATTTTCAGGTCGCTGACGGTAGAAGAGAACATGACCGCGGTCGCGCAGCCCGGTCCCTGGACCGTCGAAAAGGTTTATGAGATGTTCCCTCGGCTGAAGGAACGCCGCAGCAATTTCGGCAACCAGCTCTCCGGCGGCGAGCAGCAGATGCTGGCGATCGGCCGCGCGCTCACCCTCAATCCGAAGGTCCTGCTGCTGGACGAGCCGACCGAGGGCCTCGCCCCCATCATCGTCGAGGAGCTACTGAAGGCGATCGGGAGCATCACACGGGCGGGCGGCATTTGCTCGATCATCGTCGAGCAGAACGCGCAAAAGATTCTGGGGCTCGCCGACCGTGTTGTGATATTGGAGCGCGGAACGATCGTCCACGACGCCCCGAGCGCCGCGCTGAAAACCGACCCGTCGGTCCTGGAGCGCCATCTCGGCGTTGCAGGAGCGGCGGCCCATTAAGAAGCATCTTGGGAGTTAAGAAATGCTGCGAACCAAAGCCCCCTTCCGCGCCGACGAAGTCGGCAGCCTGCTGCGTCCCGCCAAGATCAAGGAAGCCCGTAGCCGGCTCGAGAAGGGCGAGATCTCGGCCGACGATCTGCGCAAGATCGAGGACATGGAGATCGAGAAGGTCGTGCACAAGCAGGCCTCGGTGGGCCTGAAGCTCGCGACCGACGGCGAATTCCGCCGCTCCTGGTGGCATTTCGACTTCCTGGCCAAGCTCACCGGCTGCGAGCTATTCCATCCCGACACGGGCATCCAGTTCGCGGGCGTGCAGACGCGTCACGACGCGGTGCGGGTGATCGACAAGCTCGATTTCCCCGACAATCACCCGATGCTCGACCACTTCCGCTTCTTGAAGAAGGTCGCCGACCAGGCCCACGTCACCGCCAAGATGACGATCCCGTCGCCGGCGGTGCTGCACTTCCGTGGCGGCCGCAAGTCGATCTCCAAGGATGTCTATCCGGATCTCGAGGCCTTTTACGAAGACCTCGGCAAGACCTACCGCAAGGCGGTCAAGGCGTTCTACGACGCCGGCTGCCGCTATCTGCAGTTCGACGACACCGTATGGGCATATCTGTGCTCGCCGGACGAGTTGCAGAAGGCGCGCGAGCGCGGCGACAATCCGGACGGTCTCCAGCAGATCTACGCCCGCATCATCAATTACGCGCTGGCCGAGAAGCCCGCCGACATGGTGGTGACGACGCATGTCTGCCGCGGCAATTTCCGTTCGACCTGGATTTCCTCGGGCGGCTACGAGCCGGTGGCTGAGACCATGCTCGCCGGCACCAATTACGACGGCTACTTCCTCGAATACGACAGCGACCGCGCCGGCGGCTTCGAGCCGCTGCGCTTCCTGCCCAAGGGCAACAAGGTCGTCGTGGTCGGCGTCATTACCTCGAAATTCGGCGAGCTCGAGAAGAAGGACGACATCAAGCGTCGTCTCGAAGAAGCTTCCAAGTTCGCGCCCCTGGAGCAGCTCGCGCTGTCGCCACAGTGCGGCTTTGCCTCGACGGAAGAGGGCAATATCCTCTCCGAGGAAGAGCAGTGGGCCAAGCTAAGCCTCGCGGTCGAAATCGCGAAGGAAGTTTGGGGCAATTAAGCTGCCTCGTGCGGCCGTCATGTCCCGCGAAAGGCGGGGCATCACCGCCGTGCACCTATACGGGCGGCGTGATGCGAACGACGCCCGCTTTGCTCTATTGCCGTGCGGCAGCACAATTCGGTGCGAACAGCTGATGGCGGTCATTCTCCACCATTGATTGGTAGGCCGCCGCGTCGCGTTATTCCGCGGCAGCGCGCGCGGGCTCGGCGACATGTCGGGTCACGGCGCTCACCACGATCAGCACGAAGAAATTCACGATCAGCGCGACAATGCCGATGTTGAGGTCCTGGATCTCCGGCGGCAGCCACGGCAGCTTGTGGAAGTTCACGCCAGTCAAGCTGACGATGGCGACCGTGGCAACGCCGGCGATGATGCCCGCCATCGCGCCTTCGCGCGTCGCGACGTTGCGTTGCGCGAGGCTGAGCACCAGCGATGGAAAGAGCTGGGAGACCAGGCTGTAGCCCATCAGCAGCAACGCCACGATGGTCTCTCCGCCCTTCAACGTGAAGAACACCGCAACCAGCGCCATCACCGGAACCAGGAGTTTTGCGAGCAGAGACACTCTTCGATCGTCAGCCGACGGGTCGACGGCGCGGTAAAGATTGTTGGCGATCAAGGTCGCTGCAGTCATCAGGATCATCGATCCAGGTACCAGCGCAGTGAGCACACCGGTCGCGCCGATCAACCCGACAAACCAGGGATCGAAGGTCTTCACCGAGAGCTTGAACAGCGCCAAATCGATGTTCGGGCCAGTGAGCCCCGGAACCTGAAGGATCGCTGCGAAACCGACGAAGAACACGAACAGCAGGATGAGCTGATAGAGCGGCAGCACGATCGCGTTCTTGCGAATGACCCTGGCGCTCCTCGCCGTATAGATCGAGCCGAAGCTGTGCGGCCACATGTAGAACCCGAGCGCCGTGAGCAGCACGGTCGAGGAGAACCACCACAGGCTTTCGCCGTGCGGCGGCAGCACGGTGAATCCTGGCTTCGCCTGCTCGATCGCCGAGAACATCGACGCGAGCCCGCCGTAGTAGTGATGAGGCAGGTAAATCCCAAGGAAGATGACGACGACGAGGATCAAGAGATCCTTGGCGACGGCAGTCCAGGCCGATCCGTGCACGCCCGAGACCATCACATAGGCGGCCACGACTATCGCGCCGGTCCAGATTGCGACGGTGGAGGAGATCGCCCCATAGCCCGCGACCTCGACGATGATACCGAGCCCCTTGAACTGAAGAACAAGGTAGGGGATCAGCGCCACGATATCGACGATCGCGACGATGACACCCAGAGTCGGGCTATCATATTTGCGCACGAAGAAGTCCGACTGGGAGTAGAGCCGGTGCTCCTTTGCATAGCGCCAGATCGGCGGCAGCATGAAATAGGACAGCACGTAGGCCAGCGTGCCGTAAGCGAGAATGTAATAGGCTGGCGCACCCTTGCCATAGGCATAGCCGCTGCCCCCGAGGAAGGTGAAGGTGGTGTAGATCTCTCCGGCGAGCAGCAGGAACACGAAAATCGCGCCGAAGCCGCGCCCGCCCACGGTCCACTGTTCCAGGTTCATGTTCTTGCCGCGACGGGCGAGAAAGCCCAGCGCGAGCGCCAACAGCGCGGCGGCGGCGATGAAGGGTAGCGCGCCGTTCACGTCTCATCCCCGCGGTTGGCGGGATCAGCGGCGTAGATCACGGCCATGATGGCTGACGTGATCAGGATCCACACCACGATCCAGGCCAGCTCCAGCGGATGTTGCGCATGGACAAAAGACTCTTGTTCCGGGTGAGAACAGATGCCTTTTGTGAAAGTTCCTGCCCGCTACCAATGGCTAAGAAAGCGACCGGGCGGCTCTCGACCAGTATCGCGCCGAATTGCTAGTGCCTCCTTGGTTGCCCTGACCAGGAAAGTAGACGCTACGTGCACGCTCACTTCTCCGCCAGATAGACCTCTCCCAGCAGCGACGAATTCGACCACGGCACCTGCTTGCTCTTCGTGGCCGAAACCACCTCCGCCCGCACCCGCGTCAGCATCTGCTGGACTTCGAGGCCGGGCGTGCCGAGATGGCGGGAGAGCGCCGCGGAGAACGGTGAATTCGCGCCTTCGCCGTCGAGCGCCACCTGGCCTGGCGCCGTTGCGAATGCGATCAGCGTGCCGGCCCCCAACGTCGCGCCGGAGCCGAGGCTCGACGGCGCGGCAAGGCCAGGTGCGCCTTCGAGGCCGCGGCTGCTGCCGGCGCTTGCCCTCTGCTGCGCCATTGGATTGTTGCGGCAGGCATCGAAGATCAGGATGTTGGTGCGGACCTGATCGTCGAGGCCGGCCAGGATCGTGTCCATGTCGATCATCGCATCCGTCATGCTCGTGCCGGGCTTCAGCTCGACGTCGACGGGAATGAGATAGTTGCGGGCATCGACCTGCACGCCATGGCCGGCATAATAGACCAGGGCTATTTGCGCCCGCGACGCCTCTCGCAAGAAGTCGCGCGTCATCTTCTGCATCGCTGCGCGGTCGAGGTCGATGCCCTCCGAGACGGTGAAGCCGACCTCGCGCAGGCTTTTCGCAACAGCGCGTGCGTCGTTGGGCGGATTGTGCAACGCCTTCACATGGGCGTAGGCGCCGTTGCCGATGACAAGTGCCATGCGGATGCCGCGAGCGGCAGGTGAAGGCGAGGGCGCAGGAGAGGGTGCAGGAGAGGGTGGAGGCGTTGCCTCCGTCTGCCGTGGGGGAGGAGCCGCCGTCGGCGAGGGCGCCTCGTGCGGGATGGGCGCGGCGGCGTCGGTCACCAGCGACAGTCTCACTTTTGCGGTGGCCTGGT
This sequence comes from Bradyrhizobium sp. Gha, assembly GCF_900113735.1. GTDB lineage: Bacteria > Pseudomonadota > Alphaproteobacteria > Rhizobiales > Xanthobacteraceae > Bradyrhizobium. The sequence goes on from NZ_FOQM01000040.1 coordinate 36,519, forward strand.
TAGCCTTGCTGCCGGCGTCGGAGGCCGCGATCGCAAGCGTGGCGTTGTAGTCGTCTTTTGCATGCGCGTAGTCGCCCTTGGCTTCGTAGGCCAGGGCGCGATTTGTTAGGGCGGAGATCAGCACGCTGTTCGGCGGCGTCATGACGTTGACCGGCGGCTTGTCCTTGGCGAGCCGGATCGCAGCGCTGCCGTCGGCAATGGCGCGATCGAGATCGCCTCTGGCGCGCCAGATCGCAGTACGGTTGATCAGCGGCTGCGGCAGCGTCGGATCGAGCCGGATCGCCTGGTTGATGTCGGTGAGCGCTCCGTCCAGGTCGCCGAGCGCCTCCTTTGCGATGCCACGGTTCTGGAACGAGAACGCCGATCTCGGATCTGATTTGATCGACATATCGTAATCGGCGATCGCCTTGGCGTAGTCGCCCTTGCCGCGCCAGGCATTACCGCGGTTGTGGAAGATGATGCCGCTTGGCGGCCCGATCTTCAGCGCATCGTCGAAATCCGCGATCGCGATGTCGTAGTCGCCCTTGTCGTAATAGGCCGAGCCCCTGAGATTGTAGACCGCCTGGCCCGGCTGAAGCCGGATCGCTTCCGTGGTGTCGGCAATGACCTTGGCGTAGTCGCCTTTCTTGTTCCAGGCCACGGCGCGCCAGAAATAGACGGTCGCGAGCTGCGCGCCCTTGAAGACCTTCAGCGCGATGATTTTGCTGCAGGCATGAACCATCTGGTCGGCTGGCGTGGTCTCGGTGGTGCAGAGCGGGCCCAGCTGGCCTCGCGATTGAGCTGATGCGGGTGCGGACCAAAGGGTTGCGGCGAGCAGGGCGAGCGCGATGAGCAGGCGGCGCATGGGCGGTGATTCCCGAGGAGAAGTGCATGTTTGTTGCCCGGTGACCCACGAGGGTTCACGCCCGCATCATCGGACTTGGGGTAAAGCAGGCAGCGGTATTTCCTGGGTGGGCAGAAGCTGCTAGAAAGCGGGTCCCAACTCTTCTGCCCACTCCTGTCCCATCCATGAAGAATGACGAAATCCTGAGCCAAATCACCGAGTTCTGCCGCAAGGCGGACATGGCGGAATCGACGTTTGGCCGGCGTGCGGTGAACGATGGGAAGCTCGTGCACCGGCTGCGGGAGGGCAAGCGCATCACGATCGATACGCTGGAGCGGATCCAGGCCTATATGGCGGCATCCATGACCGGCGGCATGCCGCCGCCGCGAGGACTGCAGGTGCCCCCGGAAAAGCGCGATCCACGTGGCAATTTCCGCTTCTTCGAGAACCGACAGAAATACCTGCTGTTCGTCCACACCTGCAGCGAAAAGCGGGTGATCGCCGACCGGGTGGCACTCGAGCTGGCCACCATCCATCCGCGCCCGCCGGCGCTGCGCATTTTCGACGCGGGCGTCGGAGACGGCACGGTGCTGGCGCGGGTGCTGCGCGCCACGCATCAGCGTTACCCGCACATGCCGTTCTATGTCGCCGGCAAGGAGCTCAGTCTCGAGGATTTGCGCCTGACGCTGGAGAAGGTCCCGGACCGCATTTTCGAGCATCCGGCGTCGGTTTTCGTCTTCACGAACATGTTCTACTCGGAGGCGCCCTGGCTGACGCCGGCATCGCCGGCAGCAGCTGCTGCCACCGTCTGGCACGAGGTCCCGCTGCGCGGCGCTTCATCGGGCGAATTCGAGCAGCAGATCGCCGAGCTCAGGCCGTTCCTGGAGCAGAACTGGCGCGCAGCCATCAGCCCGCGCACGGCCATGCCGCTCTATGAGCGGCCGGTCGTCCTCGTGCTCTACCGCGACGACCACAGATTCCTGCTCGATTCGACGATTCCGCGGCCGGGCCAGACCGAGGCCAATTTCGACCTGGTCATCGCATCCCAGCCATACCGGGCTCTTTCATCCGTCAATTTCCGGGCCAAGCGGATCATTGCACCACTCGCCAAGGCGTTGCGGCCTGGTGGCCGCCTGATCGGTATTCACTCCCATGGTCACGATCCCGGAATGGAAATGATCCAGGCGATCTGGCCCGGAGAAAATCCTTTCTCGGTGAGCCGCCATGAGCTATTGCGCGCCGTTAAGTATGAGCTTGGGTCGTTGGGCCGCGACTTAAATTTTAATGCCTACGCGGATAACCGTTCGATCTTCAGGTATGATATGGAAGCGCTGCCCAACGAGGTAACGGGTACTATCGGGACCTCGACAGCCTTTGCAGCGTGGAATGCGGCGGTGTATGTCGCTCAGATAGAGGACGACCGGTTGACAGATATGACTCAAAACGGCCGCACTCTGGATGCCGCCAGGGATGTGCTGCGAAAGTACAACGGGCTCTGGTTTCTCGACGAATCCTACGTCATCTCGCGCCGGCGTGATTGACATAATCCAACGGTAAACATCGCAAACGAACCGCCGAGAGCGGCGGGACAAGGGGTTACTGATGCGCGCGTCCTATCTCTTCACCAGCGAGTCCGTGTCCGAGGGCCATCCGGACAAGGTCTGCGACCGGATTTCCGACGAAATCGTCGACCTGTTCTACCGCGAAGGGCCGAAAGCCGGCATCGACCCGTGGCAGATCCGCGCCGCCTGCGAGACGCTGGCGACCACCAACAAGGTCGTGATCGCTGGCGAGACCCGTGGCCCGAAGTCGGTCACCAATGAGCAGATCGAGAGCGTCGTGCGCGACGCCATCAAGGACATCGGCTACGAGCAGGACGGCTTCCACTGGGAAAAGGCCGACATCGAAATCCTGCTGCATCCGCAGTCAGCTGATATTGCCCAGGGCGTCGACGCGCTCCAGCCGGGCGAAGTCAAGGAAGAGGGCGCTGGCGACCAGGGCATCATGTTCGGTTACGCCACCAACGAGACACCCGATCTGATGCCGGCGCCGATCTTCTACGCCCACAAGATCCTCCGCCTCATCTCCGAAGCCCGTCACTCCGGCAGGGAGAAGGTGCTCGGTCCAGATTCCAAGAGCCAGGTCACCGTGCAGTACGAGAACGGCAAGCCGGTCGGCGTGCGCGAGATCGTGGTGTCGCACCAGCATCTGGTCGAGGACATCTCGTCCAAGCAGATCCGCGACATCGTCGAGCCCTATGTGCGGGAGGCGCTGCCGAAGGACTGGATCACGCCGAAGACCATCTGGCACATCAACCCGACCGGCAAGTTCTTCATCGGCGGCCCCGACGGCGACTCCGGCCTGACCGGCCGCAAGATCATCGTCGACACTTACGGTGGCGCGGCTCCGCACGGCGGCGGCGCGTTCTCCGGCAAGGATCCGACCAAGGTCGACCGTTCGGCGGCCTATGCTGCGCGCTACGTCGCCAAGAACATCGTCGCGGCTGGTCTCGCCGACCGCTGCACGCTGCAGCTGGCTTATGCCATCGGCGTGGCGCGTCCGCTGTCGATCTACATCGACACCCACGGCACCGGTAAAGTGTCCGAGGATCAGCTCGAGAAGGCCGCTGCGAAGGCGATGGACCTCACCCCGCGCGGCATCCGCAGCCATCTCGATCTCAACCGCCCGATCTACGCGCGCACGTCGGCTTATGGCCATTTCGGCCGCACGCCCGACAACGAGGGTGGCTTCTCCTGGGAGAAGACTGATCTCGTCGAAGCGCTCAAGCGCGCTGTCTGATTTTGTGCGTCATCCCGGGTTCGCTCGCGACAAGCAGCCGAACCCGGGATTCCCACCCACCAAATCGAGATTCTCAGGTGCGCAACTGCGTACCATAGTTCGCCTCGTCGAGGCGCCCGGAATGACCAATACAACAACAGGACACTCGCAATGAACGCGAAGCCCGGCTTTACCGATTACATCGTCAAGGACATTACGCTCGCCGATTTCGGCCGCAAGGAACTCTCGCTTGCCGAGACCGAGATGCCCGGCCTGATGGCCACCCGCGAGGAGTACGGTCCGAAGCAGCCGCTGAAGGGCGCGCGTATCGCAGGCTCCCTGCACATGACGATTCAGACCGGCGTGCTGATCGAGACCCTGGCAGCGCTCGGCGCCGACATCCGCTGGGTCTCCTGCAACATCTATTCGACACAGGACCACGCTGCTGCCGCGATCGCGGCCGCCGGCATTCCGGTGTTCGCCGTCAAGGGTGAGACGCTGAAGGATTACTGGGACTACACCGCCAAGCTGTTCGACTGGCACGGCGGCGGTCACCCGAACATGATCCTCGACGACGGCGGCGACGCCACCATGTACGTCCATCTCGGTCTGCGCGCCGAGAAAGGCGACACCGCGTTCCTGGACAAGCCGGGCTCGGAAGAAGAGGAAGTCTTCTTCGCGCTGCTGAAGAAGCAGCTCAAGGAAAAGCCGAAGGGCTACTTCGCGGGAATCGCCGAGAGCATCAAGGGCGTTTCCGAAGAGACCACCACGGGCGTGCATCGGCTCTATGACATGCAGAAGGCCGGGACGCTGCTGTGGCCGGCGATCAACGTCAACGACAGCGTCACCAAGTCGAAGTTCGACAATCTCTATGGCTGCCGTGAGTCGCTTGTCGACGGCATCCGCCGCGGCACCGACGTGATGATGTCGGGCAAGGTCGCGATGGTCGCGGGCTTCGGCGACGTCGGCAAGGGCTCGGCGGCTTCGCTGCGCCAGGCCGGCTGCCGCGTCATGGTGTCGGAAGTCGATCCGATCTGCGCGCTGCAGGCCGCGATGGAAGGCTATGAGGTCACGACCATGGAAGACGCCGCGCCCCGCGCCGACATCTTCGTCACCGCCACCGGCAACAAGGACATCATCACCATCGAGCACATGCGCGCGATGAAGGATCGCGCCATAGTCTGCAACATCGGTCACTTCGACAACGAGATCCAGATCGCGGGTCTGCGCAATCTGAAGTGGACCAACATCAAGCCGCAGGTCGACGAGATCGAATTCCCCGACAAGCACCGCATCATCCTGCTGTCGGAGGGCCGTCTCGTGAACCTCGGCAATGCGATGGGCCATCCGTCCTTCGTGATGTCGGCCTCCTTCACCAACCAGACTCTGGCGCAGATCGAGCTGTTCGCAAACAACAAGGACGGCAAGTACAAGAAGGAAGTCTATGTGCTGCCGAAGACGCTGGACGAGAAGGTCGCGCGCCTGCATCTCGCCAAGATCGGCGTCAAGCTGACCGAGCTGCGCAAGGACCAGGCCGACTACATCGGCGTCAAGCAGGAAGGCCCCTACAAGAGCGATCACTATCGCTACTGAGCCGATTGCCTCAGGACATCAGAAGCCCCGGAGCGATCCGGGGCTTTTCTGTTTGTGGGGGCTGCCCCCCGGTTGTGCCGGCGGCCGATTGCCGATTGACGGGCGCCAGTGATGGTCTGACAATCCACCTCCGGCGGAGGAGACCATGCAGCAAGAACATTTCGACGTGCTCATCGTCGGTGCCGGGCTATCAGGTATCGGCGCGGGCTATCATCTCCAGACCAGGTGCCCGGGCAAGAGTTACCTCATCCTGGAGGGGCGCGACTGCATCGGCGGCACGTGGGACCTGTTTCGCTATCCCGGCATCCGCTCCGACAGCGACATGTTCACGCTCGGCTATTCCTTCAAGCCGTGGACCGATCCGAAGGCGATCGCCGACGGACCGCAGATCCTGAACTATGTCCGCGAGACGGCAGTGGAGAACGGCATCGAGCAGCACGTTCGCTTCCGCCATCGCGTGAAGCGTGCGGCATGGTCCACGCCTGAGGCGCGATGGACCGTCGAGGTCGAGCGCACGGCAGGCGAGGGAGCGATAGAGCTCGTGCGCTTCACCTGCAATTTCTTATTTCTGTGTGCGGGCTACTACAAATACGAGGCAGGTTACACACCGGAGTTCGCGGGCGTTGCGGATTTCGCCGGCCGCATCGTGCATCCGCAGAAATGGACGGAGGATATCGACTACGCCGGAAAGCGCGTCGTCGTGATCGGCTCGGGTGCGACCGCGGTGACGCTGGTGCCGGAGCTCGCCAAGAAAGCCGCGCAGGTCACCATGCTCCAGCGTTCGCCCACTTACGTCGTGTCGCGCCCCGCGCAGGATCCGCTCGCCAACAAATTGCGCCGCAACCTGCCGATGCGGCTTGCCTATCATGTCATCCGCTGGCGCAACGTCATGTGGGGGATGTTCTTCTTCCAGCTCAGCCGGCGGCGACCGGACAAGGTGAAGAACCTGATCCTCGGCGGGGTGCGCGCTGCGCTCGGGCCGGATTACGACATCGCCACGCATTTCACGCCGCGCTACAACCCCTGGGACCAGCGGCTCTGTCTCGTGCCCGACGGCGACCTGTTCAAGGCGATCCGAGAAAAGCGCGCCGCCGTCGTCACCAGCGAGATCGACACTTTTACGCACGACGGCATCCGTCTGAAGGACGGCAGCGAGCTCCCCGCCGACATCATCGTGACGGCGACGGGCCTGGTGCTTCAGGTCGTCGGCGGCCTCGAGGTGAGCGTCGACGGCCGCGCCGTCGATTTCGCCAACACACTGACCTACAAGGGCATGATGTATGCCGACGTGCCGAACATCGCGTCCGCCTTCGGCTACACCAACGCCTCCTGGACGCTGAAATGCGATCTCACCTGCGAATATGTCTGCCGGCTCATCAACTACATGGACCGGCATAATTTCCGCCAGTGCATGCCGCACAATGCCGACCCAGATATCACCGCGCAGCCGTCGCTCGATTTTACCTCGGGCTATGTGCAGCGTTCGGTCGCGAAGATGCCGAAGCAGGGCTCGAAGCAGCCGTGGCGGCTGTACCAGAACTACGCCCTCGACATCGTCTCCTTGCGCTTCGGCCGGATCGACGACGGCGTGATGCAGTATTCCTGATCTCGCCCGATCTCTTGAGACGAATCGCGACCTCCGGTAGTATTGCTGCGTCGCAATGCAATTTATTTCCGACAACGCATGAGTTCCGCGTCGTTGCCGTCTTAGGGAGAGCGCGCGGCATGCACGTCGTTGCTGTGGTCACGCAAAAAGGCGGAAGCGGTAAGAGTACGCTGTCCGTTGGTCTGGCGATGGCAGCGATGCAGCGCTCTGAGCGCGTCGCTCTCATCGAGGCGGACGCGCAAGGTACGATCTCGAAATGGAGAGAACGCCGCGAGAATCCCTATCCTCGCGTCGAGCGCGTTGCGGATCCCGCCGATATCGAGCTGGTGATATCTCGTCTCCAGGGTGACGGGATTTGGCTCGCAATCATCGACACCGCTGCCACGAACAATGTCTTGGCGACGCGCGCCATCGCCTGTGCCGATCTTTGTCTCATCCCGGCGCGTCCGAGTGCGGCCGATATCGAAGCCGCAATACCTACGCTAATCGCAATTCGCAGGCTCGATCGCCGGTTTGCCTTCGTCCTCAATCAAACGCCCACACGGGGGGCTCGGCTGAGCGAAGCGGCTGCCTCGCTCAGCTCGCTCGGCGTGCTTGCGCTCCCTTTCATCGGGCAGCGTAACGACCACCAGGATGCGCTCGGGGCTGGGCTGGGCGTGACCGAGTTCGCGCCGGAGGGAAAAGCCTCGGAGGAAATTCTGGCGCTGTGGGGGTGGATCTCGGAGCGTCTTATCGTGGAGTCGAATGATCATGGGCAAGCCGCGCTCAAGACAGCCTGCTGACATTGCACGCGCCGGACGCCGCTCACTGCTGGAGCTGGCGGCCGAAGTGAGCCGCGCCGTCGACGAGGCCTTGGCCATGACGCCGGGCTCGATCAACGCCACCCTTCAAGATGCGCCGCGGATCGCGCAGGTAATCCCCGCTCCGATGCCTGTTCCGGCACAAGAAGCGGCCAGCGTTATCGCTGCAGGATCGGAACCTCCGGACAGCACCACCACTGATCTCATCGTGAACTTGGCCAAGGAGTGCCAGGCCCGCGCTCTGGATGGCATGAAAACTGGTGCTCACGCTGCGCTGGATTTCGCCAATGACCTCGCGAAGGACCTCGCCAAGCGGCGGCTTGATGGTACGACATCGGATGCCAGTGGACCCAGCGCCACGGAAAGCCACCTGATAGGGGCGATGGGAACGGCAGCTGAGTGTCGCATAGTCGTGCTCGAACTGATGAAAATCAATGCGGGCGCCACCTTGGAATATGCCTGGGAATTGGGCCGTGCGAGAACGCTGGCGGAGTTGGTCGAGCTGTCGAGTACGCATGCGCGAAAGCAATGTGAGTTGGTCCTGAAGCAAACCGAGTTGCTGAAATCGGTTGCTCAGAACATGACGAAGCCCGGGACCAGATAGCACCGCGCCACTGCCGTCATCGCGCTCGGGATCTGCGCGGGACAACCAGGGCGAGGCCAAGATCGATCGCGAGCGCCAGCACCACGGCGCCGCCACCGAGGGCGAACAAGACGAGATAGTCGCCGCCGGTCTGCGCGTGAATCCTGGAGAAGCCGGGTCTCGGAGTGCGCTGAACGTCGCGGCGGTGTCGCGACCGCCAATGCGCTGTTTTGCGTATACGGCCACCGGGCTGAATCGGACATCCTCGCGGAACGGTTAACGCCTGATTAACGGATGTGTCCTAGCCTGTTTCGGCCGGGTTACTCGCAAGGCCGAGGTGAGCCCAATGGAAGCCCAGAAGATTGCGGTCGACGCCGTCGTCGCGCTGACCGATTGCGATCGCGACGCCGTCATAGCCTTCATTCGCCAACTCTATCTCGCTGGCGTTACGGACCCCAAGCGCCTGACTTTCAAGGGTCTCCAGGCACTGTCCCGGGCCTGACTGAACACACGCGGGTGTTATCGTGTTTTCGGCGCTGAAGTGAGCGACACACACCAGCCGCCAAACCTGGAGCAGGCAATGGGCCCGTTGCCAATTGCGAACACCGAGATTGTCCAATTCTTCCGCGAGTGGTTGGATGCCTTTGCTGGCTATGTCCGCGAGGTCGATTATGCTTCGGCGCGGCCGCTCTTCCATCCGGATGTGCTGGCCTTCGGCACGCATAACGACGTCATCCCGGGCCTGGACCAATGGGTCACCACGCAATGGGACAACGTCTGGCCCAAGACGACCGACTTCCGCTTCCTGCTTGATCAGATCTCGGTTCTGGGATCGCCTGACGGCGCGATGGCGGCCGTGATCGCCCCCTGGACGAGCACTGGCTATCACCCCGACGGCAGCGCATTTCCTCGCCCGGGCCGGGCGACCATGATCTTTTCGAGGAATGCCGTTGGTTGGCTGTGCGTGCACTCGCACATGTCGCTCAATCGCGGTGTGCCGCAGGCGAGCCACGCCAATCGGCCGGTGAAGGCCCGGTAGTACTGCGGCCACGCCGGCTCTGCCGGCCGACTAAAGTGTTAGCCGCTCCCTGGAACCCTTGGAACCCGATATCGTTGGTTCCGCAACGAATAACCGATGAAAAACGCGCAACCGGGGGCCTGTCCGGGAGACATTCCCATGGCAACACTCGGCTTCGACGTCACCCGACTCACGGCATCCGAGCATCAGCTCCAGCTTCGTCGCGCCGTGATCGCCTCCACGATCGGGACTGCGATCGAGTGGTACGATTTTTTTCTCTATAGCACCGTCACGGGCCTGGTTTTCGCAAAGCTGTTCTTTCCGCACTCCGATCCCTGGGTCGGCACGCTAGAGGCGTTTGCGATCTATGCGGTCGGCTTCGTCGCGCGCCCAATCGGCGCGGCAATCTTTGGGCACTATGGCGACCGCATCGGACGGAAATCGACGCTGATCGCGACGCTGCTCCTGATGGGACTGGCAACCGCCGCAGTGGCCGTGGTGCCGACCTATGCCAGCATCGGCATCTGGGGCGCGGTGATCCTGACCGTGCTCCGATTCATTCAGGGCGTCGGCGTCGGCGGCGAGTGGGGTGGCTCGGTGCTGATGTCGATGGAATGGGCCCGCAACGACCAATCCCGAGGATTGGTCGCATCATGGCCGCAATTCGGCGTGCCCTGCGGCCTGTTTCTGGCCAATCTCGCCGTGCTGGCGTTCAGCCAGATGGCGGGCGATCAGTTCCTGGCGTGGGGCTGGCGCATTCCGTTTGCGCTCAGCATCATCCTGGTCGGTGTCGGCCTGTACATCCGGCTCGGCATTCTCGAAACGCCTGTGTTCTCAAAGCTCGTGGCTGAACGTCAGGTCGACCGCACGCCGATGCTGACCGTGATCCGGGAATACCCGAAGGAGATTCTTCTGTCGGCCTTCGCCCGCATGTCTGAGCAGGCGCCGTTCTACATCTTCACCGCCTTCGTGTTCTCCTATGGCATCGGTACCCTGCACGTTTCGCGCGACTTCCTGCTGACCGCGGTGCTCTCGGCCTCGGTACTGTCGTTCGTATCGATCCCGCTGTGCGGGCACATCTCCGATCAGATCGGCCGCAAGAACATGTATATGCTCGGCGCTGCCGCGACGGGCATCTTCGGCTTCATCTATTTCGCGATGCTCAATACCGGCTCGCTGAGCATCATCTTCCTGGCAATCGTTCTGTCGCTGATTCCGCACGACATGCAGTACGGGCCGCAAGCCGCCTTGATCGCCGAGAGCTTTACCGGACGCCTTCGCTACAGCGGCTCCTCGCTCGGCTATCAACTCGCATCGGTGATCGCCGGCGGTCCCGCGCCGCTGATCGCCACCTGGCTGTTCGGCAAGTTCCAGTCGGCGACCGCCATTGCCGTCTACATCGCGATTTGCGCAGTCATGACGCTGGTCGCGACCGCCATGATGACCGACTACACCGGGAAGGACATCAACACAGCGGGCGCGCACGAGCGGCGAAGTTGAGAGCACAAAAGCCCCGGACGCGATGTCCGGGGCTTTGCTTGTCCCGTGATCTCGAGATCAGCCTTACTCCGGCTGCCCGATCGAGACCTTCAGCGTGCCGACGCCGTCGACGCCGCATTCGAGCTGGTCGCCGGGCTGGAGCTGCGACACGCCAGCCGGCGTGCCCGTCATGATGATGTCGCCGGCGGCAAGCTTCACCTGTTGCGAGAGCTGCCAGATGATCTCGGGCACGTTCCAGATCAGCTCCGTCAGATCGCCCTTCTGAGCTTCCTTGCCGTTGACCGTGAGCCAGATCTTGCCCTTGGCGGGATGGCCGATCTTCGAAGCGGGCTGCACGGCAGAGCAGGGCGCTGAGCCGTCGAACGACTTGCCGACCTCCCAGGGACGCTCCTTCTTGCGCGAGGCGATCTGGAGGTCGCGGCGGGTCAGGTCGATGCCGACGGCATAGCCGTAGACGTGGTCGAGCGCCTTGTCGGCGGGGATGTTCAGCCCGCCGCTCTTCATCGCCACGATCAGCTCGACCTCATGATGCAGATCCTTGGTCAGCGGCGGATAGGGGATGGTCGCGCCGTCAGGCACCAGCATGTCGGCGTGCTTGGCGAAGAAGAACGGCGGCGCGCGCTCGTCATTGCCCATCTCGCGGATATGTTCGAGATAATTGCGACCGACGCACCAGATGCGGCGTACCGGATAACGGCCACTCTCGCCGACGACGGGGAGCGAAGCCTGAGGGGGAAGCGGGATGACGTAGGAGGCGGCGTTCATGAAGAAGTCTCGCTGCTCTTGGGGTGGAGGGAATTCTATGCGGTTGCGCTGATCGGCGCCAGCGCCCCGGCATCGTAATGCTGCAGGCGGAAGAACGACGCGTAGCGGCCGCCGCGGCGCAGCAACTCGTCGTGCCGACCCTGCTCGACAATCTCGCCGCCCTCGACCACCACGATAGCGTCGGCGTGCATGATGGTGTGCAGGCGGTGCGCGATCACGAGGGTTGTGCGGTTGTGGCAGAGATGCTCGATCGCCTCCTGCACCTGCCGCTCGGACTCCGAGTCGAGCGCGGCGGTGGCTTCGTCCAGCAGGATGATGGGTGCGTTCTTGATCAGCGCGCGGGCGACAGCAATGCGCTGGCGCTGGCCGCCGGAGAGCTGCGTGCCGTGCTCGCCGACCGGCGTATCGTAGCCGAGCGGGAAGCCCATGATGAAATCATGCGCGCAAGCGGCCTTCGCCGCCTCGATGATCTCGCCCTCACTCGCGCCCGGCTTGCCGAAGGCGATGTTGTTGCGGATGGTGTCGCGGAACAGATAGACGTCCTGGCCGACATAGGCGGTCTGTGCCCGCAGCGATTTGCGCGAGATCGTGCCGATCGACTGGCCGTCGATCACGATGTCGCCTTGCGTCAGCTCGTAGAAGCGCAAGAGCAGCGCCAGCACGGTCGACTTGCCGCCGCCGGAGGGGCCGACCAGCGCCGTGACCTTGCCGGGTTCGGCAACGAAGCTCATGCGGTTGAGCACGGTCTCGTTGGTGCGGTAGGCGAAGCTCACGTCGCGGAACTCGATCCGCGCGTCGGACAGCTTCAGTGCGGGCCTGTCGTCGTCGGATCGCTCGCTCGCGGGGCTGTCGACGACTTCGAGCAGCATGCGCGCGCCGACCAGCTGGCTGTTGAGATCGATGTTGAGCCGCGCCAGCCGCTTGGCCGGCTCGGTCGCCATCAGGAAGGCGGTCATGAAGGAGAAGAACGCGCCGGGCGTGGCGTTGAGCGCGACAACGCTGTAGCCGCCATAGAGCAGGCAGCCGGCAACGGCGAAGCCGCCGAGCATCTCCATCAGCGGGTTGGAGCGGTTGGCGACACGGGCCATCTTGTTGGCGTTGCGCTCGACGATCGCGATGTTCTCGTCGATGCGGCTCTGCATGGCGTCTTCGAGCGTGAACGCCTTCACCGTACGGATACCCTGCAGGGATTCCTGCATCGTCTCCAGGATGTCGGCGGTACCGGTGAACTGATTGTGGGCGAGACCCTTGATGCGCTTGACCAGCTTGCGCAGCACCAGCATCGCCGGCGGCACCGCGACGAGGCCGATCAGCGACATCAGCGGATCCTGCCACACCATGACGCCGATCATGGCGAGCAGCATCATGAGGTCGCGCCCGACGGCGTTGACCAGCATATTGAGGACGTCGGTGATGGATTTCGCACCAGCAGTCAGCCGCGCCAGAAATTCGGACGAATGCCGCTCGGAGAAGAAGCCGACGCTCTCGCGCATCAGCTTGGCGAACAGCTGGCGCTGGTTGGTGGCGAGGATGGCGTTGCTGATCTTGGTCATGATCACCATGTGGCCGTAGGTCGCCACGCCCTTGATGAAGAGCAGGATCACCGTGATGCCCGAGAACATCGCGATCCCCGGGATGTTCTTGTCGACATAGGCCTGGTTGATGACCTGGCCGAGCACGTAGGTCGCGCCGGCGGTTGAGCCTGCGGCAGCCGCCATCAGCGCAAAGGCAACGAGGTAGCGCCGCCAGTAGACGACCCCCTGTTCCATGACCAGGCGGCGAATCAGAATCGCTGCCGCATAGGGATCGTCGGTGATCTTCTTTGGAAACTGGGCCATCCGGGGTCCATTGACGGCCAGGGCGAAAAGCCTGCCCGCGCGTCAGGGATCGAAGGGCCTCTGTGCCCGCTAAAGCTCCGGTTTTCAAGCCCAATTAAGGGCTTGCGCTTGGGGCGATTCTAGGCGGAGGCGGCGTGGCGGAGCTCGCCGTGGCGCTCGCGGAACAGCTTGTCCTCCCAGGCCAGGGCGTGGGCCGCGATGGTCTCGAGGTCCTCGTATTGCGGCCTCCAGTCGAGCAGGCCGCGGATGCGGCTGGTGTCGGCGATCATGGTCATGATGTCGCCGGGCCGGCGCGGGGCGTATTGCACGGCGAAGCTGCGGCCGGACACCCTGCGGACGGCGTCGATGGTTTCGAGCACGGAATAGCCGCGGCCATAGCCGCAATTCAGCGTGGTCGAGGCGCCGCCATTGCGCAAATAAGCCAGCGCCGAGCGATGCGCCTGCGACAGGTCCGTGACGTGGATGAAGTCGCGAATGCAGCTGCCATCCAGGGTCGGATAGTCGGTGCCGAACACGTCGATCTTGGCGCGCTGGCCGGTCGCGGCCTCCACTGCGATCTTGAGCAGATGCGTGGCGCCGACGGTGGCGAGGCCTATACGCGCCTGCGGGTCGGCACCTGCGACGTTGAAATAGCGCAGCGTCACGTACTGCATGCCGTAGGCGGCGGCGACGTCGTGCAGCATGATCTCGGTCATCAGCTTGGACGAACCATAGGGCGAGAGCGGCCGGGTCGGCGCGTGCTCGGGCACCGGCACCTGGTCCGGATTGCCGTAGACGGCGGCGGTCGAGGAGAAGATGAAGCGGCTGATGCCGCGCTTGACGGCGACGTTGAGCAGGTTGCGCGCGGTCGTGAAATTGTTGTGGTAGTAGCCGAGCGGATTGCGCATCGAATCCGGCACGACCACGGAGCCGGCGAAATGAATGATGCTCTCGATGTTGTGCTGGGCGATCACCCCTTCGACCAGGTTCTCGTCGCCGGCATCGCCGATGAACAGCGGCACGCCTTCCGGCAAATACGCGGAGAAACCCGTGGAGAGATCGTCGATCACGACGACGTCCTCGCCGGCTTCCGCCAGCGCAAGGACCGTGTGACTTCCGATATAGCCGGCGCCGCCGGTGACTAGCACAGTCATGATCTCACCCGTCGTCGATCAACGCGCCAAGTTAACGTTTGCGCGGTGAAGAGGGGGTTTCGGCGCCGCTGAACTGGTCACTATGCTTAATGTTGCGTATAGGGGCTCACCGAACGGAGCATGACGTGGCGAATTTCCCAGCCGATCTGCAAGTGATCGTGCCAAATCTGCACAGGCGCTATTCCGGGGTCACTGCGACCAACCGGATGGTGGCGCCGCGGCTGGCGAAACTCTACCGCTCGGCCTGGTTTGGCTCGGACGCTCCGGAGGGGATTGCGCGATTGAGCGTCGCCGATGTCCTGAAACTATGGGGCCGCAAGATGCCGTTGATCTGGCACGCGCGCCGCAACAACGAGATGATCGCGGGCGTCCTGCTGCGCACCCTGGGCTGGCCGCTGAAACTGGTCTTCACCTCGGCAGGGCAGCGGCATCACACCTGGATCACGCGCTGGCTGATCCGCCGCATGGACGCGATCATTGCGACATCGGACGTCTCGGCCTCGTTCCTCAAAGTCGCAGCGACGGTGATCCCGCATGGCGTCGACACCGACGTCTATGCGCCGCCGCCCGATCGCGCAGCCGCCTTCGCGGAAAGCGGCTTGCCCGGCCGTTACGCCATCGGCTGTTTCGGCCGCGTGCGCGCCCAGAAGGGCACCGATGTGTTCGTCGAGGCGATGTGCCGCCTCCTGCCGCGCCATCCTGATTTCACCGCCGTGATCGTCGGCCAGGTCACGGCCGAACAGACGCCCTTTGCGAACGACCTGAAGAAGCGCATCGAAGCGGCTGGCCTGCAATCGCGCATCGTCATCACCGGCGAGCTTGCGATCGAAGACGTGCAGCGCTGGTATCAGCGGCTGACGATCTACGCCTTCACCTCGCGCAACGAAGGATTTGGCCTGACCTTGATCGAGGCGATGGCGGCCGGCAGCGCGCTGGTCGCTGCGCGTGCCGGTGCTGCCGAGCTCGTGGTCGAGGAGGGCGTGAGCGGCGTGCTGATCCCGACCGGCGACGCCGATGCGCTCGTCGCCGCCCTGGAGCCGCTGATGCGTGACGTGGCTGCCGCGACCGCGATGGGTGAGCGCGGGCGGGCGCGCGTGCTCGCGAAGTTCAGCCTCGATGCCGAGGCGGCGCGGATCGGGGAGGTCTATCGCCCGCTGCTCTGAGCGGCGCGTGCCGATCGCAAACACGAATCTCGAAAACAACCCCATGCACAGTAGCGGTGGCCGCGGAATCGATCGTTCGATGACGCGCACCTGACGCGCCTGCGGATTTTACGAATTTTTCTTGACGCGTCGGGCAAAACACTGGCACGATGTCATCATCGGCACGGATTGGCGGCTCAGGTCTCAACCCGCTTTCCAACCTCACCCAGCACCCTTTCCGCAATCGCCACCACCTCGCTCGCCGCGATATCGCGCATGCAGCGGTGGTCGTTCATTTTGCAGGTCGTGCTCTGACAGGGCTGGCAGGAGAGCACGCTCTTGTCCTGCACCACGGTCGCGGCGAGGCCGTTGAGGGGGGCCCAGAGGTAGGGGCTGGTCGGGCCGAAGATGCCCATGGTGGGCGTGCCCAGCGCGGCCGCGATGTGCATCAGGCCTGAGTCGTTCGAGATCGCGACGCCGGCCGCGGCCATGGCCAGCACGCCGTTGCGCAAATCATTGCCGGTGAGGTCCCGCACCTGAGGGCCGCCGGTTGCGACGATTTCCTGCGCGAGGCCCTTTTCGGCGGGGCCGCCGACCACCCAGACCTCCAGTCCGCGCTCGATCAGCAGGCGGGCGGCCTCCGGATACGAAGTCCAGCGTTTGGAGACCCCGACCGAGCCGGGGGCCAGCGCCACGGCGGCGCCCGCATTGAGGCCGTTGGCATGGCGCCAGCGGGTGACCTCCTCGGGCGAGACCCGCAATTGCGGCACCGGCCATTCCGGCGGCAGCGGGGCGCCATCCGGCAGGGCCAAGGCGGCATTCTCGTCGATGAATCGAGGAAGCTTGCTCTCGCCCCAGCGCCATTGGTTGATCAGCCCGAACCTGATCTCGCCGACCCAGCCGACCCGTTCAGGGATACCGGCAAGCGTCGGCGCGATGGCTGCCTTCCAGGTGCGGGGCAGCACCAGGGCTGTACCATAGTGCCGCTCGCGCAGGAGCTTTGCCAAGCCGAACTGGCGGCGTACCGCCAGGCGGCTGCGCGGCAGGTCCCACACGATCCCGGCGCGCACGCCGGGCATGTAGTCGACCAGCGGCGCGCAAAGGGTGGTGGTGAGGAGATCGACCGGGCGGTTGGGCCAGCGCTGCTTCAGGACCCGGACGACGGTGTGATTCCGGACGAAATCGCCGATCCACATATAGGGGACGATCAGAATCGGGCGGGTGTCGCTCCGATCTTCATATCCGATGAATTGCGAATCTTCATTCATTTGTTAATGGGGCCGAAAACTGGCTGATGTGGTGGTTCGGTTAGCCGCTCCGGGCCGGCAGGTAAAGCCGGCAGAGGCGGGTCCCAAAGCGCCTGCCCAAAATGCTTACACTTTGGCGGATGATGCGCTACGGCAGGTATCGCGCCGTCAAAATCAGGCAGGGATGTTGGAATGTTGCTGGTGACCGGCGGGGCCGGTTTTATCGGATCGAATGTCGTCGCCGCGCTGAACCAGGCGGGGCGCAGCGATGTCGTGGTCTGCGATCTCCTGGGCAGCGACGGCAAATGGCGCAATCTCGCCAAGCGCCAGCTTGTGGATATCGTGCCGCCGGCGGAACTGCCGGACTGGTTGAAAGGCCGCAAGCTCGACGCCGTTGTCCATCTCGGGGCGATTTCCGAGACCACCGCGACCGACGGCGATCTCGTGATCGAGACCAATTTTCGCTTTTCGACGCGCCTGCTCGACTGGTGCACGGCGAATGGTGTGCCGCTGATCTACGCCTCGTCGGCTGCGACTTATGGCGACGGCACCGAGGGGTTCGACGACGATGCATCGCTACCGGCGCTGAAGAGGCTGCGGCCGATGAATCTGTACGGCTGGAGCAAGCAGCTGTTCGATCTCGCGGTCGCGGAGCGCGTCGCGCACGGCGTTTCCCTGCCGCCGCAATGGGCCGGGCTGAAATTCTTCAACGTGTTCGGCCCGAACGAATACCACAAGGGCACGATGATGAGCGTGCTGGCGCGCCGCTTCGATGACGTCAAGGCGGGCCGCGTCGTGCAGCTGTTCAAGTCGCATCGCGACGGCATCGCCGACGGCGATCAGCGCCGCGATTTCATCTATGTCGACGATGTCGTGCGCGTCATCATGTGGCTGCTCGCGACGCCCGCGGTGTCGGGGCTGTTCAACGTCGGCACCGGCAAAGCGCGCAGCTTCAGGGATCTGATGCTCGCGGCCTACGCTGCGCTCGGGACCAGGCCGAACATCGAATATGTCGACATGCCCGAGCAGATTCGCGGCAGCTACCAGTATTTCACCGAGAGCAAGGTCGATCGGCTCTGCCGTGCCGGCTATAACGGCGGCTTCACGCCGCTCGAAGACGCGGTGAAGGCCTATGTCGGGGATTATCTCGACCGGCCCGACCGTTTCCGCTGAGGCCCATCGCCATGCCGACGCCCATCCTCGATTTTGATGCTCTCTCGCACGACATCGCGCGCCGCACGGTGCTGTGCATCGGCGACATCATGCTGGACGAGTTCGTCTATGGCGAGGTGTCGCGGATCTCGCCGGAAGCGCCGACACCCGTCATCGCCGCCCAGCGCAGCGAGATCCATATCGGCGGCGCCGGCAATGTCGCGCGCAATGTCGCTGCGCTTGGCGCGCGCTGTATCTTCGTCGGCCTCGTCGGCGAGGATGAGGCCGGCAAGCGGCTCGCCTCCGCGCTGGCAGACCATGCCGGCATCGAAAGCGCGCTGGTGTGCGATCCGTCGCGGCCGACCACGCGAAAAGTCCGTTTCGTCTCCGAGCATTTTTCCACGCATATGCTGCGCGCGGATTGGGAGCAGGCGGTCGCCGCATCCGAAGAGGTCGAGACCAGGCTGATCGAAGCGATCCTGCCGCGGATCGCGCGCGCCGATATCGTGCTGCTCTCCGACTATGCCAAGGGCGTGCTCACCGCACGCGTGATCCGCCACACCATCGACGCCGCGCGCAAACTCGGCAAGCGCGTGATTGTCGATCCCAAGAGCCTGAACTGGGCGATCTATCGCGGGGCCACGCTGCTCACGCCCAACCGCAAGGAATTCTCGGAGGCCACCCGCAGCCGCGCCGACACGCCGCAGAGCATCGTCGATGCCAGCGAGGACGTGATGCGGCTTGCCGATTGCGAGGCGATCCTGGTGACGCAGGGCGAGCACGGCATGACTTTGGTGCCGCGCAGCCGCGAGGCCGTTCACGTGCCGGCTTTCCCCGTGAAGGTGCGCGACGTCTCCGGCGCCGGAGACACCGTGGCCGCCGCGCTCGCGGTTTCGCTCGCGGCGGATGCGGACTGGGACACGGCGCTGCGCATGGCGAGTGCGGCGGCCGCGGTCGCGGTCGGCAAGCAGGGCACCGCCAGCGTGAGCGCCGACGAGCTGCGCCGAAAGATCCTGCCGCATGCCACGCTCGCAGCCGAGGAGAAGGTGGTGAGCGCGCCCGACACGCTCGAGGCCCGGCTCGCCGAATGGAAGGGGCAGGGGCTGCGCGTCGGTTTCACCAATGGCTGCTTCGACATCCTGCATCCCGGCCACGTCAAGGTGCTGACGGCGGCGCGCGCCGCCTGCGACCGCCTGATCGTCGGGCTGAACAGCGACGCCTCGGTGCGGCGGCTCAAGGGCGAGGAGCGTCCGGTGCAGGACGAACGGGCGCGCGCGGAGGTGCTGGCCGCGCTCGAAGCGGTCGATCTCGTGGTCATCTTCGAAGAGGACACGCCGATCGACCTGATCAGGCGGATCACACCAAGCGTGCTGGTGAAGGGCGGCGACTACACCCGCGAGCAGGTGGTCGGCCACGACGTGGTCGAGGCCGCCGGCGGAATGGTCGTGCTGGTCGACATCCTCCAGGGTTTCAGCACCACCGCGCTGGTGCATCGTGCGCGTGGAGGCGCCAAGTGATCACGCTGGCGGAAAAGACGAGCGCCCCCATGCTGTGGCGGCGTCTGCGCAGTCCGGCCGCGTGGAGCGAGACGGCCGACCTGTTCGCGATTCTCACGGTGGTCTCGCTGCCGTGGTCGACGTCGCTCACGGCGATCTTCAACGTCCTGTTCCTGCTGTGCCTGGTGCCGTTCCTCGACTGGAAGGCATTCCTGCGATCGCTGACGCGCCCGATCTGCGCGGCGCCGATCGCGCTGGTTCTGCTGGCGCTGGTGGGAACGCTGTGGTCGGACGCGGCCTGGGGGGCGCGTCTCTATGCGGTCAATCCGACGGTCAAGCTGCTGGTGCTGCCGGTGCTGCTCTATCATTTCGAGCGTTCGCCGCGCGGGCGCTGGATCTTCATCGCCTTCCTGGTCTCCTGTGCCCTGCTGTCGGTGATGTCGTGGCTGGTCGCCTTCTATCCCAATTTGACGCTCAGGCACGACCAGCTCGAGCGCGGCATCTTCGTCAAGAACTACATCGACCAGAGCCAGGAATTCACGCTTTGCGCGGTCGCGCTTGCTTATCCGATCGTGCTGCTGCTGCGTGAGAAGCGCCACTGGCTGGCCGGATTGCTGACGGCGCTGGCCCTGAGCTTCTTCGTCAACATGGCCTTCGTGGTGGTATCGCGCACCGCACTGGTCACCATTCCGATCATGTTCGGCGTGTTCGCGCTGCTTCATTTGAGGTCGCGCAGCATCGCGCTGATCTCGGTCGCCCTGGTCGCCGGGGCGGCGGTCGCCTGGCAGGCCTCGCCGCAATTGCGCAAGACCGCCGACACCTTTGTCAGCGACTACACCCGCTACAAGGAGAAGGGCGAGCCGACCTCGATGGGCCTGAGGCTCGAATTCTGGCGAAAATCCCTCGGCTTCTTCGCGGAGGCCCCGATCAAGGGGCACGGGACCGGGTCGACGCGCGGCCTGTTCGAGCAGGTCGCCACGCCGAGCGGCCAATACCTGGCGTCCGCCGAGGTGATCGGGAATCCGCATAACCAGACGCTGAACGTCGCCGTGCAATGGGGCGTGATCGGCATCGTCGTTCTCTACGCGATCTGGATCCTGCATTTGTTGTTGTTCCGCGGCGACGGGCTGGCCTATTGGATCGGGCTGCTGGTCGTGGTGCAGAACATCTTCACCTCGCTGTTCAACTCCCATCTGTTCGATTTCCACGAGGGCTGGATGTACGTCATCGGCGTCGGCGTCGCCGGCGGCATGGTGATCCGGGCACAAGGGAAGGCGGCGAAGGTGGGGCAAGCCGGTTCCTGAACGGTCGCGCGGCTGGCAACCTCCGACTGGCAACTCTTGCCGAGATGGGCTATCAGCGCGGTCAGGTTGCACTTATCTGGATATTCATCGGTCGTCGGATGACGCGTCTTTCGCATCTCACATTGCGCAATTTTCTGATTGCCCTCCACGACCTGCTGGCGACCACGGCGGCGTTGTTTGCGGCTTTCTATCTGCGTTTCGAGGGCGGCGAGGGCTTCTACGACCGTTTGCCGCTGCTGTTTCAGATCCTGCCCTATTTCCTTGCCTTCAGCGTGGTCGTGTTCTTCATCTTCAACCTGACCACGACGAAATGGCGCTTCATATCGCTGCCCGACGCGCTGAACATCATCCGCGTCGCGAGCGTGCTGACGGTTGCGCTGCTGGTGCTCGACTACGTCTTCGTCGCTCCCAACGTTCGCGGCGCCTTTTTCCTCGGCAAGGTGACCATCGTCCTCTACTGGTTCCTGGAGATCACCTCCCTCAGTGCGTTGCGTATGGCCTACCGCTATTTCCGCTACACGCGGGTGCGGCGGCATGCCCGCACCGAGGATGCCGCGCCGACGCTGCTGATCGGCCGCGCGGCCGATGCCGAGGTGCTTCTGCGCGGCATCGAGAGTGGCGCCATCAAGCGAATCTGGCCGGTCGGCGTGCTGTCGCCGTCGGGTTCCGATCGCGGCCAGTTCATCCGTAACGTGCCGGTGCTTGGCGGCATTGACGACATCGAGGACATTTTCGCCGACTTCGCCAAGCGCAGCAAGCCGATCGCGCGCGTGGTGATGACGCCGTCGGCGTTCGAGCCGGAGGCCCATCCGGAATCGATCCTGATGCGCGCGCGCAAATTGGGTATGATCGTCAACCGCATGCCCTCGCTGGAGAGCGGCGACGCGCCGCGGCTGACCGCGGTCGCGGTCGAGGATCTGCTGCTGCGGCCCAGCGAAAAGATCGACTATGCGCGCCTCGAAGGCTTGATCCGGGGCAAGGCCGTGATCGTCACCGGTGGCGGCGGATCGATCGGCTCGGAGATCTGCGAGCGTGTGGTCGCCTTCGGCGCCGCGCGCCTGCTGATCCTGGAGAATTCGGAGCCGGCGCTCTACGCGGTCACCGAGGCACTCGCTGCGCACGGCGCGGCGGCCACGATCGAAGGGCGGATCGCCGACATTCGCGATCGCGAGCGCGTCATGCGCCTGATGGCCGAGTTCAAGCCCGATATCGTGTTCCACGCGGCCGCGCTGAAGCACGTGCCGATCCTCGAGCGCGACTGGAGCGAGGGCGTCAAGACCAACATCTTCGGCTCGATCAACGTGGCCGATGCGGCGCTTGCCGCCGGCGCCGAGGCCATGGTGATGATCTCGACCGACAAGGCGATCGAGCCGGTGTCGATGCTCGGTCTCACCAAGCGTTTTGCCGAAATGTACTGCCAGGCGCTCGACCATGATCTTGCGACGGGCGGCGGCGCCAAGCCGCCGATGCGCCTGATCTCGGTCCGCTTCGGCAATGTGCTGGCCTCGAACGGCTCGGTGGTGCCGAAGTTCAAGGCCCAGATCGACGCCGGCGGCCCGGTGACGGTGACCCATCCCGACATGGTCCGCTACTTCATGACCATCCGCGAGGCCTGCGACCTCGTCATCACCGCGGCAACGCATGCGCTCGGAACACAGCGCCCTGACGTCTCGGTTTACGTCCTCAACATGGGCCAGCCGGTGAAGATCGTCGATCTCGCCGAACGCATGATCCGTCTCTCCGGCCTGCAGCCCGGCTACGACATCGAGATCGTGTTCACCGGCATGCGGCCGGGCGAGCGCCTGCACGAGATCCTGTTCGCCTCCGAAGAGCCGACCCGCGAGATCGGTGTCGCCGGCATCATGGCCGCACAGCCGAACGAGCCGCCGATGCAGACGCTGCGCAAGTGGATCGCGGCACTCGACCAGGCGATCGCACGCGACGATCGGGCGACGATCAAGACCATCCTGAAGGATGCGGTCCCCGAATTCGGGTCGACCGCGGCCTGACCATGCAGCCGCAAGACAAGATCGCCGGCAAGATCGTCGTCGCGAGTCAGCACTATCCGCCGGATCCGAGCACGACCGCGGCGATCATGGCCGAGATCGCCTGCCGCCTCGTCACCGAGCGCGATGTCGTCGTGCTGTCGGGCTCGCCCGGCGCGCTGCCGGACTCACAGACCGGTCCGGGCAAGCCGCGCGTCATCACCGTCAAGAACCGGATGGCGGGAAAGGCGGCGCTGGTCCGGCGCGGCCTGTCCGAGCTGCTGTTCGTGCTGCGCATCTTCATCGCGCTGTTGCGGCAGTTGCGGCGTGGCGACGTCGTCCTCACCGTCACCGCGCCCTTCATGCTGCCTTATGTGGTCGCGGCGGCTGCGTGGCTCAAAGGCGCGCGCTCGGCGCTGATCCTGCACGACCTCTTTCCCGACGTGCTGGTGATGGCCGGCCTGTTGAAGCCGCACTCGATCGTGACGGGCGCGATGCGCGCCGCCAATGGCCTGATGTTCCGTGCGCTCAACGCCGTCATCACCATCGGCCGCGATGCGGAAGCGCCGCTGCTCGGCTATTCCGGCATGACGCGGAGCAAGATCCGCTTCATCCCGAACTGGGCGACGCTCGTGCCTGCGGCGCGGCCGGTGACATCGGACAATCCGTACCGCGCGGGCCTTACGGAGCGTTTCATCGTCGGGCTGTCGGGCAATCTCGGCTTCACCCATGATCCCGACATCGTGTTCGAGGCGGCGCGCCTGCTGAGGGATGAACCGGATATCGGCTTCCTGCTCTCCGGCTGGGGCATCGGCTTCGAGCGGCTGAAGCAATTGCAGGCCGAAGCCAACCTGCCCAACATCGTCTTCGTGGCGCGGGTCGAGGATGCGGAGCTCGAGGCATTCCTGGCCGCGGCCGACCTCTGGATTATTCCCTACCGGAAGGACGTGGCGGGGGTGTCGGTGCCGAGCCGTTTCTATAATGTGCTGGCGGTCGGCCGCCCGGTCGTGCTGGTTTCGGAGCCCGAGGCCGAGGCCGCCCTGACGGTGGTCGAGAGCGGGCTCGGCTGGGTGGTGACGCCGGGCCGGGCCGATCAGCTCGCAGAAGCGATCCGGGCGGCGTCCCGTTCCGATGACGACGCCATGGCCGGCCGGGCGGTGAAGGCCGCCGCGAGGTTCGATCGCAGCGTTGCGATGAATGCCTATGCCGGTGTGATCGACGAGCTGTTGCGCAACCCTGTTCTTTCGGAGCAACGATGAGCGCGGGAAAACCGGTCGTGTTGGTAACGGGGGCGAGCGGCTTCGTCGGCCGTCACGTTGCGCCTACGCTCGCGGGCGAAGGCTGGTCGGTCCGGCGTGCGGTTCGCAGTCCGGCGGGCATGGACGGCGAGGTCGTGGTCGGATCGATCGGCCCCGATACCGACTGGACGGCGGCGCTGGACGGCGTCGATGCCGTCGTTCACCTCGCCGCCCGCGTGCATCACAAAAACGACGAGCATGCGGTCCAGCTCTACCGCAACGTCAACATCACAGGCACGCTGCACCTGGCACGCTCCGCCGCAACGGCGGGCGTGCGCCAGTTCATCTTCATCAGCACCGTTCTCGTCCATGGCCGGAGCAATGAGGGCCGGGCCCCGTTCAGCGAGAACGACATCCTGACGCCGCGCGGCCTCTATGGCATGTCCAAGGCCGCGGCCGAGGCGGGCTTGAGGACGCTGGCGCGCGACAGCAACATGAAGATCTCGGTGATCAGGCCGCCGCTGGTCTATGGCGCGGGTGCCAGGGGCAATTTCGCGTTGCTGTCCCGCGCGGTGAATTTGGGACTGCCGCTGCCCTTTGCCGCGATCCACAACCATCGCGCCTTCCTGGCCGTGCAGAACCTCTCATCCTTCATCCAGCGCCGGCTCGCCCAAGGCGACCACGCGAACAATTTCGAGATATTCCTGGTGGCCGACAAGGAGCAGGTCTCGACGCCGGAATTTGTCGAGCGTCTGGCGAAGGCGTCCGGCAAGAGCCCCCGTCTGTTCGGGATGTCGCCGAAATTGCTGAGCTCCCTGCTCGTCATGCTCGGCCAGCAGGACACGCATGACAGCCTGATCGGCTCGCTCGAGCTCGACGTCTCCAAGGCGATCGCAACGGGATGGCAGCCAGCGGTGACGCTTGACGAGGGCTTGCAGCTGGCGCTGACGGCTCAGGACGCCTGAGGGCGGGAGAACCGCCGCAGCACGACGGCGACGGCAATCGCGCCGGCGAGCAGGGCGAGCAGCGTGAGCGTCGTCGAGGCGGCGCGAACGGTGAGGATGGCCAGCGCCGCCAGCAAGAGATTGAGCACGAACGCCTCGCCGATCACGCGCGGGACGCTGAAGCCGTTGTCGGTCGCGCGCTGGTAGAAGTGCGAGCGGTGCGCCGACCAGAATTGTTCGCGCCGTGCGATCCGGCGGAACAGCGTGATGGTGGAATCGGCGAGGTAATAGGCGGGCAGCAGCAGCGCCGCGGCCGGTTGTCCTTGCCAGGCAAGCTCGAGCAGGCACCAGCCGAGCAGAAGGCCGATCGGCAGGCTGCCGACGTCGCCGAGAAAGACTTTTGCGACCGGCTTGTTGAATGGCGCAAAGCCGAGCATTGCGCCGCAGAGTGCCGTTGCGAGCAGCACCGCCGGCCAGGACAAGTTCCCGAGCAGTCCGAGCAGCAGCAGTGCGGCGCTGATTGGCACCATTTCGGCAACCGTCATCAGGTCCAGCCCGTCCATGAAGTTGACGAGGTTCACGAACCAGACACCGGCGAGCACGATCAGGCCGCGCTCCAGCGCCAGCGGCAGGGCAGGCACGATGCGTGCATCGTCAGGCGCGGTGAACACGACAGCGCCGACGCAAGCCGCCTGCAGCACGAGCCGCACCAAGACCGGCAGCGAGACGATGTCGTCGGCGAACCCGACCAGCGCGATGATGATTGTTGCAATCACCAGCGCCGGCGGGATGGCAACGTTCGCCCATACCGCCCATCCGGAAGCGACGACGAGTGTCGCCGCGATCACTGCGATGCCCGCGCCTTGCGGGGTGGGGATACGATGCGAGGAACGCGCATTCGGCCGCGCCAATGCGTAGCGCTGCAGCAGCGGGCGGCTGATCCAGGTGATGAGCGCCGAGATCAGCGCGGCGATCGCAACGGCAAGCAGCGACGGCGCGATTGGAAGCGCGTTCACTCCGGGACCCCGAGCTGCGCCGAGCCCTGTGCGGCCTTCTCCGCGCTGAGGATCCAGACCAGGCCGCCGACGGCCCCGACGATGAAAAAGACCGCGCCGAACAGCAGCGAGACGTTGACGCCTTCGTTTGCGGCCAACCCGGCGAAGCCGAAGGCCAGGCCCATGCTCGCCTCGCGCACGCCCCAGCCGGCGATCGAGATCGGCATCAGCGTGATCAGCATCACCGGCGGCACCAGCAGGAAGACCTGCGCGAAGCTGACGGGCGCGTCGATCGACTTCACCACGCACCAGGCGATGACGACCGCGAGCACGTGAACCAGCAGCGACAGGATTGCGAGCATCGGTCCACGCCCGGGATTGAAGATCACGCGGTTGGCAATCACGGCGCAGGCGTGGAGGTGGTGAGTGGCCCACCACGTCTTCAGCCACCGCCACTTCAGCGCGCCGAAGATCAAAAAGCCGATGCCGCCCGCGAGTGCCGCGAAGTCGACGAGCAGCAGCGCCGATCGGCCGCTGGAATCGGTGATGAGCTGATAGCTCCAGGGCAGGCTTGCGACGATCAGGACGGCGAGCGCGACGAGGCCGATCGCGCGGTCGACGAAGATCGAATAGGTCGCCGCGCGCCACCCGGCGCCGGCACGCGCGACCAGCCACAGCCGAACCGCGTCGCCGCCGATCGCGGACGGCAGGGTCTGGTTGAAGAAGGAACCGATCACATTGTAGCGCATGGCGCGGCCGAGCTCGAGCGGCGCTCCGCATGCGGCGCTGACCTCGCGCCAGCGCAACACGCCGATGAAGATCTGCAGGAACGCCACCGCGATCGCCACGCCGATCCAGAACAGGCTGGTGGCCGTGAAGCGCGAGACCAGCTCGGTCAGGTCGACCTTGCGCAGTGCCAGATAGAGCAGCGCCGCAGAGATCAGGATTTTAGCCGTCGACAGCAGGATTCTGCGCATCTCGCCCGCATTGAACTGAGTTGGCGTAGTTTGAAGTTCACCCGACGCCGGGCGCCGAATTCGGCCGCTTTGGTATGGTTTTGGCGCCGATCTTGCAATAGCGCTGATGAAAAAGGGCGCTGATGAAAAAGGGCGCTGATGAAAGGGGCGGTTGTGAACCTCTGAGGGCTATTGCGCCCCCTCGATACCGGCTAGACTGGCGCAGGCGGGTCGGGCTTGGTGATCGCTTGGGAACAGGATGACGGATCAGGCGATTTTGGTCACGGGGGCGGCCGGTTTCATCGGCTTTCATGTTGCGCGTCAGCTGCTGGCGGAGGGGCGGGCGGTGGTCGGCCTCGACAATGTGAACAGCTATTACGATCCGGCGTTGAAACGGGCGCGTCTGGCGCTGCTCGGGAACGAGTCCGGCTTCTCCTTCGTGCAGGCTGATCTCGCCGACCGCGAGACGATGGCGGCGCTGTTTGCACGGCATCGTTTTGCGGAGGTCGTGCATCTCGCCGCCCAGGCCGGCGTGCGCTATTCGATCGAGCATCCGCAGAGTTACGTCGAGTCCAATCTGCAGGGCTTTCTCAACGTGCTCGAAGGCTGCCGCAACAACGGCTGTCGTCATCTCGTCTACGCCTCGTCATCGTCCGTTTACGGCGCCAACACGAAACTGCCATTTTCCGAGCGGGACCGGACCGATCATCCCGTCAGCTTCTACGCCGCGAGCAAGAAGGCGAACGAGGTGATGGCGCAGTCCTACAGCCATCTGTACCGGCTGCCGGTGACGGGCTTGCGCTTTTTTACCATCTACGGTCCGTGGGGACGGCCTGATATGGCCATGTTTCTGTTCGTAAACGCCATTATGACCGACAAGCCGATCCGGCTCTTCAACCACGGCAAGATGCGACGCGACTTCACCTATATCGACGACGTCACCCGTGTCGTATCCAAGCTGATCGACCTTGTGCCTGCGGACAATCCGGCTGCCGCAAATGCGCCTTCTCGGATCTACAATGTCGGAAATCACCGTCCCGAAGATCTGATGCATGTCGTCGGACTTCTGGAGCGGGAGCTGGGTCGGACGGCGATCAAAGAATTGCTGCCGATGCAGCCGGGAGACGTGGTGGAAACGTTCGCGGATGTCGAGGATTTGATGCGCGACACCGGCTTTGCACCGTCAACGCCGATCGAGCACGGGGTCCACAACTTTGTCAGCTGGTATCGCGACTACTTCAAGGTTTGAAATGACGATGGACAAACGCATAATCCCCCTGATCATGTGCGGCGGGGCCGGCACGCGGTTGTGGCCGGCTTCGCGCGAGGTGCGCCCGAAGCAGTTCCTGCCGCTGTTCGGGTCGCGCTCGACCTTCCAGGACACGCTCTTGCGCGTCTCCGACGCCGCGCTGTTCGACCGCCCCGTCGTCATCACCAACGCCGCCTACCGCTTCATGGTGTTGGAGCAGCTCGCCGAGATCGGCATCGAGGCCGACGTGATCCTCGAGCCGATGCGCCGCGACTCCGGTCCTGCGATCGGCGCGGGCGCGGCGTTCGCGCAAGCACGCAGGAGTGAAGCGATCGTGCTCGCGCTCGCCGCAGACCACGTGGTGCGGGAC
>NZ_FOQM01000013.1 GCF_900113735.1 Bradyrhizobium sp. Gha
CCTGCCCGCCGCAAGCGGAATGTTGGTGCAGTCGTGACCCTCGCGACGACCGAATGTGAGTTTGATCTGGCATGCAAACCAGATTGCCAAAACCGGCTCGACCCTTGGATCGCAAACCGAAAGGAGCTTCCGCCGCTACGCCCGACCACACCAGCCTGATGGCGTGCTCGGTCAAGTCAAGGTCAAGCCGCTGCGCGGCGGCCCTCCGGGCCGACCTTGACTTGACCTGCGCGCGCCATCTTCACACTTCCACGGTCGGGACGAAGAGCTGGCCTGCAATCGAACAAAGAGCTGATCAAACACCTTGACACGCAAACTCCCCATGTGAGCAATCCAGTCTGTCTCCGTGGAAAGACTCTGGATTGCTTCGCTTCGCTCGCAATGACGGAGTAGGGTGATGCAGTGATGACTCCATCAGGCCGCTTCTCATTTGATTCCCCCGGCGATGCCGAACGGGCGGCTGAGCTGCGCCGCGTAAAGGCGCTGGCGACGCTTGTGCTGGCCTCGACGTTGACGCTGTTCGTCGTCGCGAAATTGCTGCTGCCCGTGCATCCCGTGTTCGGCTTCATCGCGGCCTTCGCGGAGGCCGCGACCATCGGCGGGCTCGCCGACTGGTACGCCGTGGTCGCGCTGTTCAGGCGGCCACTCGGCCTGCCGATCCCGCATACCGCGATCATCCAGAGCAACCAGGCCCGGATCGCCGACAAGCTCGGCGAATTCATCCAGGTCCATTTCCTCGAGGCAGGTCCGGTCGAGGCCAAGCTGAAGGAGATCGATTTCGGCTCTTTCGTCGCCGACTGGCTGCGCGACCGCAAGCGCAGCGACGACCTCGCGCGCTTTGCGCTGCGTCTGCTGCCGGAAGCGGTGTCCGCGACCGAAAGCTCCGGCCTGATGACCTTCATCATCCGCCGCATGTCCTCGCAGCTTCAGGCGATCGACCTCGCGCCGCTCGCCGCCGGCACGCTGCGCGGGTTTGTTGCTGAGGGGAGGCACCAGATCCTGTTCGACGATCTCCTGCGCGTGATGCACGAGACGTTGAATCAGAAAGAGACGATGGCCATGATCCGCGAGAAGGTCCGCGCGGAGTTGCCGACCCTGCTCAAGCTCTACCGCGCCGACAAGTTTCTGGTGAACAAGATCGTCTCGTCCGCGACCGCCTTCTTCAATGAGGTGCGCAGCGATCCCAAGCATCCGTTCCGCGCCGAGTTCGACCGCATGGTGTTGAGCTTCGTCGACCGGCTCGGCACCGACCAGGCCTATATCGACCGCATCGACGGCTTGAAGCGCGATCTGCTGGCGCGGCCCGAGCTTGCCGATCTCGCCCGGACCGTCTGGGCCAACACGCGCTCCTTTATCGAGCGCAGCGCGTCCGGCGAGACGCAGGTGCTGCAGCATCATCTCGCCGGCATGTTCGTTTCGGCGGGCGATGTGCTCGCCGGCGATGCCGAGCTGCGCGGCGAGATCAACATGGGCCTCGTGACGGTGCTGCGCAGCTTCGTGGCCGACCAGAAGAGCGGCGTCTCGACCTTCATCTCCGACCAGGTGAAGGCATGGGACATGGCACAGCTGATTTCGCTGATCGAAATCAACATCGGGCGCGACCTGCAATACATCCGCTTCAACGGTTCGCTGATCGGCGGGCTGGCTGGTTTTGCGCTCTACTCCGTCGAATTCCTGCTCCTGAGGTTGTGACTTTTGCGTGACGGACGTTAGCATTAACGCGCGAGCCTATTGTCGCTTCGCCTCTCGCGCGCTTGAATGTGTGGAACCGGCCGCCTAGCTGATTCATGTTGCGCTGCGGAACGATCAAGAAGCCGGCGTATTGGAATTCATGCCCATTGCCGGCATCCCAGCCGGCGGGCCGCTTCAGAATTCTTCCCAAGGGGATCGATTGATGACCGCTACTGCCCAGACGCTGCGCCCGCCGTCCCGTACTCTGATGCTTCTTGAAGGACGTGCGATCCACGAGTTCGGCGCATTCCTCGGCGCGCTGCCGCTGCTGAGCCTGGCGCCGCGTGGCGACGGGCAGCCGGTGCTGGTGCTTCCCGGCCTCGTCGCCTCCGACGTCTCCACGCGCGCGCTGCGAACCTTTCTGACCAGCAAGGGCTATGCGGTGAGCGGCTGGCGCCAGGGGCGCAACTACGGCCTCCGCGAGGGCGTGCAGCATGCCATGGTCGATCTGGTCGAGGAGCTCAACGACAAGCATGGCCGCAAGATCAGCCTGGTCGGCTGGAGCCTCGGTGGCCTCTACGCGCGCCAGCTCGCCAAGATGATGCCAGAGCGCGTCCGCCAGGTGATCACGCTCGGCAGCCCCTTCGCGGGTAATCCCCATTCGACCAATGCCTGGCGCGTCTATGAATGGGTGAGCGGGCGGAAGTCCGACGAGGTCGATCCGCGCTTCGGCGGCGAGCTCGCCGCCCCGCCGCCGGTGCCGACGACGGCCATCTTCAGCCGCACCGACGGCGTCTGCGCCTGGCAGGGCTGCATGGAGAAGACGGGCGCGCAGACCGAGAGCATCGAGGTCGAGAGCAGCCATTGCGGCATGGGTCATCACCCCGCCGTCGTCTACGCGGTGGCCGACCGCCTCGCGCAGAAGGAAGGCCAGTGGCGCCCGTTCGACCGCAGCGGCTGGCGGAGCGTGGTCTATCCCGATCCGCAGAGGTGATCTTCGCCTCTCCCGCTCGCGGCAGAGGCCGACACGCGAAGCGTGGCGGGTGAGGGTTCTTTCCTCTTGGCGATTGTCCCGTTGCGGAGACACCCTCTCCCCAACCCTCTCCCGCAAGCGGGAGAGGGAGCCCAGTGCCGATGCCGTCGCATCGTGCAAGGCAAGCATCGCTCCCTCATTGTCGCGCCTGCACCAAACGCGCTATCCCTCGCCCATGGCGCATCCGCTCTCCCGCATCATCGATCAGCTCAAGCGTGAGCCCTCACGCACCGGCTCCATCGTCATCACCATGTTCGGCGATGCCATCGTGCCACGCGGCGGGTCGGTGTGGCTCGGCACGCTGCTGGAATTCTTCGAGGGCCTCGATATCGATGGCAGCGTGGTGCGAACGGCGATGTCGCGCCTTGCGGCCGACGGCTGGCTGACGCGCGAAAAGGTCGGCCGCAACAGCTTTTATCGGCTCGCCGAGAAGGGCCGCGAGACATTCGAAGCGGCGACACGCCACATCTACGATCCGCCGCCGCCGAACTGGACCGGTCGCTTCGAGCTGCTGCTGATCGGCAATGGCTGGGATCGTGATGTCTCACGCGAGGCGCTGCGCAATGCCGGTTTCGGCAGCCCGCTGCCGGGCGTGTGGGTGGCACCGTCAGGCGTGCCGGTGCCGGAGGAGGCCGCAGGTGCCATCCGTCTCGAGGTCTCGGCCGAGGATGACAGCGGCCGCCGCCTGCTCAGCGCGAGCTGGCCGCTCGAGCGCACCGCCGATGCCTATCTGAAATTCATGAAGACGTTCGAGCCGTTACGCGCCGCGATCGCGCGCGGCACGGATTTGTCCGAGGCCGATGCGTTCACCGCGCGCATTCTGCTGATCCACTATTACCGCCGCGTCGTGCTGCGCGATCCGCTGCTGCCCGAGAGCCTGCTGCCGGCGGATTGGCCGGGCAGGGCGGCCCGCGAACTCTGCGGCGAGATCTATCGCGCGCTGCTTGTCCCGTCCGAACAATGGCTTGATAGCCATGGAACCAATGAGAAGGGCCCGTTGCCGGCGGCGCGAAAGCTCTTGGAACGGAGATTTGGCGCCTGATTTTATGTTACAGAAATATCTTGCATGACGCAAATTCTGTTATATATTGCCTCCCAACAAGACGGGAGGAATGCGCATGTATACCCAGGCGCTGAACACGGCCGAGACCGATGATCGCGGTCTCGAAGATGCGGCGAAGGCTGCGCAGTTCCAGGCCCGTATCGATGCCGAAGAGCGCATCGAGCCGAACGACTGGATGCCGGCGGCCTATCGCAAGACGCTCACCCGCCAGATCTCCCAGCACGCGCATTCCGAAATCGTCGGCATGCTGCCCGAAGGCAACTGGATCACGCGCGCGCCGACGCTGCGCCGCAAGGCCGCGCTGCTCGCCAAGGTGCAGGACGAGTGCGGCCACGGGCTCTATCTCTACGCCGCGGCCGAGACGCTCGGCACCTCGCGCGAGGAGCTCGTCGATGCCATGCTTGCGGGCAAGGCCAAATACTCCTCCATCTTCAACTACCCGACGCTGACCTGGGCCGACATCGGCACCATCGGCTGGCTGGTCGACGGCGCCGCGATCATGAACCAGATCCCGCTGTGCCGCTGCTCCTACGGCCCCTATGCACGCGCGATGATCCGCGTCTGCAAGGAGGAGTCGTTTCATCAGCGCCAGGGCTACGAGATCATGCTGACGCTGTGCCGCGGCTCGGACGAGCAGAAGGCGATGGCGCAGGATGCGCTGAACAGGTGGTGGTGGCCGGTGCTGATGATGTTCGGCCCGCCTGACGCCACGAGCCAGCACAGCGACACGTCGACGAAGTGGAAGATCAAGCGCTTCTCCAATGACGAGCTGCGCCAGAAGTTCGTCGATGCCACGGTGCCGCAGGCGCAATATCTCGGCCTCACCATTCCCGATCCAGGCATGACACAGGATGCCGAGGGCCATTGGCGGTACAGCGAGATCGACTGGACCGAATTCAAGCAGGTGCTCGCCGGCAACGGCCCTTGCAATCGCGACCGCATGGCGGCACGCCGCAAAGCGCACGATGAGGGGGCCTGGGTGCGCGAAGCCGCTGCCGCCTACGCTACCAAGCGCGCACAGCGTCAGACCGCACAAGCCGCGGAATAGGAGATCGATATGGCCACGCCGAACACGCCGCTGTGGGAAGTCTTCATTCGCAGCCGCAACGGGCTCGCGCACAAGCATGTCGGCTCGCTGCACGCGAGCGACGCCACCATGGCGCTGCAGGCCGCCCGCGACATTTACACGCGCCGCGGCGAGGGCCTCTCGATCTGGGTCGTGCCGTCGACCGCGATCACCGCCAGCGATCCCGCCGAGAAGGGCATGATGTTCGAGCCGGCCGAATCGAAGATCTACCGGCATCCGACGTTCTACGAGGTGCCGGAAGAAGTGGGGCATATGTGATGCCCGTTGCCAACGTCGAGGTCTCCGAAACGCCCCTGGTGCTCTACGCGGTGCGTCGTGCCGATGATGCGCTGATCCTCGGTCACCGCCTGTCGGAATGGTGCGGGCATGCGCCGATGATGGAGGAGGACATGGCGCTCTCCAACATCGCCCTCGATCTGATCGGCCAGGCACGTGAACTGTACACCTACGCCGCCAAGGCCGAAGGCGGGGATAACGACGAGGACAAGCTCGCGTATTTGCGCGATGTCAGGCAGTACCGCAATCTGCTGCTGGTCGAGCAGCCCAATGGCGACTTCGCCCAGACCCTGGTGCGGCAGTTCTTTTACTCCGCCTTCGCCGATCTTTACTGGCGCGCGATGATGAATTCGCGCGACGCGACGCTCGCAGCCATTGGCGCGAAGTCGGAGAAGGAGAGCGCCTATCATTTGCGCCACGCCTCGGAATGGATCATCCGCCTCGGCGACGGCACGGAAGGGAGCCATGTTCGCGCGCAAGGAGCGATCGACCACCTCTGGGCCTTCACCGGCGAGATGTTTGCCGTCGATGATGGCGAGCGCGCCCTGATCCATGCCGGCATTGCCATCGATCCAGGCACGCTGCGCGGCGGTTGGATGACGACGCTGTCCGATGTCGTGAGCGAGGCAACCCTGACGCTGCCGCAGAACGACTGGATGCAGCAGGGCGGCCGCTCCGGTCGACACAGCGAACATCTCGGCCATCTCCTGTCCGAGCTGCAATCGATGCAGCGAACTTTTCCGGGGCAGACATGGTGACGGTGCCCGATCGAGACAGCGAGCTGCGCCAGCGAGCTTGGGAGGCTGCGGCGAGCGTGGTCGATCCTGAGATCCCCGTGCTGACCATCGCCGATCTCGGCGTGCTCCGCGATGTCATCGTCGACGGCGATCATGTCGAGGTCGCGATCACGCCGACCTATTCGGGCTGCCCGGCGATGAACATGATCGCGCTCGAAATCGAGGTCGCGCTGGAGCGCGCCGGCTTCCGTCACCCGAAGGTACGCACCGTGCTGTCGCCGGCCTGGACCACCGATTGGATGAGCGAGGAGGGCCGCCGCAAGCTGCGCGCCTACGGCATCGCGCCGCCGCTAGCCTCACGCTCGCGCCGCGCGCTATTCGGCGAACAAGCCATCGTGTGCCCGCAATGTGGCTCGGGGAATACCGAGCTGCTGTCCGAATTCGGCTCGACCTCCTGCAAAGCGCTGTGGCGCTGCAAGGCCTGCCGCGAACCGTTCGATTACTTCAAGTGTCATTGAGGCGCACGATGCCAACCCGACCGTCGTTGCGAGCGCAGCGAAGCAATCCAGACTACTCCACGGAGGGATTCTGGATTGCTTCGCTGCGCTCGCAATGACGGCTGTGACTCAAATCTAGGGTATTCGAGATGTCGGCAGCCGCACCGCGCTTCCATCGTCTGGCCGTCAACGACCTCCGCCGCGAGGCATCGGATGCTGTCTCGATGACCTTTACCATTCCCGGCGAACTCGCGGGCGACTACGCCTTCACGCCCGGCCAGTATCTCACGCTCCGCACCATGCTGGACGGCGAAGAGGTGCGTCGCTCCTATTCGATCTGCTCCGGCCCGGATGATGGCGAGATCCGTATCGCCGTGAAGAAGGTCGACGGCGGCGCGTTCTCGAGCTGGGCGGCGGACGAGCTGAAATGCGGCGACGAGCTCGACGTGATGACGCCGACCGGCCGCTTTGGCGTGGTCCCGCCTGCTGATGCCGGGCGCATCCATGTCGGCTTTGCCGCGGGCTCCGGCATCACGCCGATCCTGTCGATCGTCAAGGGCATCCTGGCGCGCGAGCCGGACAGCCGCTTCTTTCTGTTCTACGGCAACCGTACGACCGACAACATCATGTTTCTCGAGGCGCTCGAGGAGCTGAAAGATCGCTTCATCGACCGCCTCTCGATCTTCCACGTCATCTCCGGCGAGGAGCAGGACATCCCGATCCTGCACGGACGGCTCGACGGCGACAAGGTGAGGGTGCTGCTGCGCTCGCTGGTGCCGGCCGCAAGCGTCGACCACGTCTTCGTCTGTGGTCCATCGGGCATGAGCGAAGACGTTGAGGCGACCTGCCGCGATCTCGGCATCGCCGACGACCGCATTCACGTCGAACGCTTCGTCTCGGAGTTTGGCGGCAAGCCGCGGCCGAAGAAGGCCGTTGCGCCCGACGCGCCCCCGAAGGCGATCGCCTCCCTGATCATCGACGGCAAGCGCCGGGACGTTCCGGTCGCCGAGGACGAGGCGATTCTCGATGCCGCGCTGCGCGCCGGCATGGATTTGCCCTTCGCCTGCAAGGGCGGCATGTGCTCGACCTGTCGCGCCAAGCTGGTCGAGGGCGAGGCGCCGATGGACCTGAACTATTCGCTGGAACCGTGGGAGCTGAACGCCGGATTTATCCTCACCTGCCAGGCCAAGCCATCATCCCAGCGCGTCGTGGTCGACTACGACCACGTTTGACAGTGTTGAGCATCAGGCAGAACATCATGTGCAAGCAGTTCGCCGGGAGAAGCGCGTGAACGTCAAAGCCGCCCTGTCGTCCGAGGATGTTGCCCGTGCCTGCGCTGAGGCAATGTGGGCGGAGGACGATGCCTCCAAGGGTCTCGGCATGGAGATCGTCGAGATCGGCCCGGGCTTTGCGACGCTCGCCATGACGGTGCGGCCGGACATGGTCAACGGCCAGCGCATCGCCCATGGCGGCTTCATCTTCACGCTCGCCGACTCCGCTTTCGCCTTTGCCTGCAACTCGCACAACGATCGCGTTGTTGCGGCGCAGGGCCAGATCAGTTTCATCAAGCCGGGCAAGCTCGGCGATCGCCTGGTGGCGAAGGCGCGGGAGGTTACGCGCGGCGGCCGGTCCGGCATCTATGACGTGCGCGTCACATCAGGCGATACCGTCATTGCAGAATTCCGCGGGCATTCGCGTGTCATTCCCGGCACATGGCTGCCGCAGCAAGACGAATAAAAGAACGAACCGATGTGGGGAAACGAGAATGGCTCTGACCAGGCGCAAGGAAGGTGGTAACACCTATCGTGCCGAGATGGATGCGCAGGAGCGCGCGTCGCGCGACGAGATCATGGCGCTGCAGAAGCAGCGGCTGGCCTGGTCGCTCAAACACGCCTACGACAACGTCGCGCATTATCGCACAGCCTTCGACAAGGCGGGCGTGCATCCAGCCGATTTTCACGAGCTCTCCGATCTTGCGAAGTTTCCGTTCACGGTGAAGACGGATCTGCGCGATAACTATCCCTTCAACATGTTCGCCGTACCGCGTGAAAAGCTGGTGCGCGTGCATGCCTCTTCGGGTACGACGGGAAAGCCGATCGTGGTCGGCTATACGCAACGCGACATCGACACCTGGTCGGAGGTGATGGCGCGCTCCATCCGTGCTGCCGGCGGCCGCACCGGCATGATCATCCACAATGCCTACGGCTACGGTCTCTTCACCGGCGGGCTCGGCGTCCATTACGGCGCCGAAAAGCTCGGCTGCACGGTGGTGCCGATCTCCGGCGGCATGACCGAGCGGCAGGTGCAGCTCATCAACGACTTCAGGCCTGATATCATCACGGTGACGCCGAGCTACATGCTGGCGATCCTCGACGAGTTCAAGCGCCAGAAGCTCGATCCGCGCCAATGCTCGCTCAAGGTCGGCATCTTCGGGGCCGAGCCCTGGACCAATGCGATGCGCAGCGAGATCGAGGACGCTTTTGACATGGACGCGACCGACATCTACGGCCTCTCCGAGGTGATCGGTCCCGGCGTGGCGCAGGAATGCATCGAGACCAAGGATGGGCTGCACATCTGGGAGGACCATTTCTACCCTGAAGTGATCGACCCGGTAACGGGCGCGGTGCTGCCGGATGGCGAGCAAGGCGAACTGGTCTTCACCTCGCTGACCAAGGAAGCGTTCCCGGTTGTTCGCTATCGCACCCGCGATCTGACGCGGCTGCTGCCGGGCACGGCGCGGCCCGGCATGCGGCGCATGGAGAAGGTGACGGGCCGCTCGGACGACATGATCATCTTGCGCGGCGTAAACTTGTTCCCGA
Source organism: Bradyrhizobium sp. Gha (assembly GCF_900113735.1). Lineage (GTDB taxonomy): Bacteria > Pseudomonadota > Alphaproteobacteria > Rhizobiales > Xanthobacteraceae > Bradyrhizobium. The sequence goes on from NZ_FOQM01000013.1 coordinate 9,184, forward strand.
CCCAGATCGAAGAGGTGCTGCTCGCGACCGACTGGTGCGGTGGACACTTCATCCTCGAACTGACCCGCGAAGGCCGCATGGACGAGCTGACCATCATCGCCGAGGCGCGACCCGAAAGCTGGGACGGCCGTGGTCTGGTCGACCACGCCGACCGGATCTCGACCCATATCAAGAACACGATCGGCATCAGTTCCAGGGTGCAGGTGGTAGCGCCCGCCACGCTGGAACGCTCGCTCGGCAAGGCCAAGCGCCTCTATGACAAGCGGCCCAAGGACTGACCTGAACGACTGACTTGACCGATTGACTTGACCGCCTCCAGAGGCGACAAGGCCCGCGAGAAATCGCGGGTCTCTTTCATGTCGCCAGCCGATAGCAAGACCGTCGAAGCGCGTTGCGTGCGCCTCAATGCCAAGGCAGAGAACGCCGCGGCGGTTACGCCCGTGGTCGAGCAACATACGCTGAGCCGCGGCCCGAACGACCTGCTGATCGAACTGAAGGCGGCCGCGGTCAATCCGTCCGACGTCAAGGCCGCAACTGGCCTGATGCCCTATGCGGTGTTCCCGCGCACACCCGGCCGTGACTATGCCGGCGTGGTGATCGACGGCCCGGCCGGCACAAGGGGGCGCGAGGTGTTCGGCTCTTCCGGCGATCTCGGCATCCGCCGCGATGGCACCCATGCCAGCCATCTCGTGGTCGAGGCGGATGCGGTGGTGGAGAAGCCGAAGGCGCTGTCGTGGGAAGAAGCTGCCGGGATCGGCGTGCCCTTCGTCACCGCGATGGAGGGCTTTCGCCGTGCCGGCGTGCCGAAGAGTGGCGAGACGGTCCTCGTGTTCGGGGTCAATGGCAAGGTCGGTCAGGCCGCGGTGCAGATCGCAACCTGGCAGGGCGCACGCGTGATCGGCGTGGTGCGCAAGGCCGAAGCCTATGATGGCCACAGCAATGCGCCGATCGAGGTGATCGACGCCTCTGCGGTCGACGCCGCCGTGCGCGTGCGCGAATTGACCGGTGGCAAGGGTGCCGACATCGTTTTCAATACGGTTGGCGATCCCTACTTCCAGGCTGCGCACAGGTCGCTCGCGTTGCGCGGCCGCCAGATCCTGATCGCCGCGATCGACCGCATCGTGCAGTTCAACATCCTCGAATTCTATCGCGGGCAACACACCTATGTCGGCATCGACACGCTTGGGCTGTCCTCGGCTGCGACCGGCGCGGTGCTGCGTGAGCTCGGCCCCGGCTTCGCCAGCAGCCACCTGAAGCCGTTTCCGATCCGGGCGAATGCGATCTATCCGTTGGAGCGGGCGAAGGAGGCTTATGCCGCCGTTGCCGGGTCGTCGCGCGATAGGGTAATCCTGCGGCCATGAAGCTCGCAAAGACGGAGAATGGCGAGAGGTCTGAGAACGATCAATGGAATCCACCCCACTCGTGATCCTCGCCGGCCTCGTTATCGGCCTCGTCTATGGCTCCGTCGGCCTGCTCAGCGGCTTCTGCCTGATGAGCAGCATGCGCGGCTGGTTGGCGGAGGGAGACGGGCGGTTGGTCCGGTCTTATGCGCTGGCGATTGCGGTGGCGATTGCGGCGAGCCAGTTCCTCGCCGGCACCGGCATGATCGATCTCGGCAAGTCGATCTACCTGCAGCAGACTTTTTCACTGCCCGTGCTGTTCCTCGGGGGCCTGCTGTTTGGTTATGGCATGGTGCTGTCGAACGGCTGCGGCTCGCGGGCGCTGGTGCTGCTGGGCCGCGGCAATCTCCGCTCCTTCGTCGTCGTGACCGTGCTTGCCATTGCCGCGCAGATGACGCTCAAGGGCCTGATCGCGCCGGCGCGCATTGCGCTGGTTCAGGCTTCGCAAACAACCGTGAACGTCAATTCGTTGCCCTCAGTGCTGGCGACGCTCGGTCTCGCTGAGGGTGCTTCGCGAGCTTTGGCCGCAGCCGCGATCGCCTTGGCGCTGATCCTGTTTGCCTTCGCGCATACGGCGTTCCGCCGCTCTCCGGGCCAGATCGCGGCCGGGGTCATTGTCGGGCTGCTCGTCGCCGGCGGATGGTTCGTGACCGGCTATGTCGGCGCCGACGATTTCAATCCTGTCCCGGTCACCTCGCTCACCTTCGTCGCGCCGATCGCCGACAGCCTGCAATACGCCATGCTCTCGACCGGGCTGACGCTGAACTTTGGCATCGCGACGGTTGGTGGGGTTTTTGCCGGCAGCCTGGTCACTGCGCTCGTCACCGGCCGCTTCAAGCTCGAAGGCTATTCGTCGCCGCGCCACATGCTGCGCTCGGCCGGCGGCGCCGCGCTCATGGGCATCGGCGGCGTGATGGCCTTTGGCTGCTCGATCGGGCAGGGACTCACCGGCGTGTCGACGCTCGCGCTGGGCTCCTTCATTGCGGTCGCCGGCATCGTGCTCGGCACCGCGGCAGGTCTGCGCGGCAGCTTGCGCGTTCAGCCGCTCGCGGTCGCCTGACGGCGCAGCAGCCGGTCGCCCAGCGTCGCAAGGCCGATGCCGGTGACGATCAGTGCCGCCGCGACGACAAGGCTCCTGTCGATCGGCTCACCCAGGAGGATCGCCGCGCTGGCGATGCCGACGAGCGGCGTCCCGGTGGTGCCGAGCGCCGTCGTCAGCGCCGAGATGCTCTTGTTGACCATCGACATCGCCCAATAGGCCAGCGCAGTCCCGATCAGGCCGGAATACAGCAACAGCAGGACCAGCTTCCACGACCATTGCGCGTGCGGCAGGCCATCCGCGATAACCGCTGACACTGTCAGCACGATCGTCGCCACGAGCACCTGCCAGATCAGGAGCTGGAGCGGGGATGCGATCCAGCGGTGCGCGCGGATATAGATGATGTTCGCAGCCCAGGAGATCGCGGCCAGAATGACCATGCCGGCGCCGAGCACGACGTTGGTGTTGGTCCAGTCGATCGACGCCGGGTTCAGGATCACGGCGAGCCCGATCAATCCCAACAGGGCGCCGGCAAGCTTCGCCACGCTCAGCGTATCCTTTCCGAGCAGAGGCGCCGCGATCGCGACCCAGAGCGGCGTGGTGTAGCCGAGCACGACGGCCTTGCTCGCCGGCAGGAAACGCACACCGGCCGCAACCAGCACGGAGAATATCGTCATGTGCAGCAAAGCGACGCTGAGCACCACGGGAATATCGCGCCGCTCCGGGATCACCAGATTGTCGCTCAATGCGAGGATGACGAACAGCCCGGCCAGCGCGATCCAGCTGCGGATCGCCGACGTCCACAGCGGCGGAAGGAATTGAACGATCTGCTTCGTCATCGACCAGTTCACGCCCCAGGCCAGCACGACGATGAGAAACAGGCCGATCGCTGCACGGGGTGACAGGGAAGAGTTCATCGCAAAATCCTTGAAGCCGTCAGATCCGGTGGATAGCATCTCGCCTGGCACCCGAAAAAGTGCCAGATCGGAGAAGATGGAGGTGCCAGTTTCGGAGAGCATGATCGCTGGCCTGGTCGAGCTCGACCGGGCGGACGAAGAGGGGCTGGTGGCACAATTGACCGGCCAGCTCCGAAGGCTGATTGCGGCCGGCCGCCTCGCCAAAGGCCGCGCGCTGCCGTCGAGCCGCCGGTTTGCGAGCGACCTCGGCGTCTCCCGCAACACCGTCACTTATGCATTCGAGCAGCTTGCCGCCGAAGGGTATCTCGAGGCGTCGCACGGACGTCGTCCCGTGGTGACCGTCGATGGCGGAGAGCGCTTTGAAGCCGCGGGCGGGGGCGGCTCGAGCCTCCGTCCCGGCAAACCGCGGCTATCACCCTGGGCATCGAAGCTCACGCAGACCGATTGGCCGATGTCCTATCAGGCGCCGCTCAAGCCGTTGCGTCCGGGGCATGGCGATGCGCGGGAGTTTCCGAACGAGGTCTGGGCGCGCTGCCTGCGCCGCAGCGCCGTGCGCGCTGCCAAACGAGAGCTTGGCCCGGTCAACCGAACGCGCTTGCGTGAAGCGCTGGCGCATTATCTGGCGGCCGGCAGAGGCGTTCGCGCGACGGTGGACCAGATCATGGTCCTGCCGAGTGCGCAGGCCGCACTGACGCTGATCGCGGCCGTGCTCATCACACCAGGCGATGAGGTCTGGGTCGAGGATCCCGGCTATCCCGGCGCTGCAGCCGCCTTCCGTGCGTCGGGCGCGCGGGTGACCGGCATCGGGCTCGACGAGCAGGGCATGCAGCGAATGCCGGGCATGACGGCGCCCAAGCTCGTCTTCATGACGCCCTCGCACCAGCATCCGACCGGGCGGTTGATGTCGCTGGCGCGCCGGAGCGAGTTCTTGAGATCGAGCAGGCCCGGCAAGGGTGGATCATCGAGGACGACTACGATGGCGAATTCCATTATGACAGCCGTCCGGTGCCGGCCCTGCAGGGACTCGATGCCCATGGCCGCGTGTTCTATGTCGGCACATTCTCGAAGGCGATGACGTCGGATATCCGGCTTGGCTATCTCGTCGCGCCGCCGGCGCTGGTCAGTGCCCTGGAGATCGCGCAGCGGCACATCGGGTTGATCGCGTCCAGCCACATCCAGGAGGCGCTCGCCGAGTTCATCGCCGACGGGCATTTCCTCGCGCATCTGCGCCGGATGCGCCGGCTCTATCACCTCAGGCGCGATCATCTCGTCGCGGGGCTGGAGCGCTATCTCGGCGAGGTGCTCTCGGTCGAGGTGCCTTCGGGCGGCATCCAGCTCGTCGCGCGTCTCAGGCGCGGTCGCGCCGATCAAGCGGTGGTCAAGCGGTTGGTCGAGGCAGGCGTCGAAACCCGGGCACTATCCAGCCTGGCGCTGGGACGGCCGCGCGATCATGGCCTGCTGCTTGGCTTTGCGGCCTGGCGCGAGAGCGAGATCAGCGCAGCGCTGCGGACGATGGCGTCGTGCTTCTAGCGCGCTAGTCCACGGCCCTGGTCACGATCCGGATCTCCGAGGTCAAGGTGCGGTGCACCGGGCACTTGTCGGCGATCTCCATCAGCTTCTTGCGTTGCTCGGCATCGAGCGCGCCGTCGATCGCGATGTCGCGCTCGATCTGGTCGAGCATGCCGTCGCGCGTCTCGCACTCCGCGCAGTCCTTGGCGTAGATTTTCGAATGCTTCAGCGTGACCGTGACGCGATCGAGCGGCAGCGATTTGCGGTCCGCATAGAGGCGCATGGTCATGGAGGTGCAGGCGCCGAGGCCGGCAAGCAGGAAATCATAGGGCCCCGGGCCCGCATCCTCGCCGCCGGCAGCCACCGGCTCGTCCGCAACGAGATGATGCGGCCCGACCGTGACGATCTGGTTGAACTTGCTCTTGCGGGTCTCCCGAACCACCACCTTGCGGGGTTCTTCCGGGAGATCCACCGCTTTGACCGGTTTTGCGCTCTCGATGTAGCGGCTCGCCCAGGCTACGATCACGTCCGCCGCGTAGAGCGCATCCGCCGGTTTCGTCAGGAGATGATCGGCGTGATCGAGCGAGACGAAGCTCTTGGGGTGCTTCGCCGCAACGAAGATCCTGGTCGCATTATCGATGCCGACGGTATCGTCGACTGGAGAGTGCATGATCAGCATTGCTTTATGAAGGTCGGTGACGTCCTTCATCAGCGCCTGCTCGACGATGTCGTCGAGGAATCCGCGCTTGATCCGGAACGGGCGACCCGCGAGCGAGACTTCGACCTCGCCCTGCGTGCGGATGTTGTCGAGATGCTCGCTGAACAGGCCGGTGACGTGGGCGGGATCGGAGGGGGCGGCGATGGTCACGACCGCCCTGGTCTCCGGAATCTTCCCGGCGGCTGCCAGGATCGCAGCGCCGCCGAGGCTGTGACCGATCAGGATCGACGGCGCCTTGCGGGTCGCACGCAGATGATCGGCGGCGCGCACGAGGTCGGCGACATTCGAGGAGAATGTCGAATTGGCAAAATCACCTTCACTCGAGCCTAACCCGGTGAAGTCGAAACGCAGCACCGCGATGCCCTTGGCGGCGAGCGCGACCGAGATGCGCTTGGCTGCCAGCGTGTCCTTGCCGCAGGTGAAACAGTGCGCGAACAGCGCATAGGCCGCGGGCTCTCCGTCCGGCAGCTCCAGCGCGGCCGCGAGCTGATGGCCGCCTTCGCCGGTGAATTGAAAGCGTTCCGTCGGCATGGGCCTTCCCCGTGTTTGCGTGGACCTAATCGCTCGAGTAGCGCTGTTCGGCCCAGGGATCGCCGCGGTTATGGTAGCCGCGGACTTCCCAGAAGCCGGGTGCGTCGTCGGTCACGAATTCGATGGCCTGGAGCCACTTCGCGCTCTTCCAGAAATAGAGATGGGGAACGACGAGCCTGACAGGGCCGCCATGCTCGTCCGACAGCTTCTGGCCGGACCAGCTATGGGCGAGCAGCGCGTCCTCGGCGGCGAAATCCTCCAGCGCGAGGTTGGTGGTGTAGCCGTCATAGCAATGCAGCACGACGAAGTGCGCATCGTCGCGGGGCTGACAGGCCGCCAGCAGCCCGCGCGTGGCGAGCCCTTCCCATTCATTGTCGTAGCGCGACCAAGTCGTGACGCAATGGATGTCGGAGACGAATTGATCCTGCTTCTGCGCGGCAAACTCGGCAAAAGTCCAGAACACCGGCTTCTCGATCGCGCCGTAGACGTCGAGCCGCCAGCGCTCGCGCGAGACCGGCGGCAAGACGCCGAGATCGAGCACCGGCCAGTCCTTGGTCAGATGCTGGCCGGGCGGTAGCCGCTGGTCCTCAGGTCGCGTGATCCTGCCAGTGAGGAAGCGGCCCTCGCGCGCCCATTTCTCCTTGGTGCGCGTCAGCTTGCTGTCGGATGGCGTCTCGTCGGCCATATGCTACTCGTGAATCGGCTACTCGTGGCGGTGCATCGCGGAGGCGTGCTTGGTGTCCCGCATGCTGGAATAGATGATCAGCGACAGGAAGATGATTCCGGCGAGATAGTAGTAGAACCACTGCTCGTGTCCGATGGTCTTGAAATAGAGCGCGATCGCAGGCGCCGTGCCGCCGAAGATCGAGACGGTGATCGCATAGGGCAAACCGACGCCGAGCGCGCGGACATTGGTCGGGAACAGCTCGGCCTTCACCACCGCGTTGATGGAGGTGTAGCCGGCAACGAACAGCCAGGCGCAGCAGATCAGGATGAACGCTGTGAATGGCGACTTGGTCTCTTTCAGTGTCATCAGCAGCGGCACGGTTGCGAGCGTGCCGGCGATGCCGAAGAAGATCAAGAGCGGCTTGCGGCCGATCTTGTCGGAGATCGCGCCGTAGATCGGCTGCAGGATGGTCGCGAAGATCAGCGTTCCGAAGATCACGAAGGTGGTCTGGTCCTCCGTGAGCCCGACCGAGAGCTTGACGAAGGTCTGCATGTAGGTGGTGAAGGTGTAGAACGCCGCGGTGCCGCCGGCGGTCAGGCCGACCACGAGCAACAGCTCGCGCGGATAACGCAACAGATTGGTGAGGGAGCCCGTCGGCTTCACCACCTTCTTGGCTTCCTCGAACGCCTCGGTCTCATGCAGGCCGCGCCGCATCACGGCTGCGAAAATCGCGAGCGCCGCGCCGATCGCGAACGGGATGCGCCAGCCCCAGGCCTTCAGTTCCTCGGGCGTGAGGAAGACCTTTTGCAGGAGCAGCAGCACGATGATCGCGGTGAGCTGGCCGCCGATCAGCGTGACGTACTGGAAGCTCGAATAAAAGCCGCGATGCCTGGGATCGGCGACCTCGCTGAGGTAAGTGGCGCTGGCACCATATTCGCCGCCGAGGCTCAGGCCCTCGATGACGCGGGCGAGCGCCAGGATCACCGGTGCGGCATAGCCGATCGTGGCAAAGGTCGGCGTCAGTGCGATGATTAGCGAGCCGAAGCACATGAACACCACTGACAGGGTCAGCGAGATGCGTCGGCCGAAATGGTCGGCGAGGTAGCCGAAGAACCAGCCGCCCAGCGGCCGCATCAGGAAGGTTGCGGCGAAGACCACGGCGGCGTTCAATTGCTGCACCACGGGATCGTTGCCGGGGAAGAAGGCCGGGGCGAAATACAGCGCGAACGCCGTATAGGCGTAGAAATCGTACCACTCGACGAGATTGCCGATCGAGCCGATGAAGATCGCCTTGATCCGCCGCTTGGCGTCGGCAATGTCGATATGGTCGGAGGCCGGTTGGGTTGCTAGCTCTGTCACGTTCGGCCTCTCTCCGTGGTCCCAGGAAAGGCCTACATCGCCTTTCCCAGCAGAAATGGCAACTGGCGGGGTCCCCGTACCGTGCCCTGCGACCATGTCACGGTCCCCGCAGGATCAAGCCGGAAATCCGGGATCCGCTTGAGCCATTCCTCCAACGCGACCTGCATCTCCATGCGCGCCAGGTTGGAACCGACGCAGCGGTGGATACCGAGGCCGAAGGCGGCGTGGCGGTTCTCCCGGCGATCGATCACGACCTTATCGGCATCCGGAAACATTTTTGGGTCCCGATTGGCGGCCGGGAAGGACAGCAGCACCATGTTGCCCGCCTTGACCGGACAGCCCGACACCGTGGTGTCCTTGACCACTTCGCGGGCCATCGTCACCGGCGAATAGGCGCGCAGCAGTTCCTCGACGGCGGTGGGAATCAGCTCCGGCTCGGCGATCAGCCGCTCGCGGTCTACAGGCGTGCGGGCGAGATGCCACAGCGACGACCCGATCGCGCTCCAGGTGGTGTCGATGCCGGCGATCAGGAGCAGCCGCAACGAGCCCAGCACATGCGACTCTTCCAGCGGCTGGCCATCCCGGTCCCTGGCATTCATCAGATAGGAGATGAGATCGTCAGTCGGCTTCGATCTGCGCTCCTCGATATGGCCCCTGAAATAGTCGCTCATCTCCTGCACGGCCTGGAGCAGCATGTTCTCGTCCTTGATGCCGAGCTCCAGGATCATGTGGATCCAGTTGATGAAGAGATCGCTGTCGCTCTCGGGAATGCCGAGCATGTGCGCGATGGCCTGAACCGGGATGTATTTGCTATAGCGCGCGGCGGCGTCGACCTTGCCGTCGGCGATGAACCCGTCGATCAGCTCGTTGCAGATCGCGCGCATCCGCGGTTCCAGCTTCTTCATCGCGTCCGGCGTGAAAGGCGGCAGCAGCAATTGCTTGGCCGGTTTGTGCACGGGTGGATCGGATGTGATCGGCGGTGCCGCGTTTCGCGCGATTTCGGGCCGGACGTTGCGGACGATGATGCGGCGCGACGAAAAATGCTCGGTGTCGTTGGCGATTTCGCGCACCGCTTCATAGGTCGTCGGCATATAGCAGCCGAGAAAGCGCTCGGTATGCACGACCGGGCTCGCGGCGCGCAGCTCCTCCCAGATCGGGAAGGGATCGTCGGTCCATTGCGGATCGGTGTGGTCGAAATCGTTGACCCAGTCGGTCACGGGCGGATGGGCGGCAGGCTGGCTCACGTCGGACATCTCTTACAATCCCTCCGAATTCCTTGGGGCTGGTGTTCGCTGAAGGCACGCGAGGACGCGGGCAGCCGCGCTACTCCTCGACCACATCGATCGCGATTTCCGGGCAGTTGGATTTGGCAAGCCAGGCCTTGTCTTCGAGCCCTGGCGGAACCGTGCCGTCTCCGGCCGCGTGGGCGTTGCCGTATTCGTCGAGCTCGAACAATTCAGGCGCCAGCGCCTTGCAGCGTGCGTGGCCCTGGCATTTGTCGGGATCGACCCGAACTTTCAGTCGCTCTGCCATTGCGCCTCCCTCGGTCGTATGCGCGTGGCCCGAAGGGCGGCGCGTTCCTCTTCTCTGCGGCAATTGCCGTCTGTTTTAAGTTATATGTTATTACATTATCGACAGGCTTTCCCTGTCAAGTGCAAACTTATAGGCTCCGCCGTAACATGCGGTCACATTTCGCTCGTAAGCCTGAGAACACCTACCACCACGGCGATCTCCGCGACGCCCTGATCAAGGCCGCATTGCGCGAGGCGGAGCAGGGCGGGGCGGAAGCGATCAGCATCAAAGCGCTGGCAAAGCAGCTCGGAGTCTCGCAGCCGGCGCCGTACCGCCATTTCGCCGATCGCGAGGCACTGCTTGCCGCGGTGACCGCGGAGGCGTTCCGGCAGTTCACCGCGATGCTGCGCGATGCAATGGCGAAGCCGTCGAAGCAATCGAAACTGTCGCGATTGGCGCAGACAACGCTCGACTTCGGTCTGCGTCGCAACGGCGTCTACCGCTTGATGTTTGCGTCCCGCACCGTGTCCTGCGCGGCCAAGGGCAGCGAGCTGCACGAGGCGACGCGCGAGACGTTCGAGCTCGTGATTGAAGCGCTGGAAGCGCCGGCCGTCGCCTATTTGCGCGAACGGCAGGCACTCAAGATCTGGGCGGCGCTGCACGGCGTGGTGATGCTGGCCGAGCAGGGCCTGTTCACCGGCGAGGCGGCACATGCCTCGCGCGAGGAATTGGTCGAGGATTTTGTGAACGAGACGAAAGCTGCGCTCGCAGTCGCGATCAAGGACGCGCGCCGTCAGAAAAAGGCCGGCGCCTAGACCTTCGCTTTCAGCAGCTTCATCAGCTTCTCGACCGCACTGTCGGGCGTCGTCAAAACCGGACGGCCCGTCGCCTCCGCGACCAGCGGCGCCGATGATGCGATGCTGAACTGGGCCAGCGCAATGACGTCGCAATCGCGCAGATCGTTTGAGGCTTCGACGATCAGCCGGTCATGCGTGGCGCGGTCGCCGCGGTCGAGCGCCGCCAGCGCGCCCTCGGCAAGCTTCGGCACGATCTGGACGGAGGCCGGAAACTCCGGCGGCATCGAGGCCAGCGTCGGCGGGAAGGTCGAGAGCAGGCCGATCTTTTTGCCCATGGTCACGGCACGTTCGATCATCGCCTCGTTCGGCTTCAGCACCGGCATCGGCGCATGCGCCCGCGCAACGGCCTCGATGCAGGGGCCGAAGGCCGAGCATGTGAACAGGATGCCATTCGCTCCGGTCGCTGCGGCATAATCACCGAGCGCGAGGAAGCGATCGGTCATGGCATCGTTGAGCTTGCCGTCGCGGGCGAGATCCGCCGAGAGGCTGTCGTCCAGCAGGTTCATCAGCCGCGCCTCCGGCCACGCCTGCGCGAACGCCGCCTCGATCGGGGCGATGGAATGCTTGAGGGCGTGGATCAGGGCGATGCGCATGGGAGTCTCTTCTGCCTCGCCCCGCTTGCGGCAGGGCAATCGCATATGGATTTGAGGATTGTCGCCGGCTTGCTCCGCCTCTCCCGCTTGCGGGAGTCGCAGAGCGTGGCGGGTGAGGGTTCTTTCCTCTTAGGGATTGTCCCGTTGCGGAGACACCCTCTCCCCAACCCTCCCCCGCAAGCGAGGGAGGGGCCCACCGCCAATGCCGCCGCATCGTGCTTCCCATATGCGATCGCCTGTTGCACGCGGGAGGGGTGAACTGTTACTTGAACGGAATCGCGTACATCAAGCCGCCCTTGCTCCAGAGGCCGTTAAGGCCGCGCTCGAGCTTGAGCGGGCTCGCCTTGCCGACGTTGCGCTCGTAGATCTCGCCGTAATTGCCGGTGGCCTTGATCGCCGTGACCAGCCATTTGTTGTCGAGGCCAAGCCGCGAGCCGAGATCGCCGGAAGCGCCGAGCAGACGCTGGATCGCGGGTGTCTGCGACTTCGCCATCTCGTCGACATTGGCCTGGGTTACGCCGAGCTCTTCGGCCTCGATCAGGCCGTAATGCAGCCAGGTGATGATGTCGCTCCAGACCTCGTCGCCGTTGCGGGTGAAGGGGCCGAGCGGCTCCTTGCTGATGGTCTGCGGCAGCACGACGTAATCGGCCGGGTTCGGCGCCGCGGTGGTGACGGCACCGGCGAGCGCGGACGCGTCCTGCGTCATGGCATCGCAGCGGCCGCCGAAGAAGGTCTGGTACATGGTGTCGACGCGGTCGAACACCAGCGGCTTCCAGTCGATGCCGTTGGCGCGGCCGTAATCGCCGAGCGTGACTTCGTGCGTGGTGCCTTGCGCGACGCAGACGGTCGCGCCCTTGAGGTCCTTCAGCTCCTTCACGCCGAGGTCCTTCTTCACGACGAAGCCCTGGCCATCGTAGAAGTTGATCGGACCCTGGCGCAGGCCCAGCGTCACGCCGCGCAGGTATGTCTGCGTGGAGTTGCGGTAGAGCACGTCGATCTCGCCCGATTGCAGCGCCGTGAAGCGGTTCTGCGCGGTCAGCGAGACGTAGCGCACCTTGTCGGGATCACCCAACACGCCGGCCGCGAGGGCGCGGCAGTAATCGACATCGAGGCCCTTGTAGTTGCCCTGTGAGTCCGGCGCCGAGAAACCGGCAAAGCCGGCGCTGACGCCGCATACCAGCGTGCCGCGGCTCTTGACCTGATCGAGCGTCGCCGCTGACGCAATCACGGTCGATGCCGCGAGCACGCCGGCTGCGATAACCACTTTCCTCATCATGCTACTCTCCCCTCAGTGATTGACACTACGCAACACGATGTCGACGGCCGTGCCGAGCTTGTCGACGATCTGATCGATCTCGCCTGCCGACGCGATATAGGGCGGTGCCAGCAGCACATGGTCGCCGCGGACGCCGTCCACGGTGCCCCCGCCGGGATAGCAGCCGAGCCCAATAGCAAAGGCCTCCGCCTTGATCTTCTGGTTTAACTTGAGCGCCGGATCGAACGAAGCACGGGTGGCGCGGTCGGCGACCAGCTCGATCGCCCAGAACAGGCCGCGGCCCCTGATGTCGCCGACATGGCGGTGATTGCCGAAGCGCTCGGTGAGCCGCTGCTCGAGCAACTTGCCGTGCCGCTTCACTTGCTCGAGCAGCTTGTCCTCCCGGATCACGTCCTGCACGGCGAGCGCAGCCGCACAGGCCAGGGGATGTGCGAGATAAGTGTGGCCGTGCTGGAAGGCGCCCGAGCCAGAGCGGATGGTATCGACGATCTCTCTGCTCGCGAGCATCGCGCCGATCGGTTGATAGCCGCCGCCGAGCCCCTTGGCGATCGCCTGGATATCGGGCGCGACGCCCTCCTGCTCCCAGGCATGCGTCGTGCCGGTGCGGCCCATGCCGCACATGACCTCGTCGAGGATGAGCAGCGCACCATGCCGGTCGCAGATCTCGCGCACCGCCTTGAAGTAACCGTCGGGCGCGGTCACGGCGCCGGCCGTGGCGCCAACGACTGGCTCGGCGAGGAACGCCGCAACGGTGCTTGGGCCGAGACGCTGGAACTCGGCTTCCAGCTCCGAGGCCAGCCGCGCCGCGAACTGCGCATCGGATTCACCGTCGTGCTTCTCGTGATAGGCAAAGGCGGGCGTTACATGGCTGAAGGCGGCCGAGAGCAGCGGCGCATAGGGCGCGCGGCGCCAGGCGTTGCCGCCGGCGGCGAGCGCGCCGAGCGTGTTGCCGTGATAGCTCTGCCGCCGCGCGATGAAATGCTGCCGTTGCGGCTCTCCGCGCTCGATGAAATATTGCCGCGCCAGCTTGATGCTGGCCTCGATCGCTTCCGATCCGCCGCTGACGAAATAGGCGTAGGCGAGCCCTCCGGGCTCGTGACCGACCAGCGCCTCGGCCAGCGCCTCGGCCGGCTCGGAGGAGAAGAAGGCGGTGTGCGCATAAGCGAGCGTCGAAGCCTGCTTCGCCATGGCCGCGATCACGCGGGGATGCTGATGGCCCAGGCAGGAGACCGCCGCGCCGCCGGAGGCGTCGATCACGCGGCGGCCGTCCTCGGCAAAGAGATAGATTCCTTCGCCGCCGATCGCCCTGGGGGGCGTCTCGCGCAACGAGCGATGCAGCACGCGGCTGGTGCGGGTGCCCATGGATCAACCTTTCTCTGAAACATAAGTGGAGGCCGCGGCGAGCCGCGCCTCGGTGTCCTCTAAGCGCTTCTTGGCGGCTGCGCCGCCGAGCGAGAACGTGACAGCGGCAAGCGACTGCGCGATTGCGAGCGCGCCGGTGAGGCTGGGAAAGAAGCCGGGCGAGGAGGCCGCCTCGAACAGCAGCACGTGGTCGGCGCCTTCAGCCATCGGCGCGGCCACGCTGTCAGCGATCGCGATCAGCGTCGCGCCTGCGCGGTAGGCTGCCTGTGCGACCCGGACGCTGGCATTGGTATAGGGCGTAAAGCCGATGACGATCACGGCCTCGCCGGGACGGAACGCGCCGAGATCAAGATCATCAGGGCCGGAGGCGCCGACGATCTGCACCTGTTCGGGGCGAAACAGCCGGAGCTCGTAATTGAGCAATTCCGCGACGCTGCGACAGCTGCGGTACCCGGTGATCCAGATCCGTTTTGCATCGTGCAGCGCACGAGCCGCGTCCGCAATCGCGTGGGCGGAGATGCGCGGCAGGCCGGCGGCTTCGGCCTCGAGCTTGTCCGTGACGAGCGCGACATCGGAATTCGGACCGTGACGACGGTTCTTGGCGCGGACGGAGAAGGGTGAGATCTGCGATGGCCGTCGTGCCTCGGTCAGCGCGGCGCGCAATTCGTCCCAGCCGGAATAGCCGATCGCCTTGGCAAGGCGCGTGAACGCGGCCGGATCGGCGCCGGCTTCCGCCGCGAGATCGCGCATCGATCGCGTGGTGGCGTCGTAATCATTGGCCGCGACGAAACGCCCGACCTCCTGCAAGCGCAGGGGCAGCGATGGCAACGCAATGCGCAGTTCGCTCAAAGGCGAGGATTTCGCTGACAGGGCCATGAAACATTTGTTGCACGATTTAGGGATTGGTGCAACAGTTGACGTGCGCCGCCGAAATCGCTGTTTCAGGAAGGATTTTTGTGCCGTGACATCAGATCATCCGAGGCCGCCGCCGCGCCGCAGCCTTTTCGGCGCGCTCGGGCCGAATGAATTGAAGGGCCTGTTCTGGCAGGTGCTGGTGGTCGGCATCGCCGTCGCGGTCATCGTTTTCCTCTGGTCCAACACCGTCACCAATCTCTCGGCCCGCCGCATCACCACCGGCTTTGCCTTCCTTGGCCGCGAGGCGGGCATGCCGATTGCCGACAGCCTGCTCGCGTACAATCCGAGAGACAGCTACCTCTGGGCCTTCGTCGTCGGCGTTGCCAACACGCTGCGTGTCGCCGTGATCGGCATCGTGCTTGCGACCATTCTGGGCACGCTGATCGGAATTTCCCGGCTGTCGGCCAACTGGCTGCTGTCGCGGCTCGCCGCCGTCTATGTGGAAGTGCTGCGCGACATCCCGCTGCTGCTTCAGCTGCTGTTCTGGTACGTGCTGATGCAGGCGCTGCCGGCGGCGCGTGCGGCGTGGCGGCCGGTCGAGGGTGTGTTCCTGTCCAATCGCGGCTTGATCCTGCCGGCAATCCCGGTTGGCTCGCCGCAACTCTGGGTCCTCGGCACGGCCGTGCTGGGCTCCGTCGCGTTTTATGCCATTCGGCGCCGGCTGCTCGCCCAGCAAATGCGCGACGGCAGGCCGCGGCCGGCCTGGCCCTTTGCGCTCGGCCTCATTGTCGCGCTGCCGGCAGCGGTGTCGCTGTTGCTCGGCGTGTCCTGGACCATCGAATGGCCGCAGCTGCGCGGCTTCAACTTCGTATGCGGGCTGACGCTCGCGCCGGAATATTTCGCGCTGCTGATCGCGCTCGTGACCTACACCTCGGCCTTCATCGCCGAGATCGTGCGCAGCGGCATTCAATCCGTACCGCGCGGGCAGTGGGATGCCGCCAGCGCGCTCGGCCTGCGCCGCAGCTTCATGCTGCGGCAGATCATCCTGCCGCAGGCGTTGCGGGTGATCGTGCCGCCGATGACGAGCCAGTATCTCAATCTGACCAAGAATTCCTCGCTCGCGGTCGCGATCGGCTACCAGGACGTGGTCTCGATCGCCAACACCACGCTGAACCAGACCGGGCAGGCGATCGAGGCGATCACGCTGATCATGGCCGTCTTCCTCACCATCAGCCTTGGCATCAGCTTCTTCATGAACTGGTACAATGCGCGCATCGCGCTGGCGGAGCGCTGAGCATGAGCGCGATCGCAGACATCCCCGACGTGCCCCGAGCCGCCCGACGCCCGCAAATCGGCAATCCGGTGCTGCGCTGGCTGCGCAGCAATCTGTTCTCGTCGATTCCGAACGGCATCCTCACGGTCGTTCTGCTGGCGGTGCTGACGAAAGGCGTGATCAGCTTCGTGCAGTGGGGCATTGCCAACGCGGTCTGGCTGACGCCGGCCAATGATTCCGGCGCCTGCAAGGCGGTGCGCGGTCTCGGCGCCTGCTGGGCCATCATCCCGGAGAAGTACCGCTTCATCCTGTTCGGGACCTATCCGTTCGACGAGCAATGGCGGCCTGGACTCTCGGTGCTGCTGTTCATCGCGCTGTACTTTCTCTCCACCCGCCGCGCGCTGTGGCGGCGCGAGCTCGGTTACATCTGGGTCGGTGCGCTGGCGCTGATCAGCGTGCTGATGTGGGGCGGCGTGTTCGGGCTCTCCTTTGTCTCGCAGGACCGCTGGGGTGGCTTGCCGGTGACGCTGATCCTGGCGACATCAGGGCTGGCATTTGGTTTCCCGCTCGGCATCCTGGTTGCACTCGGCCGGCGCTCAAAGCTGCCGGCGATCCGTTCGGTCTCGGTGCTGTATGTCGAGCTGATCCGCGGCGTGCCCCTGGTCAGCCTGCTGTTCATGGCAAGCGTGATGTTCCCGTTGTTCATGCCGGCCGGATTCAACATCGACAAGCTGCTGCGCGCGCAGATCGCGATCATCCTGTTCGCGGGCGCTTATCTGGCCGAGGTGATCCGCGGCGGTCTCCAGGCGGTGCCACGTGGGCAATATGAGGCCGCCGATGCGCTCGGGCTATCTTATTGGCGCAAGCACCGGCTGGTCGTGCTCCCGCAGGCGATCCGCCACGTCATCCCACCGCTGGTCAACACCTTCATTGCCTTCTTCAAGGATACCAGCCTCGTGTTGATCATCGGCATCTTCGACCTTCTGACGACAGCCAAGACCGCGATCATCGATCCGGCCTGGCAGCAGTTTTCGGTCGAAGTCTATATCTTCGTGGCCGCGATCTATTTCGTGTTCTGCTTCGCGATGTCGCGTTACAGCCGGAGCCTGGAGGCGACGCGCGCGAGGTGAGCGCGCGTCCGGACCCGAGAGCAGTTACTTCTTCACCCGCGGATCGATCGGCGTCGTGCCGCGCAGACCCAAAATGTCCTCCAGCACTTTCGCGCCGGCGATCACCTGCGCATCCGTGCGTGGCGCGCCGACGACCTGCACGCCGATCGGCAGGCCGGACGCCGTGAAGCCGCAGGGCAGCGAAAGCGACGGGCAGCAGGCCAGCGTGACGGCATAGACGATGCCGAGCCATTCGATGTAGTTCTCGAACCTCTTGCCGGCACATTCTGCGACATAGCGGTTCTCGATCGGGAAGGGCGGCACGATCGTCGTTGGCGTCAACAGCAGATCATAGGTCTTGAAGAACTCGATCGCGCGCGCGGTCATGCCGACGCGCTGGGCTTCGGCGCGTGCGAGCTGATCGACGGTGAGCTTGAGGCCCTCTTCGATATTCCAGATCACCTCGGGCTTGAGCAGGTCGCGCCTGGTGCGCAGCAGATTGGCCTTGGTGATTGCGAAATCGAAGGCCCGCAGCACGTGGAAGCATTCATGCGCCTCGCGCCAGTCCGGATGCGCCTCCTCGACGATGACGCCGGCCTCGGCGAAACGTTCGGCCGCCTTGCGGGTGATGGCTTTGACCTCGGGATCGACGGGGGTGATGCCGAGATCGGGTGAATAGGCGATGCGCTTCGGCTTCCTGCCCGACTGCGCCGCGGACAGGAACGAGGTGGTCGGCGCCGGCAGCGACAGCGGATCGTCCGCATAGTCGCCGCTCATGGCATCGAGCAGCAGCGCAAGGTCCTCGACGTTGCGCGCCATCGGCCCCACGACGCCGAGATTGCGGTCGATGCCCGATTTGGGCGTATGCGCGACGCGGCCGATGCTCGGCCGCATGCCGACGATTCCGCAGAAGGCGGCGGGACTGCGCAAGGAGCCGCCCATGTCGGAGCCCTGTGCAAGCCAGGCCATGCCGGTCGCAAGCGCCACCGCCGCGCCACCGGAGGAGCCGGCCGCCGACTTCGAGACATCCCAGGGATTCAGCGTCGCGCCGAACACTTCGTTGAAGGTGTTGGCGCCGGCGCCGAATTCCGGCGTGTTGGATTTGGCGTAGACCACCGCGCCATTGGCTTCGAGGTTCTCGACCATGAGGTCGGATGTCGCGGAAATGGTATCTTTGAAGATCGGCGAGCCCTGCGTGTTCAGCACGCCGGCGACATCGGTCAGGTCCTTGATCGGCACCGGCAGGCCGGCGAGCAACCCCCGGGCGCCTGCCGGCTTCCGCATCAGCGCCTTGGCGCTATCCCGCGCGCGATCGAAGCACAGCGTCGGCAGTGCGTTGACCCTGCCATCGACCTCCGTGACACGCTTCTCCAGCACGTCAAGCAGTTCAAGCGGCGAGACGTCGCCGGAGCGCAAGAAATCGACGACGGTGCAGGCGGTTTCGCGGATCAGGTCTTGAGACAACTATCTTACTCCTAAGATCATGTGTTCATTGCGAGGAGTGAAGCGACGAAGCAATCCAGACTGCCTACCTGGAAAGATTCTGGGTTGCTTCGCTTCGCTCGCAATGACGTGGATAGACTTAGCCCCAGCCGGCACTGATGCCGCCGTCCACCGTGTAGATCACGCCCGACGTGTAACCAGCACGATCCGACGCGAGGAAGGCCATGAGGTCGCCGATCTCGCGCGCATGCGCGGGGCGGCCGAGCGGCAGGCCCTTCTGGAATTCCTTGTAGCGGTTCTCGTCGCCGAACTGGTGCATGGCCCGCGTCTTCAGCAGCGTGACGTGACGGTCGGTGCCGACGGGGCCGGGATTGATGCCGACCACGCGGATGTTGTCGGCGAGGCTTTTGCCGCCGAGCGCGCGGGTAAAAGCCATCAAGGCGGCGTTGCCGGTGCTGCCGCAGATGTAATTCGCGTCGAACTTTTCGCCGGCGGCACCAATGTCGTTGACGATGACGCCGCCGCCCTTCGCCTTCATCTGCGCGTAAATCTGCCGCGTGAGGTTGATGTAGCCGAACACCTTCAATTCCCAAGCGTGCCGCCAGGTCGTCTCGTCGATCTTGTCGATCGAGCCGCCGGGGATGTCGCCGGCATTGTTGACGAGCACGTCGATCTCGGCGGCTTGCTTGGCGAGCCGGGCGACGTCATCGGCCTTGCGCAAATCCACGACGCTCGTCGTCGCATCGATCTGGTGCGCCGAGCGCAGACGGTCGGCCAGCGCGTTGAGCTGGTCGCCGCTGCGAGCGGCGAGCAGGAGGTTTGCGCCCTCCTCGGCAAACGCCTCGGCAGCGGCGGCGCCAATGCCCTTGGACGCGCCTGTGATCAGGACGCGCTTGCCATGCAGATGCAGATCCATGAGAGCTACTCGCAGGATGGGAACAGAATGAAATCAGTAGGCGCTCGGTTACGCCACGGTCAACATTGCAGTGCAGCGTTGCACTGCCGCCGACTTTGGTCCATTGCAGTGCAATCAAACGGCGGCGGCTGCCGGATCAACCAGGGACGTTCTCGATGAGCAAGAAACAATACCGGATCGCTGTCATTCCCGGCGACGGCATCGGTAAGGAAGTGGTGCCGGAAGGCATGCGCGTTCTGGAGGCCGCGGCGAAGAAGCACGGGGTGTCCCTGCATTTCGATCATTTCGACTTCTCGTCCTGGGACTATTACGAGAAGCACGGCCAGATGATGCCGGACGATTGGAAGGAGAAAATCGGCAAGCACGATGCGATCTATTTCGGCGCGGTCGGCTGGCCGGCGAAAATTCCGGATCACGTCTCGCTGTGGGGCTCCCTGATCAAGTTCCGCCGCGAGTTCGACCAATACGTGAATTTGCGCCCGGTGCGCCTGATGCCCGGCGTGCCGTCGCCGCTGGCGAACCGCAAGCCCGGCGATATCGATTTCTGGGTGGTGCGCGAGAACACCGAAGGTGAATATTCCTCGGTCGGCGGCCGCATGTTCCCCGACACCGACCGCGAATTCGTCACGCAGCAGACGGTGATGACCCGCACTGGTGTCGACCGCATCCTGAAATTCGCGTTCGAACTCGCCCAGTCGCGGCCGAAGAAGCATCTGACCTCGGCGACGAAGTCGAACGGCATCTCCATCACCATGCCCTATTGGGACGAGCGCGTGGAGGCGATGGCGAAGACGTTTCCGGGCGTGAAGTGGGACAAGTACCACATCGACATTCTCACCGCGAACTTCGTGCTGCATCCTGACTGGTTCGACGTCGTCGTCGGCTCGAACCTGTTCGGTGACATCCTGTCCGATCTCGGCCCAGCCTGCACCGGCACGATCGGCATTGCGCCGTCGGGCAATATCAATCCCGAAGGGAATTTCCCGTCGGTGTTCGAGCCGGTGCACGGCTCTGCCCCCGACATTGCAGGGCAGGGCATCGCCAACCCGATCGGCGCGATCTGGTCGGGCGCGATGATGCTCGATCATCTCGGCGAGAAGGAAGCCGGCAGGTCGATCGTCGAAGCGATCGAGCGCACGCTCGCTGAGCGCACGCTGCGGACCAAGGATCTCGGCGGCAATGCCGACACGACGGCTTGCGGCAAGGCCGTTGCGGATATGGTGGATTAAGGTGCATCTTTCACCCTCTCCCCTTGACAAGGGGAGAAGGGAAGAGGAGCGCCTCTGGCCCCCGTTCACCCCGCGATCTTCTCGATCGCCGCCGGATCCAGCCCGAACTTCTTCCCGGCTTCCAGTATCTCCTGCCAGGTCGTCGGGTCGACCGGAATGCCTTCGGCGAGCCGCTTCTTCTTCGTCTCGCGCTCTGGTTCACCCGCGATCCTGACCTTGTCGACGTCGGGGCCGGGCGGCGAGCCGGTGTGCCAGGCAACAAAGCTCTCGACTTCGCGCGCGAGGTTTTCGCCGGTGCCGAGCTTGTCCGGATCGATGATGATCGAGAGCATGCCGTTGAGGACGTTGTACTTGCCGTCGGACGGCCCCTTGACCACCTGTCCGCCGGAGAGCGCGCCGCCGAGGATTTCGCACACCAGCGCAAGCCCCGAACCCTTGTGCTCGCCGAATGGCAGGATAGCGCCGTGCGGCGGAATGACGGTGTAGCGTGGATTGACGGTGGGCCTGCCTTCATTGTCGATGATGGTGCCGGGCGCGAGTTCGACGCCCTTGTTGTGGGCGACTCGGGTCTTGCCCTGCGCGATCCTGCTGGTGGCGAAGTCGAGCACGATCGGCTCCTTGCCCCGGCGCGGGATGCCGACGCAGAACGGGTTGGTGCCGTGGCGCGCATCGCTGCCGCCCCAAGGCGCCACGATCGGGCGCGAGATCACGTTGACGAAGTGAATAGAGACGAGACCATGGTCGATGCATTGCTCGGCCCAATGGCCGATGCGGCCGATATGGTGCGCGTTGGAAAGGCCGACGAGGCACACGCCGTTGCGCTTGGCGCGCTCGGCCGCCAGTTCCATCGCTTCGTGGCCGATCACCTGGCCGTAGCCGGTGAGGCCATCGAGGGTGAGAAGCGGGCCGGTGTCGAGCACGATCTTGACGTGCTGGTTCACGGCGAGGCCGCCATTGACGACGCTCTGGACATAGCGCGGGATCATGCCGACGCCATGGGAGTCATGTCCCTTGAGATTGGCCTCGACGAGATTGGTAGACACGAGCTCGGCCTCGCGGTCCGTCGAACCGCCCGCTTTGACGATGGCGCCGACAACGTCGGTGAGCGGCTCTGCCTTGATGGTGCGATAGTCGGCCATTGTTGTTCTTCTTGTCCTCTTACGATGGCGGGGAGCGTAGCGTGGGTTAGGCGAAGCCGTAACCCACCTCTTCTGTCTCCGCGGAAACAGATAGTGGTGGGTTACGCCCTGCAGATACGCTTCGCGCATCTGCAGGGCTGCTAACCCACCCTACGAATTCACGATCCGGCGGCAATGAACCCATGCCGCCTCGATCAGGTTTTCGCTGGCTTCCGGCGTGCGGAAGGCGGAATGCGCCGACAGCGTCACGTTCGGAATCCTGGTCAGCGGATGATCTGCCGGCAGCGGTTCGATGTTGAAGACGTCGAGGCCGGCATGGCGGATGTGGCCTGATTTCAGCGCGTCGATCATGGCCTGCTCGTCGACGATGGCGCCGCGTGCAGTGTTGATGAAAACGACGCCCGGCTTCATTTTCGCGATTGTTTCGCGGGTGATCATGCCGCGCGTCTCGTCGTTGAGCAGCAGATGCAAGGACACCACGTCGCTCCGTGCCAGCAGCGTGTCGAGGTCGACGAACGCGACGCCCGGATGGCTCTTCGGCGACCGGTTCCAGGCGATCACCTTCATGCCGCTGCCGGATGCGATGCGCGCGACCTCGGCGGCGATGCCGCCGAAGCCGATCAGCCCGAGCGTCTTGCCGGTGAGCTGCATGCCGTCCTCGCGCAGCCAGTTCCCGGCACGCATCTCGCGGTCCATCATGGCGATGACGCGGGCCGAGGCCCACATCAGCGCAATCGCGGATTCGGCCACCGCCGTGTCGCCATAGCCCTTGATCAGATGTACGGAAATGCCGAGCTCTGCGAGCTCCTCCGGATTCATGTAGCTGCGCGCCCCGGTGCCGAGGAACACGACGTGCTTGAGCCCCGCGCACTTCCTGGCGATTTCGGTCGGCAGCGCGGTGTGGTCGACGATCGCGATCTCCGCACCGTCGAGAATCTCAGGATATTGCTCGGGCTTGATGTCTGGGTCCCTGTGGATCCGCACCTTGGGATCGCCTGGCTTCTCCAGCCTTTCCATGATCGCGGCGAGCGCTTCGTTAGCGTCGACGAAAACTCCGTGCATGTCTGTCTCCAATCAGGATGCGACGCCGGCGATCGCCAGCACGGTGTGCATCAGCACGTTGGTTCCCGCGGCGCAGTCGCCCTGCGTGGCATCCTCCAACTCGTTATGGCTGATGCCGTCCTTGCAGGGCACGAACACCATGGCGGCCGGCATGATGGTGTTGAGATTGCAGGCGTCGTGGCCGGCCCCGGAGGTGATGCGACGGGAGGAGTAGCCGAGCGTCTTCGCGGCGTTCTCGACTGCTGCGATCAGCTTGGGATCGAAATGCGTCGGCGGCTTGCGCCACACGAGATCGACCTTGACATCGACCTTGCGGCGTGCGGCGATCTCGGCGATGGCCGCCCGCAGGTCGCGATCGAGTGCATCCATGATCGCGCCGTCCGCGCTGCGGCAATCCATGGTGAAGGCGACCTCGCCGGGAATGACGTTGCGCGAGGGATTTGCGATCACGGCCTCGCCGATGGTGCCGACCGCGTTCGGCCCGTTCTTCCTGGCGATGGCTTCCATCGCCAGCACGATCTCGGACAGCGTCGCCAGCGCGTCGCGCCGCAGCGGCATCGGCGTCGATCCCGCATGGCTCTCGAAGCCGGAAATGTTTCCGTCGTACCACAGCACGCCCTGACCGGAATCGACCACGCCGATGGTCTTGCCCTCGGCCTCCAGGATCGGGCCTTGCTCAATGTGGAGTTCGACAAAACAGCCGAGCTTCTGGAAGCCGACCGGCTTGTCGCCGCGATAGCCGATGCTGTCGAGCGCCTGGCCGACGGAGGTGCCCTCGATGTCCTTGCGCGAGAGGATGTCGTCGGTGGTGAAATCGCCGACGTAAGCGGCGGAGGCCATCATCGCCGGCGCGAAGCGCGAGCCTTCCTCGTTGGTCCAGTTGACGATGCAGATCGGCGCTTCGGTCTCGATGCCGGCGTCGTTGAGTGTGCGGATCACTTCGAGCGCGCCGAGCGTTCCCAGAATGCCATCATACTTGCCGCCGGTCGGCTGGGTATCGAGATGCGAGCCGATGCCGACGGGCAGCTTCGACATGTCGCGGCCCTTGCGGAGCGCGAATTGCGAGCCGAGCGCGTCGGTGTGCACTTCGAGGCCGGCGTCCTCGCAGGCCTTGCGGAACCAGTCGCGAACCTGCTTGTCTTCGCTGCTCAGCGTCAGCCGCCGCACGCCGCCTTTGGCCGTCGCGCCGAATTGCGCGGTCTCGTGGATGGATCCCCAGAGGCGGGCGGAATCGATTTGCAGGTTGCTCGCGGCTCGGCTCATGCGTTTTTTCCATTTGTCGCTGTCATTCCGGGGCGCCCAAAGGGCGAACCCGGAATCTCGAGATTCCGGGTTCTCGCTTCGCGAGCCCCGGAATGACGGAAGAAAGTCCGGCCTTCGTTCAATGACGCGCCAGCGCGGGCGCGTCAACCGCGAGTCTGCTCTGCGCAATCTGACAGGCAAGCGCGGCGACGCGCTCCACCGCCACGACATCAGGCGAGGCCAGCCAGCTCGCGGTGAACGTCAGTGGCGCAATTTCCAGATCGGTGTCGAGCAATTGCAGCCGTCCGTCGGCGAGTTCTTTCTCCACGATGGCGTCGGGGATTACGGCGATGCCGAGACCTTCCACCGCCATGTGGATCACGGTCGCAAGCGACGCGGAAGCATGCAGCCGGATCGGCGGCAAGTCCGGCCGGTCGAATACCTCGCGCACCACCTCATAGGGCCTCGTCTTGCGCGGAAAGGTGATGATCGGAAAGCGGGCGAGATCCACTTGCGTCACAGGACCGTGGCCGAGCCCGAGAGACGGGCTGGCGAGAAAGCCGATCGGATAATCGGCGAGCAGGCGGTTGTGCACGCCCGAGACCGACAGCGGTCCGACCACGAAGGCGAGCTCGATCTCCTGCGCGAGCAGGCGCGCGGTGAGGTTCGGTGTGATGTCGACCTCGATCTCCAGCGACAGGTTCGGATAGACCTCGTTCATGCTCTTCACCAGCTGCGGCAGCCAGGTGTGCACGATGGTCTCGGCGACGCCGAGACGCATGACGCCGCGCATCGCCGAGCGATCGCCGATCTCGGCCATCATCTGAGCGCGCAGGCCGATCAGCTTCTCCGCATAGACCATCATCTGCCGGCCGCTCGGAGTCGGAGAGGCCACGCGATGATCGCGGTTCAGGAGCTTCACACCGATCTCGCGCTCGAGCTGGGCGATGCGCTGGGAGATCGCCGGTTGGGTCGTATTGAGCCGCGCCGCGGCGCCACGGAAGCTGCCGAGCTTCACGACCCAAAGGAATGTTTCGATCGATCTGAAGTCCAGCATTGGAAGGATTTTCCCGATCGATAAAGCAACTTTATCGATATCGATTAAAAAGGACGATTAGACTTTATAGTATGCTTGATGTTGGCTAGGCTTGTCGAGTTCATAGGCAGGTCGATCGCATGATTGTTTTTGTGGCAGCGCAGCAAACTGAAACGGCCGACACGCTCCCGAGCCGCCGGGCGCGCCTCGCCTATCGCGGTGGCGAGGTTGGTTCCACCGCGGGGGTGGCTCCGGGCTTCGTCCAGGGCAATCTGGCGATCCTGCCGGCGGAATACGCCAGCGCCTTCCACCGCTTCTGCCAGCTCAATCCGAAGCCGTGCCCGATCATCGGCATGTCCGACGTCGGGAGCCCGCACATCCCTGCGCTCGGCGCCGATCTCGACATTCGCACCGATGTGCCACGCTACCGCGTCTGGCGCGACGGCGAAGTCGTCGATGAGCCGACCGATGTGAAGAAGCATTGGCGCGACGACCTCGTCACCTTCGTGCTCGGCTGCTCGTTCTCATTCGAGGAGGCGTTGCTGGAGGAAGGCATGCCGATCCGTCACATCGAGCAGAACGTGCGTGTGCCGATGTACCGCACCAACATTGCCTGCGGCGCTTCAGGACCATTTGCCGGCCCCATGGTGGTCTCGATGCGTCCGTTCAAGCCGGCCGATGCGATCCGGGCGGTGCAGATCACCTCGCGCTATCCCGCCGTTCACGGCGCGCCCGTTCATCTCGGCCATCCGCACCTGATCGGCATCAAGGACATTGCCAAGCCCGACTATGGTGATGCCGTGGCTGTCGCCGATGACGAGATCCCGGTATTCTGGGCCTGCGGCGTGACGCCGCAATCAGTGATCAACGCCGCCAAGGTACCATTCGCAATCACGCATTCGCCCGGCCTGATGCTGGTGACGGATCTGAAGAACAGGCACATGGCCGTGATTTAGCAGGCAGTGTTTGCTGCTTCTTCGGGCTTTACGCTCTCGACCAATCGCTTCATTCGATACGCGCAAAATACAGTAACAGGGGACTCTGCCATGACGATCTCTCGCCGCGACGTTCTGCTCGGTGCCACCGCCACTGCCGCGCTGGTGCCGATTGCCGCAAGAGCCCAGACCTCTGAAGTCGTGATCGGCGTGATCTATCCGTTCTCCGGCGGCAGCGCGCAGCAGGGCGTCGATGCCCAAAAGGCCTACGAGACCGCGCTCGAGGTCATCAACAAGGACAGTGATTTCGATCTGCCGCTGGCGAAGGGCGAGGGCCTGCCGAGCCTCGGCGGCGCCAAGGTTCGTCTCGTGTTCGCCGATCACCAGGCCGATCCGCAGAAGGGCCGTGCGGAAGCCGAGCGCCTGATCACGCAGGAGAAGGTCTGCGCCATCATCGGCACCTATCAGAGCGCGGTCGCGGTCACCGTCAGCCAGATCTGCGAGCGCTACCAGATCCCGTTCGTCTCGGCCGATAATTCCTCGCCGAGCCTGCATCGCCGCGGTCTCAAATATTACTTCCGCGCCGCGCCGCACGACGAGATGTACTCGGCCGCGATGTTCGACTTCTTCGACGCCATGAAGAAGAAGGGGACCAAGATCGAGACGCTGTCGCTGTTCCACGAGGACACCATCTTCGGAACCGACTCCGGCAACGCCCAGGCCAAGATCGCCGGCGAGCGCGGCTACAAGATCGTCTCCGACATCAAGTACCGCGCCAACTCGCCGTCGCTATCGGCCGAGGTGCAGCAGCTCAAGATTGCCAATGCCGACGTGTTGATGCCCTCGAGCTACACCACCGACGGCATTCTTCTGGTCAAGACCATGGCCGAACTCGGCTATAAGCCAAACGCAATCGTGGCGCAGGATGCCGGCTTCTCCGAGAAGGCGCTCTATGACGCCGTCGGCGACAAGCTCGAAGGCGTGATCTCGCGCGGCACGTTCTCGCTCGACCTCGCCCAGAAGCGCCCGATGGTGGGCAAGGTCAACGAGATGTTCAAGGCGAAGTCGGGCAAGGATTTGAACGACCTCACCTCCCGTCAGTTCATGGGCCTGATCATCCTCGCTGATGCCATCAACCGCGCCAAGTCGACCGACGGCGAGAAGATCCGCGATGCGCTGGCTGCGACCGACATCCCGGGCGAGCAGACCATCATGCCGTGGAAGCGCGTGAAGTTCGACGAGATGGGCCAGAACAACGACGCCAACCCGGTGCTGCTGCAATATGTCGGCGGCAAGTTCGTCACCATCTTCCCGCCGCAGGCCGCGATCGCGGAGGCGACCTGGCCGATGAGGTAAGCGGCGCGGTGACCGCGCAACTTGGCGGCCAATCGAGCTGCCTCATTGCACCGTCATTGCGAGCGAAGCGAAGCAATCCGCGGGGACACTCTGGATTGCTTCGTCGCATCAGCGCAAAATTGCTACGCAATTTTGTCGCGAGCTCCTCGCAACGACGGAGGAGATAGCTTCGGCTCTCATTCTGAGCGCATCATCTCGGGGGACGGACATTTGACAGCCCAAGCCATTATCCAGAGTCTCGCAAGCGGCCTGCTGATGGGCCTGCTCTACGGACTGATCGCGGTCGGTCTCGCGCTGATCTTCGGCCTGATGGACGTCGTGAACTTCGCCCATGGCGAGTTCCTGATGATCGCGATGTACGTGTCTTTCTTCCTGTTCACGTTCTTCGCCATTGATCCCTTGCTGTCAGCGCCGCTGGTTGCGGCTGCGCTCTTCGTGCTCGGGGCCGTGGTCTATCTGCTGGTCGTGCGCTTCGCGATGCGGGCCAAGGCCAATGCCGGCATGGTGCAGATCTTCTCCACCTTCGGCCTCGCGATCGTGATGCGCGGGCTGGCGCAGTTCTTCTTCACGCCGGATTATCGCAGCATTCCGCAGTCCTGGCTCGGCGGCAAGACGATCTCGATCGCCGGCATCTTCCTGCCCGAGCCGCAGCTGATGGGTGCGCTGGTCTCGATTTTGGCCTTTGCCGGGCTCTACGTCTTCATCAATCGCACCGATTTCGGTCGCGCCCTCGAGGCCACGCGTGAAGATCCCGGCGCCGTGGCTCTCGTCGGCATCGACAGGAATCGCGTGTTCGCGCTCGGCTGGGGGCTTGGTGCCGCCCTGGTCGGCCTTGCCGGAGCGATCATGGCAAGCTTCTTCTATATCTACCCCGATGTCGGCGCGTCCTTTGCGCTGATCGCCTATGTCACGGTGGCGTTGGGCGGATTCGGCAGCGTGTTCGGTGCTTTTGCCGGCGGCATCGTCGTGGGTCTCGTCGAAGCAACCACCGCTCTGGTGCTGCCGCCTTCGCTGAAGTCGGTCGGCATCTATGCCGTGTACCTTCTCGTCGTATTCATCCGGCCGCGCGGCCTGTTCGGACAGATGTGATGGACAAGCGTTTTGCCGCGCGGCGCCGCCGCGACCTCCTCATCGCCGCGGTCCTTGCCGGGCTCGCAGCGCTCGCGCCATTATTCGTCCAGGACGTATACGTCCAGAACATCCTGATCCTGACCCTGATGTATGCGGCGTTATCGCAGAGCTGGAATATCCTGTCCGGCTATTGCGGGCAGATCTCGCTGGGACACGCGCTCTATTTCGGCATCGGCGCCTACGCCACCGAGTTGCTGTACACGAAGTTCGGCGTGCTGCCGTGGTTCGGCATGCTCGCCGGCGGCGTCATTGCGGCCGTCATCGCGATGGGGCTGGGCTATCCCTTTTTCCGCCTGCGCGGCCATTACTTCGTGATCGCGACCATCGTCATCGCCGAGATCGGGCTGCTGCTGTTCCAGAACTGGGAATGGGCGGGGGCTGCGATGGGCATCACCATTCCCGTGCGTGGCGACAGCTGGCTGAAATTCCAGTTCTTGCGCAGCAAGCTGCCGTATTTCTATTTCGCACTGGCGCTGTGCTGCGTCGCCTGGTTCGTCACCTGGTGGCTGGAGGACTCCAAATGGGGCTTTTGGTGGCGCGCGGTGAAGGACAATCCGGAAGCGGCCGAGAGCCTGGGCGTCGTCGTGTTCAACTCCAAGATGGGCGCGGCTGCCGTGTCCGCTTTCCTGGTGGCCATCGGCGGCGCCTTCTACGCACAGTTCCTCGCCTACATCGACCCTGAAAGCGTGATGGGCTTCCAGTTCTCGCTGCTGATGGCGCTGCCGGCCGTGCTCGGCGGCATCGGCACCCTCTGGGGGCCGGTGCTAGGGGCTGCCATCCTGATCCCGATGACGGAGCTGACGCGATCCTATATCGGCGGCTCCGGCCGCGGCGTCGACCTCATCGTCTATGGCGCGCTGATCGTGGCCATCTCGCTGGCTCTGCCGCAGGGGCTCGTGAGCCTGTTCTCCCGCTCGAAAGCGAAAGGGGCCACGCGATGACCGCGCTCCTTGAAACCCGCGGCGTCTGGCAGCGCTTTGGTGGCCTCGTTGCCAACAGCGACGTCTCGATCTCGGTCGGCCGCGGCGAGATCGTTGGGCTGATCGGCCCGAACGGCGCCGGAAAATCGACGCTGTTCAATCTCATCGCCGGTGTGTTGCCGCCGACGCAGGGATCAATCTGGTTCGACGGCGAGGATGTCACCAGATTGCCTGCCGCCGAGCGCTGCCAGCGCGGGGTGGGGCGCACCTTCCAGGTGGTCAAGAGCTTCGAGACGATGACGGTGATCGACAACGTCATCGTCGGTGCGCTCGTGCGCAACACCGTGATGCGCGAAGCCCGCCGCAAGGCGCATGAGGTGCTGGAGTTCACCGGCCTTGCCGCGCGCGCCGACGTGCTTGCGAGCGATCTCGTGCCCGCCGAGAAGCGTCGCCTCGAAGTGGCCCGTGCGCTCGCGACCGAACCGAAGCTGCTGCTGCTCGACGAAGTCCTCACCGGCCTGACGCCGACCGAGGCGCAGACCGGCGTGGCACTGGTGCGCAAGGTGCGCGATGCCGGCATCACGGTGCTGATGGTCGAGCATGTCATGGAGATCGTGATGCCGCTGGTCGATCGCGCCATCGTGCTCGACCTCGGCAAGGTGCTGGTCGAGGGAAAGCCCGCCGACGTCGTCCGCGATCCCAAGGTGATCAAGGCATATCTGGGAGATCGTCATGCTGTCGGTGCATGAAGTCACGACGGCCTATCAGGGCCTGGTCGCGATCTCCGCGGTCAGTATCGAGGTCCAGAAGGGCGAGATCGTCTGCGTCGCCGGCGCCAATGGCGCGGGCAAGTCGACGCTGCTCAAGACCATCGCCGGTGCCGAACGTCCGCGTTCGGGCTCGGTCACGTTCGATGGCAAGCGTCTCGACGGCATGGCGCAGCATCACGTCACCGCCACCGGCATCGCCTATGTGCCGGAGAATCGCCGCCTGTTCCCGCGCCTGTCGGTGCGCGACAATCTTCGCCTCGGCAGCTATCTCTATCGCAGCGAGGCGGATCGCGAGGGGCCGCTCGATCTCGTTTTCAGGCTGTTCCCGCGCTTGTCCGAACGTCTCGAGCAACGCGCCGAGACGCTCTCCGGCGGTGAGCAGCAGATGCTCGCGATCGGCCGCGCGCTGATGACGCGACCGAGGCTGTTGATGCTGGATGAGCCCTCGCAGGGCATCATGCCGAAACTCGTCGATGAGATTTTTCAGGCGGTGAAGCTGATCCGGGACTCGGGCATGACCGTGCTGATCGTCGAGCAGCGCATGGCCGAGTGTCTGGAGATCGCCGACCGCGCCTACATCCTGCAAACCGGTCGTGTGCTGATGCAGGGACCATCGGCGGAGATCAAGGGCAATCCCGACGTGCGGAAGGCTTATCTGGGGCTGTAGCGGCGAACTGTTGGGCACGCTCGAGCAACATATTCGGTGTCATCGCCCGACTTGATCGGGCGATCCAGTACTCCGAGACGTCAGCGATATACAGAGAAGCCGCGGCGTACTGGATTCCCCGCTTTCGCGGGGAATGACAGTGGTGGGCGAGACGTCGCTAGTCCGCACTTGGCGGCGCAGCAGCTAATGCCCGTCCCCATGCTCCGGCAACGTCACCCCGAACACCTTCACCAGATCCGCCACCTGCTCCGGTGACAGATAACGTGGGTTCATGCCGCGCAGCAGCAGGTACAGCTTGGCCGTCTCCTCCAGTTCCTCGGTCGCGAACACGGCCGCTTCCAGCGTGTCTCCGGCGACGACCGGGCCGTGATTGGCGAGCAGCACCGATGAATAGTTGCCGGCGAGCCCCTTGATGGCATCGGCAACCTTGGGATCACCGGGACGATAATAGGGCACGAGTGCGGTGGCGCCGCACTTCATCAAATAATAGGCCGTCATCGGCGGCAGCGCGGCGCGCGGGTCGATCTCGGGCAGCATCGAGAGCGCGACCGAGTGTGTCGAATGCAGATGTACGATCGCCCGCGCGCTTCCGCGCGTGTCGTAGAGCGCGGTGTGGAGCGGAACTTCCTTGGTCGGCGCATCGCCCGAAACCAGCCGGCCCTGTTCATCCAGTCGTGACAGCTTGGCGGGATCGAGGAATCCGAGCGAGGCGTTGGTCGGCGTCACCAGCCAGCCGCCGCCATCCAGGCGGACGCTGATATTGCCTGAAGAGCCCGGCGTCAGCCCGCGCTCGAACAGGGACCGTCCGAACCGGCAGATGTCCTCCCGCAGCCTTGTCTCGTTGCTCGTTTCAGTTCTCATGGCCGTCATGCCTGCTTGTCTCACGCTTTGGCAGCGCGGCCAAGGCGTGTTATTCGAGGTCAGGAGCCGCCGCAAAGGCCGGCTTGTCGGGAAACGTTCGCAAGGGTTAGTTGCATGTCTGCCTCCACGTCACAAAACCAGCGCATCGCGGTCGTCGGGCTCGGCTCGATGGGATACGGCATGGCGACCTCGCTGAAGCGCGCCGGCCACGCCGTCACGGGCTGCGACGTGTCGGCCGATGCGGTCGCGCGTTTCGTGAAGGATGGCGGCACCGGCGCGACAACGCCGGCCGAGGCCGCCAAGGGCGCCGACATCGTGGTCAGCGTCGTCGTCAACGCCGCCCAGACCGAAGCAATCCTGTTCGGCAAGGATGGTATCGCGGAGACCCTGCCGAAGGATGGCGTCTTCATCTCCTCCGCCACCATGGATCCCGACGTCGCGCGGCGCCTCGCCAAGCAGCTCGAGGCGACCGGCCGGCATTACCTGGATGCGCCGATCTCCGGCGGCGCGCAGCGCGCCGCGCAGGGTGAGCTGACAATTCTCGCCTCCGGCAGCGCTGCTGCCTTCGCCAAAGCGCGTCCGGCGCTCGATGCGATGGCCGCAAAACTTTACGAACTCGGCGATGCCGCGGGCCAGGGCGCTGCGTTCAAGATGATCAACCAACTGCTGGCCGGCGTGCACATCGCGGCCGCCAGTGAAGCGATGGCGTTCGCTGCCAAGCAGGGCCTCGATATCCGCAAAGTCTATGAGGTGATCACGGCGTCCGCCGGCAATTCCTGGATGTTCGAGAACCGCA
Source organism: Bradyrhizobium sp. Gha (assembly GCF_900113735.1). Classification (GTDB taxonomy): domain Bacteria; phylum Pseudomonadota; class Alphaproteobacteria; order Rhizobiales; family Xanthobacteraceae; genus Bradyrhizobium. The sequence goes on from NZ_FOQM01000013.1 coordinate 41,664, forward strand.
TGCCGCACGTGCTCGATGGTGACTACACGCCGCGCAGCGCAGTGGAGATCTTCGTCAAGGACCTCGGCATCATCCAGGACATGGCGCGCAGCGCCAGATTCCCGGTGCCGGTCTCGGCAGCTGCGCTCCAGATGTTCCTGATGACGGCAGCCGCCGGCATGGGCCGCGACGACGACGCCTCGGTGGCGCGGATGTATGCGCAGGTCACCGGTGTGAAGCTTCCCGGCGACAGGTAAAAGAGGATCGCCAATGCCCCGTTTCGCCGCCAACCTCTCGATGATGTTCACCGAGGTGCCGTTCCTCGAGCGCTTCGATGCCGCCGCACAGGCCGGCTTCACCGCGGTCGAATTTCTGTTTCCCTATGGGCATCCGGTCGAAGCTGTCGGCGAGCGGCTCGAGCGCAACGGCCTGACCCAGGCGCTGTTCAATCTACCGCCGGGCGACTGGGACGCCGGCGAGAAGGGCTTCGCGGCATTGCCGGCGCGCTTCAACGATCTCAAGGCGAGCCTGGAGACGGCTCTGCCTTATGCCAAAGCCACCGGCGTGAAGCGGCTGCATTTGATGGCGGGCATCGCCAACCGTAGCGAGCGCGTTGCGATCGAGGCCTTCTACAAATCGGTGGCCTGGACCGCGGAGTTCTTTGCGCCGCATGGCATCGACATCGTGCTGGAGCCGATCAACGCCCGCAACGTGCCCGGTTACTTCCTCAACGATTTCGGCTTCGCGCGCGATTTGATCCAGGAGCTGCGGCTGCCGAACCTGAAGCTGCAGTTCGACATCTATCACTGCGGGATCATTCATGGCGACGTCACGATGCGGCTGCGCGAGATGATGCCGATCATCGGCCATATCCAGGTCGCCAGCATTCCCTCGCGCAACGAGCCTGATGGCGAGGAGCTGAACTATCCGTTCCTGTTCGCAGAGCTCGACCGGCTCGGCTATGCCGGCTTCGTCGGCTGTGAATACAATCCGCGCGGCAAGACCAACGACGGCCTTGCCTGGTTCAAGCCCTACGCGGGAGTGAAGCCATGACCCTTGCGTTGGGTTGCATCGCCGACGACTATACCGGCGCCTCCGATCTCGCCAACACGCTGACGCGCGCCGGCCTGCGCACGGTGCAGACCATCGGCGTGCCCGCCGACGATCTGAAGCTGCCCGAGGTCGATGCCGTCGTGGTGTCGCTGAAGAGCCGGTCGATCGAGCCGGGGCTCGCGGTGTCGCGCTCGCGTGCGGCAGAAAAATGGCTGCGCGGTCGGGGCGCGAGCCATGTCTTGTTCAAGATCTGCTCGACCTTCGATTCCACCGATGCAGGCAATATCGGGCCGGTGATGGACGCGCTGCGCGCAGATTGCGGCGAGGCCGTCGTGCTGGTGACGCCAGCTTTTCCCGAGACGGGCCGAACCGTCTATCAGGGCAATCTCTTCGTCGGCGCCGTGCCGCTGAGCGAGAGCCCGCTGAAAGACCACCCGCTCAATCCGATGCACGATTCCAACCTGGTGCGCGTGCTGGCGCGTCAGAGCAAGACGCCGATCGGTCTCGTCGAGCTCGCGACCCTCACGCGTGGCGCGGAGGCCGTGCGGGCCCGGCTTGCTGAATTGTCGGGCAAGGGTATCGGCGCTGCGATCATCGATGCCGTGTTCGACCGTGACCTCGAGACCATCGGCCTTGTCGCCGGCGAGCACCGGCTGTCGGTCGGCGCCTCCGGCATCGGCCTCGGGCTGGCGCGAGCCCTGGTGTCCAGCGGCAAGGTCAAATCGGCCGCCACAGCCGGCCAGCAGGGGGCCGCCGTCGGCGGAGCCGTGGCATGTCTCGCCGGAAGCTGCTCGCAGGCCACCCTGCAGCAGATCGCCAACGCCGAACGCGTCATGCCGGTGCTCCGTCTCGAGCCTGACCGTATTCTTGCGGGCGCGCATGAAGCGCAGCGCGCGCTGGACTGGGCGAAGGAGCACTTGGCTCAGGGTCCCGTGCTGATTGCATCAAGCGCCACGCCTCAGGCGGTCGCGGCGGTCCAGGCGCGCCACGGCCGCGACGCAGCCGGTCACGCCATCGAGCAGACGATGGCAGATCTTGCAGAAGGCCTTGTGAGGTCGGGCGTACGACGATTGGTCGTCGCGGGCGGTGAGACATCCGGCGCCGTCGTCGATCGGTTGAGAATTCCCGGATTTCTCGTAGGAGTGGAAATCGCGGCGGGCGTACCGGTCTTGCGCGCAGTCGGCGCCGGTGCAGGCAGCATGTTGCTTGCGCTAAAGTCCGGAAATTTCGGCGGTCCGGACTTTTTCTCCGATGCGCTTGCGCTCATGCGTTGAGCGGGCATTCTCAGGCGCCTGTTCATCACTCGGGTCCCGTACCCATGGAAGGGTAGCGGGCCGCATGGCTGCGATGCCGATTTCGCAGTGCGATAGCACGGAAGTGAATGCAGGCAGGCTGCCGGAGATTGGCGTTTCCGGTGGCGCTCGGGTAAAGGGGAAAACGGGATCCCCGTGGGGGCCGATCCCACATCCTTGCTCGATCCGGAATAGCCTGGCGCATGATTGCTCTGGTTCGTATTGCCCTGAGCCGGCCCTACACGTTTGTCGTGCTGGCGCTGCTGCTTCTGATCATCGGACCGCTGGCGGCGCTGCGCACGCCGACCGACATCTTTCCGGACATCCGGATTCCCGTGATCGGTGTGGTCTGGCAATACACCGGCCTGCCGCCCGATCAGATGTCCGGCCGCATCACCACGCCGTTCCAGCGAGCGCTGACGACGACCGTCAACGACATCGAGCACATCACTGCCAATTCCTATAACGGCTTTGGCATCATCAAGATCTTCTTCCAGCCCAATGTCGACATCCGCACCGCCAACGCGCAGGTCACGGCGATCTCGCAGACGCTGATCAAGCAGATGCCGCCGGGCGCGACTCCGCCGCTGATCCTGAACTACTCCGCCTCGACCGTGCCGATCATCCAGGTGGCGCTGTCGGGCGACGGACTCACCGAGCAGAACCTCGCCGATATCGGCATCAACAATCTGCGCACGCCACTTGTCACCGTGCCGGGCGCCGCGATCCCGTACCCGTTCGGCGGCAAGCAGCGCCAAATCCAGATCGATCTCGATCCAACCGCGCTGCAGTCCCGCGGGCTGTCCGGCCAGGATGTCGCCAATGCGCTCGCAGCCCAGAACCTGATCACGCCGGTCGGCACTCAGAAGATCGGCACCTTTGAATACAGCATACAGCTCAACAATTCGCCGCTCAGGATCGACGAGCTCGGCGATCTACCGATCAAGGCCGTCAACGGCGCGATGGTCTATGTCCGTGACGTCGCCACGGTGCGCGATGGCAATCCGCCGCAGACCAACATCGTCCATGTCGACGGCAACCGCTCGGTGCTGATGATGGTGCTGAAGGCGGGCGCGACCTCGACGCTCGATATCATCGCCGGCATCAAGCAGAAGGTGATCGACGTCAAGGATCAGCTCCCGGATGCGCTGAAGATCGGCTTCATCGGCGACCAGTCGGTGTTCGTGCGCGGTGCGATCGAGGGCGTCGCCTTCGAAGGCGTGATTGCGGCGCTGCTCACCAGCGTCATGATCCTGCTGTTCCTCGGCAGCTGGCGCTCGACACTCATCATCGCGGTCTCGATCCCGCTGTCGGTGCTGGGTGCCATCGTCATGCTGTCGGCGATCGGCGAGACGCTGAACATCATGACGCTCGGCGGATTAGCGCTCGCGGTCGGCATCCTCGTCGACGACGCTACGGTGACGATCGAGAACATCAATTACCATCTCGAGCAGGGCAAGCCGGTCGAGCAGTCGATCCTGGACGGCGCCAACCAGATCGTGACGCCGGCCTTCGTCTCGCTGCTCTGCATCTGCATCGTGTTCGTGCCGATGTTCTTCCTTACCGGCGTCGCGCGCTTCCTGTTCGTGCCGATGGCCGAAGCGGTGATGTTCGCGATGATCTGGTCGTTCATCCTGTCGCGCACGCTGGTGCCGACCATGGCGAACCATCTGCTGCATGCGCATGTTCACCATGAGGGCGAACCGCCGAAGTCGCGCAATCCCTTGGTCCGGTTCCAGCGTGGTTTCGAGGCGCGGTTCGAGCGCATCCGCGGCGGTTACCGTGGCCTGCTCGGCATGGCGCTGGCGCATAGCGCAGTGTTCGTGATCGGATTCCTCTGCGTGGTCGGTGCGTCCTTCGCGCTGGTGCCGTTCCTGGGGCGCAATTTCTTCCCCGCGGTCGATGCCGGCAACATCCTGATGCATGTCCGAACCCAGGTCGGCACTCGCGTCGAGGAGACGGCCAACCAGCTCGCGGATGTGCAGAAGGCGATCCGCAAGCTGATCCCGGGCGAGATCGAGACGCTGACCGACAACATCGGCATGCCGATCTCGGGCATCAACATGACCTACAACAACACCGGCGTGATCGGTCCGCAGGACGGCGATATCCAGATCAAGCTGAAGGAAGGTCACAAGCCGACCGAAGAGCACGTGAAGGTGCTGCGCGAGCAGCTGCCACGACTGTTCCCGGGCGTCAGCTTCGCTTTCCTGCCGGCTGACATCGTCAGCCAGATCCTGAATTTCGGCGCGCCGGCGCCGATCGATCTGCAGGTCCGCGGCGCCAATCTCGAAGGCAATTTTGCCTACGCCAACAAGCTGCTCGCCAAGGTTCGCCGCATCCCCGGCGTTGCCGATGCACGCATCCAGCAATCGCCGAACCTGCCGACCTTCAATATCGACGTCGATCGCACCCGGGCGCAATATGTCGGCCTGACCGAGCGCGACGTCAACAACAGTCTCGTGGTCAATCTGGCGGGCTCCTCGCAGGTCGCGCCGACCTACTACCTCAACCCTGATAACGGCGTGTCCTATTCGATCGTGATGCAGACGCCGCAATATCAGATCGATTCGCTCAGCGCGTTGCAGACACTGCCGATCACCGCGGCCGGCGCGTCGCAGTCGCCGATCCTCGGCGGCATCGCCGACATCAAGCGTGCGACCTCGAGCGCGGTGGTCTCGCAATACGACATCCAATCGATGGTGCAGATCTTTGCGACCACCTCGGGGCGCGATCTGGGCGCGGTCGCCACGGATATTCGCCGGGTGATCGCCGACACCGCCAGGGAGGTGCCGAAGGGCTCGTCCGTGGTGCTGCTCGGCCAGGTGCAGACCATGAACAGCGCTTTCACGGGCCTGTTATTCGGCCTGCTCGGCGCCGTCGTGCTGATCTACTTCCTGATCGTCGTGAACTTCCAGTCCTGGTCCGATCCGTTCGTGATCATCACGGCGCTGCCCGCTGCGCTCGCCGGCATCGTCTGGATGCTGTTCACGACCCAGACAACGCTGTCGGTGCCCGCGTTGACGGGCGCCATCATGTGCATGGGCGTTGCCACCGCCAACAGCGTGCTGGTGATCTCGTTCGCCCGCGAGCGCTATGAGGAGCTCGGTGATCCCATCACGGCCGCGCTGGAAGCCGGCTTCGTCCGGTTCCGGCCCGTGCTGATGACTGCGCTCGCCATGATCATCGGCATGGCGCCGATGGCGTTGGGGCTGGGGGAGGGCGGCGAGCAGAATGCACCACTTGGCCGCGCCGTGATTGGCGGCCTGATCTTTGCGACCTTCGCCACGCTGATGTTTGTTCCCGTGGTGTTCAGTATGGTACACAAGAAGCAAGGCGCCAAAGCCGCCGCCCCATTGGAGACTCCTGATGTCGCCCACTGAAACTCGCTCCCCGGTGTCGCACCGGAAACTGGGCATTTTCAGCGTGGTGGCGCTGATTGCGGCAGGCCTCGTGGTCGGCACCGGTATCCGGGCCCGCGAGGACCAGGACTCCAGGCTGAAGGAATGGACCGACGACCAGGCCGTTCCAAGCGTTGCAGTGACCTTGCCCAATGCCAAGGCCCTCAATTCCACCATCGACCTGCCGGGCCGGCTCGAGGCCTATTCCCGTGCCCCGATCTTCGCCCGTGTCTCCGGCTATCTCAAAAGCTGGAGCGCCGACATCGGCGCCCGCGTCAAGGCCGGGCAGGTGATCGCCGAGATCGAGGCGCCCGACCTCGACCAGCAGCTCTTGCAGGCCCGCGCCGACCTCGCCAGCCTGCAGGCCAGCGCCAGGCTGTCGGAGGCCACGCTGAACCGGCGCAAGACCCTGGTCGCCTCCAACTTCGTCTCCGCGCAGGAGATCGACGAGCGCAGCGCCGATCTCTCCAACAAGAACGCCGCTGTGAAGTCCGGTCAGGCCAATGTCGAGCGGCTCGAAGCATTGGCGGGCTACAAGAAGATCACGGTGCCGTTCGACGGTGTGGTGACTTCGCGTGACACCGACGTCGGCGCGCTGATCAACGCTGGCGGCGGCTCGGGACCGGCGATGTTCGTGGTCTCCGACATCACCAAGCTGCGCGTCTACGTCAACGTGCCCCAGAACTACGTGCCGGCGATCAAGATCGGCGCCAAGGCCACCATCTCGCTGCCGGAATATCCGAACCGGACGTTCCTGGCGACGGTGGAAGCCTCCTCGCAGGCCGTCGACGTGGCGTCAGGCACCACGCGGATGCAGCTCGGCCTCGACAATTCGAACGCAGAGCTGATGCCCGGCAGCTACGCCAGCGTGAAGCTGAGCCTGCAGCGCGATTCCGCGCCGCTCAGCATTCCCGCCAGTGCCCTGATCTTCAACGGCAGCGGCCTGCGTGTCGCAACCGTCGGGGCTGACGACAAGGTCAAGTTCAAGACGGTGAGCATCGCCCGCGACCTCGGCAAGGAGATCGAGCTGGCCTCGGGCATTGCGCCAGATGACCGCGTCATCACGGCCCCGCCGGATGGTCTGTCCGACGGCGATCCGGTGCGTGTGGTTGGTGCGGGCGGCAAGCCAGCCACGGCGTCAGAGAAGCAGGCGCCGAAGGGCTAGGACGGCGTCGGTGGGTTAGCCGAAGGCGTAACCCACCACTGTTTGTCTCCATGGAAGTCGAAGAGGTGGGTTACGCCAAGCGACTGCGCTTTGCGCAATCGCAGGCTAACCACCCTATGAGAGCTGCACCACCCGCCACTCCGGCACGCCGTCCACGGCCATCGTGATCTCGCCGAGCGAGCCCACAGGTGTGCGATCCATGTTGAGCAGGTGGGCCAGCGTGGCGCTCTCGCCCGCCGGAATCCGCGCCAGCGTACGCCGCTCGTCTTCGGTGCGCAGCATAACCACGCCGTGCTCGACATCGCCGCCACGGCCATAGAGCACCGTAAAGCTCTCGACCTTGCCCAGGCCTGAGGCCTCCGTGACGAACTCCGGCACGGTGCGCTTGTTGCGATCGGCCTCTGCCTGCACGCTCGTCTCTTGCGCCAGCACGTCGCGGGGCTGCATCTTCCCCAGCACCAAAGCATGGTGCTTGGTAACAAAACCGCCCTGTCCGTAGAGCAGGCCGAGTTTTGCACCGCCGCGCACACGCCGCACCATCGCGCAGGCTGCATGGGTCATGTAGGTGTTGAGCGGCGCGCCAAAGAAGGTGAGGCCGCCGTTCACCGTCGGTTGCACATCGACGCCGAGGCCCAGCGTCCGCCGCGCCATCTTTGGTACGCAAGGGAAGCAGCTATAGAGCTCGATCGCGTCGAATTTTTTGCCATCGCCGCCGGCGAGATCCATCACCGTCTTCAGCACGGCGTTCTGCGGATGGCTTTCGTAGAACTGGTCGCGCAACAGATAATCGCGCGGCTCCTCCGCCGAGGCGCCGCCGAGCGGATAGACCGGCTTGTCTTCGGCGATACCGAGTGTGCGCGCTTTGGCAAGGCTGGTGAGCAGCAGCGCGCCGCCCATGTTGACGCTGGGATTAGCGACCATCAGCTTGTTGTAGGGCCAGGCGATCAGCCGGTTGTCCGCGGTCGGTGTCGTGATCTCCTCAGGCGCATAGCGCCGCTTCAGCCAGGCGTTGGGATTTTGCGCGGCAACTTCGGAATAGCGCGACCACAGCGTTCCCGATTCCGCCATTGCCTCGCGCGGCGTCAGGCCCCAATGCGCGGAGGAGGCGGCTTCGTAGAACGGATAGACCGTGACCGGGCGGAACACGCCGAGTTTCACGGCGAGCGGCTTCTGAAACGCCGCGCCGCGCTTGGGCTCCGGAACATCATGCGCGAAGGGCGTCCATGGCAGCTCGACGCCGGCACGATCGGCTTTCGTCGCCGTTGATTGCGCCTCGGCGCCGCACACCGCCGCGACCGCGCATTCGCCGCGCGCGATGCGCTTTGCGGCTTCATGAATAAAGCGGATCGGGCTCTCGCCGCCGACCGGCCCGTAATGGCAATGCGTCGGCGCGACGCCGAGCCGCTGCGCCAAGAGCTTCTCCGGATCGCGATAGCGCCAGCTCAGGAAGTTGACGACGTCGAGCGATTGCACCTCACTGAGCAGCTTTGCGCCGGCGTCAGCCTCGGCGCGCTGCAAGGCCCGTTCGAGCAGATCGAGCGGCTCGAGGCCCTCTGTGATCTCCTTGGGACGGTCGACGATCTCGCCGATGCCGACGATGACGGGAATGCGGTGTTCTGGGGTGGCAGTTTTGTCAGTCATAATCTCGATTCACGATGTTGGTTATTTCGTCATTGCGAGGAGCCCGCGACAAAATTGCGAAGCAATTTTGCGCTGGCGACGAAGCAATCCAGAAATGTATCCGAGGAGGCAGCCTGGATTGCTTCGCTCGCTCGCAATGACGGTGCGGATGCTACTCCGCCACCAGCGCATTCATGTGCTCGACGGCTTCGGCGAATTCTTCCTTGAACTCCTGCACCACGGCGCCGGCCGATTTCACGCTGTCGATCAATCCGACCCCCTGGCCGACAAAATAGCTGACGAGGTCGCGCGCCCTGGTGTTGCCGGCCGCGGCGGCGCGGTCGATCGAGTTGAAGGCGTCACGGCTGATGATGCTCTGCAGCGGCATCGGCAGGGCGCCCGGACTTTCCGGCGCACGGTCCCAGGCGTCGGTCCAGACCGAACGGAGCTGCCGCGCCGGCTTGCCCGTGCGGCCCTTCGAGCGGATCGCATCCCGCGAGGACGCTGCAATCATCTTCTCGCGAAAGATCTCGGAGGTCTCGGACTCGACGGTCGCCAGCCACACCGAGCCCGTCCAGGCACCGGCGGCGCCCATGGCCATGCAGGCCGCCATCTGCCGGCCCGTCATGATGCCGCCGGCCGCCAGCACCGGCACGTCGCGGATCGGCTTGATGGCCTTGATCACTTCCGGCACCAGCACCATCGTCGAGACCTCACCGCAGTGACCGCCGGCCTCGGTGCCCTGCACCACGAGGATATCGACACCGGCTGCGACCTGGCGCAGCGCATGCTCCTTGGCGCCGACGAGCGCTGCGACCGGCACTTTGTGCCTCTTGCCCATTTCGATCATGGCCTTGGGCGGCACGCCGAGCGCATTGGCAATCAGCCGGATCGGATGATTGAAGGAGACCTCGAGCAGCTCCAGTGCGGTCTCGGCGTCGAACGGTTGCGGCCGGTCGTCGGTCACGTCAGTGGTGGTGAGCTCGATATCGTATTTCTTGAGGAGATCGCTGGTGTATTTGCGGTGCTCCGCCGGCACGCGCGCCTCCAGACTCTTCCAGGTGACGTTCTTCTCGCCTGATGTCGAGATGTTTTCCGGGATCAGCACGTCGATGCCGTAGGGCTTGCCGTCGATATGGTCGTCGATCCATTTCAGTTCGCGCTCGAGCGTGTCAGGCGTGTGCGCGGTGGCACCGAGTACACCGAATCCGCCGGCGCGGCTGACGGCCGCAACGACATCGCGGCAATGGCTGAAGGCGAGCAGCGGGAACTCGATGCCCAGCATGTCGCAGATCGGCGATTTCATGTTTTCTCTCCCCGCGGCCTTCACGTTCTCTTCTTGTTTTGCCTTGCGAGCGCCGTTCGACGCCAGCCCTTCGTTACCGGTGATGCCACGCCGGATTTGGGCGAGCATCTTGCGCGCAGGCGTTGCGTGCTGGACAACCATGGGGCGGATCATCAGCAGCGCAGGCTCGTGACGGGCTGGACTGCATGACACGGGCCGGAGGCCCGCGCCGGACGCAGAGCCGCCAGGGCTTGCCATCCGCCATGCGGAGGCTAATTAATGCACGCGCATCTTTCCGCCGGAGCCCCTTCGCATGACCGACGCCCCTTACGTGCCGCCCAAAGTCTGGACCTGGAACAAGGAGAATGGCGGTCAGTTTGCCAGCATCAACCGCCCGATCGCCGGCGCCACCCATGACAAGGAACTGCCGGTCGGCAAGCATCCGTTGCAGCTTTATTCGCTGGCGACGCCGAACGGAGTGAAGGTCACGGTGATGCTGGAGGAGCTGCTGGCGCTCGGCCACAGGGGCGCCGAATACGACGCCTGGCTGATCAAGATCGGCAATGGCGACCAGTTCGGCAGCGGCTTTGTCGATATCAACCCGAACTCGAAAATTCCGGCGCTGATGGACCGTTCCGGCCCCGAACCTGTCAGGATTTTCGAATCCGGCTCGATCCTGTTCTACCTCGCTGAAAAATTCGGTGCTTTCCTGCCGAAGGAGATCAAGGCGCGTACCGAGGCGATGTCCTGGCTGTTCTGGCAGATGGGCAGCGCCCCTTATCTCGGTGGCGGCTTCGGTCATTTCTACGCCTACGCGCCGTTCAAGATCGAATACGCCATCGATCGCTTCGCGATGGAGGTCAAGCGCCAGCTCGACGTGCTGGACCGGCGCCTCGCCGACAACGAATATCTCGCGGGCAAGGACTACACGATCGCCGACATGGCGGTGTGGCCGTGGTACGGCGCCCTTGCCAAGGGGCTGGTCTATGGCGCCGGTGAATTCCTCTCCGTGCAAGACTACAAGAACGTGCAGCGCTGGACCGACCAGATCGCCAAGCGTCCAGCTGTGAAGCGCGGCCGCATGGTCAACCGCGTCTCCGGCGATCCCGCCAGCCAGCTCCACGAGCGCCACGACGCCAGCGATTTCGAGACGAAGACACAGGACAAGATCGCGCCGGCGACGTAGCGCGGTGCTTTCTTTCGCCTCTCCCCGCGCGCCGTCCGCAAGCGGGGAGAAGGGGAAGAAGGCAACTACGCCATGCTCAGCTCGTGGCGGCCGACAACCATCCAGTGCACCTCGTCCGGACCGTCGGCGAAACGCAGGTGACGGACGTCCTGATACATTTCGGCCAGCGGGGTCCAATGCGAGATGCCGGTGGCGCCGTGCATCTGGATCGACTGGTCGATGATCTTGCAGGCGCGCTCCGGCACCATGGCCTTGACCATGGAGACCCAGACGCGGGCTTCCTTGTTGCCGAGGACGTCCATCGCCTTGGCGGCCTTCAGCACCATCAGCCGCATCGCCTCGATCTCGCAGCGGGCTTGCGCGATGATCTGCATGTTGCCGCCGAGATGGGCGATCTTCTTGCCGAAGGCCTCGCGGGTGAGGCCTCGCTGCACCATCAAATCCAGCGCCTTCTCGGCCTTGCCGATGGTGCGCATGCAGTGGTGGATGCGGCCCGGGCCAAGGCGGAGCTGCGAGATCTCGAAGCCGCGGCCTTCGCCGAGCAGCATGTTCTCCTTCGGCACGCGCACATTGTTGAAGCGCATGTGCATGTGGCCGCGCGGGGCGTGGTCCTGGCCGAACACATACATGGGGCCAAGCACCTCGACGCCGGGCGTGTCGCGCGGCACCAGGATCTGCGACTGCTGCTTGCTCGGCGCGGCGTCCGGATTGGTCTTCACCATCACGATGAGGATCTTGCAGCGTGGATCGCCGACGCCCGAGATGTAATATTTCTCGCCGTTGATGACCCATTCGTCGCCGACGAGCTTTGCCGTCGTCGAGATGTTCTTGGCGTCGGAGGAGGCGACGTTCGGCTCGGTCATGACATAGGCCGAGCGGATCTCGCCGTTCATCAGCGGCTTCAGCCACTTCTCCTTCTGCTCCTTGGTGCCGACGCGCTCCAGCACCTCCATGTTGCCGGTGTCGGGCGCCGAGCAGTTCATGGTCTCGGATGCCAGCGGGCTCTTGCCGAGCTCGGCGGCGATATAGGCGTAATCGAGGTTCTTCAGGCCTTGGCCGGTCTCGTCATCGGGCAGGAAGAAATTCCAGAGACCTTCCTTCTTGGCCTTGTTCTTGGCGACCTCGAGCACTTCGAGCTGCTTCGGCGTAAAGCTCCAGCGATCCTGTTTGCCTTCGCCCGCCTTGGCGAATTCGATCGACATCGGCTCGACGGTGTCGCGGATGAATTTCCTGACGTGGTCGTAGAGCGGGCGGACCTGATCCGACATGCGGAGGTCGTTGAGCTCGTCGCCGGGATTGAGCGTGTAGTTGGTGGTGCGGGGAATGTAGGTGTGCTTTGTCATTGTTCCTCCCGGGGGCGCTGAGATCGTGTTGGCCGGGAGAATAGTCGCCGCGTCGCGAAAGTGCGAGCGCGTATTTTCTCACGCAGGCCATGCCACGCGATGGAATTTCGAGGCGGCGTTTGAAATGTTGTTTGAGCGGAGCCGGCGAGCAAGTGGGCTGGAGCACCGCCCGATCCCCAGGACTCCGTCATTGCGAGCGCAGCGAAGCAATCCAGAATCTTACCGCGGCGGCAGTCTGGATTGATTCGCTGCGCTCGCAATGACGAGGAGAGTCCGGTCGACCTCAAGCCGGCATCCGATGCATCGCGCAGATCTTGTTGCCGTCGAGATCGCGCAAATAAGCGAGATAGAGCTTGTTTCCCGCGCCCTCGCGGACGCCGGGCGGATTCTCGATCGGTGTACCGCCGGCGGCGACACCTGCGGCGTGCCACTTGTCGACCTGCTCGGGCGAGTTGGCAGCAAAGCCGATCGTGCCGCCATTCGCGCAAGTCGCCGGCTCGCCGTTGATCGGCTTCGTCACCGAGAATATGCCGGTCTTGGTGAAGTAGAAGATGCGGTGGCCGTCCACCCGCGCCGGCCGCACTTCGAGCGTGCTGAGCAGGCTGTCGTAGAATGACTTGGCCTTGTCGAGGTCGTTGGTGCCGATCATGATGTGCGAGAACATGGTTCTTCCTCCCTCATTTCAGTTTTTGTGGTTCAAAACGCCGTATAGCCGCCGTCGATCACGAAAGTATCGGCTGTGTGATACGACGAGGCCTTGCTCATGAGATACACGGCGATGCCGCCGAAATCGCTGGCCTCGCCGAAGCGGCGCAACGGAATCCGTGGCATCACGTTGGCAACGAACTTCTCGTTGGCCATGAGCCCCGATGTCATGTCGCTCTTGATCCAGCCGGGCAGGATCGCGTTCGCGGTGATGCCGTGGCGCGCCAGCTCGACGCCGAGCGCGCGCACCAACGCATTGATGGCGGCTTTGGTCGCGGCATAATGCTCGTTGCGCGCAGTGCCGAAGATCGAGGCGAGGCTCGATGTCGCGACCAGCCGGCCGAAGGGATCGCCCGCATTGGCGCGGTCGGTCATGTGTTTTGCGGCGGCCTGGAACGCGTGGAACACGCCGTCGAGATTGGTCGCAAACATCGTGCGCCATTCCTCCTCGGTGCGCTCGATGAAGGAGCGCCTGCCGCCTCCGCCGATACCGGCGTTGGCGAAGCAGCCGTCGACCCGGCCGAAAATGTCGAGGGTCGCCTTCATCGCGGCATTGACCGACGCGGGATCGGTGACGTCGCAGATGCGGCTGTCGACCTTGCCCGATAGTCCTGCCAGGCTCGCGGCAGCAGCCCTGTTCTTGTCGGCATTGCGGCCCCAGATCGAGACGTTGCAGCCCTGGCCCGCCAGCGCCTGCGCGATGCCGAGCCCGATACCGCCATTGCCGCCGGTGATCACGGCGACGCGTCCGGTAAGGTCGAAAAGGTTCATGGCGCGTTTCCCGTATTTGGCAAGACAACTGGGCATGCGGAGCATCAGCCGCTGCGCGCAAGAGTTCTCGCTATGCGCTGATCACCATGGACAAGACCGCGCCAAAAATCAAATATGCGCCCCGGCAAAACCAAATTCCGGTCTGCGAAACACAGCGGGCCGCAACTGACGAGGAAACCATGCAGTTCAAACACGTCACGCTCGAATTCGATGGTTCGGTCGCGATCCTCAGACTCGACCATCAGGAGGTGATGAACGCGGTCTCCGTGGACATGCTGGGTGGTCTCTCCGAGGCGCTCGATGCGATTGAAGAGAAGAAAGACGATGTGCGCTGCGTCGTGCTCACCGGCGCCGGGCGTGCGTTCTGCACAGGCGCGAATCTGCAAGGGCGCAACAACCAGTCGAAGAAGACCAAGGCCGGCCTGACGCTCGAGACCGGTTTTCATCCGTTCCTGCGTCGCGTCCGCAACCTGCATTGCCCGATCGTAACGGCGGTCAACGGCCCGGCCGCCGGCGCCGGCATGAGCTTCGCGCTGCTCGGCGACATGATCTTGTGCGCACGCTCGTCCTATTTCCTGCAGGCGTTCCGCCGCATCGGCCTCGTGCCGGATTGCGGTTCGACCTGGCTCTTGCCGCGCCTGATCGGCAAGGCGCGCTCGGTCGAGTTGTCGCTGATGGGCGAGCGCCTGCCGGCCGAGAAGGCGCTGGAATGGGGCCTCGTCAACCGTGTCTACGACGACGGCGTGTTGATGGAGGAGGCGATGAAGCTCGCGCGTGATCTCGCCAGCGGGCCCACGGTGGCGCTGTCGCTGATCCGCAAGCTCTATTGGGACAGCCCCGAAAATTCCTTCGAGGACCAGCTCAATCTGGAATTCCAGTGCCAGCTGCGCGCCGGCGACACACAGGACTTTCGCGAGGGCGTCGGCGCGTTCCTGGAGAAGCGGCCCGCGCAGTTCAAGGGCAAATGATCGAGGCGGAGCTTTCCCGCAGCGTGCAGCGCTGGTGTCCCGGTGCGACCGGCGTCAGCGGCGCCGCAAGGCTGTCGGGCGGCGCCAGCCAGGAGACATGGCGCTTCGATATCGTGCATCCCGGCGGGCCGATCGGCGCGATCCTGCGCCGCTCGCCAAAGGGCTATGGCGCGGCGCCGACGCGCGCGGCGGGGCTCACCGCCGAGGCGCAGCTGATGCAGCTGGCCTTCGAGGCGGGCGTGCCGTCGCCGCGCGTGATGCATGTGCTGACGCCGGACGAGGAGCTCGGCACCGGTTTCATTATGCAGCGGGTCGAGGGCGAGACCATCGCCCGCAAGATTCTTCGCGATGATGAATTTGCGGCGGCACGGCCACTGCTGGCGCGGCAGATCGGCGGCGTTCTCGCGGGCCTGCACCGGCTCCCGCTGGACCAACTGCCCGAGCTGCGCAGCAGGTCGGCCACGCAGGAGATCGACGAGTTCGAGCGCGACTATCGCAGCCTGAACTGGCCAAAGCCCGTGTTCGAGTTGACACTTCGCTGGCTGCGCGACCACGATCCGGGTCCGTCGACCGAGACGACGCTGGTGCACGGCGATTTCCGCAACGGCAATCTCATCATCGGCGCCGAGGGGGTGCGCGCCGTGCTCGACTGGGAGCTCGCCCATCTCGGCGATCCCATGGAGGATCTCGGCTGGGTTTGCGTGAACTCCTGGCGTTTCGGCGAGATCGACAAGCCGGTGGGCGGCTTCGGCTCGCGCGAGGAACTGTTCGCCGGTTACGAAGCCGCGGGCCGCAAGGTTGATCCAGCGCGCGTCAAGTTCTGGGAAGTGATGGGGACGTTGCGCTGGGGCATCATGTGCGGCGGCATGATGCAGCGGTTTCGCGAGGGGCCCGACCATTCCATGGAGCGCGCCATGATCGGCCGTCGCGCCTCGGAAACCGAGATCGATCTCTTGCGGCTGCTGGCGCCGCGCGGGAGTTGAAAGATGCAGGACGAACCGACGCCGATCGAGCTGACCAAGGCGGTCGCCGATTTCCTCCGCAACGACATCACGCCGCTGATCTCCGGACACCAGGCCTTCAAGCTGCGCGTTGCCATCAACATCCTCGACCTCGTGACGCGGCAGTTGACGCAGGAGGAGGCCAGCGATGCGAGGGAAGTGGAGCGCTTGCGCGCGCTGCTCGGCATGGATGGCTCGGTGACAGAGCTCAACCGCGCGCTCGCCGAGCGCATCGCCAAGGGCGAGGTCGATCTCGCAACGCCGGGCCTGGCCGAGCATCTGTGGGCGACCACGATGGACAAGCTCGCAGTCGATCAGCCGAATTACGCGTCGTACAAAAGGGAGCTGGGGCGGGGCGGATAGCTCTCTCCTCGTCATTGCGAGGAGCCCTTGGGACGACGCAATCCAGACTCTATCCGCGGAGACAGTCTGGATTGCTTCGCTGCGCTCGCAATGACGGTGGAGGGACCGCGCTACTTCCCCACCCATTTCGGCGGCCGCTTCTCCGAAAACGCCTTCGGTCCCTCGATGTAATCCTGCGAGGCCACCATGGCCTTCACTGCGGGGTATTCCCTCTGCTCCTCGATCGCCTGCTCCAGCGACACGCCGAGCCCCTTCTGGATGGCCTGCTTGGATGCCCTGATCGACATCGGCGAGTTCTTGGTGATCATCTCGGCCCAGCGCAGTGCGCCGGCGAGCGCCTCGCCCTGCGGCACCACCTCGTTGACGAAACCGAGCTCTCGTCCTTCCGTCGCGCTGACGTGGCGCGCGGTGAGGATCATGCCCATGGCGCGTTTCAGTCCGATCTGCCGCGGCAGCCGGTGCAGGCCGCCGGCGAGCGCGGCAAGGCCAACGCGCGGCTCGGGCAGCGCGAAGGTCGCATTCTCCGAGGCGATGATCAGGTCGCACGCGAGCGCGATCTCGAAACCGCCGCCCATGGCGACGCCGTTCACCGCCGCGATGATCGGCTTGTCGCAATCGAACCGCGCCGTGAGGCCGGCGAAGCCGCCTTTGTCCCAGCCGCGCTTGCCGCCCGCCGCCTGCCACTTCAGATCGTTGCCGGCGCAGAAGGCCTTGTCGCCGGCGCCGGTGACAATCGCGACCCATTGGGCAGGGTCCGCGGCGAAATCGTCGAACACCTTGTTGAGCTCGAAATGTGCGTCGATGTGCAGCGCGTTGTAGACCTCGGGCCGCGACAGCGTGACGACAGTGATCGGCCCCTTGCGTTCCACCTTTGAGAATTTCAGCTCCATCGCGCGCTCCCGCAGCTTCTCGTGAAGGAATATCGGCGGTGATACTAACGCCCGTCACCGCGGCAACACCATCGAATTGCGCGGGTGCGCCTTGCATCTCCTTCGGGCCTCGGCTTGCTTGACTTGAACGCGCTCTTCTCACCTTAATCGTGCGAAGCATAAGTGCGCCCAGCGCCTTAACGCAAAACGATAAAATCAATCCGGGAGAGACCTGTGGATTTCTCATTGCCTGCCGATCTCGTCGCCTATCTCGGAGAGCTCGACCGTTTCATCGAACGCGAGATCAAGCCGCTGGAAGAGGCGGACGACAACATCCGCTTCTTCGACCATCGCCGCGAGTGGGCGCGCACCGATTTCGAGAATGGTGGTCTGCCGCGTCACGAATGGGAGGCGTTGCTGCGCAAGGCCAAGGATCTCGCGGATGCCGCCGGCCATCTGCGCTTTCCGGTGCCGAAGCAATATGGTGGCAAGGACGGATCCAACCTCTGGATGGCCGTGATCCGCGAGCACTTTGCCGCCAAGGGACTTGGGCTCCACAACGACCTCCAGAACGAGCATTCCATCGTCGGCAATTTCCCCGTCGTCACCATGCTCGACCGCTACGGAAGCGACGACCAGAAGGCGATGATCGACGGCTCGATCAAGGGCAAGTATCGCATCACTTTCGGCCTCACCGAGCCGCATCACGGCTCGGATGCCACCCACATGGAGACGCGCGCGGTGCCGGCGAGCCGCGACAACGTCAAGGGCTGGATCATCAACGGCGAGAAGATGTGGACGACAGGCATGCACGTCGCCACGCATTGCGCGCTGTTCGCGCGCACGTCAGGCAATGACGGCGATGCCCGCGGCATCACCTGCTTCCTGGTGCCGGCCAAGAGTCCCGGCGTCCGTATCGAGGAGTACATGTGGACCTTCAACATGCCGACCGATCACCCGCGCGTCAGCTTTACCGATGTGTTCGTGCCGGAGGATGCGCTATTCGGCGAGCTCGGTCGCGGCTTGTCGCTGGCGCAATGCTTCGTGCACCAGAACCGCATCCGCCAGGCCGCGAGCTCGCTCGGCGCCGCCGTCTATTGCATCAACGAGAGCGTCAAATACGCGCGCGAGCGAAAGCCGTTCGGCAAGGCGCTGGCGGAAAACCAGGCGATCCAGTTCCCGCTGGTCGAGCTCGCGACGCAAGCCGAGATGCTGCGCCTTCTGATCCGCAAGACCGCCTGGGAGATGGACCAACTCACCGAGGAGCAGATCGAGCGCACGCTTTCCGACCGCGTCTCCATGTGCAATTACTGGGCAAACCGTCTCTGCTGCGAATCCGCCGACCGCGCCATGCAGGTCCACGGCGGCATGGGCTACTCGCGCCACAAGCCGTTCGAGCACATTTATCGGCACCACCGCCGCTACCGGATCACGGAAGGCAGCGAAGAGATCCAGATGCGCAAGGTGGCGGGGTTCCTGTTCGGGTATATGGGGCCGGCGAAGCATTGAGGCGGGCACCGCGCTCGCAGGGTGGATTAGCCGAAGGCGCGATCCACCACTTCCGCCACCGTGGGAAAGAAAAGAGCTGGGTTACGCCTACGGCTAACCCGCCCTACGGCACCGGCGTCTCAATTCACCCGCCGATCCTTCCCCGCCCAATAGGGATCTCTCAGCTGCCGCCGCAAGATCTTGCCTGACGGATTGCGCGGCAGTGCCGGCAAGAACTCCACGCTCTTCGGCGTCTTGAAGCCGGCGATGCGTTCGCGCGTGAAGTTGATGATGTCGGCGGCCGTTGCCTCTTTGCCCGGCTTCATCACCACGACTGCCTTCACGGCTTCGCCCCATTTCTCGTCGGGGACGCCGATCACGGCGGCTTCGGCGATATCAGGGTGATCGCACAGCGCGCTCTCGACCTCGGCCGGATAGATGTTCTCGCCGCCGGAGATGATCATATCCTTGATGCGGTCGTGGATGTAGAGATAGCCGTCTTCGTCCATGTAACCGGCATCGCCCGTGCGCAGCCAGCCGTCGCTGCGCAGCGTCGAAGCGGTCGCCTCTGGCAGGTTCCAGTAGCCGGCCATGTTCGAGCCCGAACGCGTCGCGATCTCGCCAACCTGGCGAGGCGGCAACGGCTTGCCGTCGGCATCGAGGATGGCGATCTCGACGCCCGGTAGCGCCTTGCCGGCCGAGCGCATCCGCTCCAGCCCCTCGACGTGATCCTCCGGCGGCAGCGCGACGATGGTGCCCGTGGTCTCGGTCATGCCGTACATCTGCACGAAGCCGCATTTGAAGACCTCGATGCATTCCTTCAGCAGCGCCGCCGGAATCGGGGAAGCGCCATACAGCATGTATTTCAGCCTGGAGAAATCGACCGTCCTGGCGCGCGGTTGCCGCACCACGAACTGCATCGCCGCCGGCACCATGAACAGCTTTGTGACGCCCGACTGCTCGAAGAAATCCAGTACCTTGGAGGGATCGAACTCGCGCGCGATCACGCCGCGGGCGCCATGATAGAGCCCCATCACGCCCCAGCCGGAGCCGCCGATATGGAAGATCGGCATCGCCACCAGCGACACGTCGTCGGTCGACCACCGGTTCCACTCCGGCTTGTCCTCCGCATTGCCCGTCTGCACCAGGTTGAGGAAGTTCGCATGGCTCAGCATCGCGCCCTTCGGCTTGCCCGTCGTGCCCGACGTGTAGAGCTGGATCGCGATGTCCTTGGTGTCGATCGGCACCTTGGGATCGTTGCCGCTCTGTGCCTCGCGCCACGCGGTAAAATCCTGCCATTCCGGTGCGCCGCCTTCGGTGGTGATGACCGTGCGCACGCCCGGAAACTGATCCCTGATCTGGCGAATTTGCGTGATGAACTCCGGCCCGACGAACAGCACAGGTGCGTTGCAATCGGCGACGATAAAGGCGACCTCGGGGCCTGCGAGCCGCCAGTTCACCGGCGCCATCACCACGCCCGCCTTCATCGCGCCCATCAGCAGCTCGAAATAGAGATCGCTGTTCTTGCCGAGATAGGCGATGCGATCGCCCTTTTTCACACCCATCGCGAGAAGCGCATTCGCGACCTTGTTGGTGTTGACGTCGAACTCGGCAAAGCTGGTGACGCGGCCCTCGAACTCGTAGGCGATGGCATCGCCGCGGCTCACCGCGCGCTCGCGCACCATGTCGGCGAGGTCAGCCAATGGCTGTCTGAACATGTCTCTCCCGTGGCGTTTTGTTCTATATGGAGAGTGTGGCGTCATTCGCGGGTGAAGACAAGACGGTGGAGAGCGCTACCCGCGCTTCGCCCGGTCCTTCTCGTTCTGCGCCATGATGCTTTCGCGCGCGGTTTTCCAATCGTCGTCACTCCAGTCGCGGAGCTGGTAGAAATTGCCGCCCATGGCGAGCGCCTGCGCGCCGTCCATGGCGATGGTCTCGCCATTAATCCAGTCGCAGCCGCCGGAGATCAGGAATGTCGCCAGGTTCTGCAGCTCCTCCATGGTGCCGACGCGGCCCATGGGATTCATCGCCTTGGTGCGCGCGCCGGCTTCGTCGCCCGGCTTGATCCGCTTGCTCATGCCTTCGGTCGGGATCTCGCCCGGCGCGATGGTATTGAGGCGGATGCCGTAGCGGCCCCATTCCGCCGCGAGCGACATCGTCATGGCGTGGATCGCCGACTTGCTCATCGCCGACGGCACCACGTAAGGCGAGCCGTTGCGCACCCAGGTCGTGGTGATCGAGACGACGTTGCCGGGCTGTTTGTCCGCGATCCAGCGCTTGCCGACCGCATGCGTCACGTAGAACGTGCCGTGCATGACGATGTTGGCAACCGCATCGAAGCCGCGCGGCGACAGCTCCTCGGTGCGCGAGATGAAATTGCCGGCGGCATTGTTGACGAGGTCGGTGAGACCGCCGTCGCGAAAGATGGTCTCGACCATCTCTTCGACCGCGAGCGCGTTGCGAATGTCGACGCCGTGGCTGGTGACGCGGCCGCCGTACTGATCCATCAGCTCGATTGCGGTCTCGTCGCAGACGATCTTGCGCCGGCCGCAGATGTGCACCTCGGCGCCGAGCTGAAGGAAGCGTGCCGCCATCGATTTGCCGAGCCCGGTCCCGCCGCCGGTCACGAGAATGCGCCGTCCAGCCAGAAGATTTTCCTTGAACATGGCTGTTTCTCCCGTACGGATTGTCAGTTAATTGGTCGATTGACTAAATCCGGCCGCCAGCTTTCTGTAAAGCGGCACCGAACAAGAACAGGGGAGAATTCATCCATGGAAGAGCGCGTCTCGATCTCGATCTCGGAAGGCGTCGCCGACGTGCGCCTGGTGCGCGCGGACAAGATGAATGCGCTCGATCAGGCCATGTTCGAGGCTCTTGTTGCGGCAACCGAGCGGCTTTCGACGGAAAAAGGCCTTCGCGTCGTCGTGCTCTCGGGCGAGGGGCGCGCGTTCTGCGCCGGTCTCGACTTGGGGCGTTTTGCCGCCATGAAGGAGAAGGGCGGCAACGGAATTCCGGGTGGCGAAAATCGTGATCTCACCAAGCGCACGCACGGCCAGGCGAACTTTCCGCAACAAGCGGTATGGGGATGGCGCCAGCTTCCGGTTCCCGTGATCGCCGCCGTGCACGGCGTTGCCTTCGGCGGAGGCTTCCAGCTCTCGCTCGGCGCCGACATGCGTTTTCTCGCACCCGATGCGCGAATGTCGATCATGGAAATCAAATGGGGCCTCGTGCCCGACATGGCGGGCACGCCGATCCTGGCCTCGCTGGTGCGCGACGATATCCTGCGCGATCTCACCTACAGCGGTCGCATTTTCTCCGCGCAGGAGGCGATGAACTACGGCCTTGCTACGCGCATCTGCGATGACCCACGAGCTGTAGCCCTCCAGGTCGCGCGCGAGATCGCGGAAAAAAGCCCCGATGCAATCCGGGCGGCGAAGCGGCTGCTCAACAATCTCTCGGTCGATCCGGGTGCCGCACTGCTCGCGGAGTCCGTCGAGCAGCAGAAGCTGATCGGCAGCCCCAACCAGACCGAAGCGGTGCGCTCCAATCTGGAGAAGCGCGCGGCGAGGTATGTGGATTGATTGCCTTGTCGTTCCGGGGCGATGCGTAGCATCGAATCCGGAACCTCGAGATGCCGGGTCTGGTCCTTCGGACCATTCCGGAATGACGAACACAACAACAAAGAAAAGCAACAATGAGCGAAACGCCCGACTTCCTCGGCATCATCTCCGGTGACCGGCGCCGCACACACGCTGACGTCGCCGATCGCGCCGATCGCATCGCCTCCGGCCTCGCCAAAATCGGCATCCGCCAGGGCGATTGCGTTTGCATGTTGATGCGCAACGACATCGCCTTCCTGGAAGCCGCCTACGCCGCGATGCGGCTGGGGGCTTATGGCGTGCCGATCAACTGGCATTTCAAGCCGGAGGAGATCAACTACATCCTCGGCGACACGGCCACCTCAGTGCTGATCGGACATGCGGACATGCTGCATGCCCTGCGCGATGCGATTCCGAAGGGCGTTGTCGTGCTCAGCGTGCCGACGCCGCCGGAGATCCTGAATACCTATAGGATCGATCCCGATCACCTCGAGACACCGGACTTCGCGATCGATTTCGAATCCTGGCTCGCGCAATTCCAGCCTTATGACGGCCCGGTCGTGCCGCAGCCGATGAACATGATCTACACGTCGGGCACAACGGGTCATCCGAAGGGCGTGCGGCGCAATGCGCCGACCCCGGAGCAGCAGGCGGCCGGCGAGCGCATGCGCGCAATGATCTATGGGCTGAAGCCCGGCGCCCGTGCGATCCTGCCGGGCCCGCTCTATCATTCCGCACCGAACTCGTTCGGCATTCGCGCAGGCAAGCTCGGCGGTGTCCTGGTCCTGATGCCGCGTTTCGAAGCCGAAGAGTTTCTGCAGCTGATCGAGCGATACGAGATCGACACCATCTTCATGGTGCCGACCATGTTCATCCGCCTGATGAAGCTGCCGGAGGAGGTGCGCAAGGCATACGACGTCTCCTCACTCCGCCACATCATTCATGCCGCAGCGCCTTGTCCCGCCGACGTCAAGCGCGCCATGATCGAATGGTGGGGCCCGGTGATCTACGAATTCTACGGCTCGACCGAATCCAGCGCCGTCACCTTCGCGACGTCAGAGGATGCGCTGAAGAAGCCGGGCACCGTGGGCAAGATCTCGCCCGGCGCCGAGCTGCGCTTCATCGGCGATGACGGCCGCGTGCTCGGCGTCAGCGAAATCGGCGAGATCTATTCGCGAATGCCTGCCATGGCCGACTTCACCTACCACAACAAGCCGGAGAAGCGCGCCGAGATCGACCGAGAGGGCTTCATCACATCAGGCGATGTCGGCTACATCGACGAGGACGGCTACGTCTTCATCTGCGACCGCAAGCGTGACATGGTGATTTCGGGCGGGGTCAACATCTATCCGGCTGAGATCGAATCCGTGCTTCATGCCATATCAGGCGTGCATGATTGCGCCGTGTTCGGCATCCCCGATGCCGAGTTCGGCGAGGCCTTGATGGCCGTGGTCGAGCCGCAGCCGGGGATTAGACTCGATGCCGCCGACATCCGTGCGCGGCTGAAGGCCTCGCTCGCGGATTACAAGGTGCCGAAGCACATCGAGATTCGCACCGGCCTGCCGCGCGAAGACTCCGGAAAAATCTTCAAGCGCCGCCTGCGCGACCCCTATTGGGAGCAGGCGGGGCGAAAAATTTGAGCACGTTCTCATCTTCGCAGTGACGGATTTCGCGCCTATATAAACGGGATCATTGACCTCCGGATCATCCCATGTCCCCGGTTTCCATCCTGCTCAACATCATCTGGATTCTCATCGGCGGTGCCTGGATGGCATTCGGCTGGCTGGTGGCGTCGGTCATCATGGCGATCACCATCATCGGCCTGCCCTGGGCGCGGGCGGCGTTCAACATCGCCATTTACACGCTGTTGCCGTTCGGCTCGCGGGCGGTCAACCGCGAGGAGGTCACCGGCATGAGCGATATCGGCACCGGTGCCCTCGGGGTGATCGGCAACATCATCTGGTTCGTGCTCGCGGGCTGGTGGCTGGCGCTCGGCCATCTCCTTACGGCCGTGCTCTTTGCGATCACCATTATCGGCCTCCCCTTCGCCTGGGCGCATCTGAAACTCGCCGGCGTCGCGCTCTGGCCGATCGGCAAGGTGATCGTGCCGGCGTGAGGCGCGGATCGGTGCACGTCGACCCACAGCGGAGCGGAAGTCGCGCGTCGGGTGCCTGGGCTTGCGACCCCGAAGCTGACATCGCCCCGCTGCTGCATTCTGGTCGATGCACAGGCGGCAAACTGAATTCGGTCTAGAAGAGGGACGGCTTTGCTTCAGTCATCGTCCTCAGCCAGCGCACGACGCCGTTCCGCGGCGTCGCTCATGTCGTGAAGTACGAGGACCGCGAGGGCCGCCATACGCTGCCTCTGTTCGGAGTTAAACGTTTTGTACAGTGGCTGCCACGCCTCGGCGAGTTTATCCAAATCGGCCGATCGTTGAGCCAATGCTTCCGATCGGCGCTGCAAGAACGCGATGGGGTCGCGGTTGCGCATCACTTCGACAGAATTTTGGTCGGCCCGCCTGCCCACTGTTTCTCCGATTTTTGCAAGACGTGCCTTCCGATCCTCCGCCCTCGCACGAATAGCGCTTTCCACAGGGGGCCAAAGCTTTTCCTGGTCAGGTGTCAGTTGCAGCGCGGCCTTGACCAGATCAATCCTCATGTCCGCCAGGCTATTCCGATCCGCCGCATTCAACCGTTCCGGTGACGCGGGAGCAGAGGTCTGCGCGTTTTGCGCGAGGGCAATCGGGGATGCAGTGAGGAAAATTGCAGTTGTTCCAGCCACTACGATCTTCAACATCGGTGATCTCCCTGGGTCAGTGGCCCCCAACAGCAAGCCGCAAAATGATCACGCTCCGATTGGTTCACTTGATTCATGTCAAAGGAAGGATAGAAGTTTCTGGCGCAACTCGCGCCCCGCGCAAATCAATCGGAGCGTTTCCGGGCCGCAAGTTCGTTGGATGGGTTGAGCTCTTGCGAAACCCATCACTCCATCCGCGATGACGAAGCTCGATGGCTAGAGTCAAACTCGCTGCCGATGACGAAGCGCCATGGGTTTCGCAAGGCCTCAACCCATCCTGCGCGTTTTTCCGCGATGGCGGAGGCCCGCAGCCCTGGGTGCACACCCAATCCCTCGCGTTGCCCGACAGGCAAAACACATCCCATGCAGGTCAATGGACAGGGATGTAAATATTCTGATTTACAGAAATATTGGTTTCGGTTAAATCGCAGCCATTCCGGCCCGTCAAAGGGACGTTTCGCGATCGTCACGATACGGCAGGGCGGGCGAGCCCCGTGAGCCATCACGATCCGCGGGATCGACACGGCGCGGTCACAGCGTCTCCTTTCGGCTTCGGGGGCGAGCACGCGCGAGCTTCCGTCGTCCGGGAGGGACGTCCGCGGACGGCAAAAGCGTGTGGTCCTGATGCCCGGGGTCTGTGCGTCAAGGCTTGCGGTGATGTGGCGGCCGACCGGCGCGCGCATCGATCATCCGCAAGGCGAGGGGGGCAATAGTGCAATCTGCGAACGTTGCCGCGCTGCCCCCAAGTTCATCTTGCACTGCGGTAGAAAAATATCGCACACTCGGCAGGCCGAGGAGCCACAGGGAGCTCTACAAGGGGAGCGAGCCATGTCCCTCCAAACCATACCGTCCGACGCCACTGAGCAGCGCTCTAACCGTCCTGAGGACGTCCAGGCGCTGGAGGCGGACGCGCGGCTGCGCGACGACATTCGCCTGCTCGGGCGCATCCTGGGCGACACTGTGCGCGACCAGGAAGGCGCCGATGTCTTCGACCTGGTCGAGCGTATCAGGCAGACCTCGATCCGGTTCCACCGCGACGAGGACCGGCTCGCCCGCCGCGAGCTCGAGCAGATCCTCGACGGCATGTCGATCCCGGACACCCTGCGGATCGTGCGCGCCTTCAGCTATTTCTCGCACCTTGCCAACATCGCCGAGGACCACAACAACATCCGCCAGATGCGCGCCCGCACCGCCTCGAGGAGCGGTGGGGCAGGGGTGCTCGCGGACACGCTGGCGAATGCCAAGGATGCAGGTGTGAGCGCGGCGGAACTGCGGAAGTTCTTCAAAAACGCTCTCGTCAGCCCCGTGTTGACCGCGCACCCAACCGAAGTCCGCCGCAAGAGCACGATGGACCGCGAGATGGAGGTCGCCGCGCTGCTCGATCGGCGCGAGCGCGTCATGCTCACGCCGGAGGAGACCGAGGCCAGCGACGAGCAGCTTCGCCGCGAGGTGCTGACGCTCTGGCAGACCAATCTGCTGCGCCGGACCAAGCTCACCGTGCTCGACGAAGTCGCCAATGGCCTGTCGTTCTACGATTATACCTTTCTTCGCGAGGTGCCTCGGCTGGTCAATGCACTCGAGGACCGGCTGGAGGAGGGCGGCGAGGGGGCCGCGGATGAGCTCGCCTCTTTCCTGCGCATGGGCAGCTGGATCGGCGGCGATCGCGACGGCAATCCCTTCGTCACCGCCGACGTGATGCGCGGCACGCTGCGGCTGCAGTCGAGCCGGGTGATGCAGTTTTATCTGAACGAGCTGCACGTGCTCGGCTCGGAACTGTCGATTGCGGCCCATCTCGCCGACGTCTCCGGGGAGCTGAGGAATCTGGCGGAGCGCTCGCCCGATACCTCGCCGCACCGGAGCGGCGAGCCCTATCGCCTCGCGGTATCAGGAATCTATGCGCGCCTGACCGCCACGGCCGAAAAGCTCGAGGTCGAGATCACCCGCCGCCCCGTCGGTAAGGGCGCGCCTTATGGCAGCGTCAAGGAACTGCAGTCCGATCTGGATGTGCTGCACCGCTCGCTGATCTCGAACAATGCCCGCGTCATTGCGCGCGGCCGGCTGAGGCTGCTGCGCCGCGCGGTGGATTGCTTCGGATTCCATCTGGCGCGACTCGACATCCGCCAGAATTCGGCCGTGCACGAACGAACCATCGCCGAGCTGATGGATGCCGCCAATCCCGGCATGTCCTATCTTGCGCTCGGTGAGGATGCTCGCATCTCGCTGCTCACCAACGAATTGCGCTCGACGCGTGCGTTGGTCTCGCCGTTCGTCAAATACAGCGACGAGACCATGGGCGAGCTCAACGTGTTCCATGCCGCTGCGGAAGCGCATGCGATGTTCGGCTCGGATGCCATCCCCCAATGCATCATCTCGATGTGCAAGGGCATGTCGGACATGCTCGAAGTGGCGGTGTTGCTGAAGGAAGTCGGCCTTGTCCATCCCTCAGGGCGCAGCGCCATCAACATCGTGCCGCTGTTCGAGACCATCGAGGATTTGCAGGCCTGTGCCGGCATCATGGACCGCATGCTGTCGCTGCACGATTACCGCCGCCTCGTCGACAGCCGCGGTGGCGTGCAGGAGGTCATGCTCGGCTATTCCGACAGCAACAAGGATGGCGGCTTCGTCACCTCGGGCTGGGAGCTCTACAAGGCCGAGATCGGGCTCGTCGACGTGTTCGAGCGTCATCACGTGCGGCTTCGCCTGTTCCACGGCCGCGGCGGCTCGGTGGGGCGCGGCGGGGGGCCTAGCTACGACGCCATCGTCGCCCAGCCGGGCGGCGCCGTGAACGGGCAGATTCGCATCACCGAGCAGGGCGAGATCATCTCGTCGAAATATTCCAACGCCGAAGTTGGCCGCAACAATCTGGAGATCCTGGCTGCGGCGACGCTGGATGCGAGCCTGTTGCAGCCGCGCCAGAGCGCGCCACGCCGCGAATATCTGATCGCGATGGACGAGCTTTCAAATCTCGCCTTCAAGGCTTATCGCGGCCTCGTCTACGAGACCGAGGGCTTCGTCGATTATTTCTGGTCCTCCACCGTCATCAACGAGATCGCGACGCTGAACATCGGCAGCCGTCCGGCTTCCCGCAAGAAGACGCGCGCGATCGAGGATTTGCGCGCGATCCCCTGGGTGTTCTCGTGGGCGCAGTGCCGCCTGATGCTGCCGGGCTGGTATGGCTTCGGCAGCGCGGTCGAGCAATGGATCGCGGAGCATCCGCAACAGGGCATGCCGTTCCTGAAAGAGCTCTACAAGGAATGGCCGTTCTTCCGCATGCTGCTGTCGAACATGGACATGGTGCTTGCGAAAAGCTCGATTGCGATCGCCTCGCGCTACGCCGAGCTGGTGCCGGACGAGGCGCTGCGCGAGAAGATCTTCGGCCGCATCCGCAGGGAATGGCATTCCTGCATCGAGACATTGCTCGACATCATGGGACAGGACCGACTGCTGCAGGGCAATCCGTTGCTCGAGCGCTCCGTGCGCCACCGTTTCCCCTATCTCGACCCGCTCAACCACGTGCAGGTCGAGCTCTTGCGGGAGCACCGCGCGCAGAACCCGGACGAGCAGGTGCTGCGCGGGATTCAGCTCACGATCAACGGCATATCGGCAGGCTTGCGGAATACGGGGTAAGGAGCGAGTTGCGAATGGCGAGTAGCGAACAGGACCCTGTTCGCCACTCGCTACTCACTATTCGCGCAACCTCAAACCGGATCCCAGGGGAAGATATCCGCCGAGCGATCCAGCTTGTAGAACGAGCCCTTCAGCGCCGGCATGCCATGTTCCGCGATCGACTGCGGCGTCCAGCCTTCGCTACGATGCACCGAGCGCAGCGGCCGGTTCTGGCTGAACAGGAACAATTCGTTCATGCGCGCACCGAAGATCTGCCCGGAGACATCCTTGGCGGCGTCGGAGAGCAGGTAGGCGCAGATCGGCGCGATCTTTTCGGGTCCCATCTGCTTGATCTTCTCGACCCGCGCCTTCTCCGCCTCGGTCTCGGTCGGGATGGTGCCGATCATACGGGTCCAGGCGAACGGCGAGACGCAGTTGGAGCGGACGTTGAAGCGGCCCATGTCGAGCGCAATCGACTTGGACAGGCCGATGATGCCGAGCTTGGCGGCGGCGTAATTGGCCTGGCCGAAATTGCCGATCAGACCGGAGGTCGAGGTGAAGTGCACGAAGGAGCCGCTCTCCTGCTCGCGGAAGATACGCGCGGCGGCGTGGCTGACATAGAACGAGCCCATCAGATGCACCTTGATGACGGCCTCGAACGCTTCCACGCTCATCTTGTGAAAGATCATGTCGCGCAGGATGCCGGCGTTGTTGACGACGCCGTCGAGCCGGCCGAAATGATCGGTCGCGGTCTTCACGATCTTGCTGGCGGGCACGGCTTCCGCGACCGACTCGAAGTTGGGCACTGCGACGCCGCCGCGCTTCTTGATCTCCTCGACCACCTCCTCGGCAGGTGTCGCGCTCGAGCCGGCGCCGTCGGCGGCGCCCCCGGGATCGTTGACGACGACCTTGGCGCCTTCAGCCGCACAGAGCAGCGCGATCTCGCGGCCGATGCCGCGGCCCGCGCCGGTGACGATGATGACCTTGTCCTGCAGTGATTTGCTCATGCGAGTTACCTCTCGTTCGTAAACACGATCGTGCCTGATGCGGCGAACATGCCGCCAACGCCGTGACACACGGAAATCTTCGCGCCAGGGACCTGCGCCGGCGCGATGCCGCGCATCTGACGCACGCTCTCCTGGAGCGCGTACATGCCGTACATGCCGGAATGCATGTAGCTCAATCCGCCGCCGTTGGTGTTGAGCGGCAGTTTTCCGCCCGGTCGCGTGTGGCCGTCGGCGATGAACTTGCCGGTCTCTTCATGCGGCATGAAGCCGAGATCGCCGAGGCCGAACAACGGCAGATGTGCAAAAGCGTCGTAGATCATGAGGTGATCGACGTCCCTGTGCGCGATGCCGGCCTCCTTGAAGGCGAGAGGCCCTGCAGTCTTGAACGCGCGCGAGGAGTTGAACGTCTCCATCTGGCTCACCATCGGCGTTTCCACGCTCTCGCCGGTGCCCATGATGTAGACGGGCCTGCGCGGAAAATCATTGGCGCGGTCGGCCGAGGTCAGGATCAGCGCGCCGCCGCCGTCAGTGACGAGGCAGCACTGCAGCAGCCGGAACGGATAGGCGATCATGCGCGAGTTGAGGACATCGGCGACCGTGATCGGGTCCTTCATCATCGCGCGCGGATTTCTCGCGGCCCATTCACGCTGCACCACCGCGACCGAGGCAAGCTGCTCATGGGTGATGCCGTGGCTCTTCATGAAACGCAGCACGGGGATCGGGAACATGCTGGGCGGGCCGTACACACCATAGGGGGCCTCGAACTGGCCCTGCAGGCTGTCGGCCGGGATCGAGCGTGGCGCCTTGCCGATCATCGACTTGCCGCTCTCGGCATGCGTGATCAGCACGGTCTTGCACAGGCCGGCCTCGATCGCCGCAGCCGCATGGCGGACGTGCAGCATGAAGGAGCAGCCGCCGACAGAAGTGCCGTCCACCCAGGTCGGCTTGATACCGAGATAATGGCAGACCTGCTGCGGTGTCTCGACCGCGGTCGCAAAACCGTCGATGTCCGACAGCTTCAACCCGGCGTCCGCGATGGCGTTGAGCGCCGCGTCCGCGTGAAGCTGGAGCTGCGACATGTTGGGGATGACGCCGAGCTCGGTGGTCTCGGCCGCACCGACGACGGCAACCTGGTTCATGCGCATGCCTTACCCCTTCGCCGGACGGAACACGGGGAGGGTGATCTTGTCGTCGAGCGCCTCGAAGGCGACCTCGAGCTTCATGTCGAGCTCGAGTGCCTCAGGCGTCTGCGGACAGTCGATGATGTTGCTCATCATGCGCGGCCCCTCGGCGAGTTCGACCACGGCGATCGCGTAAGGCGGCGTGAAGCCAGGTGCGGCGGGGCGATGGTTGATCACGTAGCTGTAGAGGAAACCCTTGCCGCTCGCCTTGAAGACAGAGACCTTGCGCGAGGCGCAGGTCGGGCAGAACGGACGCGGCGGGAAATAGACATGCGCGCAGGCGTCGCAGCGTTGCAGGCGCAATTCGCCGGCTTTCGTGCCCTCCCAGAAATGCTGGGTTTCCGGCGTCGGTTTCGGTCGCGCGCGCTGCGGTTCGGCCATCTCGGCAGCTCCTCCCAGGGGCGAAAGCCTCATGCTCGCGCCGTTTCAATCTTGATGCGCCAATTGACTGTCGCGCGTCAACGGTCCAGCACTGAGGTCTGCAAACCATGTATTCCACCATGCGCACAATTGCGGTTGGCATGCTTGTGTGTCAGTAGGGCCGCACGGTACATTGATGCCGAGACAAGAAGAGATCGGGAGGATTCCATGTTGAGAACACTGGGCGTTGCGCTGATTGCAGGTCTGACCTTCGCTGCGCCGGCCCTTGCTGCGGACGCGCCGGCCGAGATCAAGATCGGCACGCTCTACGCGTCGAGCGGCCGCTATGCCTCGATCTCCATGCCGGTTCATTATGGACTGAAGCTGTGGGTCGAACAGAAGAACGCCGAGGGCGGCGTCTATGTGAAGGCGTTCGACAAGAAGATCCCGATCAAGCTCGTTGCCTATGACGACCAGAGCAATACGGCGACCGCGGCGACCCTGTACAATCAGCTCATCACCCAGGACAAGGTCGATCTTCTGGTTGCCGATTCCGGCTCGGTGCTGACCGCGCCTGCGGTCGCGATTGCCCGCGACCACAAGATGTTCCTGTTCGACCAGACCGGCACGGGCGCAAGCTTCTTCTCCAAGGACAATCCCTATATCGCCCTGATGGCTGACCCGGTGTCGACCATCTGGCCGAAGCCGGTCGCCGATTTCGTGTCGCATGATGGGCCTGGCCTCGGCATCAAGAAGATCGCGATTCTCTACGCGACCAACGAGTTCACGGGCACGCAGGCGAATGCCTTCCGCAAATTCGTCAAGGACTCGGGCGCGCCGATCGAGATCGTCTACGATCAGGGTGTTCCGACCGAGACGACCAACTACACCGTCATCATCAACAACATCGCCAACACGAATCCGGATGCGGTGATTCACTTCGGCTATGCGCCGAACGACATCGCGTTCCTTCGCAACGTCCAGGACGTCGGCGTCAATTTCAAGATGCTGTTCTCGATCTATGCGGGTCTGGAAACGGAGCTGCTCGAAAAGAACGTCGGCGCAAAGGGCCTCGAGCACGTCTTCACCTACGTTCCGCCGCAGGAGCTGAAATATCCCGTGAACTTCGGGATGAACATGGACGAGTACAAAGCGGCCTGGGACAAGAAATATACCGACGGCAAGGTCGAGTTCGGCTTCAACTCGGTCGCCGGATATACGACGGCTCTGGTGATCGAAAAGACCCTGTCAGTCGCGACCAGCCTCGATCAGCTGGAGCTGCGCAAGGCCGCCTTCAGCCTGTCCAATCAGCTGAAGACGCTGGACGGGACCTTCGCGCTCGACGAGATGGGCGGCCAGATCGGCGAACTCACGCCACTTGGCCAGCTCGAGCTTGGCGATCACGGCCACATCAAGTTCATCTCGATCTACCCTCACGAGACGGCGACCGGAAAACCGGTTTATCCGCGGCCATGACAGGGAAACTTGCTGCGCGAAACCCGGGAGCCGGCTTGCGATGTTGACCTACGCGTTGGTCGCCGGCGTGCTGTTCGGGCTGTATTTCAGCCTGGTCGGTATGGGACTCAATCTCGTTTTCGGCGTCATGCGCATCGTCAATCTTGCGCATGGCGACGTGTTGATGCTCGGCGCCTTCGTGGCGCTGGGTGTCGTCACCCTCGCGGGGATAGACCCGCTGTTCGCGGTGCCGCTGGCATTCGTCCTGTTTCTGCTGGTCGGCACGCTGCTCTATTGGGTGCTGGTGCCCCGCCTGCAGGGATCCACAAATCCGGAGATGCTGTCTATCATCCTGTTCTTCGGCCTCTCGCAGGTGGTCGAAGCCATCACCACGATCTTCGCCGGCACCAGCGAGCGTTCGATCCAGAGCCGGCTGCTCGGCACCGTTTTCTCGACCATCCAGGTGCAGCTGCTCGGCGGCAAGCCTGGGGCGAGCGGTCCCATCCGCATCCTCGGTCAGGGGTTTCCTGCGCCCTGGGTGATCGCGGCGGCAACGAGCTTGGTCGCGATCGGTCTTGTCTACCTTTATCTCTATCGCACGCGGCTCGGCACCTTGACGCGTGCGGTGATGTCACGACGCGACGAGGCGCTGGCCTCGGGCATCGACGTCGATCGCGTCTCGGCCGCGGCCTTCGGAATCGGACTCGGGCTTGCTGCGGTTGCCGGCGTGTTTGCGCCATTCATGTTCGGCTCGATCACGCCGGCTTTCGGTGCTGACGCGACCGTGACGTCGTTTGCGATCGTCGTGCTGGGCTCGCTCGGCAATCCGCTCGGCACCGCGCTTGGTGGCGTCGTCTACGGCGTCTGCTACATGATGGTGCAGACCTATCTCAGCTCGTGGGCGGATCTTCTGCCCTATGTGCTGCTGATCCTGATCCTCTTGCTACGACCGAGCGGCCTGCTTGGAAGGCGGGTGCGCGTTGCCTAGTGCCGTCAAGCATGTGCTGCTTATCCTGGTGCCGTTGATCGCCGTGTTCGCGATCCTGCCGGGCCTCTACCAGAATCATTTGCTGCTGTTCAATTTCGTCACGTTCCTGATCCTCGCGCAGGGCGTCAACATCATCTACGGCTTCACCGGCTATCTACCCTTCGGCTACGTCGGCTTCTTCGGGGCCGGTGCTTACGGATTTGCGGTGCTGGTGATGCACTACCAGTCGCCGGCGATCGTGGCGGTGCTGGCGGCGGGGCTGGTCGCCGTCCTGCTCGGCCTCTTGCTGACGCCATTGCTGCGGCTGTCCGGCGCCTATTTTGCCATTGCCAATCTCGCTGCGTCACTGGCCGTGCTGCATCTCGTCGCGAATCCGGCACTGGAGAGCATCACCAAGGGCCCGTACGGCGTGTCGCTGACGGGCACGTTCAACCCGACATACGCCTACTATGCGGCCCTGGTCGTGCTGGCGGTGACGGTGGGCGGCGTCGTCTTCCTGAAGAACTCGAGCTTCGGGCTGGCGCTGCAGGCCGTCCGCGAAGACGCGGTGAGCGCGTCGATGTCCGGGGTCAACGTCGTCAGGATGCGCATCGCCGCGTGGCTCGCGTCGGCGCTGGTGGCGGGCCTCGCCGGCGGCATCTATGCCTGGTACGTCTCCGTGTTTTATCCCGACAACGTCTTCAGCGGCGATTTCAGCATCTTCGCGATCGTCTTCGCGCTGTTCGGCGGTGTTGCGACGATCTCCGGCCCGATCATCGGCGTCCTGATCCTGTACGGCGTCTACAATCTGATCGGATTCACGACTCCGCAATATTTCCAGCTCATCTACGGTCTCCTCATCATGGGGTTGGTGTTGTTCCTGCCGGCGGGACTGGTCTCGCTGGCGATGCGGAGGGGCTGGAATGTCCCCTGATACGAAACCCGTTCTCAGCGTCCGCAAGCTGGTGAAACGCTTTGGCGGCTTCGTGGCGCTCGATGGCTTGAGCTTTCATGCCGCGCCCGGTGAAGTGTTGGGGCTGGTCGGTCCGAACGGATCGGGAAAGACCACGGCCATCAACGTGATATCAGGCCTCTACGCACCTGATGGCGGAGAGGTCGTGTTCGACGACGTCTCCATCGGCGGCACTGCGTCCCACAAACTTGTCCATCGCGGCATCAACCGGACTTTCCAGGTGCCGAAGCCGTTCATGTCGCTGACCGTGCGCGAGAACGTCAGGGTGGCCTTGGCCTACGGGCACGTCGGAGGAACGCCGCCGGGGCTCGACGCGCTGCTCGACGAATATCGTCTGGCCGCCGTCGCGGATCGTCCGGCCGCCGATCTCAACAGCGCGCAGCAGAAGATGCTGGATCTGGTTCGCGCTTTGGCCACGCGACCACGCCTGCTGCTGCTCGACGAGCTCGCGGCCGGGCTCAATCCCGCCGAGCTCGACTGGATCGCCGAGCGGATCAAGCAGCTTGCCGCAAGCGGCATGTCGATCATCGTCGTCGAGCATCTGATGGGCTTCATCGAGCACATCACCGATCGTGTCATCGTCCTCAATGCCGGCAAGGAGATCTTCGAAGGCAAGCTCGCTGCGGCCGTGAAGGAACCGCAGGTGATCGAGGTGTTCTTGGGAGGCGAGCATGCCGCCTGAAGCAACGCCTCTTCTTCACGCAGAAGGCGTCGATGCGGGCTACGGCACCATGCAGGTGCTGTGGGGCGTCGATCTCGATGTCAAAGCCGGCGAGACGGTGCTGCTGCTCGGCGCCAACGGGGCCGGCAAGACCACGTTCCTGAAATCGCTGGTCGGCCTGGTCGAGGCCCGTCACGGCAGCATCGCGCTGGCCGGGCAGGATATCGCGCATATGCGCTCCAGCGACCGCATGAAGCTCGGCATGACCTACATGTCGGAGCTCGCGGTGTTTCCCGACCTGTCGATCGAGGAGAATATCCTGGTCGGGGCCCAGGCGCTGGGACATGCCAACCCCCGCCGGCGGCTCGACGAGCTCTACGGTTTGTTTCCAGTGCTGCGCGACAAGCGCCGGGACGCGGCGTCCAGCCTGTCGGGCGGACAGCGCAAGATGCTCGGGATCGCCAAGGCGCTCGCGGCCGAGCCGAAGCTACTCGTCATGGACGAGCCCTCGGCGGGGCTGTCGCCCCTGTTCGTCAAGGAGGTCATCCGCATTCTGAACGGCCTGCGGGGGCGCGGCATCGCGCTTTTGATCGCCGAGCAGAATATCGGTTTCCTTGAAGTGGCAACGCGCGTATTTGTTCTGGAAGGCGGGCGCATTCGCTTCTCCGGCACCGTTGCCGAGATGACCGACAACGAGGCGCTGCGGCGCGCCTATTTTGGATTGAAATAGCGCGGCAAATTCTTGGCCGCGCCCGACGCAGGCGAACCAGACATGCCGAATGCCCCGACCCTCGCCACATTGGCCGACGACCTCGAAAGTGGCCGCACCACCTCGCGCAAGCTGGTCGAGGCCTGCATCGCCAGGATTGCCGATCCCGCCGGCGAGGGGCAGCGCGCCTTCATCCATGTCGACAAGGATGCTGCGCTTGCGACCGCCGATGCGATGGACGCCTTGCGCAAGGCCAATGCCGCGGCGACGCGCTATGCCGGTATCCCGGTCTCGATCAAGGATCTGTTCGACATCAAGGGCCAGGTGACCCGCGCCGGGTCCCGCGCGCTCGACGATTCGCCGCCGGCCGAACACGACGCCGCCACGGTGGCGCGGTTGCGCAAGGCCGGCTTCGTCGTGATCGGCCGCACCAACATGACCGAGTTCGCCTATTCGGGCATCGGCATCAATCCGCACTATGGCACACCCAAAGGCGCCTGGAACCGGGCCGAGGGCCACGTGCCCGGTGGCTCGTCCTCTGGCGCCGCGGTTTCCGTGCTGGATGGCATGGCGCATGGCGCGCTCGGCACCGACACCGGCGGCTCCTGCCGCATTCCCGCCGCCTATAACGGCATCGTGGGCTACAAGCCGACGCAGCGCCGCGTGCCGTTGGACGGTTCCGTGCCGCTGTCGTTCTCGCTCGACAGCATAGGACCGTTGGCGCGATCGGTCAGCTGCTGCGCCATTCTCGATGCGGTGCTCGCGAACGAGGCGATCACAGCGCTGAACCCGCGCCCGGTAAAGGGAATGCGGCTGGCAGTGCCGACCACCATCGCGCTCGAGGATCTCGATTCAGCAGTTTCCGAGACGTTCGAGCGCGCGCTGAAGTCGCTCGCCGATCACGGCGCCATCATCGAGCGGATCGAGATGCCGGAGTTCCACGACGTCGGCCCGATGAACGCCAAGGGCGGCTTTGCCGCCTCCGAAAGCTTCGCCTGGCATCGCTACCTCATCACCTCCAAGGGCGACGTCTACGATCCCCGCGTGTCAGTGCGCATCATGCGCGGCGAGGCGCAGAGCGCGGCCGACTATATCGATCTCCTCAACGAGCGCCGCTCGCTGATTGCGCGGGTCAACGCCCGCATCGCACTCTTTGACGGGCTGGTGCTGCCGACCACCGCCAACACTCCGCCGAAGATCGCTGATCTCGCCGACGACAAGGCCTTCACCACCCAAAACATACGCGCGCTGCGCAATTGCACCCTGATCAACATGATCGACGGCTGCGCCATCTCGCTGCCGGCGCATCGCGAGGGCGAGGTGCCCGTCGGCCTGATGCTTGCAGGCGCCGGTGGATCCGATCGTCGCATCTTCGAGCTTGCTGCCGGCATGGAGGCCGTCATCCGTGTTTGATCTCACTTTCACCGTCGACGCAGAGGATACCACCACGCCGCTGACGCTGGCGGTCGACCAGATGGTCATCGCCGGCTGGACCGGCCGCGATCCCGTTGCGCGCGACAAGCACATCGCCGAGCTGCAAGAGATGGGTATCGCCCCGCCGGCCTCGACCCCGATCTACTACCGCGCCTCGGCGCGGCGGCTGACCCAGGAAGACAGCATCGAATGCACCGGCGGAAATTCTTCCGGCGAAGTCGAGTTCGTGCTGATCGGCTGGCAGGGCCGCATCTTCGTCGGCTGCGGCTCCGACCACACCGACCGCAAGGTCGAGGCCTACAGCGTGACTGTCTCCAAGCAGATGTGCGACAAGCCGATCGCCTCCACGCTGTGGGAGCTCGAAGACGTCATCGGCCATTGGGACAAGATGATCCTGCGCTCCTACGCCACGATCGGCGGCGAGCGCGTGCTCTACCAGGAGGGCACGCTGGACGCGATGCTGCCCGTCGCCGATTTGATCGCGCGCGGCTTCGAGGACGGAAAATTCCCCGACGGCTGCGCCATGTTCGGCGGCACCTTCGCCGCCAAGGGCGGCATCCGCCCCGCCGACCGCTTCGATTTCGAGCTTGAGGATCCCGTGCTGAAGCGCACGATCAGGCATGGATATGACGTTGTGACCCTGCCGGTGAGGGGCTGATCTCTCTCCAGCCGTCGTGGCGCGCGCAGCCCTCTCCTACGTCATTGCGAGGAGCACTTGCGACGAAGCAATCCAGACTGGTTCCGCGGTGGGACTCTGGATTGCTTCGCTCCGCTCGCAATGACGGAGAGGGACTCATCGGAAATCGGGTGGCGGAATGAACGTCCGGCTGCGAAGGTGATTGCTATGACAATGACCGCACGCAAATCAGCTCAACTTTCCGTTCCTGACCTCGTCTCCCACGTCGAGGCCCTCGACTGGCCCCAAATCACCGCCGAGCTCGATTCCCACGGCTGCGCAATCCTGAAGGGCCTGCTGACGCCGGACCAGTGCCGCGCCGTTGCCGCGCTCTACCCTGACGACGCGCACTTCCGCAGCCGCATCGTCATGGGGCGCCACGGCTTTGGCCGTGGCGAATACAAATATTTCTCCTATCCGCTGCCCGATATCATCGCCCAACTGCGCCCGGCGCTCTATGCACATCTGCAAGGCGTCGCCAACAGCTGGAATGAGGCAATGGGGATCGACATCCGCTATCCCGCGACGCATGCGCCCTTCCTGAAGCGCTGCCACGAGGCGGGGCAGGCGCGGCCGACGCCGCTGCTGCTGCAATATGAGGCGGGCGACTACAATTGCCTGCATCAGGATCTCTATGGCGAGCACGTGTTCCCGCTTCAGGTCGCGATTCTCCTGTCCGAGCCCGGCCGCGATTTCACCGGCGGCGAGTTCGTGCTGACCGAGCAGCGCCCGCGCATGCAGTCGCGCGCCGAGGTGGTTCCGCTGGCACAGGGCGATGCGGTTGCTTTCGCTGTGCATCACCGTCCGGTGCAGGGGACGCGCGGCACTTATCGCGTTAATCTGCGCCATGGCGTCAGCCGGATCAGGTCCGGTCAGCGCCACACGCTGGGTGTGATCTTTCACGATGCCAAATGAGCGCCGCGATTGACGGCTGATCTGTTCGATAGCGTTGCCGAGGCCCAGCCCTCGCGCGAGGAGATCGCCGACGGCGCCGTGCTGCTGCGCGGCTTCGTCAGGCCGATCGAGACCGAGCTGATCGAAGCGGTGCGCGCCATCGTCGCGCAGTCGCCGTTCCGCCGCATGACCACGCCCGGCGGCTACCAGATGTCGGTGGCAATGACAAATTGCGGCGAGCGCGGCTGGATCACCGATCACACCGGCTATCGCTATGATCCGATCGACCCGCGAACCGAGGCGCCATGGCCACCAATGCCACCGGTGTTGCGCGACTTGGCCCGGCGCGCCGCGGAGCAGGGCGGCTTCAAAAACTTTGCGCCCGATGCCTGCCTGGTCAATCGCTACGAGCCCGGCACGCGGCTGTCGCTGCATCAGGACAAGGACGAGCTGGATTTCTCGGCGCCGATTGTCTCGGTCTCGCTCGGCCTGCCCGCGACCTTCCTGTTCGGCGGCCTGGCGCGTGCCGACAAGCCGCGCCGTTTTCGGCTTGTTCATGGTGACGTCGTGGTCTGGGGCGGGCCTAGCAGGCTCGCCTTTCACGGCGTGGCGCCGCTCGCGGACGGCGAGCACCCGCTGCTCGGGCGCATCAGGATCAATCTGACGTTCCGCCGGACGCGCTAGGGCCCGTCATTCCGGGTTCGATGCTTCGCATCGCCCCGGAACGACAAGAACTACGGCTTCGGCGGGTGAATGAACGCCCACGGGCTGACTTCCGAATCCCTGGTCACCTCGACCGAGATCAGGTAGGGCCCGCCATGCGCGAGCGCCTTCTCCATCGCCACCTTGAACTGATCCGGCGCGGTGACGCGCGCGGAGGCGACACCAAAGGATTCCGCCAACTTCACGAAGTCAGGATTGACCAGATCCGACGCCACCACGCGGCCGTCGAAGCGTTCGCGCTGGTCGCGGCGGACATTGCCATAGGCGTTGTTGTTGAAAACCAGCGTCACCACGCCGATGTTGAACTGCACGGCGGTGGCGAGTTCCTGCACGCCGAACATGAAGCCGCCGTCGCCGGTGATCGCCACCACGGGCTTGTCAGGGTTGGCGACCTTGGCGCCAAGCGCGGTCGGGAAGCCCGAGCCAAGCGTGCCCTGATAGCCCGAGGTGATGAAGGTGCGCGGCTGGTAGACCGGAAAGCCGTACCAGGAGGCGAATCCGAACTGCGACAATTCATCTGTCACGATTGCGTTCGCCGGCAGCACCTCACGCAAAATGTTGAGATAAGCCATCTGCGGCTGGACGCGCTGGATCTCTGCCAGCGCGCCCGCACTGGCCTCGCGGATCGCGGCGCGGCGGCCGGGGTTCTTGCTGTAGCCGGCCTTGCTGACGGCGGCAGCGAGATCGGCGGTTGCGGCCTTGGCGTCAGCGACGATCGCGGCGTTCGACGGGTAGCGCCGCATCTCGACGGGATCGATGTCGATGCGGATGCTCTTGAGGCCGTCGGGCCGGTATGGCCAGCGCGACATCGTCGGCAGCTCCAGCCGCGTGCCGATGCCGATCATCAGGTCCGTCTTCGGCCACAGCTTGTAGGCGGCGGCCATGGTCAGGCCGAGCTCGTGCGCATTGGAGACGATGCCGCGGCCGCTGCGGAAGGCGACCACGGGTGCATCGATCATCTCGGCCAGCTCGAGGATTTCCTCGCGCGCCTCGATCGCACCGCTGCCGACGAAGATCATCGGCGCCTTGCTGGCTTTGATGAGCGCAGCGGCCTGCTTGACCATGTCAGGGTCGGGCTGCGGCGCGGGCAGCGGCGCCAGCACCTGCGCTGCGCCGGTCTCGGCGCGCTGCGTAAAGATGTCCCAGGGCATCTCGACCGAGGCGGGGCCGCGCCGGCCTGAGGTCATCTCCTGGAAGGCCCGCGCCACGGTAGTCGGCGCGTTGCCCGGATGTTCGATGCGATCCGCCCATTTCACATAGCTGCGCAAGGTGGCGAGCTGATCCGGCATCTCGTGCAGATGGCCGCGGCCCTTGCCGAGAAACTGCGTCGGCACCTGTCCGGTGACGCACAGCACCGGCTCGTTGCAGCCGAAGGCGGTGAGCAGCGCCGCGCTGGCGTTGAGCACGCCGGGGCCGGGCACCACGCTGAACACGCCGGGCTTGCCGCTGGAACGGGCATAGCCGAACGCCATGTAGCCGCAGGCCTGCTCGTGCCGTGCGCCGATCACCTTGAGCTGAGCCTGATGGAAGGCGTCGAACAGGCCGTAGACCTGCGCGCCGGGCAGGCCGAATACGGTATCGACGCCGTGGGCGACGAGCCCGCTTACGATCGCTTCGCCGCCGGTGAGGGTGGTCATTGCATCATTCCAATCTTGTTCAGGCTTCGTCGACGACACCGTTGCGCAAGGTGCCGATGCCCTCGGCTGCGACCTCGATGACATCGCCCGGCTTCAGATAGCGCGGCGGATCGAACCGCGCACCGGCGCCGGTCGGTGTGCCCGTGACGATGATGTCGCCGGGCACGAGCGTCGCGAAGGTCGAGATATAGCCGATGAGATAGCGGAACGGAAACATCAGCCGGCTGGTTCGGTCGTCCTGCCTGAGCTCGCCGTTGACATGCGTGGTCAGGCGGATATCGGCGAGCTGGGCTTCCCTGGTGTACGGCACCAGCCACGGCCCGAGGCTGCCGCTGGAATCGAAATTCTTGCCCTGCGTGACGTTGAATTTGGCGTGGCGCAGCCAGTCGCGCACCGAGCCTTCGTTGCAGAGCGTCAGTGCGGCGATGTGATCGAGCGCGGCGCTTTCCTTGATGTGCCGGCCCGCCTTGCCGATCACCAGCACGATCTCGCCCTCGTAGTCGAGCTGCGCCGAAGCGTGTGGACGCACCAGCGGCGTGTTGTGGCCGACGAAGGAGCGTGGCCCCCGCATGAACATGCTCGGATATCTCGGCGCGTCCTGGCCGTCCTTGTACTCGGCATTGCGGTCAGGGTAGTTGACGCCGATGCAGATGATCTTTTCCGGTGCGGGCACCGGCGGCACCCAGGTGATATCGCCGATGGCGTGGTCGGGCGTACGGCCGGCGGCCGCTTCGGCGAAGCTCACGAGCTTTCCGGCGGCGATGACCTCGCGCAGCGTCGGATAGTCCCTGGCGTGGCGGGAGGAGAGATCGACGATGCCGCCCTCGAGGACGGCGCCGTAGCGGGTCGATCCCTGGACGGAATAGGTGGCGAGGCGAGGGAGTTTCATGGCTCAATCCGCCACCAGCACGTCGGCCGTGAATTTCGGCTCGCGCACGGCCTGGCCTGGGAACGGCGAGCCCTGCTCGAACCAGGAGCGCGGCGCCGGCGCGCCCCACAGCGTCTGCCGGCGCGGATCGCGCAGCGACCAGCGCAGCGGTTCGTGGTCGTGATCTCCGGTGAAGTAGTCGCTGGTGTAGAGCTCCAGCCGATGTCCATCAGGATCGCGGACGTAAAGGAAGAATGCGTTCGAGATGCCGTGACGGCCGGGGCCGCGCTCGATGTTCTTGACGAAACCTGCGGAGGCCATGACGTCGCAGAGATGGATGATGTTCATCGCCGTCGGCGTCCAGTAGGCGAAATGATGCAGCCGCGGGCCCTTGCCGTTGGTGATCGCGAAATCGTGGACATTGCCCTTGCGATGCATCCAGGCCGCCGCGATGCGGCCATTCGGTCCGTCCTCCTCGGCGTATTCGGTGAGGCGGAAGCCGAGCCGCGCATAGAAGTCGACGGTGTCCTGCACCTCGGCGGCAAACACGTTGAAATGGTCGAGTCGCTGCGGGTGGCAACCCCTGTAGAGGTCGTAGCGGCGGAGCAGATGCGGTCGGCGCTCCATCGCCGCATAGAGCTCGATCTCGAAGCCGAAGGGATCGGTGAATTGCAGCGTGCGGCCCTGGAACGGCTGGTCGACGAATGCGTAGCCAAGACCGTTCTCGGAGAGAAACTTCGCGGCCTTGTCGAGATCGCCGTCACTGCCGA
Source organism: Bradyrhizobium sp. Gha (assembly GCF_900113735.1). Classification (GTDB taxonomy): domain Bacteria; phylum Pseudomonadota; class Alphaproteobacteria; order Rhizobiales; family Xanthobacteraceae; genus Bradyrhizobium. Next base: position 84,469 of record NZ_FOQM01000013.1, read on the forward strand.
CCTTGAAGCCGAGCCTGTTGCAGGCGGACACGGCGGCCTTGCGCAGCACCAGCGAGTGATGCTGATGCTCTTCGGCCGCGCGCAGGTAAACGCAATGATCGTCGGCGTCCTCGACATGCAGGCCGACGACGGTCTCGTAGAACGCGCGGCTCGACTTCAGGTCGGTGACCTCGAGCACGACATGACTGGAGCGGATGATGTTGAACGGCGGCTCGAAGATATGTTGCGGTACGGGCATTTGCGTTTCCCCTCGGAACGACGAGCGTCAGAGTCCCAGTTTCTGGATCTTGTGCGTGCCCCGCGCCAGCGAGACATGCTTGGTTTCCATGTAGAAGTCGAACGAGTAGTCGCCGCCATCGCGGCCGATGCCCGAGGCCTTCATGCCGCCGAACGGCGTCGGCAGGTGGCGGACATTTTCCGAGTTCAGCCAGATCATGCCGGCCTCCAGCGCGTCGGCGACGCGCAGCGCGCGGCCGACATTGTCGGTCCAGACATAGCCGGTGAGACCATAACGGATGTCGTTGGCGATCTCGATCGCTTCTGCTTCGTCCTTGAAGGGCAGCACGGTCAGGAAGGGGCCGAACACCTCCTCCTGCGCCACGCGCATCTTGCCGTGCGCGCCCGTGACCAGCGTCGGCTCGACATAGTGCCCGCCGCCCGGACCGTCATAGGGCTTGCCGCCGACGGCAATCGTCGCGCCGTCCTGGCGCGCGACGTCGAAGTAGGAGCAGACCTTTGCCAGATGCCGCTCGTGGATCAAGGGCCCGATCTCGGTCGCGGGATCGAGGGGATGGCCGACCTTCAGCGCCTTCACGCGTGCGGTCAGCTTCTCGACGAATTTTTCGGCGATGCTCTGCTGGATCAGCAGCCGGCTCGACGAGGTGCAGCGCTCGCCATTGAGCGAGTAGATCATGAACACGACGGCATCGAGCGCGCGGTCGAGATCGGCATCGTCGAACACGATCACCGGGTTCTTGCCACCGAGCTCGAAATGGACGCGCTTCAGGGTCGGTGCGCCCTGGACCATGATGGCGGAGCCCGTTGCGCTTTCGCCGACGAAGCCGATCGCCTTGATGGCGGGATGTTCGGTCAGCGCCTTGCCGGCCTCTTCACCGAAGCCGTGCACGGTGTTGAGCACGCCGTCGGGCACGCCGGCTTCCTTGGCGAGCTTTGTCAGAACAGAGGCCGTCACGGGCGACCATTCGGCCGGCTTGTGCACCACGGTGCAGCCGGCTGCGAGCGCAGGGGCGATCTTCCAGGTCGAGAGCATGAACGGCGTGTTCCACGGCGTGATCACACCGACCGGACCGATCGGGACGCGGGTCGAGATGTTCCAGTGCTCGTCGCTCGGCGTGCTGAGGCCATCGCGCGCTTCCGTGCATTTGTCGGCGAAGAAGCGGAAATTCTCGGCGGCGCGGATCGCGGCCTTGGCCATGAAGCGATAGGCCTGCCCGGTGTCGATGCATTCGAGCACGGCGATGTCTTCGGCGTTGTCCTCGATCGCATCGGCGACGCGATGCAGCAGCTTCTTTCGCATCGCGGGGCCCATGTCCCGCCAGGATCTGAACGCGAGCGCAGCCGCGGTCGCCGCGCGATCGATATCCTCGGCGTTGCCACGGGCGACGCTCGCGAGTGTTGCGCCATCAACCGGCGACTTTGTCTCGAACCTCTCGCCCGAGATCGACGGGACGATCTTGCCGTCGATCATGTGACCGAGCCCGTCCGCCTGCAGCTTCTTCAGTAGTGGTGCTGCGCGGTCGCGATTGGCCTGGAATTTGTCGGCTTTGGGTATGGGCTTATCCATGGGCGGCTTCCACTTTGAGGGCGTCGTGGATGTTGTTGCGCTTCCAACTCGTGTCCTTGTCGTTGATCTGCATGTCGAACGACAGGGCGAACTTGCTGGCGGTGAAAACGGGATCGAGATGCTTTGAGAGCGCCTGGAAGACGTGCTCACCGGCTTTCCGGCGGGTCGGAAGATCGCGGCCCTGGCCGATGCGCAGCACCATGTCGAGGAAGCCATAGTCGTGCCTGGCGTCTGCGATCGCATAATGCTCGCATTTGACGGCGCGGACGCGGATGCCGCCGAGCGGAAAGATGCCGGTCTCGACCGCCGCCTTGCGCACGACCTCGCAGACCGCGCCGATGTCGAGACGGCTGTCGAGATTGGCCGAATATTCGATCGTGAAATGCGGCATGGCGGTTTCACTCCCTGTGTCGTCTTGTCGCTTCTAAGCGAAGTAGCAGCTGACCGAGCCGTAGGCGCCATAATCGGCTTGAATTGTGTCGCCCCTGCGGGTCTCGATCGGACGGATGAAGGAGCCGGCGAGCACGATCTGGCCGGGCTCCAGCGCCAGCCCGAGCGGCGCGATCTTGTTCGCGAGCCAAGCCACCGATGTCGCGGGATGGTTGAGCACGCCGGCCGCAAGGCCGGTCTCTTCCAGCTGACCGTTCTTGAAGCAGAGCGCACCGATCCAGCGCAGATCCGCGTCCAGCGGGCGGATCGGCCGGCCGCCGAGCACGATGCCGGCATTCGCGGCATTGTCGGCGATGGTATCATAGATCTTGCGCGTGGCTTTGGTCTTGGGGTCGACGCGCTCGATGCGCGTGTCCAGGATCTCCAGCGCCGGCACCACGAAGGCGGTGGCGTTGAGCACATCGAACATGGTGCAGTCGGGTCCTTCGAGCCGCTTGCTCATGACGAAGGCAAGCTCAGCCTCGACGCGGGTGGCGATGAAGCGCTCGCTCGGAACGAGGCCGCCATCGGCGAAGAACATGTCGTCGAGCAGCACGCCGGAGTCAGGCTCGTTGATGCCAAGCGCGCTCTGCATCGCCTTCGAGGTCAGGCCGATCTTGTGGCCTTTGACGCGGCGTCCCTCGGCAACCTTGTTATCGACCCACGCCTTCTGAATCGCGTAGGCATTGGCGATGGTGATGTCAGGGAAGTCCTGCGAGAGCTGCCGGATCTGCACGCGGGTCTTTTCCGCCTGGTGCAGACGGTTCGCGCAAGCCTGGATATCGTCTCTGGAAAGCGCCATTGATGATTGACCTATATCGCGGTGCCGGCAGATACTTAACATGTTAAATGAATGGATCAAGCACAATTCGGACTTTGCTGCACCGCAAACGTTTTGCGGTCGGAAAGGGCGTCATGGTGAAAAGACCGGCTGACCCCGCCAACGGCGACGCATCTGCGGCGCGACAGGTGCCGATGCGCGATTTCTCGCGCTCACTGCCGATGTCCTTGCTCAGGGCACGCGAAGCGGTGATGCGGCAATTTCGTCCCAGTCTGCGCGAGCATGGCTTGACCGAGCAGCAGTGGCGCATCCTGCGCGCGCTCGCCGCCATCGAGGCCGCCGAGGTCACGGAACTGGCGCGTACCGCGTTTCTCCTCGGGCCGAGCCTGTCGCGGATCCTGCGCGATCTCGAGGCGCGCAATCTGATCGAGCGCAGGACGGCGAAGACGGATCAGCGCCGCAGCATGGTCTCGATCTCCAGGGAAGGCGTCAAGCTGATGGCGTCGGTCGCGCCGTCCTCGGAGGCAATCTATGCCGAAATCACGCAGCGTTTTGGCGCGCGCAAGCTCGCCGAGTTGCAGGAGATGCTTGGAGAGCTCGAACAGAGTCTGGCGGGACTAGGCGGCGGCGACGGGCCCGGTGCCGAGGAGTGAAAGCGGATACGCGCGGCCAGGCGACGACGGCCAGGGACATCGCCGGTGTTTTTCGGTCAAAGGCGCTGATTCCCCCCAATCCGAGTGGAAAACCCCCGGTAGACCGCACCAGGACAGCATTCTCTTGCCGGACGGCACCTGCGCGGCGATAGTGACCGCCTCCCGCGAGACCGGCAGCCAAACCGTGACCGCATAGGTCTTGCGTCATTGCGAGCGTAGCGCGGCGGCCCGGTTCGCGGTAACAGCGACATCGTGCTGCGGCGGCGCTCGGCGTGGTGACGAAGGTCCGACACCGTCCAAGAACACGGTCCCAAATGAACGAAGAAGGAAGGCAACGTGGCGAACAAGGTCAAGGAAATCTGGAAGTCGGGCAAGGCCGTCGTGAATGCGTGGCTGGCTATACCCTCCGGCTTCTCGGCTGAGATGATCGCGCAATGCGGCTTCGACAGCGTCACGGTCGACATGCAGCATGGCGTGCAGGATTATCTGTCGATGGTGCAGTGCTTCCAGGCCATGGACAAGCATCCGGTGACCCCGATGGTCCGCGTGCCCTGGAACGAGCCCGGCATCATCGGCAAGGTTCTCGACGGCGGCGCCTATGGCGTGATCTGCCCGATGGTCAACACGGCGCAGGAAGCCAGGAACCTCGTTTCCTATTCCAAATATCCGCCGCAGGGCGTCCGCTCCAACGGCCCGATCCGCGCCGGCATGTACGGCACCGCAGGGTCGTATCAGAAGACCGCGAACGCCGACACCATCCTGCTGCCCATGATGGAAACGAAGACGGCTATCGAGAACATGGAAGCGATCTTCGACGTCGAAGGCATCGACGGCGTCTATATCGGGCCGTCCGATCTCGGTTTCTCCTACGGCCTCGAGCCGAAGCTCGATCGCACCGAGCCTGAGATCCTCGCGATCTACGAGAAGATCATCAGGGAGTGCGGCAAGCGCGGCCTCAATGCAGGCATCCACTGCAGCGGCGCCGAAGGGGCTGCGCGAGCCATCAACATGGGTTTCAAGCTGGTGACGCTCTCGAACGAGGTTGGCCTGATGACGACCTACGCCAGGATGCAGGTCAACGCGACCCGCAAGGATTCGGCCGGCAAGGCCTAGGAAACTTGGGAATGGCGAATGGGGAGTAGCGAATAGCGCTACTCCCCTTTTCCATTCGCAACTCGCCGCTCACTATTCGCTTAAGGAGACTCCCATGACCATCAGCCCCGTCATCCGCCTCCATCCCGATGATGGCGTGCTGATTGCGCGCGCGAGCCTGCCGCCGGGGACGGTCGTCGCCGACGGCGTGACCACAGTCGAGCGCATTCCCTCCGGCCACAAGGTTGCGATCAAGCCGTTCGCCGTCGGCGAGCCTGTCATCCGCTACGGCCAGATCATCGGCTTTGCGACCGCGCCCATCGCGCCGGGCCAGCACGTGCATGTGCAGAACATCGGCATGGGCGATTTCGCCAAGGACTATGCGTATTGCGCCGACGTCAAGCCGACGCCGAACTTCGACCTGCCGGCGACCTTCGAGGGCATCCGCCGTCCCGACGGCCGCGTCGCCACGCGCAACTACATCGGCATCCTCACCTCCGTGAATTGCAGCGCGCATGTCGCTGGCCTCGTCGCCGACGTCTTCAAGAAGAATCCTTTCACCGGCGACAATCCGCTGGCCGAATTCCCCAATGTCGACGGCGTGGTCGCGCTGACCCACAAGACCGGCTGCGGCATGACGCAGAACGAGCCGCTGGCGCTGCTCCGCCGCACGCTCGGCGGCTACGCCCGGCACGTCAATTTCTCCCACGTCATCGTGCTCGGCCTCGGTTGCGAGGTGAACCAGATCGGCGGTCTCATGGAAGAGCAGAAGCTCGCCGGCCGGCTGCGCGCCATGGACATCCAGGAGGTCGGCGGCACCCGCAAGACGGTGGAGGCCGGCATCGCCTTCGTACGCGAGGCGCTCGCCGACTCCAACAAGGTCAAGCGCGAATCCGTGCCGGTGAGCGAACTCACGGTGGCGCTGCAATGCGGCGGCTCGGACGGTTATTCCGGCGTGTCGGCCAATCCGGCGCTGGGTGCGGCGAGCGATCTCATCGTCCGGCACGGCGGCACGGTCATTCTGTCGGAAACGCCGGAGACCTACGGCGCCGAGCATCTCTTGACGCGCCGCGCGGTCAGCCGCGAGGTCGGCGAGAAGCTCGTTAATCTGATGCGCTGGTGGGACGAATACACTGAGCGTGAAGGCGCCGAGATGAACGCCAATCCCAGCCCCGGCAACAAGGCCGGCGGTCTCACCACCATCCTGGAGAAATCGCTCGGCGCGATGGCCAAGGCCGGCACCACCGATCTCGTCGACGTGCTGCGCTACGCCGAGCCGGTGACCAAGCGCGGCTTCGTGTTCATGGACACGCCCGGTTACGATCCGGTCGCCGCAACCGGCCAGGTCGCCGGCGGCGCCAATCTCGTCTGCTTCACCACCGGCCGCGGCAGCGTGTTCGGCTGCAAGCCGGCGCCCTCGATCAAGCTTGCCACCAACACGCCCATGTACAAGCGCATGGAAGAGGACATGGACGTCAATTGCGGCACCATCCTCGAAGGCGAGGAGACCGTCCAGGAGTGCGGCCAGCGCATCTTCGATCTCATCCTGAAGACCGCCTCGGGACAGCGGACCAAGAGCGAAAGCTTCGATTTCGGCGGCGCCGAGTTCGCGCCCTGGGTGTTGGGGGCGACGATGTGAGAGGGGCGAATGGCGAATAGGGAGTAGCGAATAGAGCAAGTCTTCGGCGATTCGCCATGCGCTACTCAGCGCTCGCCCGTGCCGTAGGCACGCACTGCCCGTTGTTAATGCTTGATCGAGGTCACATCAGGTGTTCTGCTCAAAAAAGCTGCTGGAGCACCGCACCCCGTGTCGATCTACGTCGCACTGCATCACGTCACGCACTACAAATACGACCGCCCGATCGATCTGGGACCGCAAACCATACGCCTGCGGCCGGCGCCGCACACGCGGACGCCAATCCTGAGCTATTCGCTCAAGGTCACGCCATCAAATCATTTCGTGAACTGGCAGCAGGATCCGCAAGGTAACTGGCTCGCCCGCTACGTCTTCCCGGAAAAGACCACCGAGCTGAAATTCGAGGTCGACTTCACGGCGCAGATGACGACCGTCAATCCGTTCGACTTCTTCGTCGAGCCCTACGCCGACAGCTTTCCGTTCGAATATCCCCGGGACCTCAAGAGCGAGCTGGCGCCGTATCTCGAGACCATCAAGCCCGATCCAGCGTTCGCCAAATATCTGGCCTCGATTCCGCGCGAGGCGCCGAACACGGTCAACTTCCTGGTCGAGCTCAATCGCGAGCTGCAGAAGAAGATCAACTACATCATCCGCATGGAGCCCGGCGTGCAGACGCCGGAGGAGACGCTGACCTCCTGCGCCGGATCATGCCGCGACTCCGCCTGGCTGTTGATCCAGACCTTCCGTCATCTCGGTCTCGCCGCCCGTTTCGTCTCCGGCTATCTGGTCCAGATCCGCCCCGACATCGACCCGATCGAGGGACCGCCCGAGGTCGAGAACGACTTCACCGATCTGCACGCCTGGGCCGAGGTTTACCTGCCGGGCGCGGGCTGGATCGGCTTCGATGCGACATCAGGCATGTTGGCAGGCGAGGGGCACATCCCCGTTGCCGCCACGCCGCATTATCGCTCTGCCGCGCCAATCTCCGGCGGTGCTGGTTTTGCCGAAGTCGAGTTCGCCTTCGACATGAGCGTGCGACGTATCCGCGAGGCGCCGCGCATCACAAAACCGTTCTCCGACGAGTCCTGGGCGCGACTCGACGATCTCGGCGAGCAGGTCGATGGCGATCTCGCGGCGCAAGACGTGCGGCTCACCATGGGCGGCGAGCCGACCTTCGTGTCCGTGGATGATCTCGAAGCGGCGGAATGGAATACGGAAGCTGTGGGCCCGACCAAGCGCGCGCTCGCCGACGATCTGATCCGCCGCCTGCGCACGCGCTTTGCGCCGGGCGGTCTGCTGCATTACGGGCAGGGCAAGTGGTATCCGGGCGAGAGCCTGCCGCGCTGGGCCTTCGGCCTCTACTGGCGCAAGGACGGCGCGCCGATCTGGAAGAATGCCGACCTGATCGCGAAGATCGAAAATCCCAGGCGGGCCCAGACCGGGGACGCCGAGGATTTCATGGAAGGTACGGCCGCGCGTCTGGGGCTCGATCCCGGCTACATCATCCCGGCCTACGAGGACACGGTCTACTGGCTTCAGAAGGAAGCGGAGCTTCCGGTCAACGTCGATCCCTCCAACTCGCAATTGTCCGATCCCGAAGCGCGTGCGCGCATGGCGCGGGTGTTCAATCAGGGCCTCCGCGCGCCACGCGGCTTCGTGCTGCCCGTGCAGCGCTGGAATGCGCCGCCCCGCTGGCGCAGCGAGCGCTGGCAACTCCGGCGCGGTCACCTGTTCCTGTCGCCGGGCGATTCCCCGCTCGGTCTGCGCCTGCCGATCGGCTCGCTCGGCTACGTGCCGCCCGATCAATATCCCTATGTCGTCGAGCAGGACCCGATGGAGGCGCGCGGCAAGCTGCCGCTGTTCACGCTCCCCGAGCGCCCGAAAGCGCCGCCGCGGGTCGCGCCCGAGCAGCTCAACACCTCGATTCCGGTCCGGACCGCGCTGTCCATCGAGGTTCGCGACGGCGTGATCTGCGCGTTCATGCCACCGGTCGAGCGCATCGAGGATTATCTCGAACTGGTCGCGGCGGTCGAAGCCACCGCCGAGGAGATGCAGCTCCAGGTCCATGTCGAAGGCTATGCGCCGCCATTCGATCCGCGCATCGAGGTGATCAAGGTGACGCCCGATCCTGGTGTCATCGAGGTCAACATCCAGCCGGCGCAGAGCTGGCGCGAGGCGGTCGAGATCACCTCCGGCCTCTATGAGGACGCCGGCAAGGTGCGTCTCGGCGCCAATCGCTTCCTCGTCGACGGCCGCCATACCGGTACCGGCGGCGGCAATCACGTCGTGATCGGCGGCTCGAGCCCACAGGATTCGCCGTTCCTGCGCCGCCCCGATCTGCTGAAGAGCCTCGTGCTGTACTGGCAGCGGCATCCGTCGCTGTCCTATTTCTTCTCCGGCCTTTTCATCGGCCCGACCAGCCAGGCGCCGCGCATCGACGAAGCCCGCCACGACAGCATCTACGAGCTCGAGATCGCGCTCTCGCATGTGCCGCCGCCGGGCTATCAGGCGCCGCTATGGCTGGTGGACCGGCTGTTCCGGCATCTGCTCGTCGACATCACCGGTAACACCCACCGCGCCGAGATCTGCATCGACAAGCTCTATTCACCCGACGGTCCCACCGGGCGGCTCGGCCTCGTCGAATTCCGCGCGCTCGAAATGCCGCCGGACCCGCGCATGTCGCTGGCGCAGCAACTCTTGATCCGCGCGCTGATCGCAAAATTCTGGCGCGAACCGCAACAGGGTAAGTTCGTGCGCTGGGGCACCGCGCTGCACGATCGCTTCATGTTGCCACATTTCATCTGGGAAGATTTCCAGGACGTGCTCTCGGAGCTCAAGACATCAGGTTATCCGTTCGAGCCGGAATGGTATCTGGCCCAGCTCGAATTTCGCTTTCCCGCCTTCGGCCGCATCCACCATGCTGGCGTGACGCTGGAGCTGCGGCAGGCGCTTGAGCCTTGGCACGTGCTTGGCGAGGAAGGGTCGGCCGGCGGCACCGTGCGCTACGTCGATAGCTCGGTCGAGCGGCTTCAGGTCAAGGCGGAGGGTTTCGTGGAGGGCCGCCACGTCGTGACCTGCAACGGCCGCCGCCTGCCGATGACCTCGACCGGCCGCTCGGGCGAGGCCGTGGCGGGCCTCCGCTTCAAGGCCTGGCAGCCGGCCTCCGGCCTGCATCCGACCATCCCGGTCCACGCGCCGTTGACGTTTGACCTGATCGACACCTGGAACGGCCGCTCGCTCGGCGGCTGCGTCTACCACGTTGCCCATCCCGGCGGCCGCAACTACGACACCAAGCCCGTCAACACCTACGAGGCCGAGGCGCGGCGGCTGGCGCGCTTCCAGGACCACGGCCATACGCCCGGGCCAATGCAGCCGCCGCCCGAGGAACGCACAAATGAATTTCCACTGACCCTCGACTTGCGGGCACCGCTCCTGCAATGAGTATGATGGTGGGGCAGGGAGAGGCGCATGGGCGAGGGCGCAGCCGAACAGGACGAGACGGGTCAGGCGCAAGGACAGCGTGAAGGCCAGCGCCGCCTCGCGCAGTGGGTCCGCGATTACAGCCGTCTGCCCGGCATTCCCGACGAATTTCTCGGGCCTGACGGCGCCCCGCGCGCGGTCTGGAGCCGGTTCTTCGATGCTTTCGGCACGCTCGCGCCCGACGAGGTCGAGCGGCGTTTCGGCATGGCCGACCGTCACCTGCGGGAGGCCGGCGTCACCTACCGCGCGCCTGGCGACAGCGCCGACCGGCCCTGGTCGATCAGCCATCTGCCGCTGCTGATTGACGAAGCCGACTGGACCCAACTCTCCGCCGGCATCATCCAGCGGGCCGAGCTTTTGGAACTCGTGCTGCGCGACATCTATGGCGAGGGGCGGCTGGTCGCGGAAGGCGCGCTGCCCGCGGGCGCGATCGCCGGCAGCCCGGAATACCTCCGGCCCGTCTGCGGCGTGCCGCCGCCGGGCGGGCGTTATCTCTCGCTCTATGCCGCCGATATCGGCCGCGGCCCTGATGGCCGCTGGTGGGTGCTCGGCGATCGCACGCAGGCGCCGTCAGGCGCGGGCTACGCCCTGGAGAACCGCCTGGTTCTCTCGCGCGCCTTCTCCGATCTCTACAAGTCGATGAACGTGCCGCGCGTCGCGCCGTTCTTCGAGGCGTTTCGCGATTCACTTCGCGCGCGCGCGGATCGCGACGAGCCGCGCATCGGCGTGCTCACGCCGGGTAGTTTCAGCGAGACCTATTTCGAGCACGCGACGCTGGCGCGCTATCTCGGGTTCCTGCTGGTCGAGGGCGACGATCTCGCCGTGAGCGACAATCGCATCCACATCCGTACCGTCGCAGGGTTGAAGCGGCTCGACATCCTCCTTCGCCGTGTCGACTCCAATTCGCTCGATCCGCTCGAGCTCGATGCCTCCTCGCATCTCGGCGTGCCCGGGCTGATCGACGTGCTGCGCAAGGATGGCGTCGTCATCGCCAACATGCCGGGCTCCGGCGTCCTGGAGGCGCGGGCGCTGCTCGGGTTCCTGCCGGCGCTCAGCCGCCGTCTGCTCGGCGAAGAGCTGAAGATGCCGCACATCGCGACGTGGTGGTGCGGTCAGAAATCGGCGCGCGACGAGGTGTTGTCGCGACTCGACGAGGTCGCGATCGAAGGTGCCTACAGGCGCGGCGTGCCCGGCTTCGAGCGCAACGGCCCGGTGCTGGCAAGCGAACTCGATGCGAGCGGCCGCCAGCGCCTGGTCGATGCGATCAGCGCACGTGGCATGGACTATGTCGGCCAGGAGGTCGTGCGTCTCTCGACCATGCCGGTCTGGGGGCAGGGGCAGCTCACGCCGCGCCCCTTCGTGCTGCGCGTGTTTGCAGCTGCGACGCCGGATGGCTGGGCGATCATGCCCGGCGGTTTCTGCCGGATCGCCGAGCGGCCGGATGCACGTGCGGTGTCGATGGGCGACGGCGCGCGCGCTGCCGACGTCTGGGTGGTCTCGGACAAGAAGGTGGCGACCGCGTCGCTGCTGCCGGCGACCGACAAGGTGCGCATCCGCCGGATCGCCGGCGTGTTGCCGAGCCGGGCCGCCGACAATCTGTTCTGGCTCGGCCGCTATCTCGAGCGTGCGGAGGCAACCTTGCGTCTCCTGCGCGCGCTGGGCTCGCCGAGCGGGCCCAACAAGGGCACGTCCGCCTCGCTGCAATCGGCCGAACGGATCCAGCGCCTGCTGGTGACCTGGGGCGCGATCTCGCAGACCTCGCGCGCCGCACCGGGGCGGATCGTCGCCGAAGCGTTGCAGAGCGAGGCGCGGTTCGGCTCGGCACTGTCGCTGGTACGCGCGGCATTGCGCACGGCGACCTCCTTGCGCGAGCGGCTGTCGCCCGATGCCTGGCAGGTCATCACCGAGATGGCCGAGCGCCTTGCCTACGAGGTCGAGGACGACGACAGCGTGCTGAGCGCGGCCGAGTTGACCTTGCAGGAGCTTGCGAGCTTCGCGGGCCTCGCACAGGAGAACATGAACCGCGCCGCCGGTTGGCGCTTCCTCGATATCGGCCGCCGCACCGAGCGCGCCATCAACACCACGCGTTTTGCCCGACAGTTTGCTTATGACGAGGCCGGCGACGAGGATCTCGACATCCTGCTGACACTGGTGGATTCCCAGATCACCTATCGCTCGCGCTATTTGCTGGCGCCCATCCTGGCGCCGGTTCGCGACCTCGCGGTGCTCGACAGCTACAATCCGCGATCGGTCGCCTTCCAGGTCGCGACCCTGAACGAGCATATCGCGGCCTTGCCGAGCCTGAAGGAGCGCGGCCTGATCGAAAAGCCGCAGCGTCTCGCGGTGGCGGTGCAGGCGATGCTGGCCACTGCCGAGGCCGAGAAGCTCGAGGCCAAGACGCTGTTCGCGCTGGAGCAGGATCTACTCAGCCTCGCCGAGGCCATCGGGCTGCATTATTTTCCGCACGGCCCGAATGCGAGCCGGCCGGAAAAGCTGACGGGGCTGGCGTGATCTACGACATCAGGCATGTCACCACTTACGACTATGAGAGCCCGGTCAGCTTCGCGCGCTGCACGCTGCGGCTTGAGCCGAAAAGCGGTCACGGTCAGGACTTGATCTCGCACAAGGTCGAGATCCGTCCGCGTCCGTCCGAGCGCCACGTCCGCCGCGACTTCTTCGGCACGCTGACGGAGAGCGTGGTGATCGAGGCTGCGCATCGCACTTTGCGCATCGATTCACGTTCTCGTGTCTCCGTCGCGCGCAAGCCGCCGGCGCGCGATGCCGTCAGCCCGTCCTGGGAGAGCATTCGCGACATCGCGTTCGAGGCGACCAGCCTCGGGCCGGCCTCGCCGGTCGGCTATGTCTTTGCGAGCCCCCTGGTGCCGGTGCTGCGTCCCGTCAGTGCCTACGCCGCCGAGAGCTTTGCGCCCGGTGCTGGCATCCTCGCCGGCGCCGTCGGTCTCATGCATCGGATCCGCACGGAATTTCGCTACGACCCGAAGGCCACGGTGATCTCGACGCCGCTCAACGAGGTGTTCGAGAAGCGCCATGGCGTCTGCCAGGATTTTGCCCATGTGATGATCGCAGGACTTCGCGGGCTCGGCCTGCCGGCCGCCTATGTCAGCGGCTATCTGCGCACCATTCCGCCTGCCGGCCAGCCGCGTTTGCAGGGCGCCGACGCGACCCATGCCTGGGTGTCGCTGTGGTGCGGCGCCGATCTCGGCTGGATCGATTTCGATCCGACCAACGATCTCCTGGTCGCCAATGACCACATCACGCTGGCGGTCGGCCGGGACTTCTCCGATGTGTCGCCGGTCGACGGCATCATCGTCGGCTCGCCCAAACAGAAGCTCAGAGTCGCCGTGGACGTGTTGCTGGTGGAGTGAACGTAGTTTCACCGCGCCCGTTTTGTGAACGAATGCGTACAACTGACGGGAAATTTGTTTCTCCGTGTTTCCTGGATGTGCCGAACGCAGCCGGCATGCATGGCGGCGACGTCGCGTTCGACGGGATGCTCGCCCGCTTGGCGCGCGGGAATTGACGCTGTGGCCCGCGGCGCGGTGCAGGCGTCCTGGCCCGGCCGCGGCAGAGTCCCGGCTCTTCCCGCAAGATGAACGGTACGGCCAATGGCCCGGCCGGGGGAGGCCTCGCAAGGCCTGGCCGTGGGGTGCGTCGGACTGTGTCCGCAACCGTGATGCTGCGCGGCGGGGCAGGATCATATTTACGTATTTTTGCTCGGGCATTTGGTCAGGCGCCCCAGATTGGGCTATGCTCAGCCTGCGTCGAAGGCGACAATTGGACGAGAGGTCGGGAGTTGGCGTGGGACACCACCGACAGACGGGGCTGCATCTATGATGACGTTACCGAGACTGGCGGCTGAGACCCTGGAGAAGATGCTGGGCTCGTTCATGCGTCGCAGGTACGACGAATCCTCCGCCAGGGTGCTGGAAGGGTCGACGCGCACCGCGATGGAATGTATCGGCAACAGCGACGCGCTGTACCACAACATCGAACACACGATGCTGGTGACGCTGGCCGCTCAGGCGATCCTGACGGGACGCAATCTCCATGCCCACCTTGCGGCGGAGGATTACCTCCATATCCTCATCGCCTGCCTTGCTCACGATATCGGCTACGTCCGCGGTTTGTTTCCTGAGGATGACGAAGACGGCTTCATCATCGATGAGGCCGGGACCAAGGTGTCGCTGCCGCGGGGGGCCTCGGATGCGAGCCTGATGATGTATCACGTCGATCGCTCGAAGCTCTTTGTGCGGCGCCGGCTGCCGCCGATCGGCGGCATCGACTCTGAGCGCGTCGCCCGCGCCATCGAAGGGACGCGCTTCCCGGCGCGCCAGGGCCAGGAATACGACGACGAGGCCTCGATCCTGCGCGCCGCCGACTTCATCGGGCAGCTCGGCGATCCCAACTATCTGCGCAAGGCCAACGCGCTCTATTACGAGTTCGAGGAGGTCGGCATGAACCGCCAACTCGGCTATGACTCGCCCGCGGACATCGTGAACCGCTATCCGCAATTCTACTGGAACAGCGTCGCGCCGCACATCCAGACCGAGATCGGCTATCTCAACAAGACCGAAATCGGCCGGCAGTGGATCGCCAATCTCTACAGCAACGTCTTCCGCGCCGAGCGCGACATCTCTTTGTCCGGTCCGCAGAGATAACGGCGCTCTTGTGGCCCGCATGAGCGGGAGGTATCCGCGATGCAGCAGAAATCCGTCATCACGGACATCCTCGATATCGCCTATCTCGATTACGGCGCACCGGATGGCTGGCCCTGCATCATGGGGCACGGCTTCCCCTATGACGTGAACGCCTATGCCCAGGCCGCGCCGCTGATCGCGCAAGCCGGCGCGCGGGTGCTGGTGCCGTGGCTGCGCGGCTACGGCCCGACGCGCTTTCGCTTCCCGGAGACGCCGCGCTCGGGTGAGCAGGCCGCACTTGGCGCCGATCTCCTGGCCTTCATGGATGCGCTTCGCATCGATCGCGCAGTTGTCGGCGGTTACGATTGGGGCGGGCGCGCGGCCTGCGTGATCTCGGTGCTGCATCCCGAGCGCGTCGTCGGGCTCGTTACCGGCAATTCCTACAACATCCAGAACATCGCCCGTTCGATGGAGCCGGCCTCGCCGCCGGAGGAGGCGGCGCTGTGGTACCAATATCTCTTTCACAATGAGCGCGGCCGCCGCGCGCTGCAGCAAAATCGCCGCGGTTTCGCCCGCCAGCTCTGGGCGATGTGGTCGCCGACATGGCAATTCGACGACGCCACCTTCGAGAAGAGTGGGGTGTCCTTCGACAATCCGGATTTCGTCGACGTCGTGATCCACTCCTATCGACACCGCTACGCGCTGGTCGAAGGTGATCCCGCCTATGCGGCGACCGAGGCGAAGCTCGCCGCGCAGCCCCCGATCCGCGTTCCCACGATCGCGATCGATGGCGACAGCGACGGCGTCAATCGCGGAACTGCGCATCACGCGCGCAAGTTTGAAGGCTTCTTCGAGCGGCGCGTCTTTGCAGGCGCCGGTCACAATCTGCCGCAGGAGCGGCCGGCCGAATGGGCGCAGGCCGTGCTGGATGTCCGGAAAGCCGCCGCCAAATCCTGATTTTCGCAATTCCGGGAACTTTTCGTCGCCGGCGCCGTCCAAATCCTGAATTGCGTGTTTGCGCTGCCAGGGAGACGACCATGACCGAGGATCAGAAGCCAAGCGGGCCGGACCTGACCAAGGGCGTTGGGCTCTCCGATTTCAAGGACGGCAAATTGCTCGGCCATGTCGGTGAGGAAGACGTCCTCCTGGTCGAGGCCGGCAGCGAGATCTTCGCGATCGAGCCGTCCTGCAGCCACTACCACGGACCGCTCGCCGAAGGGCTGGTGGTCGGCGACACCATCCGCTGTCCCTGGCATCACGCCTGCTTCTCCTTGCGGTCGGGCGAGGCCACGCGTCCGCCGGCGCTGAACGCGCTGGCGGTATGGGACGTCACGCGCGATCACGACAGGATCATCGTCCAGCGCAAGCGGGCCGGGCCGTCGACGGTTCATCGCGGCACGCCGACACCGGACAAGTTCATCATCGTCGGCGGCGGCGCCGCCGGCTTCGCTGCGGCCGAAACGCTTCGTCGCGAGGGATTTGCCGGCGGCATCACCATGCTCAGCAATGATGGTGCGATGCCGGTCGACAGGCCCAACCTTTCCAAGGACTATCTAGCCGGCAACGCGCCGGAGGATTGGCTGCCGCTGCGTGGCGAGGAATACTATCAAGACGCAGCCATCGATCTCAGGCTGAACACCGAAGTCTCTGCGATCGATCCGAAGACGCGCAGCGTGACGCTCGGCAATGGCGACAAGCTGCCGTTCGATCGGCTGCTGCTCGCAACCGGCGCAGAACCGGTGAAGCTCCAGATCCCGGGCGCAGACCAGCCGCATGTACATACCTTGCGTTCCGTCGCCGACAGCCGCGCCATCATCAAGGCCGCGAGCAGCGCCACGCGCGTGCTGGTGATCGGCGCGAGTTTTATTGGCCTCGAGGTCGCTGCGTCGCTGCGGGCGCGCAAGTTCGAAGTGCATGTGGTGGCGCCGGAAGAGCGGCCGATGCAGAAGGTGCTCGGCCCTGACATGGGCGACTTCGTGCGCGGGCTGCACGAAGAGAACGGCGTGATTTTCCACCTGAAGGACACCGTGGAAAAACTCGATGGCACCAGTGCCACGCTGAAGAGCGGCGGCTTGATCGATGCCGATCTTGTCGTGGTAGGCATCGGCGTCAAGCCGCGCCTCGCGCTGGCCGAGCAGGCAGGCCTTGCGGCTGACCGCGGGGTCAGCGTCAGCGAATATCTCGAAACCAGCGTCGCCGGAATCTTTGCGGCGGGCGACATCGCACGCTGGCCCGATCCGCATTCGCGGCAGACCATCCGGGTCGAGCACTGGGTCGTCGCCGAGCGACAGGGCCAGACCGCAGCGCGCAACATGATGGGCAAGAGGGAGCGCTTCGACGCGGTGCCGTTCTTCTGGAGCCAGCATTACGACGTGCCGATCAACTATGTCGGCCATGCCGAGAGCTTTGACGACATCGCGATCGAGGGCAGCATCAAGGACCGGGATTGCCTGCTGAAATACCGCAAGGACGGCCGTGTGCTGGCGGTCGCCTCAATCTATCGCGATCTCGACAACCTCAAGGCCGAGCTCGACATGGAGCGGTCGCGCGCTTGATCTGCGTCAAGGGTGACGGCCGGCGGGGCTGCTCTGCTGGCCGTGGTCCCGGCGCTGTGCTATCCTGAGATGCGCTCTGGGGCTTCGCATGCAGGAGTAGCCGCCATGACAAGTGCTTCCGATACCTCTCATCCTTCAAGCCTCGGCTCCGGCATGGCAGCGCTGCATGCCAAATGGGGCTGGATCGTTGCGCTTGGCGTCGTCTACCTCGTCGCCGGCTTCGTCGCGCTCGGCAGCGTGGTGATGGCGACGGTGGCAAGCGTCATCGTGGTCGGCGCGATGATGATTGTCGCGGGTGGCGCCGAGATCATCGGCGCCTTCCAGATGAAGAGCTGGGGCAAGTTCCTGATCTGGGTATTGCTCGGCGTGCTCTATGTCGTCGCCGGCATTCTCACTTTCGACAACCCGCTGCTCGCGGCAGTTTTGCTGACGCTGTTCCTGGGCGCATCGCTGATCGCATCCGGCGCGATCAGGCTGTTTCTCGCCTTCAGCATGAAGCGCGAGAGCCCGTGGGTCTGGGTGGCATTGTCAGGCGCCATCACGCTGCTACTCGGTCTGTTGATCGTGGCGCGCTGGCCGGTCAACAGCGTCTATATTCTCGGCCTGTTCCTCGGCATCGATCTGATCATGGCAGGCGCGGGCTGGATCAGTCTCGGCTTCGCGTTGAAGCGCCGCGGCTAATCCACCTGCAACCCAAAACAACGGGATGCAAATGTTCCGGAGTTCCGCGCTATCGCTGATTTCACTGATGTTGCGCAATGAATCTCGCCGCTGAGCGCGCGTAAGACTCCGGGGATCGAGAACCTTGACCCCCTGAGGTCATGCTGCTGACGCAATCCCTGTTTTAGACGGCGACAACGAAAACAGAATGCGGGGACCGCTCAGGTTCTCGCAACGGTTCCGCAGCCAGGGGTTGGCGCGAAATCCGCAAGAGACTGGCGCAAGCTCGAAAAACGCTGACGCGTTCGCTTGGCCATGTTCTGCGGCATCGGGAACCGGACGAAAAATCAAAGGAGATATGATGTTGTTCCGCTCGAGCGCCGCAGTTTGCGGCGCCCTGGTTGTGCTTGTCGTTTCCGTTACCGGTAGTGAAGCAAGTGGGGTTCATTCAAGCGCCGTCGTCGATGCAGCCTGCGGAAAGGTGATCGTTGGCGCAGCATCGACCTACAATCCATTCAAGCCCGGCAAGGAGGAGGGCGGCCCGAGAACCGCCTCGGGCGAACGCTACGATCCCTCGGTGTGGACGGCCGCGATCAAGACGAGCTTGCGCCGGAAATTTGGCGGTGTCCAATTCGGCGCGCGACCGAAATTTGCACTCGTCGAAGCCGTCGGCAAGAAGGTCATCGTCAAGATCAACGATGTGGGGCCGCTCAAGCCCGGCCGTATCATCGATCTCAACGAGCGGACGATGCGCCATTTCGATCCGAGCATGGAGCTTGGAGTCATTCCCGACGTCGCGGTCACACCGCTGTCCGGCGACGATTGGACTGCTGGGCCGGTTGGCTGAACGCTCGTGCCTGCCGAAACAGGCCGATAGGTTCGCCCTGGTCCTGACCCGGACGAAACCCTCCGCGCTGCACAAATGGTTCATTGACCGTTCTGGCACAAACTGCACAGACTCGCTGCCCCTATCATAAGTTAACTTCGGGCATGGGCAGCGAGTTGATCATACGTGTCGTCCTCGTTGCGGCCGGTGCTTTCACGGCGGCTGCCGCATCCCTGCTCATTCTCGGCCATTGATCTGTCTCAAACAGTGCACCGCGCCGGGGGCGTTTCCTGTCATGGGCAGGAGATGCGAACGGAGTGCAACGATGCGGCCGTGGGCTATGCATTCGCTGGTGTGGGGGCTGACGGCGATCGGCTTGATTGCCGTCATCTCCGTGCTGCTCTGATTTGGTTAGCTTTGCGATTGCTCCATTGCGACGCCATTGCGTGATTGGGCTCCGCCCCAGCCGCGACATCTTGCTGACGCCAGGACTCCGTCATCATCTGTTCAAGATTCGCGGCTAGTCTTCCGCTCAACGATTGGTTCGCCGGATGTACGCGGACTGCATCGCAAGCCTCGGCCTTCGTGCCGGGGCTTTTCGTTGCCGAGCATGCTCGAGCGGGCTGCCGCGCTTTCTTCGCGCTTCGTTGTGACGCAGCGCATCGATGATGACCTTGAACGCGGCCGAGTTCTGCCGCGAGGTCGGACAATAGACGTAATCGCCGTCATACGTTGGCGACCAGTTGACGAGCACGATGATGGTTCGCCGGACCTGACATGAGCGTCACAATGTCTTCGGGGACAAAGGCGATGCCGAAGCCTTTGGCGGTGGCCTCACCGTCGTGCTTGGACGCCGTGTGCGACGACGGTAAGCCCTGCGCATCGGCGATGAAACTGCGCTTCAGATCATTGTAGCACAATAGTAACGACTATTGATTCAGAGTGGCAGGACCCGCGTTCTTGCCGGGTTTGGGCGAGCTGAAAGAGAGCAGGCGGCTTCCACGTGAGGAGAGAATTTTGCCGACGTCCGAGAGGGCCATCCCGCCCAGAGTTGGCCCGGAAGGCTGCGACGGCGTAAATCAACGGTGGATTCTCGTGGCCGGGATTCTCTTCTCGGCATTGCTTGTGCAGTGGCCGGCCATTCTCAACCCGGATTTGAGTTGCTTGCTGTCCGAGGGAGAGGAGATCCTGGATGGCCGCCATCCGGGGATCGACCTCTTCGAACTGAATCCGCCGCTCTCGATCTACCTCTACACGCCGGCCGCTTTTCTCGGGCGATTGACGGGCATTGCACCTGAGATCATCGTGGCGGTTCTCGTGATCATCGAGATTGCCGGCGCGCTCGTCATCATCGATCGCGCCGCCGCGGCTGCAAAGCTGGAGGGTGGAGAGCGGAGCCTTTGGACGTGCTTGCTCGCTTTTCTGTTGGCAGTGCTTCCGAACGCCGTATTCGGACAGCGTGAGCACATTGCCGTCGTCGCACTGACGCCCTTTGTCGCCATCACGGCGATTCGCTGGCGCGGCCTCGCCCCCGGACCGGTTGCGATCCTGGCAGGCCTGAGTGCAGGGCTCGCGATGAGCATCAAGCCGCAGCTTGCTTTCGTGGTAGGCCTGCCGATCATCCTCGGCATCATCCACCGGCGTTCTCTCAGGCCGTTGTTCACGCCTGAAGCGTGTGCAGCCGGCGCGATCGTCATCGGCTACGCCGCGGTGCTCGTCATCGTCTTTCCCGGTTATCTGTTCAACTTTGCACCGATGGTCGCCGCCACCTATGTCACGATGAGGAGGGATTTGGCCGGCCTGCTTCCTTTCCCGGTCGTCGTGATCATTGCTTCCATCGCGTTTCTGCGTCAGGTGGCTCCGCGGGATTTCAAGTTCGGCGGGGACGCAACCCCGTGGCTGGCGGCAGCCGTTGGTGGAGCCGCGAGCTTCGTTCTTCAGGGCAAGGGCTGGACATACACGCTCTACGCACTTTGTGTGTTTGCGATTGCCGCGCCATTGCTGCATGTTCGCACAAGGACGTTGCCGGTGTCCGTCAGGATCGGCGGCTTTGTCGGTGTTGCGCTCATCGGGTTCTGCTTGTGCCTGTCGCTGCCCGAGTTTCCGCCGCTGGAGCAGCGTATGCAGACGCTTGCAAAGCATCCCCGGCTGCTCACCTTGACTGATCACATCGCCCTTGGACATCCGCTCGTCCGCCAAATCCACGGCACATGGGTTGGCGGTTCGTGCGCCCAGGTGCTGACGGCCGGCGCAATTTTGGCCCGGAGCAGCTCAGAGACGACCCCGGCAGAGCGGTCGAAGCTGAACGACATCATGAATTTCGAGCGGCGGCAGGTGTTGGCAGACGTGCGGAACGGCCGCCCCGATGTCATTCTCGTGGACACCTTGCTGCAGAGTTCGGTCCCCTTCGATTGGTTGGCCTGGGCCAATTCCGACCCCGAACTCCAGACGGAGCTGCGCCGTTATCGTGAAGTCGAGGGTGTCGGCCGTGTCCGCATCCTCATCGATCAGCCGGGACTGGAGCGCTGAGCTGTCTGCGCCGGTGTTTTGCCCAACTCGAGGATTATCCTGCCCTGGCGATCCGGCTGTCCGAACGCAGGTTCTGGAAGAATTTCTCCACTTCGCGCGACAGCGTATCCGCCGTTGCGGTCAGGCTGCTCGCCGCGGTCAGCACCGAAGATGCCGCCGTGTCGGTCTCGCCGATGGCATCGCGCAGCGAGGTGATGTTGGCGACCAGCGTCTCGTTGCCCTGGGCTGCCGATTGCGCATTGGAGGAGATCTCGCGCGTGGCCTGGTCCTGCTGGCCGACGGCGCCTGCGATCGCCGAGGTGACCTCGTTGATCTCGCGCACCGCTCCGCCGATCTCGCGCACGGCTTCGACCGCGTTGCGGGTGGAGGACTGGATCATCGCGACGTTCTCGCTGATGTCGGCGGTCGCCTTCGCCGTCTGTCCGGCCAGCGCCTTCACTTCGTGCGCGACGACGGCAAAGCCGCGGCCGGCATCGCCGGCGCGCGCGGCCTCGATGGTGGCGTTGAGCGCGAGCAGATTGGTCTGCTCGGCGATCGTCTGAATGAGGGTCAGCACGCCGTCGATGCGTTGCGTGGCCGCGGCAAGGCTCTCGATTTCGGCGATCGATTTCTCGGTGCGCTGGCCGGTCTGCTCGACGGCGCTCGCGCTCTGTCGCACCTGCCGGCCGATCTCTTCCACGGATGCGGACAGCTCTTCGGCCGCACTCGCCACCGCGGTGACGTTGTGCGAGGCCTGCTCGGTGGCGCTCGCCGCCGTGCCGGCGCGGCTGTTGGCATCAGCCGTGACGCGGGTGATGGTCTGCGCAGTCTCGCGCATGACCGATGCGTTGTCGCTCAGCCCGCGCATGATCGCGCCGATCGCCTCGCGAAACGCTTCGACGGACTGCTCGATGTGCCGCGCACGTTCCTCGCGCGCGGCCGAATCCAAGGAGACCTGTGAGGCGAGGTTGCGGTTGCGGCCCATTGCGTCCTGGAATACTTGGATGGCGCGGGCGAGCGCACCGATCTCGTCGGCACGGTCGGAGTGCGGCACCACGACGTTCTCGGCACCGTCGGCGACTTGCTTGATGGTCGCGGTGATCGCGGCGAGCGGCCGGGCGATCGAACGCGCGATGATGATGATGCCGATGACGACCAGCGCCAGCGCCACGCCGCCGAGGCAGGTCAGCACGAAGGAGAGCGCGTGATTGGTCTCGGTCTCGCGCGCGATCTGCTTGGCGCGCTCGGCATAGACCCTGGACAACGCCTCGAGATCCTTGTTCAGCGCCGAGCGCACGGCGCGATTGGCGTCGTTGTCGCCCCACTCACGGCCGGCAGCCGCATTGATCTCGACGCCGCGGCGCACCAGCTCCTTGCGGAATTCGACGAACTGCTCGATGCGCTTTTTGAAGGTGGCGAACTGCTCGGCGTCGTCCGCCTTGACGATGCTCTCCCAGCCTTTCACCACGCCCAGAATCTGCGCGTTGAACTTGAGCAGGCCGTCGCCGTATTTCTTCACCACCGCCGGCTCCGTCGACATGTAGACGCCGCGCGATTCCATCACGACCGCGTAGACCAGCGCGTTGACGCGCTCGACGTTCAGCGCGGCCGCATTCGCCGTCTCGATCGCGCTGGTGAGCTCGGCGCTGCGGCGGCTGTTGTAGTCGGACAGCATCGCGATCGCGGCCGTGAGCAGGGCGAACAGCGCGAAGATCGCATAGAGCCTGGTCGCGAGCGTGAAACGGCCGGCCAGGCCAGCGGCATGTCGATCAGTTTTCATGGTTTCTTACGATCCGATTGACGTGTGAGATCGGCAGATGCAGCTCTGTATAATGTATACAACATTATACAGAACGAAGGTGGATGTTGCGTTAACAACACCAGCATGCGGGCCTCCCGGTCCCGGAAAGAGCAAGGATAATCAGTTGCTTGTCTCGCACATGCCGCATCACGGAGTTCAGCCGAAGGGCGGAGCTTGCATTTCCCTCGACCACGGCCAGTTTGGCGTCCACCATTGGCCGAGCCCGCGATGATCGGAGCAGATTCTTGATCTACCGCCACACCATCGACGCCACGACCTATACCTTCCCCGATCTGCGTGATCTGCTCGCCAAGGCGACGCCGCCGCGCTCCGGTGATCGGCTGGCCGGCATTGCCGCCGGTAGCGCCGAGCAGATGCTCGCCGCGCGGATGGCGCTGGCGGACGTCGCGCTTGGTCAATTCCTGAGCGAAGCTGTCATCCCCTATGAGACCGACGAGGTCACCCGCCTGGTCATCGACAGCCATGACGCCAAGGCGTTTGCGCAGGTCTCTTCGTTGACGGTCGGAGCCTTCCGCGACTGGCTGCTCTCGGACGCCGCCACGCCGGAGACCTTGCGCAAGCTCGCGCCGGGCATCACGCCGGAGATGGCGGCTGCAGTCTCGAAACTGATGCGCAACCAGGACCTGATCCTGGCGGCGCGCAAATGCGAGGTCACGACCGCCTTCCGCAACACCATCGGCCTGAAAGGCCGGATGAGCACGCGGCTGCAGCCCAACCATCCGTTCGACGATGCCAGGGGCATCACCGCCTCGATCCTCGACGGGCTCCTGCTTGGCGCCGGCGATGCCTGCATCGGCATCAACCCGGCGAGCGACGATCCGGCGGGAATCGCGCGATTGCTGCGGCTGCTGGACGAGATCATCGCCCGGCTGAAAATCCCGACGCAAGGATGCGTGCTGACCCATCTCACGACCACGCTGTCGCTGATCGGGCAGGGCGTGCCGGTCGACCTCGTCTTCCAGTCGGTCGCCGGCACCGAGGCCGCCAACCGCAGCTTCGGCATCGACCTCGCTTTGCTGAAGGAGGCGCACGAAGCCGGGCTGTCGCAAAAGCGCGGCACGGTCGGTGAGAACGTCATGTATTTCGAAACCGGCCAGGGCTCGGCATTGTCGGCCAATGCCCATCACGGTGTCGACCAGCAGACCTGCGAGGCGCGCGCCTATGCAGTAGCCCGCGCCTATGCCCCGCTGCTGGTCGACAGCGTGGTCGGCTTCATCGGCCCCGAATATCTCTACGACGGCAAGGAGATCATCCGGGCGGGACTGGAGGATCATTTCTGCGGCAAGCTGCTCGGCCTGCCCCTGGGCATCGACATCTGCTACACCAACCATGCCGAGGCGGACCAGGACGACATGGACAATCTCCTGACGCTGCTCGCTGCTGCCGGCGTCACCTTCATCATGGGCGTGCCCGGCGCCGACGACGTCATGCTGAACTACCAGTCGACCTCCTTCCACGATGCGCTCTATGTCCGCGAGATCTTCGGTGCCGCACGTGCGCCGGAGTTCGACGACTGGCTGATTGAGACCGGCATTGCCGGGGCCGATTTCCGGCTTGCCCGTGACGCAGGCCTGTTGCCTGATTTTGCGTCACGGCTGATCGCCTAGCGCGAAAATCCTGCGAAAAACATCCTCCTGCCGGCGTGAACCCGAGAAACCATTGGCGCGTCTCACGAATTAGTTCGGTGCCACAATATTGAGGAATTCCGGTCGCAGCGTTACGCTCTATTTCTGGAGACCTCGTCAGTACCGTTCGTAGAACGTGGTTGGGGGAAGTTCGATGCGCGCTGAGAGCAACGGAACAAGTCGGCATATTCTGTGTGTCTTTCCGCGTTACACCTCGTCATTCGGCACCTTCGAGCACGCCTATCCGCTGACCGACGGCGTCCGCGCCTTCATGCCGCCGCAGGGCCTGCTGCTGCTCGCGGCCTACCTGCCGAAGGAATGGCAAGTCAAATTCGTGGACGAAAATCTCCGCCGCGCGACCAAGGAAGAGTTCGAATGGGCTGAGGCCGTCTTCGTCAGCGGCATGCACATCCAGCGTCAGCAGATGAACGACATCTGTCGCCGCGCCCATGAGTTCGACCTGCCCGTTGCGCTCGGCGGCCCGTCGGTCAGCGCCTGCCCGGACTATTACCCGTCGTTCGATTATCTCCATGTCGGCGAGCTCGGCGACGCCACCAACCAGCTCATCGAGATTTTGGCGCGCGACACGGCACGCCCCGAGAGCCAAGTGGTGCTGACGACCAAAGACCGCATCCCAATGACGGAGTTTCCGATCCCGGCCTACGAGCTCGCCGATGTGAAGCGCTACTTCCTCGGCAGCATCCAGTATTCCAGCGGCTGTCCGTATGAGTGCGAGTTCTGCGACATCCCCGGCCTCTATGGCCGCAACCCGCGCATCAAGACACCCGAACAGATCATCGCTGAGCTCGATCGCCTGCGCGAATGCGGCATGACCGACACGGTCTATTTCGTCGATGATAATTTCATCGGTAACCGCAAGGCGGCGATGGACCTGCTGCCGCATCTGATCGAATGGCAGAAGAAGACCGGCTATGTGATGCGGCTTGCCTGCGAGGCGACGCTCAACATCGCCAAGCGTCCCGAGATCCTCAAGAAGATGCGCGAGGCCCACTTCATCACCATCTTCTGCGGCATCGAGACGCCGGACCCCGACGCGCTGAAGGCCATGCACAAGGACCACAACATGATGGTCCCGATCCTGGAGGGCGTGCGCACCATCAACTCCTACGGCATGGAGGTGGTGTCGGGCATCATCATGGGGCTCGACACCGACAAGCCCAACACCTCGGAGGCGCTGCTCGCCTTTATCGAGGAATCGCGGATCCCGCTGCTCACCATCAACCTGCTTCAGGCGCTGCCGAAGACGCCGCTATGGGACCGGCTGGAGCGGGAAGGGCGCCTGATCGATGACGAGGGCCGCGATTCCAACGTCGATTTCCTGTTGCCCTATGACGAGGTCGTCGCATCCTGGAAGCACGCCATGGGCGTGGCTTATGAGCCCGAGAAGGTCTATGCGCGCTTCCAGTATCAATGCGACCACGTCTATGTGCATCGCCTCAAGACGCCGGTGCCGGAGGAAATGAAGACCTGGGCCAACATCCGGCGTGGCCTCGTCATGCTGCGCAACATCTTCTGGAAGGTCGGCGTGCGCGGCGACTACAGGCGTGTGTTCTGGAAGTTCGCGCTGCGGCGCCTCAAGCGCGGCGACATCGAGGGGCTGATCGGCTGTACCTTGATCGCGCATCATCTGATCACCTTTGCCCGCGCGGCCTCGAGCGGCAAGCAGAACGCATCGAACTATTCGATCCGGCTGCGCGAAGCGTCCGTTCCCGCCGAATGAGCGACAAGCCCGTTCCGGCGCGCCCGACCGTCGACCTCAGATCGTTCACGCCGGCGCGCGTCGCGCTCGGGCGAAGCGGCGCAAGCCTGCCGACCAGACCGCTGCTCGATTTCACGCTGGCCCATGCCCGCGCCCGCGATGCCGTGCATGCCGCCTTCGATCCGCAGCGCCTGGCGGCCGCGGTGAGGGTGCTTGGTCTCGATGTCACCGAGGTCAGCAGCCGGGTCGCCGATCGCAGGGACTATTTGCGCCGGCCGGATCTGGGACGGCAGCTCGATGCCGGCTCCGCCGCGGCGTTGGCCCATGCTGCCGCGGCGCCGTGCCAGGTTGCGATCGTGATCGGCGACGGATTGTCGGCCGCCGCGGTTCATGCCCATGCGGTCGCGCTGCTGCAAGCCCTGCTGCCGCTGCTGGGGGAGGGCGAGGCCGTCGCGATTGGCCATGCCGTCGTCGCCTCGGGCGCGCGAGTCGCGCTCGGTGATCAGATCGGGGCCATTCTCGGGGCCCGCATGGTTGTGATGCTGATCGGCGAACGGCCGGGCCTGTCGGCCCCCGACAGCCTCGGGGCCTATCTGACCTTCGCGCCGAAGCCTGGCCTGACCGATGCCGAGCGCAATTGCGTGTCAAACATCCACAAGGCCGGTTTGAGCTACGACGAGGCCGCGCTCAAGCTCGCCTGGCTCGTCCGCGAGGGATTGGCGCGCCAGGTCACGGGCGTGGCGCTCAAGGACGAGAGCGCCGACCGCCGACCTCGTGGAATTGGCACGGCTATGCCGCAGTGACGGGAATTCCGGCAAATCGCCGCATCTTGATTGATCTGGAGCCCTTCCGGCGTGCTTGCGAGAAGGGTGATTGACCTGCTAAACCGCTGCCGGCGATTTTCCGCGCATTTTCAAAGGGCAAGCCTCCCATTGGCAAGCCTCCGATTGGTATGGCGTTTTCAAGCCGTTCGCAGGGCGCGCGCACTAAGCTCAGAGACCGAGCCGATTGAGGAATTGGACAAGGCATGCTCGAAAAGCACCGCGAGAATGAGGTTCATGTCGACAAGGTCGAGCAGGGGCCTGCCTCCTCCATCGCCTTCGGCCTGGAGCGTCTCGGACTGATTGCGGTCCGGGCGCCGATCGTCTCCTGCATCATCCTGCTCGCGCTGATCGTCGGCGCGGTGTTCGGTATCCATCGCATCAAGATCGACGATTCGCTGTCGCAGCTGTTCCGCTCCAACACCCGGGAATTCAAGCAGTACGAAGAGGTGACGAAGAAGTTCCCGGCCGAGGAATTCGACGTCCTCGTCGTGGTCGAGGGCAAGACTCTGCTGGCGCGGAACAACCTCGAGAAGCTGCGCGATTTCGTCACCGACATGCAGCTGGTCGAGGGTACCCGCGGTCTGGTCTCGCTGTTCTCGGCCCGCCAGGCGCCCGCGCCGGGCAAGCTGCCGGCCGCGCTGTTCCCGGCCGAACTGCCCGAGGGCGCGGCCTATGATCAGTTCATCGAAACCGTCAAGAACAACGAGATCATCCGCGGCAAACTGTTGTCGGAGGACGGCACGCTGGCGCTGATCGTGCTCTCGCTCGATCCGGAGGTGGTCGCCTCCAGCAAGCTCGGCAAGGTGGTCGGCGACATCCGTGCACTGATGAAGGAGGATCTCGGCGACACCGGGCTCAGCGTGCAGCTCTCCGGCGTGCCGGTGATGCAGCTCGAGATCCGAAACGCGGTCGAGCGCGACGGCCTCACCTATAACATCCTCGGCATTCTCGCCGGCTGCATCATCGCGATCATCTTCTTCCGCAAGATCTCCTTCATGGTAGTGGCGGCGTTCCCGCCGATGATCGCGATCCTGATCGCACTCGGCGCGCTCGGCTGGGCCAATTTCAATCTCAACATGTTCCTGAACGTGATGACGCCGCTCATCATGGTGATCAGCTTCTCGGACTCGATGCAGCTGACCTTCGCCGCGCGTGACCGGCTGATCGCGGGCCAGGACAAATTCACCGCGTTCAAGAATGCCGTGCTGGTGGTGGGCCCGGCCTGCGTGCTGACGCATGGCACCGCCGGCATTTCCTTCATCGCGCTGCAATTCTCGGATTCCGACCTGATCCGTAAATTCGGCGAGGCGGGGCTGGCGGCCACCATCATCGCGCTGATCACGGTGCTGTCTCTGGTGCCGGTGTTCGGTGTGCTGTTCGTGCGCAACGAAAAGGTCTTTGCGGTCAAGTTCCAGAGCGCGGATGCCGGCGTGCAGGCGCTGCGCAATTTCTGCTACTGGATCGCGGTGCGCATGGTCGGCCGGCCCGGCCTGTTCAGCCTGATCGCACTGCTGTTCGTCGCCAGCCTGGGTGTCGTCTATGCCAATCTGCAGCCGCGCTACCGGCTTGCCGATCAGGTGCCGGACAAGCGTCAGGCGGTTGCCGCGAGCAACCGGCTCGATGCCAAGCTGACCGGCGCCAATCCGGTCAACGTCCTGATCCAGTTCCCCAAGGGCGAAACGCTCTACTCGCCGGAGACGCTGCAGACCATCGCCGACGTGCACGCGACCGTGGAGAAGGCGGCCGGCGTCGGCAACGTCTGGTCGCTGGAGACGCTGCGCCGCTGGCTGGCGGAGAAGGCCGGCAGCGATGACGTCGCGACGCTCAAGGAATATGTGAACGTCATCCCCGAGCATCTGGTGCGCCGGTTCATCGATGCCGAGCAGGATGCGGTGGTCGTGGCCGGCCGCGTGCCGGACAAGGATTCCAGCCAACTCCTGCCGATTGTCGACAAGCTCGATTCCGAGCTCGACGCGGTCCGCAAGAAGCATCCCGGCTACGAGATCGCCGTCACCGGTCTCGCCGCCATCGCCGCGCGTAACTCGGCCGGCATGATCGAGAAGCTGAACCGCGGCCTCACCGTGGAATTCGCGCTGGTCGCGATCTTCATTGGCCTCGCCTTCCGCTCCTGGGTGGTGATGTTCGCCTGCATCCTGCCGGGTATCTTCCCGGTGGTGATGTCGGGGACGGTGCTGTGGGCGATGGGCGAGGGCTTGCAATTTGCCAGCGTCGTCGCGCTCACCGTCTCGTTCGGCCTGGGCCTCTCCGCCACCATCCACTTCCTCAATCGTCTGCGATTGGAGAGTAAACCGGGCGTCGGCTCGGCGCTGGCGGTGGAGCGCGCGACCGTGCTGGTCGGCCCGGCGCTGATCCTGACCACGGTGGTGCTGGCCTGCGGCCTCGTCGTCACCGTGTTCTCGGACCTGCCGTCGCTGCGGCTGTTCGGCTGGCTCAGCGCCTTCTCCATGGTGGCGGCGCTGGTCGCCGACCTCTTCATCCTGCGGCCGACGGCGATGTGGCTGATCAATCTGCACGCCCGGCTTCAGGGCCCCGACAAGCCGGCGATCTGAGCGGCCTCAACAAATTCTCGTCAGCAAAAAGCCCCGGTTCGTGAGAGCCGGGGCTTTTTTCTTTCGAGAAGAGAGGACGATCAGCCCTTCGTCATGGTGATGTTGACGCCGCGGATCTCGCCCTTGGACGAGATCTGCACGGTCTGCTTGGAGCCGTTGGTGCGCAGCGACAGATTTGCGGCAAAGCCGTTGGCCTCGACGAACACGTCGATCTGGCCGCCGCCGGCGGTGCCTTGCAGATTGCCGAAGATGTTGCGGTTGGACTCGCTCCAGTTGCCGGAGATCCGCTCGCCCTGGCTGGTCACGTCGCTCGTGAGGTCGAACTTGTAGCTGTCGGACGCGCAGTGCAGCGCCTGCTTGAGGCTGAGGCCGGTGCCGGCGACCTTGTAGTCCGCCTTGCAGCGGATGCGCTCGGTCGAGCCATCGGACAGCGACACTGTGCCGGTGCCGGTCCATGCCCCGTCGAAACCGGCGAAGGGACCGGACGACTGAGCGTGGCTTGCCGCAACTGAGAAGAGCAGCGCAGCGCCAATGCCGGCCGCCTTGATTGCCAGTTCAGATCGCCCAAAGAATTTCATCATCAATATCCCGTTTTGGAACGACGCCTGCTGCATCGCAGATCGTCTCGCCACATCGAACGTTTAGTGTTGTGAGGCTGGGTCAGGTTCAAGAGGCTGCGTCAGGTCCAAAAGCCTGGCCGCCCAGGATTTCAGGCTCGTAGAGCGGCCTCGCAACGGTCCGGGCCCGGATCCCCTCTGTTTCCATGTGTTTCCGGCCGGAATGGCCGATCTGACAGATGCAGCTCTGCAACAGGTCCGCCGTAAAACGCCGCGCCTCAGAATTTCGATGTAGTATCAAATTGTTACCTCTGCCAAGGAAGATCGGGGAAGACCTGATTTGGTACGCGCGGCGCCAATTTGGCCGCATTTACCAGCGCTTGTGGCCTTCTCCGGTGCCGCTCTCGTCCCGCGGTAACTTGCCATCAGAACAATCCGTTCCCGTCGTCTGCCCTGTGCTGTCCGGGATTGGTGCGATTCTGCCGTCAGAATGAAGGAATACAATGCGTAAGCTTTTCGTCGCTCTCACCGTGCTGTCGGCCTCCCTGTCCACGGCTGCGTTCGCCCAGCAGGGCGGCCGCGGCACCGAAGCCGAGCAGAAGGCCTGCACGCGCGATGTGCAGAAGTTCTGCCGTCCGGTTATCGACCAGGGCGATTTCACCGTCCTGGCCTGCCTCAAGGAAAACCGGGCCAAGATCTCGCAGGCCTGCGACCAGGTCCTGAAGAACCACAACCAGTAAGCTCGGCCCCTGGCCCACAAAGGCGGCCCCCGGGGCCGCCTTTTCAAGTCCGATCCGCGGGGCTGCCATCGCGAGACAGGATTGGTTTTGCGGCCGTATTCCCCTATATGGGGGCCGCGGCAGCGCCGGCATGTGCCGCGCGAGCGAAAAAGCCCCTCCTGTCCAAACGACTGTTGATCAGCCCTCGATGACCTCTGCGAGCGAATTGCGATCCGGCAAGGGTGACCGCGACGAGAATTTTCCCGTCGCGTCCTGGATCATTCATCCGCGACATCGCGCCCTGATCCTGGCCTATTACAATTTCGTCCGCACCGCCGACGACATCGCCGACCACGCGAGCCTGCCGGCCGAGGAAAAGCTTCGTTATCTCGACCTGCTCGAGGCGGAACTGCTCGGCAAGGGCGATACCCAGGCCGAGGCCGTCGCGCTGAGGCGCGCGCTGGCCGAGCGAGCCATGGCGCCGCGCCATGCGCTCGACGTGCTCATCGCCTTTCGCATGGACGTGACCAAGCTGCGCTACGAGACCTGGGACGAGGTCATCCACTATTGCCGCTATTCGGCCATGCCGGTCGGCCGCTTCATGCTCGACGTTCATGGCGAGGCGACCTCGACCTGGGCGGCGTCGGATGCGCTGTGTGCGGGCCTGCAGATCAACAACCACCTCCAGGATTGCGGCAAGGATTTCCGCGAGCTCAATCGTGTCTATCTGCCGCGCGATGCGCTGGCAGCACACGGCGCCACCGTCGAGCAACTCGGGCTTGCACAATCGCCGCCGGCGATGCTGGCCTGCCTTCAGGGCCTCGCGGTGCGCAACGAAGCATTGCTCAACGAGGGCAGGTCGCTGGCTGCGGAGATCCGGGATATCCGTCTCGGGGTCGATGTCGCGGTGATCCAGGCTTACGCCGATCGTATCGTGCGCCTGTTGAAGGTACGCGATCCCCTGCGCGAGCGCGTGCATCTGAACAAGTTCGAACTGCTCATGTTCAGCCTCGCCGGGATGATCGGCGAAATCGGCCGCCGCGCGATCGGCCGCAAGGCCATCTCGAATCCGGGGGCTGCCCATGACGCTTGAGGCGACCGCGCCCGGCGCCGATTATGGCTCGTCCGCATCGAACAGTTCCTTCTACGCTGCGATGCGCATCCTGCCGCGCGACCAGCGCGAGGCGATGTTCCAGATCTACAGCTTCTGCCGCCAGGTCGACGACATCGCCGATTCCGACGGTCCGCGCGACGTTCGGCTCGCCGCGCTTCAGCAATGGCGCAACGACATCGATGCGCTCTACCGGGGCAATCCTCCGCCGCGGCTGAAGGACTATGTCGCCTCGGTGAAGGCCTTCGGGCTGAAGCGCGAGGATTTTCTCGCGATCGTCGACGGCATGGAGATGGATGTGCCGCAGGATATCCGCGCGCCCGACATGGCGACGCTGGACCTCTACTGCGATCGCGTCGCCAGCGCCGTGGGACGCTTGTCGGTGCGGGTGTTCGGCCTGCCCGAGGACGACGGCATCCAACTCGCTCATCATCTCGGCCGCGCGCTCCAGCTCACCAACATCCTGCGCGACATCGACGAGGATGCGACGCTCGGCCGGCTCTATCTGCCGCGCGAGGCGCTGCTGCATGCCGGCATCACCTCCAACGATCCGAACCGCGTGATCGCCGAGCGCGCGCTGCCGAAAGTCTGCCTGCCGCTGACGCAGCGCGCGAAGGCGCATTTCGAGAAGTCGGACGAGATCATGAACCGCAACAGGCGCCGCGCGGTGCGCGCGCCCAGGATCATGTCGAAATACTACCATTCCATTCTGGACCTTCTGATCGCGCGCGGCTTCAACGCGCCACGCGAGCCTGTGCGTGTGTCGAAGGTCGCACGCTTCGCGATCCTGCTCCGCTACGCTTTCATCTGATGCAAAACACAGCTCACATCATTGGCGCCGGAATTTCCGGCCTCTCCGCCGCCGTGCGGCTCGGCAATGCCGGCTACAAGGTCGCCGTGCACGAGGCGACGCACCAGGCCGGCGGCCGCTGCCGCTCCTATTTCGACGGCGCTACCAATCTCATGATCGACAATGGCAATCATCTGCTGCTGTCGGGCAACAGCCACGCGCGGGCCTATGCGCGCGCGATCGGCACCGAGGCGGGCCTGGTCGGGCCCGACAGCGCGCAGTTTCCCTTCGTCGACATCAAGACCGGACAGCGCTGGCAGATCGATCTCGGCAATGGCCGCTGGCCTGCCTGGGTGCTCGACGAGAGCCGCCGCGTCCCTGATACGGGTCTCACCGATTATCTCAAGTTGGCGCCGCTGATCTGGGCGTCGGAGCAGACGCTGGTCGGCAAGTCCATTCCGTGCGAAGGCACGCTCTATCATCGCCTGGTGCAGCCGCTGCTGCTCGCCGCGCTCAACGTCGATCCGCCCGAGGGCTCGGCCGGGCTTGCCGGCGCGATCGTGCGCGAGACGCTGCTGGCGGGCGGGCAGGCCTGCCGTCCCCTGATCGCGCGCGACGGCCTCAGCGCCGTGCTGATCGAGCCCGCCGTGAAATTCCTGACTGAGCGCGGGCACACCGTTCAGCTCGGCCATGAGCTGCGCTCCTTCGTCACCACCGACGGCAAGGTCAGCGCGCTCAATTTCGGCGGCGAGGACGTGGTCCAGCTTGCTGCGGGCGATGTGATCGTGATGGCGGTGCCGCCCCGCGCGGCGACGAGCCTGCTGCCGGGCCTGACTGCGCCGACCGAATTCCGCGCCATCGTGAATGCGCATTTCCGCTTTGAGCCGCCGCCGGGTTCGGCGCCGATCCTCGGCGTCATCGGCGGTGTCGTGGAATGGCTGTTCGCGTTCCCGAACCGGCTGTCGGTCACCATCAGCAATGGCGATCGTCTCGTCGACATGCCGCGCGAGGAACTCGCGCAGGCGATTTGGAGCGACGTCTGCGCAGCCGGCGGTGTCTCCGGCGAGTTGCCGCCGTGGCAGATCGTGCGTGAGCGCCGCGCCACATTTGCGGCAACGCCGGCGCAGAATGCCCTGCGCCCGGGGCCGGCCACTGCGCTGAAAAATCTGTTCCTTGCCGGCGACTGGACTGCTACGGGACTGCCTGCAACGATCGAGGGATCGGTCCGGTCAGGTGATCGCGCCGCCGATCTGGTTTTGGCCGCCAAAGGATCCTGACGAGGGCCCTGCGGGCAATGTCCCGGCCATCTTCAATCGACATCAGGAGCAATCGAGCGACATGGATTCCGTGAACGCGACCAGCCGCGAAGCTTTGGAATCGAGCATTGCGTCAGCCACGCAAGGCGTGATCGGCTTGCAGCAATCCGACGGCCATTGGGTTTTCGAGCTCGAGGCCGACTGCACCATTCCGGCCGAATACATCCTGCTGCGCCATTATCTCGCCGAGCCGGTCGACACCGCGCTCGAGGCCAAGATCGGCAATTATCTGCGCCGCGTTCAGGGTGCTCATGGCGGCTGGCCGCTGGTGCATGACGGCGAGTTCGACATGAGCGCCAGCGTGAAGGCTTATTTCGCCCTGAAGATGATCGGCGATTCCGTGGATGCCCCGCATATGGTGCGTGCGCGGGAGGCGATCCATGCGCGCGGCGGTGCCGTCAACAGCAACGTCTTCACCCGCTTCCTGCTCGCGACCTTCGGCGTCGTGACCTGGCGCGCGGTGCCGGTGCTGCCGATCGAGATCGTGCTGCTGCCGTTCTGGTCGCCGTTCCACCTCAACAAGATCTCGTATTGGGCGCGCACCACCATGGTGCCGCTGATGGTGATCGCCGCGCTGAAGCCGCGCGCGAAGAATCCCAAGGGCGTGGGCATCGACGAATTGTTCCTGCAGGATCCGCGCTCGATCGGGATGACCGCCAAGGCGCCGCACCAGAGCATGGCCTGGTTCGTGCTGTTCCGCGCGCTCGACGGCATCTTGCGCGTGATCGAGCCGATGTTTCCGAAACGCCTGCGCAAGCGCGCGATCGATGCCGCGCTTGCCTTCACTGAGGAGCGGCTCAACGGCGAGGACGGCATGGGCGCGATCTATCCGCCCATGGCCAACATCGTCATGATGTACGACGCGCTCGGCAAGGACGAGAACTTCCCGCCCCGCGCGATCACGCGCCGGGGCATCGACAAGCTGCTCGTCATCAACGGCGATGAAGCCTATTGCCAGCCCTGCGTCTCGCCGGTGTGGGACACGACGCTGACCGCGCATGCGCTGTTAGAGGCCGGCGGCGACAAGGCGGTGCCTGCGGCCAAGCAGGGCCTCGACTGGCTGATCCCGCGGCAGGAGCTTCAGGTGAAGGGCGACTGGGCGGTGAAGCGGCCCGACGTGCGTCCCGGCGGCTGGGCGTTCCAGTACAACAATCCGCATTACCCCGATCTCGACGACACCGCCGTGGTGGTGATGTCGATGGACCGCATGCGCCGCGAGCACGGCGTCGCCGGCTATGATGCCGCGATCGACCGCGGCCGCGAGTGGATCGGGGGCATGCAGAGCGACGACGGCGGCTGGGCGGCCTTCGACGTCAACAACCTCGAATACTACCTCAACAACATCCCGTTCTCGGACCACGGCGCGTTGCTCGATCCCCCGACTGAGGACGTCACCGGGCGCTGCATCTCGATGCTGGCCCAGCTCGGCGAGACCGAGAAGACCAGCAAGCAGGTCGCCGATGGCGTCGCCTATCTGCGCAAGACCCAGCACCCCGAGGGGTCCTGGTACGGCCGCTGGGGCATGAACTTCATCTATGGAACCTGGTCGGTGCTCTGCGCGCTGAACATGGCCGGAGTCCCCCACAGCGACCCGATGATGCGCAAGGCGGCCGGCTGGCTCGCCTCGATCCAGAACAAGGACGGCGGCTGGGGCGAGGACGCCGTCAGCTACCGGCTGGACTACAGGGGGTGGGAACCGGCCCCGTCGACAGCCTCGCAAACGGCATGGGCCTTGCTTGCCCTGATGGCTGCAGGCGAGGTTGATCACCCGGCCGTCGCCCGCGGGGTGGAGTACCTGATTGCAACACAGAACGAAAAAGGACTGTGGGATGAACAGCGTTACACCGCCACAGGCTTCCCCCGCGTGTTCTATCTGCGGTATCATGGTTACCCGAAGTTCTTCCCGCTGTGGGCGCTGGCGCGATATCGGAACTTGCGGAACACCAACAGCAGGGTGGTAGGGGTCGGGATGTGACGACGGGGACGGGGGACTGTGTGACCGCGGGTCAAGCCATTGATCCGCGCCCGATATTGATTGTGACCGGACTGGTGCAGGAGGCCCGCATTGCGGCCGGGCCCGGCATGGCCGTCATTTGCTCGTCGAGCAGCCCGGCGCAGTTGCGGGCGCTGCTGACGGTGGTGGATCCTGATTCGATTCGCGGCGTGATCTCGTTCGGTGTGGCCGGCGGGCTCGACCCGAGCTTGCGCTCCGGCGACGTCGTGGTGGCGACCGAGGTGCTTTCGGGCGATGACCGCTGGGGCGCCGGCCTCTCGCTCAGTGACGACCTCATCGACAAGCTGACCTCCGGCCGGCGCCGGGTGGTGCGCGGCAGCCTTGCCGGTGCCGAGGAAGTGGTCACCGGCTCATCGTGCAAGGCGGCGCTGCATTCCGAAACCGGCGCCTTTGCCGTCGACATGGAAAGCCACATCGCCGCCGCCTACGCCGCCGAGGCCGGCCTGCCGTTCGCCGCGGTCCGCGTCATCAGCGACCCCGCTCACCGCGCGCTGCCGGCCATCGCCCGCGCAGCCATCAAGCCGAACGGCCAGATCGACCTCGCTGCCGTCCTGCGCGGCATCGTGCGCAATCCCGCGACGCTGCATGCCCTGGTCTCTACGGGAATCGACTTCAACCGCGCGCTGCGCTCCTTGCGCGGCTGCCGCGATTTTCTGATCGGTACGGAGCTCGCGGACAGCGAGGCGCTCGCCGCTGAAGCGGCCTGAAGGCGTCTTCGAACTGAACAAAACAAAAGGCCCGGTCGCGATGCGATCGGGCCTTTTTGTTTTTGATTTGTTTTTGATCCGTGCAGAGCGACTTGTCCGCCGCCCGCGTGCCTTCATGCGGGCTACGGGCTCTAGCTAGGCCCGAACAAAAGAAAAGGCCCGATCGCGATCGACGACCGGGCCTTGTTGTTTTCGCCGGCTGGCGCCCTTATGCGGCTGTCGAAGCCTTCCGCGCAGCCTTCGCCGCGGCGGCTTCGGCCTCGTCCTTGCGGATCTCGGAGAGCTTCTTCTGGACCTGCTCCGAGAAGATGTACTGCGCCGGGCGCTGCTTCGACATGTCGATCTCCGGCGCCATGGGGCCTGAGGTCTTGATGCCGCGCAGCGACACCCACATCGCCTTGATCGGGTTGTTGAGGGCTGCGGTCGCGGCCGTGGGCTCGTAGCCGCAATGGGCCATACAGTCGGCGCACTTCTCGTACTTGCCGGTTCCGTAGGTCTCCCAGTCGGTGGTGTCCATCAGCTCCTTGAAGGTTTTGGCGTAGCCTTCACCGAGCAGGTAGCAGGGCTTCTGCCAGCCGAAAATGTTGCGCGCGGGCATGCCCCACGGCGTGCACTCGTACTCCTGGTTCCCGGCGAGGAAGTCGAGGAACAGGCCGGAGTGCATGAAGTTCCACTTCTTGCCCTTGCCAAGCGCGAAGACGTCGCGGAACAGCTTCTTGGTCTTGGTGCGGTTGAGGAAGTGCTCCTGGTCCGGCGCGCGCTCATAGGCATAGCCGGGCGACATCGAGACGCCGACGCCGAGCTCGACGGTGAGGTCGAGGAATTTCGCGATCTCCTCGGCCGGATGGCCGTCGAAGATGGTGGCGTTGACGTTGACGGTGAAGCCGCGGGCCTTCGCCGCCTTGATCGCGGAGACGGCGCGGTCGAACACGCCCTGCTGCGACACGGCCTTGTCGTGATGGTCCTTGAGGCCGTCGAGATGGACGGAGAAGAACAGGTAGGGCGACGGCTCGAACAGGTCGAGCTTCTTCTCGAGCAGCAGCGCGTTGGTGCAGAGCGAGACGAACTTCTTGCGCGCGACGAGGCCGCGCACGATCTCGCCGATCTCCTTGTGGATCAGCGGCTCGCCGCCGGGAATCGCCACCATCGGGGCGCCGCACTCGTCGGCCGCGTCCCAGCATTCCTGCGCGGTCATGCGGCGGTTGAGGATCGCATCCGGATAATCGATCTTGCCGCAGCCGACGCAGGCGAGGTTACAGCGGAACAAGGGTTCCAGCATCAGCACGAGCGGATAGCGTTTGCGGCCAAGCAGTTTCTGCTTGAGCAAATAGCCGCCGATACGCATTTCCTTGAAGAAGGGGATTGCCATTACACGTTTCTTTCTGGGCTTCAAATTCAGGTAGGTCAGCTCGCAGCCAATTCGGCCGGAAGCCGGAATTCGATGTTTTCCTCGCGGCCGGGGAGTACCGAGACCGTCACCGGTCCGATCCGCCGCAGCGCTTCGATCACGTCATCCACCAGCACCTCGGGCGCCGAGGCGCCGGCCGTGAGGCCGACGGACCTGGCGCCATTCAACCACTCGGGATTGAGCTCGCTTCCATCGGCGATCAGATAACTCGCGACACCGGCCTCAGTGCCGATCTCGCGGAGCCGGTTCGAGTTCGAGCTATTGGCGGCGCCCACCACCAAAATCACGTCCACCAGCTTGCTCAAGTCCCTTACCGCAGATTGGCGGTTCTGTGTCGCATAGCAGATATCCCGGATGTCTGGGCCTTGAATATCTGTAAATTTGGCCTGAAGGGCTCCGATAATGTCCCTGGTATCGTCGACGGACAGTGTGGTCTGGGTGATGTAGGCCACTGGCGTATCCGCCGGCAGCGCCAGGGCCCTGGCCTCGTCGACGCTCTGGACCAGCAGAACCGGCCCGGGAACCTGGCCCATCGTGCCCTCCACCTCGGGGTGGCCGGCATGGCCGATCAGGATCAGGGTGCGGCCTTTCGTGATGTAGCGTTTCCCCTGATTGTGAACTTTCGTGACCAGTGGGCAGGTGGCGTTGAGCACGGGAAGATCGCGCGCGGCTGCCTCTTCCTCGACACTGCGGGCCACGCCATGGGCACTGAATACCGTCACGGCCTTCGGCGGAACCTCGGACAGCTCCTCGACGAAGATGGCGCCCTTGTTCTTCAGGCTCTCGACGACGTATTTGTTGTGCACGATCTCGTGGCGCACATAGACGGGCGGCCCGTATTTCTCCAGCGCCCGCTCCACGATCTCGATGGCGCGCACCACGCCCGCGCAAAAGCCGCGCGGCTGCGCCAGATAAACTTCCATTGGACGTCCATCACGCAAATTGCACCAATCCGCTCAATTGTCCCCGGGGGCACTCTGATAAGGACCAATGCTGCAAAATCCGCACCATTGGTATCGCAGCCGCTGTAACTGCCCACCTGACGGCTGGCGCGGCGCACCTGCAAGCACAGCACTTTGTGTCAAAAAATCGGCAATAAGGGAAGGTGCAGTAGACCTCGGGTTCCCGGATGGGTGAATCAGAGGTAGTATAATACGCTGCTCTTGGTGAGCAAAACGGCAACAGTTCTGGCTCACCCCTTCGTCACTTTACGGCCTCAACTCCCCGGCTATACCGGCCGCGCCGCAAGATTTTGCCATGGTCTCCCGCAGTTTACTTCGAACCTGGTTCCAGCGGGAGTTACTCAAAACAGCAATAGGTTTCGCCCGGGAACTCCGATAAACAGCCGGGCGTTTCCGGCAGGCTGTTAACACCAGAAAGAAAAGAAGTGCTGCAAAGCGTAGTCGTTGCCATCGTCAGGGCCTGTACCCGGTTTGCCTCCCTCGTCGTCGTTCTGGGGCTCCTGCTGGCGGTGGGGGCGGCCTATTACACGTCCCGGCACTTCGCCATCAATACCGACATCAATTCCTTGATCTCGCAGAAACTCGACTGGCGTCAGCGCGACCAGCAGTTCGACCGTGCCTTCGACCGCGATGCGACGATCCTGGCGGTCGTCGAAGGCGCGACGCCGGAGCTGACGACGGCGGCGGCGGACACGCTGTATGCCAAGTTGAAGGACGACAAGGTCAATTTCGTCGCCATTCAGCAACTCGGCACCGGCGAGTTCTTCGAGAAGAACGGCCTGCTGTTTCTTCCGACCGAAGAGGTCGGCAAGATCACCGGCCAGTTCGAATCCGCGGCGCCCCTGATCGAGATCATGGCCGGCGATCCGTCGATCCGCGGCCTCACCGGTGCGCTGGAGACCGGGCTCGCCGGCGTCAAGCGTGGTCAGGTCAAGCTCGATAGCACCGAGCGGCCGTTCAATCTGATCTCGCAGACGGTCGAGACCGTGCTCAACAAGGGCAACGCGACCTTCTCCTGGCGTGAGCTCGTCAGCGACCAGCCGCTACAGGACTCGGACAAGCGCGCCTTCATCGAATTCAAGCCGATCCTTGACTACAACGCGCTTGAGCCTGGCAAGGACGCCACCGACGCGATCCGCAAGGCGGCGGCGGATCTCGACTTCGCGACCAAGTACCACGCGCGCGTGCGGCTGACCGGTCCGGTTCCGATTGCCAACGAGGAATACGCGACCGTCCAGGAGGGCGCCGTCGTCAACGGCATCGGCACCGTTGTGGTCGTGCTGTTCATCCTGTGGCTGGCGCTGCATTCAGCGAAGATCATCTTCGCCGTATTCGTCAATCTCTTCGTCGGCCTCGCGATCACCACCGCCGCCGGCCTGATGATGGTCGGCTCGCTCAATCTGCTGTCGATCGCGTTCGCGGTGCTGTTCGTCGGCCTCGGCGTCGATTTCGGTATCCAATACAGCGTCCGCTACCGCTCGGAACGTTATAAGGTCGATGATCTCGGCAAGGCGCTGGTGCTTGCTGCCAGACGCTCGGCGATCCCGCTGTCGCTCGCTGCGATGGCCACCGCAGCCGGCTTCCTCTGCTTCATCCCGACCGACTACAAGGGCATCGCCGAGCTGGGGCAGATCGCCGGCGTCGGCATGCTGGTGGCGTTCATCTCCTCGATCACCGTGCTGCCGGCAATGCTCAAGCTGCTCAACCCGCCCGGCGAAAAGGAACCGGTCGGCTACGCATTCCTCGCACCGCTCGATCACTTCCTGGAGAAGCACCGCGTGCTGGTCGTTGGTGGCACGCTGCTGCTCGCGGTCGCCGGCCTGCCACTGCTCTACTTCATGAAGTTCGACTTCAACCCGATGAACCTGCGCAACCCGAACGCCGAGTCGATCGCGACCTTCCTCGACTTGCGCAAGGACCCCAACACCGGCGCCAACGCCATCAACGTGATGACCACGTCTGAAGAGCAGGCCAAGCAGGTCGAAGCGAAGCTCGAGAAGGTGCCGGAGGTGCTGCGGGTGATGTCGCTCGACAGTTTCGTGCCGGAGGACCAGCAGCCGAAGCTGAAGCTGATCGCGCAGGGCGCCAAGATCCTGAATCCCGCGCTCAATCCGGATCAGATCGACGCGGCGCCGTCGGATCAGGAGAATGTCGAGGCGCTGAAATCCTCGGTCGACAATCTGCGCCGCACGGCAGGTGACGCAAAGGGCCCTGGCGCGGTCGCCTCGCGCCGCCTGGCGGACGCGCTCGAAAAGCTCGCCAATGCCGACGAAGCGACCCGCAACAAGGCGCAGGACGTATTCGTAACGCCGATGAAGATCGTGTTCGACCAGCTCAGGAAGGCGATGCAGGCCGAGCCTGTCACTCTGAAGTCACTGCCGCCCGATCTCGTCAGCGCCTGGAAGAGCAAGGATGGCATCATCCGCGTCGAAGCTCAGCCGAAGGGCGATCCCAACGACAACGACACGCTGCGCAAGTTCGCGGCGGCCGTGCTCGAGGCGGAGCCGACGGCGATCGGCGGACCGGTCTCCATCCTGAAATCCGGTGACACCGTGGTGAGAGCGTTCATCCATGCCGGCATCTACGCGCTGCTGGTGATTAGCCTCTTGCTGTGGATCACCCTGCGCCGCCTGGTCGACGTTGCGATGACGCTGGTGCCGTTGCTGGTTGCAGGCGCGGTCACGCTCGAGATCTGCGTGCTGATCGGCCTGCCGCTCAACTTCGCCAACATCGTCGCGTTTCCGCTGCTGCTCGGCGTCGGTGTCGCCTTCAAGATCTATTATGTCGTGGCTTGGCGATCCGGCAGGACAAACCTGCTTCAGACCAGCCTGACGCGCGCGATCTTTTTCAGCGCACTGACGACGGCGACCGCATTCGGCAGCCTGTGGCTGTCGAGCCATCCGGGCACGTCCAGCATGGGCAAGCTGCTCGCACTCTCGCTGGTGACGACGCTTGCCGCAGTGCTGCTGTTTCAGCCGGCCCTAATGGGTAAACCCCGCAATCTCAGGGAGTAGGCAGATGTCACCGACGGGATCGGGGGCACCTTTCTGACCAGGCTTGGCCGCGGCCGCAGTCTTTGGCGCCGCTGTCATCGGTGCGGGTGCTGCGGCGCCCGACGCCGCCTTCGGCGCCGCCCCCGTGGTTTTTGGCGCGCTCTTTGCCATGGCGTTGGCGGGGCTCGAGGGAATCGGGGGACCGACGCGGGTCCAGGTCTCGCCGCCGCACAGGAAGCCCAGCACGCAGCCCTTGATCTCGAGCTGGTCAGCGCCGACAGGCGTGATGGTCGCACTATACATCTGGCCATCTTTGGCGTTGTAGACCTGACCTTCCCACTGCTCGGCGCCGGCGGTCTTCTTCATGTTGATCAGGGTCGCCATGCCCAGCGTCGGCCTGTTCTTTTTTGAGACATCCGGGTTGTTCTCGTCGCGGCCGCCGGGCTTCTTTTCCCAGGAAACGGCGCCCCACATGCTGCCATTGCATTGGGCGACTCGGATGTTGGCGACGCCGTCGGCAACCCGCCAGTCGCCGGTGGGATCGGCCGCGAGCGCTGGTGTCAGGCCGGTGTAACCGCCTGCCAGTATTAGTCCGGTGTAAAAGGCCAAACGCATGAGTGTTCCTCGGCAGTACAACATGGTCTAAAGCTGTGCTTGCGAAGATGGTCCGAAAAAGGGCAAAAGGCCGCACAGACCCTTTTCCGTTCGCTGACCGTTTTCAGTTGACGAAGCGGCCCTCAACCGAAGTATGTAGCGGATGAACAGTCCAATTCCAGACATGTCCCAGTTGTTCGCGGACCGTCAGGCCCAGCGCAGCATCCTGCATAATAGGCACCTGAACGAACAGTTCGTCCGGGTTCTCAAGACCATCGGCTACGATGTCGGCTTCCAGAAGGGGCAGGGGCAGTACCTCTACGATCGCGAGGGCGCGCGCTATCTCGACCTCCTGTCCGGTTTCGGCGTGTTCGCGATCGGACGCAATCATCCGGTGATGCGGGACGCGCTGAAAAGCGTCCTCGACGCCGATCTGCCCAATCTCGTCCAGTTCGATGTTTCGGTGCTCGCCGGCGTGCTGGCCGAGCGGCTCCTGAAGTATGTTCCCTATCTCGACAAGGCGTTCTTCGCCAATTCCGGCGCGGAATGCGTCGAGGCCGCGATCAAGTTCGCCCGCGGCGCAACCGGCCGCCCCGGCATCGTCTATTGCGCCCACGGCTACCATGGCCTCACCTACGGCGCGCTGTCGCTGACAGGTGATCCGAACTTCCGCACCGGCTTCGAGCCGCTGCTGCCGGGTTGCACCTCGGTTCCGTTCAATGATCTCGCCGCGCTCGAGAAGGCGCTGGCCTCGCGCGAGGTCGCGGCCTTTGTGGTCGAGCCGATCCAGGGCAAGGGCGTCAACATGCCCTCTGACGAGTTCCTGCCGGGCGCGGCCGCGCTCTGCAAGAAATACGGCACGCTGTTCGTCGCCGACGAGATCCAGACCGGCATGGGCCGCACCGGACGCTTTCTTGCGGTCGAGCACTGGAACGTCGAGCCCGACATGGTGCTGCTGTCGAAGTCGCTCTCGGGCGGCCACGTGCCTGTCGGCGCCGTGCTGACGCGCAAGAGCATCTTCGACAAGATCTTCAACCAAATGGACCGCGCGGTGGTGCACGGTTCGACGTTCTCCAAGAACGATCTCGCGATGGCCGCGGGCATTGCCACGCTCGATGTGATGGAATCGGAGAAGCTGATCGAGTCCGCCGCCAAGCGCGGCGCCGAACTTCGCCTGGCGCTCACGCGTATGGTGCCCGGCTACGAACTGCTGAAGGAAGTCCGCGGCAAGGGCCTGATGATCGGCATCGAGTTCGGGCCGCCGAAATCGCTGCGGCTGCGGGCCTCGTGGAA
This sequence comes from Bradyrhizobium sp. Gha, assembly GCF_900113735.1. GTDB lineage: Bacteria > Pseudomonadota > Alphaproteobacteria > Rhizobiales > Xanthobacteraceae > Bradyrhizobium. The sequence goes on from NZ_FOQM01000013.1 coordinate 128,576, forward strand.
CGTGCTGGAGGCCGCCAACAAGGGCCTGTTCTGCCAGCTCATCACCGTGCCGCTGTTCAAGGATCACAAGATCCTCACCCAGGTCGCCGGCCATGGCAGCCACACCATCAAGCTGCTGCCGCCGCTCACCATCACCGAAGAAGACTGCAGCTGGATCGAGCGCGCCTTCGACGACGTCATCGCCGGCAGCCACAAGGTCCCCGGTGCGATCTGGTCGCTCGGCAAGACGCTGGTCGACAACGCGGTGCGGCGGTCGGCTTGATCTCTTGCCGCGGCATCTCGGCAATGACGGCGAGATGACTACCCCTCCACATTCGCCTTCATCGCCGCCTCGAACTTGTCCACGAACTCGGTGAGCTCGTCGCCGCCGATATCGCTGACGGCCCAGAAGTTCAGGCCGCGCTCGCCCCAGCGGCGGCAGTTGAAGCCCTGCATGGTCTGCGTCTTCGGCGGCCGATGCTCGATGCTCGCGGTCTGTGCCACGAACAGGTTGATGATGTGCTGCCGTCGCCGGTAGACGACGGCACCGATGGCGCGGGCATCGACATAGTCGAGCCGGCCGCCGACCAGCGTAAAGCCTTGCGCAGTGAGGTCGATCACGGGCGGGGCGACGTCGAGCTTGCCGTTGAACCAGGGTTTGACCGTGTGTTGGTCGGACGAGACGACGTCGATAAGGTGGCCGGCCTGGAGCGAACGCAGATGCGCGGAGACGACCTCCGAAAGGATGCGCTGCTGGTCGTCCTGACGCAGCACCACCGCGAAGACGCCGGAGGCGGCGAGCGCAGAGACCGCCGAGCCCATTGCGAAACCTCGCAGCACGGAACGCCGGCTCGGCTGCGGCCGCGCTTGCGGCATCGACGCCTCGATACGGGCACGCAGACTAGCCGGCGCGCTGTAGCGCAGCTCGGTGTCGGCCAGCACGCGCTTCATCTCGCGTTGGGCTTCGAATTCGGCCGCGCAGGCCGAGCAGGTGGCGATATGGGCTTCGACCGCGCGCGCGTGGCCGGCATCGAGCTCGTTGTCGAGCAGCGCGTGAAGCAGGGTTTTTGCTTCGTCGCAGGTCATTTCGAGTGCTCCTCTTCCGCCGTCCAGGCCGCGCGCAGCATGGCGCGGGCACGAGCGAGGCGGGACATCACGGTGCCGACGGGGACGCCGACGGCCTCCGCAATTTCGCGATAGGACAGGTTGTTGATCTCCCGCAGCACGAAGGTCTCCCTGAACGGCTCGGCGAGTGCGTCGATCATCTTGCGGATGGCGCCGGCGTCGCGGTTACGCAAGACTTCCTTCTCCGGGCTCGCCTCGTTCTCCTGCCACATCGGCGTCTGGTCGGTGGCGCCGGGCGTGTCCTCGATCGCGGCGTGCGAATGCGCGCGCCGGGCATATTCGGCGTTGCAGACATTGCGCAGGATCGCGAACAGCCACGGCTTCATGGCCGGGCCTCGATAGCTGTCAAAGTGCTTCAGCGCGCGCAGATAGCATTCCTGCACCGCGTCCTCCGCGTCGGAGGCGTCGCGCAGCAGATAGCGTGCGAGCGTGTAGACGTCGTCGAGATAGGGCAGGGCCGCCTCGCGGAAGCGCTGCGCCTTCTGGAAATCGTCGCTGACGGGCATCGCCTCTCGCTTTGCCTCTTGCTGCGTTTCGTCCGTGGTTTCGCCTTTGGGCCTGACCGCAGGCACGCGGGCCCGGCCGGCGTGGGACCACCGGCCGGGCAAGACAGAGATGCCTTGGTTGGAGACGTTACTCAACCTTGATCATCCCCGTCATATGCGGGTGCAACGAACAAAAATACTTGTAGTCGCCCGCATCGGTGAAGGTGAACGTGAACTTGTCGTCGGTGTCCAGGGCCTTGGACCTGAACTTGCCGGCCGACACCACGGTGTGCGGGATGTCGTCCCGGTTGGTCCACGTCACGGTCGTGCCCACCTTGATCTTGAGCTCCGCCGGCTGGAAGACGAAGTTGTCGATATGCACCTCCATCTCGGTGCCTTCGGCACGGGCGGTCGTGAGCGGCAGCAGGATGGCCGCGGCCAAAGTGAGACCGAGGTCGACCCCGAAGTCGCGGCGATTGAGTGTCCTCATTTGTCAGCTTCCGTTCAGCCCTGAATCAACCCTGGAGCGGCGTGTCGATGATCGCGAGCCGCTGCTCGTTCTGCTTGAAGTTGATGCTCGCGACCCCCAGCATCGAACGGAGCTTGGCGTCCTCGACCTTCATCGGCCCGGGGGAAGGGGCGGTGCCCGGTGCCGGCTGCGGAAAGGCGGTCGAGCGCGCGGTGTGGAAGGTGAGGTTGCCCTCGACCTTCTGCATCACCTGATGGATGTGGCCGTTGAGAACGGTGACCGAACCAAAGCCCTTGACGTATTCGAGCGCGCGGCCGCCGTCCTCGGTACCCCAACCCCATTCCGGATAGACGGTCCAGAGCGGGATATGCGCGAACAAGACGATGGGCGTCGATTTCGACTTGCCACGGAGATCGTCCTCGAGCCAGGCGAGCTGCTCGGCGCCCAGATTGCCGAGGCCGCCGGCCTTGAGGTCGACGACGTTGACGAGGCCGACGAAGTGCACGCCGCCGGCGTCGAAGGAATACCAGCCCGCGCCCTTGGTGCCGCGGCCGTAACGCTCGCGATAGAACTTCACTTCCTCGTCGAGGAAATCATGCTCGCCCGGCACGTAGTGCACGTCCAACTTGGACTGCGAGATGATGCGATCGGCGTTGTCGAACTCGGACGCCTTGGACAGATGGGTGATATCGCCGGTGTGGATCATGAACGACGGCTTGGTCGGCATCGCATTGATCTTGTTGACGGCTTCCTCCAGCGTGCCCAGCGCGTTCGGGTTGGCCGGCTTGTCGAATCCGACATGGCTGTCGCTGATCTGGAGGAAGGCCATGCCGGGCGCCGCGGCTGTGGCGGCCTCGGCCGAATCGATGATGCCCAGCGAGCGCGGGACGCCGCCCGTGATGGTCCAGAGCACCCCGGTGCCGGCCCAAGTCATGCACTCGAGCACCTTGCGACGGCTGACGCCGTCTTCGCCGTGATCGTGTCCGCTCATCGCACGTCTCCTTTGGCCCGGAATTGGGCTTCGGGGGAGGTGATCGGGGAAGGAGTCGGCTTATTCGCGGGGAGCGATGACGTTTTCGTGAGGTGATGGGCCCCGGCTCTGCGGCGCGTCACTGCGTGCTGCGCCGCGTCGGGGGCACGAGACCTTTGAAAAATAGGCCGATGAAAAGCGGTGACAGATCATCATGACCGGATGCTACTTCGCATCCTCCAAAATCATCGCCGCGCCCTTCTCGGCGATCATCGCAGTCGGCGTGTTGGTATTGCCCGAAGTGATCGTCGGCATGATCGACGCATCGACGACGCGCAGACCGCCAAGGCCATAGAAGCGCAGGCGCTCGTCGACCACGGCCATGGGGTCGCTCACTGTGCCCATCTTGGCCGTGCCGACCGGATGGAAGATCGTGGTACCGATATCGCCGGCGGCTTTTGCGAGCGAGGCATCGTCGTCGCCGACGGTGGGTCCGGGCAGATATTCGCTCGGGCGATATTTTGCGAGCGCCTTCTGCTGCATCAGGCGGCGCGTGGTGCGGATGGCGTCGGCGCCGACCTGCCGGTCATCGTCGGTCGACAGATAGTTTGGCGCGATGATCGGTTTCTCGTCCGGGATGGACGAGCGCAGCCGCACGGTGCCGCGCGAAGTGGGCTGGAGATTGCAGGCGCTGACCGTGATGGCAGGGAAGCGGTGCAGGGGATCGCCGAACTTGTCGAGCGACAGCGGCTGCACGTGAAACTGGATGTTGGCGCGCGCGCGTGTCGCATCGGAGCGCGTGAAGATGCCGAGCTGCGACGGCGCCATGGTCAGCGGCCCACGGCGGCGGAAGGCATAGTCGAGGCCCATCAGGCCGCGGCGGAACAAGTTGTAATAAGTTTCGTTCAGCGTCCGCACGCCTTCGACCTTGTAGATCGCGCGCTGCTGGAGGTGGTCCTGCAGATTGCGCCCGACGCCGGGCTTGTCCATGACGATGTCGATGCCGAGCGGCGACAGCCAGTCGGCAGGTCCGATGCCGGAACGATGCAGCACCTGCACAGAGCCGATCGAGCCAGCTGACAAGATCACTTCGCGGTTGGCGCGCGCCTCGATGATCTCGCCGTTCTGGATGAAGCGGAGGCCGACGGCGCGGCCCTGCTCGATGATCAAACGGTCGACCAGGACGTGATTCTCGAGCCGCAAATTGGAGCGGTTCAACGCCGGCTTGAGGAAGCCTCGCGCCGACGACCAGCGTCGGCCGCGCTTCTGGTTGACGTGGAAATAGCTGGTGCCTTCGTTGTCGCCGGTGTTGAAGTCAGGGATGCGCTTGATGCCCATTTCTTCTGCGGCATCGCCGACGGCATCGAGAACCTCCCACGACAGCCGCGGCGCCTCGATGCGCCAGCCGCCGCCGGAGCCGTGATGCTCGCTTGCGCCCAGGAAGTGATCCTCGAGCCGTCTAAACAGCGGCAGCACGTCGTCATAACCCCAGCCGGTCATGCCGAGCTGGCGCCAGTGATCGTAGTCAGCGGCCTGGCCGCGCATCGAGATCATGGCGTTGATCGCCGAGCAGCCCCCGATCACCTTGCCTCTGGGATAGGCGAGCGCGCGGCCGTTCAGGCCCGGCTCGGCCTCGGTCTTGAACATCCAGTCCGAGCGTGGATTGCCGATGGCGAACAGATAGCCGACCGGAATGTGGAACCAGATCCAGTTATCGTCACCGCCGGCCTCGAGAACGAGGACGCGATTCCTGGGCTCCGCCGACAGCCGGTTGGCAAGGATGCAGCCGGCCGTGCCGGCGCCAACGACAATATAATCAAACTCACCTTCGAGTCGCCTTGGCATACTGCTTCCACCCGGATGATCTCTAAACGTTCCAACCTAATAGGCAGACGGAGACGACCGGGACAAGCCCGGCCATGTCGCACGGGCAGGGCTAGACCCGATCCCAAGCAGTTGGGTGGACTGGCGCTTGCATGGTAGACAGGGCTGCATTTCCAACAAAGCTCGAGACCCTCCATGCCTATCGTGAACCGCGTCGCCGACCTTCAACCGGATATCCAGGCCTGGCGACGGGACATCCACCAGCATCCCGAGTTGCTGTATGACGTCCATCGCACCGCAGCATTCGTCGCGGATCGCCTGCGCGAATTCGGTTGCGACGAGGTCGTGACCGGCATCGGCCAGACCGGCGTGGTCGGTGTGATCAAAGGCAGCAAGCCGGCCGGCGAGGGGCTCAAGGTGATCGGTCTGCGCGCCGACATGGACGCGCTGCCCGTCGAGGAGCAGACCAACCTGCCGTACGCCTCGAAGACTCCGGGCAAGATGCACGCCTGCGGCCATGACGGCCACACCGCGATGCTGCTCGGTGCTGCGCGCTACCTGGCCGAGACCCGCAACTTCGCCGGCGATGCGATCGTGATCTTCCAGCCGGCCGAAGAAGGCGGCGCCGGCGGCGCGGCCATGGTCAAGGACGGCATGATGGAGCGCTTCGGCATCGAGCAGGTCTACGGCATGCATAACGGTCCCGGCATTCCGATCGGCTCGTTTGCGATCCGGCCCGGCCCCATCATGGCGGCGACCGACGAGGTCGACATCAATATCGAGGGCCTCGGCGGCCACGCCGCGCGGCCGCATAAATGCATTGATTCCGTTCTGGTCGGTGCGCAGGTGATCACGGCGTTGCAGTCGATCGTTGCGCGCAGTGTCGATCCGTTGGAATCGGCGGTGATCTCGATCTGCGAGTTTCACGCCGGCAATGCCCGTAACGTCATTCCGCAAACCGCGACGCTGAAGGGCACCATCCGGACCCTGTCGCCGGAGGTGCGCAAGCTCGTCGAGAAGCGGGTGCGCGAAGTGGTTGCGGGGGTGGCGCAGATCACCGGTGCCAAGATCGATCTGCGCTACCAGCGCAACTATCCCGTCGTGAACAACCACGCCGCGGAGACCGAGGTGGCGACGCGCATTGCCAAGCAGGTCGCCGGCGATGCCAACGTGCATCAGATGCCGCCGCTGATGGGCGGCGAGGACTTTGCCTACATGCTGGAAGCGCGTCCCGGCGCGTTCATCTTCTGCGGCAATGGCGACAGCGCCGGCCTGCATCACCCCGCCTACAACTTCAACGACGAGGCGATCGTGTTCGGCACGTCCTACTGGGTCAAGCTGGTCGAGGAACAGCTCGCGGCGTCGTGAGGCGCTCAAGCGAAATTCGCAAATGAAAAGGGCCCGTGCATCGCACGGGCCCTTTTTGTGGTGGGCCGTGTCGTGGCTCAGAACACGTGCGAGAACAGATAATAGAGCACGCCCGAGATCAGCATCGCGGCCGGCAGGGTCAGGACCCAGGCCATCGCGATGTTGCGGATCGTCGCCCATTGCAGGCCCGATCCGTTGGCGGCCATGGTGCCGGCGATGCCCGATGACAGCACGTGCGTGGTCGAGACCGGCAGGCCATAGACATCGGCGGCAGCGATGGTGGCGGCCGCGGTGATCTCCGCGCAGGCTCCCTGCGCGTAGGTCAGGTGGGTCTTGCCGATCTTCTCGCCGACCGTGACCACGATGCGCTTCCAGCCGACCATGGTGCCAAGGCCAAGCGCGACGGCGACCACGATCTTCACCCAACCGGGAATGAACTTCGTGGCGCTGTCGAGTGAGCCCTTATAGGCGTTGAGCACGGTGACGTCGGCGGCACTGAGCTCGGCTTCCTTGTCCTTCATCAGGAAGCGCAGCGCCTCCGAAACGAGGTACATGTCGTTGCGGGTGTTGCCGACGAGGTCGGCGGGCAGCTTGGCGAGCGAGCCGTAGGTCGCCACCTGCTTGGCGATGTCGCGCACGAGCACGGCGAGCGACGGGAATGTACCGGCGTCGACCTCGTGCTGCGCGACATAGTTCGTCACGGCAGGGCGGGGATTGCCGATCACGCTGTAGCCGGCGGCCTTGCCTTCGGTGATCTTGCTGGCAGCTTCCGAGTTCTGGCTGAATGCTGCGAGCTGGCTCTCCGGCAGCGCGCGGTTGAGCGCGTAGGCGGTCGGCACGGTGCCGATCAGGATCAGCATGATCAGGCCCATTCCCTTCTGACCGTCGTTGGAGCCGTGGAAGAAGCTCACCAGCGTGCAGGTGAGGATCAGGATGCCACGGATCCACCACGGCGGCGGCTGGTCGCCCTTCGGCTCGCCGAACAGGGTGGGCGTGACGCGCAGCAGAACGGTACGCAGGATCAGGAGCAGGCCGGCGGCAAGCGCGAAGCCGAACAGAGGCGACAGCAGCAGCGCCTTGCCGATGTTGGTGGCCTGGCTCCAGTCGACGCCGCTGGTGCCGCTGCGGCCATGCAGGACGGCATTCATGATGCCGACGCCCATGATCGAGCCGATCAGCGTGTGCGAGCTCGAGGCCGGCAAGCCGAAATACCAGGTGCCGACGTTCCAGATGATGGCGGCGATCAACAACGCGAACACCATCGCGAAGCCGGCGCTGGAGCCGACCTGGAGGATCAGCTCGACCGGGAGCAGCGAGACGATGCCGAACGCGACCGCGCCCGAGGACAGCAGCACGCCGAACAGGTTGAACATGCCGGACCACACCACGGCGACGTGGGCGGGTAGCGAGCGGGTGTAGATCACGGTCGCGACCGCGTTGGCGGTGTCGTGGAAGCCGTTCACGAACTCGAAGCCGAGTGCGATCAGGAGCGCGACGAAGAGCAGGAGGAAGGGAGCGAAGGTCTTGACCTGCGCACCTGATGCATCGACGTCGACCCAGATGCTGTAGGCGACGAAGAGCAGTGCGGCGGCGATCACGCCCATGTAGATCACGCCGGTGAGGGGGTGAAATCCGCGATTGAGGTCTGGCCCCTTACTCAAGGCCGGCTCGATGGAGCCTGGCAAAGCAACGTCACTCATTGGAAATTCTCCTGTCCCAAGGCCCCGATTTTGCGCGTGGCATGTGACAGGCGGTTGAAATGGCGGGGCAGGAGGTTGAAATGATGGAGCTTATACGCTCAGTTGCTGAGCGTGGCAGCGTCTCAGGCGGCGTGGGCCGACTTCTTCTGCACGCCGGCCGCGATCGTCAGGTCTTCGACAAAGCGCTGATATTCCTGCACCTTCGCCTCCGGATCAGGGAGCCGCAGCAGGTAGGACGGATGCACCGTCACCAGAGCTTTGCGTCCGTCGGCGAGGTCTATGAGCCGGCCGCGGGTCTTGCCGATGGGTGTGATCTTGCCGAACACGCTCTGCGCCGCGGTGGCGCCCATCGCGACCACGAGATCGGGCTGGATGACTGAGACTTCCCGCTCATACCATTGCCGGCATGCCCGGATCTCGGACGTGTTCGGCTTCTGGTGCAGGCGGATTTTTCCGCGCGGCACGAATTTGAAGTGTTTGACCGCGTTGGTGACATAGACCTTTTTGCGGTCGACGCCGGCCTCCTCCAGCGCGCGATCGAGCATCTGTCCGGCCGGCCCGACGAAGGGACGGCCGGCAAGGTCTTCCTTGTCGCCGGGCTGCTCGCCGACCAGCATGATGGTGGCGCTCTTTGGTCCCTCGCCGAACACGGTCTGTGTCGCGTCCTTGTAGAGCGGGCAGGCGCGGCAATGCGCGGCCTCCTCGCGAAGTGCATCGAGAACGTTGGCGGCGTGTTTGCGGGTCATCGAGGCCTCCGGCCGCTTCTGAGGCTTGTGCGGATCGGTTGGGGCGTTGGCGATCATGGCGCCGGTCATGCGTTCGGCGTCCTCGATCAGGGGTTTAATGATCGAAGCCTCGGGCAGGTTCCTCCAGTATTTCTTCGGCATCTCAGCCTGCATCGCCTTCACCTTCAACCGCGCCGGATTGAAGATGCTGGCGTAATAACGCCGCCAGGTTTCCTCCAGCCGGTCTTCGCTCGGTGCTTCGTTCTTGCTCACGCCCGGCGTGAACGAAAGCGCGTGGCCATCCCAATGCGCGCAGAGATCGGGCGTCAGGATCGACCACGGCATGTCCGCAAAGCGCCGCGCGAAAAACGGCGCGGCGAGCTCGACGATATGGTGCTCCGGCTCGAACCAGGCGACGTAATGGGCGGCACGCTCGCGCCCGATTTCGCGAAAGCGAACGAAGGCGTGCATCTTGTGCTCGTCGCGATGAACAGCTCTCGCCATGGCCGTGACCAGCGCGACGTCGGTATCCGTCGCGACTTCGATGAGGTCGTGATTGTCCTTCAATCGCCAGAGCAGGCGATAGAGGATCGCAAAACGCTCGCCGTCGCGGTGCAGGATTGCCGCTTTCGCCAGCTCGATGAATTTTGCTGATACGCTGAAGGTGCCCTCGTTCACCTCGAGAATCGGAGAGGGCGCGGGCGGCGCGAACAGCTCGGCTTCGCCGCCCTGCACGGCCCAGGTGACATCGGCGGGCGCCATGTGATGCAGCACGAGCGTGCGAGCAGCTTTGCGCCAGCCGTCGAAATCGGTCTCGGTGTCGAGGGTGATGTACTGCATCAGAAGCCAAACCCCAATTGCGTTGCTTTCGGCTTGAACCGTTCGATCAGCCGCGCCTCGTCGAGGCGATGCGGCGAGGGCTGGTGATCGCTGAGCACGATGAACGGCAGCGCCTTGTGCTTGGGTACGTGCAGCCGCGCGAGATCGGACAGGCGGATCGTGGTGGTGCGCCGCGTCGCGATGATGCGCTCGACCGCCTTGGTGCCGAAGCCCGGCACGCGCAGCAGCTCTTCGCGGCTGGCGCTGTTGACGTCGAGCGGAAAGCGATCGCGATGCCGTAGCGCCCAGGCGAGCTTTGGATCGATGTCGAGCGGCAGCATCGCGCTATCGTCGACGATCTCACCGACGTCGAAACCGTAGAACCGCATCAGCCAGTCGGCCTGGTAGAGCCGGTGCTCACGCAGCAGCGGCGGCCGGACCAGGGGCAATGCGCGGCTCGCATCGGGGATCGGGCTGAAGGCGGAGTAATAGACCCGCCTGAGACGGTAGGAGCCATAGAGATTGGCGCTGGTGTGGAGGATAGTGTGATCGTTCGCGCTGTCTGCGCCGACGATCATCTGCGTGCTTTGGCCAGCCGGTGCGAAGCGATGCGGTCTTGTCCTCGTCTTCGCGCGGCGAGCTTCCTCGGCTTCGTCGAGCTTCAGCCGCAACCGGCCCATGGTGCGGCGGATCGCACGCACGTCTTTTTCCGGGGCGAATTGCTGCAGGCTTGTCGCCTCTGGCATTTCGATATTGATGGAGAGACGGTCGGCATATTTGCCGGCTTCCGCGATCAGCGCATCGTCGGCTTCCGGAATGGTCTTGAGATGGATGTAGCCGCGGAAGTGATGGTCCTCGCGCAGTTTTCGCGCGACGCCGACCACTTGCTCCATGGTGTAGTCGGGGCTGCGGATGATGCCGGAGGAGAGAAACAGGCCCTCGATGTAATTGCGCCGGTAGAAATCGAGCGTCAGCTTGACCACTTCATCGATGGTGAAGCGGGCGCGCGGCACGTTGGAGGAGGCGCGGTTGACGCAATAGAGGCAATCGTAGTTGCAGGCGTTGGTCAGCAGCACCTTGAGCAGGGAGATGCAGCGTCCATCCGGCGCGTAGGAATGGCAGATGCCCATGCCGGGCGCGGTCGAGCCCATGCCCTTGCCGTCGCTGGAATCCCGCTTCTCGGTGCCGCTGGAGGCGCAGGAGGCGTCGTACTTGGCGGCGTCTGCGAGAATTTCCAGCTTGCGTTGTACGTCCATTCCGGAATCCCTTTGATTTGGCTCATGAATCGATCGAACGCAATTCGATTTGACTCTTCGGCTGCCGTTAGCTTTATATTAGAACATATCATGAACAAATGAGCCAGCCGTTGGTTTCTCTTTTGAGAGCCACCGGCCATCACCTCTGAAGGAGCGGCGAGCATGAGCGGCGCACGCATGAGCGCGCTTGCGACCTTGCGCAGCCAGATCGAGCGGATCGAGACGGCGGAGGTCGTGCATCATCACGAGCGTGTCGCGCTCGGTCACGGCGAGGTCGATCGCGCGCTGAAAGGCGGCCTCGCGCGCGCGGCGGTCCATGAGGTGTTTTGCGAAGGCCGGCAGGGTGCGGCCGCGACCGGCTTTGTCACCGCGCTGGCGGGTCGCGTCACGGCACAGCGGCCGCTGCTGTGGGTACGACAAGATTTTTCGGAACTCGAAACCGGCGCGCTGTCGATGAGCGGGCTCGCCGAGCTTGGCCTCGATCCACGCGGCGTGGTGATGGTGCGCGCGGCCGATGTGGAGAGCGCGCTGCGCACGTCGGCCGATGCGCTCGCCTGCGATGCGCTCGGCGCCGTCGTGCTCGAGCTCTGGGGCGAGACGAGGCAGTTCGATCTCGTCGCGAGCCGCAAGCTGACGCTCGCCGCGCAATCATCCGGCGTTACCGGTTTGTTGCTGCGGATGGCAGCACAACCGTTGCCCTCGACCGCGGAGACGCGATGGATGCTGCGCGCGGCGCATTCGCCGCCGGGATCGGCATCAATGCCTGCGGCGCCTTGGGACGTCTGGGGCGCGCCGCGCTTCGATGTCGAGCTGTTGCGCAATCGTCATGGCCCGTGTGGCCGGTGGATCATGGAATGGAAGTGTGATGAGTGCCAGTTCAGTGAACCGTCGGCGTATTCTCAGCCTCTGGCTGCCGCGCCTGCCCATCGACCGGATCCAGCGGTTTTTCAGCAGCGCCGGGCTGGGTAAAAATAATAATGGTCCGAGCATCGTTGTCATCAAGGACAACAATGCGCTGGTGATCCACGCACTGGACGAAACCGCCGAGCGCCTCGGCTTGCATATTGGTCAGCCGCTGGCGAATGCCCGGGCGATGTGCCCGGACTTGAAAGTGTTCGACGCCGATGTCGTGGCCGATGCGAAGACGCTCAGTGACATCGCCGATTGGTGTGACCGCTTCACGCCGCTGGTGGCGCTCGATCCGCCGCACGGGTTGTTCCTCGACATCACGGGCTGCGCGCATCTGTTCGGCGGGGAAGCCGCCCTATTGCAGACGCTGGTCCGGGCACTCGGCCGACAAGGCTTTGCCGTCAGCGCGGCGATCGCCGGCACCTCGGTCTGCGCGCGCACACTGACGCGGCAGGGCTCCGGGATCATCGTTGCCGACGGTGGGGAAGCGGCGGCAATCGACCGGTTTCCGGTGTCCGCGCTCGGTGCGGAGGAGACGATCACCACCGGCCTACGCCGCGCCGGGCTGAAGACCATCGGCGATGTCGCCTCGCGCAACGCCTCCGAGATCACGGCGCGGTTCGGCGCGCGGTTCTCCACGCTGCTCGCGCATGCGCTGGGGCAGGGCGATTCGCCCATTAGTCCGCGCAAGCCGGTGCCTGACTACATCGTCGAAAAGCGTTTTGCCGAGCCGATCGCGACCGACACCATGATCGCGATGACGCTGTCGCGGTTGGCCGATACGTTGATCGCGTCCATGGAGAAGCAGGGCAAGGGCGCGCGGCGGTTGGAGGCCGCGTTCTTCCGCACCGACGGCGTGGTGCGCGCGATCATGGTTGAGACCGGACGTCCCGTGACGCGAAGCAAAGTCATCGATCGTCTGTTCCGCGAACGGCTCGACGCGCTCGCCGATCCGCTCGATCCCGGTTTCGGCTTCGACATGGTGCGGCTGTCGGCGAGCCGCACCGAGATCGTGGTGCAGGAGCAGCGCGATCTCGATGCCCATGTCCACGATAATGACGAGCTCGCCGCGCTGATCGACCGCATCGCCGCACGCATCGGCGGAAAGCGCGTCGTCGTGCACCTGCCGCAGGATACCCATATCCCTGAGCGGGCGGTGCTGGCTGCGCCCGCCCAGCATCATCTCGCGGCTGCCATGCAGGCCAAATGGCCAGATCGTGCCGAGGGCGAGCCGCCGCTGCGGCCCCTGCGGCTGTTCGACAAGCCGGAGCCGGTCACCGTGCCGTTCGCGACCGTGCCCGATGGTCCGCCGCATCAATTCACCTGGCGCCGGGCAAAACATGCGGTGGTGCGGGTAGAGGGACCCGAACGCATCGCGATGGAATGGTGGCGCCAGGACGGCAAGCAGCTGACGCGGGATTATTTCCGCATCGAGGATGCCGAGGGCCTGCGCTTCTGGATTTTTCGCGATGGTCTTTACGAAGGGGAAGTGTTCGACGCCGACGGCAAGCCTGCTCCGCCCAACTGGTATGTGCACGGTCTCTTCGCATGAACACGCCTGCTTATGCCGAGATCGGCATCACCACCAACTTCTCCTTCCTGCGCGGCGGCTCGGATCCGCGCGCCTATGTGCATCAGGCCAGCAAGCTCGGCCTTCCCGTGATCGGCATCGCCGATCACAATACGCTCGCCGGCGTGGTGCGCGCCTGGAAGGAGCTCGACAATGACAAGGTGCTGCATAAGCCCAAATTGTTGGTCGGTGCGCGCATCGTCTTCATCGACGGTACGCCCGACATTTTCGTCTATCCGGGCGACCGCGCCGCCTATGGTCGGCTCTGCCAGCTTCTCACCAGAGGCAAACGCGGCGACGACATCACGCGGATCGAGAAGGGCGGGTGCCGTCTCTCCTTCGCCGATCTGCTGGAGTTTTCGGAAGGTCAGCTCCTGGTCCTGGCGCTGCCGCATCGCTTCGAGCCGGCACAAGCGTTGGATATTCTTGCAAGGTTGAAAGCAAGCCGCGCCGAGGGGGTATGGCTGGCGGCGAGCCTGATTTATCGCGGCGACGACCGGCGCCGTCTGGCGCGGCTCGACGATCTCGCCGAAAAGGCAAAAGTTCCGCTGCTTGCGACCAACGAGGTGCTCTATCACGATCCCGGCCGTCGTCCGCTTCAGGATGTGCTCACCTGTATCAGGGAAAAGACCACGATCGAGGCGGTCGGACGAAGGCTGGAAGCCAATGCCGAGCGTTTTCTGAAAACGCCCCGCGAGATGGCGCGGCTGTTCCGCGATGTCCCCGGGGCGATCGCAGAGACCATGCGCTTTGCGGACAGGATCGACTTCACGCTCGACCAGCTCAAATACCAATATCCTGATGAGCCGGTGCCGCCGGGCAAGACCGCGCAGGGACATCTGGAGGACCTGACCTGGGCCGGAGTCGACAAATATTTCGGCGGTATCGAGAACATTGACGAGAAGCTGCGTGCGACGCTGAAGAAAGAGCTCGCGCTGATATCAGAGCTGAAATACGCGCATTACTTCCTCACCGTGCACGACATCGTCCACTACGCGCGCAGCCAGAACATTCTGTGCCAGGGACGGGGTTCTGCGGCGAATTCGGCGGTGTGCTACGTGCTCGGCATCACCTCGGTCGATCCGACCAAGGTCGATCTGCTGTTCGAGCGCTTCATCTCCAAGGAACGGCTGGAGCCGCCCGACATCGACGTCGATTTCGAGCATTCGCGGCGCGAGGAGGTGATGCAATATGTCTATCGCCGCTACGGCCGCCACCGCGCCGCCATCATCGCCACCGTCATCCATTATCGTCCGCGCAGCGCCATCCGCGATGTCGGCAAGGCGCTGGGCCTGACCGAGGACGTCACCGCGGCGCTCGCCGACACCGTGTGGGGCAGCTGGGGCAAGGGCCTCAACGACATGCAGGTCCGGCAGGCCGGGCTCGATCCGCAAAATCCCATGATCAACCTCGCAGTCGAGCTGGCGACCGAGCTGATCGAATTCCCGCGCCATCTGTCGCAGCATGTCGGCGGCTATGTGCTGACGCAGGACCGGCTCGACACCTATGTGCCGATCGGCAACGCCGCGATGAACGACCGCACCTTCATCGAATGGGACAAGGATGACGTCGACGCGCTGAATATGATGAAAGTCGACGTGCTCGCGCTGGGCATGCTGACTTGCATCCGCAAATGTTTTGATCTGATCGATCAGCACAAGGGCGAGCGGCTTGTTCTGGCGAGCGTTCCGCAGGACGATCCCAAGGTTTACGACATGCTGTGTGCCGGCGAGTCGCTCGGCGTGTTCCAGGTCGAGAGCCGCGCGCAAATGAACATGCTGCCGCGGCTGAAGCCGCGAACCTTCTATGATCTCGTTATCGAGGTCGCGATCGTGCGCCCGGGACCGATCCAGGGCGATATGGTGCATCCCTATCTGCGGCGGCGGAACGGCCTGGAGAAGGTGACCTATCCTTCGCCATCGCCCGAGCATGGTCCCGCGGACGAGCTCTACAAGGTGCTGCACAAGACCAAGGGCGTGCCCCTGTTCCAGGAGCAGGCGATGCGCATCGCGATTGAGGCGGCGAAATTCACGCCCGAAGAAGCCAACGGGCTGCGCCGCTCGATGGCGACCTTTCGCAATGTCGGCACCATCGGCCAGTACGAAGAGAAGCTGATCGGCAACATGGTCGCGCGCGGCTATGATGCCAATTTCGCCAGAAGCTGCTTCGACCAGATCAAGGGTTTTGGCTCGTATGGCTTCCCGGAGAGTCATGCCGCGAGCTTTGCCCAGCTCGTCTATATCTCGTCATGGCTGAAATATCATCACCCTGATGCCTTCTGCTGCGGTCTCCTGAACTCGCAGCCGATGGGCTTTTACGCGCCGGCACAGATTGTCGGCGACGCCCGCAAGAACGGTGTCGAGGTTCGCGAGATCGATGTGTCCTACAGCTTTGCACAGAACACGCTGGAGAACACTGACGACAGATATTGTGCCGTTCGCCTGGGTTTTCGCCAGATCGACGGTTTTCACTGGCTGGATCCGGATGCGGAAAGACTCAAAGCCATCCAGCTGTCATTCCGGGGCGCGCCGACAGGCGCGAACCCGGAATCGATCGGGCCGCATACGCCTGGCGCAATGGATTCCGGGCTCGACGCTGGCGCGTCGCCCCGGAATGACGGAGCAACCGATTGGGCCGACCGCATCATCGCCGCCCGCAACCGCCGTCCCTTCACCTCGCTTGAAGACTTCGCCCGCGATACCGGCCTGCCCAAGCGCGCGCTGATCCTGCTGGCGGATGCCGATGCGTTCCGCTCGCTCGGGCTCGACCGCCGCGAGGCGCTGTGGCAGGTGCGGCGGTTGCCCGACGACGTGGCGCTGCCGCTGTTCGAGGCAGCGACTGCGCGCGAGCAGCCGGACGAGCAGGCCAAGCCGCTCCCGGTGATGCCACGTCCCGAACAGGTCGTCGCCGACTACCAGACCATCCGGCTGTCGCTCAAAGGCCACCCGATGGAGTTCTTGCGCGAGGCGTTTACGCGCGAGCGCATCGTTGCCTGCAAGGAGATCAGTCACGAGAACGAGCGGCGCCGCGTCCGCTGCGCCGGCGTGGTGCTGGTGCGTCAGCGCCCGGGCAGCGCCAGCGGCGTGGTGTTCATGACGCTGGAGGACGAAACCGGCATCGCCAACGTCGTGGTATGGCCCAAGGTCATGGAGCAGTACCGGAAAGAAGTGATGGGTGCGCGCCTCATCGAGGTTCAGGGCTATATCCAGAGCAGCCCAGAAAAGGTAACGCATCTGATCGCGCAACGCATGATCGACCGTTCGCACGATCTGGTCGGCCTTGCCAACGATGCCCTGAGCCGCAAGCATCCGCTGCCCGCAGGCGCCACCGTGGTCGAACCACTCAACGAGGACCCGCGCTCCCTCACGGACATGCCGGCCCAAAAAATCCGCCATCCCCGCAACGTGCGCATCCTGCCGCCGTCGCGGGATTTTCATTGAGAGGTGGGGCGCGGGATGCCGCCACACCGTCATTGCGCGCGTAGCGAAGCAAACCAGGCTGTCTCCGCGGCGGGATTCTGGATTGCTTCGCTGCGCTCGCAATGACGCGTTTGTTGACGCGATCGCGCGCCACATTCGCGGTGTCATGGCCCGCGAACGCGGGTGTCCAGTGTGCCGCGGCTTCTCGGCGCTAGCCGAGCCGCCTCTGGAACACTAGATCGCCCGATCACGTCGGCGATGACACTGTGCCCGCCTCAGAAATTCACCCGGTTCGATATCCCGCCATCCACGACCAGATTCGATCCCGTGGTGAACCCCGACACCGGGCTCGCCAGAAACACCGCCGCGTTCGCGATCTCCTGCGGCGTCGCCATGCGCCCCATCGGATTGCGCTTCATCGCGTCGTTGTAACGCTCGGGCATGTTCTGCTCGATCATGTGCCAGACGCCGCCCTTGAAGTAGACGGTGCCGGGCGAGACGACATTCACGCGGATCTTCTTCCTGGCATATTGCCGCGCCAGTCCCTTGGCCATGTGGATCAGCGCCGCCTTGATCGGGCCGTAGGAACTGGCGAGATCGGCCTGCGCCGCCGAGATCGAGGAGATGATGACGAAGGCGGCATCGCCGCTCTTTTCGCCGCTAGCCTCGAGAAACGGCCGCGCCGCGTCGAACGCATGTACGGCGCCGAGCACGTCGAGCCGGAAATTCTGCTCCCACGATGCGGGATCGTGGCCTTGCGCCATGGCACCGGCATTGGCGAACAGCAGGTCGATGCCGCCGAGCTCTTTGGCCGCGCTCTCGACCCATGCCTTCAGCGCAGCGCCGTCGGTGACATCGACTGTGCCGCCGGCGGCGCGGACGCTGCTCGCCTTCAGTTCAGTGACGGTCGCCGCAACCTGCTCCGCATTGCGCGCGCAGACCGCGACATTGCTGCCTTCACCGGCCAGCGTCGCCGCAATCGCCCGCCCGATGCCGCGCGTGCCGCCGAGTACCACGGCGTTTTTCCCCTTGAGACCGAGATCCATCGTTTGGTTTTCCTTTTTGTCGGGTGCAGGGAGTGTAGCGTGTCGAGGAGACATGCAGAAGCCTCCACAACATCATTGCGAGGAGCTCTTGCGACGAAGCAATCCAGACTGTTCCCCCGGACACATCCTGGATTGCTTCCCTTCGCCCGCAATGACGACGCGGAGAGAAGAGCGCCCTTCACTCCGGCGAAGCCCCCACCGGCGGGCCGCCGGGCGGGCGATGCAGGAAGGTCAGCGATGCATAGGCGCCGACCCAGGAGCCGATCGCGGCGAACGCCACATAGAAGGCGTTTTCGGTATAGCTGATCACGGCATAGGACGAGAGCAGATACCAGATCGCGCTCCAGCTCGCGGCCGGCACGCGCTTGCGTGCGACCACGGCGGAGGTGAACATGACATAGACCGCGTCGGTGGCCGCCGTTGCGACGAACACGGCGCCTGCGGTGAGGGGATCGATGGCGGCCATTGCAATCCTTTCCGTGCTCATGGGATGGTCGCAAAAACTACCGCATGATCCGGAAAAGTGCGCGGCGGCTTTTCCGAAAAGATTAGACTTAAATGACAAGCAAGAGAGGCCGCGATGCAAAGCCCTGCCGACATTCTCAAGGCTGTCTGGACCTCCGCCGGCGGCGACGTGGCCGCGCTCGCGCGCGTGCGGCTGACCGGCGAGGAGCCGCAGATCCCGTCCTCGTTCCGCGTCGCCGCCGCCGGGCAGACGACAATCGCTGCGGCGGGCCTTGCTGCCGCAGAGATCTGGCGGCTGCGCAGTGGAGAGGCGCAGGACGTGACGGTCGATATGCGCCACGCCGTCGTCGAATGCCGCTCGGAGCGTTATCTGCGGCTCGACGACAAGCCGCCGCCACCGGCCTGGGACGCCATCGCCGGCGTCTACAGGACCGGCGACGGCCGCTTCGTTCGCTGCCACACCAATTTCCCGCATCACCGCGAAGCCGTCTGCAACGTTCTCGGCTGCGAGCCCGAGCGCGACAAGGTGCAGGCCGCGCTGATGCAATGGAAGGGCGAGGACTTTGAAACCGCGGCCCATGCCGCCGGTGGCGTCGTCGCTCTGATGCGCTCCCACGACGAATGGTCGGCGCTGCCCCAGGCACGCGCACTTGCCGAGCTGCCGCTGATCTCGATCGAGAAGATCGGCGATGCCGCGCCAAAGCCGTGGTTCAAAAAGCCTTGGTCTGACAGCGATCGTCCGCTCGCAGGTCTGCGTGTACTCGACCTCTCCCGCGTCATCGCAGGTCCCGTCGCCGGCCGCACGCTCGCTGCCCACGGCGCCGACGTGCTGCTGGTCTCCGGGCCGGACCTGCCGGCGATTCCCTGGCTGACCATCGACACCGGCCGCGGCAAGCTCACCACGTTCATAGAATTGAAGAGCACGGCCGGCAGCGCGCAGATGCGCGCGCTGCTGAAGGATGCCGATATCTTGTCGCAAGGCTATCGGCCCCACGCCCTCGCCGCCCTCGGCTTCTCGCCGCAGGCGGCAGCGGAGATCAATCCCGGCATCGTCTACGTCACCCTGTCCGCCTATGGCCATGCCGGTCCCTGGGCCGAGCGGCGCGGGTTCGATTCGCTGGTGCAGACCACGACGGGCTTCAACCATGCGGAAGGAAAAGCAGCCGGTATCGATGGTCCCAAGGAATTGCCGGCGCAGATGCTCGACCACGCCACCGGCTATCTGATGGCGTTCGGCGCGATGATGGCCAAGGCGCGCCAGGCCCGCGAAGGCGGCAGCTGGCACGTGCGTGTCTCGCTGGCGCAGACCGGACGTTGGCTGTGGAATCTCGGCCGGCTCGAGGGCGGCCTCAACACCCCGGATCTTACGGGTGAGGCCGTACATACTGCGTTCATGGAAACAATGTCATCTGGCTTCGGCACGTTGACGGCGGTGCGCCATTCGGCCGTGCTGTCGACGACGCCGGCGCAATGGAGCCGTCCGGCGATGCCGCTCGGCAGCCACCCGCCGCAATGGCCGGCGCGAAGCTGACGTGAAGCTGACATGTCGCAAAAATTTAACGCAAACCGAAGGACGGCCAACGTTTTTTAGGTTGTCTGAAATCTCAATTCGGCACTATTAGCGCGACCGATGAGGCAGTCGTCTGCCGAGATCGTCGCAGACATGACCGGGCCCCATGGTAGCTGAAAATACCAAGCGATTGCAGTTGCTTACAAAACGACGGGTGATCGCATCCGTAGTTTTACTGGCGCTTGCCGGGGCTGGTGTGTACGGCTTCCTCTCTGCCGGCGCCAAGGACAAGAAGAACTCCGAAGTCTCCAGCCAGTCGCGCAAAAACGCCCAGAATTTTACGCCGACGCCGTCCGAATGGGCGACGCTGACGATCGAGCCGGTCCATGCCAAGACCTTCCGCGCCGAGTACGTCACAGAGGGCAAGGTCGCAGTCGATGAGGACCGCTCGACGCCGGTGTTCTCGCCCTATGCGGGCCGGGTGACCAAGCTGCTCGCCAAGCCGGGCGAGACCGTGACCCAGGGACAACCGCTGTTCACGATCGAGGCCGCCGACACCGTGCAGGCCCAGAACGATTTCATCGCCGCGATGACATCGCAGAACAAGGCAAAGTCGGCGCTCGAGCTTGCCGACATCCAGTACAAGCGCGCCAAGGATCTCTATGAGGGCCGCGCCATCCCGCTCAAGGATTATCAGCAGGCGGAAGCGACCCAGGTTCAGGCGCAGAACGACATGCGCTCCGCGGTGACTGCGCTCGAGGCCGCGAACAACAAGCTGCGTATCCTCGGTTTCACCGACGAGACGATCAAGGCGTTCCAGGACAAGGGCACCATCAACCCTGAAATCACGATCTATGCGCCGCTCTCGGGCACGGTCGTGCAGCGCAAGATCGGCCCGGGGCAATATGTCAACGCCGGCGCCAGCGATCCCGTCTTCGTGATCGGCGATCTGTCCACGGTCTGGCTCACCGCCTTCGTGCGCGAGAGCGACGCTGCGCAAGTCAGCGTCGGGCAAGACATCTCCATCAATGTGATGGCGCTGCCCGGCCGCCCGCTGACGGCCAAGATCAACTACGTCGCCGCCGCGATCGATCCGAATACCCGCCGCCTGCTGGTCCGCGCCACCATCGACAACAAGGACGGCCTGCTCAAGCCGGAAATGTTCGCCAACGTCACGATCTATTCGGCCGGCGATCGCGCGGCGTCTGCGGTGCCGAAGCAGGCGCTGATCTACGAAGGCGACCAGGTCCGCATCTGGGTCGCGCGTGAAGACAAGTCGGTCGAGCTCCGCCAGATCAAGATCGGCCTCATCAATGGCAACCTCGTCGAGGTCACCAGCAACCTGAAGCCCGGGGAACAGATTGTCGTCAAAGGCAGCCTGTTCATCGACCGCGCGGCGTCCGGTAGCTGACCGACGAGCCCTCGAAACTGCGAAAACCTGAATGGACCGTCTCGTCGCCCTAGCCGTCAACCGGCGCTTCCTGATGGTCGGCATGTTCGTCGCCGTATTCATCGGCGGCCTGATCGCGTTCAACCAACTCAACATCGAGGCCTATCCCGACCCGACCCCTCCGATGGTCGACATCGTGACCCAGAGCCCGGGCCTCTCGGCCGAAGAGATCGAGCGCTACATCACGATCCCGATCGAGACTCAGGTGGCGGGCCTGAAGAACCTGACGACCATCCGAACCATCTCGCTCTACGGGCTCTCCGACGTCAAACTGCAGTTTTCCTTCGCCTACACCTATGAAGAGGCGCTGCAGCAGGTCTTGAACCGCCTGGCGCAGCTCGCTCCGCTGCCGGGCAACGTGCAGCCGCAGATCTCGCCGCTGAGCCCGATCGGCGAAATCTTCCGCTATCGCCTGGTCGGCCCGCCGAACTACAGCGTGCTCGACCTCAAGACCATCCAGGACTGGATCCTGCAGCGCCGCTTCCGCTCCGTGCCCGGCGTGATCGACGTCACCGGGTGGGGCGGCAAGAGCAAGACCTATGAGATCCAGGTCGACAACAACAAGCTGGTCGCCAACGGCCTGACGCTGCCGCAGCTGCTCCAGGCGGTCAGCAACTCCAACGTCAATGTCGGCGGCAACACCGTCGATATCGGCCAGCAATCGGCCGTGGTGCGCGGCGTCGGCCTGATCCGCTCCATCGACGACCTCGCCAACACCATGGTTGCCCAGACCAACGGCAATCCCGTGCTGGTGAAGGACGTCGCCACCGTCACCGTCGGCCAGAAACCGCGGCTTGGCATCGCCGGCCTCGACGATTCCGACGACATCGTGCAAGGCATCGTGCTGATGCGCCGCGGCGAGCAGAGCACGCCGACCATCAATCGCGTCGAGCAGCTCGTGAATCAGATCAACGGCTCGACCATCCTGCCGCCGGGCGTGCGCATCGAGCGCATCTATGACCGCAAGGACCTGATCGACCTCACCACCCACACGGTTCTGCACAACATGGTGGTGGGCATCCTGCTGATCGTGCTGCTGCAGTGGATATTCCTCGGCGATCTCCGCAGCGCGCTGATCGTCGGCGCCACGATTCCGTTCGCATTGTTTTTCGCGGTGATCATTCTGGTGCTGCGCGGGGAATCGGCGAACCTGCTCTCGGTCGGCGCCATCGATTTCGGCCTGATCGTGGATGCCACCGTCATCATGGTGGAGGCGATCTTCCGCCGCCTCACGCAGACCACACCGCCGACCGAATCCGAGCATATGTCGCAAGAGACGCTGTTCGGCATGAAGAGTCACGCCATCCTCAGCGCCGCGGCCGACGTGTCGCGCTCGATCTTCTTTGCCGCCGCGATCATCATCGCGGCCTTCCTGCCGCTGTTCACGCTGTCGGGCGTCGAGGGCAACATCTTCGGACCGATGGCGCGCACCTATGCCTACGCGCTCGCCGGCGGCCTGCTTGCGACCTTCACCGTGACGCCGGCGCTATCGGCGATCATCCTGCCGGCGCATGTCGAGGAGACCGAGACCAGGGTGATGCAGGTCCTGCACCGGCTCTACATGCCGTTGCTGAACTGGGCCGTCGCCAACCGCACCATCGTGCTCGGCGGTGCCGTCGGCCTCGTGGTGATGACGATCATCTTCGGCCGGCTGCTCGGCCTCGAATTCCTGCCCAAGCTCGAAGAGGGTAACCTCTGGATCCGCGCCACGCTGCCGCCGACCATTTCGCTCGAGGAGGGCAACACCTACGTCAACGAGATGCGCAAGCTGATCCGGGCCCGGCCCGAGGTCGAGTCCGTGGTGTCGCAGCACGGCCGTCCCGACGACGGCACCGACGCCGCCGGCTTCTTCAACGCCGAATTCTTCGCGCCGCTGAAGCCCGCGAGCGAGTGGCCCGGCACGCATGACAAGGAAGAGCTGACCGCGGAGCTGTTGAAGCAGCTCGACGATCGCTTCCCCGGCGTCGAGTTCAACTTCTCGCAATATCTGCAGGACAACGTCTCGGAGGCCGTCTCCGGCGTGAAGGGCGAGAACTCGATCAAGCTGTTCGGCAGCGACCTTCAGGCGCTGACCGACACCGCCAACAAGATCAAATCGGTGCTGGCGACGGTGCAGGGCATCACCGACCTCGCGGTCTTCACCTCGCTCGGGCAGCCGACCGTGCAGATCGACATCGACCGCGCCAAGGCCGCGCGCTATGGCCTTGCGCCCGGCGACATCAACGCCACAATCAAGGTCGCGATCGGCGGCGACACCGCCGGCGATCTCTACGAGCCGGGCAGCGATCGCCACTTCCCGATCATCGTTCGCCTTGCGCCGGAATATCGCCGCAGCGCGGAGGCGATCCAGAATATCAGGATCGGGGCGCCCGGGCCGAACGGCTCGATCACCCAGATTCCCCTCAGCGAGGTCGCTACGATCAGCCTGGTCTCCGGCGCCGCCTACATCTATCGCGAGCAGCAGGAACGCTATTTGCCGATCAAGTTCTCGGTGCGTGAGCGCGATCTCGGCAGCGCGATCCGCGAAGCGCAGCAGAAGATCGCCGATCAGGTGCAGCTGCCGCCCGGCTCGCACATGGAATGGGTCGGCGAGTTCGGAAATCTCCAGGATGCGATCCGGCGCTTGTCGATCGTGGTGCCGATCTCGCTGGCGCTGATCGCTGTCCTGCTCTGGTTCAATTTCGGCTCGATGACCGACACGCTGCTCGCCATGAGCGTGATTCCGATGGCGATCTTCGGCGGCGTGCTCGGCCTGCTGATCACCGGCACCGCTTTCAGCGTCTCGGCGGCGATCGGGTTCATCGCGCTGTTCGGCATCGCCGTGATGGACGGCATCATCATCCTGTCGCAGTTCAACCAGCTGATCGATGAAGGTATGGATCGCCTGGGTGCGGTCGTCCGCACCGGCGAATTGCAGCTCAGGCCGGTGCTGATGACCTGCGTCGTTGCCGGCGTCGGCCTGCTGCCGGCCGCGCTGTCGGGAGGTATCGGCTCGCAGGTGCAGAAGCCGCTCGCGGTCGTGGTCGTCACCGGCATGATGCTGGCGCCGGTCGTGATCCTGGTGACCTTGCCGGTGCTGATCTCCTTCTTCTCCCGCCGCGCGCGCTGATCTCAAAAGCCGTAGAGCCGTGCCGGATTGTCGGCCAGGATCTTCCTGCGCACCTCCTCATCCGGCGCCCACAGCGGAAGCTGGTTAAGTAAACGGCCGTCGTCGATCGCGTGGAACGGTGCGAGGTCGGTGGCCGTGCGGCCAGCGACCTGCGCAGAATCCGGATGCGGCCAATCGGTGCCCCAGACGATGCGGTCCGGGTTCGCCGCGATCAATGCGCGCGCGTATGGCACCATGTCCTGATAGTCGGGTGCGAGCGTCGATGAGCGATAGGCGCCCGAAATCTTCACATAGGCCTTGCCTGACCTGACCAGCGCGACGAGGTCGGAAAATCCTGACTGCTCCAGCCCGAGCGCGGCATCGAGCCCGCCAAAATGATCGAACACGGCGGGCACCGGGGAGGCCAGGACGAGATCCTTGATCGCCGAGATCATCGACAGCGTGGTGTAGAGCTGCACGTGCCAGCCGCGTGCCGTCATGCGCTCGACGGCGGCGGTGAAGCGAGCGCGGCCGACATCGGGATTGCTGACGCCGTCGGTTGCCAGATTGATGCGGATGCCGCGGAAGCCGTCCGCATGCATCGCGTCAAGCTGGGCTTCAGTGGTGTCGTCGTCGATCACGGCCACGCCGCGCGCCGTGGCGCCGCGTACCTTCATGCCGAACAGGCTGGCGGAATTGTCGGTGCCGTAAATGCTCGGCGTGACGATGACCACGCGCTCGATATGCAGCGCCCTGTGCAGCGCCGCCATCTCTTCCGGACTCGCAGGTCCCGGCGTATAGACGCGCCCGGCGAAAAACGGAAACTGTTCGACATCGCCATGGATGTGCGTATGGCAATCGCAGGCATGCGCAGGCACATCGAAATCGATCGGCGTCGCGGGTTGCGCGGCTCGCGCGTAGATCTTGTCGGTCATGGCTGCTCCGGCGTTTCGATAGGCGCCGAAAGATAGCATATCAGCCTGGCAGTCCCGCCAAGTCACTGCATAGCTGCTCGACCAGCTCCGCAGTCGGCCGCGAAGGTCAAGGCGGACGACCGGACAGGGCAGACCCGTAAGCCAGGCCTCATGTTTTGCGAGACTGCGGCCCTCGCGATCACCGGCTTGGTCGTGCGAGGCCCGTTCGACGAACGAGTAGGTGTCCTCTCGCGACCCGAGGATTCGAAATTACTGCCCCGACGGCGTGCGCAGACCGTGCCAAGCGTCGCGGACCTGCTGGTAGTGCACCTCGGGCAGATAGTCCGGCGTGTTCAGGCTCAGCGTCTTGACGTCGAGATGGCCGACGGCGCTGAGCAGCGTGTACGAGGCGATGACGCGGTCGCGCAGCGCGCCGATCAGACGGGCCCTGGCCTGGATCAGATCGGCCTGCGAGTTCAGCACGTCCACCGTGGTACGCTGTCCACCGGCGGCCTCGCGCTGCACGCCCTGGAGCGCGACGGTTGCGGCCTTCACCTCGGACTCCGAGGCCGACACCGCGATCTTGGCGCCCTCATTGGCGACCCATGCGCTGACAGCTGCGGTGCGCGCCTGGTTGCGCACCTGGTCGAGTACCAGGCGGCTCTGCGCCGTCACCTCCTTGGCCTGCCGCGTCTGTGAAGCCGCCTGGCCACCGTCATAGATCGGCGCGGTGACGTTGGCGACGATCGAGGCCTGGTCGGTGCCGAAGGTGCCGAGCGTCTGGTCGCTGTCGCGGCTGCGGCTGACGCTGCCCTGGAGGCTGGCGCTCGGCAGCAGCGCGCCTTCGGCCACGCGGATGTTGGTCGAGGCGACGTCGACGTCGAAGCTGGCTGCCATCACCGCCGGATGTTCGTGGATCGCCATCGCGATCGAATCCTCGCGGCTCTTCGGCAGATAGCGATCGACAACCTCTGCGGGCCGAAGTGCGGAGGGCGCATTGCCGATCACCTGCGTATAAGTCGCCTGGCTCACCGCGAGCGCGACCTCGGCAGCGTTCAGATCGGCAAGGCCTCGGTTGAGGCGGGCCTCGGCCTGGGCGGTGTCGGTCGGGGTGACGTCGCCGGCGTTGAGACGGCGCTGGGTGATGGACAGCGTCTCGCGCAGGAAGGCGACGTTGGAGCGTTGCGCTTCAACCAGCGACTGGTTCGCCAACACGTTGGTGTAGGCGGTCACCGCGTCGAGCAGCACGCCCTGACCGACATTGCGCAGGGCTTCGCGGCCGGACTGCACCTGGAGTTCGGCAACCCGCACGCTGTTGGCGGTCCGGAAGCCGTTGAACAGAGTCTGCGACACCGTGACCCCGATGGTCCAGGGCTTTAGCGTTGCAGTCTGGATGGTGTTGTCAGGAAGCAGGTTGCGCACCGCCTGCAGGCCGGCGCTGAGGCTAGCCACGATCTGCGGCCGATAACCGGCCAGCGCCTGGGGCACGTTCTCGTCGGTGGCGCGCTGCCTTGCGCGCTCGGCATTGAGCTGTGGATTGGTCTGGTAGGCCTTGGCCAGCGCTTCCGGCAGGGCCTCCGCACGGGCCGTGGCGGGCAGGCAGCAGAGCGCCAACGTCGTCCACGTCGCCAGGACAGGACCCACGCCCGATCGATGCCGCGTCATCACGCGACCAGCTCTGGCGGCACGCCCAATCATGTAATCCCGCAAAACCCCGGCTGTCCGCCCCCGCCGACGGCGGCTCTCTTAACTGTTTACCCAGCGGCGGTCCCGCAGGCAAACTGCCGCGGGGAAAACCTCCATGTATTCCGTGCTTGTTGCAGGTGCGTCACACACCCACCCCAGCCCAAATGCGCTATAGGATCCCGCAGTCCAATTCTGTCAGGTGTGCCTGTCATGCGGTCCGGACGCCACGGATGACGCCGACGTTCTTCTCCGATCCCGATGCGCTCGCCGAGGAGATCATTCGCGACGTCGGAACCGATCTGGTGGTCGGACTGCCGCTTGGCCTCGGCAAGGCCAATCATGTGGTCAACGCGCTCTATGCGCGAGCCTGCGCCGATTCTGACATCAAGCTGACATTGCTGTCGGCGCTGACACTGGAGAAGCCAAGGCCGAAGGCCCTGATCGAACAGCGCTTCATCATGCCCGTGATCGACCGCCTGTTCGGCTCGTATCCCGATCTGGCCTATGCCGATGCGCTGCGCGAAAATCGGCTGCCGCCCAATATCAACGTCGTCGAATTCTTCTTTCTCGCCGGGCGCTGGCTGCACGTGCCGATCGCGCAGCAGAACTACATCTCGGCCAATTATACCCATGCGGCGAGCTATCTCCTTGCACGCGGGATGAACGTGGTGACACAGTTGGTGGCCAAGCGCATCATCGACGGCGTGCCGCGCTACAGCCTGTCCTGCAACACCGACACGACGCTGGATGTGCTGCGCGAACGCCGTGCCGGACGCGCAGCGTTCAGGCTGATCGCGCAGGTGAATTCCGAGCTGCCATTCATGCCGGGCGAGGGCGATCTCGCGGCCGACGAGTTCAGCGCCGTGCTGGACAGTGCAGCGACCGACTTTCCGCTGTTCGCGCCGCCGTCGGCGCCGATCTCGGATACCAAATATGCCGTTGGCCTCAACGCGGCGGCCCTCGTGCGTGACGGCGGCACGTTGCAGATCGGCATCGGGCAGGTCGGCGATGCGGTGGCGCAGGGCCTCATCCTGCGCCATCGCGAGAGCACGGCGTTTCGCGAGATTGTCGCTCGGTTGTCTCCAACGCGACCAGCCGTCGCGCAGGAAGCTGGTGCTTTCGAGGCCGGCCTTTACGGCGTCAGCGAGATGGTCACCGAGGCCTTCATCGGCCTGATCGACGCCGGCATTCTCAAGCGCGCCATCGAGGGCGTGGTGTTGCACGGCGCCTTCTTTCTCGGCCCCAAATCGTTCTATCGCGCGTTGCGCGAGATGCCGCCGGACCGGATCGCGGGGATCCGGATGATGCCTGTGTCGTTCACGAATGAGATCTACGGCACGGAGGATGAGAAGCGGCGCGCCCGCGTCGATGCACGCTTCATCAATGTCACCATGATGGCGACGCTACTGGGCGCGGCTGTGTCGGACGGGCTTGACGACGGCCAGGTCGTGAGCGGTGTCGGCGGCCAGTACAATTTCGTGGCGCAGGCCTTTGCGCTTCGTGGGGCGCGATCGGTCCTGACCTTCGAAGCGACCCGGCAGACCGGCGGCGCGCCGCAATCCAATATCCTCTGGCATTACGGACACGAGACGATTCCGCGGCATCTGCGCGACGTCTTCGTCACCGAATACGGCGTTGCCGATCTCAGGGGAAAATCGGACGCCGACGTGATCGCGGCCATGCTGGGGATTGCCGACTCGCGCTTCCAGGACGAGTTGGCGCGGATGGCAAAGGACGCCGGCAAACTGCCGCGGGGCTACGAGATCCCTGCGGCCCGGCGCGAAAATCATCCTGAGCGGATCGCGGCAGCGCTCAAGCCCGCACGCGAGGCCGGGCTGCTGCCGTCGTTTCCGTTCGGCTCTGATTTCACCGAGGTGGAGCAGCGCCTTATTCCGGCGCTGGAGATACTGCAAAACGCCCAACATTCATCGCGTGCGCTGGCGAGCCTGCTGTGGCTGGGGGTGATGCGAAAGCCTGATACGGCCGATCAGGCCTGTCTCGCACGCCTCGGCCTCGATCGCCCCAAAACCTGGCCGGAGCGCGTCTATCGCGCGCTGGTCGGCGCGGCCCTGGAGCAGAGCCGCGCCAGCTAGCCTTATCGGTTCTTGTTCACCGGCTTGCGCTTCTCGATGAAGGCGGCCATGCCCTCGGAACGGTCTTCCAGCGCAAAGGTCGCGTGGAACAGATTGCGCTCGACGCTCATGCCTTCGGCCAGGGTGGTCTCGAAGGCACGGTTGACTGCTTCCTTGGCCATCGTCACCGCGGGCCGCGACATCGCGGCGATCTTCTCCGCGGCCGCCATGGTTTCTTCCATCAGCTTGTCGGCGGGTACGATGCGGCTGACGAGGCCCGAGCGCTCGGCTTCCGCCGCATCCATCATGCGACCGGTGAGGCAGAGATCCATCGCCTTGGATTTGCCGATCGCGCGGGTCAGGCGCTGGGTGCCGCCGATGCCGGGGATGGTACCGAGCGTGATCTCGGGCTGGCCGAACCTGGCGGTATCGGCGGCGATGATGAAGTCGCACATCATGGCGAGCTCGCAGCCGCCACCGAGCGCGTAGCCCGCCACCGCCGCGATGGTCGGCTTGCGGCAGCGCGCGATGCGGTCGCCGCCGATCGCGGCGAAATCCTCGGAGAACATGTCGATGAAGCTCTTCGGCTGCATCTCCTTGATGTCGGCGCCGGCGGCAAAGGCCTTTTCGCTGCCGGTGACGACGATGCAGCCGATCGCGTCATCGGCTTCGAGATCGTCGACGGCCGCGGCAATCTCGCGAAAGACGCCGAAGGAGAGCGCGTTGAGCATCTTCGGCCGGTTCAGCTTGATGACGCCGACCGCGCCCTGGCTTTCGACGATGATGTGTTCGAACGTGCTCATGCTCCACCCACGCGTTTGATTTGAGCGGGCAATGTGCCCGCTGGCGCGGATGCCTTCAAGGGGCTGGAACGCGCGAGGTGAGCGCGTCCCGAGGACTCAGGCCATGAACATGCGCGCGGCGGAGGCCAGCGTCAGCAGTGTGCCGACGCCAATGAAGATCTTGCCGATCAGGGAGCTCTGATCCCAGGCCGAGCTCGGCTGGCTGCTCGCCATCACCGGCGCCGGGCGCGGCTGTGCGTCGGTTGCGGCGACCGCCGCCTTTGGCGCCGCCGGGTTGTCCTGTTGCAGGGCGCGGTCGAGGTCGTTGAGCTGATCGGCGGCCACGACCTGGTTCTCGGCGCCAGCCGCAGCGGGACTATCGGTCGCCGCCTGCATATTGTCGTTGACGCGGCCAGTCATCGCCGACGCTGCGGCGGCAGGCGTCGTGTCGGCGGCGGCGACCTGCGCGTTGGCATTGGCAACTTCCGGCGGCATCTGGTTCGAGGGCGGGGCGTCGTTGGCGGCCTTGTTGTCTGCCTGTTTGTCCGTCTTGGCCTCGTCGGCAGGGGGCGTCGCGTCCGCCTTGTTGGCCTTGTCGTCGGATTTCTGCGCCGTCTTGCTGTCGGTGTGGCGGTGAGAGGCGTGGTGCCGCTGCTTGCCCGGCTTGGCTGCATCGGTCTGTTTGTCCGGCTTTGCGCTGGTGGCAGAACTCGGCGTGGCCTGTACTGCCGCTCCAAACAGCAGCAATAGTCCGGCCAAAACAATCCATGCCGCGCGCCCGCTGGCTTTCATCATGTTGACGGTCTCCCCAATTCGCCCATCCCGATACCGAACAGAGACCCCGCGGCATGACGACAGCGGGGCAAAATATGGGAATCTTCGGGCCACACCGGGCAAATCCGGGGCAAACCGGCCGGCCGCGGCGGCCTGACGGATGCGGGAGGCTCCGATCGGTGTTATGAGCCCTGACGCAGCTTCTGCGGCTGCTTCGGGGCAGGATCCGGCCATGATCACGACTTCGTGATCGTGCAGGCCGAGGCGTAACAAATTGAAAAAGCGGCCGAATTGCAATGGTGAGGGGCGCGCGTGCGCGGACGTGAGGACGAGTGGACCGGCCTGATGCGGTCGGCCATGGCAGGCGATGATGCAGCGTATCATCGCCTGTTGAAGGCGGTCACGCCGGTGCTGCGCGCCGCTGCGAGGCGCGGCCTGACGCGGGCCGGGCAGCCCCCTGATCAGGCCGAGGATATCGTGCAGGAGATTTTGTTGGCGGTGCATCTGAAGCGGCACACCTGGGACAGCGAAGCGCCCTTCGCGCCCTGGCTGTTCGCGATCGCGCGCAACAAGCTGATCGATGCGCTCAGGCGCCGCGGCCGGCGCATCTTCGTCAACATCGACGATCTCGCCGAGACGCTGCCCGGCGAAGCGCCACAGGAGACGGCCTCGGCGGGCGAGGTCACCACGCAGCTCAACACGCTGCCGCAGCGTCAGCGCGACGTGTTGCAGTCGATCGCGGTCGACAGCGCCTCGATCAAGGACACGGCGGCGAAATTTGCGATGAGCGAAGGTGCGGTGCGGGTCGCGCTGCATCGGGGGCTTGCGGCCCTGACCGCCAAACTACGGAACCACTAGTCATGGACACCGATCAACTCATTCGCACGCTCGCGGCCGACAACGCCCGCCACGCCCCGCGCGTGGGCGCCTTGCTGACCACGGGACTGTTGGTCGCGGCGCCCTTGTCGATCCTGATCTTCGCGACGTTCCTCGGCGTGCGCTCGGACGTGATGAGCGCCATGCACAACCCGTTCTTCGACATGAAGTTCGCGGTCACGCTGTCGCTGGCGATCCCCGCCATCATCATCAGCCTGCATCTGTCGCGGCCGGAAGCCTTGATGCGCGGCTGGGGCTGGCTCCTGCTGCTGCCGGTGGGATTGCTTGCAGTCGCGATCGGCAGCGAGGCGATGATGGCGCCGGCCATGCCGATGACGATGCGGCTCGTCGGCAAGAACTCGCGGGCGTGCCTGTCGGCGATCCCCGCAATGTCGCTGCCGTTGCTGGCGGGCGCGTTGTTCGGCCTGCGCCACGGCGCGCCGTCGCGGCCTGCGCTTTCCGGCGCGCTCGCCGGCCTGTTGTCGGCCGGGCTCGCCGCCACCCTTTACGCCTCGCATTGCACGGACGACTCGCCGCTGTTCGTCGCGACCTGGTACACCATCGCGACCGCGGCGGTGACCGCGATCGGTGCGGTGGTCGGGTCGAAGGTCTTGCGGTATTAGGCCGCCGACGTCGTGCCCCGCATGCGGTGGAAGCGCAGCACCTGCTGGGCAGTGGAGCTGCGCAGGCTCTCATAGGTGTCGCGCAGCGTCAGCATGTCGGCCTTCGGCCCGCCCGAGAGCTTATCGCGCATGGCGATGATCGCGCGAACGCTCGTCCATTGCATGCCGGCGACCTTGGCGAGGATCATCAGACCCTCGGCCTGGCTCTCGATCATCATGTTCTCGGCGGTCTCGACCGGAACGTCGGCGAGCGCCGCGAGCCCGGCATTGGCCTCGTCGAACTTGCCCTGCTCGGCGAAGGCGGCGACCTGGTATTCGGTCAGACGGCCGTCGTCATGGAGCGATTTAACCAGCGCGCGTGCCATCTGGGTCTGCTTGGTCGTGGCGGCGGCGCGGACCCGCTGCGCGGCTTCCCGGACCACGCTCGAGACTTCGTCGGCGAGTTCAGGATGAGCGGCCTCCAGCTTCCTGCGGACGCTCAGCGACGCCTTGGCGACCAGTTTCAGATAATGATGCCGCGGCAGGTCGGGCCGCAGGCCGATGCAGGCGGCAAGGTCGTCGTCGCGCTCGGCGCGGGTGACGAGATCGGTCAGGCTGCCCTCGGAGAGCTGCGCGCCCGGATTGTTGACCGTCGACTGCACGACGTCTTCGTTGCCGCGTGTCACCAGCACGTCGGTCAGTGCTTCCGACAGCACTCGCCGCAGCGAGATCGCCTTGAGGTGGGCCTGGCTCTTGTAGCGGGCGATATCCAGCAGGGTCGTTTCGTCCAGCCGCTCTGATTTCGACAGCACGGGACCTGCGACCTCGATGACGTCGTCGAGCGCAAGCGCACGCATGGTCTGCGGCGGCGCGGCTGCGATCGGGGCGAGGCGGTCGGCGAGCAGCGCCCTCGCCGAGGTCTCGATCTGCTCGATCAGGCATTGGAAGACGTCGTCGAACACCCGGACATGGTCTTCGGTATAATCGACCACGTTGTTGAGGAAGAGATCGGTGACCCGGCGCAGCGTCTCGACCCGGCGGGCTACGGTGCCGTGCGCGAGCGCCGACTGCAATTCGTCCAGGATGTTTTCTGATGATTTGACGGATTTGGATGTCATAGCCCTGTCCTGGAGCGTTCGGTCCGGCGCGTTCCTGCCTGCCGGCAACAAATGGATTGGTCAGCTCGTGGCAATGCGGTTGCGGCCCTGAGCCTTGGCGGAATAGAGCGCGCTGTCGGCGCGCGCGAGAAACGTATCGGCAGTATCATTGTCGCGCAGCGTCACGACGCCGGCGGAAATCGTAACGCGCATGCCGGGCGAGAATGCGTTCCAGTCGAGATCGGCGACGATGCCGCGCAGCCGGTCGAGCATGCGCGATGCGGCGTCGCGCTCGGTGCCCGGCAGCAGCAGCAGAAACTCCTCGCCGCCATAACGACCGAAACGGTCGCCGGGGCGGATGTTGGCGAACATGGTGATGGCGAAGGTCCGCAGCACCTCGTCGCCGACGGGATGGCCGTGGGCGTCGTTGATGCGCTTGAACCAGTCGAGATCGATCAGCGCGACGGCGCATGGCGCGGCGGCCTGCCGCGACTTCTCGATCTCTGCGTCGAGAAGCCGCATGATGCAGCGGCGGTTGTAGGAGCCGGTCAGCTCGTCGAGCTCGGCGAGCTCCTCGATGCGCCGATAGGCCGCCTTCAGCTCGATGCTGCGCCGGTACAGGATCTTGCGCAGCGTGGCGCCGAACAGGCCGAGGAAGGCGCACTGGCCGATCACCAGCACGAAGCACAGCATCGACGCGATCCGCTCGAGCCGGGTCGCAACCGGCATGCCGATCGGCAGATCGGAGCCGAGGAACACGCCCGCAAGCGCGACCGTCGCGATCGCCCATGTCAGCATCGCCTGTACCGAGGTCATGCGCAGCGACCCGAAGGCGAAGATCAGGAACAGCACGCTGATGAAGGCGATCCCGATCGTCGGCACCGACACGAGGAAAATGAATTGCAGCGCCATGTGCGCTGAGATCTGGAAGACCGTGAGATAATGGTCGTCGTGCTTCTCGCCGACGCCGGCCTCCGACATCACCGTGAAGATGCCGATGATCAGGAGGCCGCCGACCCAGAACAGCGATGGAACGTTGATGTGGATGGCGCCGTCATAGGCATAGAGCAGCAGCACGGAGGCGCCGAGCGAATAGCTCACGGCCTGGCCGATATACATCTGCCGGCGCTGGCGGGCCCGGCGCGCCAGCGCTCCGGGGGCGGCCGCCTCGGGCGCGAGGACGATATCCGCGACCTCTGCGGCACTCCTCTCCGGAAAGGACGTCGCGGCCGTGCTCATGGTCCTCGCCAATGGGTGGATGTCAGCCGAAAAAATCTACGTGGCAAGCCTTTAGGTTTGGTATCCTTTTGCGCCGAATCCCGGGGGGCTCCGCGCGGAGAGGGGTCTTGTGGCAGCGCGGGAATTGGCGGTCAGTTGGCATCCCCAGGCGATATCGCCGGACCAAATCCGGCGCCGCGCGACATATGGTTCACAGGGGCGTGTGACACGTCGGCGCGATCGAGCCGTCCGTGTCGGCCACGGCAAGTCCGCAACAGAGTATTCCCGTATTATGTTACCGTTATCGAGCCAAAAGACCGACGGCCGCGTGTGCGACGAGAAAATCGCGCGCATGTGGGGTAGATCACACAATCCCCAGCATGACCGCGGTAGGTTGATTTCGCCCCTCCCGTCGAACCGTCCCCCGCCTCGACCCGACCAATCTTGCGAGACCGGCTTTGAGCGTGACACAGGCGGCTACGGACGAGGTCCTGATCGCCAGGATCGCCCAGGGTGACCGGCTCGCCATGCAGGTGCTGTACGGGCGGCACCATGTCAGGATTTACAGGTTCGGGCTGAGACTCGTGCGGGACGAGCAGACGGCGGAAGACCTTATCAGCGAGGTTTTTCTGGATGTCTGGCGTCAGGCCGGCAAGTTCGAGGGCCGATCCGCCGTTTCCACCTGGCTGCTGGCAATCACCCGATTCAAGGCCCTCTCTGCGCTTCGCCGCCGAAAGGATTTTGAATTGGACGACGAGGCCGCCAATGCGATCGAGGATTCATCCGACAATCCAGAAACGGCGGTTCAGAAGAAAGATACCAGTGAAGCGTTGCGGGAGTGTCTGACGGGCCTCTCGCCGGACCATCGGGAAATCGTCGACCTCGTCTACTACCACGAGAAATCAGTGGAAGAGGTGGCCGAGATCGTCGGGATCCCGGAGAACACGGTAAAGACGCGCCTCTTCTATGCGCGCAAGAAATTGGCCGAACTGCTGCAGGCAGCCGGCATTGAGCGAGGCTGGCCATGATGGCTTTGAGCAAGAAGATGCTGGAGCGAGAGCCCGGAGAGATCGAGTTGCTGCTGCCGTGGTACGCCGCCGGAACGCTGAACCCGCGCGACACCCGGCGCGTCGAGGAAGCACTTGCCAGCGATCCGGAACTCGCAAAGCAATATGCGGCGATCCGCGGCGAATACGAAGAGACGATCCACCTGAATGAGAGCCTGGGTGCTCCGTCGGCGCGCGCGATGCAGAAGCTGTTCGCCGCAATCGACGCTGAGCCCGCGCGGGCGACCGGTTCGCTGCCGCTCTCGGCGCGTATCGCTACGTTCTTCGCGAGCCTGTCGCCGCGCACGCTGGCCTGGTCGGCGACCCTCGGCGCGATCGCGCTGCTGCTCCAGGCCGGCATCATCGGCGCCGTCTTGATGAAGACCCAGCCCGCGACCTTCCAGACTGCTTCGCTCTCGACCGGTGCGCCGATGACGCGCGAGCTCGGGGCGGCTACACCTTCGCGGGCGCTGGTGCGCTTCACGCCCGAGGCGCGCGTCGCCGACATCACGGCGCTGCTCGACAATTACCAGGCCTCGATCATCGGCGATGCCAAAGGCGGCATGTTCCGCCTCCAGTTCGACAAGGCGATGAGCCAGGACGAGTTCGCCGCGCTCCTGGGCAGGATGCAGCGCGAGAAGTTCGTCAACCTCGCCGTGGCGGCGCCCTAATCGCCTGCACCGATGATGCGCAAGTCCGAGAGTAAGCTGCGAGCCGGTGCCTATGCTTCCTCGGCTGGAGCCGGGCTCCTGCTCGCCGCCTGTCTCGGGATCGGAGTGGCGGACGCCCAGGCGATCATGCGCACGCCGACGATCAGCGTTCCCACGCGTACGCCGACGATCTCTCCGGGCGTCGCGGCGCGCGTCGTGGGAGGCGATCACGGTCCGCATGTGACGCCGCACGTGACGCCGACGGTTCATACCATCGCGCGGATTGCGCCGAATTCCGTCAATCCCGTGCTGCCCTACGCGCGCTACTCGCCAAATCTCTATCCGGCCTGCTCTAACGGCTATCGCGACGGCGAATGCCTCGGCCAGCCGAATGGCGGCGGCGACGGCTCCGGCAGGTCGGCCAAGAAGAGCGCCGGCAAGGGGCGTGGCAATGCTACGCCGCTTGCCTTGTCGTCGCGCAGTTTCGCCAACGAATTCGTGGCCGAGATCGATGGCGCGCTGTCGCCGGCCGAAGCCGACGAGCTTGCGCGACGCCACGGCTTGACCCGCGTCTCTTCGGAGAATGTCCCGCTGATCGGGGCTACGGTCGGCCTGTTTCGCATCAGCGACGGCCGGCCCTACGACGCGGCGCGCCGCGAGTTCGCCGCTGATGGCAGCGTACGCTCGCTGCAGCCGAACTTCCGCTATGTACTCCAGGATCAGAAGCCGGCGGTGCCGACCGAAGGCGATCCGGCGCAATACGCGCTGTCGAAGCTGCGGCTGCCGCAGGCGCACACGCTGGTGCACGGCGCCAACGTGACCGTTGCGGTGATCGATTCCGGGATCGACGCAAAACATCCCGAACTCGCCAATTCCATTACCGACGTCTTCGACGCGCTCGGCAGCGGCGAGGGCGCCCATATCCATGGCACCGGCATTGCCGGTGCGATCGTGGCCCATGCGAAGCTGATGGGCAGCGCGCCGGAAGCGCGCATCATCGCCATCAGGGCCTTCGGCGGCACTGCCGGCGGTGCCGAGAGCTCGTCCTACGTCATCCTGCGGTCGCTCAATTATGCCGCCGAGCACGGCGCCCAGATCGTCAATATGAGCTTTGCCGGTCCCAAGGACGCGGTGATCGAGCGCGCGATCGCGGCGAGTGCCGAGCGCGGCCTGGTGCTGATCGCGGCGGCCGGCAATGCCGGCGCCAAATCGCCGCCGCTCTATCCCGCGGCCAATCCCAACGTGATCGCAGTGAGCGCAACCGATCAGCAGGACAAGCTGTTCACCGCGTCGAACCGCGGCAATTACGTCGCGCTGGCCGCGCCCGGCGTCGACATTTTCCTGCCGGCGCCCGACGGCAAATACCAGATCACGTCGGGTACCTCGTTCTCGGCGGCCTACGTCTCCGGCGTCGCGGCATTGCTGCTCGAGCGCAACTACGCGCTCAAGCCGGAAGCGCTGCGCATGACGCTGGCCAAGACCGCGCGCGACCTCGGTTCACCCGGGCGTGATGATCTCTATGGCGACGGCGAGCCCGATGCGTTTGCTGCGGTGATGGCCATTCCGGCCGACGGCACGACGCCGGTCGCCGCCGCGTCCGCTACACTTAAACGTGAAGATGCCGGGAAGCGTCGCGAGGACCCCGGCATCCGCGCCCTCGAGCAGCAGCCCTCGCTGTCGGATTCCGGCGATAAATCCACGATTCTTCAGGCGGATAGGCCGCCAGCGCAGTAGCGCCCGCAACAACATTGCGCGTCGGCCAAAGATCGAAAAATCGAACGCCGCATTGAACGTTCGGCGTGGTGCCACGACCAAATTATGTGGGAGCGGTCATCCCTCCCCATCAGTCATATCAGGCGCGAGCGCCCATCCACCCCAAGCGCCCATATGGCTCGACCCGTCCGGTTGTCCCCCCGGACGGGTCTTTTCTTTTGGGCTCATCCGATGTCTCGAATCGCCATGTGCAAGCGCCAGGCGTGATCAGCTTGCGGTTGAGGCGCAGCTGCGATCGTGGTCGCGAGGCCGGACCGGGGACGCGGCAAGCCCGCTATGCTTGTGCGCAGCTTGACTCGCAAACCCCTGCGAACTCCGCGCGACTACGGTATTTCGTGACGCAAGCCGTGTCGTTGCTGGACAAGTCAAAACTTTTCCACAAAATAATCACGTCGCGTTTAAATTGATTCGTGTGCGTTGCGTCGCGTCCGTATTTTCTCCTGACGGGCTGGTTTATGACACATCGCCAAAGCACGGCTGTTGACCGCGACCTTGCGGCACGCTGGTGCGTTCTTGCCGAACAGCGGCTGGAGCATCTCTCCGAAATGTTCGAGACCGGACGCTGGCGCCGCTATCATTCCGAGCTCGCATTCCTTGAAAACATCCAGGAAGCCAAGCGTGCGGTCCAGACCTGGCGCGCGCTTGCGAGTGGCGGGGACGTCGCCGCGGCTGCCGCCAGCGTGACCTCCGCATTCGGCTGGTCGCCGGCGACCATGCCGCGCGTGTTTCCGCGCGAGCAGACCCAGACCGTGCAGCCAAAGGCCGTGCACATCGCGCCCGAGACCGCCGTGCCGGTCACGTACGAGCCCACGCTGGGCGTGCTCGCAGAGGTCGTCGAGGTGCCCACCGCACCCCTCGTCCCGATGGCGCCGCCAGCTCGAATGGCGCCGCCAGCTCGAATGGCGCCGGCTGCTCGAACGGCGCCGGCTGCGCCGGTGGAGTCGATCGTCTCGTTCCTGCAGACCTTCGCGCCCCCCGCCGACGACATCGTCGCCGCCTCCGAGGGCGTCGTCGAATTCACCTTCAGTCTCGACGGCATCGAGGCAAAGTACCCGCTGCTGCGGAATACGTTCTAGGCTCAACGTTCCAGAGCTCTTCTCCATTCCGTCATCCTTCGAGGCTCTCCATGGGACGCAACGCGTCCCATGGAGAGCCTCGAAGGATGAACGCCCGACTGCCTGACGCCTACTTCTTGGACCTAGGCGCTCCAGCCCGCCGTTGCGCAAACTGGCTCACAGCCTTCCAATCCGACCGAATGAGGGCTTCCTTCTTCGCACGGCTCCAGCCCTTGAGCTGCCGCTCCGCCGCGATGCCGTCGGTGATCCGATCGAAATGCTCGGACCACACCAGGACGACCGGACGCCGCGAATGAGTATATCCCGGATAGGCGCCGGCATTGTGCTGGTCGACCCGCTGGGACGTATCATCACCGGTGGCACTTCCGATGTAGAAGGAGCCGTCCGCACATCGCAGCATGTAGACATAGATGCCCACGACACCATCCTTCGAGGCTCCCGGCGCGATGCGTTGCAT
>NZ_FOQM01000011.1 GCF_900113735.1 Bradyrhizobium sp. Gha
CGCGGAAAGTGAGCCGCGGCTCCAGGGCGGGCGAGAAGCGGAAGAAGATATCGATAATCGTGAGCACCCGGAGCTTGCCACCATTTGCCAGCTGGTCATGAACAAAGTCCATCGCCCAGGTCTCGTTGGCGCGCGTCGCTGGCCTGCGGTCATCGCGCAGCTTGGCCTTGACCCTCCGCTTCGGCGATTTATTGCGCAATTGTAGGCCCAATCCGCGATAGATGCGACGGGTCTTGTTCTGCCCATGACGCCATCCCTCGCGGCGGAGCAGGACGTGGACGCGGCGATAGCCGTAGCGAACGCGAACATGGCAGATCTCCTTGATCCGAGCTCGAGGGCGGACTGGCCGGAGCGACGAGATTTGTAGTGGTAGCTCGAGCGATCGAACTCGAGGGCCTCACAAGCCTTGCGGATCGAGACCTGTCACTCACCACAAATCTCATCGACGAGCTTGCGCTTCCGACAGGCTTCATAGCTTTCGGCGGATCACGTCCTGAACATCTCCTTGTCGAGCGACAGATCGGCTACCAGCTTCTTTAGCTTGCCGTTCTCCTCCTCGAGCTGCTTCAGCCGGCGCATCTCGGTCGGCAGCAGACCGTCATACTTCTTCTTCCAATTGAAGTAGGTCGCCTGGCTGATCCCGGCCTTGCGGCAGATCTCGGCCACCGCAACCCCGTCGCTGCCCTGCTTGAGAATGAACGCCTTCTGGGCGTCCGAAAATTTCGAGGCCTTCATCGTCGTCGCTCCTCCCAGTCGAGGGATTTACGCAGCGCCAACTCTAGCCAAAAATGGTCCAGTTTGCCGGCCTCAGATCAAAACAACGACGCGCAAAACACTTAAACGCGATTCGCCGCAGCAGGCACAGTTCTTCGGGGCCGCGATAACCGCGCTCGCGTTCGATGTCGTCCGGCCAGGGCTTGCGTACCGGCCGCTTGCGCGTGAAGGCGCGTACGCTCTGGGTTTTCGCCGCGACGGTGCGCGCGGCAAGCTCATCCTCGCTCGCCGTAGTGGCGAGCTCTTCGAGTTCCAACTCCAATTGCTCGATCAGCCGCGCGGTGCGCTCAGTATCCCTCCATTGAGGGCCGCCTTGTTTGACGGGCGGGATCGCTGCAGGTCCTAGGGGTCATCCTAGGAGAAGCGCTATGACGATTTCGAGGGCGGTGATCACATCGGTCGAGCGGCGGCGCCGGTGGTCGCAAGACGAGAAGGAGCGGCTTGTTGCGGCGTCGCTCGAGCCCGGCGCCAATGTTTCCGAGGTAGCTCGCGTGGCCGGGCTTCATGTGAGCCAGCTGTTCAGGTGGCGCAAGGAGCTTTGCAGGCACGGCGAAGCGAGCATAGCTCCGTTTGTTCCGGTCGAGATTGAGCCCTCTGCGTCACCGCAGGAGGTGGCCGAAGCGCCGTTGACGACGACGGCGCGGCGACGCAAGAGCCATGGCTCATCGAGATCGATCTTGGTCGCGGGCATCGCATCCGGGTCGATGGCGACGTTGATGGAGACGCGCTACGTCGCGTTCTCGATGCTTTGGACCGCCGATGATCCCGAGTCCGACGGGCGCGCGAGTGTGGCTCGCGACAGGCTACACGGAGATGCGCCGAGGCTTTCCCTCGTTGGCACTCCAGGTGCAGGAGGTGCTGCACAAGGACCCGCTCAGTGATCATTTGTTCGTCTTCGGGGGCGCCGCAGCGATCTTGTGAAGGTGATCTGGCACGATGGCCAGGGGGCATGCCTGTTCACCAAGAGACTGGAGAGAGGAAGTTTATATGGCCATCCGTTGCCGGTGAAGCTGTGACGATCTCGCCGGCACAGATGAGCTATCTGTTGTCCGGAATCGATTGGCGCAACCCGCAAGAACCCGGCGTCCGACGCGGGTCGGATAGGTGTTTTGGGTTTGAGTTTGCAGCCTGATCTGATTCAATGGCTTCATGACATCGAAGCCGGACGATCTTCCATCGGACCTTGCGAGCGCCTACGTTGCGCTGCTGGCCGAGCGTTAGGCCTTGCAGGTCGCGCGCGATGTCGCCGTCGCGGATGCCGCCAGTGCACGGGTGGAGCTGTCGGACAACGAAGCGCTGATCGCACATCTTGAGCTGCGGATCGAGAAACTCAAACGCGAACTGCACGGGCAGCGATCCGAGCGCTCGGCACGGCTGCTCGAGCAGTTGGAGTTGGAGCTCGAGGAACTCGTCACTATCGCGAGTGAGGATGAGCTCGCCGCGCAGGTGGCGGCAGCGAAGACGCAGAACGTCCGTCCCTTCACGCGTAAGCGGCCGGTTCGTAAGCCTTGGCCGGACGATATCGAACACGAGCGCGTCGTCGTTGAAGCTCCAACGACAGCGCCTGCTGCGGTGGATCGCGGCTGGCGAAGGTCGGCGAGGATGTGACCAAGACCCTGGAGGAGATTCCCCGCCGCTTCAAGGTCATCGAGACGGGACGCGAGAAGTTCACCGGGCGCGATTGCGAGAAGATTAGTCAGCCGCCCGCGCCGTTCCATGCCACGCCGCGCGGCTTCATCGGCCCACAATTGCTGGCGACGATCCTGTTCGACAAATTCGGGATGCATATCCCGCTCAACCGCCAGAGCGTGCGCTTCAAGGCCGAGAGGATCGATTTGCCGCTGTCGACGCTGGTCGACCAGGTCGGCCACGGGACCTTCGCCGTCATGCCGCTGTTCCGGCTGATCGGGCACCTATGTGCTCGCGGCCGAGCGCCTGCATGGGGACGACACCAGCGCGACGCGCTTAACGTGCCGGCGCAGAATACGTTCGACCGCCGCTTTTGCCCGTTACCTCGATGACCACCTCATCTTCCAGGCGGAGTGTCTTGGCAAAGCCGACAAGCCGATCGTGGACGAGATCAACGCGGAGCTGTCGGATTATTGTTCCATCCTCCAGGACCGCCACCTGGGCGAAGGATCTGTGGATGTCCATGCCGACGATTTGCATGCTTGGTTCTCCTTTGTCTCAGGAGCCAGTGGCTTGCACGACATCTACGGATCCGCGCTCGCAGCGCAGCCGGGCAAGTCGTAGGGGCGGCCAAGTAACAAAGCGAGCTCACAGCTCACGGTCATGGCGCCCTGCCACCGTTTCGTGCTCCAGCGCCCCTATCCCGGCTTGGACAGACTAATCCGGACGACCGGTCCTCTCCACCGGGCTTGAGCGCTGAAAACCAATTGCGCTGAACGCGCATTGAGAGGCATCGCCCGGGGCGGCGCAACTGGACCTTCGCTGGCAGCCAGCGTGGCGCCGACCGTGCCGCCATCATGCTGACAATGATCACGACCTGCCGCCTCAACGACGTCGATCCCAAGGCCTGGCTCGCCGATGTCCTCGCCCGTGTCGCCGATCTTCCCACCTCGCGCCTGCACGAACTGCTGCCCTGGGAATGGAAGCTCCTGCGCCAAACCGACAAGGCCGCCGATCAGCAGGCTGCCTGACCTTCACGCAACGCCATCATAGAGCTCGCCGTGCCCGCGCGCATGCGTCAATCAGGCGGTCCTCGTCGTGTGCGTACCCTGCGTACCGGCCGCTTGCGCGCGAAGGCGCGCTCGCTCTGGGTTTTCGCCGCGGCGGCCCGCGCGGCAAGCTCATCCTCGCTCGCGGTGGTGGCGAGTTCTTCAAGCTCCAATTCCAATTGTTTGATCCGCCGCGCGCCGTGCGCTCGGAGCGCTGGCCGTACGATTCGCGCTTGAGTTTCTCGATCCGCAACTCAACTCAGCACCGCGTTATCCGACAGCTCCGCCTACGCACTGGCAGCCATCGCCTCGGCTCTCAGCCGGGCCTCACGCTCGGCTTTCAGCGCTGCCAGGGCACTGACAAAAGGTCCGACGGAAGGTCGTCCGGATTCGATATTATGAAGCCATTGAATCAGATCAAGCGGCAGATTTAAACTAAAACGGCTATCCGACCCGCGTCGGACGCCGGGCTTCTTGAGGGTTGCGCCAATCGATTCCGGACAACAGGTAGCCCATCTGTGCGGCGGAGATCGTCACAGCTCGCCCGCAACTGCTGGCCAGATCACATGGCCTTTTCCTGCCCGTGATCGCATCTGGGGCGTCGCTGGGATTGCACCCGGCAAAGAAGGAGAAAATGCCATGCAATCGGTTTGTGCCTTCGTTGGTCTCGACGTACACAAGCAGACAATTTCTGTCGCGGTAGCGGACGTTGGGCGAGCGGACGAGGTTCCGCATGTCGGCACGATCAAGAACAATCTGACGGCAATCGGCAAACTCGCTCGGAGTCTGGCGCGCCGACATGGTGTCGTCGAGTTCGTCTACGAGGCTGGATCATGCGGCTACAACGTTCAACGTCAACTCTCGACAATGGGGATGATCTGCAGAGTGTGCGCGCCCTCGTTGACGCCACGCAAGTCGGGCGAGCGGATCAAGAATGATCGGCGCGACGCCATCATTTTGGCTCGTCTGCATCGGGCCGGTGAGCTCACCTATGTCTGGGTGCCGGACGCGCGTCATGAGGCACTACCCGACCTGGTACGGGCGCGGCACGCAGCTGGTCAGGATGTCCGCCGAGATCGCATTCGCATTCAGGCGTTCATGCTCCGTTGCGACTTACGCTTCGAGGGTAAGGCTTGGAGTCCGGATTTGGCTCTGCAACAGGACGTTCGCCCATCCGGCGCAAGAGATTGCATTCCAGACCTATCTCAACGCACTGGAGCATGACGAGGCTCGCAAGGCTGGAGTAGAGGAGGAAATGCGCGAACTACTCGCGAGCTCCCCGTGGGCCAAACAGATGCAGGCTCTGCAAGCATTGAAGGGCGTCGGTCCGATCGTCGCCGCTACGATACTCGCCGAGGTAGGAGACTTCTCCCGGTTCGCTCATCCGCGTCAGCTCGTTGCCTACTTCGGCCTCGCCACAGGCGAGCACAGCAGCGGCGGTTGGCAACGCTCTTTCATCCATTGCCCGACCTTCGGCGTGGTACGATAGCTCCAGGCAGCTTCACACAGCACGTCCCGCGCGATCGAACTGCCCGCCTTGGTGATGCCGGGCGGCCTTACCGTACCTAGTTTCACAAGATATCGCTGCTCTGGCCTGGAAAGCGCAGCTACGTTTCCACAAGACCTATCGGAAGCTTACCGCGCGCGGAAAACGCGCAGTCGTCGCTACCGCTGCAGTTGTGCGGGAGCTGCTCGGCTTTATCTGGTCCATCGGCCAGC
Organism: Bradyrhizobium sp. Gha; assembly: GCF_900113735.1. Lineage (GTDB taxonomy): Bacteria > Pseudomonadota > Alphaproteobacteria > Rhizobiales > Xanthobacteraceae > Bradyrhizobium. The sequence continues at coordinate 5,172 of NZ_FOQM01000011.1, forward strand.
GCGTCCCGCTAGGCACGTAATCGACGACGCATCCTACGATCCGCATCAGCGAGGACGCCGAGCGCGGTAGAGGGAATCCTCGAATTCATTTTGGACAGCGGAAACGCCAAGGTCCGAGGCCAGAGCGAAGCAGCCCTCCGGCGCACCGCCATCATGGGGTAACCAATCCCCGCATAGGAGTCTGAGCGACCGTCGAGAACACTCGGCGTCCTCACCCATGCGGATCGTATGCGTCAAATACCCACGTCCCAAAACGGGCGATCGGGAAGCTGTGTTCAAAACAGTTGACAGAGGCCGTGAATAGGCATGCTCCTGGGTCATCGTGCTAGATCACCTTCAAGGTCGCTTCGGCGCCCCCGGAAGACGAACAAGTGGCCGCTGAGCGGGTCTTTGCGCAGCACCTCCTGCACTTGAGATGCTAGCGACGGAAAGCCTCGGCGCATGTCCGTGTAGCCTGTCGCGAGCCACACTCGCGCGCCCGTCGGAACCGGGATCATCGGCGGACCAAAGCATCGAGAACACGACGTAGCGGCCTATCGACCCGGATGCGGTGCCCGTACCAAGATCAATCTCGATGGTGCCTTGGCTCTTCCGTCGACGCCCCGATGTCGTCGTCAATGGCGCTTCGGCCACCTCCCGCGGCGGCACAGACGATCCAATCTCGACCGGCACGAACGGGGCTAGGGTCCCTGAAACGCGCTGTCTGCGCCGATCCAGGGATAAAAGCACTCTCAAGGTGGCCGAACGGCTGTAGCTGCGATCGCGATAATCTGCGCCGACTCATTTCATCGGAGCTGCAACTCCATTTCGATGAATGGAGGAGCACCGCCTCGCTCAGTCAGCATCTTTGCTTGCCTCGAGCCCGTTCGCGCGAGTTTGGCTGCGGAATCGAAACCGCCGCCGAGCACCAGTTCGGGTGAGCTTTCTGCCAGCGCTCGGAAAACCTGTGCCGCCGCGATCAAAAGACGACGACATACCGGCGCTTATGCGGGCCGCGCCAGTAGCGCCCCCGGGAAAACGATACGGTGGCACCCAGGCCTTCCAGTCCGCTGATTCTTTTATGTAGGTTATAGCCAGTGGTTTGATGACCGTCGAAATGGCTGCCTTCGCGCATGAGAGCTCGTGCGCTTGTGGCTTACAATCTGCGCCGGATCCGCGTCCAGCGCGGTATTCCGCAGGAGCAATTGGCTTACGATGCAGGAGTTGATCGCTCCTACATGAGCGGACTTGAACGCCAAGAAGCGAACCCGACAGTCGATCTTCTTGATCGCCTTGCCGAGACGCTCGGTGTACCTGTCTGCGAACTGTTTCTTCGGCCATCCAAGGGCGCCCCGCCACCTGCAACGTTACCTAAAGGCCGCAAGCCGAAGCCCAAACGCGGCAAAAAGACTTAAGTCCCCGACAAACACGATCTGCGACACTGATGTCGCGCGCTCCCGGCGCGGGTGTTGCGCTCACACGAGGATTTTATGCGTGGCGGACACTGATACGCAGCGATCCGGCCATGGGCATCGAATATTGTGATGGACTTTGATTCTGGCGCCGGAGCAGACAATGGCGGCTCAAGACGATGAAGTTCCTCTAAATGCCATCCGCGCGTTTGTGACCGTTGCCCGCGAAGGCAGCGTCACGCGAGCGGCCACCACTTTGGGAACAACGCAAAGTTCGGTCAGCCGTTATTTGGCTGTACTGCGGGATTATCTGGGCGCTGACCTCATCGAGCGGCGTGGACGGCGCAGCGATCTGACCGAGTTCGGAAGGCTGTTCGCAAACGCAGTGTCTGAACCGCTCGAAACCGTCAGCTTCACCGCGAAGAGAATGCGACGCCGTGCCGGCGCAGGAACGAACCGGATCGTGGTCCGCACGTCATTATCAACCTTTGCTTTCTCTATCCTTATTCCAAATCTGCAGGCTTTCTCTTCTGAAGCGGGTGGCGTTATCGTGGACATCATCAGCTCGCTGGCGCATCCGACATCTTCGGATGATTTCGATATTTTGATTACACGGGATCTTTCCGTCATCGAACCCGCCGACAGTTGGGAGATTTACAAAGAGGAGCTCGTGTGCGTCGGCCCGCCACATCTGGTCGGAGGCAGAGAGCTCTCGATTGTTCGCACAACCCCGATACTGAACATCACATCCCGCCCCGACATTCTGCCGACATGGCTGAGAGCCATGAATCTGTCTTCGAACGATATACGAGTGGGCGCCCGGTATGATCACAACTATCTTGCTCTGGCGGCTGTCATGACCGGAAAATGCCTTCTTGTCGCGCCGGAAATCATCGTCGGAGATCTTGTCAAAGGGGGCGCTTTGCAAATCATCCCCGGCACCCGCACTCCAAGTGGCATGCGATATCGCGCCTATGCCGTAGACCGCAGCGCGCACCCCGAGATCGCGCGTTCTTTTTGCCGATGGCTGGCTCGTCTTTGCAAGAAGGTAGCACCTGCGCAGGCTGCCTGAGGTCTAGTGGTTCCTCAATCCGCTGCAGGAGGAGACCAATGTTCAGGTCGGGCGCGCTCAACTGAAGAAACTGTTCAAGCATGATCCAGCTGCGCGACTGTTGACAAGGATTTGCCGAATTCGCGGCCGCCAGTTGCTAAAGCCTGCGGAGATAGTGTCCCTCTGTTGCAGCATTCAAGACGGCATAATGAGGTATCGGAGCGCAAAGACTTTATCCTATTCACCATCCTGCCCGGCAGCAGAAGAGTTGGCTGGCAGCACCGAAGGTAGGCCATTTGTCGTGCCACTACTTGTCATCCCTGCCCCTGCGTTTGTCGAGCAATGCTCGCCAGCGTAGGCGCATGAGGCGCTGCCCCAGCTTAACAAGTCGAATGGTTCGGCTGCGCAAATCGTCTGTTTTCCAGGCGCGCTCGGCAATACGATGACTTCCAAACAGTCCTTGCGCAATTTGGCGATAGCTATTTCCTTCCTGCCATCCATCCACTGCGCGTAACGCCAGGATCAGCCGACGCCGCTTCAAAGCAGGCAAAGCAAGTGGCGAACGTCCGAGCGCTCGACGCTCAAGGGCAAGCCAAAATCGACGAGCGGCCCTCAGGCGAAGCTCGAAACCGGCATCGAGCGGCAGATCAACGACGACAGCATATCCGCTCGCCGGAAGCTTCCCTAGACAAAGGCGATGCTGCGTGCCCCCGAGCGGAACGATCGCATGCCATCCATCCGGCGCACGGCGAAGCTCGCCGCCCGGCAGATTGTTGAAATCAAGCGAATAAGTTTTGGGCGCAATGCGGTTGGCCGCCCGCACAGCCAGTACGGTCGGCAGCACCTCAGGTGCCCAAAAGACTGCTTGCTTGTCGAAAGTCTTTTGCGGATCAGCAGGAAAACGAGAGCCCCCACTTGCGTCGGAACTCGCCCGCCGCCGCGCTTGAACGTTCGCGGCGAGATAACCGCTTATAATCCTGTTGGTAGTCGTGATCCCGGCGCAGCCACTCCCAGGCCAGGTCGGCAGCATCTGCCGTCTTCAGGCCGCTGTACGCTTCCTCAGATCTCCAGTCAGTATCCGCCATAGCACCTTTCCCGCACAATCTTCAGACGCGGCGAAATGCAGCCGATGATTGTGGCGGTTTCCGGCTGCTTGCTTACGTGCGCGCGTCTCCCACGCAACTAATCGATGGAACAATCAACTTTTGCGATTGCGGCATTCGCGCCGATCATTGTTTTGGCTAGCCGCTACGTAACAGATCACGATAGCCCTTGCCCGCTACCCACTTGGCCCGTGTCAGATGACTTTCGAACGTGCGTCGCGCTCGATCCGGTTCGGCGGTCGGATCAAGCCCAAGCACGATGCGCGCAATTTCACGCCAATCTGCCTTCGCAGCGTCGGCATCAAGAAGTCGCATGTAGGCAACAGCGTGCTCCCTGTCATAGGACGTGAGCTCGTCGACGCTGGGCGCCAATTCTGCGATCTTCGGCTCTGCCGGCACTGCTTAAAACTCCTACCCAGCTGAAAAATCTACCGAAATCGGAGCAACGATAACGAATTCTTGGTCGCTTTGGTACCTACCCAATGGTCGCACGCCAATCTCCTTTTCGCGCCCAGACGGCAATCGCATATCGGCTCACATTGGTCTGTTGGCCCCACGCTTTCGCTTTTCGTCACAGTCCATACCGGAAGCGATCGCACATGCGCCCCGCAACTAGGTTGCCCTTGCTGTTCCCTGGTGGACGGCCTGGTGGTCCGTGGTGAGGGGCCCGGTCGCACTCGTGAACGGCAATAACCAGAACCGGCCTGCTGGAGAATATTCGTTTCCGTTTCGACCTTCAGTTGAACATTCATCCTATATAGCCGCGGTCTTTCGCGAAAACGCCGCAGGTCTGAGGGCGATTTCTTCTCTGCTGCCAATGGCAAGCTATTGCCCCACGAGAAGGCTTATGATGATCAACGAGAAGTACGGGCACCCACTAGCTGCGTCTGCATTCACCGTTACTGATTCCTCGAAGCAATAGGGGAGAACAGCCGAAGCTGGTGCGAGCTTATCGTAATACCCTGGCTATAACCAGTGGTTTCATAACCTTGGGAATGGCTGCCTCTGCGCATGAACGCTCGTGCGCTTGTGGCCTGGAATGTGCGCCGGATCCGCGTAGAGCGCGGCATTCCGCAAGACCGATTGGCCTACGATGCCGGGATCGACCGCTCGCATATGGGGCGCATCGAGCAGAAGAAAGAGAACCCGACTATTGATCTCCTGGAACGCATTGCAAAGACCCTGGGCGTTCACTTGTCCGAACTATTCATAGAGCCGGCTAAAGGTGCAATGCCCCCTGAGCCGATGTCTAGAGGGCGCAAGCCGGCACGGCTCGGCCGAAACAAGGCGTGATTATTGAGTGAACCACGTTTCGGTTAACGCCTCGGCGAATCGACCCGGAACGGCCGACGTGCTTACAGCCGACGCTTCCAATATCCTTCTCCAGCCGATGTACCAAGGTTCCCCTTTAGCGCTCCCTCGGAGGAGCGGCTTGTTATAAGGCCGAGCATCCTCGAATTGAACGCTTGCGCGCTCGCGTAATCTCACCGACGGTCGCTTGAAACCGAGGCTTGGGAATAGTCCTTTAGAGCTTTGGTCGGTTTGGCGGCTGGGGGTTCGGGTAATCGCAATGGCCCCAACTGAAAGACTTCCTCAAGTGCATGGAGGGACTTGCTCTCGTGCTGCGCATGGGCACGGGAGCAGATCCGTACTCCAGAGCTGGAGGTCGGAGGATCAAGCTAGTATGCGGCTCGAGGATGGGACCTTTCAGCTGGCCGAATATGGGAGTTGCGATGCGCTTGCAGGCGCAATTTAGGGTCTCTAAAAAGGCTCGATTGATGGCTTGTCAATGGACAGTCAAGACGCCGGCACGATCGCAAGAGGGATTTTCCGCAGGCGCGCCGCAATGTGAATCACGGCCATCGGACGTCGCGCCAGGTGGCGAATATGTCTGGTGTGAGCGATGTTAGGTCTGATTATCCCGTCGCTATGAAAGGAGCTGCTCGGGAGCGAGAGCCAACGGATGCATCAGATCATAAAAATGGAACGTCATCGGTTTGACCGCCGAGCAGAGACAATGCCTGAAGATCAATGCTGTTGGGCCGGGAAGAAGCCTAGCAGGTGGCAGCCGCGCCCGTTAGTTGACTTCTAGTGCATATGACGGGCGGCTCCGCTCGACATTGCAGGCCGCAACTTGGACGTGGGTCTCCAGGCGCCTGAGTGACCCGGGAGATGTGAATAATGTTAGGCAGCCTTCGCCGCCCTTGATTTTGGTTCTTTCACGTGCGGTACGCGAGCGTCAATCGCAAGCTGATCCATCGTCCACTGAGGGGTGATTGATTTACTCACGGGATACGGCTACGGCTCAGTCGCGCGATTGTCCCAGATTACGACGTCGCCTGATTTCCAGTTCCAGCACAGGGGATTCCGGGTCGCAATGACGTAGGATTGCAGCCGTTCAAACAGTCTTTGGCTGAATTAGCGCTGCAGGCCGACGAAGTCGTTCACGGAACGACGGAGCGAGAGCATACAATCGCCGGTCTGGGATGAACACGAACAATCAGATGTGCCGATCCCGATCGCCTTGATACGGATCTTCCCTAGATGGCCTGGTTGAGCATGCCAGCTAAGTACCGCGTGTTGCGCGGATACGATCGGTCGGCGATGGCGATACGCTCTCGTGTGAGGCCTCGTAATGCTTAAATCCGGCGGGCAATCGCGAAAACGCGCGTGTTTTGTGCATCGCGCGAGCTTGCGGCGCGAGGGTAGTAGCGAGCTAGAAGCCGCGCATAGGGCCGTAGTCCCGACCGGGCATGCGTCAACACCCCTCAACGCAAGATGACGGGCGGCGAGAGCGTGGCACAGCGAACGAAGGGGCACGCGGGACCGAGCGCAGCGACGAGAGCGGTCCAGTAGCGGCACCCGAGATCGGGGCAGTGATGGCAATCGGCGAAAGACGAGCCCCTTTCCCAAGTGGCTTCCGCGGCGGAACTTTACATTTCCTTGCGGAACGGATCGAAGCCGCACGGCGGCCGAGACCTGCCGCATCTCATGAGCGTCGAGATTGCCGAACGCTTGGGGGCCGGTGTCGACAAAAAGTTTGACCTGCTAGTGGCCGAGAGCTTGAGCGAGACCAGAGCCAAAGGAGGCGTTCGCGGCAAACCCGTCAGGGTAACTCGCCAATACCTTGGGAGCGGTCAAGCAAGTTCCTCGACCGACGCGCACGCTACAGATGCTTCCTCACATTGGCGCGCTGTTGGCGGCCCCATCTCTCGAGTTTGCGATAGGATGCTTATCCTAGCCATCAGCGGCAACGATACCGTGGGTGAATTGTGACCTTGCACAGAACATCTCCGATCGCCCGCTGTAGGGCACCGCAAAGCTGTTGGTGAAGGTCATCTTCGGCGAACACGGGTCCGATCTTTGACGACACGCACCGAACTTTGAACCATCCATTGCGGCGCAACCATTAATCCTATTGACCGGTAAAACCGTTGGTGCATCAATGAGCATGTACTTGGATTGATGTCGTTAAAAGTTGTGTGAGTTTTATTTTGAAAAACATTGTCGCCTCTCCTGCGCTAACGGGGGCCTCATTTCGCTTGGTGGCCATCCATGCTCTCACGTAGGCGCGCGATAGAAGGGCTGCGGTTGGGGGTCTTGGAGAGCGCTCCGAGCTCCGTTGGAGTTCTGCTGATCCACGGCAATTCTTCCTCGAAGGAGGTCTTTGCAGGCCAATTTCGATCGCTGCAGAGCGCCGGCTTCGGTGTTGTGGCGCCCGATCTGCCCGGCCATGGGCAATCAGACTGGTCACGCACCCCACGAAAGACCTACAGCTTCCCGGGCTATGCAGCCGTGCTTCATGGCCTCATGACCAGACTTGGCTATCGATCGTACCACGTGATCGGCTGGTCGCTTGGCGGCCACATCGGGCTCGAGATGCTCGCGCGGTACCGCGAGGTGCGGTCGCTTGCTCTTACGGGTACCCCGCCCGTCCGGCTGAATCCCGAGGGCGTTGGGGCAGGCTTCCGGTGGACACCTTCGACAGCCCTGGCCGGACGCCGGAGGTTCTCCTCCGAAGACTGTCAACGTTACGTCCGCGCGATGATGGGGACCAATCGGGTCTCAACAGGTCATCTGCGAGCCGCCGAAGGCACGGACGGCAACGCGAGGTACTGGATGGTGCGAAACGGCATGGCCGGCGTGGGAGCGGACGAGGTCGACACGGTAGGCGCCGATGATCGCCCACTAGCGATCCTCCAGGGCGCCGCGGATCCATTCTTGAAAATCGATTACGTCGAGGGGCTGAGATATCGGAATATTTGGAAGGGACGACCCGTGTTGCTCGACGCAGGTCACGCGCCGCATTGGCAAGTACCGGCCAAGTTCAACCGGCACATAAGGGAGTTTTTGAAAGACGCTGGCTAGTCGAGTGGAGCTGGGGAGCACCATGATTGCGACCGTAGAAGAGTTTATCGAGAGAACTCAGGAAGCCAACAGCGACCTCGAGCTGAAGAATCTGTTTCTCGCGACGATGCGCGATGTTGGCTATGAGAACGCGGTGTTCGCGAGAGCGCAGCATAAGCGTCTCATTTCGATCCCTTGGAGCGAATTTCCGCCTGGCTATCTCGACACTTACCGATCGATGCAATGGGACAAGATCGACCCAGTCGTGCAGCACGTACAGACGGCGCGGGGTCCGTTCCGTTGGTCCGACGCATGCATCCCAAACCGGGTCAGAAAATCGCAGCGGACGTTTTTCGAAGAGTGTCGGGAGTTGGGCGTCCACTCCGGCATCACCATTCCCATGCGCGGACCCGCCCGCGAGACAGACCTGATCAGTCTCAGCTTCCGCGAGAAAGGGGCGCCGAACGCCGACAGGTCTGTCTACGTGTATATGGTCAGCGTGCAGTACTGGCTCAAGTACTGCGAGTTGATCGACCGGCGGCGAACGGATGCGATCGTCCTAACCAGCCAGGAAATCGAATGCCTCAAGTGGTGCAAGGAAGGTAAGACCAACTGGGAGATCGGCGAGATTCTAGACATCTCACAGAAGACTGTTGAATTCCACATCGGCAACACGATGAAGAAGCTCGGAGCGAGCAATCGCATCACAGCAGTGATCATGGGGATCAAGAACGGCATCATCTCGCTCTAGCCGGATGACAGCTTCGTCCTTTCCGAGTATCGAATCGATTATTTGCGCAAGGCGTGCCAAAACCGAGGAGAACAGATCGAGGTCGATATTGAGCGGCGCCATGATCTTGAGAACTTCGTCGTTCGATCCGCAGCACTCGATGACAATGCGCTCCCGGGCCGCACGATCCGCTACCAGCGCGGCGCTGGTCGGGTTTGAAAACCGTAGGCCCTGCATCATGCCGATCCCCGTTCCAGAGAGATGGCTGTGATGCCGGGCGGACATCGTAAGACACCAATCCGCCAGTATCCGAGATCGCACCTCGAGCCCGTCAATGAAGTCGTCCGTCCAAAGATCCAGAGCCGCCGCAGCCGTCACGAAGGCGAGCGAGTTTCCGCGAAACGTCCCGTTGTGCTCGCCGGGCGACCATACGTCATGCTCCGGCCGCAGCAGGAGCAAGGACATGGGAAAGCCATAGCCGCTGATCGACTTTGCCAGACACACGATATCCGGCTGAATGCCGGCACGCTCAAAGCTAAAGAATGGGCCCGTGCGACCGCAGCCGGTTTGTATCTCGTCGACGATCAGGAGAGCCCCGAGGCGGTTCGCCACACCGGCTAGACCTTTCAGCCACTCGATTGAGGCGACGTTCAAGCCGCCCTCTCCTTGGACCGTCTCGACAATAATGGCAGCAACGGGCTCAATTCCACCCGAAGGATCGACCGCCATGCGCTCAAACCGTTCGAGGTCATCGAGACCCGCGCCGAAATAACCATCGTAAGGCAATCTCGTCACCCCGCCGAGAAGTCCCCTCGCAGACGTCCTGCACGAAGACGAGCCGGTCGCGGCCAGCGATCCCATTGATACGCCGTGAAATGCATTTGTGAAGCTGACGACGTTCGACCTACCCGTGACTTTGCGCGCGAGCTTCATGGCGGCCTCAACGCAATTGGTTCCGGTCGGGCCAGGAAACTGCATGACGTAGCGCAATCGGCGCGGAGCGAGAACTTTCGCCTCAAGCTTCGACATGAAGTGAAGCTTGGCTTCGGTGTGAAAGTCTAGGCTTGCTGCGAGTCCGTCCGACAACAGATAGTCTACCGCCGCGGACCGAAGGTGCGGGTGGTTATGTCCATAGTTTAGCGATCCACAGGCCGACAGGAGATCGACATAGTCGTTGCCGTTCGCGTCCAAGATGATGGCACCCCGAGCAGAGGAAAGAAGGGCCGGTAGGCGTCGGCAGTACGAGCGCACATTCGATTCGTGATCCGCGAAGAAGTCGAGATGATCGGGTCCGGCAAACTGTGCTTTTGGCATCATGCGCTCGCCTCCTTGGCCCGATCCGCTTCTTCGGCGCTTGCTATGCAGTTCATCTTGTCTCGGATCTCCAAAATATCCGCGACAATCGCGTGATATCCGGCGTCGCGCGCGACCCGTCCGAGGTACGTAAGTGCATCAGCCATGTTTCGTGCCGTGTCGTCCTTGCAGGGCTCGCAACAAGTCACACTCATGCTGCAGTCCTTTCCGGCATCGTCTCGGGGCCAAAGGCCAGTACGCTGTTGCCAATTTCGAGCTTTCCGCAGTGCCATACCGGACGAATGCTTTGGGTTGGGACAAAAAATGCGCGCTCCATCTCGCCTTCGATTCGATGGGGTTGGCCTAACCATTTGATTCCCGACCTGACGAAGTGCGCCAACAGATGCTCGCGTGTTACCCCAATCATGCCGACGCCTTGATCGAGCTGCAGGAACTCCTGAATGGCGCAGAGTAATTCCGGGAAGATTGTCTGCCGGATAATCGGATCAACGCTCTTGTCGACGCACACGCGAGTGACTTCGAAGATTTTCGGGGATGCAGGAAGCTCGCCATTTTCGACCAGATGCGGCCAATAGCTACGGAGCATGTACGGCCCCGTCGTTCGAAGGAGCCGAGCCAATCCCCGTACGACCCGCTCCTGATCCCGCCAAACCAGGTAGGTGGCCGCCGGCGTGTCGAATTCGTCGAATTCGAGTCCGCACCAGGACGAGTGGTCCAACTTCCTTCTCCTGACGAAGACGTCGTATCTCAGCCGAGCCTGGGAAGCCAAAGCATCGTGAAAATGATGCGCCGTCGCAACGGAAAACGCTTCGATCATGCGGTGTCGCTCCGATGAAGCTGCATCCGAGCAAATCGCGCAGGTGTGGTGTACTGGGAGAATCCCTAAGGCACCGCTCAACTTATCTTCAAACCTGTCGGAAGCGATGATGCGGGTTTTATCGTGAGACCTAGGTGTTTCCCTAGTGGCCGGCGCGGAACGCATAAGCGATCTCTCTCCTTGAGCTCAAAAGCTTGGGTGGGAGCGGATAGATTGGGAGAGGGCTTGATATGCGTCATCGTATATCTATCGGATGTCTCCTTCTGTGGTTCGCCGCGGCTTGGCCGACGGCCGATGCTCAACAGGCTCCAGAAGTCGCCCGCTTTAGCTTTCGGCAAATGTCGCCAAAGCAAGAGTTGAAGCACTTCGTGTTTGAGGTGCACGGGAAAGCTTCGATCGACGAATTCCGGGCGACGCTAGCCGACCCGGCCAATCGCAAGCGGCATGTCTCAGGTGTCATCGACCAGCACAGGGTATCCTACAATCCTTCATGGTCGTTCCATCTCGTTCCCGAGAGCGCCCGGCTCTTCGAGATGCAAATCGAGGTCTGCGACGCAAACGTGACCTATGTGGAGGAACACCTCGATGAGGTCGGCGGCAGTTTTCTACCGAAGTCTTTCTGGTGCCCGTGGTCGTCGGAGTTGGAATCCGAAATCCCAGTACGTTAGAGCGGCTTGAAGCCTGCCTCTCACCTTCGCTTAGCGCTACGTAGGGCAGCCATGCCGCCGAGTACGGCTACGAGCAGATCCGCGTCTTCCGCCGTGCCGTCCCACACGGACAATGCGCTATCGACAATACGCTTCTTGGCATCCTCATCTGCGTGAACACGACCGACGAAACGCAAGGGGTCAATTCCAAGATTTATGCAAATTTGCAAGACATTGTGACTAACCGCCCTGAAATCCTGAGCGAGAATCCTGCTGACCTGACCTTGGTTTACCCCACTTATTGCCGCCAGGTCAGACGCAGAAAGCTGACGCGCTTTCATCTGTTCGCGGATTTCGTCCACCAGCGCTCGCTTCGATTCGCTTGCCAATTTCATGCAAATTTGCATATATAGGGGCATTCGATTTTGCAACCTTATTCAAAGGCACGTATCCTGCACGCGCCGATGGAACAAGGATCGCATGTCGGCATATATTCGGAGGGGCTGATGCGTTGGGAGGCGAACACAGTGATTGCGGTCAGGATAGATGTCGGACCATCGATCATGCTCCAGAGCGGGGCATGGTTTGACTTCGCTGCGCCTCACGCTAGCCCATTCACGGTCGAAGACATCGCTCATGGACTCGCTCACATCTGCCGGTATTCCGGACAATGCAGGGACTTTTACTCGGTGGCTGAGCACAGCCTCCTCGTCAGTGATGTGGCCGCTGGCTTCGAGTTCGAAGCCTTGATGCACGACGCTGCCGAGGCATTCCTCGGCGACATCACTCGACCGCTGAAGCAGATGTTGCCCGACTACAAGCGCATCGAGGGCGAAGTCGAGCGGGCGATCTTCTCCCGCTTCGGGCTTCACGCTCCGATGCCGCGCGAAGTAAAGCAGGCCGACCTTCGCGTGCTCGCCGCCGAGCAGCGCCAGATCATGCCGAGGGGAACCGATGAGTGGCTACGAGGACTGGACGTCGTCCCGGCCCCCGTGACTGTGCGCAACCTTTCCCCACAGGAGGCAAAGCGCGCGTGGCTGGAGCGTTTTGAGGCTCTGTTCGTCCTGCGATCGAGAGTCAATCCCCTTAGATCGGCCCGGTGAAATGCGTTGAAAACCGCTTCCCCGTCTGGACGTGATCGGGTCGCACCTGTAGCACCCGCGTTAGTTCGTTCTGTATCGTTCTCGCGACGAGGTCTTGCATATGTCGCTCAGGAAAGACCAATCGCTCGACGAACTCGCGAGGATCGGCAACGTCGCCCAATTCGTGAGCTACTCGCCGGGCGGAAAGACACCCAGTCAGCAGTTTTGCCGGATCGCCGGCTATGAGCCCAACCACCGCTTCGTAACGGTACGTGAGGGCCTCTCCAGCCTCGCGGAACACAGCCCCGAAGGTACGATCAATCTCCGAAGCTTCACGCCGGAAAGTCCCAGGAGCAGGAACTTCCACTACGGCCTCGGAAACGTCGATGAAGCGGAATCCTTGCTGAGGAAGATGTCCGCGGAGGGCTTGTTCGTCATTGCGAACGAGACGGTCGACGTCTCCGACGGCGGCGTGTCGGGCGTCATCCAAGGCGGGGTTGCGGAGTTCGCTCCCGACGACACACCTCGTTGCGTCGAGAAAGAGGGCACGGCATCCATGCCGTCCGATCTCGCGAGGTCCATTATCCGCATGGTTTTTGGCTTCGAGCCGGAAACGGTCGCGGCCGATCGGGGACGTCTGGAGTTCAGTATTCATCCGAAGCCCCGCGGCTGGCGTCGGTCACATACCCTGATGTGGGAGTACGAGGCCACGGAGTCAGCGCCGGCGCAGCCTGCCATGAAGTGGCCGAACCGGTTCAGCCAGCATATCGGCGACAAGACATTCGGTCTCCTGGTCGCGCACGCGATCGGCCTGCCGGTCCCTCGCACGACCTGCTTCTCCAGGCGGGTCGCGCCGTTCACGTTCGGTCAGGATACGGCGTCCCGCGAGGTCTGGACGCGTACTTGCCCGCGGGAACAGGAGCCAGGCCGATACACGACCGTCAAAGGATGGGCTGATCCGTTCAAGCTATTGGCGATCGAAGATCCGCAAGGCACGCAGATCCCCGCGATCCTTTGCCAGGCCGCCATTCCGGCGACCCATTCGGGCGCAGCCATCACGGATGCAACCGGCAAATTGGTCATCGAGGGTACGGCCGGTGAAGGCGATCACTTTATGCTAGGCCGGAAGATGCCGGAGAGCATCCCGACTTCAGTAATGAAGGATGTCGGGGCTCTCTACGATCTCGCGAAGGCGTCTCTGGGCCCTGTTCGCTTCGAGTGGGTCCATGACGGGTCGAGAGCCTGGATCGTGCAGTTGCACAAAGGCGCGACCGACAGCGCCGCCTCGACGATTGTGCCGGGCGAGGCACGGCGATGGGAAGTTTTCCAGGTATCGCGCGGCCTTGAAGCGCTGCGGGGCTTCCTGGATGGACTACCGGGAGACGTCGGCGTCAGCATCGAAGGCGAAATCGGATTGACGAGCCACTTCGCCGACCTGTTGAGGAAGGCGCGGCGCCCGGCTCGCATCGAGAGCGCAGGGGTCGCGGGCCACTGACTACGGCCCGTCGTCCGCAGCCGTTCCTTTCTTGCGCCAAAGCTCGGTCGGCTGGCCGTTGTGGACCGAATGCACCGCTATCGCGTGGTCGGTGATGTCCTGAACGCCGTCGAGCACCGTAAGCTCGACGACTGCGTTGCTGGCCCTTCGTTTCTTGCGCCACTGGTCGAATGGGTAATCGGCGATCGGAAGAAATGTATCGACTCCGCGCGGAGCCGGCCTGTAGATCGTGGCGCCGCTATTGATCGGACTGAGCCTGATGCGATCGCGGTTCGCCTCGACTAGGCTCTTGGTGTCGAGGGTCAACACGGTCTGCGGCCGCCCTCGATAGGCCCGTGCACCGAGCAGCCCTCTCAGCCTATCGCGCGAGAGCCAGAAGAAGACGCGCGCATTGAGTGTCTCGAACCATTGCTCCGGCGTCGTGCCGTCGGTCAGGCACTTTTCGAGCGCAGAGGCGGTCATCGGCTTCTGATCTCGCACGACCGCATGAGGCAAGCCATCGGCCGCGATGAGAACGGATTCCGGACGGCGGGCGGACTCAAGATCGTGCCTAGCCTTTCCCTTGTATTTGTAGAGATCGAGCAGCGAGGTCGTCGACAGCAACCCGTGCTTGCGGATCGAATCCCAACTACCGTTCTCGGCCATGTGCCACAACCGAGGGTACTGCCGGAGTAGATCCTCTTCCTTCAACGCCAATTCCTCCGGTCGATGACGCCAAAGCGCTCGAAGCGCGTGGAGATCAGCGAAACCGGCGCATTGGCGACGCGCTCTACCTCTGCGATGAAAAGCTTGGTTTCGTCGGTAAGCTGGTCGAAACGCCGCGCCAGGCGGTTCTCGACGTTGATGTAGTCGGAGAAAGACAGGGCGATATCGGTCGCGCCGTTCAGGACGGCCGAGCGTCTGAGCTGCTCCCAATCGAATTCGGCTACCCGCCTGGGATTGCCCGACACAGATCCGATTTCCTTTTCCTTCAGCTCCGCGGCCGGGATACCGGACCGCTCGGCGATCTTGTCGAAGTCGATAACGATGTCCATCGGGCCCGAGGCGCCGCCGACGCGGATCGGGTATCTCCTAGCCACCATGACGATCCTTCGCACCCGAGTGGGGGCAACTCCGGCATCGGCCAGACAACCGGATGCGGTCGTCTCTCGTGCCGTCACATGCGGGTAACTGCCGTGATGCAGGCTCAGACCCGTTCCCTGCGTACCCTCGATCATGATCCGCGTGCCGTTCGCATAAGCGGTCTCCAGCTCGCGCTGCACAGGCTTCACATAGGGGATCAAATCAGGATGGTGCTTTGCAAGCCGCACACTCGGTCCGAGCATCGGCTTGTCGCTGCGATTGAGGATCTTGCGGGCGAGCGCGGCACCGGCGCCCTGCTTGGTCGAACCGATCGATCCCAAGCCGCCCTCTTGCCCCTCAAATTGCCTGTCCCAGTCCTCGATCACCATGGCCTGCTCGTCAATCACGAGCCGCTCAGGGGTCAACCCGCAGTCCTTAATCTCCTTCAAGATCCTCTCGGGGAGAATCGTAGAGCCCGCCGCGATCAGGATCTTGGCGGTGTCGTTGGACCGCGTGCCAGACGGGAGCTGCCGGTAGTTGTAAGGCGGGAAAGCCACTTGATGGCCAGCATTTGGGCCTCCCACGCGCACCAGAACGCCGTACCCCTTAGCTATGTGTGCGCAAACGTGCCCTTTGCCCTCGCTGCCATACTGGCCGCTGATGATCACGTCCACCAGCGGTTCGGCCACCGCGGGAAAGAGACCCATGCCGACGACGGCGCGCGCGAGCAATGAAGGCGGCTTGCACCTCCAATTCTCCACCACGCGATCGGCGACCCGATCGAGAAGCCAGACCCCGCTTTCGGTGCTGTCGGCCTTGACTTGATCGTATTCCATGCCGGTGTCGGCGACCGAGCCGCGGTCATCGTATTGTTTCTTGATCACGTCGTAGGGCGCGGTCACATGGATGTGCACGAACTTCTCGCCGAACGTATCCCGCAAGTGCCCGATCTGGTCGGCGGTCCTGACGGAATCGATCAGGACGATCTCCTTCTCGCCGTGCACACGGAGATGGTCAACGACGCCGTCACGAACCCACGTGCCCCCAGTCTGCACATCCAGACGTTTGCCGGCTTCGATGAGTTCCGAGCGCTCGTTCTTGGTTCCCGCCTCGATGAGTAGGGTACGTGTCGAGATCCTGTATGCGCCGAAACGCCTTTCGAATTCCCCTGCGAGCGCGGATTTGCCGACAGCAACGGGGCCGGATAACGCGATGACATACTTCACAAGACCTCCCTCCTCGTCCTGAAGACAAGGCCGAATCCAACTCGTATATCCAGTTGATTAATCGACCGGCAGTGGCTGACAACCTAGGCATTTCCCGAGGTCTTCCAATGCCTCACCGCCCTCCGGCGAAGCTTTGTTGATTCAACTTCTTGTGCCAAGTTCTGATTCATCTAGCGCTCCAAGTTCGGGAGGTGGGCTTCAGGTCGATGCTTTGGGCCCGCCGCAGCCGCCCCGGCCCTAGTCCATCCGGACGCCTGCTGCGGCTGAGACAGATTCCCCGAACATTTGCTCGGGTCGGCTGCCGCCGGTGCGGCCGCGCCCTCGAGATCCAGAAGGTCGACGCGGCCCGCCTGTACGGTCCGGACGCAATCGGGCGGGACGATGGGCAGCGCCTGCTGGACAACGCATGCAGACAGCAAACCGGACGCCATGAGGAGGATGGCTGCGGGCGATCCTACGACACGCCGTAGCCGACGGACGGTTATGGCCCCAAGTAAGACGCGACGCCGCTCTCCGGAAGCAACCGCAAGGCCCTGCAAGAGGAGCTCGGGCGCGCCCTCGCCATGACTTCGATCCTCGCGGGCCAGGCCCTGAAGCCCGCGCCTCGATGCGCCTTACTGCTTGTCCTTGAGAGGATGGTCCAAGTAGAAAACGCCGAGAAACTCGCTTATCGCATACTCGAATCCTTTTGCCCGCGAACTGTCAGCGGCTACCTCTTGCAGTGTCCGCGGGCGTCTCACGACGCGGCCTCCGCAGAGCTATGGCTCACGGCTTCATGCGGCTGCCGGGCTCGGGCTCGTTCTGCGGAATGCGCTTGCGGATCTCCGCGAGCGCCTCCAGTGCGACGTCGCACGCCCGGTCGATGAATTCTTCACCTCTGGGTGTGGCGTTTATCAGGTTTCGCATGTCGGCTTGGTATTGCCCCTTCGCGAGATTCAATCGGTTCAGCGCAGAGAGGATAATGTGGTCCGTTATCGCGGGGCATCGTGCGACCTCTCCAAGCGCAGATGGCTCGAAGAGCTGGATTGCGGCGAGGTCGAAGGCGTCGCGCGCGGTGTACGTCGCCGCACGATAGACGAGCTTCTTCGTCGCGATTTCCGCGGCTCGCTCCGCAGAGATGCTCCGGCCACCGAACTTCAGTTGGTAGGTCGGATCATCAGTGTAAGACGGGGCGTTCATAAAATCGATCTCGCCAACGCCGCGCAGGATGAGCTTGAGGTACTTTCCCGGCCACTGCCACGTATCGCAAAGCGCCTTCGTCGCCGGATTTATGTTGGGCGCGAGCAGCTTCAGGACGGTGCTCGAATCCAGGAAGATATCGACGTCGTAGGAGATGCGATGATCGAGCACCTGGGCCAAGGCGGTGCCGCCGCCGAACGTCCAAAGCCCGGCGCCGCGCTCAAGGCTGTCGAGAGCGACCAGCGCCTTCTGCATCAGGTCTTCCCACCGAGAAGCTCGCCATTTGCCGGATCCATCTTTCATTGTCGGAGCTCAAAAGGTGCCACGCGTCGATCGCGTTTGATAGTTCTTGGAAGGTGACCAGGCGATCGATTACGAGATTATGGAGCACGGAAACGTCAACCTCGTCGAAGAGAGCTTGGACGTGCACACGCCATCGCTCGTCGGAGATTTCGCCCCTGAGACAAGCCAGCAAGGTGCGCTCGTCGATGCCCGTCGGCAAAGGCGTGTTTATCGTCGTCACCGCTGCGGTCAAGTTTGCGAACGCTTCTTCCATCATCCCCCAATATGAGGCCATTCGCGGAAAGCCTCAACGGGCGGGTCGTAAATTTTGCCCCACTGTCGACGACCTAAAACATTGAAAACGTGTAGTTTTAGCTCCTCGGCGCCACGGCCCTCCGGATTTCCGTGTGGAATCCGTCCCTCCGCCGAGGGTGAGGCCGGTCCAGACGTCGCGCGATCAAGTCGTCGATCTTGCTCGCGCGCGGGATTGCGCGTCCGGAGAAGGGTGGCCGAGCCCGTCCCAGACGGGGCGGCACCGGAGGTTTTGCGACCTCTCGCACCGTCCGATCGCGCCCAAGCCCAAAACCTGGCTTTCGGCGGCCGTCGAGCCGACTCGCCGAGCCGTCAATCGGAAGACCTAATCGAGGCTCCCAGCCCGGTCCCGGTGCTTGATGGGCTGCCGGCCTAGTCGCCCGAGATGCTGCATGATAATCGGCAACCAACCTGCACAGCAAGCGACGGACAAAAAGCGATGTGTGATGCTCTGATGAATATCTCGCCCGTCGACGGCCGGTACGAGCGCTACACAAAGCCGCTCCGCCCGATCATGAGCGAATTCGGCCTGATCAAATACCGTATCGACGTCATGGTGCGCTACTTCTTGGCGCTCGGTCAGCACGATGGCATTCCCTTGCAGCTCGGTCAGGCTGATGTCGAGGCGCTCGAAAGCATTATCCATGCCTTCGCGCACGACGATGCTGCCTCGATCAAACAGCTCGAGACTAGCGGCTGGAACGGCATCCCGGCCACAAACCACGATCTGAAGTCGTGCGAACTCTGGTTACGATGGAAATTCAATCAGATCGGCCTCGGCGGCCACGTGGAGTGGATCCACTTCGGTTGCACGTCCGAAGACGTCAATAATATCGCCTATGGGTTGATGCTGCGAGATGCCGTCGACGCGCTCATAGAGCCGCTGCGGTCCATTGCCGATTGGTTGCGTGACTGGGCAACGCAGTTTGGTCAAATGCCCATGCTTTCGCGTACGCACGGCCAGCCGGCAACGCCGACAACGCTCGGTAAGGAGTTCGCAGTGTTCCGAGAGCGCCTGCGTCGGCAGATGCAACAGATGGCCACGCTCAAGGTCGCCCTCAAGCTCAATGGCGCCTCCGGCAACTATGCCGCAATGCACGCCGCGCTTCCTGGCGTCGATTGGCCGCAATTCGCGCAGGCTTTTGTCGAGGACGGCACATACTTGCGCAAGGGAGCGCATATCTCGTTCACGTTCAATCCACTCACCACGCAAATCGAGCCGCATGATACCTACGCGGAGCTCTTTGCGGTTATCATGCGCATCAACACCATCCTGGTGGACGTCGCGCAGGACATGTGGCGCTACATCAGCGACGAATGGATCGTGCAGAAGGCCGTCTCAGGCGAAGTCGGCTCGTCCGCGATGCCGCACAAGGTCAATCCGATCAATTTCGAGAACGCGGAAGGTAATCTCCAGATCGCCAACTGGCTCATGGAAGGCTGCTGTCGAAAACTTCCGGTTTCGCGCCTGCAACGCGACCTGTCCGACACAACGGTCGCGCGCATGTTCGGCACGATCTTCGGGCACTGCGTTGTCGGGTATGAAAATCTGCGCACCGGCATGAAAAAGGTCTCACCAGATGCCGGCAAGATCCGCCAGGCTCTCCTCGACCACCCGGAGGTGCTGACCGAAGCATATCAGACTATTCTGCGCAGCAAAGGCTATCCGAACGCTTACGATGCGCTCAAATCGTTGTCGCGCGGCGCGAAGATCACGCTCGCCGATCTACATGCCTTCGTGGATGGTCTGGATTCGAAATTCATAGACGAGGAAACGAAGAAACGAATGAAGGAGATCACGCCTGATGTATACGTCGGTCTCGCGCCCTCTCTGGTGCCGCGGCAGGACCCAAAAACGAGACTGGCAACGCCTCATGACCCCACCGGCGTCGGGCGGTAACCGGCATCAACCGATACCGGTTACGATAGGCCATCGCGAATTGG
This sequence comes from Bradyrhizobium sp. Gha, assembly GCF_900113735.1. Taxonomy (GTDB): domain Bacteria; phylum Pseudomonadota; class Alphaproteobacteria; order Rhizobiales; family Xanthobacteraceae; genus Bradyrhizobium. Next base: position 25,154 of record NZ_FOQM01000011.1, read on the forward strand.
TTACGAGTACCGCGGTATCGCATGGGCATTGAGAGAACCGGCTGGCTGTTGAGGCCGGCGGGTTTTTGGTCATCGGTGCTAGGCCTCTTTGCTAAAGACGCCGAAATTATCGCAGACGATGGCGAATGCTTTTTTCACCTCTGCATCTTCAAAGCAAAAACGGGTGCCAACATCAGCGCGGTCGGTTGACCAACCGAGCTTGCTTCCTTTTACAAGACGCGAAGCTTCTCCTCGCAGCAAATCCAATTGTCTTCCCGCTGCATGGACGATCAAGCAATGCTCTATCGACATCAGACTCATTCCCAAAAAATGCCGTTGAATAATGAGGCCGCAGCCTAGATGCAGACTGCGGCCCGCGCTTCGTCACAAAAAAATCCGGGTGAAAAAGATCTAAGTGAAATATAGAGCCAGCCCCGGTAAGAATTTCCTAACACATTATGCCACAAGTCGCGAATCATTTCGCTAGTTCCGAATTTGGAACTAACAAACTCAAGGCGCGCAAGCGGATCCCCCAGTCGGATTTATGAATTGGGCTCCCGCTTTTGCAATGCGATCGTTTTTCCTCGATCCGATTCAGGTGGCGCAGCATCTTGCCGCCGACCAGAAACCAGCGCGCCGATTGTGCCTACGCCCACGAGCACGCCGCCCGCAATCATGAGCCAATGGGGAAGCTGCAAGTCACCTAGGTCGATCTGCAGCGCGGCCAACATCATTGTTTGCTTGCGCTTCGGGAGCTGGCATCGGCTCGGTGGGTTCGGCGGCAGGTGCGGGACCCCTGAGCTCTGATGGTGCCGCACAATCGCCGGCCCAAAGCTTGGTCCCTTTTACCGTTGCTACGAGCTTACAACCCGTCGGGCCCGCCGGCTGCTGCTTATGCGGTTTGCTAGCGGCCTTGGGCACAGCGGCTGGCTTGGGGGCCGCGGTTTGGGCGATGGCAGATACCGAAAAGCCAAGAATGGCGAAGGTGACAGTCAGCGGTGTCCTCATCATCATTTCCCCTTCCTCAGCCGGATCTCGACCAGGCGTCTGATCCATCTAGATGGGATCGTTGGTGGTCAATCGGATCGTCGGCATACCTTCATACTTCTCCGCATCAGGTCCGGCCCGATCAAACTTGTCGCTGGCTGCGGCTTCGATGCGAGCTCGAAACCTCTCGAAGTGCTCAAATGCGGAAGCCAAATCCCGAATGTCAAAGGGATCTAACTGGGCGAGAGCCTCGTAGCTGACAAAAACGCGGACGGGCCGAATAGGCGAAGCGTCCTTGACGATCATCCAAAACCCGATTGCCCGCAGTTCGCCGTGAGCCACGGCTTTGGCTTTCCCGTCGACGACAAGCGGCATGGCACTCCTCCTGCGCCGATACAACCGCACCGAGCGATCAGGCGCAATGATTTCCCCAAACCGGGCGTCCGGCGAAAGAACAGCCGGCCGGTTCACGCTGGCGAGGCTCTCCCTTGGTTAGCGTGCCGGTGTTGAGCGAGTGAGAACTTCGTAGGCTCGCTCTGCCTGCTACCTCGTCAAATTGGCTCCTATGCTCCTCCCCACGCAACGCCGGGGCCGCCGCATCAAAGCTGCATGATAAGATTTATAGATGCTTATGCAGCCTTCACCTCACCTTGCCGCTGGGACGCCGCGCCAGGCGGTCCATGGACTCGAGTAATCCAGCCTGGCCGCCGGGATCGGCAATCTGCTTTCAAGATCGTCGTAGGCCCGTAGGCCGTCGAGAAATAGCGGAATGGCTTCGAAATCAGGCTTCGAGATCCCGGCCAATCGTGCCAAGGCCGCTCCGTCCGGAAAGTCCGGGAAATAGGTTGTTAAATTGTTCGCGACCTCGGCAAGCGATCCTCTCTCGCCTCTTCGGATCAGTTCGTAGGCTGAGAGCGCCGTGGCGATCGGGTCGACCCATTTCATGTACAGGATTTCGTCCAACAACTGGCTGGTCATGGTCTCCCGTATATCGCGTCGATTGCGGAATGCACGCATTGCCTGGGCCAGGGATTTGACGTCGGCCAACGGATTCCGGAAGCGTAGTCGTTCGGCGACGAATGGATGCAGTTGCCCGACCTGCTCTCCTAATGGGAGCAGATATTGGGCCAGTACTGGCGTTCCTATCTCGTCCAATGTGAGCGTAAACAACGTTGCTCGGTTGGGCGACGACAGCGAAGCGACGGTGTATGCGGCTTGCCCGCTCACTTCAAACGAAACGAGCTGCGGCCCCGTCGAGATCGGAACGTAGAGTTCCCGCACCCCGTCCAGCCCGGCGGGCTGGTGGGCAGGAAGCCAGCTCGGCACCGCTCCCGGCTTCCAGACCGACACTTTCAACTCCAGGCCGGCATCGTCGAATCCCGCAAGCACATACAGCGGGGAAGCGCCCGGCATCTCTTGTCGGAAGTCGTGCAGCGGAAGAGCGCCGATCTTCGAATAGTAGCGCCCGAAGATGCCGTTCATTATCCTCCCGGCTCCCAGCACGGCAAGCCATACATTCAAGTCGGGATCCGCGAGCGGTCCGCCGAGACTTTCGGAGAAATCGACAGCTCCCCCGTCCACAGGAAATCCGCTAGCGGCGATCGAAGCTTGAGCCGTCTTTTGAGTCCAGTCGGTAAGGTTGACGGACTTCCCGCCCTCCACATCCAAGATGCGGCTGCTGACGAGAATGCTATCCCTGTCGCGCATAGTCGCTGCGTACCTGCCTTTCGGCAGCGCACCTACGGCATCCCTACCGAATATCTGTCTCTCACCGGTGTTCAGCTCGCGCAGCTCGATGGAGGTTTGGGGCGGCACCAGTACATCGGAGAGATCGGGTCCCGATGCGACCTCCAGAGTGGGCAGATTGCCCACGTGGAAGGTCACGTCGTTGTCCTCGAACAGGAGAATGGTGCGGTCGTTGTCGCGCACCTTCGTGTTCTGCAGGTCGACGCTCATCGTATAGCGGTCAGGCTTGACGACCAGATCGGTTACGTCGCCGGTCAAGGCCACCCGGAAGTGCCCCGTCCTTCGGCCGTTCATAACGACGAATCCCTTCACGGGCTCGGTTGCCCCCTCGATGCGAACAACGCAGTTAGTCGTCGGTGCGGGCTTGAAACGCGCGATGATGCCGTCGGCCTCTCCCCCCGCTCCTTCGACCTTGTTGTACATGGGTTGATCCTTCAACCGACCTGTCACGTAAATCCGCAACGTGTCGTATCTGACGAGCATCGCGTCGTCATCGACCTCGTCCCAGGTCTTGGCGATGCTGCGACCCTTGAGTCCCTCGATCAGTTCGCGGGGAAACCGTCCGTCAGCGGCCGCCGTGGCCGCCGGCACGGTGGACTGGAGGAGAAAGGTCATCGCCTCCCCCGTGGTCTGCGGATTGTTGGGCAGACCGAAGGTCGCGCCTGCGATCTTCGTACCGTCAAGCTCATTACGGCAAGCATCCACGAAGTAGTACTGCTTGCCGGGTCCGAGCTCCTGTCTCAACCAGTAGATCATCTTGTCGAGATGCAGACACGCAGACGCCCCCGACAGCTCCATCGAGCGATAGTTGGCGGCAATAAGCTGGTCGGCCCGCGCCCCAGCGGAAACGAAGGTAAAACCATGGCCGCTGAAGAAAAAGAAGAATTCGTCCGTCGAGTCCTGACCGGCCGCTCTTATGTCCAATAGCGCTTGATTGATGTCATCCAACTTGGCGGGTCTGCCGTCCGGCACTATTGGCTCGGAGCAGAACACGATCTGGCGATCCGTCTGCGCAATGTGTTCTGCATTCCATTTGGCCGACAGCCAGTCGCGGAACGCGAGAGCCGCCTCGCGGGTGCCCGGGAGCTTCGGCCCGATGCTTCCGTCCTGGACGTCCACGTAGTCTTCGATGCCGATGATCAGCGCGCGACGGCTCACGAAGGCCTCCTACAACAGGTTCTTCACCTCGTCGGCCGATATGCCTTCGTTACGATACATGAAGTAGCCCGACTTGTGGATACCCACGACCTGGGCCGTCGCCAGCGAAAAGATCGGCGAGCCCGAGTTTCCTTGCGTCGTCGAACAATCGTGGAAGATGTCTGGCTTCTCGGTGGCGTCGAGTACCTCACCCAGCGCAGCGCTCCGCACGCCAAATTTCCCGTTGAACACGGCAGTCAGGAAGAGCGGGTTGTTGTTCTCGTCCTTTCCGGGGTATCCGATCGCGGCTATCCTATCCGCCTCCCTCAAATCATCGTCCGAAAAAACAACCGGCGCGCGGTCCGCGGTCTCGGCTCGCAGCACGACGATGTCCTTCTTGGGATGAACGTGGACCACCTCCGTGATGCCGCCGATGTCGGACGAGGCATTGGAGGCGCCCGCTTCCTGTTTGAACACGATGCGCGCGCTGCCGGAAGCCAGCACGTCCGCGCCTCCGCTGAGCACCGCCAAAACGTGGCGGTTGGTGGCAATAAGGCTGTCGCCGACGACGAAGCCAGTCCCGACGTGCGACTTCTTTGCATCTTCGATCCTCCCGATCGAACGGACGAAGGGGCGGACCTTGCCACGAAAGCCGCTCCACTCGTCCTTCAATTCAGTCGGCTGCAGGTCCCTATTCGCCGTTTCCGGAAGGTCTCCGAGCTCGCCGTCGCTCGTAAGCACCACCGGTCGCATGAGCCTGATGACCATCTCAAGCGCGGCGATTTGGCTAGGTGTCGGGATCTCTCCCTTCTGAAACGTCTCCAGCGCTTTCTGCGCCTCCGCCTCGCTGTCTGGAATGTTCTTGGAGCCGACGATGGCCCTCACCTTCCGGATCGCCTCCGCCGGTGTATTGGAGCCGAGTGCTCGGCGCGCCCGATCGAATGTGCTCAATTCAGCGCTCCTTCGTCACGCCAATTGCTTGGAGTAGATCAGCGTTCCCCTGGCGTCCCGCACCTCCTCCATGAGGTGCTCGCCGTCGAGGGAAAGCACCGCATAGCCGTGAGGCACAAACTTCTCCTCTTCGCCGAAGATGAATTCGTTCGGCCCTTCCAGAACAAGGGCGCGGGACAGCCGATTGCCCGAAACCATCGTCGACGGACAGAAGCGCCAATCTGCGCGCTCGTATGGTTTACCGGTTGCCTGCTCCAGCCCAATAGTGGCCTTGCGGGTCTGCGGCATGCCGCTGTGGCCTATACAGCGCCCCAGAATTCCGAAGCTCGTGTCGGGGTTTTCGTAGATCGTGCACCGGTGCTCGTGGCCCCAATACCATGCGAAGATACGCTTGCTGCGCAACAGCTCCCCAAACTCAGGATGTGACCAGAGCTTTTCGCCCTGCTCGGATTCGATGCTGGAATAGAGTTGATGGTGTGAGAACAGGATGATCCTGCGCTCTCCGGCCGCCCGAACTACGTCGAGTAGCCAGCGCACCTGCTCGTCATCGATGGCGTGGTCGATGTAGGCGACGTCCAAACCTACCAAGGTCCATCGCGAATTCTGGTACGCGAAGTAACTGCCCTGCTGACCGAATTCCGGCAATGTCTTCCCGAAATAGGCGTCTCCGCCCGAATACATCTCGTGATTCGAATTAAGCGCGAGGTTGATGGCACCATTTCGCCTGGGCCATCCGCGGAGGAACCGGTCGGCGACCTCCTTTTCGGTTCCGGAATAGTAGACATCGCCCAAATGCATGATCACATCGAACGGGTCGGGATCGTCCACGATCGCGGTGGCGATCTTCGGAGCACCGTAAAGACCGGTGCCCCAATCCCCGAGAAGGGCCAAGCGCGCTCTTTCAGGAAGCACAGCGGCTTTGGTGTCGGCCGGCCGCAGCATCTGGTGAGGCCGTAGGTGTTTGAGCTTCTCCCAAGCGACGGATGCCCAGCCGAACCAATCGTCGGTATCAAACATCGCCTCGAGCCCCCCGGCAGGTAGAGGCTTCAACGACAACTTTGCTGCGTCTCCGGAAGCGATGAGACTTTGCAATCTTGCGGCGCGGGCGTCGTGAGTAGCCGTCAAGACCTTAGCGTCGGCTTTCTTCTCGGCTTGGCGAAGTTGATCAAGCACGTTGCCGACACCCGCCATGATCGCAGCGCGCTGCTCCGGCGCTACGGAGTTATCCCGCCGGGACGCCTCCTCGATATTCCCGACCGCTTCTTGGGTCCCGAGCGCTTTATGCACTTGGTCGAAGGTCACGACCACCGGCTCTGAGAAAGCTTGATCGCTCATCACCGACCTCTCCGCTAAGATCATGCGAGCCTATCATAAGACGACCATGCCGCCCCTGGGGAATTCCCCAGCTTGTCCGTCGCATGACCGTCTTCCAATCATGCCACCTTGAAGACTTTTAGCGGCAGGTGGTCATGCAGGCGGACAAGTCGAGATTGAAGGCGATTGTGGATGCCACACGGTCCGATCGCGAAAGGGTGCGACAACTTGTCGACAGCCGCAGATGGCGGGAAGCCGAGCCCGATCGGGCCCGGATGGCCGTCTTCACCGCGAAAACGCAGCGGCGAACGCTCCCCGCCGGAGCTGCGGAAGCGATCCAAGGCACGGACGACCTCCAGGCCTCGTGGTTTCTGCCGGCCGGTGCGACTGTGCGGCGTTCGGTTGGATATGTGGAGGCGAATAACGCTGGCATCTGGTCTGTAGGAAGCGGATTTCTTATAAGCCCGGATCTCTTCCTGACCAACCAGCACGTGATCGCCGACGCTACCGCGGCCGCTGCCACCCAGGTCACCTTCGATCGCGAGGCCGGAGAAGATGGGACAATGCGCCCCACGACCACTTTTGCGCTCAACCCGCAGACGTTCTCGATCTTCTCCCGTCAGGAGGATTTCGACTACGCCTTAATCGCGCTCGGGGCGAAGATCAGCGGTCCAGCCAGCCTAGAAGAGCTCGGATATTGTGCGCTTTCGAACAAGCCGGATCGGCACGTGATCGGGATGAACGTCAACATAATTCAGCATCCCAATGGCCTTCCCAAAATGATCGGTGTCCGAAACAACGTGCTGCAGTACCGTACGGACCGCACTCTCCTTTATGAGACGGATACTGAACACGGATCCTCCGGCTCGCCCGTTTTCAACGACAGTTGGGAGTTGGTCGCGCTCCATCATTTTGGAGAGCCGTTCCTGGAGCGCACGGACGATGAAGGGCGTCCCATCCCCGTCAACGTCAACGAAGGGGTGCGCATCAGCGCGATCTTCGAGGACCTGGCGAGCAGGTTGGCAGCTCTGCCCGAGAATCAAAGAGCGATACTGCAGGCGGCATTGGATCTATCGAAACGCGCCATCGCGCATGCCGGCGGAAAAACGCTTTCCCCGCCGCGCCCGTCGGATCCCAGACAGGAAAGCCTAAAGATCAGCGAGGAGCGTAACACGATGAGCGGCGACGGTTCGGCCAATGAGATGAAGTTGGTGATTCCTATCGAGGTGACCGTCAGGGTCGGACAGACGGCGGGCACCAAGCTGCAGGCTGCTCCGGCGGAGCCAGTCAAAAGGTTGACGAGCGGCGCCGAAAAGCTAGCAATCGACCGCGACTATTCGAATCGTGATGGATACAATCCGCACTTCGTGAAAGGTGTCGAGTTTCCGCTTCCCGAACCTACCGGTAAGACGGCCAAGCAAGTCGCTCCGCTAAGGGCCGACGAAGCGAATGCCGCCGAAGGAGAGCTGAAGTATCAGCACTTCAGCATCAAGTTGAACAAGTCGAAGAAGATGGCTCTTTTCACAGCCACCAACATCGACGGAAACAGGTATCTGGACATCGACCGCCAGACCGGGCTCGTCAAGGAAGCGGCGGAAGGCGAGACCTGGTACACGGATCCCCGAGCCAGCGATTCCTTCTATCTCGGTCAGCCGTTCTATTCGGCATGGTCCAATCTCTTCGACAGAGGGCATCTGACCCGGCGCATGGATCCGAACTGGGGCAGCGTCGAGGAGGCGCAACGTGCCAACGCCGACACCTATCACTTGACGAACTGTACGCCGCAACATTTCCGCTTCAACGAGAGCACGAAGTTCTGGCAGGGCGCCGAGCAGTACGTCCTGGAGAACGGCGCCATCGCGGAAGATACGGAAAACAAGATCTGCGTCTTCCAAGGCCCCATCTTCAACGACAAGATCGATCTCTGGTCGGACGACGTCCAGATCCCTTCGTCGTTCTTCAAGGTGATCGCCTGGAAGGGAAAGTCCGGAGTGAAGTCGGTGGGTCTGGTCGTCGATCAGCTCGCCCTGCTATCTGAGCAGAGGCATGGCGGGATCAAGCCCGGCCCAGCGACCTTCGTAAACGTCTCACAATGGCGCGTAGCGATCGCCGACGTCGAGAAAAGGACCGGGCTCGACTTCGGCAAGACAATCCGTGACGCAGACACCTTCGAAGACGCCGGCCAACCGGTGGTCGGGGAAGCGACGAAGTCAGTCCCGATCCGTTCGAAGGCGGATCTGTTGCCCAAGCTTACTTGAGCTTCTGCCTTCACTCAGCCCCGTGCACCCTCCGCGTGGCGCGACGTTGGCGGTGGGTGCCTTGGTCGGCTTCAACTGCTCATCAACGAGATGACGCTCGGGATTGGCCCCCGTCCCGCGATCAGCATTGACATCTCCTTCTGACCGGCGGCCGCCGTCTACCCTGAGCGAGGTCGTTTGCCTGGACAAGGAGAAGTGCTTCGTACGCTCGGGGCATCGCCTCGGGAGCTCGAGGGGGCGACTTGCCGCAATATCAAAGCCGACCGGCCTCGTTGGACGCCGGACCAGCATAGGAACGGTTGGGAGGCGCCGGCCTTGAATATGTCGCTGAGCCCTCGAAGTTGGGGCTCAGGTCCACCACCGAATTTTGCAGGATTTCGAGCTCATGAGGGGATTGAACGGCTGAAGGCGACCCCTAGCTAAGATCGGTCATAATCGGTCCGTTTCGGACCTGGTTCAGGTCAAGTTAAGGTTTACGCGGTATAAATCACCCATTCGAGGGTCGATGCGAGCCGCGTCGGCTGCCCGCTGTTGTGTCGATTCGTTCACTGTGGTAGCGATTTGGCATTGCAAACGCAGGTTATTTTGAATGGGCAGACTACTTAGGGTGCGCGCCATGACCGAACGGGACCGAGAGTCGCAAGGGCTAAGGCAGTCGAACGACACCAGCCGCCAGCAGCAGCAGACGACCTATGAACATCCACCGCTCACGCGGGACCAGGAGCAGTACCTGCGACGCATACAGTCGTCCTCGAACGCGCATGACCGCAACCTGCTGATGGGGGGTCCGCGCAACAAGCCGGCCTCCTGAGCACCTGCGTTGAATGTGGAAACGTCTAGCGACCGATACGGTCAATATCGCCTGCGCGCCCCCCTTCTCCTTCTATTTCGACATCGTCCGGGAATATTTCCGCGCAGCGACGAATACCCAACCGCTCCACCGGATCTGCACGCTCACCCGAAAGCAGCGGGCGACTTGGCTCGTCGCGGAATGCGCGCTGGATAGGCCGGACGTCCAGGAGGAGATCGAGCATCTCGACCGCCGATATGGAGGTGGCGGCGAGGCGAGCGCGACAGCCTTATCGTTCTTCAAAAACTGCCACTCGGCGAATGACGTGCGGAATTCACCCGAAGCCGAGGCCAACCTACTGGCACATGCCGTCATCATAAACTACCGCTCCAAACGGAAGGCCGACTTCTCCCACTCGTACGTGTTCGAGGCCATTCTCGCCCCCATCAAGAACTCGTTCGGCAATGGTCACTCCGGCCTTCTCATCAACAATTTCGTCGCCGCGGAGGGGCATTTCGAACGCACGATTTCGAGGCGGGTTTTCGCGCTCAAGGGCGTCTACTACTGCCAACAGAACGACACGACGCACGTCTGCGGTCATGCATGCCTGCGCATGGCGATCAATTCCGCGGGACAGTTCGCCAAGCCAATCAGCAACGTCGGCATCAACAGATTCCTCGGCATCACGAGCAAGGTCAAGGGTCTCAAGTCCGGACAGATGGAAGACGTGATTGCCGACGCGGGCCTCAACCCGTTGGTCATCACTAAGCTGAAGCCTGAGCACTTTCTTCCCGAGCTCGCCTCCATCGTCGAGTCCGGCTACCTAGCGTTGCTCGGCTTCACGACCAAGCGGCGCGCCGATCACGTGGTGACGGTGTTCGGCCATACGAGGAATTCCGACGAATGGCATCCGCAAGCCATTCCGGCGTATTCAGGCCCGTCATCTGCAAAGTATCTTCCGAGCGGTTCCTGGATCGACCACTTTCTCATCCACGATGACAACTTTGGTCCGCATTTTTCGCTCAGCGCGCGGTCGTTCGACCTGCACACCAACGTCAAACCTAGCTGCCTCATTGGGCTGCTTCCTGCAGAACCCGTGGTGCATTCGAACTATGCGGAAGGGTTGGCCTCGAGCACGCTGAAGAACCTGCTTCAGCAATTCGAGGGGCGACAGATGAACAAATGGCTGGATTATATGGCGATCCGGCCCCAAGATTTCGTTCTTCGAGCTATTCTGATGAAAGGATCGCAGTACTTCGGACATCTGAAAGGAATGACCGGACACGATGGCACGTTGCTCGACGACTTGACAATTTCGAAGCTGGAGTGGCTTCCGGAGTATTTTTGGATGGTCGAATACAGCTTGCCGCCGCTCTACACCGGCAACCGCACCAAACTCGGCGAGGTGCTGATCACCGCAGCCGATTTCAAAGGTTACAGCGCGGGTCACGTGCTCGCCGTCCGGCTCCCAGGATTGGTGCTTCGCAGCCAAGGAACGACGTTCGATGGCCTCGCAAGCAACCTGTGCTCCCATTCGCCGATCTACGAATGCCGGCAGTTTGACAATCACTGGTGAATATCGGCGATCCAGCATCGGTATGGGCTGAGCAAGTTCCGAAAGGCGTCCTCAGCCCCTCGGACGTGGCTGGGGTAACCCCTAGTTGACGACCAGACGCGCCGGACGACAATCCGACCCGCTCCCCCAACTGGGGACTTCTGACGAGCATGCTCCGGAGCGTCTGTTTTGAGATCGCGTTTTCCGACCCGGCAATATCCCTACCGCGTCCCTACGTCGGGCGTAGCCTTAGGGACACGAGACCCTCTGGCGGAGGCTAAGGTTGGCGACGTTGTCCGCTTTTTTCTAGGCCGGGATGACGAGCCTGTCGTTCTGACCCAGGAAGCCATCTCGCGCGACCTCAACGATCCATTCGGCAATTTGGTCCTCGGCGCCGGACATCGGCCAACTAATCTTCAAGATGTTCTGAAGATTCTCGACCAGGCCATCGGACCGGACGCACTGCCGGGACAGCGTCTCTACCGCGTCGCTGATGGCGGCCAGATCACTTGGAGCGCAGAGACCACCAAGCTCGACCGCCACCTCAGGCTCGTGGTCACCAGGCATCGCGGCCAGGATGCCGAGCTTTTCATATCGACCGCACCGCCGTTCGACTCGGCCGACATCTTCCTTCAGATCTTCGCCTGGGATCCGAAGTCGGCGGCATACAATTTCTACGAACGCCGACGCGGTGTGTGGTCGTGGGCCGGCAGTTCGTGGGAGGCGCTGGAGGAGCCCACGAGAGGACACGGGCCCTTCGACAGCCACATCAACGGCGGTCCGGTCATGAAGGAGTTGAAAGCTCCCTGGATGCACTGGCACTCGCAGGCCGCGCCGATCGGCGACGAGATGCTAGCTCCAGACGATCCTCTTCTCACCGACGCCTTCTACCATGGAACGGATTTGAAAGGAGGAGAGGACCTCGAACTGCTGGTCAGATCCGGTATCGCACGCTGGACGAACTCGCGGTTCGATCGTTTTGTGGTGGCGGGACGACTGACCAACGCAAAAGGATTCTTCCGGCAGATTTTGACGACCACTACAGTGAACATCGCCTGCTCACCTCAGCAAAGCGCCTCGCTGTCTGACGACGACATCCTGCGGCTTCCGACGACATTCTTCCTGAATTCTGATTGCCTGGTCGATGAACTGAAGCTCCAGGTCTCGCTTGGCCGCCTCAAGGTGCCGGCAGCTTTCTATCGGGCTTCGTGCAAGAAGCATGGTGTTAGGCTGAAGGATGGCGAGGTTACGCTGGAAAAGGACACCTACTTCGCGTTCCCGATCCCTGAGCCTTCGTTCGAAGACGAGATGGTGTTGCGCGAACTGCTGGCACGAGGCGTCCTATCCAGGCGGCTTGCCATAGGACTGCTTAGCTTGGATTTCCCAAACCCCATCTTTTCGGAACGACGTGCCGCTCTCCTGGAGTTCATGCCGTCGGACATCGCGCTCGATGGAGGCGCCGAATTAGACAAGCGCTTCTCGGACGCCGTCCGGGCGAGCCCGCGTGTGGCGGATCCTGCCTCTCCCGAATCGGAGTTTCTCCGGTTTTGGGACAAACCTGCCGGCTCCGGCGAAGTCGAGCTGGTCGAACGCATTCAGGCGTATTGGAAGGCGGTCGGGGAGAATATCTCTACTTCTGACGGCTTCGACGACCTCTTCCGCCTGGCGGAGTCGCGACGACGACAATTCCGAAAGCGACCGCTATTAGAATTCGGTCTTACGCTGCCATGCGCGGCAAACCTGGAAATTCCCGCTCCGTTGCGCATGACGGAAAGCGGGCATATCGAAGCAACCTCGGGGCCATCATGAACGCTTTCGACCCTCCGGGCTTTCTCGCAGACCTCGATGCCAACGGGCGTGCGGCGTGGGGCGAATGGATCTCAGATCAAATCAACAAGGCCGCGGCCGGGCAGCCCCAAAGTTTCGATTTCGATGCGCCCAGACAGCGCTTCTTCAACGCTCTGAGCACCCCTCCGGACGCGGACGCCGTCGAGAAGGACATCACTTGGACGGCCTTCCCAAAAATCGTCGCGCTAGATTCGGCGACCGATCAGGAAAGGTGGAAGACCGCCGACGGAAGCCGCGACGTCCAGGACGAGTACTGCGAATGGAGCGTCACACGCGCTGGCGGCAAAATCAAAAGTGTCATGTTCACCTGCGAAGGTCCGGAATATTGGGAATTCCTCGCCGCCACCAAACCCGATGTCGTCCTGGCGCTGTACCGTAAGCACATCGATCCTTCGGTCGCCGCCAAAGAGCTGTTCGGAACGGACGGCAGCTATCTGGCGCGCAACAAATGGAATAGCGGGACTTCTCGCGGCGCGATGCATCTCATCCAGGACAACAATACCTTGTCGGCTGAAATCGAGCTTGCGGCCGGAGCAAGCAACACCAGAGCGCCGAAGGGCACCCTCATCACCGACGCCAAGGAGCTGATCGACTGTGGCCGCTACGGTCAGGCGGATCGGCACAGCGACCCCAAGATCGGCAGCGACGTCAACACGCTGGCGCGCGCCGATGCCGATATCACGCTCGCCAATCCCGTCGGCATCTATTTCGATGGGTTGAGCACGGCCGGGTGGAAAACGCCCGATCAATCGGATCCCGCATCGTTCTGGAAGGTCGTGCGCGGCACCGAGGCAAAGCCCGTTCGCGCGATCTTTGAAGTACCGTCAGACCGCAATTACCTCGTTGGCGACATTACTGTCAACGGACGCCCAATAGAGTACGGAGCTCAGATCGCCGACTTCATCACAATGAAGCTCACCGGTTTGGCAACGCGGTTCGGCAAGAGCAAGCATCCTCCGCTCGCCGGCTGCAAGAGGAGGTCCGCAAAACCGACCGCCGCCATCATCGACGTCGCCTCGACCTTAGGCAATAGACCCACCACGCGTTGACGGACGAGCAAAATGGCTATGAAGGCGAAATCGAAAGCGAAGGCTCCGCGCTCGAAAACAAAGGCCGCGAAGGCACCGGCGAAGCAAACAGCTCCAAAGAGGGTGACGGCCGCCAAGAAGCGAGCGGCGCCAGGCAAAAGTGCCTTCTCTAGAGACAATGGCGAAGCTTTCTTCGCGTTCAGGGCGGGTCCCCAATTCGCGGCCGCCATGGAGAGCTTCGCGTCGTCACCGGCTGGTCGAGGTCTCGCGGCGGCGACCGCCTTGAGCCTGGCCGATCCATCTCCGAAGCTTTCGTCGAACGAGCTGAAGACGAGGCTTTCCGCCGTCGCCAACCGCAAGCTTTCGGACTTCAAGCCCTTGAAAGTCACCATAACGACCCCGATGGATCCTCGCCTGCAGCTTGCGTTGGCGAACTACAGGATGGGAAAGCGAGGACCCGAACTGGCTGCGACCGCGGGCGACGAGGTCGCGGTCATCGCGCGCGTCAGATCCGTCGACGATTGGACGGCGCTGCCCGACGTGGATCCGGGAGCCGTTCTGGGACAGTCCGAGGATGGCTCGTCCATCGTGACCGGCCGACTGCCCGTCAAAAGGTTGGAGGCCGTTCGATCGGAAAAGAACATCCTTAGCCTCAAGGCCTCACAGCCGCTGCATCCGTCGCTGACCGCCACCATTCCCGCGATGAAAGTTTCCGACGTGGCGTTGCCTCACGGGACATCGCCCGACGGCGGTAAAGGCGTGGTGATCGGCATCGTCGATTTCGGTTGCGACTTCGCGCACCAGAACTTCCGCCAAAGCAACGGCAAGACACGCCTGCTCGCAATCTGGAATCAGGGAGCGACTACCTGGCCGGGCGGCACCGTCAAATACGGCAGGGCCTATTCCCGCGCGGAAATCGACGCCGCCCTGTCGGCGCCCAATCCCTATGCCGCGCTCGGCTATGCCCCGCCCGCCGAACCTGGTGGCACGCATGGCACCCACGTCATGGACATCGCAACCGGCAACGGAAACGGTACCAAGCAGGCCGGCGTCGCGCCGAAGGCGGACATCGTGTTCGTGGAAGCTTCGACCACGAACATCGCGTGGATGAGCCCGGAAACCGCCAATCATGCCTTCGGTGATTCGGTGCAGCTTCTGGAAGCAGTCCGCTTCGTCTTCGATCAGGCCGCAGATCGGCCCTGCGTCGTCAATCTGAGCCTCGGCACCAATGGCGGTCCGCACGACGGCACCTCGTTGGTCGAGCAGGGTCTCGACGCGATCGTCCGGGAGAAACCGAACCGGGCCGTCGTGATCGCGGCCGGCAATGCCCAGACCGACGGCATCCACACCACGGGCACCGTGCGGTCGGATGCGGAACATCTGATCGAAATCAAACAACAAAGCGAGGGCGGCGCCGAACTGCAGATCTGGTACCAAGGCGGACGGCGGCTGAGAGTATCGGTCGTCGCACCTGACGGCTCGGTGTTCGGCCCCGTCGAGCCCGGCGGCAATCTGACCATTGGTGCGCCGAACCAGATCGCGATCTTCATCGGGAGTCGTCTAACCGATCCCAACAACGCCGACAACGTCGTGGGCATCTGGATCGCCGAGGGTCTCTCCGAAGACAACTTCATCGTGAAGCTCGAGACGGTCGACAGCGAGGCGGTCGAGTATCATGCCTGGCTGGAACGCGATGACCGTCGCCAGGCTTCCTTTATGTCGCCCGTCCCGTCGCACTCGCTGGGTTCCATTTCGACGGGTCACCATTCGGTGGTGGTCGGCAGCTACGATGCGCATAAGGCGAATTTCCCGATTTCGACGTTTTCGAGCTCGGGCCCCACCCGCGACAATCGCCAGAAGCCAGAATTGTCGGCACCGGGCCAATTCGTGATTGCCGCGAAATCCGGCTCGACTAACGGCGTCACCAAGAAGTCTGGAACAAGCATGGCGGCTCCCGCCGTGACCGGCTTGATCGCGTTGGTCTATTCGGAGGCCAAGCGGAAAGGCCAAGACTTGGCGATTTCCGAACTCAGAGACCGCCTTCTGTCCACCGCCACCGTCGCGCCGGCGATGCAACCGGGGGCGTGGCACTGCGTTTACGGTTATGGGCGAGCCACGGGAGACGCCGTGGCGGGTCCCATCCTGGCGGCGACCGCGGCCAGTAACGGTTCTTGAACCTTTGGGTGCGCAGGTTTATATTGCAGGAGCGAAACAGGCTGATCACATGCCTATCGATTTCAAATCGCTGCGGAAGCTGGAAACCCCACAAACCTCGGTCATGGGGCGGTCGCTGGACGACAGCGAGCGTGTGGTGGTGCTCGTCAAGCTGAGGGACGGAGCCAAACGACCCTCGTTCGTAACGCCTCGCACCGAGATCGCACCACGAATTTTCTCGGCCGAGATCGACGCCGGTCAGCTGCAGAAGCTGCAAGCCGACCCGAGCGTGGAATCGATGTCGCTTTCGCAGAGCCTGCCGCTCATCAAGTAGCGTTCGATCCGCTCAAGACAAGTTTCTGGAAAACACTTCGGTGCACAGCGTGGCCGAGAGCGAAAAGCTTGTAGGTCGAACAGCGCCCGTTGTTCGCTCGTGGCAATTCGAGCCTGTTGTCGACCTTGAGATTGATGCACCAACTCGCGAAGAGTTGCCGAAAAGAGTGGAGGCCGGGATATTTGCGATGTCAGGGGGCTTCCCCTTGACAGCCTCACCTTAGTCGTCCGCGAAGAACTCTGGTTTTAGGCCGGAACGGTTTGAACCACGGCGGTGAGAGCGGAGAGGATTTGGCGCAGCAAAGGGCTGAGCCGCAAGGCATGAGGCTTCGGAATTTGTATTGTAGCCGGCGGCGGCCAGGACGCGTGCGGACGGCTTTGCTCTAGCGAGCTACACCATCACTGGGAGTACGTCATGCCAAGCTGATGGTTCGTAGCAGCGGTCGGCTTGCGGTGGTCACCGGCAGTTCGCCAGTAGGGTCTGGTTGCTGATACGAACCACCGATGATCGATGAGATGATGAACCTTCGCACGCTCGTGGAGAAGACTCTGACGCGGATCTGCTGCACAGATTGGCTTTGCTGCCCAGCGGTTGATGGAGTTGGAAGTGGAGGACCAGACCGGGACCGCCTAGGGCGAGAAGAACCCGGAGCGTCTGGCCCAGCGCAACGGCTACCGCGACAGGACCTGTGAGACCCGCTCCGGCACGGTCGGGATGCATCCCCAAGCTGCGCAAGGGCTCCTACTTCCCCGGCTTTCTGGAGCCGCGCCGGATGGCCGAGAAGGCGCTCACGGCCGTGGTGCAGGAAGCCTACGTGCAGGGCGTCTCGACCCGCTCGGTCGACGATCTGCTGCAGGCGATGGGCATGAGCGGCATCTCCAGAGCCAGGTCTCGCGGCTGCTCGCGGAGCGAGAGCCCCCGGATGCGTCAGATCATCAAGAATGCAGTGTCATCGGTTTGAGCGCAGCAGAGACCGTGCCTGAAGATTAATGCTGTTGGGCCTGGAAGAAGCCTACCCGGTGGCAGCTGCGCGCGTTAGCCGTTGCTCGCATAAGACGGGCGGCTCCGCGACAGTGCAGGGCCGCAACTTGGACCTGGGTTTCCAGGCGTCTGACGTGATCCGGACGATGTGGACCGTGTCAGGCCGCCTTTGCCGCCCTTGATTTCGACCTCTTCACGTGCGGTACACGGGGGTCTGTAACCTGATCCATCATTGAGTGAGAGGAGCTTGGTTTGCTCACGGGATACGGCTCAGTCGCGCGATTGTCCCAGATTACGACGTCGCCTGATTTCCAGTTCCAGCACAGGGTATTCCGGGGCGCGATGAGATAGGATTGCAGCCGCTCAAACAGTCTTTGGCTGGGATAGCGCTGCAGGCCGACGAAGTTCTTTACGGAACGACCGAGCGAGAGCATGCGATCGCCGGTCTCGGGATGAACACGAACAATTGGATGTGTTGTTTCGTATATCGTTCCGGTCGATATGCCGTACCAAGGCCGCTTGTTCGGTTCGGTGTTCTTCTCCGGCGCAGTGAGATCAGATACGCCGAAGCTCACAGCCCAGAGATTATCTGCAAGCATCCGCAGGGAATCGGGAAGATCAAGATAAGCGGCCGCCCTACTCGACCAAGCAATGTCGCCGCCAAAAGGCGAACCCGCTGCGAGCCGCAGCACGGAGATGACTGTACGGACGCGCTCATCGTTCATCTGATTGAGATGACTCCAGGCGCGATCAGGCAGCTCCTGCCGGGTCGCTAAGCCGCCCATTGTGTCTGCCATTGTCAAATTCGGTGTCAGCGAGCCGAGCCGCAGCACAAAACGCTGTTGTTGGGCATCGTCTAGGTGTCTCTGATCGCGGAAGAAAATGACCTTATGCTCTAGCAGCAGCTGACGGAACGCTACGATGACATCGTCAGGCAAATCGTCTGACAGCGTGATGTTCTTGATTTCAGCACCAAGCCGGTCCGAGTGTTTGACGATGTTCTCTTGCAGAATGATGTTATCAACAGCCATAGTTCCACTCATGACGTGCCTCTCTCTGGATGTCTAAACACGCTCCGTGGTGGTCATGCCGGGCGACAAACCGGCAAGACGGTCTTGGTGATACGCATGCCCGAATTGTCTCAGCGTGCTCACTACTGCTCAATCAAGCGGCCGCATTCTGATACACACCACCAGTATCTTAGAATCCAACTCCCTCTGGTGTCGACAAGGCTAGTGCCTTTCTCAAAGAACGCTCCCTATTAGGCCACCACATCGACTTGCAGCCTGATCGAACAGTCGAGATCATAGACGCAATCCATGTCCAGTCCATGAAACGAAACCAGCTTTCTTTTTGGGCTCGCGCAACGTTCGCCTCGCCTCAGAACTGATGCTTGGAAAATCCTCGGACAACGACCGCGCCGTCCTCATTCAACCGCACGGCCACATGCGCAGACGAAGATTGGAACTGGTTCGCGGCATGCGCTCGCGAAGCGGACCAAACCACCGCCTAGCAACGTATCTACCTTAAGCTGTATAATAGCTACTCAACTACTTCAACGGTTGCCAATCATTTTTTTGCGATTTGGAGTTGTTCAATGCGCGAGGTGTTTCATCAGCTGATCACTTGCTTCCGCGCCTTTGGACTAGCGGCACAAGCGTAAAGCAAGAAGACTGCAACTTGTGAGGCTGCTTAAACAACGGACTTAATCCCTCAATTTTCGAAACCTTGCACTCGGCACCAATTCAGGCTGTTGAGGTGATGACCTGCGTTTGGTCCGACCCGAGCCGTAAATGGACTGCATGCTGTCTGCCTTCGTGGCAGTAGAGCACACGCAAGAGAAACAGAGCGCCGACGCGACAGTCAGGCAGTCATGCGTCTCTTCGCTTTCAGACTGCAAGCCGCAAATTTCGGATGGTTATTTTCAGCATGAGAGCACGACACCGAACGACACGTCGGACTTCAGATCATAAACGGGATTTTCTTTGCCTATGGGTCTAACTGTCGCAACGGATTAAAGGAAAGCCGGCGCGGGGCGCACGATGGGGAAAAGGCTTTTCCTTTAATCGACTGACTACCGCCGATTTCAGTATACTCGCCCGAGATCGCCTTTGCCTTGTGGCCACCAATCTCGCTGGGCTCAACGCTGCCGGTCTCGTCGACTCGTTTCATCCCGCTCATCGCGTGCTGCTGGCTAGCTCAAAGTGTTTGGCACCCAATCTCGGGTCTTACCGCCCTCAACTGGGCTACCACACGCTTTCGAACATCCAGAGAATATGGCCTGCCCAGCCATGCCGGACTCCTATCCAGCCGGCATGGTGAATCAGAAACGCGCTGGTTGAATTCCCAAAATCGATTCAGACTAACTCGATACCGGCTTAGGTCATCACCAGCCCCAGACTGAAGGTGGTCGCACCAACAGAAGCTTTTCCATGAGCGGACCGCCCAGTGCCGTATGGACGCATGATTTCAGTGCGCGAGAGCTACGTGACGTATCCTCAATACTTAGATGAAAATACGTGGATCCTCCTCAACTGGGGGCAACAGACTAGACCTGATGCTTACATGCCTTTGTCGCCAATGCCTGCGAGCATCAGGCAAACCGCGTGTGTTATGCAGTCGGAGGACAGCACGGGCCAGTTGCCTGGAGCATAGTCGCCGCGGCGGCGCTGTTGATCGTTTGCGTGTTCTTCGCACGTCGCTATGTGTAAGCTTCAGCGCCCTCACTCCTGCTTCATTGCGGTCGGTGTCAAAGCGGTTCTAGCAAACTTCTTCAGTGGCATCGGTTTGCCGAACAGATAGCCCTGGACGAGGTCAAAACCGAGCTCGCTCACGGCCGCCAGGTCAGCCCTGCTCTCGATTCCTTCAGCTACGGCGCGCGCGCCGTAGTCCTGTGCGAGCTCAACGATGTGACGGCAAACCGTGCGTTTTAGCCGGTCATTGCCGCAGCCGGCGACGAATTGCCGGTCGGCTTTCAGCTTGATGAAGGGAATTCTGTCCAGCCCCATCAGCTCCGGCCAATTGGCTCCGAGATTGTCGATCGACAGGCCGATATTGTGGAAGCTCATTTCGCGAGCGATCTCGGCCAAAAAATCGAGGTTATGGATCGCCTCTTCGCTGGCGATCTCAATCGTCAACCCGCCAAAGGCCGGATGCATCGGCATTCGGCGGCAGAGGTCGCGGACGGCCTGCGGCTTTTTCAGATATGGCGTCGGCAGGTTGATCGATAGATCGATCGCGCTCTGCCGTTCCAAAAGGTAATGCCAGTCCTGCAGGGCGCGCTCGATCACGAACTCGGACAAGCCGCTGAAATATGGATCGTGACCCTCCGGAATGAAAAAAGCTGGCCGGACCACGCCCCAGGTTGGGTGTCGCATGCGCACCTTCGCCTCGGCACCCCGGCGAACCAGCGAGCGCGCGTCAATTTTCGACTGGTACCAGAGCTCGAACCAGCCCCCATGCAGCGCCTCGCCGACATGCACGGCCGGGCTCGGGGCCGGCTCCTCGGGCAGCAGCATCGCCACGCGCTCGCGGAGCGTCTCCGCGGCAAAGGGCGTCGTGAGCGGCGGCAGCATCCCAAGCCCATATTCATCGCCGACCTGCTTCACCGCCTTCACGATAATCGAATCTCGCACGCCGACAGCGAGAACCTTGCCATCGAAGGCCTCGCGTACGAGAACCTCCAGAAATTGGCCTGGCTCGACGCGATCGGCGGCAATGCCAAGCAGGACCAGGTCCGGCAGATCGGCCGCGAGTATAGCTTGCAGCTCGCTCGCAGTGCTGCATTCGCTGGCGACGAAGCCGAGATCCTCGAGCACCTCGCTCATGAAAGCGCGCAGATGGCGCTTGCTATCCACCACGCATACGCGCGGCGTCATTTTGCGCCGTCCAAAAGTCTTCGGCCCCTGTCCGGCAATCTCACTGCTCACATAGTCCATCGCAAAGCACTCCCCGTTTCGCGGCGGTGTTTAGCGGCGGGGCGGGCTAAAATATGGAGAGCTTTAGCACGTTTGTTGAATAGTCCAGGTAAGCTTAAAGCGGCCCTTATTCGTAAAACTGTCCTGAATCCGTTCGGCAAATTTTAACTTTGCCCTCGTCCGGCGTTGAGAGCTCGCAACGTAGCAGCCTACTTGTGTGGACTCGTTGCCAAGCATCGCAAGTCAGAATTCGACTCGCCCCAAACCAGAGGTTTGTTTTGTAACTCATCGTTGCTGAGACCGAACTATATTGGCGATCAACCCGGCGCAAATGCGTGGCTTATTCTCCGCTCCGGGGCACGTGCGTCAGCTACCGAGCAAATACCAGGGACCAGACTGCCAAATGTTGTTGTCGGGTTCACTCCTCAAGCACGCTATCACCGCAAAGCGCTGTGGTGGTCTGTCGCTCTGGTGCTGGCATGGACTAACTACCGACAACAAGGAGGTTTCATCCCAGTTTACTCAGCGCTTGTAAGGTTCGAGACGAATGTCGGCTTGTTGACGATACGCACGGTCAGACAAAGCCAAAAAAGCAATTTCAGTTTGGCACGCCGATTGCTCTGTTGCAGCATCGTCACCGATTACTTGCAGGTGACACAAGTAGCAACATTTGGCGGAGGCTTGGCTATGTCGCAGGTTGAGGTAGAACGGTTTGTCGAGAATCTTGCCAACGAAAGTAGTCTGCTTGAAAGCCTTAAACAGAGTGCTACAGGTCTCGCACCGATTGTAGCGGCCGGGAGGAGCCGCGGCTACGATTTTACGCTTGACGAGGTTAGGAGCTGCATCCGAGCGCCACGCCGACACGAGTTGATGCAGCGCGGCGCGTTGGTCGGCAGCAAGCAACATTCGAGCGGTGCTGGCTTGAGTGAGATTGTGCATACCACTGCGTTGGCCAGTTCTAGCTCGCAGGTACCCACGGCCACCATTCAAGCCGCGGAAGCGGGCCGTGACTTAGTCGCTGTTGTTTTACTTATTGTCGTTGTTGTCGCGGTCACGGTCTGAGACTTTCAACTCTGATCGCATAGGCTCGTCCTCAAGGAAGCAATCAGGTCCGAAGAGAACTGAAAGCACGCCGCGACAGGAGTGAAATCATTGTTTTCCGGCCTCACTTCAGGCTCACCCGTAACGGCATGACGAACGCTGCCACCGAACACTGCCGACAGATTTTTGGCCGGCGCACGCCCGAGCAACTGCGTACGCTCTCACACGTCAAGCGCTTCATGGAGCGGCTGGCCGGTGACTTGGATTTCCGTAGGGCGCTTTCGGAGAACGTTGATTCTCCTCGAGCGGTAACTGATCGCTACGGCATCGCAGTTGACCCTATGAAGATGCTGCCCCTCTGGCACCGCGGCTACCTGAAACACCGCTTCAAGCCGGAGTCCAAGCCGTGGCCCCTCGCGATGATGTGGGACGAGTTTCTCTCCGAGATGTTGCGCCACCGCGATCTCCTGCGCGAACAGGGCGAAATGTCGACGATTAACCCTCGCTTTCATGCGTGGCGCGAGCGCCAAATCCGGCGCTGCAACGATGAATTGGGCGGAACGGCGGCGTCGATCACGTACCCCATCATCGCTTTTGAGCTGAGCGATGGCTGTACCGTCGGTTGCTGGTTCTGCGGCCTCTCGGCCGATCGCTTCAAGGGCTACTACGAATATAGCGAAGAGCATGCAGCGCTTTGGCGCGGCGTGGTCGGTATCACGAGCGAGATGTTTGGTTCGGCGGCCCGTACTGGTTTCTGCTACTGGGCCACAGAGCCTATGGACAACCCACACTACGACCGTTTTCTCCTCGACTACTATCAAATCACAGGCGCAATGCCGCAGACAACGACGGCGGCACCGCTCAAGGATCGCGCACTCACCACGCGCGTGCTCGAAATGTTCAAGCGCTACCGCACCGTGACGAATCGCTTTTCCGTGCTGAGCACAAGACATCTCGACCAGATTCACATGGCGTTTTCGCCTGAGGAGCTGATCGGTGTCGAACTTGTCCTGCAGGGTAAGGAGGCGATGACGGCAAAGGCTTTTGCCGGACGCGCGCGTGATCGCGGCGAGAGATTTAGGACCGGCAAAAAAGATGATGCAATCGCCCTGCTGGAGAGCGATCACACGACGATCGCCTGTGTTTCCGGCTTTCTCGTAAATATGCTGCAGGGACGTTTACAATTGGTGACGCCTGTGCCGGGTAGCAAACGCTGGCCCCTGGGCTACCGCATTTTGAGTGAACGCTTTTTCGGGACGCCTGACGAGTTCCGGGAGAGGCTGCAGAGCATGATTAACGAGCATATGCTCGACAGTCCGGCTCCCGAACTGCCGATCCGCTTCCGCAGGGACCTGCAATACGAGGCCATCAACCGATCCTTTCATCTCCGCTCACGTCACATGGAACACCGGGTACTCGACGACATCACTGGGGCTTCCGTTGGACATCTAATCGCGTACGGCAACTGCACAGCGTCGGAGCTGGTAAGGCAGGTCACGACCGACGGAACAAGCGTGCTCGCAGTAGCTGACCTGCTCGATCAGTTATACGCGGCCGGGGTGATTGAGGAGGACTTAGACGACAGCTTCGCCTGGCAGACCAGCTGACCTGTCACCCGGCTTTCATCCGAGCGCTTAGAGTCTCGGATTTTTATGCCAGCCCGCGACTGACGCGCAGGTAAGTTGTAATCGCTCGTCTCTGCCGACAGGACCGAAACCGCGCGTCGAAGTCATTCAGATCACTGCGCTCCGGCCGTCGCGGCGCAGCTAGACGAGCGCTGATCCACCCGCACTAGTTTCAACTCACGCCTTCAAAATATGATGTAAAATTAATATCGCCGGCATATTGCGTGAAACCCGGCTGGGGCTCGGCCGGATCGCCTTCGCCGGCTTTCTCTGGGTGTTGGCGTATCTTGCCTGATCCCAAGCTGTTTGCGTGCCCAATTGGCGGGGGTCGCGTACCCGACAATATGGTTGAGCCCGCAGCGCGAGGCCCGGCGGGCTTTTGGCCCTACTTGCGCGCACCTTCTGGTACAAGTACTCTAATGAAATCCGTCGTTTGAGAGGTTTTCGGCTGTGAACGGATGGCGGGTCCCGGCCCTACACCGGTGCCTCTCCAAGCAAGCACTGCGCCGATAACCTGCACCCAGATCTAACGGTACGTTTACACGAGCGTCCGAAGCTGACACGCTCGACATCGATCCTGCCTGGAAGCCCCATGAACGATATTGCCCCAGATTTGGACTGGACGCCCTTCAACGAAGCGAATTCGATCGAGACCGTGGCGGCGTCGGTGAATTTCCGTGAGCCGCTGACCGAAGTCGCCTGGAAGAGAGCCGTCAGAGAGGCTGATGCCGTTTGCAGGGCCGCCGGCCTGACTGAAAAGCAGGTCCTTAACTCGGTCCAATTTATGGTGGGTCCTAATCAGGCTCCCCAGGCGCCTCCGGGCGCCCCAGCCGTCGAGGCGATGATCTTCCTACGCACAGCTGCCGTTTCGATGCCGGGAGCAGGGATGCAGAAGCGCCCTCTCGAAAGCTTGCAGGTGGGGCGGACTGGCCTGGTCTATCAGGCGATGCAGTATACGAGCTGGGCCGCGTTTGCCGAGCGGCTCGAGCAATTGATCAAGCCGCCGCTGCGGAGCGCTCTGTATTCGATCAGTGTCGATAACCTGCGGCTTGAATACAAGGATAACTTTCGCTTTGCGGGGACGGGGAAACCAACAGCTCGCAAGTTGCTCAATGCGGATTCAAAGCTTATTGTGCCGCATGCTTTTGACAACGAGAGGTTGTGGCATTCTCATACCGGCTTTTTCGAGGCCGCCCAAGGATGCAGGGAGCGTCTGGTGCAGGTCAATATTGACGCGAGCATGATGCACCCAGCCCATCAGGTTACACCCGACACTTCCGTTCGAGTAATCTCGATTGGCACGGCTGTACAGAGCAACCTGCTCGAAGGTTCATCTGAAGCGCTTGAAAATGAAGGCGAAACAGCTATATCTCAGTTGTCGACGTTCAGATCTATGCACGATCGTTGTATTGAGCTTTTTAGGGAAATCGTAAGCGCCGATATAGCCATGCGCGTAGGACTTGATTCATGACCGGCATTTCGACGGCCGCCCCGTTTTCGATCGATATTGATTCCCCCAGCAGTTCGCCTGCTTTTGCGAGGCGCAAACGTCTTGCTCCCTACGCGGTCGCGGGCTCGATGATTTTCTTGCTCGGTACGGCGCCGGTGGTGAGCGAGGCATCCCAAGCCCCTTCGGCTGTTCGCGGCCCAATTACGACGCGGAATGCGGAAGTGCTCGATGAGCGGCTAAGGTATCAGACGCCGACAGCTTTCGATCGTGGTATCGCCCGGCTTCGTGATTTCCGTAGCTATAATGAGGATTGGGACGGCAACGGTGCAGCGGCGCCCAGCCAGACTGCTATTGATCACGCAATTTCCTATGTGGCCGAGCTGGAGCCTTGGCATCCCGCTCCCCTGACGACGCTAGGGCGAGACGGCAGCGCTATTCTCGAATTCGAAGAAGATGGCATGTTCAACTCGATCACATTCCTTCCCGATGATAATGTCGAACTCTACTCGAATGCAGAGGGCGCGCCATCGCGGTTCGTCAGTGGGCCGACCAATTCGGCTGACGTAAACGCGTTTCTGACCATCGTGATGAATCTACCCACCATCGTCTGATGCGTTGCGCGGAGTGTCGAAAATGGCTGGGCGGCACAGGGCGTAGGCTCGCCAGGGACTTGGAAGAGCACTGTCCGGCCTGCGAATGCGAACAGCATAGTGTAGGCGACGGTTCGCCCGGCATCGTCCAGAATGGCGAGACGCTCTATCGAATGTTCGTCGATCCTGTGGACGTCGATTCAGATGGAAGGCTCGCGCGGGCGGCCTTTTCCAAGGCTTATGAAGATGGGCTCAGCATTTTACGTGAACGCGCGAATGATGCGGAGGTCGAAGCTTTGGCAATCGATATTCTCTCAACAAAGCCAGGAAAGCCGACCAAAAAAGTCCTAGCGATTTTCAGATTTGTGTGCGTATCGGTGCGGCAGGAGATGATTGTTTACAACAACGCGTGTGTTCGCGCGTTCTGCGTTTACGATCAGACGGTACCCCGAATTTTTGAGCAGGGTCTCGCGCCTGTTCCGACCCACGGCATTGTTTTGGCGCGACGAATGTACGTGCCACCCGTCACGGCTCGCCAATTCGAGCACGACTGCAACGTGACCCTTCATCGGCTAATTGCGGCCGAAAGGATCGAGGTCGCGGACTTCCGAGACGGTCTGATTCACCGACTCAATGAACGATCCGCAGCCGGCGAATTCGTCAGAGCGGCTTGATCTGTCTCCCCTCTCAAAACAAAACCGAAAGTCCCATCCAGAGACTTCGCAGGACCGCCGCAAGCTGGCGCCCCCTCAAAACATCCTCCCACTCGCGTTGGCCCATTCTCTTAAACCTGATCACACTGTTCATTTGGGCAAGACAATTCCGCACAAGCAGTAGCGCTCGGTCACAGAAGTCTTTGCGAAAGTTGCGGCTTCGAACCATCCTCGAAGCCGCGGTGTTCTGCCCCTATCGTCTGACCAAGCGGATCTACATTTTAACGATCTGCGCGGCACGGCAGCGACCAAGTTTTATATCGGCGGCTTCAGCATGCGCGAGATCGCGGAAACGAGGAGCCCGTCGAGAAGATCATTCGCCGCTACATCGGCCGGTCTGCCGCGGTCAAAGCGAGAATTAGGAAAGCTGCAGGCTAGAGAGTAAACAAACTCTGCAGGTGCCCCGATCATGCGCCCCTCGAAATCGTTCGCCGGAAACCAGTAATGAGGCCTCTCTATGGGAATGAGTATTGCGCCCGACCGTCCAGGGCATGCCCTGGACGGTGGGCCGTCACGAAAACTGGGGAATTTTCAAATGCCATAAGTGGGGAGAATTACCCCGCCACTCACACCGGAAATTCCAAGACCTCCCGCAAATCGTAGCCGACGCGTACCAGCGTTGGGAGGAGCGCACAATCAACCTGCGACAGATGCCGAACTCCAGCAAATGGAACAGCAGCTGAAGGACTCAACGCCTGGCCCCGAAGACTATCTAAACAACAACGACGGAGAGGCGTTGTCCGAAAAAGAAGAGACGGCTCCAGATTCAGGCTCTGAAGGTGGTGATGGCGGAGGCGACGGAGGCGGAGGCGAAGGGGATGGAGGCGGAGGCGACGGAGTCGGGGACCGCGATGGCGGGAGCGGATAAGTCGATCATCACATAGCGGCCGCGCGGCCGGCACCATTCCTGGCCTGACTTCCCGCGTCCCAACGAACCAAAGAAATCCTTCGTCGTCCGGCGAAGCCGTCCGACGACCGCTGGAATGACGGCGCGAGATGGATGAAGTAAACGCAACGCTGGCTGGCCTGGGACATCGATGCATCAAACGCGAAAGTTGTGGTACAGGATCGTTTGTTAGTAACGACTTGAGCCATGAAACCAACCCCGGTTCATTCTCCTTTTTCAGGGTAGATCAGGAAGCACTTGGCTTCGACAATCTGAGTTCGCACTCTCGAGTGTTCGCCTTTCTTGGTGTTGCCATAGCTAACCGGTCGTTCCGCGGCTGAGTGTATTGCAATTGAATTTGGACGCAGCCGCGGTGCGAAACGGCAGCAGTCCCGATCTGACATTGTTGGGGAGGTCTCTCGACTGCAAGCGCTCCACATGAGACACAAACCGGTGTCGTTGAGATAAGCCCCCTCATTCGGCGCCGTGAGACGAAGGCCATAGATCTCGCTTAATGTTGCTTCACGGCAACATTTCGCACTTTTCAAAGTTCGTTCCATCGGCGCATGTTGCTCGCAGAGGGAGAATAGTATCTCATCGCAACCGGCAAGGTTGAGAATGTATTTTAAAGTTAGTTCGTCTTATTATTAGGAGCGTCCAGCAAATGTGGATCCGGCTTATTGCGGCTATTGCCGCGGCGGCGCTGCTGATTGGCTGCGCCATTCACCCGGTGCCCGAGGACGTAACCGGGCTCAGTACAGCCGACATCGTAAAGCAAATCCGATGCGAAACACGCGATGCTGCAAGGGATGTTATAATCAAATATCTCACGGATCTGGCCGTCCATGGCAATAGTGCGATCGCCGCCGATCTTCTCGCGCAATTTAATGAGAACCGCGACTCGATGGCTAGCTTCGACGCGCGTCGTTCATTTCCTGACGCCGCCCACGCTCAGATTCGGAATGTTTTCGAGGTCATCTACTCCGCCGGCGTCGGGTACACTTTCGATCTTACGATGACCGAAGATAACAATCTCGGCGCAACCGCCAACTTCGTCGGGCCATGGCTAAATAAATTTACGCTCGGCCTCACTGGGGACGGTAACCGGACGCGGCAAAACGAGCGAACATTTACGATAACCGACACGGTCGGTTTTCTGCTCCGGGAATTGAACACGCCAAAACCCAACGGAGATCAGTATTGCGACGGACACGTTGCCTTCAGCCCGAATTATATCTATCCGATCGCCGGCCGCGTAGGAATCTATAACACCGTATACACCTTCTTTGAACTGAGTTTCTTTGATGGTCTGGCAGCCAACAAAGCCGATCCAGGCGGTAGTGGCGCTCCGGTCATGGCTGACAAGCTTACTTTCACGACTATGATCGACCTCATCGCGATGCCGAAAGTGGTATTTGCTCCGGTCGGGAACGCGTTCCAGGTCGCGGATGCTTCGGCAACAGGGACCTTGAGGCGTACGGACGCTCACCAAGTCACCGTAGGCCTTGCCCTTGCTCCCAAAGGCAAGGGGTTGGCGGCTCTTTCGGCGCTCAAGGGTTTTGTCTTTTCCGGCGCGGCGCTTGGGGGAGCGCGCGTCGCCATCGGCTCAAAGGCTAGAGGCGATCTTCTCGTGTTAAATCGCGTCACCGCCACGACCACGAGCTATGCCGAGCAGCTAGCCGTCTTGGCGATCGACCAACTGAAGAGCCGTGAATTGCAACTGATAACACGCGTCTCTCCATAAGCAAGACCGCCTCCAAGGACAGGCAAGGAGGTGGCTTGAATCTTCCGGCGAGAGTAAAGCCTGCCTTGAGGCCGGCGGGAACGCGGCGATCTTGCTAGAGTTGAAACCCGCCAGGAAATGGATCAGCAATGCAATTGAGGTGCCCGTCACAAATACCTGCCTCTCCCCTGCGTGTGATGCATCCCTGACCGGCAAACGAGCATCCGGGGCTTCGTTGCATCACAACCCGTTGGGCGGCAGCCATGTGGCCGCCTCGTACCGGCCGATATGAAGCGCGCTGCTTTCCTGTGCGCCGAAATTGAAAAACCATGTCGTCATCGATCGTAGGCATCAATCTCATAATCTCTCTCCTCTTTCCAGATACAGCTGCATCGGGCTGACAATCATCGGGAATTCGTGGGTCACATCGACGCGCACGAAGTACTCCTTTTCGGACGCAGTAGCGTTCCTGAACGTATAAATAGCTCTCATAATGCGGCCAATATCGGCGCCGAGCCGCGACGCTATCACGCGCATGCCCGATAGCTCGTATCCATCGATTTGGCTCGCCGGTGGCGTGTAGCGCGCCGCCAGGAAGTTATAGGCGCGATCTTGGTCTGATAGACCATGATTGTCGGCCACTTGCGAGAACGAGGGCAATCCGTCTAGGCTAAGCTGATTACGCTTCACTTGAAAAATCTGGTCCACCTGAACCGCGATTCCGTCCGGCGTCTGCGCCCCCGCGACACCGATTACAACGTCCAGGTCCTCGGCGTTGATCGAGGGGGCCTCAACCGGCGGCGCTTCCTTCGCGGCTTTCTTGCCTCCGCGGCGTTCGGGTTTGGTGTATTTAGGCCGCTCTAAGGCGTCGATCAGGTCGTCGAAGTAGCTCGGGTCGCTCGGATTGAGCACGAAGACAGGAAAATCCTCGATCGTCAGGCGCCAACGCAATTGCCGCGCGATATACCTGGTTAGCTTTGGGTCCTTCGACAAAACCGCATGCTGCCATTGTCGATCCTCGGTTGGTCTTTTGGTGAGGTCTCGATCGGGCGAGAACTCCACGCCCAGATGGAGAGCCAGCGCTTGCATCTCCCGCTCGATGGCCGCGTTTGGATAGTCCGCCTCGATCGTGCCAATCGCGTAGACAAAGCCGCTGCGCCCAGGCTGGCCTCCATGACAGGTACAAGCTCCGCCTGGAGCCCCGCAGCCGCATCCCGCTGGTGTCACCGTCTGCGGTTTTGCGATCAAGCCAGCCACCTGAGATGGAGCCGGTTGTTCACTTCCATAGGCCATCGTCGTCGCTCCCTGCAGGCTCGCATAATTTCTCATCTCGACAGCTCCGGTCGCGGCAAGTGCAGTCGGAACTATCCGATCGAGCGTCGCCGACACGATTTCGCGGGTCAACATGGGCGGCTTCGATCCGTTGCGCGGACTAAGGCCTGCCAGGGCGGATCGTAGCGTGGCGCTATCAATATCCGGTCGCGCCGACCACACTTGCGCCAGAATGCCTGTTGCGACCGCGGTAGCGACGCTCGTCCCCGACATCACGGTAATGCCCCCGCCGCGAACATAGCCCGGCATTCGTCCAAGCGCGGCAACCCCGCGATTGGATATCTCGGGACCGAAATTGGATTCCGGCAGTAAGCTCTGCGACGCATCCAGAGCAACGATCGGTATGACGGCTGGGTGGGTCAAAAGCTGTCCAATGGCGAGACCGCCCTGGTTTCCGGCTGCCGCTAGCAAGAGAACCCCATTTGCTTCGGCAAAATCTAAGGCGGCCGCAAGCCGCCGGTTGATGCCGGACTCTGTACCGACGATCGCGAGGCTGAGATTGATAAGCCGAGCCCCTTTTTTAACAGCTACTGCAATCGCAGTCGCAAGTTCGTCAACGCTGGCGGATGGCGAATTCGCATCGACGAACAATGGATAATGCAGGAGCCGGCAGTTAGGGCACAAGCCGGGCATCAAGGTGTCTGGACGCGCGCCCAGTAGCCCCACGATGAATGTGCCGTGATCACACGCACTATTCGGACTACTGTCGCAGCTTCCGTCGGCGAGGCTGACAGGACTGTTCGCAAGTGCACCTGCCAATGCGGTCGCGTCGTATGGAGCATCAATAACAGCTATGGTGAGAGTTCGGTTTCCTTTACTGATCCCAGAGTTCATACCGATCTTTCAGGAGTCTTCGGGCGCCTCGGGAACACTCCAATCTTTCGTTGCCCCGAATGCGGCCCAGTCCAGTAGCATCAATCGCTCGCGCATTCTCGCAAGGGGCGAATCTGCGCAATATCAGGTCGGCACGAGATCACAATTCCCTCAAGAGTAGTTTCTTCGTCTTCGTCGTGCAATACGATTTTGCCACGATCTGAACAAAAGGGGATGCCTCAGGTCGACTTTTACGTCCTCGCGCCCACCGCCCAAATCCAACCGCCAGGGCGAACTCAGGATTGGATAAAACTTGGGGGCAAGCTCAAAGCCATTATGAAAAGGGGTGGTCGGTGCTGAATTTTAATCCGTCGGAAAGGAGATCACTTCCTCAGCAATGCAAAAGACCCGATCAGGGACTTGTAGGGACTGATGATCGAAGGGTTATGTACAATCAGTCTACCTTCGCAAAAGTCTCAGACGGCCTTATTACATCAACCATTCCCTACACATCCAAACTCAAACGTCTTGGAGCAAGCGGACACCAAATCTCTCTATTAGCAGACTGAGAACGTTAGCGCTCGTAAATGCAGCGAAGCGCTGTGCTTTATCGTTCTTATCGGGGTCTGCGAAATCGCATACCGCCTTCAAGGCAAAAGCCTGTGGCTGCGGCGACGATGATGAATGAGCCGCAGCATAGAGACCATAGACCTCCATCTCGACTCCCAACAAGTCTCGCTGTTGCTCCTTTATCTGTTGAATGACCTCTCCGTCAGCCAGAACGGCGGAGCCGGATGCTACCGGTCCCACCAGGATCCTAGGTATTCTAAGAGCTTCTTCGCCAAATTTCTGAGCTATCCGACTCAATGACGCATGATTTGCGCGTAGCTGCTCAACATGAATCCGAAGCTTCGTAGGTACAGGTATCTGATGCGGAGCAATCGAGAACGAACTATTTTCCCTATCCTTGACACGCTTACCGCTCTGGAAGTCCCACGCTGGGTCGGCTAATAACACGTCTCCCAGATCAACCTTCCCTCTAACACCCGCGCATATTCCACACATCACAATGAGCTTTGGTCGCAGCTTCTCAATTACCTTCGCGCTTAACAGCGCTGTCGAGACCATGCCCATTCGTGTTGCTGCCGCAGCACAAACTGAGATATGAGTCCCATCGATGGTCAACTTTCCCTCGTAGTAAAACTGAGTATCGTCGAGAGGTTTTGCACTTGACCATCCCCAGTCTAGGGTGCGTACTCATAAGATCTGCCGGGACTTCCGAGAAGGGCTCACGAGCAGGCTACCAACCGAGGCGGTCTTAGTTCATCTTGCGCCGTAACTTCCGGAGTATTTCCCGGAGACCGTTCGCGTACTCTTCGATCACGCGCCGAGCCTCCTCCAACCGGGAGGGTTTGGCTTCCTCTGCCTCGCTCTGCTTGTCGGGACCGGCCATGAGCCGATTGTCTGGCCCCACGCAGCGGAATCCTTGCGTTAGATCAAGGTTAGGGCGGCAACTGAGGCGGCCTTACTCTTTCGGCGGGCTAACTTCGCGGATTGGCGGCTGTTGTTCCAAAACGCCCCGCTTCGAGCAGTTTCAAATCCGGTGACTAACCCACCTAGTCGCCAAGTTGCGTCAACTCCCTTTCCGCGTCGGTCGATCCGGCAATTCGCCCGGCCGATAGTCGGGCAGACGTCCGGCCGGAATGATCGAGAGGAGCGCCAGACCGGCCAGGATCAAAAGACCGATCTTCAAAGCGCGCTGTCGAGATTCCGTGTTGATCCGCACGGCTTCGGCGACCTGCCCCGGCGTTGCTGTGGTGCCGGACAATACGGCCTGCAGCCGATCATTGCTGACGAAGTTTATGCTATCGAGATCGACCTGCGCCTGCAGCTCGGGCGTCAGCTTCGGGCTCGCCGCGATGCTGCCGAGCGCAATCGCGCTCAGGAGGCCAACCAGCAATGCGCCGGCTGTGGCCGTTCCGACGGCGGAAGCGAGATTTTGTGTGGTGCCGCGCAGCGATCCGACGTCGCTCGCGAGCTCTTTCGGCGAGGAGGTCACCAGCACGTTGAATAACAGGGTGACCAGCGAACCCTGCCCGATGCCGAAAATGATCAGGCCGAGCAGCACCGGCCACTCGTTCCAATTATTGCGGACCACGAAGGCCAGCCACACCAGCGCAATGGCGCAGAGCGTGAAGCCGTAGCGGCCGATCTGGCGCGGCGCCAGACGGCCGTAAAGCCGCACGATCAGCATCGCGGCGAAGAAGACCGTGAGGTTGAACGGCATCATCGCGATCGCGGTCGCAATGGGCGTCCGGCCCTGCACGATCTGGATGTAGAGCGGAACTGTGAAATTGAGGGACGCTTCAAGCGCGACGACAGCAAACATAGCGTACACCGCCGCGCGCTCCTCGACAGAGTCGAGGACCTCAAGTGAAAGCAGCGGGGTTCTTCCGGTTTCCTGGCGTTTGCGCGTCCACATCAGGAAGCCCTGTCCGAGGACAATACCGATCACGATCAGGATCGGCGCCGGCGACATCCCCAGCAGGTCGAATGGCGCGTTAGGCGCGGCAAGCGTAAGGCCCCATCGATTCAGATTATTGAATCCGAACACCATGAAAACGATCGCGGCCGCGGCCAGTAGGACGCCGACCATGTCGATGGTCACGTCGGGACGTGCTTCGTCCGCCTTGAGTTTAAAGCTCAGCAGAAAAACGATCGCCGACACCGCAATCAAAATCCCGAATACCGGGCGCCAGCCGATATAGGTACCGAAGATACCCCCGATGATGAATGCGAGCACACCGGCAGCCGCGCGCGCCGAACCAAGCGCGCCCACGGCCGTAGCCTGCTGTTCTCCGCGATAATTCTCCGCGATCAGCGCGACCAGCGCCGGCACGATAATGGCCGCGGATGCCCCTATCAGCCCTTGCGCCGTGATCATCAGAGTCGCGGTGGGACTGAATGTCATCAAAACCTGGGAGGCGCAGAACACGACGACCGCGATCCGAAAAACCCGGCTCGGACCAAAGCGCTGAAGGAGCTTCGCGCCGAGCATCACCAGGCCCGCGACGAGCATCCCGTAGACCACAATGCCGGTCGCTACCGTCGTCGGCGGAACGCCAAAACTCTTCACCATGCCGCCCAACGACACCGGCAGAGCCGCGACATTGAAGGACATGATGATTTGGGAGAGCGCGATCGCGATCATCGGCACCCAGGAGGCGCGCACCTCCGACTCCACGTGTGAGGCTGGAACGGCTTGTACCGACATGGCCAATCTCCTATTCAGGGTCGGCGCGGCGGACTGCGACCGCCTTACGTTTCAGCGTTCGAGACGAACAAATCCATTCCCAGGTTCTGCGACAGGAATTTTGCAGCAAGTTGTCCCTTGACGCTGTTGCCGGCGGCATCGAGCCTCGGAGCGAAGGTTCCGAAGCCGCCCTTGCCGGGCGAAACGGCAACGATGCCGCCGCCGACGCCACTTTTGCCCGGCAGCCCAATGTCGTAGAGCCAGTCTCCGGAGGTTTCGTACAGTCCCGCGGTCGCCATCACGGCGAGCGTGTAGTGGCAAACGGACACATCGACCACACGCTGCCTGGTCAGCGGATTGACGCCACCGTCGGCGAGCGTCGCGCCCATCACGGCAAGGTCCCTTGCGCAGACGTTCAGCGAGCACTGGCGGGTATAAAGGTCGGTTGCTTCCTTGGGGTGGCTGTAGATGCGATCGTAACTCTGTAGCAGGCGGGCCAGGCCCCGGTTACGAAAGTTAGTCGCCGATGCCGAAGCATAGACTTCCTCGTTCAGCAGCAGGGTTCGGCCTGCGAATTTCGACAGGCCGTCACGGATGAACTTCCATTTGTCCGCCCCCGACGCCCCGGGAACCAGGCTGGTCGTCGCGATCGCGCCGGCGTTCACCATCGGGTTGGTTCGCCCGTCCGGCGTCTTTTCGACCGCCCCGAGCGAGTTGAAGGCGAGGCCAGTGGCATTGGCACCAAGCTTGTCGCGCGCTTCCTCGGGTCCGATGACGTCGCAAATCAGCGCAAAGACGAACGGCTTGGACACGCTCATGATCGTGAACTCGTAGTCGGTATCTCCGGCGGCGTAGATTTGCCCACTGGTATCGGCAATGCACACGCCGAACAGGTCGCTCGGCGCTCGCTCGAGCGTCGGGTACACCTTGGAGTTCTCGCCCTCATTGTTCGATCGAAAGCGGGCGTGCGCTTCGCGCACGAGGTCCTGCACCGTACCCGCTTCAGGCAGATGCCCGGTCGATATGTAGGGCCAGCGCGCGTGCTTAGGCGGCGAGAGCGTATCCATCACATCCTGTCAGGCAATGGCCGGGCTCCCGGCCGACCCGGCACCCTGTCGGGGAGCGGTCGTGGACGCTGGATTCCTGGCCTGCCCGGCTTCGGCGGACGAGCCACCGGGCGGCCTGGGTGCCGCCATCCATGCCAGCCGGCAGGACCACCCCAGCCATGGCCGCGCCGCCAATTAAAGCCACACCGATACCAGCCGGCGCCGCGCCACCCGCGGCTGTACCAACAATAGCCGTGGCCCCTCCAGCGGAATTGGACAGTCTCAGCAAGCCCAAGATCACCGGCGGCCTCATGCAGGCCGAGCGGTGCTCCGATAATTCCGGCATGCGAGCGACTGCCCGTCGTCGTCACCACCGCCAACGCGGCCCCAAGAGCGAGCATCCAAAAAATTGATTTCCGCATGATTTCCACCTTGGTTCTTGACCGCCCAGAACTTGACCGCCCAGAAAGAGAACTCGCCAAACGGAGCTCGGCCAACCCTTTCGCACGCGAAACTGCGCAACCATCTTTGCCGCTCGCGCGCTGACCCGGCGTTACGGATCAACTGACCTGGTCAGCGGCAAGGACGTCGGCCGAACACGACAAGCGCTCTCGTGTTCAGCTCCAACCTTTCGGCTTTGCCTCACATGACTAGGCAGCCTTGGCCTGAGTAGCCGCGGCAAGGGTGTCGCGCAGATGTTGTTCTTTCTTTTCGTCGAGAGAGGTTTTCAGGACGGTCCCTCCCGCATCCTTGATTTCGTTGAGGACCTTGTCTGCAGTCATGCTTTTGATCAGCAGGAACAGAACGGCATCTCCGGATTTCACCTTCGAGCTGAGGTCCTTCATGAACTGATCGTTAATACCGAAATCAGTCAGCGCGCCGCCCAATGCGCCGGCGCCGGCACCTAGCGCCACGCCAATGAGGGGGTTAAGGAACACGATTCCGAACAGCAGTCCCCAGAAGCTTCCTCCTGCGGCACCCGCCATGGTGGTGTTCACGAGTTGATTGAGTTTGACCGTTTCGCCGGTCTTGACCGCGATCACGGCATCTTGGATCGCGATCAGATACTCTTTCTGGAGCTCGAGGATTTTCTGCCGAACTTCTTCTGCTTTGGCTTCGGATGGATACACAATCGCGACTAGATCCGACATGGAGCTCTCCCGCAACGATGTGATGTCCCGCCCCTTCACGCATTCTGATGCGTGAGCCCAAAATCTAACACAGAACTGATAAATCCGGCGCCGCCTCAAACGCCGACCGCCCATTCACAATTAAGAGATGTGACCCTCTCACCGCAGTTTGAGTAAGACCAACTGTCATATGCGGGACGGAGCTGGTGCGAGCGTCCAGATGCGCGAATTTAGAAAAACGAAGCCGCGCGTGCAGTAACATGCGACCGGGTCTAGCTTCAGGGCGCAAGCATGATAGTTTAGTGCTGCAGAGCGGGAGATTTATCATGGCCGCGTACACTGCAGACAGCTCGACGCTACTGCTGAAGAAGTTCGGGGGATTGGTCCTGATCGTTCTCGGCGTCCTCGGTATCGCGATCGGGTTCGAGTCCGGTTCAAACGGATGTCTTGTCGCCGGAATTATCGCGCTTGCCTTTGGCATGGGTCTCCTTGTGCTGAAGATCATCCGACGTAACGCCACGTAGCCTCTAGCCGCGACCGACAAGATGGGCTGCAGAGCGCCAGGCGTGATGCGAGAGCGCTTCGATGTTTCGGACCGCTTCGACGCGAGTGAGCGCCGCGTCGGCGGTGAGTGTTGCATTGGCGACTGCCCCGACAGTCGAACTGCGGTGAGTGCGCAACACGCCCCGAAGTTGTGTCGTACAATGCTCCAGCTCGGCCAGGGCCTGGTCAGTCGAGCTCACGCGCCGACCGACGTCGGCGCGGAGTTCGGCTTCGATGATTTGCGGCAAGTCAGTGGTGCGGGGCGAGCCCGCCACCTCCTGCGCAATCGTGGCGGCGCTTCGCATCGCTTCCATGCACAGCTCCGCAGCGCGGATTTCCTCCGGTCCGCCATTCTTCGAATTGGCGTGAATTCCTGCCTTCGCGATTTCCGTCAGTCGAGACGTGTGGTCGAGTGCGTGCAATGTGCTCGTGCGTCGCCGTTGCTCGTCGCCAGTCTCAGATGGTCCCCTGACGTCGGATAAAAATGTTCGCGCCTGACGCAGGGCATCGGCCGCTTCTTGTACCGATGCCGCGTCCCCAAGACGTATTGGCTCAGCGCGGCCGGCCAATGCCGCCTCGATCGCACCACATAGCTTTGCGAGCACACGCGCGATCGTTCGACGCACCGCTTCCACCGCGACGACAGGTGTAGCCAGGGCCGAGGGATCGAGGCATCGCGTGAGCGGCGAGCCACGCTCCGGCAAAATGCGCTCGACTAGTCGCGTGAACCAGTCGACCAGAGGCAATAGGACCGCGACCCCGACGACGTTATACGCGGTGTGATACCCAGCCAGCAGTGTGACGCCGTCGATACTGTTTGAGCCACGCACGAGCAGAGGGATGACGACGGGAAAGAACATCAGCGCGATGATGGCGGCGACAAGCTTGAAAAGGACATAGGCGATGGCGAGCCGCTTGGCGGTGGTACTCGCACCAATCGCCGCCAATGCGGAACTCGTCGCTGTCCCGATATTTTGGCCGATGATCAGCGCACAGCCCTGGTCCAACCCGATCGCACCGGCGTAGTAGGCGGATAACGTAACCGCGACCGCGGCGGTTGACGACTGCATCAGCGCGGTCATCACCAGCCCGGCCCCCACCAACGCCAGCACGCCCAGCAGGCCCGACCACGACTGGGCTTCGGGACCGGCAAGCACTGCAGGCAAGTCCGCCGGATGCAATCGTTCGGCTAGTCCGCCCATGCCTTGCTGCAGGGTGGTCAGCCCGAAAAGCACAAGCCCAAATCCTGCAACCGCGGCGCCGACCCCAGATATTCGTCCGCGCGTCAAAAGCTTGGTCAACGCGCCAACGAAGATCATCGGCAGCGCGGCTGACGTGAGCGAGACACGCACGCCCACCAGCGCAACCAGCCAGCCCGTCGCCGTCGTGCCGACATTCGCGCCGAAGACGAGTCCCAACCCTTGCTGGAACGTCAACAAACCTGCGCTCACAAGTCCGATCGTCGTCATGGTTGTTGCACTAGAGGACTGCACCAGGAGCGTCACGATCGCGCCCCAGAAGGAGCCGAGCAGCGGAGTCGCTGCCGCCTTGGCGAGCACAGTGCGGAGGGCGGAGCCGGCCAGCAACTTCAAGCCGTCCGTCATCACGGTCATACCAAGCAGGAAGAGTCCCACGCCGCCGAGGGCCGAGATTGCGATAGACATGCGGGTCCCCGAGTCAGGCCAGCTCGCGCGCTTTAACGAAGCTGTAGAGAGAAGACGGCCGAGCACTCCATTCGCTAGTGCACAACCAACACGGGCACGCTTCCGTCGACCAGGACCTCCGACGTTTGGCTTCCCAACAACAATTTTCTGAAGCCGCGACGCCCATGAGAGGACATGACGATCAGGTCGCAACCTCTGGACTTTGCTGTGTCGACAATCGCGGTGGCGGGGTGCGCATTAGGAACATGCAAGAGCTCGGCAGACATCCCGACCTTCGCGGCGATGGCCCGCGCTTCATCGAGGATTTTGGCCGCTCGTTCTTTCTTTGCCGCGTCAAAGCGATCAAATTCTTCCTGCGAGGGAAACCATCCCCCGGCGTGTCCGCTTCCATAGTCGACCGGCAGCGATTCCGTCACGGTGATGATTGTCACTTTGGCATTCAACGCCTTTGCCAGGGCGACGCCTTCCTTAATGCCTTTTCTCGCGACATCCGATCCATCCGTGCTCAAGAGAATGTTGGCATACATTCGCAAGCTCCCTTGATCGTCGAGCGTTTTATTTAGCTGATGATCTTCCAATATCGTTCGATCGTCGCGGTCCGTCTATGGCCTGCTGCATAGGACAGCATCCATGTCCCACAGGGACTGCGCGGAGAGCCCACCGGGTGCTCGGTTGCCACTTACCGATAAGCAGGTGTTCAGCCTACCGAACGCACTGATCTCGTCCTGATGATTGACGCGATAAGAACCAAGCTGATCGCGCAGCGTTTATGCCGCACAACTCGAATGGAGGTGGTCATGGTCAAGAAGCCGTTTCTCGCTCTCGCTGTTGCAGCCGTGCTTGCCTTGGCTCCTACTGGGGTGTCCGCCCAACGTGGCTTTCACGGTGGATGGCACGGCGGCGGTTGGCATGGCGGCGGTTGGCGCGGGGGTGGCTGGGGTGCACCAGCGGTAGGAATAGGTATCGGCCTCGGGCTCGCCAGCGCGGCCGCATGGGGTCCTGGCTGGGGGTGGGGAGGACCTGGCTGGGGGCCCGGCTGGGGAGCGCCCGGTTGGAGTTACGCGGCGTATGGTGGTTGCACGCGATGGCGTCGGGTTTGGACCGGTTGGGGTTGGCGGCTCAGGCCAGTGAACGTGTGTTGGTGAGCCGCGTGACGGATGGTGGCCTCGCGTAGTTGTCGAGCAGATCTTGGCACGAGCGCCGCACATAGGCGCCGCTCATTGCCGATGTCTGCATTCGTTGATGAACGACAAAACTCAAAATGAGCATAGTAGGTCTGCTTTCGGGTGCATAGCGACCAGTTGAGCGCGACAGCCGAGCCATGATTCAAGCCCACCAACGGAAGGGGCCGAATCATGCGCTACGAACTCACAGATTATGAGTGGTTTGCCATCAAGCCGATGCTGCCGAATAAGTCGCGCGGCGTGCCACGAGTGAACGAC
The DNA here is from genome assembly GCF_900113735.1 of Bradyrhizobium sp. Gha. Taxonomy (GTDB): domain Bacteria; phylum Pseudomonadota; class Alphaproteobacteria; order Rhizobiales; family Xanthobacteraceae; genus Bradyrhizobium. The sequence goes on from NZ_FOQM01000011.1 coordinate 65,384, forward strand.
CGTCGTGTCCTCAACGGCATCTTCTGGGTCTTGCGATCCGGAGCGCCATGGCGCGACCTGCCAGAAAACTTCGGTCCGTATACGACTTGCTACAATCGGTTCGTTCGCTGGCGACGGGCGGGAGTGTGGGCCAAGCTCATGAGCGCACTGGCTGGTGCCCGTGATGCTGCAGTGCAGATGATCGACACTTCTATTGTTCGCGTACATCAACATGGGGCCTGCATCACAAGAAACTGGCGTCAATCGATGGGAAGGTCACGTGGCGGTCTGACGAGCAAAATCCATGCGGTGGTTGATAGCAATGGTCTACCAATACGGCTTGCGTTGAGTCCCGGCGAGACCCACGACGTTCGACTTGCCGGAAAACTGCTGTCTGGTCTCAAATCCGGATCAATGCTGCTTGCCGACCGAGGCTACGACGCCGATTGGATCAGAGAGCTTGCCATGAACAAAGGCGCGTGGGCCAACATCCCGCCGAAAAGCAACCGAAGCGATCCGATCTGCTTTAGCCCGTACCTCTATCGTGCCCGCAACCAGGTCGAGCGGTTCTTCAACAGGATCAAACAATGCCGTCGGGTGGCAACCCGCTACGATAGGCTTGCGGGAAACTACCTTGCCTTCATCCAACTCGCATCTATCCGGCTATGGTTGGCCGCGCGTTATGAGTACGCGCCGTAGTTTCAAGACCTCTTCGAGTTCAGGGGACGCCAATGCGCAAACGACAGCCAGGTCGACTCCGTATTCTGCCCGCCGACGTCCGGCTTCGGATTGCTCAATTTCATACTTTACGCAGTTTATACATCGATCGATCCATTCGTCGTTGATCGACGAGTACTCCAGTATAGTCCACGTCCAATCCATAAATGATCCGAGAGCATCATCTGCCACCTCTCTATCAGCAGTTAGGCCGACGATGCGACCTGGCTTGATCATCGATTCTGTCTCATGAAGCTCAAACAGAAGATCAAGAGAATGCTGTTTGGCGGGATCTTGATCGGGCCAAAGCGGAACCACGATGTCCAATATCAGAATGTCACAGTATGTTTTCTCTAAAACGTCTCGCGCTTGTCGGGTGCTCTGAACGAACTGGATATCTCCTCTCTTGACGCCTATGGCTTCGAGGCGAGTCACAAGGCGTTGGTACCTGTTGGATTGGTCATCGGTGATAAGGATCTTCACTGAGATTCTCCGGAATTTAAGCCGAGGCCGACCAGCGTCTTCTCCAAAGCAATCTTCCATTCATCGTAGGTTGAGTTGAAATGCAGCACGCCGAGGAACAAGTCGGGAAACTCATTGGATAAATTGTCTCGAAGTTCTGATAGTTCGACGGTCTTGCCGGCTGCCGTAGGGAAAGCTTCGTAGCCAGTTATCACAATGGTCGGGCAGCGGATCCCCGCGTGGGTCATGTGTCGAAGAATTTCAACACCTCCAAAGCCTTGTGGGCGTCCCCCAGCTTCGTTCTCGCCGACATCGAACGTTGGCAGGGACATGTCAAGAAGTAGAAGATCTGGCAACGAATCGTCGAGCGCATCCAAGGCTGAATTGACGGACATCGCAAACCGAGCCGAAACGGTGGAAGACCACCGCTGCAGAAAGCGTTCGACGTGCCTTCTTTTAGGGGACTCGTCCTCGACGAGGAGAATGTTGAGCCTACTCAGTGCTTCGCTTCCTGCTGGATGACTAGGGCATAAACTACTGTAAGCCGAAAGTCTCTTCCTTGGCCGAAGCCAAAAGTCAGCTCCCCTTTTTCAGATTGGCGGACGACTGCGGCTAGCTTCAGGAACCCACTCCCGCCCTCACGGCGAGTTCGCCTTCCCACAGCGCCAGCATCGATGAGAGCACGGATTTCCTCCAGCTGACGGAGCCGAGCTGGGGTGCTCCCAGATCGTGTTTCGCAGGTGGTGTCAATAGCTAGTCGACCGGCCGCAAAATCTGGAGTAACCACGATTCTGACCTTTGGCTTCTTCAGACCAGAGTGAGCGCGCGCGTTGTCCAGCGCAACAAACAGAGCATCGTGAACAAAAATGAGATTGGATGCGGAAATACGGATGTCCTCCGTTTCCTCTACTGTTTTCTCGATGATGGGCTCGAACGCTCGTTGGCACTTCAAAGCAGATTCGATTGCAATGTCGACCGCCTGAGTCAACGTGAAGTACCTCTTGCTTGCCTCTATGTTCGAATGGGTGAACCAGGTAGCTGCCTCGTCCAATGCCCGCTGAACATCAGTGGACCGTAGGCCGATTTCGGTATCGATCTCCAGAAACGCGGGATCATCCTCCGCGATCATTCGGACCGCCGCCCGGAATTTATCAAACGCATCGGTAATTTGGGTCTTTAAATCCTCTGAAAGGAAAAGCCTTGCCTGAGCCAGAGACGGCTCAAGTGCAGCCCACATCACCGCCATTGCAGTTAAAAAGAAGGCATCGAAGTTCGTGTCTTCAGCCACGATCGATCGGGTCAATGTCATAAGTTGCGACGAAAGATCCAGGTAAATCACACCTGCCGGCTTTTCAGGCGATCGAATATGCAGCCGACTATCCTTTGCTTCCAAGAGCAGGGCGTCGAATTTTGCTGCAAACTCAGAAATTGCTCTATCCAAATCGCCCAGCGCTTCAGGAGAAAGAAAACGAAATCTCGAAAGCAGCGCGTCGTTGCGACGATAGCCGCTCCCGCCGGTTTCCTTCGTCGTGATCAGGTTCGCAAACTCTAGCGGTCCACGGATCAATCCTATAAAGGACTGATGCCGAATTCGTTTGCTCAAGTAGAAGTCTAAACCGAAGCTCGAGTTGGTCAAAAATTCTTCCCCAACACGCCTCAAAATGCTGAAGAGCACCGCATCGGCCTCAGTCTCCGGCACGAACGTTTGGCGCGGGCCTGGTGCGACCATCAGCTCCTTCAGCACGTCGTCAAATCCCTGCTCCGGCCCGATCTGCAGAGACAGTAAGTCCCCATAACGGGCAAAGTCCTCCGACAGTTCTCCGAATGCCCAACGTTCCAGAGCAGCAATATCCACGTGAATCCTTGTGCGGTCCACGATTTGTCGACCTTCATCAAGAATCTGCTGATCCGTAATTTGGAGCACTTCAGCCTCGTAAGTTGGAGAGTTAGAAGGGTCTAGATCGCGAAGCGCCGCACAGATGGCTATCCGCTCATCAAGCACTTGACGCGAGCTTTTTAGGATACGCGATACATCTAGAACGTTAGGGACACACACGAATCTAAGGAAGTAGATCAGCTGTCTAAGGTCGTACTCACCGGAATAGTCGAACAACTTAGATGGCTTCTCAGCCTTACTCCCTCGGAGAAAAGAGCCTGCGGCGTACCTCAATTGCGAGCCGATAGCATCCCGCTGCTCTTGCGCCCAGAGAAGGTTGAGAACAATGGAGGGGGCAAGGGGATTGGTAACCGACTTGTAGTCCGCCCACGCGAACGTGTCTATCGCTGGAACTATCGGGAGGAAGGGCCTTGCCGCGTCAGTCCGAGTTTCTTCAAAGGCAATCAGTTCGATTGCGGCTTGGCGATCGCCGACAGCGGAAGTTGCATGCAAACGCGCTTGTGCCAGAATAGCCGCGAGCACCTCATTATTTGGGTAGGCGCTGAGGTCAGATAATAACTCCCGCGCAGCTTGGTATTCCGTGTTTCGCAAAAGGCGGATAGCTACCAAGATAAGTGCCGCCGAAGATTGCATCCGATGGCAAGGAGGCACCTCGCTGGTGAGGTGAAGCCAAGTGCGCGCCGTAACGCGGCTCAACGCGTTTTGGTCTATGCAATCCGCCGGGTTTGCTATTTCCGAGAAGTCTTCGACGCCAAGCGTGGGGCTGTTCAGCCCGATCAACCAAGGCTCCCATCGATCGTCGGGTCTGCCTCGTCGAATTTGGCCCAATAGGTCTGACAGCCCCGCCATAGTTGGTAAAGCTCGCAGATTGACCGAAGCTTTCGTAAGGCTGGCAAGAGCTTCGTCCGCCGATGCACCTCGTCTGAGAATCGTCGCTAGCAACCGGGGGACATCATCCCACTTCTTGAAAGCGCTAACTGCTCGTTGACGCGTCGCTGCCAAAGCAAAGCCACAGTAAAACTGTCGCCAAATGTCGACTGAGCGCACATGTTGCGCGTTCCTTCGAAGGGCACGCAACGCCGGAACGATCTCCTCGGCGAGTAATGGATCGGAAATGGAGGTGTCCCGGGGCGGGAGTGCTGATGAGGCAACAATACCGAGGTGAACTCGGAGCTTACAAAGACGAAAGTCATCGATGGGACTAAGTGTGAGCAGGACTGCGTGGACGCACTGCCGAAGATTTAACAGGTCCGGAGCATGCACGATCTGCTGCAGTACGGCGACGAACGTCTCATACACATCGAACAACGAATGGCTTTGTTCGACACGTAGAACGTCTGCTAACCTTTCCGGCGAATTGGGCCAGATACTTGCGAGACGATAGCCGAGGTATTGTTGAATTGGCGGGGTGAAATATTGATGTCGCTGAATCCGAGCAACAATATCCTCGATGAATTTGGGAAAAGTTGTCTTTTCCTCATTTCGCACGCCGGTATGATACGCAACGAATCCCAATAGCCCTCTTTTGTAGACATTCCGCACTTGTGCCACGTACTTCTTCTGGCCTTCTAGGCCGTTGAGCATCTGCTCCAAAGCAACGCGCAACTGTACCGCCCACAGCGTGACGCCAAGGCCCGCGTTCATGATGCCGAGCCGATGAACGGCTTCGCGCAAATTCTGTTTGGAAACTAGCTCTTCAATCTCTTGAGCTAGTGCACGTGAAGTATTGATGAGCTCAACATTGTTTAGAATTCTTGCGGTAATCCATTGCAGTTCGCGCTCGAGCGGCACTGCAACAGCATCGATGACCCCTGAAAGCTCATCGTATTCGATCGGTATGTGGCTCAGTTCGCCGGCTTGGGCGCTCGTCTGCTGACCAATCCACGAGAGGAACTCGGTGTCCCTATCTGGCGTCAGTCCTGATCTTGCTTCTAGAAATAGCCGACGAAGACCGGTTCTGAATTCCCTCGAGACTGGTACGGTCCGAACTTTGACGAATTTCTTCGACTTCAGATCGGAAATGAGGCCGCGGAACTTGTTTTGCAGTTCAAGGAAGGATAGATCAATCAACGGAAACGTTCCGACGTGTTAATTCGTTGTATAGGAATTGTTATTGCTCAACTTTTGAGCGCATTACTTGACAATTAGTAGTCGCTAGGGCGGCCCCATCTTCTGCACAGGCACGTACAGTGCGCTGCACAGATAAGTTCGTGAGGGTTTATCCAACACGGAGAACCCGCATGCCGATCCTGAAGTCCCTCTCGTTCACCGCACTGCTCATCCTGTCGGCGGCAGCGGCATCTTGTTGGTGATTTGCTTCCTTACCTCGTTGCAGCAACGCGTAGAAACTCCAATCGTCACATGCGCGAGGAAAGCTTCAGCACGAGAGGCTGACGGCAGGTCGCGGGAGCCCGTCCTCGTTCCTAATGAGCATCGCTCCTGAAATGCTGTGATTCTTCGGCGATGCCGTGGGCAGGGTGCGCAACAGAGCAAGCTTCCAAATTTCATAGCCCCACAGCCTAGAGCAGCACCGGCGCCGGTTTATTGCGTTTCTGCCCAGAGTCACGCTGAACAGTAAGCGTCGTTCTTAGGCCACGGCTTTGAGGGCTTGAGCGCGGTAAGCCCAGGGCAGTAGCTGGTCGATGTCCCGGTTTGGATGACCATTGACGATGCCGGTGAGCGCGTCGGTCAGGTAAGCAAGCGGATCGACGCCATTCAGCTTACAGGTTTCGACCAAGGAGGCGATGATCGCCCAGTGCTCGGCACCGCCGTCGGAGCCTGCGAAGAGCGCGTTCTTCCGGTTGAGCGTGATCGGACGGATCGAACGTTCGACGGCGTTGTTGTCGAGCTCTATACGGCCATCATCGATGAAGCGCGTCAGACCCTCCCAGCGTGAGAGCGCATAACGGATGGCGTCGGCCAGCTTGCCCTTTTGACTGATCAACGCGAGCTTTGCGCGCAGCCAGCGTTCGAAGGCTTCCGCCACCGGCCGGCTCTTATGCTGCCGGACGAGGCAGCGCTCCTCGGCGCTACGGCCACGGATGTCCTTCTCGATCGCGTAGAACTCGGCGATATGCCGAAGCGCCTCGTTTGCGATGGGCGCGGGACCGGGTGTGGCAAGTTCGTAGAAGTTCCGTCGCATGTGCGACCAGCAGAATGCAAGTTGGACGTCGCCACGTTCGGTGAGCTTGCCATAGCCGGCATAGCCATCGACCTGCAGGATCCCCTTGAAGCCTGCAAGATGGGCGATCGGTCGGTCGGCTTTGCGGTCGGGCGCATAGACGTAGGCGACGCCCGGCGGATCAGCGCCGCCCCATGGCCGGTCGTCCGCCGCATAAGTCCAGAGCTGACCGGTCTTGGTACGCCCGCGGCCGGGATCGAGCACCGGCATCGTCGTCTCGTCCGCGAACAGCTTTGGCCGTTGCCTGAGCTTGCTAAGGAGACGGTCATGCAGCGGACGCAGGTGGAAGGCAGCTTGTCCTACCCAGTCCGCCAGCGTCGAACGATCAAGCTCAATGCCCTGGCGGGCGTAAATCTGCGCCTGCCGGTAGAGCGGCAGGTGATCGGCATATTTGGAGACCAGCACCTGGGCGACGGTAGCCTCGGTCGGCAATCCGCCCTCGATCAGCCTAGCCGGGGCTGGCGCCTGCATGATGCCATCCTCGCAGGCCCGGCAGGCGTATTTGGGCCGCCGGGTCACGAGGATCCGGAACTGCGCCGGGACCAGGTCCAGCCGCTCGCTTCTGTCCTCACCGATACGGTGCAACTCGCCTTGGCAGCAGGGACAGGTCTTGTTCTCGATGTCGACGATGACCTCGATCCGCGGCAGGTGCGCCGGCAACGCGCCACGGTTGGCGCGGCGCTTGCGAGCTCGCGCATCGCGGCCTTCAGGTGCACTGACGTTCTGTGCCGTCTTGCCGTACGCGGCGACTTGCTCGACGTCTTCCAGGCCCAGCAGCATCTGATCTTCGGGTAGCGTCTCCGCCCGCCGGCCAAACCGGTGACGCTGCATTTCCTTGATGATCTGACGCAGCCGTTCGCTCTCGCACCGCTCGGCAAGCAGCATCGCTTTCAGCGTCTCGAGATCGTCAGGCAGGGCGTCGCTCACACCCAAATCAGAGCATATTCGCCGCCATCTTGCGACGCGTTCGGCGCTCCCGATTCATTTCGCCGCAGCGCTGCCAACAGTTATCCGGGCTGCGCTGGCGGCGCCGTCTCCCGTGCCTCGTGCACAAGCCGCCAGTCCAGTCCTTCCAGCAGCGCCGACAATTGCGCCGCTGACAGGCGCATCACACCGTCCTCGATCTTCGGCCAGCGGAAGATCCCATCCTCAAGCCTCTTGGCGAACAGGCACAGGCCCGTTCCATCCCAGAACACCAGCTTAATCCGATCCGCCCGCTTGGCCCGGAACACATAGACAGCTCCCGAGAATGGATCTGCACCCATGCTCTCGCGCACCAGGGTCGCAAGACCCTCCATGCCCTTGCGGAAGTCTACCGGTTTGGTCGCCACCATCACCCGGACCGCGCCTGACGGACCGATCACCGGCTCGCCTTCAGTGCCTGGACGATCGAGGCAATCATCGCCGTGTCCGCTCCACGACCGGCTCGGATGGTGATGCCGTCGACTTCAATCTCGATGATCCCGCTATCTGGCTTGCGTACCGCTTTGCGCTCCTGGCGAGCAGTCGGCGCCGGCACCACAGCGTCCACCACCGCCGGCACAAACTGTACTTCGTCTGCCTCGGAATGACCGCCTGCAGCTTCTCGCAACTGACGCCGCCAGCCAAACAGCTGCTGCGGCGACAATCCATGCCGTCGAGCCACGGAACACACCGAGTCGCCACTCGCCACGATCTCCGCGACGATCCGCGCCTTGTCCTCGTCGCTCCACTTCCGCCGACGACCGGCTCCGGTGAAGACCTCAAGCCGCCGCACCGGCTCCGTGATAGCAGTATGCACTGTGTCCATTCTAAGCCTAACGGTCCAAACCGAACCGCAGACTCGCAGATCGCCCCGTCATCCGGTAGGTGGTCACTGAACAGCGCTTACGCTGAACAAGAGCGCGGGGCCTCTTTTTCAAGCCGCAAGACGTCGCTCTCGGAAGGACCATTCGATCCCAGCTTAGTCGCGGGCCATCTCGCATCCTGTGCTGACAAAGCGCGCATTCCTCCAACTGGCAACGGTGCGTTTCGTACTGAGCGCTTGCGATCACGCTTTGCCATCCGCCTCAACGGGAGTCACACGTCAGCCGTCGACTGCGCTGCGATGAGCAAGTCGCGGCCATTCGGAGGAAAACTCTGAGATCGCTGCATAGAAAACATCGACAAACCTGGAACACTCCTGTAGGGAAGTGCACAATATTAAGCGCGCTACCTAAGAGCGTTACCGTAGTTCAATCTGTTTCGATTCGCCCTGATGCTTGGGCCAGAATGCTTTTAATGTGAGCTGGCGCGAATGCCTGATACCCGAGCGTGTTTCACTAGCTTGCCAGCGACCTCCATGGATGTCTGAGGAGATCACGCGATGACTGTGCGCGAGCAGCTGTTTACTTTGTTGCGCAACCTTCGATGGATAATTGTCCTGTCGGTAGCCCTCTCAGTATTGCTCTACCTGCCAGATCAGATTCAGGAGCTCTACCGGATAGCTGCCGACGACTTTGGTTGGGTGACGTTTAAGGAGTTCGCTGCCTTGGGCGTGATTGCCATAACGATTTGGGCGAGCGCGTTTCAGCTCACAACTGCATCCCTGCCACAAATCCCCAAGCCTTCGGGGCGCCTGGCTTTCTATATAAGACTTGCTCCCGTCCTACTTGGAGCACTGCCGATCATCGCCGCCACAGCAGGTCAATTCGCCTCGCGGCCGGCGCGAAAGATTGGCGAGGTCGAGGAAGTCGGAAGTATCTTCCGCATTCAGGATCAGGCGCTTGCGTTTGAACGGAACATGCTGCTCATCCTCGCAATTGCCATGCTGATCATGCTCGTCTGCTTCGTGGCATTTACTTGGCGAATAGGATCAAGAGATCGCTCGATTGATCTCGCGAGCCGTGCCAACAACGCGTACTTCATCCGGTATAGGTTTCTCGGGCTCTCGATCGGCGGGATCGTGCTGTTGACGGCAGCATTCCTCATGCTGCCTGATAGGCTTGCACAACTTGTCGGATCGTTTGGCGTAATCGCCCTCTTTGCGGTTTGCGTCCTTGGTCTCACGGTCCATTTTGCTCTCTTAACGATCAAATTTACCTTTCCGTTTATTCCGCTTGTCTTTGGCGGCCTGTTTCTACTTGCCTCTTTGTTGGGAGGTGACGACCACGAACTGTGTACTGTCTCTGAAGCAAACAGCCAGCCGGAAACGGAGCGCATGTCCGCAGCCGCCGCATTCCGCGAGTGGCTTTTACAAGAGCCGCGGGTTGAGGAAGCCAAGAGGCTCGGCGAATACCCCGTCTTCGTTGTGGCAGCTCAAGGCGGAGGGATCTATGCCGCCAATAATGCGGCGCGGTTTCTTGCGCGGATGCAGGATCTCTGTCCGGCATTTCGGCAACATCTGTTTGCGATAAGCGGTGTATCCGGGGGCAGCGTCGGTTCGGCAATATTCGCCGCTGCGCTCCACGTCGAAAATACGTCCCTTAATTCGAATATCGTCGATGGAAAGACATGCCCAAAAATCGCTGATTTCCTGGCGGGGGTTGGGCGAGTCCAAGATCTTGAGGCGCCTGGCCCGGTCGAGCAGCGCGTTGCAAGCGTTTTGGCAACCGATTTTCTGTCGCCGTTGGTTGCGGGCTTTCTGTTTACTGATTTCACCCAGATGTTTTCACCGTTCGCGATCCCGGCCTTCGATCGCGCGCGCTTTTTAGAATACACTTTGGAGAATGCCGGTGACAGGATGCTCGGCAGCCAGAAGGCCACTGGCAATCAATCCAATCTGCTAAGGGCTGACTTTCAGTCCCATTGGGCGCCTGGCAACAACATGCCGGCGCTGTTGTTCAACACGACAGATGCCGGCAGCGGCAAACGGGCCGTTATCTCTCCCTTCGATTTCGATCCGCAGCATCCGAAAGACACCGACTTATGCGTGCTTGCGGCGCTTGAACGTGCGGGCACTGGGGCCGACCAAACTGTCAAAAGCCACTCGCTTCATATTCCGCTCAGCACAGCCGCTTTCACAAGCGCACGTTTTCCGTGGGTGACGCCCGCGGCGACCGTCTCAGTCAAAAATGACTGCATAACCTCTCATCCGCAGGCGCGCCTGGTGGACGGCGGATATGTGGAGAATTCCGGGATTGAGACCGCACTCGAGCTGATTGAGAAGCTTAATGCCATCAAGGGCACCTCCGATGCGCCGAAATTCAGGATTTACCTGCTGTCCCTCGTCAGCGGCCAGTTCGGTGACCATGGTTCATTCATGTTCGGGGAGCTCATGGAGCCGGTACGCGCGCTTCTGAGCACGCGAACTTCCCGAACCTATGTCGCCCTCAATCATGCAACCAGCATCGACCGTCGGCCCGACGCCGAAGTGACGCCAAGTGTTCAACGCTTTCCAACGTTCGGCCGGACGGACATCACAGGCTTGTTTTATAGCCTTCCACTCGGCTGGACGTTGTCCCAGAAAACCGAGGATATCATCTCATTGAGCAGCGGCCGCTTTTGGGACTGCGTGCCGAAGGACGACTTCGATCAGTCCCGCGAACGGCAGAGCAATGCAGACTGCCTGCAGGTGAAGTTGTTCCATCTTCTGAATGGATCGGTCGCCACCGCATTTGAAACGCTGAAGGATGCCAAGCTTGCGCAGGCCGCCTACGCCGACGAGCTAGCGAAGGAATATCAACCAACCGCAAAGATCAAGCCGCAGCCATTACTGGCGTGTTATGAGAGCAATTGGTTGCAACAGCGTGGTTATGAGGAATATCAACAAAAAGTCGCCGACTACGAGCATCAGCTGAGCAAATCAGGCAAAGGTCAGTCGCCGGCCCCTCCACCCGTTCCGCCATATCGCAAGAGCTATATGGCCTACTATCAGGCCGAGCGGGTCAAGGCCTTGTTGCAGGAATGGGATCGCGTCGAGGAAACCGATCCCCGGATCCTCGCCTATATTTTGGGATCCGTCTCTTACGACAGCGCCGATTTTACTCGCAGCAGCGAGAACTTTTCTTACAGCGCGGTTTCTCAACTTCCGCAGAAATGGCGCGATCGCATCGACATGAATAACGTAAGGCTTGTGGCTGCCAACAAGCCCGCGGTCGACGTGAACTCTTTGCTTAATCATCCCAAGGAACTTGCCGATTTCGTGCTCGCTTACGAAGGCAACGACTTCGGCAACCAGCCCGGGACGGATGACGGCTGGCTGTTTCGACCGCGGGGAATGTATCAGTTGATCGGCCGTGAGCAGTATCAGGAAGCCCAGAATCAAATCCAGCAATTGGGCGAGCTACAAGGACTTGATCTGCTAACGCTGCCCGACGCGCTATGGGATGCGAAGATCTCGGCTAAGGTTACTTTCGCTCACTTCCGGTTGCACCGATATAAGGACGACCGGTTATCTCCGCCGAACAACCGCCGAACGCTGTTCGAATTGCTCAAGGATCGTGCGAACGACTGGACAACCGTGCGCGCGCTGCAAACGGATATGGCGCATCCAGCCGACCACGCGCGGGTCAATGCACGCAGTGAGATGTTCCTCGCCTGTATCGAGGAAGCCTTGCATCCGACGAAACTCAAGACTTTGCAAAGCCGATTTTACGGTGAGGAATGAAGGGTTTGATCGGGTCGCGCGCATTGCCTTGGCGAGGCGCGTAGCGCGGGATTGCTCGACAGCTGATGTTTAAATTTTTGGTCTTACAGGGGATTTCCAATGATCGCGAGGGGTCAAATCAATAGATCTCTGTTTCCGCGGCGGCTTGCAAAGTTATTAGCGGCGGGGGTGATGTTCGCCGCAGCTTTGGAGCTAGGAACGGCTCCGGCGCAAGCGGCCTCAAAGCCGCTCGCGCCCAATGACGTGTCCATTCTCTTTCCTCCGCCGAAGTCAGCGGCCGACCTCCCCAATCTGATCGCCGTGTCCGATCTTGCGCGACCTTCGGGATCGCCGCAGCGGCTGTTTTCCGACGCGGACTTCGCGCGCTTTATCGCCAACGCCGAAAATCCAGAGCATCCGGGCCTTCCGGATTCAGGTGCACGGCACATTCAGTTTCCCGATGCCGTGAAAAAAATCGACGCCTGGTTTGTGGCCGGCATCCGGATCGATCCGGGCGCGCCGGGATTGTCGCCGGAGATCATCGCTCAGTTTGGCCGGCAACCCCAAATCCGGCTCATCATTCAGCCGGTGACCAATGGGCCGGAGGGCTTCAAGGTCCATGACACTGCAGGCCACCTTATCTTCAGCTTCACCCTCGACCCGGACCCATCTCTGGACGGTTGTGCGCCGTTCCCTCGATTCAAACCAGACGATGAAGCGTTCAAGGCAATCGTTCGTGACGTCGCGACCTTGCGCGATCAGCTTGAGGCCGGACAGTTTGGCAATGTCAAAGTCTCGACTGCCGGTGATCTGAATGTGCATCCGGGTCTTGTAGGGCCATCGGCAAAAGCGTTCAGCGATGCACTGAAGGCTTTGATTGAGAAGCATCTCTCGCCGCAGCGCCTCAACACCATGGCCGTGATGGGCATCGTACCGCCTGAACCCTGGATTTTCGTGTCGATGTTAAGGGTCCCGCAAGCAGGCCTAATACCAGTCCCCGGCCCGACGCTTGACGGCCTGCACGTGGCAGAGATGTTCAGCGCCATCGGCGAAAAGCATGTGGTCCCGCAACCGGGCACGAACAATCAGAATCCGATCACCTGTCGACACGCGGCATTGCAAAATCCGCCCTTGCCCGGGAGTAATCGTAACGGTGTTTCAACCTCCGAGTTCATCGATAGTAGCGTGCCCAACAGCCGCATCATCGAGATCGTCAATACCATTGCCGATCCGACGAAGAGCCACTTCTTCAATACCGATTGCGTGAGCTGTCACACCGAGACGGCACAGCCACTCGCCAGGAGAATTCCAAATTTCGCAGTCCCTGGCGTGAACCGGGCGGTCTGGCCGAAGGAAGACTGGAATCTGCGCAACTTCGGTTGGTTCCCATCCTTTTTGCACGGCGGCCCGGCAGCGGCGACCATAACCAGGCGCGCGGCAGCTGAGACGGCCGACGTGGTCGCCTTCATCAATAACCAACTGCTGAACAAATAACTGGCGGCCTCGCCTTTTCCGGTCGCCCGCCGGGCCGGCTGGACGCACGAAAGATGGATGGAGTCCTGCTATGGGGAGACCTTCTTTTGGCTCTCGTCTTTTTTCCTGGCTGATGCGCTGGCCTCACATCACCGGCCTGTTATTAGCAATCGTCGTTGTCGTGATCGTGGCCGCCAGCGTGGTGTATTTCGCCCCCCAGAAGGTTCGCGACGCAGCCCTAAAGATCAAAAGCGATGCTAATCTGGTCGCTCAATTGTTGCCTGCGACCCTGCCTGAGCCATCAAAAGTCGAAAGCGCTTATTGGCTCCCGCAAAATTGGAGCGCCCGCCAGCGTTACTGGTTTCACCACACATCGCAGGGGACAGCGACAATCCCTGTCCCTTATCAGTGGTTTTTGGCCCTGGAACGCCCGGAGCTATCCTTCTCTTACACGAGCTTAACGGACGAGAACTACCTGCGCCGCCTCGGCTTCATTCCGAGCCCCAGCTCAAAGGACTTCGCCGCTATTGCCCCCGCATACGGTTATCACGACGATGCGCCGAACGGGAACACAGCCGCGCCCGGTTGGACTCCAAGCGCGCCCGAGAACCCAAATGCTCTTCCCGTCGGCTTTGCCATCCTCAAGGGCGGTGTCGATCCGACGACTGGCGCCCCGTATGAAGATCAGATCGGTCTAACCTGTGCCGCCTGTCATACGGGTCATCTCGAATACAAAAACGTCAGCATACGGTTCGACGGCGGCCCGGCGATGGTCAATCTGGGCGAGGTAGAAAGAGCCATTGGGCTGTCGATTGGCTACACGCTGATCTTGCCATGGCGTTTTGAGCGTTTCGCCAGCAAGCTGGAGCAGATCAAAGGGCAGAGCGTCGATCGGAAGCAGCTGCGAAACGATCTTGAGCGAGCACTTCAGAAGATTAAGAACCAAAAGGCAGAGACCGACAGACTTTTGACGGGACTGGGCGTGTCGGATCTCGATGAAGGGTTCGGTCGACTTGATGCGCTGAACCGGATCGGGAACCAGGTTTTCTATAGCAATCTACTCGATCCCGTAACCGGCGAACTCTCCGAGCCACTCCTCAAGGGCAACTTTGCGCGCCATGATGCGCCCGTGAGCTTTCCGCCGATCTGGGACACGCCGTATTTCCTTTGGGCACAGTATGACGCTTCTGTTCTCAACGAGCTCGTTCGCAATGCAGGTGAAGCGCTGGGTGTCAGCGCGAAAATCAATATGACCGCGACCGCGCCCGGACGGCCGCTTTTTGCCTCATCCATACATCTATCCGACATCGCGCGGTTCGAAGAGCTTCTGCGCGGCACCGATCCGTTTTCGTCCGAAGATGCGGGAGGCAGAAAATTCACCGGGCTCGTAGCACCGCGATGGAAGGACGCGCAGGAGAAATTTCGCGGTGACCCGGCCTGGGCGATCGATGAAACGCTCGTTGAACAAGGTCGCGATCTTTATCGTGCTCACTGCTTTGAATGCCACCGAGGCCCGGTAAACGATGCTGCGTTCGACAAAAAATGGCCGGAAGACTCGTTCTGGCGTGCAGAGAACCCCGATCGCTCAGCCAAAGACGAGAAGAATTGGGTAGAGATCGGCGGTCGGCATTATTTTAACGTCGTCCAGATGCCGGTCTCGGCGATCGGCACCGACCGCCAACAATCTAACGTCCTTACGACGCGACGCGTTCACCTTCCCGAGCAACTCCGATTGAATCCTGCAGATGACCTCAACAGGGCCGGAGGTTGCGGCCTTCTGGCCGATAAAGGCGCAGATCCTCTGTTTGTACTCGCGCTCATGGATGTGGTGGGCAAAACGATCGACCAATGGCTCGTTGCGAACGGAACCTCTGAAGAAACCAAGCAGCAAATGTGGGGGCCGAGGAAGAACTGCCAAAACCAGCGAGTCTATATCGGGGCGCGTGCGAGCCGCAATGGCAAGGACGAAATAGTTCTCGCCCTTGAGCCTCAGTACCGGGCGCGCCCGCTGGACGGTGTTTGGGCAACGGCTCCGTATCTGCACAATGGGTCCGTTCCGACACTGAGAGACATGTTGGTGCCGCAAGCCAGACGGCCGACGTCGTTTTGCGTCGGCAGCCGTGCGTTCGACCCGGTCAAGGTCGGGCTTGTCACGAAAGCAAAGGCGATCAACAGCTGTGCGGCTGGCCTTACGCACTTTGATGTGTCGCTGCTTGGCAACAGCAATCGTGGACATTCGTTCGAGGGCAAAGAAACCGACTTAACGAAGCTGCCGCCTGGCGTCATCGGGCCAGAATTGACCGAAGCCGAGCGCCGAGCGCTTGTTGAGTATCTCAAAACTTTATGAGCTATGCTTGCCCGACGACCTGTGTGTCGGCGCCGCTACCTTCGAGCTTCCCGCGCGCCTCGTCAGCGCGCGTGCCATTCGGGATGCGATCGAAATCTTGGTCCCGAGGGATCGAGGACAATCTGTCGGTAGCCCGAGTAGGGGCTCTCTGAAGAGGCTGCTGCTGAACCCCTGCCCAGTTCTGTGCGCCAAGTTAGGCGTAGGGCCGCCGGAAAGCTACTGGTTACCTCCTGATCAGCTGATCAGCCGACCCCAAGTCAGACCTGCCGCCACCTTGTCGCGATCGGCTCGGGCAGACCCACCATCATGAGCCACCCGCGCCCAAGAGCGGTTCGGGTCGCGAAAGCTGATGAGCGACCGGCAACGTTCAATGTCTGACGTCTGCCGGCCGCCGGTGCACGTGAAAGGAACCGCTCCCTGCTACCCATGACCGGTGAGGCGGTACGAGCTATCGAGAAACTAGGCGCGTCACTTCATCCTCGGATATGGAGCCGACGAAAGCTGAGCCGTCTTTACTTGGAAGACCAGATTCACCGCCAGCGCCAGCTCGACCTGAAACTCCAGGGTCACCATCCCGGCCGTCATTGGCACAAAATGGCGGCGCAGGAAGGCCTCTTGGTCCTCCGGGCCCGCCTCGTCCGCCTTGGCCCGCAGCACCACCCGCCGCTTCGCGTCCCGCACCAACGCGCAGAATTATACGACTAAGAGCGTGTATTTCTGGCTCAGGTGTGAGCATCGTAACAATACCGCCATTGCCACCAGCACCGCCGCGACCTCCATCGCCCCCCATACCACCATCGCCGCCGCGACCACCGTCCCCTGGCCCGCGCTTACAGTCGAATGCCGAAGAAGATGCTCTACGGCCGGGCGCGCCAGCACCTCCAACTCCTCCTTCCCCTCCGTTTCCGCCAGGACCGCCACCTTGGCCCCTCACGTCTAAAACGATCGGATTGATTGATCGCTTCACCACCAACGTAAGCTTGGGGCCATCGCGTCCGGGAGAAGGGGTGGCTCCTGTACCTCCTTTGCCGCCATTTCCGCCGGGCGCACCATCACTGGCGCCAGCGGGTCCACTTTGTCCGACGGAGCCAGCGGGTGCCGTGTCGGGTGCGGAAGATGGTTCCCAAGTAATGACTCCCGGATTTTCTTGAGACAAGGATCTAATCTCCCCGGCGACTACCGTGAGTTCTCTGGCTGTCCGAGCGTTGGATTCTTTGAATATCAGCCGCGAACCCGGCTCGAACACCAGCCGCTCCGCCGCCAGACTCGGTTCTGTCCAGTACCTGTCACCTGAAATCACGAAGTTACCGGGGAATGGCACTGATTTGCTGGTCGACACTCGAGCTCGAATGACGTCACGTTGTTCGCTTTCAAGCTGCTTCCAGGGGGACGGTAAGACGTCAAAACTGCTTGCACCACTGCCAGTTGGCACGTCGCGCTTGCAAACCGCGTCTCCTGGAAGAAGGCTCCTCGCTGTATAGGCCGGTACTGCGGCCGACGCTTCTGGGCGATCAGCATCGCCAGAAAGGATTGCGATAACGTACCCCTTCGCGTCAAAGAGTGGAGATCCACTGTCGCCATCGATGGGTTTGTAGCCAATCACGATACGATCGCCCTGGCCACGCCCTCTTGCCAAAGTATCTACATTCCTTGAATCAGGCTCGTTCGTGTCTCTGCCCCAGAACAGGCCGACTAGGGTCTTCGGATCATCGGAAATCGAGCTGTTGCTGATCGGAGCACAGGTATCTCCTTTACTGTCTAAAATGAGAACCGCAATGTCATCGGTGGTCGAGAGTTTCGCCGAAGCTTCGGAAAGAACGGTTCTCCTTCCATTGGGCTCTATCGAAGAAACTTCAATACGACGATTGGGTCCCGACGGAAGCTCCTGCCACATCGAATCCGCGCCTACGACGTGTCGTGCTGTGACCACCCAATTATCCGAGACTAAGACACCTGTGCCTCGGCGAGTCGTTGCTTTTCCGTTAGTGTCAGTTCCGACAACTCGGATCGACACTATGGCGCGCTTATACTGGTTTAATATGGCACCGCGATCAGGACTCTGCGCATAAGACAAAGACGAAAGTCCCGTCAGGACAGACAAAATAACCACTAATCGTCCGAGGCCACCTACTGTCATTGAACGATCTCGACGTAAGAGCTTTGGATACCAACACCAGGAATATCTACGTCGATCCTCTTCACGCTGGGTTGGCCAGTAATCTTCAACGTTCCTTCAGCGACAAAGGTGTCTGCGTCCCTCTGACCGTCCGAGGTAACATCGAGAAGAGGAATTTCCGGCATCCCCGCATCGGCTTGAATGGCCGTAAGAGACACAATCGCCCGATCAAGCCTTTCTCCCAATCGCAGAGTCACCCGGAGATTAACGGTATCGCCGGATTCACCTACAAAATAACGATCCACGTCCACCGCGACCCCGTTGAGAGCTTTACCTCCTTCGCTCGTCTGAATGATTGCCTCGTTCTTCTTGCGAGGCGCCGGAGATTCCGTCAGCTCCAGCTTCAAACTTTCCTGCAGGTTCTCATCAGTAAAAATCGTCGCGTGCGCGGGGAAAGCTGGTCGAGACCCTGCCAACGAATCTGAGAAAGCGTCCGCGGCACTCCAGGCAGGAACGACGCCGTCTCCTGGCCCAAATGCAAACTCCCAATGATCTAGACTTGGAGAGTTAGGGTTCACGTAGACATAGAAAGGTGTATCACGCTTTGTTCCAACGAAATGGAGTTCGGGTCGAGAAACAGACGCTCCATCCTCGATTTCAGCTCTGATGGACCGCGCTCGCGTGAGATTGACTCGTAAGTACTCGCGGCCTTGCGCTGTGTCGTAGATCTCGGCGGCCCACCCGTTCTTCTCCCAGAGAGAGAAGTCGAAAATATCAAAGTTGCTCGTTTTGGCTTGACCAAGAGATCCCGACCTGCAGCAATCTCTCCCAAACTTGTAGCTGGGAAACAGTTCATAAAGAGACGGAAAAGACAGTGCTGTCCTACGAATAGTCTTCATTCGTCCAGCCAGAAAGTTCGGTATCGGTCCCCACCCCTTTGCAACAACCTCCAAGGCGCGACCACTTCCCTGGAATGGTGTGCCCATTGTAATGATCCGCTTAATCGAGCTCGCCATTTCGGGATGGCGCGTGACTAAGAGCCGCGCAACCAGGCCGCCCATGCTGTGCGCCAGAATGTCAAAATCGCGATTTTGCAGGTCTTTGTGATTGGTCAGAAACGCGGCAAGATCATCCGCAGTAGTCTCGTTGCTCCGGCGCCAATCATAATCGAAGATGATCAGACTGGTGCCCTCCTGGTAGCCGATCGTTCTCAAATGGGTGAGAAGCGGCGCGTAGACGTCGGCCTGCCAAAAAGGCCCCAGCGACACAATTGTTTCGATTAGGCCGCAGTGATGCAAGTTCTTTGGTTGATCGGCCAAAAGATCGATCTGCCCAAAGTTAGAGAGAGAACCTAAGCCTCCCCATACCAGATTATTTTGCTCATCACACAGACGGGTGCCAAGGATGCCTGGGATAAATACCAACGGCCTTTTGATTTGCGCATCGGCGGCGGTATTCCACCAAAGAAATCCAACGACGAATAGTAACAACCATTTTCGCATCATGATTGTCCGGTGTCGTGTTGACGCGGCTCACGCCTCGTGGATCAAACAGCGAGCAAAAAGCGCAATGGTCGTCGGGGCGCCCGTATCTGGAGCTTTGCACCCAGTAATTGCGTTAAGAATATGGCTCGGTGGCGTAGAGTCAATTGCGAATATCGATACTCAGCCTACATGGGCTTGGAACTCGCCGGTCGTCGGAGGTTCTTCACAATCGCTGATGTCGATACCGCCGAGGATCCTAGGGCCCTTAGCATGCCTGGACGCTCAAATTCCTCGATCGAGCGCGTTTTTTTGACGGATTTCAACAGGCGCTTTGCGCGAAGTTCAAGCCGATTTCAAACCTGCTGAGCGCAATGGGTTTGGAAGCTATTGGCCCAGCCGTCAACTTGATTGTGCGCACCCCGATAGGAGGGCTGCACGGCAGACGCGGAGACTGGCGCCATCGCGCGACACAAGGAGAACTATGTCAAAAACTGCCCCCTACCACACGGATTCCCGCGAATATCCACCATCTCACCGCAACGTCTACCACGACCACGACAACTGCCCGGCCGGGAAACAGATCAAGCAGTGGCATCGCAAACCCGGTCGAGGTGATAGGCTGCGCTGCGATGATTGCAAGAAGCTCGGCTAGGCCACTAACGTCCTGCAGCACGGGTTCCAATCAGCGCTGTAGGTTGACTATCCGCGCGGCGGCGCCCCTCGCCGCGCCTCCTTGTTCGCAGCGGGACAATCCCCCGTCAGCGGCACGACTAAATCTTACACGCACTCGAAGTCATAGACCAAGGCTCCCGGCGAAACCGTGAGTGCCGCCCGATTGACAATCTCGATGCAATCCTCTCTGCGTAACTGGTAGTGCGGCCGCACGCGTTATTGATGAGTGCCGTAACGGTTGCCAGTTCTCGAATTGACATAAGTCCCGCCACGGTGTGATGAGCCGGATCCACCCAAATAGCTGCCGCCATGACTGGTAGTGTGATGTCCGCCGCCGTAGCTGACGCGCCCTCCATGTCCTCCGCGTGCGTTTACTTGTCCGATCACGCCGAGCAGCAACAGACCGGCAGCTATTGCAATCAACCTCATATCCCCCTCGCCCTTTCGAATGTGGAAAGCATATCCAAGCGCGGCCTATGAGGGATAACAACCTTTAATCCGGTCAAAATATGCAGCTTTACGCCCAGAATAGCGAGAGCGGAGCCGTTTTCCGGCACGAGGGGACCCGGTGACATCGTTTGAACGTTCAATCCGGTCGAGGAGAAATACCGCAGATGAGGACCCGCTGCGCTGACTATCATCATGACTGCGATAGTAACGTAGGCCTGCTACTTGCTCGGGGCCAACATTGTGTCGTGATCGAGCGTCATCGCGAGCTGTCGGCGCATTAGGACGCGGCCTTGTCCGTATCGGCGAAGCTCGATGGGGGCCGGGCTTGATGCCGCCGACGAATCAGCAGGCAAAAGGAACCATGCTCTCGCGGAGCATGCGACTATGCTCATCCGTTCAGCGCCAACTACAATCGCGGGCGTTATTGCTCTGACCCGCTACGTCGGCAGCCTACGAGAGTAGGAGCTTCCGATGATGATGCGTGGTATCAGTTTTTCATGGAAGTGCTGGCAGACGCGATCGATGGAATCGCCATGACGCAGCGGCTTGGGCGAAACGGCAATTAACATGACGTCGCTTTCATCTTCCGCCACCGCGTCCAGTCGCGGATCCAATCGCCAGTTCGGACACGTTGCCGTTCCGGGCTGATACCTGGTCGTCCGTGCATTGGTGAGACGCAATCTTCCTCCCGACTGATTTCTGGCAGCTGCGCGCACACTTTGTGGCCGCTCCTGCGCGTTGTCGCGGCTCACGATCCAGCTTACGCGGCGGCCCATGTGTGCCCTCTCATCGGCAGCATATCGTCGAGTGCCTGGTCGATATCATTGCAGTTGACCGTTTTGCCGGCATCGCGCGCGATGGACGATTGCGCAATGCGCCGCATGACCTCCTTGATGAACGCAGCGCTGAGGCCCTCGCACCGTTGCACGGCTTCACTGATAACAGCCTCAGTGAGTGGCAGGCGTTTGCCATAAAGCCGCACCAGCTTGTCGCGGCCATGAGCGTCGGGTAAAGGCACCTCGATGACCTGGTCGATCCTGCCAGGCCGCGCCGCGAGCGCACCCTCGAGCTCTTCCAGTCGATTGGTGGTGAGTAAGAACATGATGTCGGCGTCCTCCTTTAGCCCATCCATCTCATTGAGCAGCTTGTTGAGCATCACTTCTTCGCGGGTTTCCCGCATCGCGTTACGGTCGCGCGCGATCAGATCGACGTCCTCGATCACCACCAATGCCGGCTGCAACAGCCGCGCGAGGTTCATATAGACACCGGGCAAACCGACCTGCTCGGCTGCCATTATTAGGGTGGTCTGATCAACCAGGTTAGTTGCGAGTAGCGGATCGTGTGGGTCTTGCCAGTGCCGGGCGGGCCATAAAGCAAGATGCCCTTGCGTGTCGATTGGCCGAGGCGGCGCAGCGCATCGCGCATTCCGACAAAGCTCAATACGTTTCCATCGAGCAGTTTGAGCACCTTTTCGGGCAGGATCACGTCCGCGCGGTCTACCCGGGGCCAACGATGCACCGTAACGCCGCGCGAACGGCCGCTGTAATTCGGATCGCTCTCGAGGGACAGGATCTTGCCACGATACGATGCGGCGAATTGTACCGCGCTCTCTAGTTCAACGAAGCAGTGCTGCGCGAAAGACTCGTCGGCCCCGCCGGCACGCACCGCGACCTCAGTGACCATCATCTCCTCTGAGTCTGTCCCGCATTGCGCTGGCTCGCGATAATAGGACAGCACGACAGCGTAACGAAACTCGTTCGTCTCGCAAAGCCACAGCCCGTTGTGCAAGGATTTGACTGGCGTAGCCTCCCCTACGTCGATCTCGTGGTATTGTGGCGACGCCAGCAAGACGGGATCGTCTCCGGCGCGCCGGAGCTGCGCGAATGACAGCTTCTCAAAAGTCCATCGCGGCTGCAGGCCAAAGAAGCGGACCGGCGAAGCGAACTCTGGACGTCCGCGCGCATGTGGCCAGGAAATTGCCGCACCATATTTACGAGACTGTTCGGCGGGATATCGGCGAAATGCCAGGCAAGCGCGTCATGGGCCCATTCAAACTGGATTTCGGACGGATCTGGCGCCACGGTTTCGCCAGCAGGCTCGGAGGTGATTTGCAACGTATGTCCTTCAGCTCGGATTCGTTCCTGCGCCGCATCGAAGAGCGCCTCTGCAACAGACGGTGGGAAGGGCCCGCACTCCGCCTTGTCCCGCCGTTCGATCAACATGGAAAGGGCATAGGCATCGCGCTCGTGCTTGCCGAAGACCTGCCGCAACAGATCCACCACGAAATCCCGCGGCGTCTCACCGGCATCTTGAAAAACCAGCCGAACGGACGCGGGCACAGTGCGAACTTGATGATCCGTGCGAAGCTCCTAGCGGGAGTGAAAGGATGGTCGTTGGCCTTATTCCGCTCGATGCGCTACATGCGTCGTGCAGTTGATTTGTTGTACCTTCGCTTAGTCGTTCTGGCGCCATTCAGCTCATTGACTGCCCGAGAAGTCATTGGCGGCTCACGGTGCTTATCATTAAGGCCGGGATCGATCGGCCCAAATGGCGCAATCGACTCGGATAGCCAAGCAAGGACACGCAGAACCCAGCTGACCACACGATCGATCGCGTCGTGGACCCAGGCGAGGGTATGTTTGGTTTTTGTCAGTATCTTCATAATGCTGCTTCTCGCCTACAGTCCTTGAGAGACGCGCCCGTGTTGGGTAATTGCCGAATGATGTCGCTTCTTGTCATCAAGCCTGTTTCGTTTCCGGATCTGTCAGCAAGTTGTATGCCGGCCGCGGCAACGACTTTCAATGAGCCTTAAACTCGGCATGAGCCTCTCTTCTTCAAGCTCGCCAGTCGCCGGATTGGGTAGCTGAAATTCACACCGTCGCGGTCCTGCCGAGCGCTAGCCAGCCCTCCGCGCCAGGATACGATTGAACTGGGGCTAACAACCTCGCCTCCAATCACCGCAATGTCCGATGACTTGTGCTGCGTCTCATCACTTTTGCTGCGGCGGAGCGCCTCGGCAAGCAAGAAGAGCTAGCAGTGCCCGGCGGCGCTCAGTCGCCGCCCCCTTGTTTCGTCCAAAGCATGCCATCGCACCACACGTGATCAACGCGGTCCCACTGGCACGCAGAAGCGGCATTCGGAAAAAAGCCGCGACCATTGTGATTGGCGCTGGTGTTGCATAGTAGCGGAATGCCCGTGAGACCTTCGTATTCCAGGAGAAGTTCGGCGACTTTATGCTGAGAGGTCCTGCTAACAGTCTGCAATCGCGCTGATCCGTCCAGATGCACAACAGCGGGGATCTTATCCCGCCATTCTGCTCGTGTTAGGTGCTCGAAGAGCATGTAAGGGTCTGGCGTTCCAGGGCTAAAAATATCCGGCGCCCGATCCTCCAGGCATATTGGCGCTACAGGCCGAAAGTGCTCACGAAGTTTGATGTCGTTGAGACGGTTCTTCATTTGCGGCGATGTCGCCGAGGCCAGTATGCTTCTGCTACCCAGAGCCCGAGGTCCAAGCTCCGCGCGGCCTGCAAGGAAAATGACCGGCTGGTTGCTGGCGAGAATGGTTGCAAGTTCACGCATATTGCATGGTGAGCCGCCCCATCCGGGCGGCACGTCGCCTCGTTCCACGGCTGGACCACTATAGACGGACCATTCCAAGGGTACAAAACCTTGTTCCGCCGCCAACGCGGAGCAAGCAGCACCTATTGCCGAGCCACTGTCATTCGGAAAGGGGGGCACCCAGATATCGTCGAACAAGCCGGCAGCTCGTAATGCACTATTCCATTTTATGTTGAGACCGCAGCCGCCGGTTATGCAGAGATTGGGCGCGGGAAGGCTCGAATGTCTCTGTATCGCACTCGCGAGCTTGCTAACGAGCAGTCGCTCTTGGAAGCGATGAAAGGATGCAAGCACATTTGCGGAAGGTTTGGCCCTTAGCCGAACCGCGCAAGCATCGAAGAACGCATGGACCGGCTCAAGTGCGACGTCCTCGCTGCAACGACCGACAGGCTCCGTAAACGTGCTAAAGTGCTTTTCGTAGAGCTCCTGAAACACCTCGACGATGCTTTCATCGATTGAACCGAGCGCGATGTAAGCCATCAACTTGCCCGCAACACCGAGGTCCCACTTGGTCCGGTTCGCCTGCTTATAAGGCCCGAAGTGATAGCCTGCGGCAGCATAAGCATGCCCGATCAGCGGGAAGAGACACTCGAGGAACCTGGCTGCGCGCCGTTCTACATGATAGAGCCGTGGGAAGGAGGCGCCGTCCCAAACCAGACAGAACGCGGGCTGCCCGGCCTTGGCGAAAGGACTAGTACAAAAAGCGGAAGCCACGTGGGCTGCGACATGCGGATAGCTTTGATAGGGGAAGGCGCTCTCCTTGAGCATGAGCCCAGCGCCTTCGTGCGCTATGAGGAGGCCTTCGGCATCGCTCTCAACATACGGCGCCCCTTTAAGGACAATGGGTGCAGTCCCGCTGAGAACCTGGAATTGTGACTCAACCTCGCCCCACCATCCATCGATAACGAACCGGTCGACGTCCCGCGGCTCCAAACCGTGCTCTGCCAAGGCGAGAACAACCGCATCGAGATTGTGGAGTTTTTGATATCGCGGATTATTGTCCCGCTTCTCCTGCTCGACACAAAAGACCAGCCGTCCGTCCTCGACAAGGGCGACTGCTCCGTCATGGGTCAGTTTGATACCGCAGATTCGCATACAGTCTCCGCACCTATGTCAGATTCACGATTTGAAGGGGCCCCAACTGCTGCTCATGTCGCGACAGTCAGATGGGCTCCCACTGGCATGATGCACGCTCTGGGCCAGTTCCAATCAG
This sequence comes from Bradyrhizobium sp. Gha, assembly GCF_900113735.1. GTDB lineage: Bacteria > Pseudomonadota > Alphaproteobacteria > Rhizobiales > Xanthobacteraceae > Bradyrhizobium. Next base: position 90,537 of record NZ_FOQM01000011.1, read on the forward strand.
AGGAATCGCTGGCAATTGTCTGATCAAAGTCGAGGTTAGAGCCAGCTTGACCGATTCGTGACACCGCACGCGTTCGGTTTCGGACCAACCACTCGGGCCTGCTGCAACAATTTCGATGCGCACGACCTGGGGCTGCGATCCGCATACTTGATTGAGATCGCGACCGGGCCTTCTATTCCAGGATCAGGAGACGTGGCGCCGAAGAGGCAGCTACGAATCGCATTCTTTGATGTTACACCTCACCGATACTCGTCTTCACGGACACAGCTGCTTACACTGCACAGCGAAAGTTAAGAGCCGAAGCGCAGATTTATACCAAATGCCTTCATCTCAGACCTGACCGGCGGTTATCTGAGCCTAAGGCTGTTTAACGCCTGGACGATTCGCTTCAGTCCGATCGCCAACGTCTCTGGTGGAACGCCGAATGAGACTCGCAGGCCGCTGACGTCGCCAAACGCTTCTCCCCCAGCGCAAGCCACGTTAGTTTGCTTCAAAAGCCAGCTTGCAAAATCGTCTGTCACGCCAAATTGCCCCTCGTCCTGCAAAGCAGATGCAAGCCTACTTAAATCAAGATAGAAGAAGAACGCGCCGTCGGCGCGAGATACGGTTACATCACGGAGACTAGAAAGAATGTTAAGACCTATATCGCGAGCGCTGAAAATCCGTTCGTATGTCTCCCGCGCAACGTGGCCGCCGGCGCGAAAGTGCCTTATCGTGACCCGCTGCGCCTCTCGGCTTGGTGTTTTCGCTGCATATCCCCGAAGCTTTCTTGCGGCCGAAACGATGCCCCGAGGAGCGACGAAATAACCCAAGCGAGAGCCAGATATTGCCAATGCCTGTGAAGATGGATTGACCATGATCGTTCGCGAACGCACGGCGGGGTGCACCACCACGATCGAGTCATGGCGGTGCAAACCTGTGAATACCAATCTTGAATAGCGCTCGTCCGAAATGATCCATATTTGAGATTCGATAGCAAGCTCGGCGACCTTTTGCAATGTTGTTCGATTGTAGACTGCACCGGTCGGATTGTTGGGTGAGTTGATGATCATCGCTTTCGTGCGCGATGTGACGGCAGCTCGGATCGAGCTTACATCTGGGGTATATCGTGGTCGCCGAGCATCGACGAACACTGGTACTGCGCCAGCGGCGTGAACCAGCGCCGGTACTAACGGCTGCCAGGGCCGGATAATGATAACTTCGTCGCCCTTCTCCAGGACAGCCAAGCCCGCATTGAGCAGCGCCTCCTTTGACCCAGCAGTGATTGCGATCTCTTCCGGGCTCCAATCAAAGCCTGTCTGGGCCACGATCCTTTCCGCAATAGCTTTGCGGAGCGGCAGGTGGCCGATGGGATCCACGACGTCGCTTTTCCCCGATTCCCCGGCCACCGCCCTCTCGAGCGCTGATAACCCTGGATGGAAGATATCGTCGTTTGCGAGATCGATGAACTGGTGTTTGCAAAACGCAGAACTCGACGCCACGTCCTGGCCGCGCGGCGCATGCTCTGTGAAACAGAACGATGTCAGGAGGGACGGCAACGCGACCTCATACGGCAGTCGAACTCGAACGGCGTGCCTATGCTCGCGATCGCCGTTTGGGCTCAACATCAAGCGGAATGATCTATGGCTCGACTATCGCTGCAGAGAACGCCATCCTGGACTGCTTGCAAATACGGGACCTGCCATCGTTCTCCTTGCGAAGCGTTTCGCCGCCAGCGCGTGGACACCTCGCTCATTCCGGGTTCGAAGGGTTTCGCAAGCGTGAGGATTGGGCGTCGCGCCCCGCGACAGAGCCGTTGAAGGTGACATATCGCAGTTATTGGCCAAGCTGTTGGTGCATTTCGTGGTACTGGTCCGCGCTAGCGACACGGTGCGTCATGGCAAAGCTTCATGGTCCTGATCAATCACCAGCGTTGGTAGTTGATCAGGCGAGCGTCGAACGCCACTCTGGCATGCTTAGAGCCCTTCTCCTTAGTCCGGTCCCTAAAGCCCGCGTTGGCGGCCGTACGCAAAATGAAGGACATGAGTGAAAGATCAGAACGCTTTCTCCGGCTTTAAGCTCGGTATCCGATCGATCCGGTGTGGCGCGCTTCGCACATGGTCGTAGCATCCCGAACATCGCGTGGGTGCTTAAACGACGCACAATACCCACTCGATGGTTAGAATGGCTTGTGTTCGAGCTCTCCTCGCTCCGGAACTGACAGCCAACGCATGCAACGGGCTGGTACGACGCTTGCTTGAGGATGACGCGATCTGCCATCGAGGCGCCCCACCAGAGCGACTCCTTAACAAGTGGGTGACTATATGTCCGGTGTCGCCGGTGCGTTTCTCTGCGCTTCAAGCGAACCATCCTCACGTGTCGTTGACCAGCTGAACAAGATGATTCCGACACTTGCACTGCGTGGGCAAGCGGGTGTCGTAGTCTCCGCTTTTATGCAAGAGCGTGGACTCCGACATGGAAGGGCGTTTCAATCGCACGATAATCCAGTGCGCATTGACTGCATCGAACGGGATCCGTGCTTTCGGCCTCATGTTGCAATCGCCCAGATCCATAGCGCATCCTGTGGACCTGCAGATGGCCGCGACGTGCAGTCAATTCCTAGCCACCATTTTGCCATTTCTCTAGACGGCGCCTTGGTGAACGCTCATGAACTCAGGAGCGAATTACTCGCTCGAGGCCGACTAATAGATACCAACACCGACGCCGAGCTCTTACTGAGGTGGATTGAACAAACTTGCGAACGAGACTATTGGCGCCACGGCCGGACCGTAGACTACGAAGCTATCTTTCGCGAGCTTGATGATCGCATCGATGGTGCCCTTAGTGCGCTTTTGCTAGATACGGACGGAGATCTTGTTGCATACCGCAGTCGAAGCGGTTTGCGGCCATTGGAGACCATGCGAGCAAGTAATGGATTATTGCTGTTCGCTTCTGAAAATTGTGCCTTCGCAGGCTTGCAAGGTGAGACCCGCCAGCTCTTGCCTGGGAGCATACAGCGCGTGGATGCTAAGACGGGCGCCAGCGTTGACTATCCCCTGAACTGCCGAGGACAGAAGGCCAAGCTCTGCGCCTACGAAGCTATCTATTTGGGTAGTCCAAGCACGTCAGTCGAGGGCCATTCACATCGCCAAACCCGTTACAACATCGGGCGCTCTTTGGGCAGAATTGTTGCGGAGCGACTTCAAGCAGAGTCACTCTTGATGCCCCCAATCGTGTCCTCCATGCCGAATACCGGGGGACCGTACGCCGATGGCCTGTTTGACTCGCTCGCTGAACAGGGCATGCTTGCTACGCGTACTGACGTAATTGCAACCCAATTTCTTGAGCGAACGCTGCTCGGCAGAACCAGCGCCCGGCAATCACGCATTGCCCGGAAGTATCGAGTGTTGGAACGCGCCGCAGCTGAACGGACCGTAATTGTTGTCGACGAAGCCCTTATTCGAGGCGATACCAGCCAAGCCGTCACAACGATGCTCCATGCCGCTGGAGCCAAAGCCGTTCATTGGGCGATTGGCTCTCCTCCTATCGTTGCTCCAAACTACTACGGCATGGGTATTGATACGCTAGATGAGCTCGCATTCTGGCAGGCATTGAAGCGGCTGCCGCCCGAACTGCGCGCCCAGTGCCTTCGCTTTCACAGGATGGAGCCGCCAGCGCTCAGAATTATTGAGAGCAACATTGCGACGGCGATCCAAGCAGCATCGATAACTTACCTGCCGTTTAGCGCTCTTGTATCCGTATTAGCCAACAGGGTAGAGGGCATCGATCTGTCACCCTTCACGTTCGAAATGCCGACTCCCGCTGGACGGCAACGCGCGCGTGGACACTTGGAAGCGTTGCTGAACGCTCTTCCTGTCAATACCCGTTTGAGGTCAAGATCATGAAACCCGCTCTCGTATTTGACTGGAACGGAACACTGCTCGATGACACCTATGCGCTGCTCGAAACGACGAATGTCATTTTGGACCGCTTTAGTCGTCCGAGCATCGATATAAAGACCTTTCGAGATCGTTGTGATGTCCCCCTCTCTCGTCTCTATCATAGCCTTGGAATGTCGCATGAGGAGGTCGAGGCAGTGGAGCGTGACGAGGGCGCACTGTTCCACGACACCTACGAGCCTCTTGCGGATAAAGCCGATTTACGTGAAGGGGCGCGCAGAGTGCTGGAGTTGGCGCAACGAGAATCCGCACTGCTCATCATTCTCAGCAACCACATAGTTGCGCCTCTGAAGTCCCAGCTGAGACGACTTGGTGTGGATAACTACATCACCGAGGTGCTCGCGTTTGAGAGCCGTGCCACGCAGTACAAATCGATGAGCAAGGGAGAGCGACTTCGGCTTTATATGGAAAACCACAACCTGAAGCCGTCGTCCACCTTCATCATCGGCGATATGCCTGTCGAGACCGATATTGCACGTGATCTCGGGCTGACAAGCATATCCATTACCGGAGGATTTGTCTCGACCTCTCGCCTGCAAGCCGCGCGCCCGGATTACACGATCGACAACCACCACGAGCTGGTGCCCATCCTGCAAAGGCAGGGCTTCTTTTCAGGATGCTGAATCATGAGCAAGGGATCATCAGTGAACGCGCCTCTCAAAACTATCAAGCAGTGCATAGGACTTATCGGAGCGGGCCGCATGGGAACGGGTATCGGCATGAGCCTGCTGCGTCAGCAATTCGAACTCCACATCAAAGTCAACAAGAACCGGCTTGGTGCTGATCGCCTGACAGGTGCAGGAGCCCGAGAGCATAAGTCGCTCGCTGAGTTGGCGCAGCACGTAAGTGTGGTGGTGTTGTCCTTACCATCCAGCCGCGAGGTTGAGACGGTGTGCCTCGAGCACGATGGGCTGTTTGCGCACATGAGCCGAGGAGGTTTGATAATTGATTGCACAACCTCGTATCCTGCCTCGACCATTGCATTGGCCAAAGAGGCTCAAAGACGAGGTCTAAGCTTTATTGATGCTCCAGTGACACGAAGCCCCGCGCAAGCTGAGCTTGGCCTTCTCAATGCGATGGTTGGATCGGATGCAACACTCTTTCCCGCCGCCGAACGCATTCTGGCCGCGTTTTGCGAGACCGTGATGCATGCTGGCGATGTCGGACAAGGCCACAAGCTGAAGCTCGTTTACAACAGCATGACTATGGGCATAGCTGCGGTTGCCGCTGAAGTTTGCCAATTGGCAGATCGTCTTCAGATTGATCTTGTAACGCTGCGTTCCTTGGTCAGTCGGGGTTCTACTAACAGTGGAATATTTCAAGCCTTCGCTGCCTTTTTATTGGGAGAGAGACCAGATGCACTGGCAATCTCGATTGCGAATGCTGCAAAGGATATCGAGTGTGCGGTGCGCCTAGCGCGCGAGAGCGCGGTGTGCGTGCCGGTTCTGGATGCTGCCGCGCTGGAATTCAGCGTCTCGGTTGTCGCAGGCAAAGGTGAACTGACCCTACCGCATTTGGCCCGACAATAGACGCTTAGTATGAATTTAAGCGGACCATCTTTCTGCGTAAATGCCGCGAACCCGTCCGCCGGCACCTTGGTCGCGAGGTGGGTATTGCCAAAGCGCGCCGGGACGATCCGCCCATAAGCAGGCCGCTCTTCCTTGGTGAGCCAGCCGATGATACCGGAAGGCAAGGAGCGATTCAGCACTCGGTTCGGTGAGCGGCTTACCCTGTTCGAGCGTCATGATTGATGCGACGCAGGCTAGCGCGTGAACGTATAAGATCGGCCGCCATGCGCATGGTCAAGGCGGAAACATCATCCGCCCCGTTCGCATCGCAAACGCTTGAATGATTTGCGATGACTGTTGTGGAAACACTTCAACACCAAACAGCTAGCCATTTTGGCGTAAAACTCCCCTTAAGCCAAAATCGCGGATGCCTTCGCGGTTGGAAGTTCCATCCCACGTTCGCCCCTCCAACACGCGACCGGTTTGCTTTCTTTGCACTCCACCCCACTGGTAGGCAACGCCCGCGTCTATGCATTGATCCCGAATAGATCGCACCCAATCGGGCTCCATCGGACGCGCGGCGGGACCGCCTTCACCGCCCGCAATAGCCCAGTCAATGACCTCAAGATTAAGGTTCTCAAGCGGACCAAGCAATGGTTCGAGGCTCAAGAACTTAATGAATGCCGGTGTCGAACGCAGATGGTCATTCGATCGGTATATTCCTCGCTTTCGACGCTTACTCCCATCCAAACAATGTTCGGCCGCGGAAGTCGGTTCGCAACGCTGGCGAGCCGTTCTGCACGTTTGGTCAAGATTTTGAAACGTGTGATGTCTAGCACGTTGCATCACATCAAAAACTTTGCCGATGAATTCCAGTGGCACGTTCTCGTGGAACAAGTTCGACATCGATTGACGAAGATGACTTCTGCGGTCTTCCACTTGAGGGTATGTTTAAGACGGCATCGTCTAGAACGATTTTGCCATTCCTCTTAGCGCTGCTACCGGTCACGCGAGTCGTGCCCGCGTATTTTGGCTCCCCCATCGCTTCCAATGGGCGAGCAAGACGCATTGCGTAGCAGTTCGTGCATCGGTCGCACCGCCTCGTCTCTGAGCCTCAACAATGGTGTCGACGTAAAAGTGCAGTCCGCGTCCCCGCGCAGTCTCAGCGCGTCTACCGTCTCGATCCTCGGACATAACGTGGCTTTGTCGTCGTTCTCCGCGGCGTTGCAGGCGGAGTTCGCCGACGCAGTGGCGACAACGCCGACAAACTTCGGCACGCCGCCCTTCGGCGGCTCCAATATTCAAAGAGCGACGGGCAGCAACCTTAGATATAGCTCCGGTGTGGCGAAGCGCGGTTCAGTCCGCCTTGACCGGCTACGTCGCTCAAATCGGACAAAACGATCCCGAAGGGTTCATCCAGTAATCGAGCGCTGCGCGGCCGGGGACGGCTTGCGCGCGCTGCTGAGGACTGCGGCGGCTCGCACGGATGCACTGCGGTCTGTCGCGTCTCCCAAAAGACAGGCATCACAACATGGCAATCACGACAAGTGCAGGGCGGCCCCACGCCGCTTGACTGAGCATCAACGGAAGCGCGTTCCTTATCGAACGCGGCTCCGTCTCGCAGAATAGCATGCGCATGACTCTGATTTCTCGGCCTCGATCCCCATGGAACTCAACGGCGCAGCAAGCTTAGCTGCTATCGAGAATGGTAGCGGCGCCACCGTCACCGTGATGGCGCGCGGCAACACTGTTACCATCTTCACCGGCCGCGTGAGCAAGGTTAGCTGCGACTATATAGGCCGCACGATCAACGTGCTCGGACACGATCATTCGGCTGCGCTCCACGAAAACTGCTACAGCTTCTTCATCGCGCCGGACACGCCCTCAAGGAGTTGGGAGAGGACATCCTGGGTGACGATGAGGGAAGCGACGAATGACTGACGCTGTTCGCGACTTCGTCAATACCATGATCAACAGCGCCGAGGACATCGCGATCTTCGAGACGGGCAAGCCTGAGGAAGAGACGTTGCTGCGATTAAAGAATTTGAGTGAGAGATTGCGACGCCAGCTCACACCCATCGTCGGTACCGACCTTTCCAGCCGGACGGTGGAGGCTTTCTGCGGTGCCGTGATGGGTACGAAACGCGAGCGCGAGGCGCTAGGAGCCATGAACTTGCTTTAGGCCTGAGAGACTTCTGCCGAGAGCAACTATCCCGGGAAAATTTCTTTGCAGGTCTGTACCGCGGGTGCCCGGTCAGGCAATATATTCTTGAGGGGTCGGAGGTACTTCATGTCGGGCGAAAAACTTTTTAGCAATCCGGGACAGTTCTGGGCTTTAGTCGTTTCCATCTTGTCGTTGATGGTCGCGGTTACTGTTAACTGGTCGGTCTTTCAACAACCGCTGCTCGCATCTTGGCCGGTATTTGTAGTCATTGTCGCGGTCTATTTCACTTATGCGCTTACGCTCCGCTTCGGAGGCAAATACGCAGTGGGGTTGTCAACTTCACCGCCCATTGACGCGGTGGAGACCGTAGCGCCAATCCCGAAACCGGCAGCATCAAGCGCAGACGCGTTTCCAGCGTCTTCATCTAAATTGAAAGAGGAGACGTTCAAACTGGGCGATGATGGCCTTTTGATGGAAACCCGAATACTGAGGTTGGGCGACTATTGGGATATTCGACATAGGCTTGGTGTCGTGCGCGTCACGCTAAGGAACGTACCGAGAGAACAGGGCGACCTTTTTGCAGAACTCGAATTTACGACTGGCGGTTCTCTCATTTACGCAGGCGAAAAAGCAAAGAAAATAAGAACCAATCGGTTCAGTTTGCCGGCATCTTCATCGGGCAGTTCTTGCGAGGATAGCGCTGCATTCCAATTCAATTACTCAAATGATCACGTGAGCCTTCTCATCGTCCGGGTCGATCATATCAACGATCACAATGCGCAGGTTTCACTCTCAGTCTGCTCAATGTTTATGATGAAGACCCCTCAGCGTTAGGCAGCTCGCCTTCCGGTCGGAAAGGCGCCGAGCTACTGTGGGTCGTGTGGGTAACGCAGTGTGAATTGCACCAGTCTGGTTCATTGACTCGGTAACGCGCTCATGCATGATGGGACGCGTGCCGGCACGGGGTCGCAGCCCTCCCGGTTCTTCAAGGAGACCAGAACTGCCCAGCCGGCGCTTAAGGCGCCGAGCCGGCCGGGCTTGGTCCTTGAGGCGCGTGAAGGATGCGATGATGACGACTTACTCTAAGCCCACGTTTGCGGAAGCCCTCCTCCGTCACGCCGAGATGGCGGACCAGGACAACTACCGCGAAGCCCTCGCCCTTGAGAGCGCCGTGGTCCTTGCCGACGTGACGACCGTGGAAGAGGTTCGCCGGAAGTTGACCTTCATCGTCGACCGGGATCTGCTAGGGAGCGGTCTATGGCCATGCAGCGGCTGATCACCGAGATCCTGCAGAGAGACGTCGACACCATAGGAGCGACCATTCCCGAGCTGGGGGTCCAAGAAGGCTTATCAGCAACCCCTGCCCTGTAGATGGGCTCAAGTATGGGCCTAACAAGAAGACGCCAAAAAGCTTAATGATTATTGGCGCAAGGGGTGGGACTTTCCCGAGACTGGTCCTAAGGCTCCCAATCGAGGCGCTCGGCGTCCTCGTCGTGTCGACGCGCTTCCCATTCGTACCTCTCCGCCGCAGCATCGAGCGCCTTAGCAGTATGGGGGTGATCGTAAGCGATCGCTTTGGCCCACGTCCGGTACTTTGCAGCTTCCTGGCGTTCGAGTTCACCGCCATCGCCTGGCATGCGGGTGGTGACTCCGCGCCGGTTTCCCTTGCCGATCTGAAACCCTTCGATCATCGGCCTGCTACGAAAAAGGTCGATCACCTCCCGGACAGGCTCCGCTGGCCAATTACCGTCGGAGCCCATTGGCGAGGCCGACAGCATGTGGCCGATGCGGCTGTCGGCGACGTCCTCCCGCCCGGCCGCCTTGGCCAGGGCTCGCGCCTCCTTGATCCAAGCCTCCAGCACCTTGCCGTCGATCGAGCCGTCGTCGACTGTCCCGGGAATCCGATTCCAAAGCTCCAGTAAGCGGTAAGCCTGAGTGGCGACCGCTCGCGCATTTTCAGCGTTTTCCGGCTCGGGATCGACGACGCCACTTTCCTCGCTCGCCTTGAAGACGGCACTCAGCGTTTCGATGAACAGCGACGGTTGCTCAGAGAGCGCCGTTAGCAGCACCTTCGCCGGTCGGCGGGAATGCTCCAGCACCCGAAGATAGTTCCATTCCAAGGCGACCAGAGCGTTTCGGTCGACATCCTTACGCTCGTCGAGCAGCTGCAGAATCTCTGCAACGTAGTGCTGGAACATGGTCGCTTCGTTGCTGTCACCGTCATTTTCGAACGGTTGGCGGGCGGCCTCCTGCAGTACCTCGACCAGCAAGCTTGTCGGCAGATGAGCCTTATTGCCCCGCTCCGCCAGCGGCAGGGCGTGGCGGGCGCGGCCGACGCTGACCAGTTTATGGATGGCGTAAGCGACATCTTCGCCGTCGTCGCTGATCCAGAACACCGGCGCCAGGCGCCAGTATGTTGTTTCGATTTCGCCGCCGATCTCGGCAACCTGATCCCAGGTCCAGCGCTCGACTGGAAGTGCGCGGAGGATCGTTTGCAGGGCGGTGTCGCCCCATCTCTCGGCTCGCGCCTTCGAAATCAGCGCCGCCGCCCAGCGCTTCTTTCGGTCTCGGAAAATGGAGATAATCAGACCGTGCGCGACGTCTCGCTCGCGGGGGTGGTCGCTTCGAACTGCTGCTTCGAGTAGGACGTCGAGCTCGGGGGCCGACAGCCCGCTATCATGGAGGGCCTTGCCGAGATAGCCGGCTGTATCGGTCAGTCTGGCGAGTGACAGCACGGCCGCAATCCCGCCTTTGGCGTAGACTGCCTGCGCTGCTTTCTGCCGAGCGGCCTCGACATCCCGTTGTTCCGCTTCCCAGCCTGCCTTTGAAGGCTTCGGCAGCTGAACCGATTGCTGGAAAAGCCAGCCAGCCTGCTCGAGCGGATCGGTGGGCGCGAACCTGTTGTAGACCGCTTCTAGTCGATCCAACACTGCCGCTGGCAGGCTCCACTCGGGGTCCGGAAATTGTCGGTGATGATGGAGCACCCGTCGCAGCTTGTCCCAGAACGTCGTCCGATCGTTCTTATCCGTAATCCGCGGCTCTGTCGCCTCAAGCGCCTCCAGCGCAGCTGCTGGGTTTGGCGCCAGATCCCCAAGGCGGTCGAGCAGGAGTGACCACCGCACTGGGCTCAGCCCAACATCAGCAAGCAGGCGCTCGCTGATCCCGGTAGTCCCCCGCCCGATGAGGGCCCAGGTAACCGTCTCCGGATTGTCAACAGTGAAGTCTCGCCAACGCGGCCTAGGTGACGGGGTCGAGGTGTCGTGCCCCCGAGGCAAGATACCAAGCATCAGCTTCCACGCAGCGTTTGGCTCCCGCTTTCGAATCAGATCTAGCGCGCGAAGCCGCTCGTCGAGCTTGGCGTAGGTCTGCGGAATCCAGAGCAGATGGATCTCGCGCAGGCTGTTAGCTGGGCCATTTGTGTAGCGGCGTGGCTGGTTGTCGATGGCGTCCAAGCGCGCCAGGACGTGGGTCACCTGGGGCATCCAGTCGGGCGACCAGGCGAGCGCTTCGAGCGCCCCCATCAAGTCGGACAGGTGTTCGGCGCCGAACACTCCACCCTCGTCGTGACCAAAGAGGGCTCCAATGGGCGGGTCGTTCTGGTCGAGACTGTCTTCGATCGCGGTCAGGAAGGCGCCCGGTGACGCCTCGGCTAGCAGGCGAAAGTCGCGGGAAAGCGACCACCACCGCCGCTGATCGGCTTTTTGAAGCAGCTTTCCTACAATGTCGTCGGCCCGCCGAGCGGCGTCGGGCACAGCACGAACCCGATCACCCCATAGGGCGAGCATGATGAGAACCTGACCGATGCCGTGGCGCAGCATGCCCGAGTAGTCCCGGTGAATGCCGCGAACGGCCGCCATCCAGCGCTCGTCGGGATCCATGTCGAAACGCGGGTCCGCCGACCCAAGGACGGCGTACGCCGCGGCCTCAAACCGCTTGATGTCGGCGCTCGTCAGGTTGTGCGCGAGCAGAAACCAAGCATCTGACGGAGACGCGACACGCCAAGTCGAACCGATCTTCTGCAACGGGCTGTCGAATTGCCCGATATACGGCGCTAGAGCGGCGATCACCGTGTCGTAGGGCTGATCGGCAAGTTCCGAGAGCCGAGCCTGATCAGCTCCGGCGTTTTCATCCCAGCCCCCGGCCAAGAGTGCCGCCAGCAAGGCGTGCGGCGGCGGCTCCTCCGCCCATTTTGGAAGTCGCCCGGGAGCTCCCGGGATCAGGCGACGTAGAACGGCCAGATTGCGGGCACTGTCGCGGGCAAGCGCCTTGGCACGCGGCTCGGCAATGCCCGCCCCGGTCAACGCGCTGGCGATTCCTTCGCGTGACGGTCGGGCAAGGGTGCGGACCTCTCCGCGCGAGATCAGACGCTCGTCATAGGCCTGCAGGACGTAGTGGCCGCGCTCCGCAAGGCTCCGGGCTAGACCGGGCTCTGGTTCTGCCAGCAGCAGGATTAGAGGCGCGGGAGCATTGGCCAGGGCCCGGGCCGCAGCGACGGTTGTCGCGACAAGACAGCGCGCGCGGTAGGCATTCGCCATGTCGCCCGGCAGCTCGTTGAGGGTGGCGTGGAAGAATGCCACCACCTCTTCAGTTGTGGTCGCCTGGAGGGAGAAAACGGACGGGTCGCCGCGAAGCCAACGTAGGACCTCGGCGGCGTCCTGGTCGCGGTCGCTGAGAACTAGGTCTTCGGTCAAAGGCCATTGGGTCGCGAGCGACCATTCTTCCCAAACCTCTTCGAGCTCTCGTGTTCCTGGCGGCCGTTTGTCCAGACGGGCCGCAAGCCAGAGTCCGACCGCTGGCGTTTGCTCGATCCAGTGAACTAGGTCGTCGGCGTCATAGGCGAGGACCTTTTTCCAAGGACCTTCATCCTGGCGCGCCTTTGCCCATGCGTCCTTTTGCGGCCAGTGGCGCGGGGTGACGAATACATAGGTTGCGTTGGGAGGGTCGAGCGGCGCGGGTTTGGCCGTTCGCTTTAGGTAGTCATCGTTCGCCTTCTGGGCGATGTTGTTACGCTGGGCGCCGATCTCCCACCCGGCGTCGCCTAGAGGCACGTAGGCGCTTCCAACCACAGTCGAAGTACGGCCGTCCCAGCCAGGATGCCGCACGCCCTCATCGGCGGGGAAGCGAAGTTGGGCCGCCGAACCATGGGTGGCCTGAATCAGGTATGCTAGAAGGGTCGGCAGGCTAACAGCACCATCAGTACGGTTGGCCCAGTTCGAAAGATCTTCAGCGGTGACCCATCGGATCGGCGCGCCGGGACGGTCGGACTTGTTAATGATTGGCACGGCCGGCCCAATGACGGCGCCAGCAGGCAGGAACCGGATACCGGCCTTTTCGAGGGCGCCACGGATGGCTTGGGCGTTATTTGCCACGGGCGTCCGCTGTCCGCGCTCGAAATCGGCGACGGTCGACGTTGCCACTCCAGCCTCCTTGGCAAGGTCGCGCTGCGACCATGCAAGGAGTGCCCGTGCCGCCCGCACGTGCTTCGGTGTGAGATCCGTGGGAGAACCAGGCGGAGCCATGTCATAGTATATATATGACATCAGCTAAGAAATCTAGAATGTTCCTTTTCGTTGACAATTGACGATTTTTGCCAGCATTAGATAACAATATGGCCGAACGTCAGCTTAATTATCGCCAGCGCGCCCTTAGCCTCACCCGGGCTCGGGGGATTGCGCGCGCGCGCGATTTCAAGGCTGCCGGCATCCCTCTCGTCTACCTAAAGCGCCTAACCGACGCCGGCGATCTTGTCCGCCTCGGTCGCGGCCTCTACCAAGATCCCGAGCGCGTCGGGCAAGACGTGGCACACAATCTGGCCGAGGCAACGCGTTTGGTCCCGAACGGCGTTGTCAGCCTGGTCAGCGCCCTTCGTCAGCACGAGCTGACCACCCAACTGCCGCACGCTGTCTGGATGACCATACCTCACAAGTCCCGCACGCCGAATGCGCCGGGTCTGCGGCTGGAAATTGTTCGTGCGACCGGCGAAGCCCTAACCGCCGGCATCGAACACGTCGAGGTGGAAGGTGTGCAGGTGCCAATCTACGGCGTGGCGAAAACTGTCGCCGATTGCTTTAAGCATCGCCGCCAGGTCGGCGAGGACGTGGCGATCGAAGCGCTCCGCGATGCCCTGCAACAGAGGAAGACCACTCCAAGTGAGCTGATGAAGTTTGCGGCCATCGACCGCGTCGCAAGCCGGATAGAGCCTCTTATCAAGGCCATGCAATGACGGGCAAGATCGTCAAGGATCCAGCCGCGTCGATCCGTGCCAAACTGCTCGCGCACGCCAAACTGCACCGTGACGATTTCGGACGCGTGCTGACGCGCTACGCCATCGAACGCCTGCTGTTCCGTCTCGGCCAGACAGACGCCGCCGAGCGCTATGTACTGAAAGACGCGATGCTGTTCGTCACCCGGCCCAAGCATGTCTTTCGCCCCACTGGAGACCTCGACCTGCTCGGCCAAGGCGATCCCGATCCTGCAGCGCTCGCTGAACTCTTCACGCGCATCTGCCAAGTGGACGTTCCCGACGATGGTATCGTTTTCGACCCAGCGACACTGAAGGCCGAGCCCCTCCGCGAAGCCGACAAGTATCAGGGCGCTCGGTTGAGTTTGAAAGCATGCCTAGCCGGGGCGATCATCCCCGTGCTGGTTGACATCGGCTTCGGAGACCACGTCTATCCGCCGCCGAAGCGCGAGAACTTCCCCAGCCTACTGCCCGGCCTGCCGCAGGCGAATATCCTAATGTACCCACCCGAAACCGTCGTCGCCGAGAAGTTCGAAGCGATGCTCCGGTTCGGCGAGATCAACGGCCGGATCAAGGATTTCCACGACATCTGGGTCACAACGCGCACATTCCAGTTCGACCTGCCCAGCTTGGTCGAGGCGGTCGGCGGCACGCTTCGGCGCAGAGAGACGGCGTTCCCGACCGAGATGCCTGTGGGCCTCACCGAAGCATTTGCCCATCGCCGAAGAGCGTGGGTTGTGGACGGGCTTCCTCCGCCGGACTCCGCCAAGCCTCGAGCCGCCGCCGTTTCCACAGCTGCAGGAGGATCTGCGGCGCTTCTTCGGCCCTGTCATCGCCAGCCTCAGCGTCCCGGAGGGTGCGAAGGGCCGATGGGACCGTGATGCCGGTGCTTGGCGCTAGCATTCGTCAATGGGCGCGCGGGTTGCCCCCGAACAGCGCCGAAGGTCGCCGCCACAGCAAGTCCATTTGTCTAAACGCACGTTGAAATTGGGACAGTCTAGGCCGGGTCCCATTTTTGGCTGGAGCTGGACCGAGAGCTGCTCAAGGCTTTCGCGAACCTGATCAACGCTGCAGGGCTCAAGGCCGAGGTGGGCCCGCGCGGTAGCTTCGGCCTGAATGACACGCAAGTAATGGTTGGTTAGCACCTCGCCTTCACACGTAGCCAAGTAAGCTCCGTGCGACCGGTCTATGCCGATGCCGATCAGCCCATTCAGGCCGGCCTGCACCATAAGCCGGGTCATTCCGTCGCTCGAGCTTTCTACGTTCGCAGCAGCATCGAGCCCCTGGAAAAATGGGAGCGCCTGGACGAGAATCCGCCGCTTAAGGTCTTGTGCTGAAATGTGGTCTTCGGACACGTCCCTTTTCCTCTGAAGCGCCGCGAACAGGACTTGAGCACTACCGGCCAAGTCATTCCACTCGCCGCGCCACGCGCGCTGGTACGGGACCCAGCGTCACCCGGATTGGAGAAAGCGGAAGGTCCGGGACTATAGATTTCGGTGGACGGACCTGGAAAACGAAGCTGTTGCCCCGGCGGGTGAGATACTTGCCCTGCGTAAAATCGCCGTACAATGACGGTGCACGCCGGAAATCACCGGGAATCTATATTGGCGAAGGGTTTCAACCGAAGGTCATTGAATAAGCGACGCTATTTCGATTTTCTACGGTTAAACCCACGCCCTACCCCACGGGCTAGAATCAGGAGAGCAATTTCGGCTGTTCAAGTTTGCGCGGGTTATTGCGACGACCTCCTTTTCGACGAGGAACCTTTGCAACCTCTCGAAATACGATTCTCGGTCTGTGCCGGTCCAATGCTGTCGGTTCAGGTTCAGAGAACAAGAGAGCCTGCTGTAGATCATCTTCCTTTCGCACTGCGAATTTCGGCTCTTCTGGAATGGGCCATTCTTTTGGCGGCGGAAGCTCGGGGCGGTTGAGGATTGGATCCAGTGCCTGCCTTTCTTGCGGTGAAAGATGCTCGGTGATGAAATCCAGTTCTGCCCGAAGACTTCCAAGTTCTTTTTGAACATCATGCGGGCTCAATTCGCCAACTGAGTGCTCCAGCTTTTCAAGCCGCTTGCTGAAGCGATAGAGCTTACCAGGCGTTTTCAACCGCCGCTCAAATCGGTAGACGTCTTCCTTAGGGACACCCGCCTTTTTAATGAAAGGCGCGCAGACGTCTATTGCGAACTCTCTCGCGTCGTCGCACATATCGACAACGCTTTCTTTAAATCCCTTATAGTCCGCGATATGTCCATGGGCGGCCAGCAAAAGTGATCCAATCACCGTGATGCGGTCGACAAGTGAGCCCTCTTCTATTTGAACTTCGATCTCGACTTCGCCGCCGTAAATGTCGGCTGCCGTTCGAATAGCGACGCGCTTAGCATACCGCCCCAGCGATTGAATATCGCGGCGAGACGCTGAGTATGGTTTGAGATGAGTATATGCCTGAGCAAGCTCGGTCACTGAATTCCCCGTCGGGTGAGTTCAGCACGAAACAACCTATAACTGAAGCCGGGCAAGAACGGTTACCAACAACATCCACGTTGCCATCGCCTGTAAATCACTCAAATCGCACGCTTTACTCCCTGCCCTCCCCCGGAGGTGCAAGCATTCTCTACGGAAGCCAGCCCCGCGGCCATCCGCAACGCGATCGCGGCAGCCAGTCGACATGGCTCCCGGATGACCAGGGGCGAAGCTCGCAAGGCAGCGGCCGACGGACTGCGCGAGAAGATTTTGAGCTGGGGTCTCACGACGGCGGAGCGCCTCGCGCGTCTTGACGGAAGCCGTTGGCCCGCGTGTTGCCAGTTACAGCTCAGGACCGCGCGGCGATCGTCAGTCCGTGCCAAACCGGAGCAGACAGATGCAGACGTCATCCCTTTTCGAGACTCGCACCGACAAGACCGCTCTCAAAATGAAAGTGTTGGTTGCCGACCTTCAAAGGCGAATCGAACTGCTGGAAACCGACATCGCCCACGAAGAAGCGCGGACCCGGGTCCAAGACCTCGCTCACCCGACATATTCGATCCTTGCCCGAAACCTGCGGAGCCGGCGGGACAATCTTCTGGCGACGATCGCAATCTTGAAGCGCCAGTTGGACTGAACGGAGCGGCGCGCGACCTGATGCCGAATATACACCCACGACGCGTTGAAGGGGGCGCGCTCATTACTGCACTCGCAAAAAAAACGGCCCCGGCACAACCCGCCGGAGCCGTTGGAGGCCTCGACCGTAAGGGGGGCCCGAGGCTTGCTAAGGTCTAGCGGTATTCGGCAATCGGGTCTGTATCCTTTTGAGCATAGGGAGCCCTCGCGCTCTCTTAGTGTGACCACGCGCTTTGCTTTTCCACACCCACGACGCGCAGTAGCTCGCGCGCGTTCCGGGACACAACCCATCGACAATTTGACTCTCAGGCGCCGCGCTTCGATGGCGCCATGCCAAGACCTCGACGTCCTACACCGACGCATGCCGACGGCCGCCGCCTCAAGATCACCTTCGGCGAGATGCGCGAGATGGGCCTGCGCGACGTCATGGTCTATTGCCATTGCGGCCATCATATCGCGCTCAGCGCCGATCGCTGGCCGGTCGACACACGCCTGTCGGATCTTGAGCCGCGCTTCGTCTGCAAGGCCTGTGGTTATCGCGGCGCCGACGTTCGGCCCGACTTCGACCGAGGTGACCAGCGTCGAGCGATGAAGGCGAGAGAGGCCGCCAACTGAGGCGGCCTTACGCTCTCGGGGAAAAGTGGTAATGGAGTCCAATGAAGACTTATCGGGCTTTTGTCACCACGTTCGAAGGGCAGATTTTGGAGTCGGTCGATTTGGTCTGTGCGACCGAGGAGAACGCCA
This sequence comes from Bradyrhizobium sp. Gha, assembly GCF_900113735.1. Lineage (GTDB taxonomy): Bacteria > Pseudomonadota > Alphaproteobacteria > Rhizobiales > Xanthobacteraceae > Bradyrhizobium. The sequence continues at coordinate 108,228 of NZ_FOQM01000011.1, forward strand.
GAAAGCTTGCCGAGGGGTTAGTCGAGACTAACCCCGTCGAACTCTGGGATGGCCACGGCGCTTAGCGCGCTTTGAACCCAAAGGGACCAATTGAGGGCGGCGGCTGACCACCACTGCGGAATGGCGGCCTTTTATGCGTCCGTACCAACCACCGCGGCGCAAACAAAACCCCCAGCGCCTGCGACGCCGGGGGTGGGATCTAAGTATGACCTAGGTAACGCAATGGACGCTCGATAGCAAACTATCCTCATTGCCCTTTGTGAAGTGGTTCACAGATGGCCAAAAAAAAACAGCCTCAAGACCGAGGGATGAGTATCGGCTCACTGCCTTCCTAGAACGAGTGGCAGGGCGTTTCCCGAGTGCTTCGCTTATGTGAAGGCGACGCAGCATTGACCTTTCTTCCGGCCTTGGGTCGTGGGCACGCCCGCGGTGGCAGTCTCCCACAAGGGACACAGCCGACCGATGCCCCCCGGGTGACCGGCCGGATACGGCGATAATCTGACCGCGACCGTTCACGCGGTGCATTTTGTGTTTCCCCCGCTATCCACAGCCTCAGGTGCGAGTGGGATTGACAGTGCAGTTGATTCGGTCCTTCGGGCGGATAACCTCGTTTCTGGAAATGCCGGGATTTTGCGTAGTTTTGCGTAGGGGGAATCCATGGACAGAACCGAGCGAGCTTTTATCCTTATCGCGCTGACGGGATTTTATGTAATGGTCGCCGGGGTGGCTTGGCTAATGGTCACCTGATAAACCCATAGCCACGATACGCAGTAGCTCCCCGCCTTTCCGAGCCGCTTGGAATTGATCATTTGCGAGGTGCTTACGTCGCCGCTTCTATCGCGGCATGCCCTAGCTTCGTCGGGCGGCCCGCGCGCTGTAGCCGCGCCAGCGCGAACGGTCGGCCCAACAGGCCGCAACCGGATTCACATGTGTTGTTGCCGAATTCACCCGGCTGATTTGACCATGCGCCGGCCGCGGCCATCTCGAAATCGCCGCGGCTTCGCGGCAACACAGCTCGAGCGGCCTTAAGGTTAGTCCTAAAGAGGATTTAACACCTCCGTCGAATCAGCGTCTTATGTGCTCGTTCCTGAAGCGCATTTCGTGGAGCACATAATGAAAATCATTTTTTCTAACACTGACAATCCCCCCAAGACCTGTGAGCTGTGCTTGGAGCCGATGAAGTTCTTGAGCGAACAAGCCGACTGTAGGTTGTTCAAATGCAACGATTGCGCGCTGGTGAGCACAGATCGGGCCGTAGACGTCGCGGCGCCCTTCCAAGCGCCATCTCCAAGAAGGCCTTCGTTCTGGCGTTGATGCGCCCCGGAAAATGGGACCCTGGCGCTTTCTGCTCTCGCTTCGATCACAAGAAGAAGACAGACTAAGGCAGCTCTACTGCCTTTCCTGGTGCTTCAGCCGAACGACATGCCGTTCTCGTCGCCAGACATCAAGGTCGTGCCCATCGAATAGTTGGGCCGCCTTCTCCTTGGCTTCTTCGTCGTTGGCGCAATCCAGCTCATGCACGCCGGTAATACGCCCGTCATCGTCTAAGATGTAAGCGCGGTAGTGCATGGCAGTCGTTCCCCGATAGGGACGATCGTACCATCGACACGGTGACGGGAACAAGATCGTGCGCGCGTGGAGAATTAAGCCACTCCGGGACGGCGACTGGCGGGCTTTACTCTTTCCAGTAGAGCCGTTTGCAGGTCGGACAATCGTAGACGTTGACCTGGCTATTTTTGCGAACGTCAAAGATGCGTGCTCGGAAGCTCGTCGGGGCTCGGCATCCTCGCACCGGGGGGCATTCTTCACCTTCGTGTCTTCTGCCTCTGCCTCTGCCCCGTGTCCTCATTGACGGGACCTGCATACAACAAATGGGTGGCGGACATTTAAGCAAGTTAGTCCGCTGAGCGAATTAGGACACTCCCCAATTCAACTAAAGACACCGGGGGTTAGATAGGGACAGCACCCCGAGCCCGATAGGAACATTCCGGGAAATAAGGACAAACCCAGACGTGCCCGCGCGTCGCGTGTCGGTCAGAGTGTGTCAGGAACAAAGGCCACTGAATAAGCTTGTGAGTCTCGCTGGCTCGGCGACCGAGCTGGCGGAGTGGCCCCGGCCTCCCCTCAATAGCCCCCTGAAGCCGGGGCCGTCTCTCCGACATGTCATGACCCAAACTGAAGAGGGATCAATGACCGTTTTCGTGTATGTGAACACCGCCAAACAGGTGGGCGACAAGGATCACATCAAGGTTTTCGCTACTGTGGATGCAGCGGAAATGTGGTTCGATCAGAACGATCCGGAAGGCGTCGCTTTCGAATACGACGTGATCGAAGAGGTAGGCCCGCCAGCGTGAACCGGCGCGGCGATGTGAATGGGGGAACCCGGTCCCGCTCCAACTATCTCAGTGAGATCTGGTCTCTCGCCTAACTGCTTCGATGCGTTTTTCGACTATCGCAGAGATCGCGTTTGCTTGCTCCGGCGTCATCTTACCCGAAGCGACTTGCGCCAGCAGATCCGCTTGCAGCGTCACCAGCTCTGGGAGGCTCATCTCATCGATGATCTTCGCTACCGCGTCGTCCGACATCTCAGAATCCCTTCGCTGTTCGATTTTTGAGCCTGGGCGCGAGCAGTGCGACCTCTGGCGGCCTTCGGCCGCTCCGCACAGGTCGTTCGGCCCGACCTTTCCATCCGAGCCTCGCTGTGGTGGAATGTCCATACCCACGACGCGCTGTGGCTTTCGCGCGTTCCGGGCCACTAGCAATCGACAATCTGACTCCCGCCGGGGACGCGCTTCGATGGCGGAATGCCACGCCCTCGACACCACACGCCAACACATTCCGACGGCCGGCCGCTCAAGATCACCTTCGGCGAGATGCGCGCAATGGGTTTGCGCGGCGTCCTGGTGTATTGCCACTGCGGCCACAACGTCGCGCTTGACGCTGACCGCTGGCCAGACGATGTCCGACCTCGAGCCGCAGTTCGTCTGAAAAGGTTGCGGTTACCGCGGCGCCAACGTGAGACCGGACTTCGAGCAGGGTGACGCGCGACGTGCAATGTGTAGACTCTTGCGGCGTCGGACATGATCGAACAGAGATGTTCGAAAAGTGCTTTTGGATCAAGCACATGTTCGACACGGAAAGACGGATTAGGACGGATTAGGACTAGCAGATGGCGGAAGGGGTGGGACCGCCTGCTAAACGATCGAAGTCATTGATCTACTGAGGGAAAGTTCGACCCTTAGCATGCCAACTGTAGCACGTCGCCGTAGCACGGTCGAGCCGGTGCATTCCCCCCCGCAATCCGAGACCTATGTTGCGTCGGTGCGAAACAACACTCGGTACTTCGCACCGAGCGCTTCGACCTCTCCAAACTCGTGGATTGAAAGGTACGGGCTGCGGTTTTTGAGAATTTGTCTGACCTCTCGCTGCCCAAAGGTGATCAGTTGAAGAAAATTGCCGATTGTCTTCCCGGACTGCTTCGCCCTCGCTTGCGCCTCTTCAACGTGTGTCGAGCGACGCGGCCTGAAGTCAACGGCCAAGTCTACGTCTCCGAGGTCTGCCGCATCTTCGATGTAACTACCAAAAACGCGCACCTCGCGGACGCGGTGGGTCAGCTCGTCACGACCATTCACGAGCCGCACGCGCTCAAGGAAGTCAGCCACCAGCTCATCCGCCTCGGTGCGGGTAATGCGCCGAACAAACTTTGCGTTGCACAGTTGCCTTCCAAGGTCACTCGCAATGTAGCAGTTCTGGCCTGACGCATTTGGGTTGATCTCGATGTAGCCAGCCTCAAGCAGCGCATTTTGGACCAGCTCCGCCTTAGCCCGATCGCAATGGAGACGATCGCTGATTGCTGATAGGTGGATCGGGCCATCGTCGGCCCACCTCAAAAGGTCCCGCACTTTCATCAATCGCACGCCAGCGATTTCTTCGTCACGTCTTACCTGCATAGCGTCCTGTCTCGGGGCCGAATGTTGCGATGCAAAATTCCAAGTGCTCAAGCCCCTACCCGCCGACCTTCCGCCGCGATCGGCCCATCATAGGTCGAAAGTGGAACGGCAGAAGGGCCCACTAGAGGCTCGCGCCAGTTGCGTGATACCCGAAGCTCGCGTCTAATGGCTAGGCTTTGCGGGGGCTTATGACTGGACTAACAACAACGCTCGTCGCGGCCAAGCCGCGTGAGAAGGCGGGACCTCGAACCGGGGCGCGTTATGCGTTCCAGCTTCACGTGTCACTCTCGAAGGTGCTGGACGTACATGCGTCAGGAGCAGACTACCGGGCACTTTTCGATCACTTCGACGATCTTGTCCTACTCAACAAGTCCAACAGCCCGGATCGGATCGACTTTTTCCAGATCAAAGGCAAGCAGCAAGGCAGTTGGACCGCGAGTGGCCTCTGCGCCTTAAGCGATGACATTCCTAGAACCATTATTGGCAAAATGTATCACAACACAAAAGACTTTGGTTCGGCTGTTGGGGCATGCTCATTTCTCACGAATGCACCATTTCAGCTCACGCTTGCTGACGGCACGAAGACAACGCCGGACCACATAAAGATCACGTACGCGAGCGTTGGGGCAGACGATAAAAAGCGCTTTTCCGCTGCACTGGACGCCGATTTTCCGTCACCTCGTACTCCTTCAGAAGACGACGTGTTATGCTTTGAGCGGACCGACGTTCCCGTGACCGGGTACGACGTGTTCTTGAAGGGAAAGTTGGTTGATGCCGCGTCCACAAAGGACGGCCTGGCAATCACTGCGCTCTATCGCACCCTTATTGAAGATGTCACGGCGAGAGCACATGACACGACGGAATGCACTTGCGTATCCGATGTGTACTCGCGCAAGTCTTTAGGGCGTGATGAAATCGAGGCGGCCTTCACCGCGGCTGAAGCGCGCAGGGGAATACTTGATGACTGGGCCGTCGTCGATGATGCGCTGAAGGAAGCAGGTCGCGGCACCGTTGCTCGTATCAAAGCCAAGACAGCGATGGTCTCTTATCTACGCGATCGCTCAAGACGTGCCCATGAGGCCGTTGTTTTGGCCGCCGACGTGCGCGATGCCTTGCATAAGGTCAAAGCTTCAGCACAACAATGTGGAAGCTTGTTGACGGCCACAGAACTTGTCAAGGCGGCCCTCCCCACGCCCAAGCCATCTCACCCGATAGAGATAGTCGAAGCTGCGATCCTCTTGGAGCTATATGAGGCGCTGAATGGATGAGCAGCGCGTGTTCGGACTGCGACGACTGCTGCTAAACATTGGGAGAAAGCGGCGTGACCACAATGAAATTCAACAAGGTCTGGCTTCTATCTCAGGAGGAGCAGCGCGCCTTGATGATCGAGTTCGACCCGGGCGCGACGGTTCTTCGGGCCGCGAACGGGTTCGGCAAGTCGGCCCTCCTAAAAAGCCTGTATGATACCTTCGGTGCCGAACCACATCGGATCGATCAGAGCTGGCGAAGCGCGCAGGTAGTTTCTGCGGTCGATTTTGAAGTGGATGGAAAAGCACACACGATAATGAAGTTTGCGGGCACGTATACCGTGTTCGATGCGTCTGGGAGACGCGCCCTGCAAACGACATCTGTCACGCACGAGCTGGCTCCATTCCTTGCGGACCTATTAGATTTCAGGCTGCTGATGACCGATCAACGCGAGCAAGTGGTGGTGCCACCACCTGCATACGCATTTGCGCCCTTCTACATGGATCAGGACAAGAGCTGGACATCGGCTTGGGAGCCGTTCCGGAACATGTACTTGCCTCGCTCGTCTGCAACGCTTGCTGAGTATCATACCGGCCTTAAGCCCAACTCTTATTACGTAGCTCAGGCAGAGAAAGACCGCTTGGCCGTTACCTTGCGGGACGCTCGCGCACGTTTGCAGGGCCTCAGCGACGCTGTCGAGCAACTCCGAGCAGTGGAGCCCGAAACAGCTATCTATTTCAATCTTGAAGACTACGAGGCCGAAACAAATCACCTACTCGCTGAGTGTGCTCAGTTATTGGACCAACAGACAGCGCACAGAGCAAAGATGTCCGAACTAGTCGATGCACGCGCTCTTTGGCAATCACAGATACAGGTGACCCGGGCAGCTCTTGGCGAACTCGATGATGTATTTAAGAGCGCGGTAGGACACCCTATCGATGTTGAGTGCCCGACCTGCGGCGAGCACTACACAAATGACATCGCCGCAAGGTTCAACATCGCGGCGGATACCGAGGCTTTGGTTGCGGTTCTGCGCCATGCCCAAGAGCAGCAGGAAAAAATACAGAAGCAGATCGAGGCGGCACGAACAGAAATTGGCCAAATCGAAGCTTCGGTCTCCAGAGTTCGAGCCGTCCTTGCTGTTCGTAAGAATGATCTCACGTTCGGGGAGATCGTAGCTGCAGAAGGGCGAAATGCAGCGACCCGTACCTTGCGCGACCGCATAGGAGCGGTGGAAACCGAGATCGGTCAGCTCGTTACGCAGATGGACGAGAAGAGTGCCGAGATGCGTAAGTCTCTGGATCGCAAGCGTGCGCGAGTTATCAAGGACTTCTTCTCCACCAACTTAGTTAGCTTCGCACAGGAACTTGATGTCCGCATTGGTGACGACCGCACGGCGTCAATCTCGGCGACCCCCCATGCTCGCGGCAGTGAAGGTCCGCGTGGCCTTGCGGCATACAGCTACGCCTTATTGCATACTGCGCACGAGTTTGGGTCGTCGGCCTTTTGTCCAATCGTGATCGATGCGCCGAACCAACAAGGACAAGACGCTCAACACCTGCCAGCAATCATATCATTCTTGGTCAAACGGCGGCCGTCAGCCACCCAGTTGATCCTTGGCGTCGAGGAGGCTGTTGGCATTACGAGCAACGATGCACGCATCCAAGATGTTGGTGAGCGCAAGAACCAGTTGCTGAGCAGCAAGCAGTTTGCGATGGTCCGCGAACATTTGCGCCCTTACTTGGCTCAGCTTGTAACGCCGCCTAGCTAATGCTTCAGGTGGCCCATTGCGCCAGCGCTGCTTCGGCCCCTGCTGGGTCCCCCTTGATCCGATAGATTGTCTGTCGGCTTAGTCCTGTTGCTGTCGCGATCTGCCCCACGCCCGCTGACTGCTCCAGCATATTTCGCACGGTTTCAAGTTGGTCCTTGTCAAACGTGGGCTTCCGTCCACGGTACTTCGTCTCACCTGCCGTCGCCTTCGCGAGAGCGATGCCGCCGCGCTGTGCTTCCTTAATGGCCTCGGCGTTGGCCTGCGCAGTGGCGGCCATAAAGGCAATGAGCGCGTCCCTGACGGCCTGCTGCATTGGGTCTTTGGTTGCCCCGTCGAAGGTGAGCCCGTTGATCACCGTGCGGATCACGACGCCGCGCCGCATGAACTCCCTGATGGTGTCGCAAACGTCCCCGTAGTTGCGCCCGAGCCGATCAATCCAGCGGACGACGAGAATGTCCCCGCTGCGGAGAATGTCGAAGAGGCGCTTGCCCTCGGGACGTTCGACGAGCCGTGTGCTGATGCCCGAGACGCCATGGTCCGCGACAACGCGGTCGATCTTGAAGCCTGCGGCCTCTGCTCCGATCCGCTGATGCTCGACAGTCTGGTCGGTGGTGGAAACTCGTGCGTAGAAAATCGTGGCCATCGATCGCCTCTGTTGTCCGCTAGGGTATCGTCCGTTGTTTCTCATGTCCGTTGACCGAAGTCAACCCTAGCGGACGCGCTTTCGGATGCTTTGGACTTGTCCGCACGGGCATACCCTATCGGACGCTCCTGCCGCCATGCTCGGAGTATCCGGGGACAACTTGCAAAACACGATCAACCGTTGCGTGAGCGCATGTACTCTCCAATGGCGCGAAACGAGAGGTTAGACGTGGACACACCCAATCGACTACCCGACTTCCCGGACGATGCGCCCGGCAGGTTCGGCTACTCAGTTGCCAAGGTCAGCCTTGCTGCAGTGCCGTTCGTTGGCGATGCCCTTCAAGAAATTCTTGAACGCGCCATCGGAGAGCCGCTGAGGAAGCGGCAGGAGGAATGGTTCAAGGAGATCGGTAAGGGTCTTCAGGATTTTCAGGACCGTCTGGATGGCTTCGATCCGAGGGCGTTAGGAGAGAACCCGGCCTTCGTTGGCGTCGTGTACGAGGCGACAGATCAGGCCATGCGGGCGCAAGATGAAGACCGGCTGGAGGCACTCCGAAACGTGGTGCTCAACACCGCCGCAGGCATCGCAATCGACGACGTGTTGCGTGGCAGGTTCATGGGTTACGTCGGCAGGTTCTCAACGGCACACGTTCGCGTTCTGAAGGCAATGGACAACCCAAGTGGCTCACCCGCCATGGTGGCGCAGGCGAAAGGAATGATGATGGGCTCCTTCTGGCCCGTGCTGCTGGCTGGCTTGCCGGAGTTTGGACAGCGCGAAGACCTGCTTGAAGTCATCGTTGCAGAGCTTGAAGCCGAGAGGCTCGTCGAGGGATCGTCGAAGGTCATGATGTCGGGCGGTTCGATCATGAACCAGAAGTCTACCGCACTGGGTAGAGCGTTCCTCCAGTTCATCAGTACCCCCCAGATTGCTTGATGGGTTGACGAGGCACGGGACGCCCGAACTCCCACATTGCCATGGGGGGCAAGGGGGAACGGCGCTGGCAACGCAGTGGAAATGGGGCTTCACATTTTTTCGCCAACTATCCGCGGTGGCTACGCATCGTGAGTGACGAGGCTCTCGCTGAGGGCATGTAGCTTCGTTCGAGCATGACTGATGTCCTCGGAGATCGCCGCGTTCAGAGCACCGACGCTCCGAAGTGTAGCTCCGATTGTAGTTTCCAAGTTCCCCTCCGCCGTTGTTGCCTCCGCCTGCAGCTTCTCTGCCTGCTCTTCATCGGGAGCGTCTTCACCATCGAGATAGACATCCCAGTTCATGACCCAAAGATCACGCGAGAGCGTGTTCAGCTTTTCGATCAGATCGGCCCTTGCCGCAGCAACACGCTTCCCATCAAGGCGCAGCGCCTTTTGGAGCGAGACAAAATCTAACAAGCGGTCAACTTTCGCAGCCGCCTCGTGCACCCAAAAGCTTAAGGTCTTGATGTGGTCCGGATACCACTGTAGCTCCTGGCGCACGATCTCAGCCTGCTCCGCAAGATCGTCTCGCATTTTACCCAGCGTACTAATGCGACGGCGAAGTGCATCGCTCTTCAAAATATCGGTCTGCATTCCTTGTAGACGCACCTGTCGCCAAACGGGAAAGACGGCGATAACCGTTCTCGTCGTCCACACAGCCCGTGTAGAGAGGCATCTGGAACAGCTTCGGCAGATCACCCAATGGCACCGGCTTGTTCTTGTCCTTGACCGGGTCGGCCAACTGCAAGTCCGCGGCTGGGTTGCGATCTGCGAGTTCCTCTTTGACTGCCCAGTTGAAGAGTGACGACTGGTTGATCAGGTACGAATTGATCGTTCCTACAGACATGAGCGGCTTGCCGTCGATCTTGGCCAGTCGCGCGGCATCCTGCAGGGACTTGCCGGGATAGACCTTCCGGGCGTTCTTAGGGATTGTCTGCAGCAGCGCCCGAACTCGCGTGCAGTCCGCTCGGTTCACATCTCGGACCAGCTTGTCCGGCCCCATGAGCTCCTCGATAGCGTCGAACACGATCCGATAGCTGAGCAGGGTCTTCTCTCCCCGCGTGACGCTGGGATCGGCCAAATAGTCGTCCATGAGCTGCCGCAGGCTGAGACCTCCAGTGGGCTTCTTGTGCGCCTCTCCGAACCTCTGCACGAGATCGTCGGTGCCATAGTCGTTGTTGGCTCGACGCAGGAGCGTAGTGGCAGCGTCGCTGATGGTGTCGCGCAAGGTAGGCAAGAACCGAGCCCTTATCTTCGTCGATATTCCCGACCGTCGAGGAGCGACTGAGCAGCTCGGCTAGGTGAGGACCGATCTCTGCTTCCAGCTCAGTCGGGCTCTGCGTCCGCGACATCTTGTCGATGAACTTCTCGTAGATGACGGGACCACCGGGGCGGTCTCCCCATTGCCGAATGGCGAACTCGTAAGCCTTCCCGCACAGCCGAACGATCTCACGCTGAGACAGGTTCGCTGGTGGGCCCGCCTCGGTTGCCCGGAGCCGGTCCATCTCGGCATCGAATGCCGAACTCGCGGCGCGGACCCTCCGCACGGCTTCGCGGTAGTCAGAGGTCCCAATGGACTTCCACCGTTCCTTGCCCTTGAACAGATGCAGCAGATCGGCGGGGTACGAGGCTCGGAGGTAGTAGGTGTTTTTGCGCTTGTGTAGTCGAGGGTGAGGCACGTCTTCCATGGGCTCGCTCTAGCAGCTCACCGTAGCCCCCATCAGCTGGAAGCCATTGGAACTGCAGAGTTTTTGGAAGATCAACGACTTGAAGGGGAACTGGCGGAAGGGGTGGGATTTGAACCCACTTGTGTCCATTCGCCGGTGAGGAACATCCAATTTGGGGGTAAACAGCTTCTGCCGCTTTTGCCCGCCGCGTCATCCCCGCACTTTAATGTCCCCAACGAAGAGCCAAGGGGTTGAGCTCGCGGGCAAGCTCGATCAAGCCAGCTCTCGTCGCGGGATGGATCTGGTCGAGCGGATGCCGTACGGCTTCGCATTTGATCACGCCACCTTCAGCCATCACGCTCTTGGCGGCGCGCAGGCCACACTGGCGGTTTTCGAAATTGATGAGGGGCAGCACCTTTGCATACACCAGAGCGGCCTGCTGCCTGTCGCCCGCTCTGTGACGATCAAGCACGGGGCGGAGTAGGTCGGGCAACAGCGCGCTTGACATTGTTCCGCTCGCACCGGCGTCGAGGTCTGCCATCATGGTGATGGCCTCCTCCCCGTCAAAAGGACCAACTATGACCTCACCTCCGAGCTCGATCAGGCTGCGCAGCTTGGCAGCCGCAAACGGCACCTCGATCTTGAAATACCTGGCGAGCGGCACCTCGCAAGCGAGCCGGACGAGAAACGGGACCGTCAATGTAACGCCGGAGAGCGGAGCGTCCTGGACCATGATTGGAATCCCGGCTGCGTCCGCGACCCGGCCGAAATGCTCGATCATGGCGCCTTCATCCGCCTTGAGGCTTGCACCGTGATAAGGCGGCATCAGCATGAGGAGGCTTGCGCCACGTTCGGCTGCATAGCGAGCGCGTTGCACTGCAATCTGCGTGCTAAAATGGCTGCATGTCACCATGACTGGCTTGCGGCCCGCGACATGCGAAAGACAGAGCTCGACCAGAATGTCACGTTCCTGATCAGAGAGCAGGAACTGCTCGGAATAATTGGCCAGAATGCAGATCCCGTCCACGCCTTGATCAATCATGCAATCGAGAACGCGCCGCTGCCCTTCCAGATCGAGATCTCCCGAGCCCGTAAACGGCGTCGGAGCAACCGGGAACAAGCCGCGATAAATGGGAGTTTTCGCATTTCTCATGTAGAGGATTCCAGACAGGAGGCAGTCAATTGCTCTCGAGCTCGCTGAGCCATCACGCCCCAAGGAGCGGAGATTGACTGCCGTGGCGTCACGAACAATTTTGGTTTGAGGCTTTGGTCTCGTTGGAAGCGTTTCGGCACCTCCTCATTAGATCCAGCCAGGCGGCACCAGGTCCGTCAAAACGGCGAGACATTCAAACAGGAAGTAGCTTCCGAAGATCAGTTCGACGTTCTGGGCCGCATCGAGATCGCGCACGATTGCCTTTCGGGTGAAGCAGCCGCCGGTGAGCATTCCAGGCGGTCGCGGGTCATCGGGAGCAGTCGGTGTCAGGTATTTCGAGATCAGCTGAGTAACTGTGCGCTCGGCAAATAATCTATATTTGGCGCCCCGCTCAGGACCAAGTGCGGATGCGAGCCGCAGCGCCGCGGCAGCAGCGATAGCAGTGGCCGCAGTATCCCTGCTAGTGTTGGGGATCGCCGGATCGTCGAAATCCCAGAAGGAAACGAGATCCGCAGGGACGTGATCGATCCACCAGTTAAGAAGGCGCACGGCGTAATCGCGCCATAGCTCCTCGTCCGGGCGGACCATGGCGGCGTGAGCGGTGTAGAGCATCGCCCATCCCTGCGCCCGGCCCCAGGTGCTGATATCGCTATATCCTTTGTGCGTGTGCGTCCTGAGTACCTCCCCGGTGTGGGGATTGAGGGTGGACGACTGGATAACTGAATTGTCCCGCCGCACATGGATGTCCAGAACACGCCGCATATGTGCATTGGCAACCTCCTCCATCCGGGAATCGGAAAGCTCGTCTGCGGCCCAATAGAGCAGGCCTGTCGCCTGGAGCGAGTCGATGCTGCTCTCGGAGGCTCCGACTGCGTTCGCCTCCTCGGCATCGCTGCCCAACGGTATCAGTCCAAGATGTGGATCGAACATGTCACGAAGCGACCTTGCCGCTGTCAGAGCAGCCTCGCGCGCGTTTGCGTCCTTGAACAGGATGCTGCCGAGGGCGCCAGCATGATAGAAGCCGAAGCCCTTGAAGGCCGTAAGCCGCTCGGCACGCGGTAACATTCGACTTAGCGCAGCACGGGCGTCTTCGATTGGGAACTGCCTGGGATCAGCGAGATGCGCGAGCCAGAGCTCACCGACAAATGCCCCGCCCGTCCAATCACCATCGGGCGTGAAGGTCCATCTTCCGTCTGCGGCATTCGCCCAGTGTGGCAAGCCCGAGCGTGCAACCTCCCGAGTCTCGGCGATGCGCTTAAGCATGCGCTCGCGCGCGAGCAGATATTTGCTTTTCGACATGGCTTTTCGATCCAACAAAAACTCGCCGTGCGGGCTTTGGCCTGGCGACCACTCAACGCTCTTTATCAACAGACCCTGGGCTAGCGCGAACAGCGAGCGTTCCCGCGACTTGCAAGCATGCTTGGTTGCACCGCCGCCGAAGAGCAAACCTCGTCGGCAGCATCGCGAGAAACCAACGCCGCGCGCAAGTTTGTGCCGATGACCAAACCCCTCCTGTTGGAAAGCCTGCTACTTCCAAGAAGTCGCTATCTTCGTTTAGTGATGCGAGTCCGCAGCACCGATGGCGCCCGTATTGTAAAGATCCTTCAATTTGGTGGCGTCATAGCCGAGCTCCTTTAGAATCTCCTCCGTTTGGGCTCCGAGTTTTTGCGGCGGCAAACGCACCTCCGGCTGCTCGCCGTCGTAGCGCACGGGATGACCGACGAGGGTAATGGGAGCGCCGGTCGCGCCGGTGACCACCTGAAAATGTCCATTGTGCGCGATCTGCGGATCCGCAACCACGTCGGCATAATCGTTCACCGCAGCGTGCCAAATTCCACGCGCTTCGAACAAGACGATGCATTCGCTGGTTGTGCGTTTGGCGACACAGGCCGCGATCATGGCTGAGGCCTCATCCCGCCGGCGATACGCGTCCTCGTCAGCAATCCGCTTGTCGGGGGGGAGGCCAAGCGCGTCTGAGAGCGCCTCGAGCGATCCCAAAGAAATCGCAATGTGTCCATCGCGCGTCGCATAGATGCCGTAAGGCGCGCCGTAATACCAGCCCGCCACCGGGCCCGGCTGACGGACGTCGTCAGGCCTTTGGCCGTTCAGGTAGCATGTAAATGATTCCATCTGGAGGTCGAGCGCAGCCGATAGCAGGCTAACATCGACCCGGCAGCCCTGCCCCGTGCGCGCTTTCCTCACCAGGGCAGCCAGGATTCCCGCCGCAAACAAGGCCGCGCCGTGATGGTCGATGGCGGAAACGCCGACAGCCCGAGGACCTTGCTCGCGACTTCCGGTGATCGTCGCAAGCCCTGAAAGCGCCTGGATCAGCAGATCCTGGCCCGGGCGGTTGACGTAAGGTCCGTCAGGACCGTAGCCGGACGCAGCGGCATAGATGATCTTGGGATTGATCTTCTTTGCATCCGGGTAGCCGAGACCAAGCTTGTCGAGCACACCCGGGCGGAAGTTCTCTGCGATCACATCCGATCTCGCGATGAGTTGCCTGGCGATGACCACCCCTTCGGGTTTTTTCAGATCGAGCGTGAGGCTGCGCTTGTTGCGGTTTCCAGTGAGAAGCAACATCGACTGGCCATCAATCCGCTTGTCCGCACCGCCCCATTTCCTCTGAAAGGCCCCTCCGGGCGGTTCTACGGCGATCACATCCGCACCGAGGTCGGCCAGAAACTGCACGCCGACGGGACCCATCAGAAAGTGATTGAGGCTGAGGACGCGAATGCCCTTTAAGAGATCGACCATTACATCCTTGCTTTCGGTTTTTCGCTGAATCGAGCGCCTTGGCCTTCGATTTCTGAAATCGATTTCAGAACTAGGCGATGCGAGAAGCACAGTCAAGTGAATCAACCAACTTTCGAATGAGCCTGGCCTCATCCCGCTTGATCTGCGCCTGAGTGGGTCAGAAATAGCGCGGACGGCCGGCATCCAGGGCTTGAGAAAGTGGCGCTGGTGATGGTTTAACCCTTGTGAGGAGACGCTCTCCGTCTCCTGGTGACCAAAGCAAATGGACAAGAAACCTGTAATCGCGCCGAAAAGCCGCCAGCAGCCGCGGGTGAAGATCGAGGACGTCGCCCGGAAGGCGGATGTGTCGCCAGCGACCGTATCGCGAGTGCTCAATCACCCCGATATCGTACGGCCGGAGCTTCGTGACAGGGTCATGCGGCATATCAATGACCTCGCCTATACGCGCGATAGCGCAGCGCGAGCATTGAAATCAGGACGCATGCGGACTATCGGCGTGATCGTTCCGACGCTGGCACTCGGTATCTTTGCAGAAGGCGTGGAAGCGCTCCAGAACCGCCTCAGCGAGAGCGGCTACACATTGTTCATTGCCAATTCGCAATATGACCAGCGGCGGGAATTTCAGGAACTGCGCAGTCTCATTGAACGCGGCATCGATGGAATCGTGCTGGTCGGAGCTTCCCACGGACGGGAGCTGAGGAGCCTGATCGAACAGGCAGGTGTACCCGTCATCACAACCTATGTTGCCAAGGCCGGCGGCGGCATCCCCGCAATCGGAATTGACAACGAAAGCGCCACCCGCGAGATGACGGAGTATCTGCTCAGGCTTGGACATACCCGTTTCGGCGCGATTGCCAACGTCGTTGCCGCGTCCAACGACAGATCCCGCGCCAGGCTGGAGGGAATTCAGCGTGCGCTCTCGGACGCCGGCCTCCCGCTCAAGCCAAGCCAGATCGTCAAGGCCGATTATTCGCTTGCCCAGGGCCGCAGTGCCCTTCGTCAGCTCGTCACCGATCACCCGGACACGACAGCAGTTATCTGCACCACCGACACGCTTGCCATCGGAGCAATGGCAGAGGCTCGCAAGATGGGTCTGGCCGTACCGGCTACGCTATCCATCACAGGATTTGATGATGTGGAGCTCGCAGCGCAAATGGACCCGCCGCTCACAACGGTCAGTGTTCCCGCAGCAGAAATCGGCCGGGGAGCGGCCGATTATCTCATCAATGCCATCGCCGGAAGTCCTGTCCCGAAAAGCGTCGCGCTGCCGTACCGGCTGGTCATGCGCTCATCGAGCGCCCCGCCGCGTTCTGGTGCCCGTCGCGGGCGCAGCAGAGATCATTGATCGGGCAACGGTGCCTGAAATCAGTTTCAGAACCGCGGCCTATCCTTCGCGGCCCAGGCAGCCGGGTGGGCATTCCATTGAACAATCGCCCGTAATTAGAGCCTGCCGAGCAGGCAGCGCGCCGAGCGACAGTCAAAGGCGCCGAAGGCGTCTCAATGCTCGCGTTCAACGTGAACGGAGTGAACGGGCGCATGGTGGTGGCTCGCACCCAGTTCGTGCAGTCTATGATGCAGGCGATGATGCGCAAGTTCAAGGGCGGCTCGCAACCGCAAGTGCCGGGCTTCATCGGACTTGGGAGCGAGCGTGTCCATATAGGCGATCGATCCCTCGATTTGTGCAAGGACCGACACTGCATCCGCGGTGGCAAAGATGGGCATGTCGCCTACCTGGACATATACCGCACTGGTATGTGCCGCAATGTCGGCTTCGCGTCCGGCGACACTGCCCCGAACGCGCAGCGCGATCCAGCACGACTGGCTGATAGGCAGCGAGAGCTGACCCTTGCACGACAAGCCGCCACATCGAACCTCCTCGACGACGCTGCCGTTGCGAATTAGCTCCACTCGCGTTGGCGGCACGCTGACCGATTCGATCCGCCAGTCGATCGTGAGGGTGCCGCCCGAACGGGGAAGCGCCACCGCGCCTCCAGGGCGCCGTCCTTCAACGGTTATCTCAACCAGAGGCCCGACAGTAATGAACGTGTCGCCATGACGTACGGCATCCATCCAGTTGCGATACGTAAAGTCACGGTCGCCAAGCCGCACATATGTCCGCGAGCCCCCGAGAAGTGCGGCCGCGTCCATCTTGTCGGAGCCCGCTACCAGCGGTAGATGGTAGCCGATGTTGAGGTAACGGTACCAGTCGGCAAGTCCAAATGCGCTGATCTGTGCAGTCCGCGGGTTGAACGACATCATTTCGATGGCGTCGACAAGACCGAGCACAATGTCGGCCGCCCGCTCCGCTTGCGGATTCGGCGCGTGCGGCATGACGACCAGTCCCCCTTGCTGGCGGCAGCGCTCCGCCCAATCGGCCATGGTCGCTTCCAGAACATCGCCGATCGCAGCTTCGTTGGGCCCGCCGCAAGAGAGCGGATTGATCATCTCACCTTCGTAGCCAAGCAAAGATATGTGCCCCAGAACCTGCATCCGGTTCTCGGTGCCGACCCGAACCAGAAATTCTCCGTCTCCGCCGAAATCCTTTGCCCCGATCGTTGTCCGCCCGTCGAAATCGGCAACGTTTGTGAATAGCTCGCCCCACTGTGCGGCGAGCAAGTTAACAACGTTGACGCCCTCCGCCTTCCCCTCAAGCAGCGCTGTCTGCGGGCTCAGGAAATGGACGTGCGTATCAGAGCTCACCCATCCCCGTTCGCGCCAGCGCAGCACACGATCGAGCTCAAAGGTGAGATTGTCCGTCATTGCAGTGATTTCGACGATGGTGCGTAGCGGTCGCACCTCAAACCCTCTGCAGATCTCGACAAACACGGGCCCGAGCGGCAGGTCTGCCTCGCAGCTGCCGTCTACGTAAGCGTACTGATTCAGCCCATTGGCAAATTCGCCCGAGAAGTCCTCGAACCTGCCGGTATTGACCTTGCGGTGATGACCCTTGGGTGGCAGATACTCGCCGTGCGCGCCGTGAATATGCAGCCGCGCGGCAACACGCACGCCACTGCCCTTCTCGATGATGCGGATCTTGACCGGCCTTGTGGCCGGCTCGACCGCCGCCACATTGAACGAGGGGCCTCCTGCGTTATCGGCACCTTCCAACGAACGAAGGTCAAACATGTGCAAGCGGCCATCCTCCGAGCGCATATAAAGCCTTGCATCAGGATGCGCGGAGTACTCGACGACGACTTCGCTGGCCGAGCGCACGGGCTGCACATCAGTTTTGTCTCCCAGCCAATCTGATTTGGAGTAGTCGAGCACTGCGCGGGCCGAGACGACCGTGCCAAGGTCCATGCCGACCTGCTCGCCTCGATCGTCAACATCGAGCTCGCCAAGCTTGTTCAGATTGACCCCGGGCGGCAGGCTGACTTTTAGCTTGCGGCGACCCTGGAGCCGCAGCGGGTGCTGGGCGAGTGCTGTCGTGGTCACCGCAAAGACCAGCGAGACTTCCTGTTCCGCGCGCAGACTTAGTGCGGAGAGCTCCTTATCCGGACAAGGATTCGGCAGCGCGTAAAGCCACAGGTTCTCGCCTTGCCGATCCATGCGTCCAGATTGGTTGCGAGCCTCGCCCTGGAAGAAGCTGGCCCCCGGCGCTCTGCCGAGTACAAAGTCCTCGCCGGTGCTTGCGTGCACGATGGGGGTACGCAGCGGCAGCGCAGCGAACGGACTCGCACTCCAGGAGATGTGGTTCTGCTGGACCGCGAAGCGGCGCAGCACCGGCACGTCGATTTCGCTGCCGTCAGCATAGCGGAGCCCGTATGTCGCTATGCAATCGCCGAGTGGATTGCCTTCTATAGGCAGCGTAGCCGGGCCAATCTCTCCGAATCCCTCGGGGCTTGCACTCGTGCGGTCTGCCGCCACTTGCACGAACAGTACATAGCTCGCCATTATCGGCGGCAAGCCTATGACGGCGGGAGGCGCCCCGGGGCGCAGCTCCAGTACATCCGGCCCTGTATCGCTGCCGAAGAGAAAGGGCATGCCGCGATGGGTCTGGAGCCCGCGAAGCGAATCGATCCAGCCCGTGTCACCCGGACGGCTTGCGAAACCTTCAGGTGCATTTGCGCGCCTGGCGTTGAAGTAGGCTTTCAAGTCCACTGGCGTGAAGTGCGGCGATGAAGGTGTTTTCATGCTTCGGACTCTAGTTTTGGCAACTCAGTGCCTCACAAGCAGTCTTCGTCTTGTGAATGGCTGCGCGCGCAAGAACGCTTGTGCCGCCCCATGCTCATGCCCAGCATGAAGCGATACGCGCGAGCCCATATGTTTTGCGCGACGCGAACGCTTTCCGCCCTCGGGGCACGGCGAAGCGCAGGGGCAGAGCGCGTTTATTCACCGATGTAGAGGCGGCCGCGCTTCTTGGCGATCTGATAGACCAGCACGCTCAGGAGCGCGATCACCGATCCGTAGACAGGAAACATCCAGGCGATGTGCTCGCGTTGTAGCCAGACCAGCAGATAGGGTGACGTCCCGCCAAACAGGGAGACGCCGAGCGCATAGCCGAGAGCCACTCCCGTGGTCCGCACGGCGCGCGGCATCAGCGTGGTGGCGATGAAGTTATAGAGGGCCATGTTGAAGCCCACGATCGCGCCGCCGAATACCGTGACAAAGAAGAACGTGACGATGTCTTTTTCAGAATAGAGCAGCGTCAGGAAGAAACACGGGATGAGCAGAAGGCGCAGCAGCGTGAACGCGCGCGAGGGTCGCACCTTGTCCGCGAAAGCACCGACGAGAGGTGCCGTCGACATCCAGATCAGGACCATCAACGTCATGATCCCGTACACATACGTGCTGTTTTCCTTGAAGACCGTGTTGGCCATGTTGGGCAAACCGGTATTCCAGGCATAGTTGGCGATCTGCACGGACCCGATCACCAGGATCACCGCAAGCAAGGATAGGCGGACACTCCATAACGTTTTCCACACACCGCCAGTCGTCTCCTGAAGGCGCGAAGAATCATCATGCCGATGCATGGCTTGATTGATCAAGGTTTCCGGCACCGTCGTGCGCAGATAGATGATCAGAAGGCCGAGCACGCCCCCGACCGCAAAGGGTATGCGCCAGGCCCACTCCCGCATCGCTTCAGGCGCGACCGAGGCGCTCACCAGGAAGGCAACCAGGCTAGATCCAAGATTTCCCAACTGGATGAATGTGCCACCGATCAGACCGAGGTAGTGTCCCTCCTTGCCAGGAGGCGCCAATTCAATGGCAATGGCGTTGGCAACACCAGCCTCAGCGCCTGTGGCAAGCCCCTGAATCAGGCGCATGATCAGCAGTGCTACGGCCGCCGTGACGCCGATATCCTTGTAGGTGGGCAACAAGGATATCAAAAACGAGCAAACCGCCATGGCGGTGACCGAGATCAGCATCACGCGCTTGTGGCTGATACGATCTGCGACCGGACCCAGCAAAGCCGCGCCCAGCGGCCGCGCGCAAAAACCCGCCCCGTACACGGCCAGTCCCGCTAGCAGCGAGGTAGTAGGATCATCTGAAGGGAAAAAGTGCGGCGAGAGAAACGCAGCCATGACGCCGTAGACATTCCAGTCGTACCACTCCAGCGCCACCCCTCCTCCAAGGCCGGCGGTCATCCGCTTGTTGGCGGTTGGCTTATCAAGCTGGATGGGTAAAGCGCTAGGCTGAGCAATGATGTTCATGGGTTCTCGGGCTCTATTGATGATGTTCATGCCTTCGCGGGGGCGCGTGCGAACCAGCAGCCGCTCGTCGGCTCAAGTGCACTCGCCGCCGTGGTGTCTACGAGTGTGGCGTTCTTGAGCCTGCGGGACCGCCCAAGCGCAGGCGCACAAGGAGCGGGGACGCCCGCGGGGAGCACGCCTGGCTTGACGTATTTGCGCGCCTCGCCTCACCCCCGCCGTCTGCGCCGCCCTTTTGCGCGCAGGACGCCTCCATCCTCGCGCGCGACTTGTGCGGGGGCGCGCCTAAAATGCGCGCGACATTCCGTGCCATTCCCATGGCTAGCCTTCCTCCTATTGCTCTACGCGCGCTTCTGAAGAAGCTGACATTGTTGTTGGACACCGCGGCGCCCCAAGATCGTCGCAGCGTCAATGGGGCCCCTGAGAATGCGACCGGCCTCGCAGCCCGTTGCACCACTTCCGGTTTCCCGCAGGATCGGACGTCTTAACATCGTCTGAAATCGATTTCAGCCACAATAGAAATTCGGAACCGTGAGTCAAGCCGTTTTTTAGGCCAGGGTGAGCGTTGCGGGCCACAGTCGGCTGTGCACTGAGCAAGGCGGGCCAGCGAAGTTGGAGCTATTTCGCAAAAAACGCCTCTAACGCGGCTCGTTGCGACGAAATCGATTTCAGTCTAAGGCTGGTCCTCATATTCATATCGGGAGAACCGTTGCATGACCCAGACGTCCGATCTCATCCTGTCGACATCCGTGGCGCCCCATGTGCGCCTCTTGACGCTGAATAGAACATCGAAACGAAACGCCTTGAGCAACGACATGATTGTGGGTCTGGGCGCCGCCTTGCGCGAGGCCGCAATCGACCAAGATGTGCGCTGTGTCGTGCTTTGTGGCAGCGATTCGTTCTTCTCTGCGGGGGCAGACATCAAGGAGATGCGAGAGCGCGGCTTTGAGGCAATCGACAATTCCGCGCGACGTTCTGCCTGGCGGGATGTCGGCAATTTCCCCAAGCCTCTCATTGCCGCAGTCGAGGGCATTTGCTTAGGCGGGGGCCACGAATTGGCCCTTCTCGCCGATATCGTGATAGCAGGCGAAGGGGCGGTATTTGGACAGCCTGAGATTAACATCGGGATATTGCCGGGGGACGGCGCGACGCAAAGGCTGACGCGTGTAGCTGGCAAATCGCTGGCCATGCTGATGATCCTGAGCGGGCAATCCATCACGGCGCGGATGGCGATGCAGGCGGGTCTGGTGGCGGAAGTTGTCGAAAGTGGCAGGGCGCAGACTCGTGCGCTCGAACTAGCCGGTATGATTGCGCAAAAGCCCCCCCGTTCGGCTGAACTCGCCAAAGCGGCCGTTCTCGCCGCCTTTCAGACCACGCTGGACGCCGGACTCGAGTTTGAACGGCAAGCCATTCGCTTTGCGTTCAGCACAGCTGACCAGCAGGAAGGGATGAACGCCTTCTTTGAGAAGAGGACGCCGAACTATCGCGGAAACTGACTGCCGCGATCTGCTCGCATGCGGCGCCAGCCAAGCTGGCCCGCGCGATATGGAGCATCAACACTCCTTCGGCTCGACCAGGCCAGCGCTACGGGCGACGATCTCGTATTGGCCGGCCTTTGCAACGCCAACATACATGTTCATCCTGCAGTGGCGCTTGCCCGGCACCATCTCCGCCGGGCCGCCAGGCCCTTGCGCAAGCTTTGCGTGATCGAGCGCGGCAGCGACCGCCTCGCGGTCAGTTGTACCAGCTTCCTTGACTGCGGCTTCCCACAGCTTCAGTCCTCGATAGGTGCCGGTCGCGGCGCTGCCTGCTGAGAACCGGAACTTGCCAGGAAACTGCTTTTCGTAGGCCGACTGAATTTTGGCGCTCACCGGATCTTCCGCCGCAAGCGCCTTGTAATAATCGAGACTGCTGGCGAGACCCTCGATCTCGTGAGCCTGGTTCATTTCGAGCGTGTTCTCGTCATAGTAGACGCAGCCAAGCTGTCCGCCATTCCTGGAAAAACCCGCTTCATAAAGCTGTTTGAAGAAGGAGCCGACGCCCGGCGGGATGACGCTATTGAATACCACATCTACTTTGTTGGAGGTGATGCGGTTCACTGTGGATGAAAAATCGATCCGGTCGAGGGGGTAGTACTCCTCGAACGCCACCTCCCCGCCGCTGCTCTCGATCACCTTGCGCGCATAGGCATTGATTGTCTGTGGCCAGATATAGTTGGAGCCAGGCAGCGCGAAGCGTTTGCCGCCGTTCTTGATCAACCAGGGAATGAACTGGTCGCAATTCTGCGCCGGTACCGGCCCCGTGCAGAACAGATAGGGCGTACATTCCCTGCCCTCGTAGGCCTGCGGATAGATGTAGAGCGTCTTGCCACGAGAGATGATGATGTCCTTTATGGCGTTGCGCATGGAGCTCGCAATGCCACCGAGCACCAGGTCGACCTTGTCTCGCTGAATCAGCTTGCGGACATTGGCAACAGCGACAGACTCGTTGGACGCGGTGTCCTCGATCAGGAGCTCGATGGGGCGCCCCAGGAGACCCCCATCTTCGTTGATCTCGCTGACCACCATGCGAGCGACATTGGCGTCGGTATTCCCAGCAAAGCCGAGTGCCCCGGTAAGATCGGTGGCAATGCCTATCCTGATCGGGCCTTCGGCGGCGTTGGCCCAGTCAGGACGGATGACCCAGCTGCCAGGGCCGGCCGCAATCGCCGCAGACGCAAAGGCGAAATTTCCGAGAAAGCGGCGGCGACTAAGCCGTCGGTGATGATTCGACATCGAACTGACCTCCCCTTGGCTGATGGCGTAAGATCGACGTGCCTTGCTCTTTCAGAGGGCACGGCAGCCGGAACGCTATCCGTCAATTTGAGGCCACGAGCAGCCTTTTCAGGTCATGTTTGGGTAAAATCGCGTAACGAAGTCGCATTCAGGACAGTCTGAAATAATCTCTCGCGTTCTCACCAAGGATCCTGACCGCCAAGCGCTCTGCGTCTCGAAATCCAAAGTAACCGCTCGCGACCTTTTCCTTCAGTACCTCGCTGATGAGCTGGCGTGCGCCCTTTATCGCGGCAAACGTCTCCTCAACGTGAAGGCAGTCTCCTCCGATCATCATCCGCGATTCATCCGGCAAGACTTCAATAGCCTCGTGCAGAGCGAGCTTGAAATGTGACGGGCTCAGCAGAAACGACCAGCACAAATCAAGCCAGACATTTCGATACACAAAAGCCATTCCCAACAAGTCACGGCTCCAAGGATAGGCCAAATGCATCAGCAGAAAGCGCGTCCGAGGATGACGCTCAATCAACCCGGTCATGCGCAGCGGGTGGGAGCCCCTTATGATTGCCGTTCCGAGGTGAGTTTGCACTGGCAGGTCGGCCTCGCCTGCAAGTTGACAAAACAAGTCGACGATAAAGTCGCAGAAAGCCTTGCGCGCTGCCGGTGACGGCGAAAGTTGTCCCCAGGCCTGTCGAGCCAGTTCCTCGTTCGGTTCGTCAAAGCTTAGATCCCGGTCATAGGCGAGTGCGTTTTTAAGCGCGATGTGATTGCGCCGGGAGCAGCCGGCTACGAGCTCTCGGATTGCATCGCAATAATCGTCGAAGGTTTTCACCTCCATGCCGAGGCGCCGCAGCAACGTATGGCCGCAATTTCCATTGTGATCGAGGGATTCTGCGTGCCAGCCGAGAGCGAATCCGTTAATCCGCAGAACCGCATCGTAACTTTGCCCTAGGACCGGCCGCGGATCCATCAATGGATCGAGAAAAGGGTCCGTTACCATCCTCCCGATACCAGCGCGCTCAATCACTTCGCTTGGCCATGTCGTTTCCTTGTGGCGCAAGCGCACGCTAGTATCCACCGCCTCCCAATTGTCCCGAGTAATTCCAGTGTCGGCGACGTCATAAAGCTCGGCGACTCCGCGAGAAAGGTTGCGGACGAATGCGTTCGATCCGCTCCTCTCCAGGAACGGCGCAAGGGCCTCCCAGCTGGTCGGCTCGGTCGGGGTAGATATCATATCGCTCGTTGCCTTGGGCTCGGATGGCAGCACCTGGCTGGTCCAAGCCGCATAGCTCTGTTGGAACAGCTTCAACAGATTTACGTCCCGGCTATGTGCGACCTCGGGCATGTGATGTTCATGGACATCGACGACTTGGCATGCATTTAGAAAATCGCCTATGGTTTCAGACATCTTCCCTCTCTGTTCAGCCATGCTATGGAGCTCGGACGCGCCACCTTTGGCTATGAGATGGCCGCCGGGAACGCCTCTAGGGCGCTAGATATGTCAACAGGCGCGGGTCGTTGCGCAGCTCTTGCGAGGGGCCCGACAGCGCGACACGGCCGCGATCCAGCACATAGGCGTGCTCCGCGACACGCATTGCCAGATCGAGATGTTGCTCGACGATGATGATGGCGATCTCTCCGGCTAGCTCGACCAAGCGTTCGCAGATCTCCTCGATGACGCCGATCCAGACACCCTCGGTCGGCTCATCCAGCAGGAGGAGTTTAGGCTTTCCGAGCATCGCTCGACCGATTGCGAGCATCTTGCGTTCACCACCGGAGAGCGTTCCGGCCGGCTGGTCCAGGCGCTGGCCGAGTTTTGGAAACATGCTCATCACGCGGTCGACAGCCGATCCATCGGGGTGCAAAAGCGATCCGACGGCGAGATTGTCGCGCACGGACAGGCGCGCGAACACTGAATTCTCTTGCGGCACATATCCAATACCGGCCCGCACGCGCTGTTCGGTCCGGCGGCCACCGATGTCCTGACCGTCGAATTGCAGGCCGCCCTTCCATGCCGCCAGTTCGCCCACGATCGCTTTCATGAGCGTGCTCTTTCCGGCGCCGTTGCGGCCGAGGACGGCCACACCGCCGCGCGGCGGGACGGCCATATTGACGCCGAACAAAACCTGGCTGCGTCCATAGCCCGCGTCGAGATTCTTGATATTGAGGAATTCAGGCACGGCGCAGATAAATCTCCTGGACGCTTCTGTTGGCCTGGATCTCGGCAACCGTTCCTGACGCCAGCACCTTGCCCTGATCGAGCACGGTCAGACGGTCACAGATGTCACGGATGAAATCCAGGTCGTGCTCCACGATGACAAGCGAGCAATGCTGTTTGATCGGCAGCAGCAATTCGCCAGTGACGCGGCGCTCTTCCAGGCTCATGCCGCCGGTGGGCTCGTCGAGCAGCAGCAGGCGCGGTCGGCATGCGAGCGCCATCGCGATCTCCAGCCATTGCTGCTGCCCGTGAGAAAGGGTCGCCGCAGCATCGAAGGCGCGATCGGCCAGGCGGAACTGTAGGAGCATCGTCATGACCTGCTCGTGCAGTCGTCCTCGAGTGCGCGAGAATGCCAGGTCCAGGAGTGAGGACCGGGCCTGCAGAGCGAGCAGGATGTTGTCGTAGAGCGTGAGGGTCGGCAGCACGGCGGTGATCTGGAATTTCAGGCTGATGCCGGCTCGCGCACGCTCTGGCGGTGTAAGCGAAGTGACGTCCGTATTGATGAACTTCACCCTGCCTTGCGTCGGCATTAGCGCTCCTGCAAGACACTTCATCAGCGTGCTCTTGCCCGAGCCATTCGGCCCGATCAGGCCATGAAATTCGCCCTCGCCAACCGTGAGCGCCGCGCCGTCCAGCGCGGTCAGCTTGCCAAACACCTTGGAAATGCCGGCGGCTTCAAGAAGCGGCATTGCGCCTCCCCTTGAGGCTCGGGCCGAAATAACCGACGCGTTCTCGCTCGCCCAGCACGAGGCTGATCAAGCCGAGAGGACGGAATAGAATGACGAGTAACAGCAGAACGCCCAGGATGATCGGCCAGATATCGCGATAGTTGTCGGAGAGCCAAAAGCTGAGGCCCTCGACAATCGCTGTGCCGATGACGGCACCGATCAACGTCCCGGAGCCGCCGAATAAGACGTAGAGCACGACCTGGGTCGACATCACAACGCCCAGCATGTTGGTCCAAACAAACCCCTCGTGGAACGCATAGAGGCTGCCCGCCGTACCTGCAATCGCGCCGCTGATTGCAAATATGATCGCCTTCAAATGCTGCGCTTTGTACCCGAAGAAGGCGATACGCTGTTCGTTCTCGCGCAATCCCGCCAGGGCGAGCCCAAACTGCGATCGCACCAGAAATCGCGACAGAAGGTAGATTAGAACGAGAATGGCGAGCACCAAGTAGTAAAAACCAGGTCCCTCGTTCAGCTCGTGCGCACCGATTGTCATCGGTTGGATCGAAGGAATACCGTTCTGACCGCCAAGATATTGAGACCCTCGCGCCAACCGATCAGCGGCATAAGCTCCGGTCATGGTGCCCAGCGAAACGAAGACCACACTGGAGGGGTGACGACCCAAAAGAAGGAAGCCCGCCAGCAAGAGTGCCGCTACAAAACCTACAAGAGTTCCGACGGGAAGAACGGCAAAAATCGATCCGACCCCGAAGTCGCGTGAAAGCAGCGCCACAGCGTAGCCGGCCATCCCGAAGAACAACGACTGACCCAAGCTCAAGATTCCTGCATAGCCCCACACCAGGTCGAACGACAACGCGAAGAGGCACAGAATGAGCACCCGTGTCGCATAGACGGTGATGTAATCCCGCAGGAAGAGGGGTGCGATCAAAGCGGCAATCAGCAATGCCAGTTCGAGACTCGGAAGCCTTCGCCCGAGAAAGGCGGATGCCTTGACGGGCGAAGGAGCAGCTTCAAGGACGCTTGGCGTGGGCTGTATGCCAGTGCCGGTCGAAGACATCAGCACTCCTTCGGATCGACCAAGCCGGCGCTACGCGCAACAATCTCGTATTGGCCACCCTTTGCCACCCCGATGTACATGTTCATCTTGCAGTGGCGCTTGCCGGGCGCCATCTCGGCAGGTCCGCCCGGTCCTTCCGCAATTTTGGCGTGGTTGAGGGCGGCGGCGACCGCGTCGCGGTCAATCGTCCCTGCTTCCTTCACCGCAGCTTCCCACAGTTTCAGTCCGCGGTAGGTGCCTGTAGCGGCGCTACCTGCCGAGAACCGGAATTTGGCAGGGAACTGCTTATCGTAGGCCGATTGAATCCTGGCGCTCACTGGATCGTCCGCCGCGAGCACCTTGTAATAGTCGAGGCTGCTCGCAAGTCCTTCAATCTCGTGGGCCTGGTTCATCTCCAGGAAGTTTTCGTCGTAGTAGACGCACCCCAGCCGCCCGCCGTTTTTGGAGAAGCCTGCTTGATAAAGCTGCTTGAAGAACGGGCTAACGCCTGGCGGGACAATGGCATTGAAAACCACGTCTACCTTGTTGGATATGATGCGGCTAACGGTCGAAGAAAAGTCGATCTGATCGAGCGGGTAGTATTCTTCAAAGACAATCTCGCCGCCGCTGCTCTCGATCACCTTGCGCGCGTAGGCGTTGATGGTCTGTGGCCAAACGTAGTTGGAGCCAGGCAGCGCGAAGCGCTTGCCACCATTTTTGATCAACCAGGGAATGAATTGGTCGCAATTTTGAGCTGGTACCGGTCCGGTGCAAAACAAGTAGGGCGTGCACTCCTTGCCTTCGTAACCCTCCGGGTAGATATAGAGCGTCTTGCCGCGAGAGATAATGACATCCTTGATCGCATTGCGCATCGAGCTCGAGATGCCGCCAATCACCAGGTCAACCTTGTCTCGCTGAATGAGCTTACGGACATTTCCCACAGCAACGGATTCGTCGGAGGCAGTATCCTCGATCAGGAGCTCGATCGGGCGTCCCAACAGGCCACCGGAGTCATTGATTTCCTTTACCAGCATGCGAGCCACGTTGGCGTCGGTATTGCCAGCAAAGCCGAGTGACCCGGTAAGATCGGTAGCAATGCCGAGCCTAATTGGTCCTTCCGAAGCATTTGCCCAGTCCGGACGGATCACCCAGCTGCCAGGACCAACCGCGATAGCCGCGGATGCGAGAGCGACATTGCCGAGAAAGCGGCGGCGGCTCAGCTGTCGATTGGTGTTGATCATCGGTTGACCCCTCTTCCTGAAATGAGGCCCTGCGGCCTGAGCTTGATGAAAATGATAGCGAGCACGAACACCAGAACGTCGGCGATCACCGGTGACATCAGCCAAGGCAGCCAGGCGCTGAACGTGCCGATGAGGCTGGCGCCAGCAACCGGCCCTGCGAAGGAGCCGACGCCGCCGACCATCACGGCAACAAACCCTTGGATGAGAAAGCGGATGCCGAGATCGGCGAACAGGGAAAACACCGGCACGATCAACGCGCCGGCAAGGCCCGCGAGCGCAGCACCAAATGCAAAGGTGGCACTGTAGATCATGCTAGTGGAGATGCCCGCCGCACGCGCCAGGGACGGGTTCTCCAGCGAAGCGCGGACCCGCAGCCCGAACGAGGTGTAGGCGAGCAGTGCATGGCTCGCGGCCATCACCAGCAAAGTGATAGTGACAATGACGCCGCGCCACGTGGCGAAGTGCAGACTACCAATGCTGATCGAGCCACTGATTGGCTCCGGCACCGAGAGGTAGAGTCCGCCGGTCAGGCCGCGCACGGATTCGCGAATGATCAGCCCGAGCGCATAGGTGCCAAGCATGGCGACGATTGGAGCGGCATAAAACCGCCGTACCACGAGCTTTTCCAGTACGAACCCAAGCGCGCCGACCGCGACGGGCGCGGCGAGTATGCCGAACGGGACCGGCAAACCAACGCTGTGCACGAGATAAGTGAAGTAGGCGCCGAGCAGCACGAACTCGCCCTGGGCAAAGTTGAAGATACCCATCATGCTGGCAATGATCCCGAGACCGAGCACAACCAGCACCACGATGGCGCCAAAACTCAGGATTTCGAATGACGCGATAAGGAGCGTATCCATTGCCGCTGCGTCACATTCCCTGGGATTGCGAGCGCAGCCTCTTCGCGTCCACTGCTGCAATGCGTGAACTACTCGTTGGAATGCGATGGGCTGCTGTCACAAGAGCGCTCCTGGAAGGTCATCCCGGCAATGGGAGTTGCAGGCGATGTTGGGCTTCGCGAGCGGCCCGCCTGTCCTCTTCATTCACGACATGCAGCGGGAGATTGCCTAGAGAAAGGTAGGAAGATCTGAGTAATGTTGGGTAATGTTAGCTGGGCGGATGAAATTGCGCCCGCACTCATGACAGCTCTCCGGTGACGGCCCACGTTCTTGCCAGCCCAATTTTGAAGCGGTCGAAGGCGATGGGAGAGCTATCCGTATCTCTGACTGGGACCCGAACGGGCGCAATCGCGTGCCGCGCCAACGATACCGAACCATCGAAGCAAACCAGACGAGAAGATGCACCAGATGACGATGGCCGCTTATGGTTCATCCGCACCAAAACGACGAAGTCATTTCGTCCAACGTAGCGCGCCAAAGAGGCCGCAAACATGTCCTAGGACATTTCAAGCAACTCGTCGGACGCGAGCGGCTGGTTATAGTGCTTTTCTCAGCCGACAACCGCTGGTGGATTGCTTGACCTACCAATCCACATCCCCCGGGCCGTTGGGAACTTTCCCCGGCGAGCTTTGATGCACCTTAGCCTTCGCTCGCGTGTACACCTGCTGCCGCATCGATCCAGATCCAAGCCACTCCCTCCAACCGCCACTGCGGCTATCGCGCGGTCCAGCAGGAGCTGCGCAGCGATCCCTTGCGATTTCGAGAGCCTTCTGAGCCCTCAATTGGAATGCGTGAAAACCGGGGCCAATCGCCACCTCAGATTCTCTATCTCTTCCCGGACCCCCAGCACTTGAAGAGCTTGCCATCGGCGGGGATATCAGTACCCCTTGCCAGGGATATCATTAAATATTACTTTATGAGGAAAGAGGAACCTGGCATGGCAACCAGCTACACCATCGGGAAGCACTACGAGACCTTCATCAAGGACCTTGTCGATAGCGGCCGCTACAGTACAGCCAGTGAGGTCATGCGTGATGGCCTGCGCCTGATCGAAGAACGCGAGGAGCGTCGCAAGGCGAAGCTTGAGGCCTTGCGCGCTGCCGTTCAGGAAGGGCTGGACAGCGGCCCGGCCGATCCGTTCGAGCCCGGCGAACTGGTCGAGCGGGTCAAGGCCCGAGGACGTGAACGGCTGAAAGCCAGCAAGCGTGGCGGGTAATCTGGCCAGGCGTCCTCGGGTTGAAACCGACCTTGAGGAAATCTGGCTCTTCATCGCATCAGACAACATCACGGCGGCGGATCGTCTCATCGACCGGATCGGCAACACGTTTCAGATGCTCGCCGAGAATCCGCAGGCTGGCCGCCAACGTCCTGAACTGGGTAGAAGCATCCGCAGCTTCGCGGTTGGCAATTACGTGGTGTTCTACGAAGCATTCCCGAATGGCGCCGAAATCGTCCGGGTACTGCATGGTGCCCGGGATATTGCACCGGCCGATCTCGATTAAGCTGTGATTTTCAGCGGGTAACCTTTCAATTCAGTTCAACCATCGATCAATCAACCTTTCGGTCCGTCCGGGACAAGGAGAATCCAGGTCTGTTTTTCGCAGAGGCCGCGAGTCACTCTGCCCCGCGAAATCGCCGACGCTATCGCCAACCATGATCGGATCAAGCAGGAGCTTGGCACAGCAGAGGAAACCCCTCTCAGACAACAAGCCGAGCAGGCGCCGCGTGCAGGAAGCCATCTCGCACGCTGCGCCGTCCAAAGATTTGTTTGAGCCGCTTTCGAGGTAGAGCCAGTCTGCGTCGCCGGGTCGCAACTAGGGACGAACCCGGCAGCCTATTCCTCCTGCGGCTCGCCCTGCGGCCGTAGCAGACTGAGCAATGATCAAAATGGTCTCGGATGGTGCGCTGAGGCCAACAGCGAACTTTTGGCATTGGCAGAACGAAGGCAGCGGGACTCTATTTGATCAGATTGCCTGTTTTCGTTGGTGCTTTGCGCAAGTTCGCGCTGGCGGTTACATCAGATGAGGCGAGCCCCTTTGTTCGGCGAGTAAAGAGCATTCGGATCTCGAAATCTGCGGCCCAAAGGTTTCCACAGTCTTTGGTCGTAAGCTCATGGTCGAGCTGTTTGTAGATTGATAGATCGTTTTTCAAATCTTCTTTGTCGACCACCTTCAGCATCGCACTCGCCACCGGTCCTTCTTGCGAACACATTATGCCAACGATTAATTTCGTTCGCGCGCCCGGATCATCCCCGCCGTTTAGTCGGCCGGCAACGTACGGAAATGAAGTAGAATTCCATCTTCGCCTAGGCTCCACAGCCGGACAGTACGTCGACGCTCACTTGCGCCCAAAATTATTTTCCCGAGCCTAAAAGGCTGACTTCTCGATTGAAAGACTTGGAAAAGTTACTCGGATCGCGTGTCAAGTGAGCCTTGAATAGAGGCTGTGACCGTAACACCGCGACTTGATGAAGGCGAGGAGACCTAGCTGGATCAGCATCACCGTAGGAAATATCACGCCGACCAGGCGAAAACCGAAGGTGGCTTGCGCTCAGGGCACCGCCTTTTTGAAGGCATCGGCCTTGTTACCGCGCACCATGTCCTTGCTGATTTGCCAGCAGGATGCAGCGCAGCTTTACACGCCAAGCGCGCCTGGAAATACGTTCAACGTAGTGCCGGCCAGGCGAAAATGTCCATATCGTGTTCTTATGATTTTAGAGCACGATGTGCCTGAAAGCGATTATCTCAACCTTCCTATAGTCCGAATGTGTCTTTGCATTAATCCGCGTCGCACGCCTTTGCTTTGCCGGAAGTCAGTCGTCGCAGGGCGAACAGGAGAGAACATTCGGCTTACGCTTGCGCTGCCGCCGCGGGCTGTCCCTGTCGCGCCGACCGTACGATGCTGTCGACCGCGCGGTAGGCAAACACAATGGCCGGGCCGATCGTAATGCCCGCCCCAGGATAAATTCCGCGCATCGGCGAGGTCATGTCGTTGCCGCAGGCGTAGAGACCTGCGATCGGCGCCCCATTTCCATTCAGGACCTGGCCCTCTGCATCGGTCGAAAGGCCGGTGGCTGTTCCAAGCGTTGCCGGGACAATTGGGAGCGCGATGAATGGGCCGTTTTTGATAGGCCCAAGGTTCGGGTTTTTCCTTCCAACCGCCGGATCTCCTAGGGTACGGTTGAAAGTTGATTCACCGCGGTTGAAGAGCGGATCGCGTCCTTCAGCCGCGTGGGCATTGTGTTCTTCAACAGTCTTTTGGAGCTGATTAGGATCGAGCCCCAATTCGCCCGCAAGCTCCGCAATGGTCCGGCCGATCTCGATGTAGCCCAAACGGGCATACTTCTTGATGCTCAATGTCCATGGCCAGGGCAGCAGGTGTCCCATGCCCCTGAGGCGGACGAAATCCTTGTCGCAGATGAAGTAGAACCGCTTGTCCGCCGGATAACCGTTGTTGAACATGGCAAGGCAGATATCATGGTACGAATTGGATTCATTGACGAAGCGCTTGGCATCTGGTCCGACGGCGATGACACCTGGACGGCCACGATCGAGCCAGCCGTACGGGACAACTTGCGAGGAGCGACCGTTCCTGAGTATTGACACCGGCGTCCAGAAGCCGCTCGAAGCAACGTCGTTATCGATTGCAGCCCCGAGCTTGCCTGCGAGCGCAAGACCATCACCCGTGACATCGCGGTGCGCCAGCGTATCATTGTGCTGGTGAGCTCCACTGAGCCGAGCGCGCAGTTGACCGTTCCGCGCAAAGCCACCCGTTGCCAAGACCACTCCGTGCGAGGCGCGGACGCGAAGATCTGCGCCATCCCGCTTGACGATTGCGCCAGTAACTCTCCCTCCCTCTCTCGACAGTTCTATCGCCGGACAGCGCAGCCAGATTTCAACGCCATATCTGCGCAGGCTGACCAATAGCCGCGCGATCAGCGCATTCCCGCCACTGAGTTCAGTGCCCCTCCTGTACCGCAGCCGATCGCCTGCGTAGCGACTGACCCGGCGCAGCACGTGCTTGAGCGAGGCAGCCGACTGTAAGGGATTGAGGAAGTTTCTGACCTCGCCGGATGAAATCATCATGCCGCCGAGCACCACGCGGATCGGATCACCGATCAAATCGAAATCCTTGCCGAGAAGCCGTCCATCGTAAGGCGCAGGACTCAGCGCCCGGCCCTTGTCGACCCCGCCGATCTGGTTTGAATGATAATCGGGAGCGGAGGCCAGGGTGAACTTGACTTCACTTCCATTCTCCAGGCTGGCGAGCGCTGTTGGACCGTCTTCAAGATAGGCGTCGACGTACTCGGGGCGATAATAGCTGCCAAGTTCGTGTTGCAGATAGCTCTTCGCCTTCGCGATCGAATCATCAACATTCGCCGCCCGGGCCTGCATTGAGCATGGAACCCAGATCATGCCGTTCGAGAGGGCGGTCGTCCCACCGAGCTTGGCAGACTTTTCGCAGACCGTGACGCGAAGTCCAGCCTTTGCTGCATAGAGCGCTGCGGACAGTCCGGCCGCGCCGCTGCCGATCACGAGCACGTCCGTCTCCCAATCCTGAGATGGTTTGCTCGCTTTAGAGGACGGAGCTGTATTGGGTTTGAATTTGGTGATCGGGCTATTCATTCGTGTCTCGGTGCGGATTCTGGTGAGGATGCTGATGCTTTCGCGGGAGCGGAACGGCTTTGAATTCTTCGGCCGCAGCCCTCACTGCCCGCTCGATCGGGATGCGTTCGATGGAGGAGGCGCCAACAAAGCCGACACATCCGGTCGATCGGTAGGCTTTCGAGGTATCCTGGGGCTCAGCGATTGCCCCGCCGTGGCAAAGAAGGATCACGTCCGGGCGGACCGCTTGAGCCGCAGCATTGATCTCATTGATGCGCCTGATGGCCTCTTCGATCGATTGTCCCTCCTCATGCCCCACAAGCCCGCCGCGCGTTGCGCCGACATGTGGGACGATGCAGTCGGCTCCCGCGGTTGCCATCGCTTTGGCGTCGTGCGGACTCGCGACATAGGCGAGCGAGAAGATGTTCTTCTTACGGGCCGCCGCGATCATCTCAACCTCGCGCTCAAAGCCGAGCCCGACGCGGCCTCGCCGCTCGCGCCACTTCTCGCCCATCGTTGAAATGGTTGGGTAGTTGATCACGCCCGAGAAGCCGGCAGCCCAGAACTTATCCAGTAGATCATCGAGGTCGAGCCGGAGAGGGTCCCAAGCCTCAATCCCGCCGATGACAGGAACAGAGGAGACAACGTTGCGTATCTCCGCGGCGAGCTCGAGGGTGCGCGCATTGGAATCGCCGATCCGGCTCGTCGGCAATCCCATCAACCTCGACAGCCCGGTGCTGTAGACCACAAGCATGTCGGCCCCACCGAGAGATGCGCATTTTGCGACGAGCCCGCAACTGCTTGCCGCGGCAAGAACTGCCTTTCCGGCAGCAACTTGAGCTGTGATCTTTGCGAGTATTTCGGTTCGATCAAACATCCGCACGGAACGACCCTCCTGCCGTCAATCGTTCGACGATCCACGACGACGCCGCTTCCGCAAATTCCGGATCGTTAATGTGACAATCCAACTCGCGGGCGCTGATCGAGGGCGGTAGGTTTTGCCTGACTGCGTCGAACCAGGCTCTATCGGCTTCCGGATTTCGAAAGATGCCACCGTCCCGGTCATAGTCAGACACCCCCTTGGCCGGCCACAGCACGACGGCGGGCGCTTTCGCTTGCGCGAGGCGCTCTGCTGTAAGCCTGCCTATGCGCTCGTTCTCCTCAGCGTTCGTGCGCATGAGCGTCGTAAAGGGCGTATGGGAATAGAATTGGCGGCCCTTGAACTCGGCAGGCACGCTCGAGGGAGGGCCGAAATTCACCATGTCGACGGCCCCCGGGGCGACGAGTTGCGGAATCATCCGGAGAGAAGCAGCCTTGAGCCGGTCTGGACCTGCACCGGCAGTGCCGCCGACCAGCTCGTCAGCAAGCTCGGTCGTGGTCAGATCGAGCACCGCATCGAACTCACCGGCGGATACGAGCTGCTCCATCTTACGTCCCCCGGCGCCGTTGGCCGGAAAGACGATCGCGTCGACCCCTGCCTCTCCGAGCCGCGCTACGCAGCGATTTGCCGCCGGCGTCGTGACCCCAAAAGCCGTGATTGCAACAGTCTTTTTCTCCCGCCGATCTTGAGCGGGCACATAATGCATCGCTGCCACTGCCCGCCCTGCATTGTCGAGAACACGTTCGGTGAACGCGTTAATTCCGAAAAGGTCGACCAAGGTCGGATAGAGGATAATGTCATTGTGGAGGGCTAATTCAGCCAGGAGGGCCGGCCTGGCGCTACTCACCAGCAGTTTCGGAAATCCATATGGTAGATCCGATACAAGTTCACCAAAGACCGCGCTGCCTTTGCCGCCTGCCACTCCAACGATCGCGTCAATCGCACTTGATCGCAGCAGCTCATTGACCTCCTCACGCGCGCTTTGAGCTATCTCCCGCAAGAGCTCGGCGGGTGCAGCGACTCGCGCATCGCTACTTCCGGGCTTGCTTCTGGCCCTTCGGTTTGATGTGCCTACATCGATCGTAAGAGTCTTGCGGTCGCACTGTTCGATGACGCGCGCGAGATAAGCGGCTTCGCGGCCCTTTGTGTCCAGGGTTGCGACGATCGCGACCTTGCCGGCACGATCGGACGGATGACCATCCCGTATCGACGTCTGGTCGTCCGCGCAATGGTTAGACACGATCTTCCTCCTAGACCTTTCAGGACATTCGGAGGTCTAGATGGAAGTGAAATGGCTCATAAGCCCGGATCCGAGCGCGAGTGGGTAAAGTTGGGTAGGTGCGCAATGCGGCAGCCCCATCAGAACGTTAAGAGCCCTACGCGGGGCCTGGCTTGATCCGAACCAATAGGGGCAATTCAGTCTGCGCAGACCTCCTGCGCACCACCGGCATTCAGAAAGCCAATCTGGTCGGCACCTCCAAGCGACGGGGTCGAACATCAACGATCTCACCGACCACTGGCGCGGAACAACGGGCAGATCCTGCTCCGCGAGATGAGCCAGTACCGCCTCAAGGCGGTCCTCGGTCAGGGCGCAGTTTGGCCGTCGCGTGTCCCGCGCACAACATCGCCAGCCGCGCAGGACGCCCTCCACATCGACCCGGAGTTCCTCAATCAGGTGCTGCTGGAGATTGGGGCCGGCTCGATGGGTCATCAAAACGCCAAGGATCTGCTGCGCCGCCTCGATCCGCTCGATCTGACCGAGGGCTTCAATACTTCAATACGTCGATGCTGTCTTTCATCGCGATGAACGGCGCGGCCTAACACCGTTCGCACCGAGCGCCGGCATGGGCGCGGGAGCCGGAGATGAGATGCTGGCCGAAGCGTTGCGGAAGCTGGCCTCGAAGGCTTGGCCGAGCGCTCTGCGAGCGGCTACTACCAAACGACCTGTCGCCGCTGGCGATGCCTCAGGTGCAGTTCATGAACGATCTTGCCGAAAGCCGCCGCCACTTGCCATCCCGCCATCACAGGTGCTGCGCAAGCGCGCGATAAACGGCGACTTCGATGCGACCGCCGAGGAGAACGACGAATGGGCCGCACGTCCCGAACAGGCCGCGTTTGTGCGAGGGTGGAGGGAAGTTAAGCCAGCAAATCGTCCAGCGACACTTCGCCAAACGGGTTCGAGAATATCCTGCGGGCGATAAAAAAGCCCGTGATCCTGCTGCTCGGAAACCGCTTCGAAAGTACATTCTTGGCGGCGCGGAAGTGCGCGCCTGCGGTGAGAATGTCGTCCACGACGCCTATGTATTTGGGATCTGCCGCGCCGCAGAGCGCTTCGTCGATCCGATAGTTCGCCTCGATCTCTTCCGGCTTGAGTCTGTTACCATCGTGAACGGCCTCCGTTGATCGGATTTGAACGATCAACTCTCGAACATCGACGGTCGCCTCAGATCTAATTGCTTTGCAAACCTGCGTCATGCGGTCATCGTGCATTGGATCGGACTTGATCTTCGAGGGTGGGATAGGTACCAGAACAGCTTCTGCCAGCCATTTGGGGTTAATGGCCGGGCCGAGAGCGGCCGCGCAGCTCGCGATGCCTCTTGCTTTCCAGGTGTATCCCCCTGCACCTTTCTTCTTTTTCAGATTCAGAATGAGCGAATTGGTCTCGCTATGGGCGTAGCCCATTCCAGCCGTATACTCGTAGAGGAAAAGGCACTCATCACCTTCGGTGATGTAGTAGTGATCAGCCCTGTTCTTGTCTTCAATTTTTTGGAAGCGGACTGCTGACACTTAGGGCGTCCCAAACGTCTTCCATGCTCTTGATGCGAATGGCGCCGCGGGCCTCAAAAGCCGCGGGCCACGTAATGTCCTTCCGCTGGAAGCATGAGTCGAGGATGAACAACTTGCGCCTCTGATGAAGCGCAGCCCTGGCTTGGGTAAGGGTGCCACTCGTCTCACCCGCCTCGACAATGATAGTCGCCTCTGTCATCGCGCTCATTGTGATGTTGCGCTCAGGAAAGAATAGCCGGTTGTGGGGGACCGCCTGGCTCGCATACCGAAGCACCGGCACTTGCGATATCAAAAGGAAATCCGTTGCTATTCGCTTCTGAAGGTCTGTGTTCTCCTTGGGGTAATAAACACCAAGTGGCGTCCCTATCACCGCAATCGTTCTTCCTTTGGCATCCAAAGCCGCGGTGTGGGCTGCCGTATCGATGCCGTAGGCCAATCCAGAGACGACCGTAAAGTCCTGAGCAACTAGCTCCCGCGCGATTTTCTTTGCGCGCGCGATACCATCATCGCTTGGCTTTCGGCTACCAACCACGGCTACGGACCGTGTCTCCGACAGCTCCCAAGTTCCCTGAAAGTATAAGAGCTCGACCGGATGCTTCGCATCGCGCAGTCGAGTGGGGTAATTGCCAGCGTGATGAATTCGGACGCCGAACCGCGTAACTCCTGCCTTCGACAGTTTTGTCATTACTTCTCTAGCGCGGGTTTCGGCGATGCTAGGAGGCACAAAGTCGGATGGCATCGCTGTCGGATCGGCAGCAAAACGATCAGCTATGGTCTTGAAAGTCGCTCCTTGCTGAAGCCACAGCTCCTCGTACGCGCCCATCTCCCGCGACGGTGAAATGGGTGCGATGGCTGGACCATCATCGTTTCTGGCGAGAAGAGCGGCGTTCATTGGGCTTCCATGATCATCTTTGCCCTTCGATTCTGGAATAGCAAAGGCACGGTGTGGACTACTTTCAATCGGGCCGTTCGCTTCCGGGCGCAAAGATGCGTAAAGCATTGTTTTCGCTCTGCGGCCGATTAAAGCAGAGCCATAGCCGCGGCTTTGAGGCAACTTCCAATGTTTGCAGACCGGGAACCGCGAGGATGCCAAGTGATGCGCAGGTCGTAAAAGCAGCGTCGTACCCCGGATAAGAACAAAATAAGAACGAGACGTCAACGCCTAGATTGTGGTAGCGGCGACGTGAAGGGGACTTAATCCAGTACCGGCGTAGGGCGCGTGTCGCGGTTCTCCACCTTGCGCCAGTGCCGCACCGTCCGGCCCGATCGGGCCGCTCGCCGTGGACACGATGCTCTCCAGCCCGAATTTGCAGGCCCCTTGCGGAACAGGTGGGGCCCGATCTCGCGATCTCGAACGGGCCAGGAAGATCCTCTCGGGTAGCGGCCCAGCGCCGGTCGGGGTCACCTTGCGCATCTCCAGCGGCAGCTTGCGTATGTTTTTCGCCGTCATCGGCCCAAACGTCCGAAGGCCTAGAGCTGGACTTCGTAATTGTGCCGAGCTGAATGCACCCGCCGAAGTCGGAGCAGCCGTCGGGAGTGATCTTCGCGAACTGTTCACCCAGCTCGACGATGCGCGCGAGAGCCAAACCAATCGCCAGAAGCGAGACCGCGTAGCGCCCACGCTCGGGATACGGCCCTCGGCGTCCAGGTGATCACGCCACACCGGTCCGCCCCCGAAGCAGCCATGTCGTTGCCGTCCCATATTGTAATCGACCGGACAATGCAGCTCGTCACGTCCTCGCCTTCTTCATCTCAGCCGAGGCGCGCTCCGAGACAAAAAGATGCCGCTGCCGGCGTTTTCCAGCAGCGGCTCTAGTCAGGGAGGAGCAGACGAGCCGGTCTGCTAGCGGATTCGTATGGCGCTGATGGCTCGCCAGCATTTCTGACCCAATACGTTTCACGAGCCCTTTCATGACGCTCGGAGCTCGAGCAGCATCGGCAAGTAGACGCGATGGACGCGAAGAGGTCACTCAAAGCAAACCTCAGGTAAGACTGATGATGACGGCCTTCGCCTTTCTCGCTTCCAGCCGGCCCGGCTCCGGCGTCGAAGATAGATATCGCCTTGTCCCCATGATCAACAGTGATGGTGTAGACCTGGAGGGAGCGGCGTGTAAGATCGCCCGAAGGTTGAACTGGGTAGGATTGGGTAGAAACCGTGAGAGCCAAGGTCGTAGGCCGCCTTGCCGCAAGGCTTACCTCATCTCGCGATGATCAGATGACGATCTATGCGCCGTCGCTGCGAGCCCTTCCACAGAACGCCATGCTCGTCATGGCGACGCTTCCCGTTATCGATTGGAACGACTGTCTCCTGCGAGACCTGCAAGCGAGCCCCATACTCCCCGCTTTCTGCTACACGGCGATGGTCATGATCGATCCGTTTGCGTGCTGGGAAGATCTTGGGGATTTATTGGAAGATGCAAAGGTGACCGGAGTAACGAATTTTCCGCCGGCCGCCATGATTGAACGGACACCGGCTGGAGTGCCGCTCGATAGCGGTCAGGAACTCGAGCTTCGGCGCATGGAGTGGTTTGCAAGCCGCGGGCTCAAAGTCCTATTTGTTGCGTCGGACGAGGCAAAGATGAAAGCAGCAGCGCAACGGCTAGGTTCGCAGCTCGATGCGTTCGTCTATTTGAGCCCCGACGCTCTTGCGCTCTCGATTGAATCGGACATTGCGCTCGTAAGCCTCGGCTTTCATGGATCGTCGTCGATACCGAAGTTCTCCCTGGCCAAGCAGCC
Organism: Bradyrhizobium sp. Gha; assembly: GCF_900113735.1. GTDB lineage: Bacteria > Pseudomonadota > Alphaproteobacteria > Rhizobiales > Xanthobacteraceae > Bradyrhizobium. The sequence goes on from NZ_FOQM01000011.1 coordinate 147,900, forward strand.
GCTCCGAACGGCATGAGGCTTATTCGAGGATCCGCAGCTTCTTAATTTTGTTGTAGAGGGTTTTGCGTGAAAGCCCGAGAGAGCGAGCAGTTCTGCCGCGGTGAAGCCGGTTTCTCTTCAGGCCCTCGATAATCCAGTCCCGCTCGGACAGCGAGGCCGCCGGCCGTGGCCCTGATGGTCCCTGCAAAAGGGGCTTTACCACCTCACCGGTAATGTGACTTGATGGCAGGGTCACAAGCTGATTCACGATCTGCCGCAACTCGCGCAGATTGCCTGGCCAATCGTGACCGGCGAGCGCAAGGAATGCAGAGTTTTCTATCGTGAGCGTCTGGGCGCTGGAATCTCCCTTGGCTTCGACCGTAAAATGTTGAACGAGTTGCGGCAGATCTTCAAGCCTATCGGGAAGCGAAGGTAGCTGGACATCCAGCCCGACAAAGAGCGCGAGAAGCCGCGGGGACAAAACGCTTTCAAGACCAGCGCCTCGCGCCACCGTCGCGGTCGCAATGATCCGCGCACGGGAACGCATGACAGTTAGCCCGTTCAGAGGGGTAAACCCACCTGTCTCTATATAATCCGCGAGACGTTCCTGACCTTCGCGCGAAAGCTGGTCAACATGCAGCAGCAAGACAGCGCCGTCGCTCGACGCCTCCAGCAGCGACAATTGGCGTCTGCCGCTCTCAAGGCGCTCGGCGCCGAACAACGGGCCGAGTGTATCCATCGCCGGACCGGGTCGGCAATGAAATAGCGCCGCCTTGGCGTGCCTGCGGTCGCTAAACGCGTGAACCAGGCTTGCTATTCGGCGCTTCCCGGAGCCGGCCTCTCCCCAGATGAGAACTGGACGGGGGGTGACCGCAACGCGTTTGGTCGTTTCCAGGATGCGCTTCATTGCCGAGGACTGCGCAATGACGCCGTGCCTGAAGCCGCTCAACTGTAGCTGCCGTTCGAGGAGATCCACCTTCTCGCGCAACACGTGGATAGTTTTGAAACCGGACGTCACCTCGAGGACCGACATCTCCAGAGGCACGCGATCCAGCGAAGAGCCTCCGATAAACCCCTGGATTCCGGTCTCACGGCAGATGTCCAGGAGCTCGTCCGGCTTTGTGATCGGGCCGCCGCCCAGTAGGCAGATGGTGCTCTTGTTGACCGATTGAGCAACACGCGCAACGGCATTGGTACGCGCTGCAAGTTCAGACAGGCTGATCGACGGATCGGATTCGCTTTCAACCCCACGGTTGAGATTGAAGTTGATGCAAATGGCCTCGGCGCCTGCTTCGACCATTCGGCGCGCTTCGGATTGACTACGGGTATAGCCGATCGTCATCAGGCCGCGTTTTGCAGCCTTCACAAGGAGCTCGATCTCCCGGGAATATCCAAGGCCGGACTTCTCGAGCAATGACCTGCGGTAATCGTCGATGTGTATGACCGAAGGGAAGTTGGTTACACCTGCAAATCCCCATTTGATGATCCGGTCGAGCCATCGATCCAGATCGAGCTCGGGGTCGAATGTACAGGCGCCGAAGAAAACCGGCAGTTTTGTGTTCGGCAGGATCTCGGTCCGCCCGAACCCCGCTACGAGCTCGTTGCTATTGCGGATTGGAAGAATGGAGGCGGGCGAGGCCCCGCCCATGGCACGAAAACGGCCAGCATTGAGTGCGAGCACGAAATCGGCGCCCGCCCGCTCCGCGGCCCTGGCCGTCATGCCCGATCCGATCCCCGCACCAAGGACAAACGAACGGGAATTGCGGAAGAACTGCCTGATGCCGGCTCCCTTCACCTTCAGCTGTCCGCGTGTCGATCCTGAGCCGGCATCATCGCACGGCTGGCGTCAAGACTAGCTCCAAGTTGCAGGCGCTTGCAACCGCAGCACCGATTTTCCATTGCTCATGAACACATGGCAATCGGCAGGAGCGGCTGTGAGAGTAAGCTTTCCCGCGTCCTTGCGCGAGCCGGATTTTGGCGCCCTGGCGACGACCGTTTCGTCCCCAGCCAAACCGTATATGTACGTGACGCTACCGAAATGCTCAACGAAATCCACGTCGAGTGCAATGGAGATCCCCTGCAGCCCGGGCGTCGAGGAAAAATCATCCGGGCGAATTCCAACGGTAACCGGCTTACCAATGAGTCCTTGGTCCGGCTGGACCGGAACGGATATCGTAGAACCGGCCTCCAGTCGGACGTCCAGGCCATGTTGGTGAGCGGCCTCGACCTTGCCGGCCAGGAAGTTCATCTTTGGCGAGCCGATGAAGCCAGCCACAAAGCGCGAGGCGGGATAGTGATATAGATCGTGGGGGCTGCCGACCTGTTCGATATTGCCGTCCTTGAGGATGACGATCTTGTCGGCCATGGTCATCGCTTCTACCTGGTCATGCGTCACATAGATCATGGTATTTCCGAGCTGCTCGTGGAGCTTGGCGATCTGAACCCGCATTTGTACGCGCAGCTCGGTGTCCAGGTTGGACAGGGGCTCATCAAACAGGAATACTTTTGGTTCTCGCATGATGGCGCGCCCGATTGCGACGCGCTGGCGTTGCCCGCCGGAAAGTTGTCGAGGCTTGCGATCCAATAGATGGTCGATCTGCAATAGCGACGCCGTTTTGGCTATCTTCGTGGCGATCTCGGCTTTCGGGGCTCTGGCCATGCGCAGGGGAAAGGCTAGGTTCTCTTTCACCGTCATATGCGGATAGAGAGCGTAACTCTGAAAGACCATGCCGAGGTTGCGATCGGCCGTATCGATGTCATTGACGAGCTCATTATCGATGAGGAGCCGCCCACCGCTGATGGGCTCGAGCCCGCCGATCATACGCAGCAGCGTGGATTTGCCTGACCCGGACGGACCAACGAAGACGACAAATTCGCCGTGATCGATGGTCAGGTCGATATTGCGCAGGATCTCGATGGTGCCAAAGGACTTCCTGAGGCCCTCCAGGCGAACCTCTGCCATTATGCCCTCCTCTGTCTCGGTTGAGCCGCGCGAGCAGCATTGACCTCAATTTCACGCAAGCTCGATACGATGAAGTCAGGGGCCATAAGGGACGGATCCTGACGGGTGGGCACGCCCGTTGTGACAAGCACCGTCGAAAGGCCCGCCCTCTTCCCGGCTTGAATATCCGTCGGAACTTGATCTCCGATCATAATGGTTGACTCGCGGTTGGTCCCCAGGCGTGAGAGCGCGGTCTCGATCATCGGCACTTGCGGCTTTCCAACGATCAAAGGCTGCACTTGCGTAGCCGCGGTCACAGCTGCAATCGTCGCGCCGGCCCCAGGTTCGAACCCGCTGGCCGTCGGCAGCAGAAGGTCAGGATTGGTTCCGATGAACACAGCTCCATTGAGGATCGCCTCAATGGCAATTCGCATCTTCTCGTGCGTGATATCCCGGTCAAGCCCCATCACAACCGCTTCAGGCCGTTGCTCGGTGACCTCAAGCCCGGCATCTCGCATGGCGCTGACAAGCGAGGGAGCACCGATGACATAGATTCGCGTTAGGTGCGGATATCTCTTTCGAACGAGCTCCGCGGCGCTGATAGCGCTTGTAACGACTTGTGACGGTTCGATCGAAAGACCACATCCTCGCAGCCTCCGGACGACGTCCTCCGGAGTATGCGTGGAATTGTTCGTCGCAAAACAGAATGGCACGTCGGCTTTCCGCCACGCCGTAAATGCTTCTATGGCATCCGCGATTGCGGTGCTGCCACGATAGATGACGCCATCCAGATCGGAGATAATCCCTTCTATCGGTGGCCAGTTGATGTTGGAGCCGACGCTAACCATTCATCAGCATCCCGCCATTCACATGGACAATTTGCCCGGTCATATAGGAAGCTGCGGGGCTGGCCAGGAACACCGCAAGCCCTGCGATATCTTCCGGCTGTCCGACCCGACCCAGCGGAATTCGGCCACTATGGCGCGCTTCGGTTTCCTCCCGCGGACGACCATGCATGGGTGTATCAATAATCCCGGGGGCAATAGCGTTGACGTTGATCTTGAGCGGAGCACATTCATAAGCAAGCAGCTTTGTCACGTCGTGCACGATCGCTTTTGACAAGCAATAGTCGGCGCCGCCAGCCTGGTAGTTGAAAACAGCCCCCTGAGATGACAATGAGGACCCGACATTGACGATGCGGCCGCCCTTGCTCTTCATGAAGCGCTCGATCGCTTGCTTGGCACAGCGAAGCACCGCGACGGAGTTTATCTGTATGGTTTTTTCGATCTTCTCGGCGTCGCCCGTGAGCAGGGGCTGAGCCGATTTTATTCCGGCGTTGTTGACCAGGACATCGAGCCTACCGAAGCGCTTGGCGATCTCATCAAGCACCCTGCCAACATCATCTTCCCGTGACACGTCCATGCTCATCGGCAGGATGCCATTGCCGTGCGGTAAACGTGTCAGAATGTCCCGGAGGTTTTCCACATTTGCGTCGGTTGCCAGGACGTTCGCACCGCCTTGGCGGAAAGCATTGGCAATGGCTGAGCCTATGCCTCCTCCTGCACCGGTCACCAGCACGGTCCTGTGTTCAACTGAGAACTGTTCGGTCATTCCAACTCCAAGATCGATTGAGAATTCAGAAATTCGTCGACGGCCCAACTACTGGGCATCGAGCTCTGGGCTCCGCGTCGCGTCACACATAGGGCGGCAACCGCGAGCGCCTTTTTGATCGCTTCTCGTATCGGCAACCGGTGGGCAAGCGAGGCTGCGAAAGCTCCATTGAAAGCATCGCCCGCCGCTGTCGTATCGACGACCTTCACAGGAAATGCCCGCAGCGCAAAAGTCGCACTGGCGTCGGCGTAATAAGCTCCCTGCGCACCCAAGGTGATCAGCGCTGCTTTGGGCCCCAGATCGAGAAGCTTTCCCGCCGCATGGGCGGCGCTGTCGAAGTCATGCACCTCGACACCGGTGAGCTCGAAAGCTTCTGTCTGGTTTGGGGTGACGAAATCGACACTCCTCCAGGCCGCGGACGACAGGCCCGTCCGCACTGGGGCGGGATTGAAAATGAGATCGAATCCCTTTGCGCTCTTCAATGCAAAGAGGTGATTGAGCGCGGGGACCGGCATGCCCATCTCGGCAACGACGATTGCGTCCCGCTCAATGAACTCGGCCGCCTTCTCGACCATGCTCGGTGTGACGTTTGCATTTGCTCCCGGGTCTATGACAATCATGTTGGAGCCGTCGTCACCGACGAGGACGAGAGCAGAACCGGATATCTCGCTTGGGCTTACCTCAATGGCATCGAGACGGACGCCGGCCTCACGCAAGGCTTGCAGCAACGATCGACCAGCATCGTCATCGCCAAGCCGGGTGTAGAAGCTCGGCCGAAGTCCCAATCGAGCCGCGGCCACCGCTTGATTGGCGCCCTTGCCTCCCGCATTCTGCTTTAAGCTTCCCATAAGGCTTTCACCCGGCGTTGGAAGCCGCTCGACGTTGAAGCAGAGGTCGAGATTGGTCGTTCCGAAAAACATCAATGGCCTGGGGCTCATTTCACGGCCCCAAAGGTAAGACCACGTTCGAGATGACGCTGGCCAAGGATGATCAGGACGATCGGCACGATCATGGTCACCACCAGACCCGCAGCCATGACTGGATAGAACTGAACGCCCGGATTAAGCAGCTTGAGCAGGGCGACGGTTACCGGTGCTTTAGTCGAACTGAGGATCAGGCCGAGAGCGAAGTTGTGCCAGGCAAGCAAGAAAATAAGCAATGAAGCGCCGATCAGGCCGGGCTTTAGCAGCGGAAGAACGATGTGCCAGACAACACGGTATGGCTTTGCACCATCCATCGCGGCCGCCTCCTCAATGTCCTTGGGAATGTCCTCGATATATGAACGGCTCAGCCAAACGATCATTGGCAGCGTGACGACCTGATAAACCCAGATCATGCCAAAATAAGTGTCATAAAGACCAACTGTCTGGAACACGCTGAACAGCGGTATGACGACAAGGAGCACCGGGGCGAAGCGGAAGCCCAGAATGAAAAATGCGATGTCTTCCTTCATGGGGAGATCACGCCGCGCCAAGACGTAGCCTGCGGGCACCCCTGCGATCAGCGATACGAGCACCGCACCCAGCGAGATCACGAGGCTATTGGTGACCGGGGTCAGGAAATCAACCTTGATGGTACCGTAGCTTGTTGCCCCCGCTTGGGCGGCATCGAATAAGACGCGGAAGTTTTCGAATGTTGGAGTGAAGACAAAGCGCGGCGGCCAGGTCATGACCTCAGCCTGCTGCTTCAGCGACATCATGACGATCCAGACCAGCGGAAATGTCAGGATCAGCGTACAGGCAACAACCAGCGCATTGAGGAACAAGCTTGCAGGCGTTGAGCGATTAAAACGCATCTTTGCCTCCCTAGCTTACGCGCTGCCGGACCAGCCGCCACAATTTCACCATTGCCGCCGTCCCAAGAAGTGCGATCAACCAATTGACAACCATGAGCGCAGCACCACGCCCGAAGGCGAGATTTTGAAAGGCAGTGATGTAGGCGCGGACCGAGAGCACGGAGGTACTGTCACCGGGCCCCCCCTGGGTTGTTCCGAAGATGATATCAAATTGATTGAGCGACTCGATCAGCCGAAAGACTGCGGCAATCAGGATGTACGGGGCGATAAGCGGAAGCTCGATGTGGAGGAAAGTCGCCCAACCCTTGGCGCCATTGACCCGCGCGGCTTCTCTGATCTCCTCGTTGATGCCCTGCAAACCGGCGAAGATGATGAGGGCAAAAAATGGTGTGTAAGTCCATATGTCGATGAAAACGAGCGAGAACATCGCCGTACCGACGTCCGAAATCCAGGCGAACCGGCCGATCCCGACAAGCGAAAGCAAATAATTCAGGATCCCGTTTTGTGGATCCATCATAGTGGTCCACATCAAGGCGACGCTCATCGGCGGCAATACCAACGGAAGGAGAATGACAGGCCGCATCAGTCTGGCAAGGAACACACCGCTTGCGAACAATTTGGCGAGCGCAAGCCCAAAGAACGCTTCGGCGAGCACCGCGGAGCAGGCATACGCCGTAGTTGCCCGCACGCTGTTCCAGAAATCCTGAGTCTTGATTGCCGCTTCATAGTTCGTCAATCCGATGAAGCGGACCAGGGGACGACCGAATTTGAGATCGGTCAGCGATTGGAAGACGCCATAGAAAAACAGAAAAAGAAATCCAAGCAGGATGATGATCGCAGGAGCAATCGCAACAAGGCTCCACCAGTCGATGGCATGTCGCTTGGCGTTTTGCACCTGCTCGTTTTTGTGCGGTGCCAGCTGGCCCAACGATGATTGTAGCGTCACGGTTGCGTCGATGCCTCGAAGCTTCATCGCTCACTTCTCGAAAGATACTCGGGCGTTGTGGGGGCGGCAATCCGCTGATGCCGCCCCGGTCGCCTTACATGGAAGAGCGGATCTCGGAGGCGAGGTCGGTCAATGTCGCCTTCACGTCGGCGCCATTGACCATCTTCTGCATGGCAACTGCCCAGGCGTTCATGGCCTCTGCAAACCCTACGCGCGGCGTAAAGGCGAGCGCAGCCCTGTCCTGTACGGTCTTGAAGGTGTCGACGAAATTTGTGAATTCCGGCTTAGCGACGTAGTCAAGCCAAACCTTGTCGCTCCAGGTTGAAGCGCGCGGGGAGTTCACGAGCTTGCCGGCGATGGCACCGTTCAGCTCGACCTGCTTTGACGTCGCCCACTGAATGAACAGCCAGGCCGCTCCCTTCTTCTGGGAAGCAGCATTGATGGCTAGCGACCAGATCCAGATGTTCGATTCGAAAGTCTTTCCGTTCGGAGCGCGCAGCGGGGGAGCGAAGGCGATCTTGCCCGAGGCGGGCTTGCCGGCAACATCGTTCCAGAACCCGAACATGTTGGAATCGATCGCCATCGCTGTCCGACCGGAATTGATGCCATCGACCACCTGGTACCAATTGTCATTGGCAAAGGATGGGGCAGCACACTTCTTGATCATCTCCACGTAGTCCTTGTGGAAGGCGATCGACTCGGGCGAATCGAGACCGGTTTCCAACTTGCCGTTCTTCACGACGAAGTCGTGCACTCCGTAGGACTTGGCGATCGAGATCGCGGCCGTGTGGATGCTGCTCCAAAAGCGCACTCCCCGCACACCTAAGGGAGTGATCGCTGGATCGACAGATTTCAGCTTGTCGCATGCCGCCGACATTTCCGGCGGGGTTGTCGGAACTTTGATACCGTGCTTCTCCAGAATGTCCTTACGGTAGAACAATTGGATGTTTTCGAACCCGTGCGGGATGGCCCACACTTGACCCCGGCCCGCTTCGATCTGCCCGCCATTGACTTGCCAGGTCAGCGCGTCACGCAATGCGGGGAAGAAGTCTTTGTAGTCATAGCTTGCCGATGTGAGCTCAGGGTCGTTCAGATAGCGGTCGAGCGGCTCAAGCAGTTGGCCGGGCGCGAGATCCCAAGCCGGCTGAATCCCAGTGCCGACGACGTCCCACGAGGGGGATTTCGTGCTCAGCTGGATGGTCAGCTTATTCCAATAGGCGTCGTCCGGATAAAGCTCGGGCGTCACCTTAATACCTGTCAACTTCTCGAACTCAGGCAGCTGTGCGGCAACGGCGTCAGCATACGGATGGATGTCGTAAGCCCACACGATCGACGCGCCCTCGAACTGTCGCCAGTTGATATCATCCGCTTTGGCCTGGAAAGATCCGGCCGCACCGGCAAACAGAGTTGAGCAAATCAGAGCGGCTTTGACAAAGTGAGAAGAATGGCCGCTCGATGCGGTTAGCGTCCTTGGCATCAGTCCCTCCTCTGGGCTCTTTGGCCCTCAAATTCACGAGCCTCTCGTCTTCCAGGGGCGCAGTGTTGGGAACGCTAGCCGTGATTGTCTGCCTATATGCGCCCATTCAGATCGAAGTTGGGTACTATTGGGTAAGTCAAGAAACAACATCACAGGAGCCCGCTTCAATAACCATGGGGAGATGATCAATGCAGGCGCATGTTCTGGCCCCGCGGGCCACTGATGCAAAGAAAGCTCGAGCCCGGGTCGACTGTTCGACCTGTTGCATCAGCAGCTGGTTTGATCTCACCGTTCGTCACAGTCGCGGCGATGAGCCCCTACGCGGCGCTACGTCGTCGGCTTTGAGGGCTGGACGATGTACGAGACCATCGTTCTCGAAGAACGAGCGCGAAGCCAACACCAAGGGCAAAGCCCTCTACGACCTCGACGGTCTGGCCGACTTCTCGGTCAACGACAGCGGCGAAAGAGTCCTGGCACGTCCAGGTCCTTGAACGGGAGGTGCGGTCATCAGCACCAGCCTCTATCCTCTCCTCAACACGGTCGCCCATGCCGACTATGTCGACGTAATGCGCCGGATGCAGTCCGCTTCGGTGGATTTCATTCTCCCTGACCGCCCTACTTCTGTCGCGGCCAATCCCACGATGGGCAGACCATCGCCAACGACCGCGACGACTGGCTCGTGCCCGCCTTCGCCGAAACGCATCGCGTGCTGAAGCCCGGCTCCTTATGTCAGAGCTTCTGCGGCTGGAATGCCGCCGACAAGTTCATCGGCGCGTGGCGCGCTGCGGGATTTCCGCATGGTGGGCCATATCGTTTTCACCAAGGGATGGCTTCATTCACTCGCTTCGTCGAGAGCAAGCACGAGCAGGCCTGCCTGCTCGCCAAGGGCGAACCCGCCCGTCCTCTGCATCCAATCGATGACGTCCGCGTTTGGCATTACACCGGTAATCGCCTTCATCCAACCCAGAAGCCAATCAAAGTATTGCAGCCGCATATTGAAGCATTCTGTCCTGCCAACCGACTGGTGTTCAAACCGTTCTGCGGGTCGGCTCGACGTTGGTCGCGGCGCAAACGACGGGCCGTGATTATGCTCACATCGAATTGGATGCGCAGCATTGTGAAACCGCTCGGATGCGGGTGGCCTGCAATGAGTTGCGCGCTGCCTAGCACGCCCCGGCTCGAGCCGGGGCACACCTTGCGTTTCGTCTCTACGAGCGCTGCGAGCACGCCTTCCCGGCAGGTTTCTTGGCGGCGTCTAGACGAATTCCCTCAACTGCTTTCGCTAAACTCGTTAATTCCTTGTACGCATCCGGGCTGTTTTTTTGTCGCTCATCGATGATCGGCTTTATCCTATTAAATTGCTGACAATACCAATTACCAGACATCTGCTTGAACGTTGTCAGGTCGTAGACGCCGGAATTTACACCAACTGAAAACGCCTCCAGAGCTCTCAGTTGGGCGCGGAGTTCTTTCTCTGGGGTCTCTTTGGAGAGATGAGCTAAATCTAGCTCGGTTCTAACCTTCATCCAAGCATCTACCGTTGCTTGTATCTTGCGATTGCGGCTATCTTCCTTAGCTGATTTAGACAAAATATTTGTTGCTCTGACCAGCAAGGCGGTAGCGACAACCAGCAGTAACGTAGCCACTCCGGTTAAGAACTCTCCCGGATTTCGGTTTGCATGTTCCAGCAGCTTTTCGAAAAACTCCAGCATGGCGCCTCCTGTGTGACTGCAGTTACAAAGCTAGGATGCCATTAGGCCGCTGCGATTTAGCTTGAAGCTGCTCTATTGCGCGAGGAGCCGTCTCATCTTTAACAAGAATCAAGGAAGTAGCCAACGCGATCAGCCCTTGGGTGTCGCGGTTTTCCGTTCTCCACTCGCCGCGCGGATGTAGCCTACTGGCAGTACTCGTTCAGCGGACGTAAAGGCGATCCAAGGGCTTTGCCCCCGGCGAAAACATCGGACAATAAATGTCCGCTGAATACCATGTCGCCTGGGCTCGTTCTTGGTTTTGGACCAACACTCTTTACTTGGGCCCCCCTGCAAGATTGCAAGCGGAGGGAAACGGAAGGATTGTGAGGGTGGAATGGCGCGCTTATACATCGCTGCGACATAGGTGCACGGCCAGCACAGGTGCATGGCCGTAAGGAGCCGCTCCGCGACAGGTTCATTGGAGGCTGTGGGCGTCGTATCATTTCTCGGCACAGGCGTGAATCCGCGCGGCTCCAACTTACAGAACAGTATACGCAAACATAGCAAGCAGCATCTTCTCGCGTCTTCAAATGACGTACAGCAATCGCGCTAGGGCAATTTTACCTTTGAGTCTAGGCGCGTCAGCTTACCGACAGCTGATCTTCATAAAGAGGGAGCCAGACAGCAACACACTCCAACGAGGTGGTCCATGGACCCATTTAACAACGTCAATCCATTCGACCGAGACTTCGCTATCTACAACGCCGCTGCGCCACAATCGCAACAGCAGCAAGCGGAGTTCGAGCCGTACTTAAATGAAGTGCCCCAGCCTGATACCGCCGTCAACGGCAACCCAGCTTGTCAAGATGCTTACCAACCTCACGTGTCTGAAGAAAACCGTAGGCTCGTCGAGTTGCTGGGTCTTGAGCACCAGAGGTCCGATGGCCCTCATCCGGAATACGCGCTCGTCGGACGCGAAAACGCTGCTGCGCCGCATAGCGCACCGTCGGAAGCTCTGAATTGGCTGAATGAGCTTGCCGCGGGACGTGTCGACAGGAATCTGCTCGAAGGGCTCACGTCTCTCAACTCACCCGTGCCCCATCACCAGGAACCGGATTCAGCCGTTCGACACTTTAACGGGAGTGACGGTTACCAGCCGGTTGCGAACGAGCGATCCGAGATCGCTGCCCCTTGCTGGTCGCGATGTTCTCACGGACCAGAATTCCAACTTGCAATTGAGGCCTGCGAAGAGACAGAGGACGTTCAGCCCGACGGACGGAGATGCGATCGAGCACCAGCTCAGTCCCCCGGATAACTCCGCCGCTCGCCACGTAATGGAAGGCATCGGCACAACTCTTCGCGCTAGCGATCGACTGGTCCTTCCTTCGGAAAGCTACGATCAGGATCTACTGTTTGCTATGCTGGAGAGCGCCGGCCCATCATCATCTGTCGGACCAACAGAGCGTCATGACCGCGCCGAGGATTTGGGAGTGGCAGTCCGCTCCTTCGATCCGCGCCCGGTGATCGACACATGTCAGCTGCGCCCGAGGGTCGTAGCGTCGTGCCGAGCCAGGACACCCCGCCTGCTCCTTCATAGTCCACAACGACCGCTTCACGGCGCTGTTCGTGCCCGAGGCGGCGATGAAGGGCAGGATTCCACTCAATTTGTCAGGCGCAACCGTCCATTTCGGATCTCGACCGGAAAGCGTATCGCAACCGAGCGCACAGCCGGCGAATCGGCCCTCGCCAGCACTGCCTGCACAGATGACAGAGCAAGTAGCTCTGGCTTCCGGCATAGCTGAGACGACACCCCCGGCCCGCAAGATTTACGCCGCATCATTCGCCGTTCCTGAGGGCTTTTCACACGGCACCCAACCTGCCCCAATCACGATGATCTCGAAGCTCGACCGCTGGGGCCTCTTGCCTGACGCAGCGCAGCCGATGAAGCAATACGACGTTCGCGGTGAGCTTTACACGGCGCTCGTGGGGCCGGGAGGACCCAATGACATTCGGCTCATCCATCATCCACAAATGTAGACGCCAGGGACAGCCGTCCCACGAGGCGCCAATCCCCACAGCTCGAGTAAGCACACACTGGTGGGCTATAAGTTGCTTGAGCCAATCTTGCGAGACTTAGTGGGGCTCGGGGCCTTGCGGATATGCGGCGTGGCCCCGATACGCTTGCCAACGTCACCGTTTAGCGACTCCCTGTCACGGCGAACAGCTCTCCCCCTTTGTTGCTTGCGCGGAGCGTGATCACGTTGGCGGCCTAGTCGCACCGAGGCGTTGTACGACGAGATCGACGGTCCCACCGCCGGTCTCCAATCGGTCGCTCTTTGGTGCAATATTGCCCATATCTCTAGTTTTGTCTGCACGCCCAAGGCTAGGAACGGTTGGGATCGACGCGGTAGGCCCGAAGGCGGCTCTTCGAAGCCCTGATTGAGGACATGTCAACGCTTGCCTGGCTGCCGAAATTCTAGCGTGGCGCTGCGCTGAGAGGTCCGGGTCACGGTCCGGCATGAAATCGATCGACTTGGATCTTTGCTCCGCGCCCCACTGATTTACAGCCTTCTAGCGTCAGCACGAGCCGGTGCCGCGCAGCGCGATCCGCAGTAGGCCGCCGAACGAATGCTGAGGAACTCCGAAGTGTGATGGAAGCGGTATAAAGGCCTACCAATCCATGGAGGAGATTTCGCACTTGACGCGAGCTAGCTTGCGGGCGTTAGTTGTTTGGGAGCTTTCTTCGATGTTGATCGTTGACACTATTTTGAAGCCAGATCAGTTTGGCGGCATCGGTCTTTTCTCCCCCACTCATTTGCCAAAAGATGCTTTAGTTTGGATTCACAACCCGATCGTTGACATCGCGGTGACGCCCGAGCAATACAAGGCTCTAGCTCCAACATTTCAAGCTCTGCTTGATAAACATGCCTATCCTAGAGACCACAAAGCTAATGACGGCGTCGTCGAGTACAATGCTGACAACGCCCGGTTCATGAACCACAGCAGTTGCCCAAACACATATCAAGGCGATCATTGCCGCATTTACACGGCCCGTGACATTAAACCCGGTGAAGAACTGACGTGTGATTACTTGTCGTTCGATCCAAGCTGTGACTTATCGTGGAATAAAGAGGAATCGCCGAACGTTTGTGCCGCAACGGTCTAAGTAGATGTGTATGGAGTTTGCGGTCTGACGATGTGATTGTCGACGAATTTCATGGCAACTGTTTGCGCTGATGCTCGCCATCGAACGTCGCGACTTTTCCAAGATGCTCGGCGAACTTAAGAACGCAGGTTTCGAGGGAGATCGCTCTGCGCAAACAGTGGAGTGACACATCCGGGGAGCGCTTTCAAAATTGCAAGCGTGTGACCTTGAGTTCACTGGATCTGTAGAGTCTACTCTCGGTAAGATAGGAGCGAACGCGCCCGATCTTGCACTTGCTAGCAGGTGCGATCTTGACACGTTCGGCTAACTTCCGTCGCGTCGAAGACGATCAGCGCGTCGACCTTGAAGCAGAGGCAGCACTCCTCGCCTCGCCCGTAGTCACCCTTTTCCGAAACTGACACTTACGCGCGCTGAATTCGTAGCGACCGGCTGCACGCCATGCGCGCCAGCTCGCGCATTGAAAGAAAACATTGCGCTTCAAATCACTGCGTTGATCCAAGCTGGATTTTTTTGTGAATACTCGAAAGGCTTGAAATAGTGGATGAGCGCGTGCGTGCCCAGCACTGTCGCGCAATATAGGAGCTGTCGAGTTGAATTTGTCGGCCTCGAAACCATTGTCGGAAAGCTGACGCGACACACTCTCGGAAAGGCCTTGCAGGCTATGATTCAGTTCGGCACGCGGTTTGCTCCCGCCGTGACATCGTCACCAATCTTCGTGGGGTGATCTTCGGAGCGGCCTTCGCACGTTGTGGCGTTTCTGGTCGGCTCCGATGGTTTGCCTTTCGGGGAGGTTAGCGAGCCGGGCTCTGCCCGGAGGAAGTACAATCTTTATGCGATCAAGAGTTCTCTTTTTGGGTACTGTGACGATGGCATTCGTCACGGCCGGGACAGCCATGGCGAACCTCGGGGGACAAGCACTGCCAGCGGCAGTGTGGAACTGGTCTGGAGGGTACATTGGCGGCCACGTAGGCGGCGGGTATGGCCAAACCTCCTTCAGCAATCCGTTCGGCCCCTCGATCTACGGCGACGTCGTCGATGTTCCAGCGTTCGTCGCAGGTGGCCAGATCGGCTACAACTGGCAGAACAACCGCTGGGTGTTCGGCCTCGAACTGGATGCCAGCACAGCGGTCGCCAGCGGCTCGAACACCTGCCTCGCCGCGTCCCACTTGTTTGTAAGCGCAAACTGCAACGCAGGTCCGAACTTCTTTGCGGCCGGGGCGGGCCGCATTGGTTACGCCTTTGCCGCGCTGGGGCAGACACTTGCCTATCTCAAGGCAGGTGTAGCCTGGCAAAACAATCAGGGAGATGTTGTCAACAACTTCGAAGGTGGCGACCTGCCACAGGAGAAAACCCATTTCGACTATGGCCGAATTGGTGGAGTCATCGGGCTCGGTGTCGAGCAAACCCTTACGCCTGCATGGTCTGTGAATGTCGAGTATGACTATTTGTACTTTGGCGGACCGAGCGTCCCGACTGCTTCGACATTACAATTCCCTCCGTTTGCGGTTCTCCCGGCGAACGCAACCAACCTGTCCAGCAGCTATCATATCGGGAAAGTGGGTCTAAACTACCACTTTGGTGCGGACGCGGCGGGCGCACCAAGATCCGATGCGCCGCTGTATGCGAAATCGGCTGGCAGCGGACAACCCATTCCTTACGCGCCCGGATGGTCGTTCGAAGCCGGCTCGCGGCTTTGGCTGAGCCGGGGACGATTCCAGTGGGATCCCAGCGCAGTTCCGTACGGCTCGACTGAAGACCCCAGCATACTAATATCCCGGCTCACCTATCATAGGCTGGATGGCCTCTCGGGGGAGATATTCGGCCGTGTCGATAGTCCGTGGGGAGTGTTCCTGAAGAGCAACTTGGGCATCGGAGGCTTCAACAAAGGAAAGATTAACGATGAAGATTGGATTCCGCACCTAGGAGTCTCCTACCAGAACACCCTTTCGGGTCAGTCTAACGGTAGGTTCGCATATTATACCGCCGACGCCGGTTACGACTTCCTTCGCGGTGCGACCTACAAGATCGGCAGTTTTGTAGGCTGGGCCTCTTACAGCCAGACGTCAGACTCGACTGGCCTCATTGGGGTTACTCACCCGGATCTAAGTCTCGCTCCGGGCGACGAGAGGATCGTTGGCAGCCAGGATACTCAATGGAATGCGCCTCGAATCGGCGTGAGCGCCGAAGCCATGCTGACCGAGCGTTGGCGCCTGAATGCCGATGTCGCTTACCTGCCCTGGACCACCTTCTTGGGGCGAGACTATCATCTGTTGCGTCCCAAAACGACCTTTGCCGAACAACGCGGCAATGGTGGCGGGGGAGTCCAGCTGGAAGGCATCCTGTCCTACCTCATCAGCGACAACTTCAGCGTCGGAGTTGGTGGCCGCTATTGGGCCATGTGGACGAAAACAGATGCCGACTCCATGGGCTGCGGAAACGGTTGCATCGGGCACTCGCGAGGCTTTGCGAAGTACAGCATGGAACGCTGGGGTATGTTCTTACAGGCCTCTTACAAGCTCAACTAAACGCTAGTGGAGCGAGGCTGCATATTTCAGATCCCCGCAAGCCATTTTGAGCCTTGCTGAGTATCTCGGGCGTCGGCGCCGATCCGACCTGCGCGTTCACGCCCGGGTCGCTTTCGCTGCACATCACCTTGCACAAACGAGAAGACCGCAGCTTCGTACACCGGACCAGAGCGTCTTTCGACAGAAAACAGCTTGATCAGGGGACGGCTTACGGATTTCGGATGCGGAGCCAAATTGCGGCCTCCTTCTGAGAGCGCCACGAAGCGGAAGTCCAGATCACAGGTCTCATCGCGCGGCGCGAAACGTGAGCACGATGCGCTGCCGGCACGAGCGAACGGCATATTGTCGCGCGTCATGGAAACACGGCCCTTAGCCTCACGAGAATCGCGCTCTCCTCAAATAGTTGAGGCGAGAGGGCGCCCGGAGCCATCATCTGACGGTCCAGATGTCCTCACCCGCATGCGTCTGCGTGTCGTAGATGCTTATCTAAAAGCATGTTTTTCGGATTTTGACTGCGGAAAAAGAATGATCGGGACTTTGTCCCGGTGGACCAGCGTAACACCTCAGCTGGCCCGGAGGCCCCGTGAGAAGCCTTGCGAGGTTGAGGAATCCACCTAAGCCGAGATTCAGCGCAAAGTTGCTATATGAGCCGTATTCCACTGTTGAACCTCAGATAAAAGCAGTGAACGTGAACTCAACCTGTACCAAACTCGTGATCTAAGTTGCTGCCTTGATTAATTTCTATTGGAGCTTCGATATGGCGAAATTTCTGCGATTCATGCTTTTCGTCCATTTGTTGTTTGTGTCCGCTCACGCCACGGCGCAGGAACTTCCTGCGCCCTCGTATTGGAAGAATGAACGAGGGTCAGAACTGTTTGTTTGGTCGGTCAACAGCGGGGCCATACAAGCCACTTTTACGAACCACGCCCAAGGATTTGCGTGTCAAGGCATTCCGTATCCGGCATCCGGAGCCGTCAATTCAACCGGGCTCTATTTTGTGGTTACCTTTGCCCAGTGCAATTCGTTTACAAGGTGGATTGGCGCGGTTAACGGGTCGACCATTCCTACGTCCTGGACGCTGTTCTACGTTGACAAACACGGCAAGCCCAGCAAGACGAAGGGGACTGATACATTCATACGGGTTTGGTAACTGTGCCGATCAATTGCACGGACGGTATCGCAGAAGGCTGCCGAGCAGGGTGCCTAGCAGGAGACACTCTACGATTTGTTTCTGGTTATCTCCAGACCCTTGCGAAGCTGACTAGTTGTCTTAGCGGCTAGTTGTCTTAGTGGAGAGGCGATGGCTCGCAAAGGCGCTCTGCACGCTGTTGAAGGTGCAAGAACTATCAAGAGAGAAGCAGTGGCCGCCACGAGCCGGTCAACAGCGTGAGAGACGAACCTCCTCGTCGCTGCGACACAGCGAGCACGGCCTAAATCTCAGGACGGCAGCCTGAATTTGCTCTGCCGCCCTGCAACAGCTTGAGCCGGAGCCGCTCGATCAAATTCGGTCCTGCGAACTTATCTTGTTCGGTGCGATCGGTGATAACCGAGAACTCTTCGGCATCTTGCCAGTGCTTTGCTTGGAGCGCGGTATCCTGCGCTGCGGCACCGGGTCTTGGCAATCCTTGCCAGCTCGTCGCATCGTCGGTTGCGCAGTTCGGACCAGCGTAAGAATGATTCACCGTCCAATCTAATTACATCTGGCCAAGATGCAGTTCCAACGTCGATGCCTTGCAGCAGGGAAGCAGATTTCTGGGCAGCTGGCCCTTTACGGACAATCGGGCGTCTCAAGAGCCGTGGGATACGCTAACGAGCGCTCCGGATCGAGCGCATTCCGCATTCTTGCGCTTTCATAGTAATTTCACATGACCCCTATTAGAGCCATCAAACGTTGGTACATGTCCCTGGACGGCGAACTTCAAATGGATATCGCGTATATGTTCGTATCTCTGACGCTGGGGGACTGCGAGTTTTCGCCTGCTGCAGCCGTTCGGCGGCTGCTGCAATGGTTCGAGCTGCGCAGCTCAGGCTCGGAACATGAGGACGCGCTAGCGGCGGTCGTGTTTCGCGCCTCGTTCGAATACATGTTTTCCGACCGATTCACGAGCGCCAGCTGGACCTTTCCCGAACAGTTGCTCAAAGACTTGATCCGGCAGGCTTCTGAAGGGAAAGAGGCAAGCAAGATCGCACCGACAGCATTTCGATTGCTACGGAACATTCCGGACCGAAAACTTAAATGGAGAGAGGCTGGTGAGAGTTGGAGCGCCTTAGTCGAGTCGGTACTCAACAACGATGCACTAAAGCGATGGACCCAAGAGCAATTCCTGGCGAGCAACTTCGAGCCGACGCAAGACCACAAATAACAGGAAATGTTGGAGGAGCGCCAATTCAGAATGAAATTGAATGAGACCAACCAGTGCGGCGGTTGAAAGGGCTCCTTACAAGAGAGTAGAAAAGCCGTCCGTGGGCGCCCAAAAGAAGTATCGCTCTGGAGGAGGTGGAGCGATCTAAGATCTCTCTTGGGAATATTTGGCGACGCAACATCAACCAGCAGAATTGGCAATTGCAAAACCAAAAATTCCACATTTCTGCGCATTTCTGCTCGCAATCGCTGACCTAGGGCGGCCGAGCGCACCCACACCCGGGCAGCAGGGAAGTTGGGCCGCCCTGTCTCAGCGCACAGGGCGACCCGCTGCTAATCTGCTTACGGCCACCAGCCCAATCGACAGCCGCAGCCGGCCCACTCATGCTAATCAGATCGCCTGATGATTTTCCGCATCCTCGATGCTGTCTTGATGAATCTCAGCTCGGCCAGTGCCTCGCGAAGGATGGTATACTCTACATTGCTCGTGCCGGAGAAACCCAGGGCTTTGATTGTCCGCGTTGCCTGGCCGGCATTCGAGAAAGAGCGCAGAACAGGTGAGGCAGACGAACGGCAACAGGAGCCCGCACTAGGACACGTTAATTGCAACCCGCCGCTTGGGTAGAGCAATTCTGGTTCAGATCAGCGCGATTGTCTTCCTTGCCGCTCGAAAGCATAGGTCGGATTGATGCCGCAATAGGCGTCTGTACCTGATGCAGTAGCCGTGCATTGGTCATAGGTCGAAAACTGGCAATTGCCCGGATATCCCCAATGGCGTCCCTGCAGACAATAAACGTCCTGGCGTACCGGTAGCTTGTACGAATGAGCCCGCGAACCAGCGATCGAACGCGATCCTGAGCCGACAAGGATAGGGAGTGCGAGCACTCCGATAAGGAGAAGGTAGCGCATGAGACCTCTTGCCTCCGTTAACTTCACCAGAGAATAAACATGAATTGCACGCTTTGATAGTTAGTCAATGGCAGAGTGCCGAGCTACTCGCAGGGCAACCCCGGAATGAGGCTTCTCGAACATCGATCAAACCTGGGCGCAGCTTTCCTGCGACATTTTTGGCAAAACGACCTTTATGGGCGCGTTTCCGCATGTTTGTGCGGGCGCGCGTAGCAGGACAATTGTACGACCCTTCATTCGCCTCCCCTGTCATGAATACTGCGCCCGCCAACATCATCGACGTTCTCGGGAGTGAAGAACATGGAGCATTAGCCGCATCTCTCACGAGATCGAATATCCTTTGGAGGCGCTTCGAGGCTTTATGACGAGAGCTGCGGGTCTTTGCCGATGGTCTCTGAGCGATGGGCGCGCTATGGACGGACGTTTTTAGCTCAGCATGAAACAGGTCTGCTCTTCGAGCCATTTCACCAACGGGATCCTGGGCGCACCTTCTCTTCTACATTCTTGTGTGCGTATTTGTCCTAGAAGTGCTTATGGCGGAGTTTCAGAGCGTCGCCCGGCTATTTTCTGTCGCTTCTCTACCGCCCGCTTGATCGTGCAAGCTGAACGAAGCCTGACACCGGCTCTATTGCAGCCCACCGCCTGCTCACGAAGGTTTGTGGCGGCGGGCTGATTCAACTCAAAACCCGATCAGCTTATATAGCGTGTGCTTGTGCAAAGCGGTTCGCGCGTATGCCACGATGGGGCGCGGCACGCGCACCAACGATCCGAGGTTTTCTTTTCATACAAGCTCTCTACAACATTCGCGCGCCGCCGCGCAGATTGCGAATCGACGTTAAACAGCGATTGATCTGTTCATTATTTCTTCAATGGTTCAGGAGCGCTCGAGTATGCTTGTCAGCATCACCACAGACCAAAAGATCTTGCCGTAACGCACTCAATGAGCTTGGCATATCGAGCATGTCAAACCTGATCGTCAGCTCTAGTGAATTCACGTACAAGAAGGGTAGGACGATCTACATCGAAAGTGAACCCGCCGAGTACGTGTATCAGTTATAAAAGGAGCGGTACGAGCCTCCAAGCTGCTGGCCGACGGGCAACGCCAGATTGGCGCGTTTTATTTAGCCGGTGACATTTTTGGATTCGAGAACAGTGGGGTACACCGATTTACGGCGGAAGCTGTTACACAGAGCACTCTTCGGCTGATCAAGAGGCACACTCTTGATGCGATCGCCCAGACTGACGTTGTTGTCTGGCGTACATTACTCAGCATGAACACCGCTAATGCAGCACGCGGAGAACCAAATGTGCTGCTTGGACGTAAGACAGCTCTCGAGCGTGTTGCGGCTTTTGAGATGGATGCGCGGCTGATCGCTGCTAATGTAATATCACTGCCGATGTCTCGACGAGACATCGCGGATTACCTTGGCTTAACCATCGAGACCGTCTCACGTGCAGTGTCGCAATAGCATAATGATGGCGTTGTTGATTTCGTCGGCAATACTCAAGGCGAGATCATGATTCTAGATCGGCACCGGCTAGCTAGCTTCGATCTGCAAAGTTGAGCGCCGGCCGAGTACATACAAACCATAACTCGGGACGAGCATAAGGCGGCGCGACTCTCATGGGGTGTGTCGTGATCAACGCCCTCTTATGCGCTCGTCGCAGTATAGGGTGGTGTACTGACGGTCGCTAGAGTATCTGCGAAGCTTGTCGAGATAGCCACGGCAATCGGCCGAGCGAGATGTAAAACAGTGCGGGCGCGGCTCGTGCTAATCCACCCGGGGGCTGATTCCAGGCCAATTAGTCCCTACCACATCCGCACTGCCGTTGAGATTAGCCGAAAGGTGACTCGGCGCTGATCGATCTGGAGCAATAGCGCTGTCCCTGCCACGTCCCGTCAACCCCGAAGGCTCTATATCTGTGTTAGCTTACCGCAAGCTGACTGGCCTGTGCGCAATTAGTCAGTGGTTACGTGTGGGCTACCAACCTCCGCTCGATCTGCCACGAAAGTCCCGCAACCACTCAGAGATGCTCTCACTGCTGTCATTCGTCACGACTGATGCGAAATCCCCCATCCCTATCCACTTCCGCACTACCAACTCGAGAGGCTAAGGCACCGGCTCTGGCCTAAGGCTGTTCCGACGAAATACCTCGGAAATTGCCCTTGGACCCGGACTGACAGGCGAGACTGAGGGCAATGCTGATCTTTCGGATCCAATCGGGGAGATACCAAGTCTGCCGGACTCAGCAAAAACTGAGCCTGCCGAGGCCGCTGCCGATAACGCCAAGCCCATTGAATTAACTTTAATACTCAACATCACTCATCGACGAGCCGCCGGCACGCGTAAGTATATTCTAAAGAGATCCGGCGTGCTTGTTCTATGAGGTTGGCGGCCGCGCTATGCCCCCCATCGGTATCCTCATAGTAGAGATACAGTTGACCCAATGTAGCGAGCCTCGCCGCTGCTTTGCGGCCATGCGCTGGATGCACTCGGTCGTCCTTGGTGGAGGTGAAAATGAAGGGGGCCGGGTAGGTCTTGCCTGGCACCAACCTCTGATAGGGCGAGTAGGCCTCGAGCCACTTGCGCTGCTCGGGGATGGTGGGATCGCCATACTCGCCGACCCAAGAGGCTCCAGCGCCCAGCTTGGTGAACCGAAGCATATCGAACAGCGGAACCTGGACAATGGCCGCATTGAAGAGTTCGGGTCGTTGTGTGATTGCGGTTCCTACCAGCAGACCTCCTTGACTACCGCCGACTACGCCCAGCCGGCGGGGAGACGTGATCTTGCGCCGGATCAAGTCCTCCGCGACGGCGATAAAGTCATCCCATGTGCGCTGCTTCGTTGCTCCTTGGGCAGTCTGGTGCCATTCGGGCCCGAACTCACCGCCGCCGCGCAGGTTCGCGACAACATACGCGTTGCCCTGCTCGAGCCAGAGTCGTCCCATCAGGCCCGCGTAAGAGGGGGTGAGCGGTATCTGAAACCCCCCATAGCCATAGAGAAGCGTTGGAGTTGATCCGTCAAACCTCGCGCTCTTGGGTCGTACAAGAAAATATGGAATGCGGGTGCCATCGGACGAGGTTGCGTAGAACTGTTCGACAACAAGTCGCGAGACATCGAACCTAGGAGGAGTCGTCTTCACTGTCTCAAGGCGTTCGGTTGCGGCGTCGAAGTACCACAGCGTCGTCGGGCTAAGAAAGCTTGAGACAGTGAACATCGCCTCCTCCGTATCATGCGATGCCGCAGCCAGACCGATACTCGCATTCTCGGGAAGCGGGATCGGCGTCGTACGCCAGGCGCCCTGATGATGCTCGTAGACGAACGCCTTACTCTGAACATTGTCGAGAATCGTTAGGATCAACAAGCTTCTTGTGGCGGTGAACCCGCTGACCGTTTGTTTAGGCCCAGGCTTGAAGACAAGCGTGGGTGTGGCGCGCAGCGGATCCTTTTTCCATTGGGTCAGGTCATAAGAGATAATCGAGCCGGCCGAAAAGGGGTTGTGTCCGGACGGTGGCGACCAGTCTTCGTTCAGCGTCACCAGCAGGCGACCACTCGCGATGCCGCCGATGGTCGCCTTCTTTGGCAGATTGAGTTTGATTGGCTCGGGCCCAAAGAGCACATACTCATGTTCGAACGAGCTGATGCCGCGATCTACGCCGGTCGCATGGATCCTGCCTTCAGTGTCGCGCAGCACGAATGGAGTGACCCCGACATCCGTCTGCTCGCCACGGAAGACCTCGTGCGCTTCGGCGAGCGATTGGGCGCGCTTGAGCTCCTTCACCACGAAAGGATAACCGGCTTGCGTCATGGTGCCTTCGCCCCAATCTCGTGCAATTAGGAGCGTGTCGCTATTTACCCAAGTTACTTCCTGTTTTCCCTCGGGAAGTTCGAAGCCGTTCGTGACGAAGGTTTTGGAAACTACGTCGAACTCCCGGACGAACACAGCGTCTTTTCCGCCTTCTGAAAGGTGGAGCAAGCACAGGCGCTCTTCGGGCGGAAGGCAGCTCGCCCCTTTATAGATCCAGTTCTTCTTTTCCCCATGCGCCAGAGCATCCACGTCGAGAATGGTCTCCCATCGTGGGCTTTGCGTTCGATAGCTCTCAAGCGTGGTACGCCGCAAGACGCCGCGCACCTGGTTCTCGTCCTGCCAGAAATTTTCGAGACCAAGTCTTCCCATCGAAACATAGGGAATCCGGTCCTTGGCCTGGAGAACGTGGAGCGCTTCGCCGTAGAAGCGCTGGTAACGGGGGTCGGATTGGAGAGCACTGAGTGTCTTATCGTTCTCGGTGCGAGCCCAAGCCAATGCGCGCGGCCCTTCTATCTCCTCGAGCCAAAGAAAGGGATCCTCGGTCGCAGGCGTTAGCGTCTGGGACAGTCCAGCGGACATCAAACAACTCATGGATAGCGATGCTGCCAGAAAAAGCGAATTTCTCATGGAAGTTGTCCTGAAGTTAGCGATGACCTTGCCCCCTGGACTTAATCCAGATTGAAGTTCGCTCTGGCCCATATGAGGACCAGAGCATGAAGCGCAACCGCTTTACGGAAGAGCAGATCATCGGGATTTTGAAGGAGCACGAGGCTGGCGTGTCGGTTGCCGATCTGTGCCGGAAGCACGGCGTCAGCGATGCCAGTATCTACAAATGGAAAGCCAAGTTTGGCGGGATGGAGGTCTCGGAGGCCAAGCGGCTGAGGACGCTGGAGGACGAGAACACGCGGCTGAAGCGGCTTTTGGCCGACGCCATGCTGGACAATGCGGCGTTGAAGGACCTCCTGGGAAAGAA
>NZ_FOQM01000079.1 GCF_900113735.1 Bradyrhizobium sp. Gha
AGCGAGGAGAGCTTCTTCTCGTTGATGAGGATGTAGGCGTCGTCCATCTCAACGCGCATCTTGTCGGCGTTGGTGACGAAGTAGGGCGAGATGTAGCCGCGGTCGAACTGCATGCCCTCGACGACGTCGAGCTCGGTCTCGAGCGACTTGGCTTCCTCGACGGTGATGACACCCTCGTTGCCGACCTTCTTCATGGCGTCGGACAGGAACTTGCCGATCTCCGCATCGCCGTTCGCCGAGATGGTGCCGACCTGGGCGATCTCGTCGTTCGAGGTGACCTTCTTCGAGTTCTTCTCGAGGTCCGCCACGACGGCTTCGACTGCGAGGTCGATACCGCGCTTGAGGTCCATCGGGTTCATGCCGGCGGCAACCGACTTGGCGCCTTCCTTCACGATTGCGGCGGCGAGGACGGTCGCGGTAGTGGTGCCGTCGCCGGCAGCATCCGCGGCTTTGGAAGCGACTTCGCGCACCATCTGCGCGCCCATGTTCTCGAACTTGTCGTCGAGTTCAATGTCCTTTGCAACCGCAACGCCGTCTTTCGTAATTCGCGGCGCGCCGAACGACTTGTCAAGCACGACATTGCGGCCCTTCGGACCAAGCGTGACCTGCACCGCATTGGCGAGAATGTCGACTCCGCGCAGCATACGATCTCGCGCATCTACTCCGAACTTGACTTCTTTCGCTGTCATAGAGAATTCCCTCAATTCGTATTAGTTCATCCTTCGCACCCAGCGCTCTCCTCAGAAGGAGGTGAGCTGCGCGAGTCCAGAATTAGGCGGCCTTCTGCTTGGAGAATATTTCGGTGAGGACGCCCATCACGTCGCTCTCCTTCATGATCAGTAGATCCTGGCCGTCGATCTTGACTTCAGTGCCGGACCATTTGCCAAACAGCACCCGGTCACCGACTTCGATATCGATCGGAATTAGCTTGCCGCTCTGATCTCGACCGCCTGGGCCAACTGCAATAACTTCGCCTTGCGATGGCTTTTCTTTGGCTGTGTCCGGAATAATGATACCACCAGCGGTCTTCTCGTCGGCGTCGATGCGCTTAACGACGACGCGATCGTGAAGTGGTCGGAAATTCATTGAAGTCTCCTGAGGGTTTGAACAAGTTGAGGTTGGACACAATGTGACCGGCCTGGCTACAGCAAGACTCGGACCACAATGAGTTTAGCGATCTACCCTTCCAATTCTGCTGAAGCATTGCCGGGTTGCGCGTGACGTTGTCCGGAAGCAAACGCGCTTGACCTGCATAGTCCGCTCAGCCGTTGCTAAAGTGACATCGCGCTTCTTCCAAAAATCCGCGTTTTGGCCCGACCCTTCAACATTCCTCGTGCGCGGGTTAGACCGATCAAAACGCCCCAAGTTCGATGTACGTTTCAGGGTTGCACTCGGCTATCTGGCGACCTCATTTAGCTGCGGTGGCTCCATTAAGCGTGCAGTGCAGGAGCCTTATCGAAGAGCGGCTCGCCGAATCTGCCGCGGTTCTTCGATTACGAAATAGGTATGTAACGGTCTCGAAAAATAGGGCGCGAGTTCCTATTAAAAGTGGCTGGCTCATGGGCAGGTTGCGATCAACTTGTACTTGTCGCGATGACCAGCCGTGTCGCGGTCGCCTAAATCCTGTCGAATTGGTCCCTGCGCATCCGTAGATCGACAGCTCGTGAGGAAGCTTGTACAGCTTGCGTACCGCAACGCGTGTCTCGGCTTCGAAGGCGACGTTCCTCGCGATTGGTGCGAGGAAACGGCCGCCGGGGCCTAGTCGCAAATCGTGTCGGTGAACGTGAGGTGGTAGCAATCACTCGGCTAGAGCACATTTGGCGCAATGGTCATCTAGATGATCGGCTGTCCCTATACACAACGGGCACTCTGATAGGTTCGCGCCGGAAAATATACCCGACAGGTTAAGTCCGGGCGAAGGCGTTCTTTCGGCCAGTTTCAAAAAGCGAAGGCGATGATATGTTCCGCTGGGCCGCATTTTTACGAGATCGCTTCGGGAGCGGCTTTCGCTAGGTGCACGTTTCCAATTTGATGTCGATGGCACGCAAACAGCTGCTGTGGACCAGGCAGACCGGCGGAGATATGAAGCTTATACCTTGATATACGTTGTGCCGCAGCTTTTGGCGTGTGATGGCAGCTTCGAAGTCGAACTTCGCATGATCTCCGCGCACCATGGAAAAGCAGCTGTGTCGTCCGTAGAAGTACATCAGCACATCGTCTCCCTTCTTCTAAAGCCGAATCCCATCATTCTTGATATCGGCTGCAATGACGGGACTGACACGCAAAAGTTTCTCGAGTTGTGCCCGCAACCCGAGCTCTACTGCTTTGAGCCGGACCCACGAGCGATCGCTCGCTTCAAGAAGAAGCTGGGCCCCTCCCTTAGCAGGGTGAAGCTATTTGAAATAGCCATCAGTGATCGAAACGGGACAATCGACTTCCACCCAAGCAATGCCGATGGGGATGCTAGGGATTGGGACTTATCCGGCTCAATACGCCGTCCAAAGAACCATCTTACTGAGTATGAATGGGTCCGCTTTGATCATCCTGTCTCGGTTGAAACACGGCGGCTGGACGACTGGTGCAGCGAAGCCAAGCTGGACGAAGTTGACTTCATCTGGATGGACGTTCAAGGAGCCGAAGCCGACGTTATCGCGGGCGGCGCGCGGACTTTGAGCAAGACGCGCTTCATTTACACTGAATATAGTGACCGCGAGCTCTACGAAGGGCAGTTGACCCTGCAAGCCATCCTCAACTTGTTGCCATCATTTGAAGTGGCGGCTCACTACCCGCGCGCAGTGGAAGGTGATGTACTGCTCAAAAATAAGCGTGCGTAGCAGCCGCTCATATCGGCTCTCGTCGTGCGTGGCTTGCCGTACGTGACGCGCTTTCATGGGTAGCCCGGCTGTATTACGGTTCCGAGCAGGGCACGGCCAGCGCTTTGGAGCGTTCCTTCATTCAACGCTGCGTGCTGGGCAACGACGAAGCTGTCGCACATGGCGCGCGCGAGCATTCCTGCGGTATAGAGCGCCTCGGTTCCGGCAAGACCGCTTGCTAGCCTGCAGACCTCAGCGCCCTGCCGCGCAGCGTTCGTCGCGGCAAGCCGCATTAGCATTGTGGCGCCCAGAGTTACCTCACCCGTAAGCGCTTGCTTCCACAGCTCCTCCGTGGCCTCGTAAAAAAAGGAACGAGCGGAACGTAGCATGGCTTCGGCTTTGGCGATTTCAAGCTGAACATAGCCACGCTCAGCCATCACGGGCCCTCCAGTGATCGAGACGCGGCTTCGGGCCATGGTGGTCACCTCGTCTAAGGCGGAGCGCGCAATGCCGATTCCGACAATCGCATGCGCCTGGGCAGCGAAAGCCACAGACGGATACCGATAAATCGGGCCATCAAGTGTCGGTGGACCGCCGCGGATCAAGGTCCATTCCTCTGGCACCATGACATTGCTGACAACAATGTCGTGGCTTCCGGTGCCTTGCAAGCCGATGACATCCCAATTGGGCCGGATTGTTACCTTCTCGACCGGCATCACCGCTACGCGCGGGAGGTCACCGGTCGGATCGTCGTCTACAGTGATACCAACTCCTATCAGATCCGCTCCCGGCGAGCCGCTCGCGAATGGCCACACGCCGTTCACCACAAATCCGCCGGTGCATCGCTTGGCTGGCTGGAGCGGGAAAAGCGCACCCGCCAATGCGACGTCGGGTCCGTTGGCGTACACTTTTCGAAGCGTGTCGTCCGGAAGAGCAGCGAGGTAGCGAGCTCCATCCCCAAAGCTGGCGACCCATCCGGCGGATCCGTCTGCTTCGGAGATACGCTCGATCAGGCGGCAAAAGTCCGCGGGCGTCCGCTCCTCGCCCCCGAAACGCTTGGCGACCATGGCCCGATAGACGCCGATGCGTCTGAAGCCGTCGATGATCTCCTTTGGAATGTTCTGAGCGCGGCCGAACTCGTTGCGACGCTCACGGATTTCAACGAGTAGGGGGGACAGATTAGCCCAGGTTGCAGCCGCGGCATGGGTTTCGGCAGGCGTTTCGGTTGGAGCGTTCATAAAGCGTCCTCCGTGTCTTGAGCGGACCACCCTCGCGCGCTACTCATGTGGCTTGTGCGTGGCAAGGCCAGGTGGAATAGCGGCTAGACGGCATTCTCGAAGCTGTCGCAGTTGATCTGGAATGCGGGGAATTGCACCCGGCGGCTTCCCAACCTAAGGGCGCCGGAATCTAGACGCAGATATAGCTGTTGCTGTTGGCCCTGAGGCTTCGTTGCCGAGCAATCGATAAGCGGCGGCGACATCGAGCCGTCTTTGCCGTCCTGGGGCGCCCGGCATTCGATGGCGGCATGCGGTGTCATGTCTGCTCCAATGGACGCGTCGTCACATTCGGCACAAGCCGAGCGCTACCAAGTGCGGAATTTCTGATTTGCGTTCGGGACGTCGCCCGAGCCTACGGCTTCTTTTCCATTTCCCAGCAATCGACGTGCCAATAAGAATGCCTGCCGACCTTTGTCTGAATCGTGCGAGATCACTCAGCCGTGCCGGCACGATGCGCGCGTCGTGTCTGCTTTCAGGCGCAAGTGTCATTCAGTCAACAATCCGCAAGGAAAGAGGACGTTGGGCGGATCTCGATCGCTGACCGGCTGGATTCAACGTTCATTCTAAAGCGACGGCACGCTCCGATCTCCCGACGCCACCGACAGCCCCATTTGCTTTCGGGAAACTGCCGGTAAGTCAGCAGAGGCGGACTTCCGCACGGCAAGTGTTCAACGAGTGTACGAGGGCAGCCTCGGTAGCTACACCATCAAGTCTAGTTCGAGGTGACTACAAAGGTGCCCCGCGCATGCGAGCGAAGACGAAGCGTTCGAATAGGTGTGGGGTGTTAGAGGTCCGCTTCACCTTCCTACTTTCTATGGTCGTTAAATTCGCGCACATTCATGACCTGCGTGACCCATTGCGGCCTGTCGCTGCCGGGTACTGCTGTAGCATCCGTCTCTACAACCCCAAACGAGCAGCAGCAGCATGGGATGTGAGCCGCCAACCCAATAGCGACTTTTTGTGCTGCAAGTCGCAATGAAAATCGTCTCTAGAGCTCGCGACTACTCCGAAGCTTCTCGATTTCAATCGGGCAACCAATCTGGAGCAGGAATGTTGCCGCGCGCGCTAGGTGCGTCTTGATGAGGGCGACGCGTTGCCAACACGAGATGCGCGCCACACGAGTACGTTGAGAACTAGAGGCCACGCATACCGAAGGACTGTCTGAAGCGATGACAATTGTGAAGCGGACAGCATCCGAGCATTTGTTCTAGACGATGGAACAGCAAACAGCGTCCACCCGAAATGCTGAACCGGACGGCGGATGATTTGCCGCGGGTGTGAGGGTGCTAGCCTTAGCACACAATGTCCACTTTGCCGGTTTCGAACTGATACAGGCCCCCCACGACTTTCAGCCGGTTCTGCTCGATCGCAGCGTTCAGAATCGGTCCCGTCGACCTGAGCTTGTTGACGTTGTCGATCACATTCTGTCGAATTGCCTTGGCGAATATGTCGCCGTCTTGCTCTAGAGATGCCTTGACCGAAGGAGCAAGAGCTTTGACCAGGGATGAAATGTGCCCCGGCGGCGGCCTATTCTGGTGCAGCGACTTGATCGTGGCGTCTACCGCCCCGCAATTATCGTGGCCAAGAACGAGAATCAGCGGCGTGTTGAGCACTGAGACCGCATATTCCATACTGGCGAGCGTATCATCGTTAGCGAAGTTGCCGGCAACGCGGCAGACAAACAGATCACCAAGTCCGCTGTCGAAGACAAGTTCGGGCGGCACGCGGGAATCGGCGCAGGTCAGAACCGCCGCATAGGGATTTTGGCCTTCGACCAAGACCGGGCGCTCGCGCCTGAAATCATCGACTCGCGGTTCGCCCTGCACATACCGATCGTTTCCCTTCAGTAGCCGCTGGAGGGCAGCATCCGGCGCGAGCTGGTTGTCGGGCTTTGGCTGACCTTTTGCTTCCTTCGCGTCGACAATGTTACGGCCGAGTCCTAGAAAAACTGTCGAAACACCGAACGACAACAGCGCCCGGCGCGAACGCGCAAACTTGGTTAGATGGTCCATGTTTGGAGGATGGTCTGCGTGCATGTGTCGCCTCATCGCGCGGCCTTGTGCCAGCCGGTGGCTTGGGCTTCCGCTTCGCTACAGAGCCAGCGTTCGCCTCGCTTATTCGTCATGTCGATTTGCTCATATCCCGGTTGCAGCGGCAGGTGATAAATGCGCTCGCCGCCGCGATGGCTACCCTTTATCAGGCACTCGGGGGACGGTGGTTCAGACAGCAAGATGGATCCTAGCAAGACTTCCTGAGCGTCTACGGGAACCGATTTTGCACCGACGATAATCGTGGCCCGGTTGCGGTTACGCCAGTCCCAGGGCGCGATGAACGCCCCGGACCAGAGCCCTGCATAGTTTGTGCTCGCCACCAACTCGTAGATCACGTAGCTATGTTGAGCTGCACCAGCCGATAGCGCCCAGCCTGAGCGTACCATCCAAGCATTCACATCCTCGCCTTCGATCAGGCAATTGCCCAGGGCGCGCCTGTACTCATCAAGTCGTTGAGTCTGACAATCCCACGTTCGCCCATTCGCGTGCTTGATAAGCTCGTCCCGAGCGGCTACGCCACAGGCCCACTTCCGGCCCCGGGCGTCAAGGCAAATCTGATCGGTCTCAGGAGCTTCGATGCCCGACAGCCGAACGGCGGTTTGCTCGATCTCAATCGTGTTTCCGTCAAGGATGCGCGGAACACCGCTAAGTGTCGCCGCGCAAACCGGAGATGCGATGAGTGCGAACAATGCGAACATCGTTCCGCGGCGCGTCATCCCGACAATATCCTTTCGCTCCTGCTCCATGCCCACTGCCGATACATTCAGCGGTTTGATCGCACTATGTCCCTTGTTCCGCCAGAGGCGTTAGTCGTGTGCTTGATTGCGTGTTCCAGCCGATCGTGATCACGGATTCCAGGCCATCGTGATCACCCATTCCAAAGCATCGTGATCACCGTTTCCAGCCGATCGTGATCGCTATTTCCAGCGATCATGATCGGGGACAACCAGGAGGCGTCCACCGCTGACAGTCTGTAACCGGGGTAGCTCGGTCTTTTGCCCAACCGCAGAGGATCGAGATGCCGACAGAGAGACTGTCCATGCGCCACATTCGCGAAGTTCTACGCCTGCACTACAGCGTCGGCATGTCGCAGCGCGCCGTTGCCCGCAGCCTCGGTCTGGCCCAGG
>NZ_FOQM01000033.1 GCF_900113735.1 Bradyrhizobium sp. Gha
CAGAAAGTTGGCCGTACAGCATCGCCACGAATTGCGACTTGGTCGGCAGCCGCCGTACCCGCGCATCCGCATCATGTTCTTCCACAAGCCCTTCAAACTGACGCCACGGCATCAGCTTCAGGACGTCGCGAAATACTGTATTGTGGTGCGGCATGGCGCTGATCTCCTGTCGTGTCCCGGAACGCTTGCAGACGTCCAGAACCGACTAGAATCAACGCCATGCGCCTTGTCCACAAAATCTAAACCGGACAGCCGTGGGCTTGACCGGGGCATCCAGTACGCCGCAGCTTCTCGGCTCATTCACAACCGCCTCTGGAATACTGGGTCGCCCGATCAAGTCGGGCGACGACGGGTGGGAATTGCTTCATTCCCACGTACCTCCTAAATGACTGCAACAAGCAATCAGGAGGAAGCCATGTCCCAAGGCAAGCGCATCGTTCTCGCCGCGCGTCCCGTCGGCGAACCAAAGTCATCCGATTTTCGTCTGGAGGAATTCGCACCTCCTTCGCCCGGCGCAGGCGAGGTGCTGCTGCGCACGATATGGCTGTCGCTCGATCCCTATATGCGCGGGCGCATGAGCGAGGGGCCGTCCTACGCCGCGCCGGTGCCAGTCGGCGGCGTCATGGAGGGCGAGGTGGTGAGCGAGGTCGCGGCCTCCAACAATCCTGATTTTGCCAAGGGCGACATCGTTCGTGCACGGAGCGGCTGGCAGACGCACGCAATCTCGAACGGCAAGGGTCTCATCAAGGTCGATCCCAAGCTCGGTCCGGTCTCGACCTCGATCGGCGTGCTGGGCATGCCCGGCATGACCGCCTACACCGGCCTGCTCGACATCGGCAAGCCGCAGGAAGGCGAGACCGTCGTCGTCGCAGGTGCTTCCGGCGCGGTCGGCTCGGCGGTCGGGCAGATTGCGAAGATCAAGGGGGCGCGTGCCGTCGGCATTGCCGGCGGCAAGGACAAGTGCGACTACGTGGTGAAGGAGCTCGGCTTTGATGCCTGCATCGATCATCGCGATCCCGATCTCGCCGCGAAGCTGAAGGACGCCTGCCCCGGGGGGATCGACGTTTATTTCGAGAATGTCGGCGGGGCCGTGTTCGAGGCTGTCTTCCCGCAGCTCAATGCGTTCGCACGCGTGCCGGTCTGCGGCTTGATCGCCCATTACAACGATACTGAAGCGAAGCCTCCGAAATGGGCGGGCGCGATGATGCGCAACATCCTGACCAAGCGGCTGACCTTCCGCGGCTTCATCGTCTCGGATTTCGCCTCGCGCCACGGCGATTTCCTGCGCGACATGTCCGGCTGGGTCCGCGACGGCAAGGTGAAGTACAAGGAGTTCGTCACCGAAGGCCTGGAGAGCGCCCCTAGCGCCTTCATCGGGCTCCTGAAGGGTGCCAATTTCGGCAAGCAGCTGGTCCGGGTCGGGCCGGACAAGGCTTGAGCTTTCAAAGCTTGGGACGTCGCGTGGCGGCTTGGAGCGTCTTAACATTGCTCCAGCGCCACACCCCCGGCCTCAATGGTTAACGAAGAGTGACCCATCGGCCACAACTGTCCGTAAATGGCGCAGCGTGTGACCGGCGGTTCATTGACGTCAGGGCGAAGGCATTGAATCAGTCGCGCATATTTAGGGTGTTGCGATGTTAGAGATCGGTATTTTCTGCGTAATTCTGCTGGCTGCCGCCTATTGGGCGGCCATGTACGTCATGGGCCGCCATGACGACGTCATCCACGGCAAGTTCGTGCACAGCGAGGACGAAGGCACGTCCGTGCAGCCTCGGATGCCGGCACCTCCACCGCGCTTCCCGAAACGCCCGGTCAGGGCAGTCGAGCCCGCCAAAATCGCTCCTGGCAATGATGCGGCGGGCAAGCTCGTGACCAGCGAAGCGTTGCAGTCCTTGCTGGCCGCGATCCAGCAGGACCTCAAGAACGTCGCCTGAGCGGCGCGCTCGGAAGCCGCCGGTGCAGGTGGCTCATGCGGCCTCCGGCGCGAACACGCGCAAACGATGACCATCCGGATCGAGCGCGACGAAGGTCGTGCCGAAGTCCATTCGGGTGGGCGGCTGGGCGATGGCAAGTCCGCGCGTTTTCCAGGCGGTGTGCGTTTCCTCCACGGCGGCCGCGTCGGAGACCGTGAACGCCACCTCGCTGCAGCCAGGCTGCCCTGCGGTCTTCGGTTCGACGCTGGCGCGCGACCACAATCCGAGCATCACGCCATCGCGCAAGGGCAGCATCGCGAATGTCGGCGACTGCTGGATGATGGGGATGTCCAGCAACTCGTTATAGAACTTGGCGCTTGCACCCGGGCTTCCGACATGGAGCAACAGGAAGCTGAAGTCTGGCATGTGAGGTCTCCTTGTTCAGCGCTCTCTGAAGTGAGCGCGATGCAGAAACCCATAGCGCGGTATGCTGTCAGTTTATGTCAGTAGTGTCGATGTCACTGTTCCGGCACGCCCTCCAAGAGGTGCCATTCCTTCAGCAGCGCGGCGCGCCGTCGCGGATAACGTTTGGCCGTCGATTTGAGCGCCGTGATGCGGTCGGTCCGGAAGTGCCGATAGCCCTCGCGAAGTTCGCACCAGGCGACGACGACGCGCACGCGATCGAAAAACGGCCAGATCGTGCGCCTCGATGGACTTCCCTTGCCGTCAGCGTAAGCGATCTGCAGCTTGCGCTCGGCACGAATCGCGTCGCGGATGGCGGCGAGCTCGGTATCGCCGGCCGCGCTCGGTTCGCAGGGGCCGATCAGCAGGCTCGAGCCATCAAGGTTGTTGCGCAAATCCTCGGGAAGCACCGCTCCGATCTTGGCGGGCGCGTTGCGGGCGGCGGCACCGAGCGGCTCATCCGCGCGTTCCGACACCCAACGTGAGCCGAGCACCAACGCCTCGATCTCCTCCTCGGTGAACATCAGTGGCGGCAGCATGAAGCCGGGCCGCAGCACGTAGCCGACACCAGCCTCGCCGTCGATATGTGCGGCTTGCGCCTTCAAGGTCTCGATATCGCGGTAGAGCGTGCGGAGCGACACGCCGAGCTCGTCGGCAAGCGCGCTGCCTGCGACCGGGCGTCGATGCCGGCGCAGCACCTGAATCAGATCAAGCAGTCGTTGGGAGCGGGACATGGACGAGCCTCGGACGAAGCATACTACGTCATATGCTGCCAGGAAATGGCAGCATGAGAATATCGGCTCGAGGCGCTGCCAGTGTCGGGGCGAAGCGGACGTCTAGTGCTCGCCGCCCATCTGGGCCAGGAGCTCTTCGATATCGACATCGACCTGGCCCGCCGCGCGGACGTGGCGGGTCGATGTGCTCGCTGACCGCCTGAAAGTTCGCGATCAGGCCGGGAAAGCGCCGGCCGAGATGCGTGTCGGAAATCTGGGTGAGACGAAATTCGGACATGCGCAAAGTATCGGCGCGGCGAACGTCGGAACGATGACGTCAGCGCAAAACCTACGATGAAACGAAGTTTAAAGCACGCGATAGCGGATCGTGTAGGCATCCTGCGGCGCGACGGAGCCGACGACCGGCGAGGCGATGCGATCGGCGAGGTGCCACGGGCCGAACTGCTCGGTGGGATGCGGCTCGGCAGGCAGGCGCAGGCGGAACTCGAACGTGCCCTTGCCGGGCAGGTTCACCACCGACACCCGGTCAGCGGTGCGATAGTTCAGCGCCACCGCGCCGCGCAGCAGCGCGCGTCCGTCGGCGAGGTCGCTGACACCGTCAACCAAAGCGAGGGTCTGGTTGCGGTCGGTATGCAGTTCGATCTGGGTGTCGGCCGACGCTGTCGTCAGGGTCTCGCGCGGCACGCCAGCGGCCAAAATCGCTTGAGCGATCGGCAGTTGGTCGTGTGATCGGGAACGCCGGTTCAACTGATCGATTGTCATGACCAGCACTGACGGCTAATGGACGCGGGCGGCGGCTTCCGCCCGATGGGAAAATCGATGTCCGTTCAAATGGTTTTGCTGCCGGTCTTCGCTCAGATCGGGCTCACCTTCGCGCTCCTGATCGGCATGGTGTTCGGGCGGCGCAATGCGCTGGTCTCGGGCGAGACCAAGATCCGCGACATTGCACTGGGAGAGCCGAACTGGCCGAAGGGCGCCACACAAATCGCCAATTGCTACCGCAACCAGTTCGAGCTGCCGGTGCTGTTCTATGCCCTGATCGCGCTGGCGCTGCCTTTGCGACATGCCGATCTCTTCATCGTGCTGATGTCGTGGGTGTTCGTGGTGACGCGCTTTGCCCATGCCGGCGTGTTCGTCACCTCGAACAATTTCGGCCACCGCTCCTCGGTCTGGCTTGCCAGCGTGCTGGTGCTGCTGGCGATGTGGATTTACTTTGCACTGAAAATTCTGTTGCTGATCTGACGCTTACAGGTCGGATCTGATCCGAAAGATTCAAATGACTCCCGCTGCCCGGCTGTCCGCAGCCATCGAACTGATCGACACCATCGAGAAGGACCGCGTGCCTGCGGCCAAGGCGCTGAAGGAGTGGGGCACCGCGCACCGCTTTGCCGGCTCCGGCGACCGCGCCGCCATTGCCGGCCTGGTCTGGGACGTGCTGCGCCGTTACGCCTCGAGCGCGTTCCTGATGGACGCCGACACGGCCCGCGCGCGGCTCATCGGCATGCTCCGCCTGGAGCGGAACATGGACACCGCGACCATGGCCGCGCTGTGCGACGGCAGCCGGTTTGCGCCCGAGCCGTTGACCGAGGCCGAGCAGGCCGCGCTCAGCCAGCGCTCGCTGAAAGATGCGCCGGCCGCGATTGCCGGCGACTATCCGGAATGGCTCGATTCGCATCTCGCCAAGGTGTTCGGGGAGGACCGCGTCGCGGAAGCCGCGGCGATGGCGAGCCGGGCGCCGCTCGATTTGCGCGTCAACACGCTAAAATCGAGCCGCGACAAGGTGCTGAAGGCGCTTGCTCATCTTCATGCGAAACCGACGCCATGGTCGCCAAATGGCCTGCGCGTCGAGCTTTCGGCCGATGCGCGCAATCCAGGCATTCAGGCCGAGGAGGATTTCATCAAGGGCGGCGTTGAGGTGCAGGATGAAGGATCGCAGCTTGCGGCCCTGTTCACCGCGGCAAAGCCCGGCGAGCAGGTGATCGATCTCTGCGCCGGCGCCGGCGGCAAGACGCTGGCGTTGGCCGCGATGATGCAGGGCAAGGGCCGGCTGATCGCGACCGACAGCGACAAGCGCCAGCTCGCACCCATTCACGAACGCCTGTCGCGCGCCGGCGTGCACAACGCCGATGTCCGCACACCCAAGGGCGACGCTGATACGCTGGCCGACATCAGCGCCACGGCCGACCTCGTCGTCATCGATGCGCCCTGCACGGGAACCGGGACCTGGCGCCGCAATCCCGACGCCAAATGGCGCATGCGCCCGGGTGCGCTGGAGATTCGTCTGAAAGACCAGGCCGAGGTGCTGGAGCGCGCGGTTCCGTTGGTGAAGGCGGGCGGCCGCATCGCCTACATCACCTGCTCGGTATTGTCGGAGGAGAACGGTGAGCAGGTGAGGGCCTTTGTCGCCAAGCATGCCGGGTTCACGGTGGTGCCGCCGGAGCAGACCGCGAGCGTGCTCTGGGACAAGGCCGAGGCGTTTGCGGACGCCGCGTTGCAATCGCCTGAGGGCTGGCTGATGACGCCCCGCCGCACCGGGACCGACGGGTTCTTCGTGTCGATTCTTCGTAGGGCGGGTTAGCCGTGCGGGACTGCGCGCAGCGCAGACCGCTCGGCGTAACCCACCATTTCTGTTTCCTCGGATAGAGCCAGTGGTGGGTTACGCCGAGCAGACGCGCTTCGCGCATCTGCGGGGCTAACCCACCCTTCGGAACTGCCACATGAGGCAACACCGTTGACCCCAAACAAAAACCCCGCGAACCGGGTGCCGGTCGCGGGGTTTCTGAACTCGACGATTCTGACCGGTACGTCCGCGATCAGATCGCGAATGTCGCGGTCAACTAGCCGGCGCGGAGGTTGTCGGCCGAGGACTTGCCGCTGCGGCGATCAGCAACGATGTCGAAAGAGACCTTCTGGCCCTCATTGAGGGTCGACAGACCGGCGCGCTCGACGGCGCTGATGTGAACGAAGACGTCCTTTGCGCCGTCATCCGGCTGAATGAAGCCAAAGCCCTTTTGGTTGTTGAACCACTTCACGGTGCCCATTGCCATAGTCATTTCCTTTCAATTGACGATGCACTCAGGGGGACAAATGCGCATCGTTGCGCCCATCGTCCCGGTTGGTCGATTTTGGAGAAATACCTGAAACGTGCTCGTCCATTGAAATAAGACGGAGCGGCCCAGTCGTTCGGCCAAGGATCGATGTTCACAACCTAGCGATTTTTTGGGGCAACTTCAAGGCGGCACGCGCTCGTGGCGAGCCAGCCAGGTTTTGCTATTTTGCGCTGCACACCGCCCTCTGAAAGATAGTTCCATCAGTCAATCCACGATGAAAAGCGTCGCGCCGACGGATGTCGACGAGCGATGCGCGGCATCACCGAAATCCGAGACCTGGTAGCTCATCCCGGGCGTCAGCTTGAATTTGCGCCCGTCGCGCAGCTCGCTATCGAGCTCACCCGCGAGCACGTAGAGGACGTGGCCACGGTCGCACCAGTGATCGGCGAGATAGCCCGGCGAATACTCGACCATCCGCACCCTGAGATCGCCGATATCAACCGTGCGCCATTTGGCTTCGCCGGTCTCGCCGGGATGCGTGGTGACCTCGACCTTGCTCCAGTCGGTGACGGTGAAGGGCGAGGTGGGGAGCTTCATGGGGAGGGTCCTGTCGCAGTAGCTGATAATGCCTGTGTTAGCGCACGCTCACGCCGCAGTCTCCGTCACTGCGGCAAATGGTTCGCCGATCCCTGCACGATCAGCCCCGCATCATTCACACGCAGATATTCGCAAATCTTCTTGCCGCGCTCGTTTTCGTAAAACACAACCAGACTGTCAGGGCTGACATACACATCGATCAGGGTGAAGTGCAGGTTCGGTATCAATCCCAGCGCCTTGCGCCAATAGGCCCGCAAGCTCTCCTTGCCGCGCACGGTGCCGCTGGCATCGAATCCCAACCCCGGGATGCGATCCGAGGTCATCACGGTCGCGTCGTCGTAGAGCGTCAGCACGCGCTCGAGATCGCGCGCATTCCAGGCCTCGACCCAGGTCCGGCCGAGCGCGGCAAGCGTTGATGGCGGATGAAGCTTCGACATGGCGTTCTCCCTGATAGCCCCTGTTTGCTGGACGGGCCATATTAGGTCAATAATACTTACCTATATGCATCGGTCCATACCCAAACAAGCATGTGGGCGCGCGCGGACGCGCGGTTGCGGGCCAAGGGCTCATCGCGTATTGGCTTGCCATGACAGCAGCACAGAACGACCGCTCCGCGTCGACGCCCTCGGTGGCCTCGGCGCACGACAAGATTCTCATCGTCGACTTCGGCAGCCAGGTGACGCAGCTGATTGCGCGTCGCGTGCGCGAGGACGGCGTTTATTGCGAGATCGTCCCGTTCAACAAGGCCGAAGCCGCGTTCAACGAGATGAAGCCGAAAGCGGTGATTCTCTCCGGCGGCCCTGAATCGGTGCATGAGGCCGGCTCGCCCCGCGCCCCGCAGGCGATCTTCGAGTCCGGCGTGCCCGTGATGGGCATCTGCTACGGCCAGATGACCATGGCGGCCCAGTTGGGCGGCACCGTCGAGGGCGGCCATCACCGCGAATTCGGCCGCGCCGATGTCGAGGTGAAGGCCGAGAGCAAGCTGTTCGAGGACGTCTGGTCGTCAGGCAGCAAGAACCAGGTCTGGATGAGCCATGGCGACCGCATCACCAAGATGCCGCCGGGCTTCTCGGTTGCCGGCACCTCGCCGAACGCGCCGTTCGCGATCATCCAGGACGAGACGCGCAAATATTACGGCCTGATGTTCCACCCCGAAGTGGTGCACACGCCCGACGGCGCCAAGCTGATCCGCAACTTCGTCCGCAAGATCGCAGGCCTCTCCGGCGACTGGACCATGCGCGCCTTCCGCGAGGAGGAGATCGCAAAGATCCGCCAGCAGGTCGGCAAGGGCAAGGTGATCTGCGGCCTCTCCGGCGGCGTCGATTCCGCCGTCGCGGCCGTGCTGATCCACGAAGCCATCGGCGACCAGCTCACCTGCGTGTTCGTCGATCACGGCCTGCTGCGTCTCGACGAGGCCAGGACCGTCGTCGACCTGTTCCGCCACCACTACAACATTCCGCTCGTGCACGTGGATGCGTCCAGGCAATTTCTCGGCGAGCTCGAAGGCGTCACCGACCCCGAAACCAAGCGCAAGACCATCGGCCGCCTCTTCATCGAGGTGTTCGAGCAGGAGGCCAAGAAGATCGGCGGCGCCGACTTCCTCGCGCAAGGCACGCTCTATCCCGACGTGATCGAGAGCGTCTCCTTCACGGGCGGTCCCTCCGTCACCATCAAGTCGCACCACAATGTCGGCGGTCTCCCCGAGCGCATGAACATGAAGCTCGTCGAGCCCTTGCGCGAGCTGTTCAAGGACGAGGTGCGCAAGCTCGGGCGCGAGCTCGGCCTGCCCGAAATCTTCGTCGGCCGCCACCCGTTCCCGGGCCCGGGCCTCGCCATCCGCTGCCCCGGTGACATCACCAAGGACAAGCTCGACATCCTGCGCAAGGCCGATGCGGTCTACATCGACCAGATCAGGAAGCACGGCCTC
Source organism: Bradyrhizobium sp. Gha (assembly GCF_900113735.1). GTDB lineage: Bacteria > Pseudomonadota > Alphaproteobacteria > Rhizobiales > Xanthobacteraceae > Bradyrhizobium. Next base: position 8,684 of record NZ_FOQM01000033.1, read on the forward strand.
TACGACGACATCTGGCAGGCCTTCGCCGTGCTGCTCCCGGTCAAGACCGTCGGCGTCATGGGCGACGGCCGCACCTACGACTACGTCGTGGGCCTGCGCGCCGTCACCTCGACCGACGGCATGACCGCGGACTTCTACCAGTTCGACATGAAATTCCTGGGCGAGACCGCCACGCGCATCATCAACGAGGTGAAGGGCGTGAATAGGGTGGTGTACGACGTGACGAGCAAGCCGCCCGGGACGATTGAGTGGGAATGATTCGGAGCCTGCCGGCGATATCCAAGTCTACGCCGCGGTTCGCCATAAGCTACTGAAAATAAAAATAGTTCTGCGCGAAAGCTATCGGCATCTATCGGTGGGCAGCAGTCGACGTTCACGTGCTGCCTGACGGTACGCCCGGATATTGCGGATCCGCAAAAACGAGAATACCGTCACGCCAATCGAGGCGTGACGGTATTTTTTTTGGAATAAGATGCTGAAAATTCATCTGAATCCTGCGTGGCGGCCTCGAAAAATTGCCTGACGGTATTTGGGTCGAGGAGGTCGCCGTGCTCACCGATGCTGCGCTTAAGTCATTGAGACCGAAGGAGAAGCCGTACAAGGTCACAGACCGTGACGGGATGTACGCGCATGTGTCCCCGAAAGGGAGCATCAGTTTCAGGCTGGACTACCGGCTTAACGGTCGGCGCGAGACTGTCGTTTTCGGCAAATACGGCCCGGACGCCCTGTCCTTGGCCCGCGCTCGAGAGAAGTGCATCGACGCTCGCCGGGCGATCGGCGAGGGCAGGTCTCCTGCCATCGAGAAGCAGCGCGAGAAGCGCCGGCTGAAGGAGGCGAAGAGCTTCGGCGAGTTTGGCGAGAAGTGGTTGACCGCCGCCCCGATGGCGGACAGCACACGGGCCATGCGGCGCTCCATCTTCGAACGTGAGCTGCTTCCTGTCTGGCGCAATCGCTTGCTGACAGAAATCACGCCGGACGATCTGCGAGCACACTGCGCCAAGATCGTCGAGCGCGGCGCCCCTGCCACGGCTATCCATGTGCGGGATATCGTGAAGCAGATCTATGGCTTCGCGATCCTGCACGGAGAGAAGGTGGCCAATCCTGCAGATGAGGTTGGACCAGCTTCGATCGCGACATTCGTGCCGAAGGACCGCGCGCTGTCGCCGGCTGAAATTCGCATCATGCTCAAGCAGCTTGAGCACGTTGCCACATTGCCCACCATTCGACTGGGCATGAAGCTTTACTTGCTGACGATGGTGCGCAAAAGCGAGCTGCAGGATGCGGTCTGGGACGAGGTGGATTTCGAGAATGCTGTCTGGAGTATTCCCAAGGAGAGGATGAAGCGCGCGAAACCTCACAATGTCTATCTATCGCGGCAGGCCTTGGACATCATGATCGCACTCAAGACATGCGCCGGCAATTCCCGATATCTCTTGCCGTCGCGGTACGATGCTGACGCTCCCATGTCGCGAGCAACGTTCAACCGAATAACGTACGCCGTGGTAGAGCGGGCGAAGGAGCAGGGGCTGCCACTCGAGCCGTTCACTGTTCACGATTTGAGACGCACCGGATCAACGCTGTTGAACGAACTGGGCTTCAACAGCGACTGGATCGAAAAGTGTCTTGCCCATGAGGATGGTCGCTCCTCCCGTGGGGTCTACAACAAGGCGGAGTATGAGGTTCAGCGCCGCCATATGTTGCAGGAATGGGCGGATATCATTGATGCGTGGGTTGAAGGGCGCAAGCGGGTCCCCGTGCTCATCCCGCCCTTCATGCCCTTGTTTGAACCGGAGCCTGCTCTTTGACAGGCCGGCTCTTCCGCCGGCGCACATCAGGATGCTTTGCCCGATCGACAGGAGACGCGCGGCGGCTCTCCAACCAGGCTTGAACTTCGGAGAGGTCCCACACGATGCAGCGAGGCGACAAAGCAAACCGCCTTGGAAATTCGCCGCGCTGTTCCATCTCGTAGATGGTGCTGTCAGCGAGCGGTACCATTTCCCTCAGTTGATGTCGTCTGATTGTCTTTCGGATCGCCGAATGTTCGGTCTGGCTCATCCTCAATTCATCTCCACGATTGTGTGAGGCGATTGAGGACGATAGATATAGATGCCGACGCTGCAACCATTCTTGGAAGGCGTGCGGCAATTTCGGGCTACAGCGCGCGCATCGGCGGGGCGATTGAAACGTGTCCGGTAAGGTCTCCATCGCAGGCCTCTCCGCACGATGATCGTCAAGCGGGTCGCCTTCACCCTCTCAAGGCTGAAACAGGGGTTCGATTCCCCTAGGGAGCGCCAATTGAATCAAAGACTTAGCTTTCGTGCATTTCGGCAAACCAAACATCGACCAAACATCGCGGGCCGTGCGCTGCTGTTTGCGAAAGTTTTGAGGTTAGGCTAAGTTAATAGTCGCAGCGCCGTCAATGAGCGCCTGCACGAGAGCACCAATCCCCCGCTGTCCCTTCTCGGGGACGCGTTTGAAGTTATCGGCCCCGGCACCGCGCCTGCGGTGCGACCCAGCGACGTTGACGCCAACGAGGTCGCCTAGCGCAACAAGATTTGCGCCGGGGCGGCTCATGTCCTTTGAGACCTCCCTCGGCCAGGAGGTTCTCGATGCCGACGAAAATTAGCGATGCAGCATTAGACGATCCCGCACAAACGATTGCGCAATTTTGCCGCGCCGAGTCGTTGTCTAAGTCGAGCTACTATGCGCTGCGCCGACGCGGTCTAGGGCCGGACGAGCGGCGCGTGCCCGGCACGAAAATAATACGAATCACTGCCGAAGCGCACGCCGCATGGCGTGAGCGGATCGATGCGTTTGCTCGCACCGAGGCCGCACAGCTTGAAACCGAACGGCGGCGCAAGCTGGCATCGATCGCCGGACAAATCGCGGCGCAATCGCCCAGGCATGTAAGCAGACGTCGCGCCGGTCAAAGGAGGCCGCGATGAATTCGCGCGACCGCGACGGCTGCTCGTGGAGGTACGTCGCCACGGGCGACGGCTTGAGGTCATCTGGCGTGACGTCAGGCCTGACGGCTCTAATGGCATGTAAGCCCCTGAAATCCCGCACTTCTGACGGGTTGCCGGTATGACGGGGCATAAGGCCATCGCCCAGCATTTCGGCGACCGCGAGCGCCAGCTCATTGACAAACTTTTTCGCGCCCTCGCTACGGACAATACGCACGAAGCCGAGGCAGCGCGCGGCCGGATCGACAGCTTGCTGCGCGACTATAAAAAGACGTGGGCCGACATCATTCAATTGCTCGGCGGCGCAGCTAATGCCATTCGCGCTGAGCTTGCCCGCGACATTGTCGCGCTTGGCGCCAGCGACGCTGACGAGCGTGCCAAGGCCCGTCGCAATATTTTCGATTTACTCGCTGGCCACCGTAAGTCCTGGAATGATCTCGTCGACGTGTTGTGCTCAAACTCGCACGCCGCGTGGGCGTGTGATCCTTCAGCAGACGCTCCCCAGCGAGTCAATCCATTGGCGCTGGTTCATCATTTGCTTCAGGAATATGTCGCGCTACAGCCGCATGAGTATGTTGTTGTCGCACTGTGGGCGTTGCACACTCACATTTGTGACCGGTTCATGGTGACGCCGCGACTGGCCTTACGCAGCCCCGTCCCCGATTGCGGCAAGACGACGCTGCTTGATATCCTGGCAAGGCTCACGACGCGGCCTGAAAAGTTCGACTCCGTAACTACCGCGGCATTATATCGAGTGATCGACGCGGCGCATCCGACCCTACTGATCGACGAAGCTGACAATCTTGGCCTTGCGCTGCGCGATAACGGAAGGCTTCGCGCCATCTTCAACAGTGGGCATCGTAAAGGCGGCACAGTCGCGATCATGGAGCGCGGCCGCGTGCGCAAATTCTCCACATTCGCCCCGTTAGCCTTGGCGCTGCCAGATACGTTCGGCGCGTTGCCGCGTACTCTGAATTCTCGTTGCATCACTATCGCGATGGAGCGTCATGATGGTCAGCGCAAACTCAAGCGCTTCGACGCTAGTCATCCTGATCCCGCGCTCGACGCCGCTTATATGCAAATTCTTCTCTGGCGTGAGGTCAAACTCGATCCCGACCCGGCAATGCCAGTGCATAATCGATGGGCCGACAACTGGCGACCGCTCATCAGCATCGCCGACGCGTTAGGCTGGGGCGAACAGGCACGCGATGCGATGCTCATATTCGCCCGCGAATATCACGACGCTGATATCAAAATTTTGCTACTCGCCGACATTCGCAAAGTGTTTGACATACGCAACGTCGACTACCTACCGACCAAAATCCTACTCGACGCGCTGCATAACCTCGACGAAGCTGACTGGTGCGAGTTTCGCGGTGTTCGCAGCGATCAGCGACCGCACAAGCTTAAAGACACCGAGCTTGCGAGCATGCTGCGTGAGTTCAAAATCAAGCCGAAGACGATTTGGTCCGAAGGCACGAGCGCGAAGGGCTATCGCCGAGCGTGGTTCGAAGAACCATGGCGCGCCTATTGCGACACGACAGGGTCACAGCCAAGCAATGCCACGGGTTTGCGGGTTGTTCGCGATGGCACGCCATGAATCGGGATTGTCAGCATCAATGACGGACTCGAGGCTGGGACAGTCACGGGATGAACTGAAGAGGTAGGCAGCGCCATGAGGATCGAGGAAGCGATGGGATGTTGCGCAACACGCCACTTCTTCGTCGGCGGTACGGCTGCGCCAACGGGATTCGGCGACTTATGTCATGATCATCGCCTCTACCGTGAAGATTGTACTGCATCGACCCAGCGAAGATGCTGGTGAGGATTTCCGCACGGATCAAGGTAGTGGCGCGCGAGCATTCGAGCTGTTCAGGCATTCTATCGATTGCTCGACGCCGATGACGACGCCGCGCCGAAAAAAGTGATGTTTGCGACTCGCCGGGATGTCAGGGCGATAGGAAGCTGAGGCAGGATTTTGCGTTGATGCCGATATTTTTCCGGAGACGCGGTTTACCTCTCCTGACGAGTTGAAGGTTATCGCGCCACGGAGCCAATCTGATCAGCGGCGGAAGGCTAGCTAACCGAACGCGCGGCTTCTGCACCGCGTTGCCGCCGCGCTCCCATGCAGGTGCTTAAGGAGAAGCGCGATGCCGAAACGGCCGAATAAGCGGCACAGTATTGCTCCGAAACGGCGCGAGAAGCCGCACCACATTCCTGCTGAGCGGTCCTCACAGATATCTACGCCTCAAGATTTTCCGTGGTTCGTCCCGCTGTCGGAGCCGGTGCGGCCTCTCGCGCGTGAGGAAATCGCCGATATACGGCGCGAGGAAGGGGACGAAGGACGGAATGAAGCGTTAGCGGACCAAGCCAAGAAGGCAGGAGCCGCCGCGGCGAAGAGCAAACATAAAAGGCGCCAGGTGATGCTTGCTATAGTCCAGGAGGAGGAGGCGGGTGCTACGGATACGAAGCGTAGCTTGCTAGACAACGTCAATGCTCGCCTGCTTGCGGTTGGGCTCCAGAAGATCAAGCTTAAAACGCTCTATCGGTGGCGCGACGAGGTGAGAAGGTTGAGAAAGTAGAGGGCAAGCTTATTTTCTCAGTTCTTTTAGAACTGAGAATCGCCGAGCGTGACTGATCGCAAGGCTAAGATAAATCGGGATGGCGGACGAAATTTCCGGAGCCTTCCCGATGTCGACCGAGAAAATCGAACCACATAGTGAATCAGGGCAGGGCGCCGCAGCGCCCAGATTCCGTACGCGCGTCGAGGCTTGCGACTACGTGCGGGAAAAGCACGGCGCGCCGCTATCGCTTTCGACCGCGGACAAGCTCGCAGCCCTCGGCGCATTCGCGCGCGTCGCGGCCTATTGGGGCCGTCGGCCTCTCTATGCCGATGCCGACCTCGATGCTTGGGTTGAGTCGCGGTTGCGGCGACGAGGCAAAGCATAGTCGGAAGCCCCCATGACAACAATCGCCCTCACCATCCCGACCCGCGGGCACTTGGACGCTTTCTTTGCCAAGATTGATCCCGCTCGAGCGCGGCTGGTCATCGCTATCGATGCCACAGCATCGCGGCAAAAAACCTGGGATACTGCTGCAAAGCTCACAGCCCAGATGTTCGACGCTGTTGCCGGCATCGGCGGGCTCGACACCCAGCTGGTCTATTTCCGCGGCGCCAGCGAGTGTGTCGCCTCGCGCTGGCTATCTGATGCCAAGTCGCTCACCCGCATCATGTCGGGCGTGATGTGCCGCGCCGGCGAGACCCAGATCCGGAAAGTGCTGGTGCACGTCAACAAAGAGCATGCGCGACAAAGAGTCGACGCGCTGGTCGTGATCTCTGACGCCTGCGAGGAATCTCCCGGCGACCTATACAGCGCCGCGCGCGAGCTCGGCAACGTGCCCGTGTTTCTGTTTCAGGAAGGCGACGCCGAAGACGTCGCCAAAGTCTACGGCGAGATCGCCCGCATCACCGGCGGAGCCGTGGCGAAGTTCGATCTCGGCGCAGCTGGACGGCTGGCGGAGCTGCTCAAGGCCGTCGCTGCCTTCGCCGCCGGCGGCGTCAAGGCGCTCGCCGCCCAGAACAGCGAGGCGGCGACGCTGCTGCTTACTCAACTCAAGAAATAAAGAGCCGCACCATGCAGATCATCAGCGCAGACGACAGGTTGCGCGAACGCCGCGGCGCCAAGGTGCTGATCGTGGGCCCGCCCGGCGTCGGCAAGACGTCGCTGCTGCGCACGCTAGATCCCGCACGCGCGCTGTTCATCGATATTGAAGCAGGCGATTTGGCCGTGCTCGACGTGCCAATCGCGACCATCAGGCTGGACGACTGGCCGACCGCGCGCGATCTCGCCTGTCGGATCGGCGGGCCGAACCGGAGCTTCCCACCCACCGCCTGCTACTCGCCGGCCCATTACCAGGCGGTCGGCGGCAAATTGGAGAACCTCGATCAGATCGAGACCGTGTTTGTGGATTCGCTCACGGCAATCTCGAGGCTTTCTCATCGCTGGGCGGAACAACAGCCGGAGGCGTTTTCCGAGCGCAGCGGCAAGAAGGACGTCCGCGGCGCCTACGGCCTGCATGGCCGCGAGATGATCCTCTGGTTGAATCAGCTTCAGCACGCGCGCGCCAAGAACATCGTGTTTGTGGCCGTTCTTGAGCGCAACGTTGACGACTTCAACGTCGCCACCTGGCAACTGCAAGCCGAAGGTGGCAAGACCGGCCGCGAGCTGCCGGGCATCGTCGATCAGATCATCACGATGCAATTTCTTGACTTTGGCGACGGCAAGCCACCGATCCGTGGCTTCGTTTGTACTACGCCCAATCCGTGGGGCTACCCCGCCAAGGACCGCAGCGGTCGCCTCGCGCAAATCGAGGAGCCGGACCTGGGCAAACTACTTTCCAAACTCACTACCACCAGCCAAGGAGACTTAGACCATGCAACTGCAACTCGATGAGTCCCACTGCAACTACCAAACCGCAAGGAAGGAAACCCACCATGTCTGCTGATTTTGACTTCAATACCGCCAACGGCGAGCAGCGTACTTTAAATATGATCCCCGCAGGCACTATCTGCATCCTGCAACTCAATATCCGGCCTGGTGGCATTGGCGACGATGGATATTTGACCCGCGCGCAGGACGGTAACAGCGAAGGCCTTGACTGCGAGTTCGTTGTTGTTGAGGGACCGCACGCCAAACGCAAGCTGTATCAGCGACTGACCCTGCACGGCACAACAGAAGGGCATGCAAAGGCAGGTGAGATCTCCCGCAACACGTTGCGGTGGGTGCTCGAAAGTGCGCGCGGCGTTTGTCCCGACGACAAAAGCGAGGAGGCGCAGGCCAAGCGGAAAATCACCGGATGGGGCGAGCTCGATGGACTCCGCTTTGTGGCACGTCTCGGTATCCAACAACCACAGAACGGTTACGAGGCGAAGAATACGATCGCGGAGATCATCACGCCGGAACGGCGAGGATGGTCGCAACCTGACCAAGTCCAGACGACCAGCGCGAATGCATCGACGCCAAGCGCGCCCCCGGCCAAGGCGATCGCGCGACCCTCATGGGGTGGGTGATGGGCGAGCTGTCGGAAAAGGAAGACGAGTGGCAGCGGCAGGCAACCGCTGCCGCCATCGCAGAGGCCCGCAGGGCGGTTGGCTCTGCTCCGTTGCTGAACACGCCGGTAGGGCGATTGAACGATCGAGAGTGGGGCTGGATTGTCTGTGGCGTGATCTTTGGCTGGATTCAGGCTCGCTATCAGCAGGCAATCGCCGAAGGTCTCGATCCAGAAGAGCTTATGTGCGCGATCGAGCATTCCCCATCGCCCGGTGATGTTGCAGCCGCGCGCTCGGTCCTGCCACTGCTGGCTGGCAAGAGCGGCATCGATTGGTCGAAGCCGCTGATGGCGTGGTCGAAAGACGAGATGATCAACTTTGTGTTGATGGTGCGACAGTTAATCGATCAGGCCGCGCTCACACGCGATCAGGGCGCGGCCCTGCTTCGTAAACCAAGTCTCGATGAAAAGAATGGGGATGCAATTCTTTTTTAGAAGACGACACGTCCGTACTGACGCTGCGACCACTGCCTGGCGTTGATGCCATCCGGTCGTTGCGCTGGGTTCTCAAGGGGGTGCTACGTCAGCATGGCACGCGATGCGTCGACTTAAGGCGTAAAACATGAGTACCGTCCGGAACTTCAACCACTCCAACTTGTCGGACCAGCCGATCAGCCAACTCATCAACGAGTTGATCGAACGCGCTGAGCCGCCAAGCGAGAACTACCGGCATTATCTCGGCGCCAGCGCGATCGGATCCGAGTGCTTGCGCAAGGTGCAGTACGATTGGATGTGTGACCCGGTGTTCCCGGCGCGCATCAAGGATATCTTTGCCCGCGGGCACTTCTTCGAAGAAGCCACGCGCCAGCACCTGGTCGCCGCCGGGTTCAAGTTCGCGCCAGCTGATCGCCTCGAGTTTGTGGCCGCCGATGGCCAGTTTCGGGGCCACGCCGATGGCATCATGATCAGCGGACCTGGGCTGCCGAATATTCAATATCCTTGTGTGTGGGAGCATAAATGCCTGAAGGCCAAGAGTTGGCGTGCGATCGAGCTCGACGGTCTAATCGGGCTCCACGAGATCTACGCGGCGCAAGTCGCGATCTATCAAGCCTATTTTGATTGTACCAACCCAGCACTATTCAGCGTCGTCAACGCCGATACCTGCGAACGCCTGCATTTTCTAGTGCCGTTTAATTCGCAACTGGCACAAGCGATGAGCGACCGCGCGGTCATGGTGATCGAAGCGACGCGCGCCGGCGAGCTGTTGCCGCGCATCACCGGAGATCCCGATGACTGGCGTTGTCGCATGTGCTCCCACCGTGTGAGGTGCTGGTCATGAGTACACTCAACGAGCCCGTAGCCAAGCGCATAGCCAAGCTGTTCTGCATGTTGGGCTCAGATTTCGACGGCGAGATCCTCAATGCCGCGAAGAAAATGAAGAAGCTACTGGTGGCGGAAGGGTTGAGCTTCCCTGACATCGCCATGGTGATCGAGAACTGCAACGGTGAAATTGAGGAGCGAAAATACTCCGACAAGGACGCTGAGATCATCTTTGCCCGTGGCGTTGACAAGGGACGCGCCGAACAGCTGCGCGCGCAACAAGCGCCGCCGGAATTTTACGATAGCGACGGGAAGCCGCGCTGGAACGAGATCGCGCTGTTCTGCCAGGGTAACCATGCACGCATACGCAATAACTGGGAACGCGACTTCGTCAATGACATGGCCGGCAGAATGCTCTTACGCCAGCCGACTGAAAAGCAGGCCAGGTGTCTGCTCGCCATCTTCGTCAAACTGGGCGGGCACTATGACCCCCAAACCATGCCGTGGTGAGGACGACCAGGAGACGATGATGGCTACCGTTGCAAAGCCACGGACCTTTTATGCCGATCTTGCGCATCTGCCGGCAGCCTTAGGGCCGTTGACCATGTTGAAGCGCTGGGTGGTCTGGAAATGGCAAGAACGCAAGGACGGAAACGGCGAAATCAAATGGACCAAGCCGCCATTCCAGGCGCGCTATCCGAATAGCAAAGCCAGATCAAACGATCCCAGCACCTGGGGCAGCTACGAAGATGCGGTGCTAGCCTTTGCCAATGGGCAGTGTGATGGCATCGGGTTCATGCTGAAGGACAGCGAGCTCGGCGCCATCGATCTCGATCGCATTCGCAACTTTGCCACTGGCGAAGTGCTGCCTTGGGTGGAGGACTTGTTTGTCGAAGCCGCCACTGCCGGTTGCTATCTGGAGTGGACGGTGTCCGGCACCGGCGCGCGCATCATTGGCATTGCCCGTTGCAGCAAGCTGCACAAGAAGATCAGTCTTGGCGCCAATGGCTGTGCCGTCGAATTCTATCGGCACTGCGAGCGCTATATCACCATCTCCGGATTCCAGATCTCAGTTGATTATCCCGGACTCCCGGTGAGCACCGAACTGCGAGAATATGATGCGCTGTTTGACGCGCTGGTGGCGCGCTTCTCTGATAACGCCCAACGGCCGACGCGCTGCGAACTTGATGGTGGGATGGTGATCTCGGTTGAATCGCTGGACGAGGAGAATGAGCTTGATTTCAATAACGCCGGACCGCAACAAGTTGCTCCGGATTACCCGGATCTGATTGAGAATGGCGCCCCGCAAGGGATGCGTAGCGAAAAATTCCAGCGGGTGGTCTGGCATTTGGCCGGTCAAGGCTGGTCGCCCGATCGGATCGCCGAAGAGCTCGCCAAACATCCCAACGGTATCGGCGCAAAATATGCTGGACGGCTGGTGACTGAGGTCATGCGCTCGTTCGAGAAATGGCGCGCTACAGCTGGCGGTGGTGCTGGTGGCGCTGGTGGTGCCAGTGCTGCTGCTGGAGGTGGGGCTAGTGCTACCGCTACTGGCAGCACTACCGGCACATCGGGACAGTGGTGGCTCAGGTTCTGCCAGCGCGACGGCAAGGGACGGCCGTTGTCCAACTTGGCTAACGTTATGCTGGCGTTGCGCAACGACGAGGCCGTCAAGAACATGCTCGCCTATGACGAGATGTATTGCGGCGAGGTTATGATCCGGAAGATCGGGAGCCAAGTCGACCTGGCGACACCAAAGCCGGTCGAAGATGTCGACGCCACCGCCATACAGGAATGGGTTCAGCTCAATGGTCTGCCGCTGATAGGCCGGGATGCCGTGCACAGGGCAATCGACCTGCGGGCGCACGAGCGACGGTTCCATCCGGTGCGGGATTATCTCGATGGTTTGGTTTGGGATGGCATACCGCGGGTGGCGCAGTGGCTGGTGACCTATCTCGGCGCTAAACGGAGCGAGTACACCACGTCAATTGGACGGATGTTTCTAGTCGCTACTGTGGCACGGATCTATCAGCCAGGATGTCAGGCCGACTACATGCTGATCTTGGAAGGGTTGCAGGGCGAGTTCAAGTCGTCGGCCTGCAAGATCATCGCCGGCGAATGGTTCTCCGACAATCTGCCTGACATCGCCACGGCCGGAAAGGATGTCAGCCAGCACCTGCGCGGCAAGTGGATCATCGAGATCTCCGAGCTCAACGCCATGAGCCGGGCGGAAAGCGCGCAGCTGAAGTCGTTCATCTCACGAACCACCGAGCGCTATCGCCGCACCTATGGCTACAAAGAATCGGTTGAGCCGCGGCAGTGCGTCTTCATCGGTACCACTAACAAATCGGTCTACCTGCGCGACGAGACCGGAGCTCGGCGCTACTGGCCGGTCAAGACCGGCACAATCGATCTCGCTGGCCTGCGCAGGGACCGCGACCAGCTGTTGGCCGAGGCCGTGCAGCTGTTTCGCGACGGTGTTGAGTGGTGGCCGGACAAGGCCTTCGAGGCTAACTACATCAAGCCGGAACAGGACGAGCGCTACGAGGCTGATCCTTGGGAGGTGCCGATTGCCGATTATCTTGAGACGCTATTGACGAACGCGAAGGTCACAGTCTCACAGGTGGCTAAGAATGCGCTCGGCTTTGTGTCCGACGCCAGAATTGGCACCGCCGACGCTCGACGGATCGCTGCGGCGCTGGAGCGGCAAGGCTGGCACCGGGCACCGCGACAGGCCAATGGTCGCTGGTGGATTAAGTGACGTACAGGCGCGGGAACTAATGGCAAAGAAGAAACCATGGCAAGATGGTGGATCAAATTAGTGACGTACAAATGCGTCATTATGCGTCACGGGAGCGACGCACTGACGCGTGTGACCCCTGTTTCTCCTTATATATCCCCCATATCGCGCGCGTGAAGTTAGGGGGAAGTTTAAATGCGTCACTATGCGTCATGCGTCACTAAGAAAGTGTCGTGAATGCAGCTCATTCACCGCCCGCCCGTTTTTTCCACCTCATAGCAGAGGGGGTGTGTCACCTTTTTTCGGACGGTAGGTGGACCGAAGGGGCCATCCGTCTTTTAAGTGCTTCTGCAGTTCAGCCAATCACGTCTGATGCCAATTGGCAGGCGTTGTGGTAGGATTCGCCGCTGTTAGCTCCCTGTGACGGGAAAAGGCATGGCCGAGAAGTTCACGGATGATGATGCACGGGACCTACAGCCTGTCGTGCAGCTCAGGCCGAAGGGCAACGGCAATTTGAAGACGGCGCGGCCTTGGCAGCCTGGGCAATCGGGCAATCCTGCCGGTCGGCGGCCAGGCTCGCGCAACAAGCTGAGTGAAGATTTTCTGCAAGGGCTGCATCGCACTTGGCAGAAGCATGGCGACCGTGCGCTGGAGGCGATGGCGATCGACGATCCCTCAAACTTCTGCCGGCTGGTCGCGGGACTAATGCCGCGTCAGATCGATTTGAGTGTAGGTGTTGATGCGGCGCAGTTTGTCACGACCTTCCGGGAGGCGGTCGAGTTGCTCGGAAACGAGCCCCCGCGCAAGCGTGCGAAGGTCATCGAGGCGGAGGTAATAGATGCCGATGATCAGTGATGCAGAGATTGCTGAAATCAGGCGCAAGGCCGCTAACGGTTATGAGCCACGTGAGCGCTACGACCTGTCTCCGCTGCGGACGCGGGCGGAAGTCTTCGCTTTTTGCGTTGAAGTCGCGCGGCAAAATAGTTGGGATGAAGTCGAGGTGATCGATGCGTTGCTTAAGGTCACCACGCCGTGGCGCGAGGACATCCGCCAGGTCGAGCAGGTATTGCGGCCTTTGGGCTACGTTGCGGTGGCGGATCATCTGCACAAGAGCGCGCGTTATCTGGAACCGAGGCGGCCAGGCCAGCGATCGCACCTCTCACACTTATCGCCGCCACCCCGGCGGGCGCAAAGTTAGATCAACATGCGTGCCCGACGGGACGATCTTCTACGTTTCGAGCATCTAGCCCACAAGCGCGCGGTGGCCCGGAAGTGCTCACGGCGATATAGGCAACGGCGCCGAAACAACATTAAGTGCTTGCGGATCGAGATTTCTAATTGGGCTACGACGATCGACGCCTTTGTGCGAGCAGGCGTGCTGGCGGAGGAGCAACGCCATGACGACCGAGCCGTCGGGGCCGCGATTGCACGGCTATGTCGGGCAGGCTTTCGCGCGATCCACGCGGGATTTGAGAAGGTCCGCTGACCGCGCCGTGATCTTTTCCATCATGCAAAAGTGTTGATTGGCGCATGGTTCAAACGCCCTTGTGATGCCGACATTTCTTCTATGCGAAATCCGAATGCAAAAGAGAGTGGGGATTTCCATGAGTGATATCATTGGCTATGCGCGGGTCTCGACGGACGGCCAGAGCGTCTCCGATCAGATCGTGCAGCTGAAGGCCGCGGGCGCGACCAAAGTACTGTCCGAGAAGCTGAGCGGCGCGCGTTTTGACCGGCCTCAATTGCGAAAGGCAATCACTGCGCTTGGGAAAGGTGACGTGCTGATCATCACGCGGCTCGACAGGCTGGCGCGCTCGAGCCGCGATCTGCTCAATATCCTGCACGAGGTCAGTGAGTCGGGAGCGGCGTTCAAGAGCTTGGCCGATGCTTGGGCCGATACCACCACGCCGCACGGCAAGCTGATGGTGACCATTCTGGGCGGACTGGCTGAGTTCGAGCGCAGCTTGATCAAGGCGCGCACCGACGTTGGCATTCGGCGCGCGAGAGAAGCGGGCGTTAAGTTCGGTCGACCGTCGAAGCTGACCAAGCATCAACAGCGGCAGGCGATCAAGCTGCTCGATGCCGGCGAGCCGCAGAGCGCGGTAGCGCGGCTGCTCAATGTGGACCAATCAACGATCAGCCGGCTGGTCGCGCGCGCGAGAGGGAAAAACGGCGGAATGCCTGCGTCCCTAGACCTATCCGGTTGTCAAAAGGCGAGGCGAACCCTGTTACGTAGCGGTAGTTTTGGCAGAGGGATACCGTCGGGCCAACGCAGGCGGGCTCCAGCTTGATGTTGTAGCTGCACTTGTAGTCCCGGCAACACACGAGGAGATCGCGAACGCCGGCGGCGCGCTGACCCCGATGTCCCCTCTAACTAGCGCCACCAGGCGTCTCCAGCGCGCTCAATCCGGAACGGCTATTCGTCCTCTCCTGACCACCCGAAAGCTGTCTGTCGCCCGCAGCAACGACGGGAGGCCCTCAACGCGAAAGCGCATGCCGTCTTCCGAGACCCATGTGACCCTTGCGCGCCGGCCGTCAGGCCATTCAATGATGTACTCGGGTGCCAGCTTCGGTATCGATTGGGTCATTGCCTAATTCTCACCGTTGCGCGCCCGGCCGTCCGTTACAGGAAAATTGCGGCCTTGCGCTGCGCTTCGATGCCCCAACCGCTGTTGCCTTGGCGATCGGCTGATGAAGACATCATCGATGTACATCTCCCGCAGCTCGTCGCGCGGCCGACCAGGGCTCACACCGACATGGCCCTGCAAGAAACGGCCACGTGCATCACGCTCGGATGACGGCGATGTTGGCGTCGGCGCGCCAGTTCCCGGCGGCAAAGCATATCGCCGGATGCGAGCCCGACTTGCGATCCGCAACGCTCGATCAATCCTCACCGCGGCCTCCACCGCAACTGTAATGCGTTAACAGGAAGCGGGGGCAATCGTCCTGCCCTCACATCAATAGTTTAGCACTTCCAAGGCGTTAGGACCAATCGGAATCGAATTAGTCGTTGAAGGGAGCTAGTGCGTGACGCTATGGCGCCTGGACGCGGCCAGCCCAGAAACACTCCTGCCGGGAGACGTCATCGTGCGGTTGGGCCGCTGATCCAAGCTCTTGCGTGAGGAACACTTTCCGCGTGCGCTGCTTTGGAATGATAGCAGAGCACGTGAGCAGTAGCGCGTACTGTTGGATTTTTTGGAAGGCTCGTCTCGGCTGGCCTTAACAGCTGCGTCAGAGCAACCCGACTTTCAACAGCATTGGCAAGGCGACTCGCGGCGGTACTCACTGCCTTTCTAAGAAGCCGCACTCGGCACCGATGCTTGAGGCGACGCGGCGTGCGTTGACACAAACTCGGCGCAGCGGCTGCCCATCATCAGAGCCGGCGCGTTGGTGTTGCCGGCATTGATGTTGGGCATCGCAGAAAGATCGCAGACGCGCAGACCCTCGATGCCCCGCACGCGCAAGCGCGCATCGAGCACCGCCATCGGGTCGCCGCTCGCACCCATGCGGCATGTTCCGCTCGGATGATAGTTGGTCTTCACGAAGCGTTTGCAATGCTTGAGAATGGCTTCATCAGATAGGTTAGTCGGATCGGGGGTGCGAACTTCGCGAATCCGCTCCCTCAGCGGGGTGGTTTGGAACGCCTGTATAAAGAAGCGCTGACCGTCGATCATGGTCCTGATGTCGGCCGGGTCGGATAAGAGGTTCGGTGAAACGAGCGGCATGTCGGCTGAGTTCGCGGAGGCGAGCCTTACGTAACCACGCGATTTTGGCTTCACAACTACGGTTGTGACCGTCAGCCCGTAAGTGTTCGGGATGAGATCGAGCGCATCCCGATCGAGATACACGATCGGCACGCAGAATGCCTGGATGGTCGGCTCGCCGCTTCTGTCAGTTGGATTGACAAATGCCCCCGCTTCAACGCCGGCTGATAGGATCGGGCCCGTGCCGAACAATTTGAATTGCAGGCCGTTGCGCAGCATGCGCCATCCTTCGCCCTGCCGATGGTAGCCGTACGCCCCGTTCGCAATGGAGACGATCGGAACTTCGGGATGGTCAATCAAGTTTTCGCCGACGCCAGGCAAGTCGAGCCGGCAGGGGATGCCGTGCTGACGGAGCTGGGCCGCCGGTCCGATGCCCGAGAGCATCAGGATCTGAGGTGTCACCAGTGCACCGGCAGCGAGAATGATTTCGCCGTCGGCGAACATCGTCCTTTCCTCGTCGTTTTCGTCCCGGTAAGTGACGCCGTTCGCCCGGCCGTTCTCGATATTTATCCGTTGCACACGAGCGTGGAGCCGGATCTCGAGGCGTGGATCGTTCTGCAGGGGCGCGATGAAAGCGTACGCCGCGCTGCTGCGTTTACCGCTCCGATTCATAAACTGGTAGAACCCGACACCACGCTGGCTCGGCCCGTTGAAGTCGGTGTTGTAGGGCTCACCCAGGCTCTGCACCGCCTGCACGAACCAGCGCGAAAGATCGTTAATGTGGCCGGGATCAGAGACCAGCAGCGGGCCTTCCGAATTGTGGAGATCGTTAAGCAGTCGATTGTTGCCTTCCATTCCGCGGAAGTGCGGGAGAACGTCCTTCCAGCCCCAGCCGGGATCGTCATTGTCGCCGCGCAGCATGACATCCCATTCGTCATAATCCGAGGGCCGGCCGCGCATGTAGACCTGCGCGTTCACCGAGGAGCCGCCGCCAAGCACGTTCGCCTGCGGGATATCGTGTTGGCGGCCGTCGAGATGCGGCTGGGGCACCGTCTTGTGGTAGCGCATGTACTTGCTGCCATTGATCATCTTGAAGATGCCAGGCGGCATGTCCAGCAGGGGATGCCGGTGCGAGTGACCGGCTTCCAGTACCAAGACCCTTGCGCCGGCGCCCACGAGGCGTGCAGCCGCTACGCAACCTGACGAGCCGCCTCCGACAACGATATGGTCGAATCTCTCTTTCATGGTGATCACTCAGCGAAGAAACCTAGGAGCGGATGGCCTCGAGGCCTTTCCAGTCGAACGCGATGCCGTGACCTGGACGGTTAGAGGCAATCGCCAGGCCATCCTCGATGCGCAGCGGCTCAGCGATGTAGCGGTCAAGACCGAAGCCGTGCGCCTCGAGAAAACTGCGGTTGGGACATGCCGCGAGCAGGTGAACGGTCACGTCATGAGCGCCATGCGTCGTGACCGGAAGGTTGAAGGCCTCAGCCAGCCGGGCGATCTTCATGAACGGCGTCACGCCGCCGCAATTGGTCACATCGGGCTCAGGATAGGTCACGGCCTGGGCTGCGATGTACTGCTTGAATTCCCATAAGGTGCGCAAGTTTTCACCCGCTGCCACCGGAAGTCCACCCTCGCGAACGATACGCGCATGGCCGGCCGGATCGTCCGGTATGGTCGGCTCCTCGAGCCATGTGAGATCGTAAGGCTGGAACGCGCGCGCGGCGCGGATGGCTTCGTCGACGGTCCACTTCATGTTGGCATCGACCATCAGCGGGAAACCCTCGCCCAGGAAGTCGCGCATTGCACTCACCTTCGCGACGTCCTCCGAGAGGCGGGCGCGACCAACTTTCATCTTGATAGCCCGGAAACCCTTGGCGAGATTGCCTTCCGTCTGCCGCAACAACTGCTCCGGCGATAGCTCGAGATCAATGCCGCCGGCATAGCACGGCACTTTCGGGTCGAACCCGCCGAGGTAATTCCACAGCGGCAGCCCAGCGCGCTTCGCCTTGAGATCCCACAACGCGATGTCAAATGCGGACATCGCTAACACGGTCGGTCCGCCCCGTCCGCCATAGTGAAGCGCCCACCAGGCCTTGGTCCAGAGCCGCTCGATGTGATCGGCTTCCTCGCCGGCGAAGATCTCCACCAATTCGCGCCTCAGCACGGCATCGACCGCCGCGCCGTTTCGGCCGACCGTATAGGTGTATCCGACACCTTCCACGCCATCGGCATCACGCAACCGAACGGTGTTTAGCTCGAACGCCCGCATTTCGCCGTGCGTGCTGTCGGTGAGCACCTCGGGAAGAGGAATGCGATAGAACCCTGGTTCGATGGAGCTGAGTTTTGCCATTCCTGGACCTTTCACCTGGTCTGTAACGGGCGCCGGACAAGACGGGCCTGAACGATCACCACAAGAAGAAGGAAGAGGCCGCGAACGACGGATTGCCAGTAGGCGGAGAGGCTGATCCAGCCGAGACCGTTTTCGAAGTTCAGGATGTTGAAGATCAACCCGAGCAGCAGGACGCCGGCCAGCGTCGAACCGACCGAACCCTCGCCGCCAGTCAGCAGTGTTCCGCCCACGACCGTGGCCGCGATCGCAAAGAGCTCCCAACCGACGCCTTCGATCGGCTGGCCGGCGCCGAATTGCGCCGCGAGGATGGCCCCGGCAAGTCCGGCGAGCGCGCCGCTTGCAAGATAGGTGATGATCTTGGCGCGGTCGGTGGAAAGGCCCATCAATCGCGATGCATCTTCGTTGCCGCCGACGGCGAGGACGGTGCGGCCGAACGCGGTGAAGGTCAGGACGATGGACCCCCCAATATAGGCCAGCAGGGCGATCCAGGCCGGCACGGGAAAGCGGAAGACATCGCCCTGGCCCAGCCACGTGAAACCGGTGTCATAGGAGACTGAGACCGATTGATTGCCTGCGAGCAGCAGGGCGCACCCGCTGGCCGCGAGCATGGTGGCCAGCGTCGCAATGAAGGGCAGGATGCGCAGCTTGATGATGCAGAAGGCATTGAGCACTCCGATCATGAGGCCGGCTGCCAAGCCGCCTGCAATCCCGGCAACCGTGCCGTAGGGCGAGAGAAGGGCGGCGGTGACGCTGCCGAATGCCGCCGTCGATCCGACGGAGAGGTCGATTCCGCCGGACATGATGACGAAGCACATTCCGAGCGCGACCAGCGCGAACATCGCGTTGTAGCGCAGGAAGCTGAGGACGTTGTACTCCCCGAGGAAATTGTCGTAGCGGAGCCAGCCGAAGAGAATGAGCAACAAGAGCGCGGCGAACACGCCATAGCGACCGACGGGTCCCATCATGGTGGGGCGGGCCTGAGGGGAAACCTGCGCCGCACCGCGCTGGCGTGCAAGCCAGACCGCAAGCACGATGATGGCGGCTTTGGCGACCAGAGCCGCCGAATCGGGAACGCCGTTGGCGAGCAGCGTGTAGCGCACGAGTTGGATGATGAGCGCGCCCCATAGCGTGCCGGCAATGCTGGCGCGGCCGCCTGTCAACGGCGTCCCGCCCACCGCAACTGCCGCGATGGCGTCGAGCTCGGTCCCGAGACCAACAAGGTTAGCGTCGGACGACGAGTTGATCGCGATGACGATCAGACCGGCAATACCCGCGAGCGCGCCGCTGATGGCATAGACGGCCCGCACTACCAGAGCTACCGGAACGCCGGCGAGCGCGGCGGCACGCTCGTTGCCGCCGATGACGAGGATCCGGCGACCAAACACAGAACGGCGCAGCATCCACGCCGCCAGGGCCACCATCGCAAGCATAAGCAATGCCTGAAAGGGAATCCCGCCGATGCGTCCGAGACCGATAAACTGAAACTCCGGAGTGTGGAATACCTGCAGGTTGCCGTTGGTCAGCACCTGCGCGATTCCGCGGCCGGCAATGAAGAGGACGAGCGTTGCGATGATGGGCTGGATCTGGAAGCGCGTGATCAGCCAGCCATTGAACATTCCGAGCAAGCTTGTGACCAGCACGGGGAGGACGAACGCCAGCGCGATAGCAACACCAGGAGGCAAGCCCGGAATGACGTTTCCAAGAAAGATCAGCGGCGCCAGCGCACCGGCGATCGCCATCAGAGAGCCGACGGACAGGTCGATGCCACCGGTCGCGATCACCAGCGTCATCCCGACGCCCACGATCACGGTCGTGCAGACCTGGGTCAGGTTCACGTTGAGCGTCTGCCAACTCAGGAAATTCGGCGTCACGGCGGCGTTGAAGAGAACAAGCGCCAGGAGAGCGAGCGGAGGACCGTGCCGCTCGAGCAGGCGCTGCAGATCCAATCTCCGAACCGCCTTGGGCGGGACAATCACCCTTTCACCCATCGGCGCGCCCCGCGCTGCCGCTGCCGATCTCATCTGCAAGGCCAGGTCCGTGGGCCATCGCCGTCATCACCGCGCCCTCACTGATGCGATCGCCGGCCATTTCCGCGACGGTGATACCGTCCCGCAGCACAAAGATGCGACTGGCCGCTTCGATTAGCTCCTCGAGCTCCGATGAGATCATCAAAACCCCGAGGCCGTCATGAGCGAGTTGGCGCACGAGGCCGAGAATCTCGGCCTTTGCGCCGACGTCGATGCCGCGGGTCGGCTCGTCAAGGATCAATAGCTTCGGGCTCATGCAGAGCCAGCGGGCGAGCAGGACTTTCTGCTGATTACCGCCCGAGAGCTCGCCGACGGGCTGTTCGGGCGAGCTGCAGCGGATGCCCAGGCGGGCGACGAACGCGTCGGCAATTGACTTGCTTCGGGCTTCGTCGATGATGCCTCGGCGCGAGAGCTGGGGCATCAGAGCGAGCACGATGTTTTCGCGCAGCGAGAGCCAGGGAACGATCCCTTCCACCTTGCGGTCTTCCGAGCAAAAGCCCATGCCTGCGGAGATCGCCTGCGCCGGTGTATGGACCTCATGACCTTGGAACCGAATCGTCCCGCGCTCCGGCTGGTCCGCTCCGAACAGCATCCGTACGGTTTCGGTGCGTCCCGATCCGAGCAGCCCGGCCAGTCCCACGATTTCCGCCGGTCGCACCGTGAAGCTCACGTCGCGCACCTTGGGGCCGCCGGCGAGTTGGTGGACTTCGAGAAGCGAGGCCGCCGTGCTGGTGGCTGTACGCTCGCTCGCCCCGGCATGCAGCGTTTGTGAAAGTTCGCGGCCCAGCATGGTGGTGACGAGATCCATCCTTGACACCTCGGCCATCGGGGCAACCAGAACCGTGCGCCCGTCGCGCATGATGGTGACGCGATCGCAGACGGCGTAGAGCTCATCGAGCTTGTGGCTGACGAAAATGACGGAAACGCCCGAACTCTTGAGCTGACGAATGACCTCGAACAGCACTGCCACTTCCTTGTCGTCAAGCGATGACGTCGGCTCGTCCATAATGACGAGCCGTGCAGCGAAGCCGATTGCGCGAGCGATCGCGACGATCTGCTGGACCGCGGTCGGGTACTCGAGAAGGGGACGCCGGACGTCCACGCCGCTCATATTGAAGCGCGACAGTAGCTCTTTCGCCTCGACATGCATTGAGGCCCAGTCGAGCAGCCCGAAACGCCGCTTTTCGCGCCCGAGGCAGATATTCTCCGTGACGGATCGATATGGAACGAGATTGATCTCCTGGTAGATCGTGCTGATTCCGGCGGCCTGGGCGTCCTGCGGCGCGCTGAACGCAACCGGCGCGCCGGCGAACAGGATCTCTCCGCCGTCGCGCGGGTGGTAGCCGGTAAGAATCTTGATCAGCGTCGACTTGCCGGCGCCGTTTTGTCCGATGAGCGCATGGACTTCTCCCGCCTCGACGTCGAGGGAGGCGGAGCGCAGCGCGGCTACGCCTCCGAATCGCTTCTCGATGGCTCGCATCGACAGGAGGGGCGCCATTCTACTCTCGTGCTGTTCGCTGGATCACGCAGGCGGTGGGCGCGCCTGCTTGGGCGCGCCCGCTCTCTGGCCTAATAGGAATCCGCGATCATGTCCTTGGCATTGGACGCGTCGAAGAAGCGATCGGGATTGATGACCCAAGGTTCGATCTTCTCGCCCATGGCATAGCGCTTTGCGGTCTCGAACGCCTTTGGTCCGAACTTCGGGTTGCATTCGACTGTCGCAAGCATCTTTCCATCCGCGACCGCGCGCAAGGCGTCGCGCTCGCCGTCGATCGAGACGATGATGATGTCCTTGCCCGGCTTCTTGCCAGCCGCTTCGACCGCGGCGATTGCGCCGATTGCCATCTCGTCGTTGTGAGCATAGATGGCCGTCGCATCCGGGTGAGCCTGCAGCAGCGTTTCGGCCACCTGGCGCCCTTTGTCGCGAACGAAGTCGCCCGATTGGGACGCGACGATCTGCATGTCCGGATGATCCTTGATGTATTCCTTGAAGCCCTTGGCGCGATCGTTCGCCGGCGATGATCCGGTCGTACCTTCCAGCTGGATGATCTTCGCCTTCCCCCCGACCGCCTTGTCGAGTGCCTCCGCCGCGCGTTTGCCTTCTTGGACGAAGTCAGAGCCGATGAAGGTCACGTAGTCCACGCCGGGTTTCGCGAGATTGGGATCCACGCTACGGTCGAGCAGGATTACTGGAATTCCAGCCTTCTTGGCATTCATTACCGCGGGGATCAGCGGCTTCTCCTCGCGCGGTGCAAGGAAGATCAGGTCGACGCCCTGCGCGATCATCGAGTTGACGTCGGCGACCTGCTTGGCCGCAGAACCGGCCGCGTCGGTGTAGACGAGCTGCCAGCCTTCCTTTTGCGCCTGCGCCTTCATGCTCTCGGTCTGCGCGATGCGCCAAGGATTGTTACTTTCAGTCTGGGCGAAACCGACCTTGTACTTATCCTTTTGCTTCAACTTGGGCAGCTCCTGCGCCCAGGACGGCGCGGCCACGGCCAGGCTCGTAAGGCCGGCGGAGAGGAGCAGGAAAGATCTTCTGTTCATCTTGTTCTCCTTGGGAAGCTTTATGGGCCCCATCTGGCGGGGGTTTTTCTTGGGCTTGGCAGAACCGTAGCGGAAGCGACTTTGCTCCATCCAAAGGCTTTTCTAAGTCGTCTTGGTCAGACCGAAGTGATCCTACCACCATCAATAATTACCGTGTCAACGGCATTTCAGCTTAGGATAGTGAGTTTCGCGTCGAAATCTGCTGACATGAGCTATTTTTGGTCGTACCATAATTTTGCAGGTTTAGCTTCAGAGGGGGACAGATTGGGAGGCGACGACAACACGTTGACGCCGCCCTCCGGACGGCTCGGCGACTTTGTCTCTGATGAACTCGCACGCATGATCATGGCGGGCGAGATCGCGGAAGGCGAACGATTGCCCACGGAGCGCGATCTGATGAGGCAATTCGGCGTCAGCAGGACCGCGGTACGGGAAGCGATCGAAAGTCTGTCGCATCGCGGCCTGGCGAACAGGAAATTCGGTCATCGTCCGGTCGCACGCAAGCCGAACTACGAGGTGGCACTCGACCGCTTGGGCAATTTCATCTCGCATCTGGTGGCGGACAAGCAGGGCATGACCGAGCTGTTCGAATCCCGCGTCTTCGTCGAAGCGGGGCTGGTGCGCTGGGCGGCCCAGCACGCGCGACAGCGTGACCTCGACAATCTGAAGCAGGCCCTCGAGGCGAACCGCGCCGCAATCGGAAATTGGAGCGAGTTCTACGGTACCGACATTGCCTTTCACGCCATGCTCTACCGCATTCCCGGCAACGCGATTTATCCGGCCGTCCACAAGGCCTATGTCGAATGGCTGGTGCAGCTTTGGCGCTCCATGCGCACGAGCGCCGAGCTGGATCGGATGAACTACGCCGGCCATCTGTCGATCTTCGAAGCGATCTCAGCTCGCAATCCGGATCGCGCTGAGGACGCGCTGCGGCGCCACTTGGCGGCGGCCTGGGAGTTGATCCGGTCGGCGGTCTTGGCAGACAACACGGATTAAGCACTGCGGCTCAAGACATTCAGCCTGCAAGACGAACGCGGTAAACAGCGCCTGGGACAGCCGCGGCCGTCTCCAAACAATCGCGAAATATCTTTGCGTCGGATCGGCTAACAGCCCAGCAGCTCGATTGGACCCGAACTTAAGGAGCCAAAAATCCTGGCCGGCGCTTTTGCAGTCTTGCGTCGCAGCTCGGGGTCAGTTCTGCGTAACGATGGTCATAGGTCCTCGCCCACCTCCGTGTAGAAGGGGACGGGCATTCCATTCCCGGGCCGCTCGAACGACGCTGTCGCTCCGGTGCTGTATGGCGCAGCAGGATCGGATGAAATGCGCCGCTTGACACGTGCCCGGGCCGCGATTGCAAGTGCTCGCTCAATCTTCACGATGGCCTCCAGCGATCGCGATCTGACCAAGACCATTAACGCAGCGATATCTTAGCACTTTCAACGGCTTGGAACCAAGCACCAACGCTTTCAATTCGAGACTTGGACTTGCTCAGCTTGCTCAGAGGCAACTGAGGCGGCCTTACTCAGCAGGCGAGAGAGGTGGCGGGTAGTGCCGCTCGCCGAGAAAGGTTGTCGGAGGGCCCACCTCCAGGAGCGCTTTGGAATAGGCAATTAGGTCGCGGGATCTGGCTATAACCTCAGCCGCATAGGCGGCCATCCGCTTTCGGCGTTCAATATGCGCGGCGATTTCCGATAGATGGGTCATCGGCGAACTCCCTGTCCTATGCAGGCGGGAGCGCGAACGGTCTCTCAGCCATCGACGCCTACGGGCTGAGCCTCGGCCGGTGATAGAGGTAAACTACCACAGGTCGCGTTCGTTCGATGTTGAACTTAGGATAATCGAGGCGGCCTTAATCGTCCTAGATGCGTTCGCCGCACTGGCATTGGTAAAGCCGGACGGTCTTGCCTCGCCGGGGATCAAGCATCAAATGCTTTAGCTGAGGAAACGCAGTGCAGGACGGGCACCTGGGCCGATTATCCTGCTCTCGGGGCTTGGGCAACTGCTTTTCGTTGTCCGTCATGGCAACACGCTAGAGCGCAGTAACGCGCGGCGCCTTGTCATGGATCAATCTTCGGGGACACTTCTTCCTTTGCCGCCTGCGTTGCCAAGCACTTGTACCCATAACCATTCCGGGTCGTCCGGTCTCACGACACGCTGGCCAAATGCCGAGAAACTCAATTCGCATTAAGAGTGACTCCCATGCCTGTTGATCGCGAACACAAGGGAGACCTGAGACACCGGCCCGTCATCATTACGGACATCAATAATCATGTCTCGGCCCTCTGCCGCAGGCTCAACGTCGCGCACCAAACCACCTAAGGCGCGGACCGCCTCCACCTCCGCAGCCCGCACGGTGGGAAGCTCGACGCCTTCCTCATCGCGGAACAGTTCAGCTCCGTCTCTCAGGTCGAAGTAGTATCGCGCCATGGTTTGCGTAGAATACGGACTCCGATCAAAAAAATCCCCAACGCATGTTATGGTCTGCCAAAGGAGGGCTGACGACCCCAGCATCGATTGCGCGTGCCTGCAATTCCATCCGATCGGCAAACATCAAAACCACCCGAGCGTGGGCGGGTGGTAAGTCGTTCGCGAGCCTTCGCAGCTCTGCAAGATCGCCCTGAATTTCGATGAGTAGCTCTAAAGCCGTTTTCGTCATTGAGGGCGCCGTAAGCCAGGCGAGGTGAGCCAATCGCTCAATTGCGCGCCGATTTCGGCGATCCTGGCTCGCTTGAGCAAAGCTTCACGTTCTGCCCCGGCTGGCAGCTGGTTCGCTTCATCCTTGAGCTTGGCCGCTTGTTGGGCCATCCGTTCTTCAAGTGAGCGAGTCTGCTTCACTCTGCGGCGCTCGGTCATCCCGGCACTCCCTGAGCCGCAAGCCATGACTCATAACCAAGTTAAGTACATACAGTTCCCGGAACGAAACTAGGACCCGGCGAGTCCGCCACGCACATGCCGTCCCTTAAAGGGGGAATAAACGGCGACCGGTCGCCAAGTGCTGAAATGAAAGAGGACGCTAACTGAGGCGACCTTAGGACAGGAACATTCCTGCAATTGCCGAGTTTCCCGATGCCCTTCCCCAAGGGCGACCCCGATAGGCCCCAGCTCCATCGCCCCCCTTGCGAGTTGGGGCCTCTTTTTTCCGACTGACGCAGTCTTACTCTGATGGAGCGCCGGGCAGAGTTGCGTTGAGCAGATTGGAAAGGGCCGTCACCAACTGTGCTGGGGCAAATGGCTTTGGGAGCAAGACGCTTTTTGGGACGCCCTGTATCGGCCATTTGTCCGCACTGGCGCCTGACATGTACACGACGGGGAAGTGGGGGTCGATGGCTCGGGCGCACCTTGCCACCTCCCAGCCATCTACGGTGCCGGCGAGATTGACGTCGGTGACGAGCGCCCGATATTTTCTATTCGGTCCCTGCAACAGGGTAATTGCATCCTCGCCCGTAACGGCGATTTCGGCTTCATATCCGCCGTCAACGAGAGCGTCCTCAACCAGCTCCCAGATTAGCTGTTCGTCTTCGACGACGAGAACGGCAAGCGATAGCTCTGACACTGATGGTCTCCCCAGCCGCCGGTGTACCACGCAGAGCTAACAGATTGGTTCCAATGTGCGAAAGTGAACTTAGGCCACTGCCACAGTCAAACGAGGCACTGAGGTCGGAAACAGACCGGTCCCACCGTCGCGCGGGAACAAACCGTGACACCAACACGGATCGGGCTTACTCTTTGGGCTTCCGCCCAATGGCCCTCAGTAGTTCAAGAAAGCGGTCCATGAACGCCTGAATCCAGGTGTCCTCCCCCACATCGATGAGCCGTTCCTCCTTCCAATCAAGGAATATTTGAGGAGGGCTGCTCTTGCTTCGATCCTGATCTGGCATTGCTCCCTCTCTGGGAATAGAGGCCCCGGGGCGTCCGGTCCCCGTGGCCTCATTGCCGGACAAACTCGGGGTGGTGAGCAGCCAGGCAACTGCGACTATATCCGCTCACCGTATGGTTGAATTGATCTAGAACAAACAACTCACGAAAAGTAGACCGTTAAAGTACGGCACGAGCAAATCAGGACATTCGGACACTTCGCGACTAGCGAGGCAACAGCCCCGCGGACCGGCTCGCAGGGCTGACCCGCAGCGCGCGATGTCGGTCTCGGTCGTCTGGTATCCTGAGCCGCCGAACAAGTTTGCCTCAGTTTGCTTGAGTTAGATCAAGCTTCCCCGCTGTCACAAGCGAACTCTGCGGGCCATGCCCAACGCTGACAAAAGGCCAAATGGTAACGAAGCCAAGCCGTCGCGGCTGGAAGAAGTACACCGGATCGTCGAGGAGTATGCTGCTGACCTTCGAGAGATCACCAGGAAGCTGCGCCAGAAAGTGAACTCAAGTCCGCCTCCGTTGGCGGCGTCTTTCGTTCTCGAATGGCGCCTCTTGGCGCGCAGCTGTCTCTCTGCTTCTGCGCCCTGATGTCGGCGCGCAGAGAGCAAAGGCCCAAAGGACCGCGACGCCCGCAGGGCCGTAACGGACCTTCGCTACTTTGCTTGTTGCAGAAAAGGGCTTGAACCAAGAGGGGACGAAAAGAGAAGGTCGAAGATCTAAGGCAACGCGCAATGAGCTAGAGCAGCAGCCGCCAGATGCTCCCAGTACTCTGCTTCAGCGAGCAGCTTCCAGCTCCTCTCAGGCTGTCGCGCGGCACTCTGCCGGCAAAGCAAAGCCATTGCGCGAAAGCGGCGGGCAGCTTCCATTCCAACCTCCCATGTTTTCCCCAAACATATTTTTCAATTTCGCGACGGAGTCATCATGATTACAGGCGATAACCAAATTTATCGTTTGGTGGCAGCCAGTTGGGTTCCGCTGAAGCCGCTAACCGGAACTACCTTCGGTTTAGACTTCACATTACTTTCGAATGCAATTTGCTGAGGCCTTGTTGCGCGTCAAAGCGCACCTCGCTGGCGCCTCTTCTCAGAATACGAGCGCGACAAAACAGCAACACAATTTACGGAGCTCCTTTGGCAAGCATCGCAGTGTCAGAAACCGAACCGACGGTGCGCTCGGACTGTTCTCTGATCCGGTCTATTGCTGAGAACCGATCCATATTGGCGATCAGCCCGGCGCAAATGCCGGGCTTTATTCGGCGCGCTCCGGGGGCTGCTCCGTCACTAGCAACGACCTATACAGCGACTGGACGGCCGACCAGCGGTCGGGGCTCGATCGAGCTCACTCGTCGAGCACGCTATCATTTCCCCTATGTCCTGCGATGGTTTCTCGCTCTGGGACCTGGGGTGAGCGCGAGCGCGTCTCGCGCTCTCGCGACACTGGCCGTTCGGACGGGTTCCGACCGATCTTAGCTTGGAGCTCGACAAGATCGGTGAACACGTCGGCTCGGCGGCGCAGCTCGTCGGCGATCATAGGGGGATGGCTCGCGGTCGTGGAGATCACGGTGACGCGGACGCCGCGCCGCTGCACGGCCTCGACCACGGAGCGGAAGTCTCCGTCACCCGAGAACAGCACCATCTCATCGATGTGCTCGGCGAGCTCCATAGCGTCGACGGCGAGCTCGATGTCCATGTTGCCCTTGACCTTGCGGCGGCCGGAGGCGTCGATGAATTCCTTGGTCGCCTTGGTGACGACGGTGTAGCCGTTGTAGTCCAGCCAGTCGATCAGCGGGCGGATCGAGGAGTATTCCTGATCCTCGATAATCGCTGTGTAGTAGAACGCGCGCAGGAGCGGGCCTCGACTCTGAAATTCGCTCAGCAGGCGCTTGTAGTCGATATCGAAGCCGAGCGCCTTCGCTGTGGCATGGAGATTGGCTCCATCGATGAAAAGGGCAATCTTACCGGCAAATGGCATGATGGCGATCTCTGGAGTGCGAAGAGTCACAGCAGGCTCATCGCACATGCGCCCGCCAATGAAGCAGCACTCCCAAATGTTTCAGGATAAATTGCCCCAATAGGCTATACCGCAATGCTTTAACCTTCAAACACTTTTCTGGTCCGCAAGATTAATTCGTGAGCAACTTCCTAAGCTCGGATGGTCCAGCGGCGTCGATGAGGAGACGTTCGAGTGATAAGTTGGGTCAGCGCTATCGGTGTAATCCCTGTGCCGCACCTCTAGTAAGGTGCGATCGCCCTCTTCCACCGCCAGGACGCAAAGTCCAGCTGCGCGAGAAGATGGACGACAATGCTGCTGGAGGTTGGCGGGTTTGTAGCTAACGGCATCAGGCCGCCGTCGCTCAGTTCGGCCTGCCGAATCTTACGCCAGCGACTTCTCCCCGTCGTGGGCGCGGACTTGGCTAGTGCCCGCAGCTTCACTGGACAGGTGGTTCAGACGCGATCGCTGCTCCCTCGACACCGCCGACGCGAGACGTTGCGCGACTAGAGCGTCATTCGCGAGCACCGCCATGGCGCGGCAAGATCGCGGATTGCCGCCGTGTGACCCGTGGCTGCGCTCGCTGAAATCAGGATGCGGTCCGCGCATTGCGTCCTGCGCCTACTTGGTCCTGCAGTGGCGCGCCCATGCGACCCAGTGCCGGTTGTAGAGCCATCGCCGATTTCCGCTGCTGGTCCCATCTGCGAAGTTGCGCCGCGTCTGCCGGAGGTCCGCTCATCGCGGTGGAGCGGACCAGATGTGCTCAACCTGCTCAACCTGAGTTCTTCGCATTTTGACGCCCTAGGCGGACCTCGCGTCATAAGCCTGTGGCATAGCCGTTGCACCCTAAACGCCAACTGGGATTTCAGCGCTCAGTTAGAAAATAGAGCGCGGCCGGGACGCTTATTTCGAGCCCGGCCGCGCTTTCTTCTCGACAGCGGAAGCGCCCCAGCGCTGGTCAAACGGAGCTGTTGACCCAACCTGCGCCAAACGGCTCAACCGCCTGGGATCTCGTCGAGCGGGACGAACCATGCGCCAGTATGGCGCGAAAGCGGAGGCGCCAATTTTATGCAGCTGTCACGGTAGTTCTCTATTCGAACACTTGTTTACCGGTAGCGCGAGGCGAGACCCGATCTGCCAAGTACTTGCGTTGAAGGAACCGATCATGCGCGAACAGTGCGCAGGAAATTCGCGACCTCGTCCTTGAGGCGGGTCGAATCGCGCGACAGCAGCGTGGCAGATGACAGGAGCTGCGCCGATGCGCTGCCCGTTTCGGCCGCGCCCCGTTGCACGTCCGCAACCCCGGCACTGACCTCGTCGGTGCCCTGAGCCGCCTGCTGGATGTTTCGAGCAATCTCGTGCGTCGCTGCGCCCTGCTGCTCCATCGCAGCGGCAACGGTGGCCGCGATTTCGGACATTCTAGAAATGGTGCTGCTGATGTCCGTGATGGCTGCGACCGATTTGCCGGTGGCCTCCTGCATGCTCCCGACCTGCTGGCTGATCTCTTCGGTCGCCTTGGCGGTCTGTTCGGCCAACACCTTGACCTCGCTCGCCACCACGGCGAAGCCGCGACCGGCGTCGCCTGCACGAGCTGCCTCGATCGTAGCGTTGAGCGCCAGGAGATTGGTTTGGCCAGCAATGCTGTTGATGAGATCAATGACGTCGCCAATTCGCGCGGCTGCCTGCGCCAAACGCGTAATCTGTTGATTCATTGTTCCGGCCTGTCGGACCGCCTCGCTTGCGATGCGCGAGGACTCCTGCACCTGTCGGCCGACTTCTCCCACTGAGGCCGCCAACTGTTCGGAGGCGGACGCCACCGACTGGACGTTGGTCGTCGCTTCCTCGGAAGCCGCGGCGACGCCGGTCGCCACGTTCTGCGTGTGTTCGGCCGTCGACCTCAGCGCGCTTGCAGACGATTCAAGTTGACTTGAAGCTGAGGAGACCGTCTGAACGATTTCGCCCACCGCAGTCTCGAATGCGTCGGCAAGTTGATCCACGTTGCGCCGCTGGAGCTTGGCCTGCTCCCGCTCCTGCTCGGCCCTGGTTTCCTCTGCCCCCTTCTTGGCGATCAGCGCCTCCTTGAACACCTGCAAGGCATCGGCCATTTGCCCGATCTCGGTGCGCTCGCCCTGACGCGTGACCTCTGCCGACAGATCACCGGCACTGAGCGCTTGCATCGGCGACACGATCGCGGCGATCCCTCGCGAGACGCTTCTCACCAAGAAGAAGGCGACGAGGGCGCCGAGGACGCCAGCGGTCGTCGCCATCGCCACTACAGTAGTGAAGGTATGCTTGTAGGCGGCCGCGGCCTCCGCTCCGGCCTCGTCCGCGCCCTTGTTGTTCAGGTCGATGGCACTTGTCAGGACCTTGTCGGCCTTCAGGCCGACGGGATTGACGGTCTTGCTGTTGAGCTCGTTGGCCTCTTGGGGGAAACGGCCAACCGCGGCGCGCGACAGACGCAGCACCTCCTGCGCCCCCTTCATGTACTCGTTCCAAATCCCGCGCCATTCGTCGTAGAGCGCACGCTCCTGCGGACCGGAGATGAGCTTCTCGTAGTCCGCGGTATTCCGCGCCATCCTTTCGGCGATCTGCTCGATCCGCTTGTCAAAGTCCGCCTTGTCCTCTGCACGGTCGTTCAAGAGGTGCTGTCGCACCGCGTTGCGGTAAGTGATCGTGTTTGCGCGCAGCTCGCCGAGCACGCGAACGCTCGGAAGCCAGTTGGTCTGGATGTCAACGACCGCGGCGTTGATCACCTGCATCTTCCAGATTGCGAGCGCGCTGGTGGCGATCAGAGCCACCAAGAAGCCGACGACGACGGCGGTAATCTTGGTTCGTATGGAAATATTGAAAAACATGGCATGGCTCCCCAAAGGACATCATTAATAACGCCCTCCGTCGCAATGCATCTGACGGTGGCCGTCTCGCTCCCGGGATCGAGGCCGATTGCCGATGGCCCCATGCTAGCACAAGTTGTATCGATATTCCTTTAAGCGATTCTTACCTGCGGCCGTAACTTGCGTGGGGTAGATGGCCACTGCGCGAAATGCCGAAAGGCACGCCGAGCGAGGTCGTATTGTACCTGTAGGAGAACAGCAAGAGAGTAGCTGCGGTTTTAGACCTCCAGTCATCCGTTGAGCAGGGCGGCGGGAGCCGAGCCAAAACCTCAACCACCGCGAGTCGGGGAAACGGCGCGAGATCGGTGAAAGGCTGCCAGCATACCTTAAGGATGAAGACCTGCCCGCCAGCCTCAGAGTTCAGCTTCACCGACTGCACCAACTGGATGAACGATCGCCGCAGACTTCAGCGATCATCGACCGCGCAAACACACAGTAGTGCGTTGGTTTATTTCTCGAATGCGTCGGCAGAGAGGCCGATAAGGACAAAAGGGTCCCGACGCGTTTGGACGTCGGGGCCATTTGGGCTTTGGACTTCACATTCAGGCGATCAGCCAAGGATCAGCTGGTACCGTTATGGTGGTCCCATCGATCAGATTGACGGTATGGTCAAGGGCAAATGACATGCTGCCACCGTTCCCGTTGTTGTCCGCCAACATAAGATTGTGAGACCACTCACCACCTGACCCATAGTAAATCTTTTCTAACGTGTCGGGCACAGCAGGGTCTCCCAAGCCCAAGTTTTCCGCGGAAATGCTCTGCTCCACTTTGACCCCAGGAAGAAGGTCTATAAACGCAATCGTATCCAGCCCCGGATCAAAGCCCTGTAGCTCTGTATATTGTTCTCCGCCGACCCCGACGCCATGCGCGATCTCGGCCCCGACATCGAATACGAAAACATCAGCATGCCCCGCATGGCCTTGCAGGATTTCCGGGTTGCTAAGTGTGTTGTGGACTTCCGTGGGATTGGCCCAGACGATATTCGGTCCGGGCGGCTGGAGAGTGGGCGGTAGATGATCCGTGGCCTTCTGCGGTAACTGATTGGCGGCTTGCTGTGGCAGGGTAACGTTGGATGTCGTTCTCGACATTTTGGCCTCCCTTGCAGTGATGTGTTCAAGCGGATAGCGCACAAGATCAGGCGGCGGATGCTGAACCCGACTTGGAATACGTCAGCGATGGCGAGTGTAGAGTGCCGTTACTCTGGCGTGGTGCTGCGCTGCCCCGCAGGGACACGACGACTATGCGTGTTGTAATAATGCTGCGCCAATGGTGGGATGCGGTCAAGTTAACATGCTCGTCTCGAATGGGGGAACACCGACGCCTCAATCGAGGAGCATTGCTTAGCTAACTGTGGAACTGAACGCCTGCGTTTCAAAGTGAACAATTCCTTGAGGCGATAGCGACACCAAAACTATCGAACCGTTCAATCGTGCTCGTGATCATCAGAGGTAGTCGAATGCAACCCCACGAGCGACCAAGGCAATCACTTCCTCGCTATACGCACGCCAATAGCTCGTCGCGGTAAGCCACACTCAGCCCGGCATGGCCGTCCAGACCATGGTCCGCACTAATCGCTGTACTCCACCTAGCTGACATGGCCGGGCCTCTGCACGTACAAGTGTATGCTCCGGTCCTCATCTGCATTACACGTTTCATCTGGCTGGCTATGTGCGCCAAACTTGGAATCTTCCCCGGCTGTGTAGCCGCCGCTGGAAAATTGGATTGCTTTCTTTTGCAAGGTCTTCTGGAAAGCCTCAAGCCCGAACATGAGCGCGGTAAAGCCATGTCGCGAAGCGTTAGTGACCCTGACGGCGGCTTCGGCAGCTTCTGTTTAAACTTAGATGGCTTGCCAAATCTAGGCAGCAACGCAATTCGCTGTCCCGGCGTGTCATTTCCGTAGTTCATCACGGGATAGTGGGCGAGGCTGTTTCGTATTTTGGATAGGCGTTCCAGATCGACTCTTAGCGGTTTCCAAGCTTTGGCGTTTGTTTCCGTCCAGCGATGGAGGCGCGGTTCCCCACGAGTTGCCCTAGTTTCCGATGCGTTCTCAATTCCGCTTATGTTCGCATCGTCGGTACGAAGCGGGCCAAGGAGATGCGCCAAGTTAGGATCACGGAAACGACCGATTTTTTGGGGGCGGGGTTAGTCCTCTGCCCACGCTGTTAGCGCGTCCTTGAACGCGCGTTCCCCCGGCTCGCCCTTCTCGAAGGCTATGATGGCGCGGCGCTGGTTGGCGTAGACCAGCGGCACGTCGAACCAGGAGCGCTCCTTCAGGAGCTGGACGTTGCGGGCGCGATCGGCATCGAGATTGGAGAGGCCGACCAGGAAGAAGCCGTCGGTGACCTTGACGAGGAGCCCTGCGAGCGGCGTGCCGCGCGCCTGCTGGTTCGACTTCATCAGGATGCCCGGCACGTTGGAGACGCTGCCACCCGGAAAGTCCGGCGGCAGGATGAAGGTCAGCTCGGCCGTGTGACTTGCAAGCAGCGACGAGTCGGTGTTGCGGCGGAACGACATCGTCATCTTGAACTTGCGATCGGGGATCTCGATGTCGGCGCGCACGGCGACGCCGGCTTTCTGGTTGCCCGACGCCTTGATCGGCTCGAGCCGCCACACCACCGAGCCGACATATTGCTTGCCCTTGGGGTCGGACGGATCCTCGTCATAGAGCACGACCTTCTGCGCCATGAGCTTGGCTAGTACTGGAGGTGCGGCGGCCGGTGGCACGGCGCCCGGGTCCGCCGAGAGCAACTTGATCGCGTTACTGGGCACAGGACCGACGCTTGCTAGCGCCACAGCGGACGGCCAGGCAGGCGGCGCGAGCTGCGGCGGGTTCGGATGGGCGGGGGGCGGCGCGAGTACTCCGGAGAACGCGCCCGGCGCGATCGAGACGTATTTGCTGCTATCCGAGAGCGCGACCACTGCCTCGATCTCACTCTCGCCAACCACCACGACTCGCACGACGCGCGATCGTCCAGCGTTAGCGGCGAAAAGGACGCGTAGCGTCTCCCCTTCGCGCAGGCCCCCGTCGCGCCCGCGCGCGCCGAGAACCGCTGTCAGTGCAGAGATATCCTCTGCCGAAGCGCCGAGATCGCGCAGGATGGTCGCGACGGATTCGCCCTTCTTCACCGTGATCGCGCGCTCGCTCAGGCCGCTGGGGGCATTGATAAGGTCGTATTCCCGATGGGCACAATCGACTGCGAGCCGGAGCCCTTGGTAAAATAAGTCATGGGAGTTCTTGTCTGTGGCCGTGGCAGTTACTTGCGTAATTGAAAGATTGTAAGCCTTTACGCGTTCGACAAATTCAAGCTGGGAGCGGTAGGACACAACCTTGTCGTTGCGATCCGAGACCACGAACAGCCGTAGATCGGGCCGCTGCTTTAAGACATCCACGTGGTCGATCGGATCGTAATATGGATACTGGCCGACAATCGGGTGCCCGCTGTCGCGCATCTGTGAACGAAGGGAAATTGCGGCGGATGCGATCACGGCGCAGCCAATGTCGGTTCGCAGCTGCACGAGCCCGGCGACGGTGTGCCCACCTCCGGAGTGGCCGACGAGATGAAACCGCTTGAAGCCATACTGCTGCTTAAGAGCATCTAGAACGGCATTAGCAACACGGATTTCTAATAAGGTTCTTCGAATCTTCACATGGTTGCCGGACGATCCAAACGTGCCCGGCCGAGCGATCCAGATGTAAGGGCCCTATAGAGGCGCGAACTGGAATCGGCATGGTTTTGTAGGAATTCATCGCTAATTGATCTTGCCTGCTCTACAAGTTGCAGCACGCCGTCTATCCTAGCGCCAATGTCGCCATGAAAAGCAACCAGCGCTTCATCCTTAATTCCGCCGACGGTTGAAAGCCAAAAGCGGCTGCAGAAACCGCTGTTTTCAACTCTTACCCAAACTCTTCCAGTTTGCGCCCTGCAATCCGCCTCAGTGACAGACACCCCAATAAGCATGTCACTGTCAAAGGCGAGCGGCGTTGCCTCGGCAGCAGCTCCTATCGCTACGGCGAAACCGAACAAAAGAATTGTTGTGCGTGCAAAAAGCCTCATGGGAGTATGTAACGTTCGGCAAGGGGCTGGACTTGTCTTCGCTATTCGGTTTGCTCCGGTGCCCATCTCCCAGGGCACCAAGGAAGCCGTTCGACGCTACGTAAGCCGTTCGTCTAAAAATCGCTGCCCTCAACACGGAGTTGGCCTGCAACGATGTCGCACGGCTTCCGCTCTCATTCGCCATTGTAGCGCCAGCGTGTCGCGAGGCAAAGAAAGTTTGTTCCATGTCCATTGCGGGGGGTACGCCTCGGTATCCGGACGTGGTCATGGTACCTAGCGGAGGTAGCTCGGTATTGTTTTGGATTATTGTAGGCGTTCGAGCACGCGTCTCACCTGCGTCTCGGTCCATGCGTTCTTGCCGCGTGCGGTCGCAATGGCTTTTTCGGTAAGGCCAGCTGCTATGGCCTTCAGACTCGTTGCGCCGCTCGCCCGTAGCTCCGCAATGACTGGCGCGATATCGGAAGCCCTTGCAGCCGCGCGCTGACGTAGCACCTCGATAGCGAGCTTACGGGCCTTGCGGTTGGCCTCACGCCGCGATCTCCCCCGAGCTTCACACCGCGTCGCTTCGCCGCCACCAGCGCGTCCTTGGTGCGCTTGCTGATCGTGCGCCGTTCTTCCTCCGCCAGCATCGCCATGATGCCGACGGTCAATCGGTTGGCGTTCGGGATATCGGCGGCGACAAAGTCAACGCCAGCCTTCTCAAGCCCTAACAGAAAGTGAGCGTCACGAGACAGACGGTCGAGCTTCGCGATCACCAGCTTGGCACCATAAGCACGGCAAGCTTTGAGTGCCGCTTCCAACTGCGTCCAGTTGCCGCCGTTCAGAAACTCATCGACGGTATGGCGCTGGGCTTCAAGGCCAAGGCCCGATTTGCCCTGCCTCTTGGTGGAAACCCGCAGGTAGCTGATCCACTTTCCCGGTCATGGTTTGTTACACAAACCAAATGTAAGAAGAGGTGAGGGGACTGCCAGAGCGGAAGGAAAATGGTGAAGAAGATGCTGGCATAGCGAATTCAATCTCTGGAGTCAGGCAGATGCCTTCTGCCGCGCGTTAATAGATTGAAACCCCTCCCTGCAAAGTTGCGCAACGGCCCGCTCGATCGCCGCATCATTGTTTCTCTCCGCTTCCGCGAGCACGCCAACCCTCACGAAGGCATCAAGTGTCCGATCAGCATCGCAAATAACGATGCGCAGACAGCGAGCGCCATTCTGTTGCCGCTGGCGATGGCGACGCTGGCAGTCGCGAACAACCATCCGGTGATGCACGAGGCGCTGCATGTCCTCATCAGAGATGTGCGGAATATCAGGCAGCCTCTCTAGTCGCCTCCGGAGCGCGTTTTGCTTCCTGTTCATTTGCGTGGCCACCGGCTGGACGGTTTCGTCTTCAGGCCACGCCGCAGCTTCCGCAAGCGATCACCAACCGCAACATAGCCAAGCGACCGCAGCAGCGGCTCCGCTTCCTCGACCCGCTCGCGGTAAGGCTTCGCTTGCATGACGAACCGTTCAACGACCGCGACCTCATCCAACCCGCGCTCGCGTGCCACAGCGACCAGATATCCGATCAATTCTGCGACTGTCCTGATCCCAGACAGATCATAACGGATCACGCGGATCGTGATGCTCAGCATCAGTGATGGTCGGTATCATCGACATCGATCACCTTCATGCGCCGGCTAGACGGCAACTCGTTGCCCAATAGCTCAACTGCCTGCCGGAAATTCGTGGCAAAGGTCGTGGCATCAACATCGAGCGTGGCTTTGAGATTGATGTCCTTCGGCAGCAGACTCGCCGCAACTTTTACGAACGTCGGGGGATCGCTGCGTGCAACGCGAAGGATGGCGGCCAGACCTTCTGTTTCCCAGATCGTCTGGAAATCCGTGATGAATGCTTCGGTCAACCGTCGCCGCCGCCCACCGGGGTTCGGATGACCACACTCGCCGGGCTTCCAAGGTGGTCTGGGCCTCAGATTGGGATAACCGGGCACTGGGCCGGGGTCACGCGGCTGCGCCGCTGGGTGCAGCGGCGTAACATCAGCAGTTGGCTTTTCTGGCGGAATAAAATCGCTCATCATCGAGCCTCAGCTTGATTCCGTCACATCTTACACCATGGCCTTAGCAGCAACAAAGGCGCTGGGCTGACGTTTGTTCCCAAGCGAAGTGCCCATTGACTGCAGGCGGCGGGGTCGTGCGGATCGATTGTGGGACGGGGCTCGTGCAAATGTCTCGGCTGCCTCTATTCGTGTATCTGTGCTGGGTAAAACGGCAATCGTGAAGAATGGTTGCTCTGCTTAAACCTATTGCCTGTGTCAGGCTGCTAACATTTGTTATGAAGAAGCCGAAGTACGCTCAGCTAAGATTCCAAAACGGGCCAAGTCGTCAGAGCAAGCTGAGTAACCAACCGAACAAGCCCTTGATGGGCCGACATTCCTCGCCGAGTGACTTTGCCGCTTCAACGATCGTCCGAGATTAACCTGTGTTGTGGGCGCGTCGTGCCGAATTGCATATCCTCATCAAATCAAGAAAAGGAAACGCGATGGGATTGAAGCGCAGGCGGATCAAGCAAACAACCTCTCTGGAAGACCGCTTGGCTCAATTCGCGGAGCACATGAGGAAGCGAGCTCACGCCAAGCCGATCGGGGCTGAGAAGAACGAACTTCTCAAGAAGGTCCGCAACGCAGAGCAAGCTTTGGACATAGAGCGGCAGCTCCGGCAACCGCATGGAAGTTCACTCGGGCGGATGTACCCCAGTGAGCCAGAAGGCTTCCGGTCCGACCCCGGAGGCCTTCTAGCGTTTAAGTTGAAGCAGTAGCGGGCCCGCTATACCACTTCAGCTCAGCGCATTCGTACATGGGCGGCTCGTTCATCTGCTCCACCTGCGCGCTGCTGTCAGGCCTCGACGGCCCGAGTACCGGCTTTTGACCCAGGGGCTCGAACCCGCCGCTGAAGGTGAACGTCCCCTTGCCGTTAAGTGAAGGACCCTCGCAATAGCGGCCGGCTTTGCAGAGAGCCGTCGCCGAGCTCGGGGCCCATGAACATGTAACTGAACTCGGTCGCTTCCTTTGCGATCCAAGCTGTTGGGGATCGGCAGCGATGCTTTGGCTCCCATCTCCTCTATCACCGCAAGCCACTGCTAATGGTACATCATGTCGCGCGCGATGAGGTAGCTCAGCATTCCCTGCATGCCGGGATCGCTCGTCGACTTGTAGAGACGTACGGCGAGCGTGCGTCGGGTGGATTCAGCCGCGTTGCAACACATGTCGCCTGTTGGATTGCCGCTGGCGCAGATGTGCGAGCGACCGAACGGCACGCGGTCGCAATCCGCGGGGAATGCCGACATGCCGGTCGAGAGGATGTGCCGATGCAGCATTCACTTGGGTGACGCGGTCTTTCGCCGCCGTTCACGACGGCGCCGACGAACGGATTGGCTTGACGCAGAAGATCTCGCGCTCGGCGCCACCGATGGCCTGCGAGCTCTTTCCGCATCTCGCGGCCCAAGGAGTCGCTGAACCGAAAAGCGGGCCGGTGATCGCCCACATCAGCACGGGGGTGGACGCGAGCAGGAGGCGATCGGCGTCCGGACATACGCGATGTCGCGGGCGCAGCACCAGTCGCCCTTGCCTTGTGACGCCGGCGAGGCGCCGTCACGACGGGCAAGTTTGCGCGCATGAGGGATTATTTCGATTCGGTTCTCAGTTGCGGATAGGTGGGCAGGACGCTCGCACGGGCGCGCTCGGCAGCCTTCTTGGTCGTGACACCGTAGTCAGCCCGCACCGCATCTGAATCCCTGCCACCAAACCGGAGATAGCCGGCCGCCGCAGCGAGCACCGCCATCGCCAAGAGCGTCAACGTAGACCGCGCTTTCGTTTCACGGCGCCGCCAATCCTTTCGACAACAACGGGTTGCCCGACCGCTTCCGTTGCCGGAGTTGAACCCCGGCACCTGCTGCGGCGTTATGGTCTCCGCCGATCGAAAAGCGGAGGACCGATGGCTCTTCTTAATGTGAAACCCACAAGCACCGATGTGCGGATCGCGCGGACCGTTGCGCGCAAGACCAACCATCGCACCGAGGCGGTGGCCCGCTTGCTGACCTGGGGAGCCGACGAAAAGATCCTGCTGGCTTTCACGGCGGCAGGCTGGATCGCAACCCGCAGTCAAGGTGAGCCGCTGCGTCGCGCCGGTAACCATGCGCTGCTTGTGGCTGCTGCCGCTGCGGTGCTTCCGCACCTCATGAAGTCCGTCTTCGACCAGACCCGTCCGGACCGAAAGACGGTGCTCGGTCACCTTAACGGCGTCTCGTTCTCGGGCAAACGCAAGGACGCCTTTCCGTCGGGGCACGCTCTGCACATGGGCGCGCTCGCATCGGCGGCTGGTCCGCTGCCCGTTTGGCCCCGCCGGGCGATCCGAGCTCTGGCGGTAGGTCTCTGCCTGACGCGTATCGTAGTGCTGGCGCATTGGGCCAGTGACGTCGTAGCCGGCTTCGCGCTCGGCGCTATTCTCGAGCGAACTCTTCGCCTGCTGACCGGTTATCCCGCCCAGGGGTCGAAATGAGCGAGTACGTCATCCGTTTTTTGGTCGGCGGTGCCGTCGTGTCGGCATTCTCGATGCTGGGAGACGTGCTGAAGCCGAAGAGTTTCGCAGGATTGTTCGGCGCAGCCCCTTCTGTCGCGCTGGCGACGCTCGGCATCGCGATCTACCGGCATGGTCCGGCCTACGCGAGTTCGCAAAGCCTCACCATGATGGCGGGAGCAGTCGCGCTGGCAATCTACAGCATTGTCGTCTGTCAGCTTCTCATGCGCGCTAGGATGCGGGCCCTGCCTGCAACGCTGATCACGATCATTGTCTGGCTGGCCGCGGCTTTCGGCCTCTGGAAAATCGCGGGGGGCCAGGCATGACGCTCCCGATCCAGCTCTCGTCGTCATCGCTGAGAGAGGGCCGCTGGTACGAGTACCTCGTGCGCTTCGCTCTCGGTGGCGCCGCGACCGTATTCACCGGCTTCATCAGCAGCCGCTACGGCGCCTCGATCGGCGGTCTCTTTCTCGCGCTGCCTGCGATCTTCTGCGCCAGCGCGACCCTCATCGAATCCCATGAAATTCGGCGCAAGAAGGAGGCCGGCCTCGAAGGAAAGCGGCGTGGCCAGGAGGCCGCGGCACTGGATGCCGCCGGCGCTGCGCTGGGCGCGCTTGGCATGCTGGCCTTTGCGGCAGTGTTCTGGATTCTCGTCGAGCGAAGCGTGGCGGGCGCCTTCGCCGGTGCATCGCTGGCCTGGCTGGTTGCCGCCGTGACCGGCTGGTTGGCTCGGCGCAAATTGCGCACGCGCTCGGCACAACGAGACAGAGGCCCCGCGATGTCGCGGAGCCGCTGAGGACGACTTCTTCTGGGCCGATCTGGCTGCGTCGGAAGCCTTGGCGTTGACGCCCTTGCGGAGCGCCACCGTGTTGAGCTTGGTGTTCGCCACCTTCTCTTCGTTCAGGTTCGTGGTGAGAAAGCGCACGATATCGTCCTGCCCGAGTTCTTCGGCCCACGCGATCAGGGTGCCGTAGCGGCACATCTCGTAATGCTCGACGGCTTGCGCGTTTGCGACGATGGGGGCGTCGAGCACTGGCTTGTCCTCGATCTCGCCGGCGATCTCGTCCGCCTCCTTTGATGATGCCATCGATGGCAGGGCACTTGGTGCCGCTCGGCTCCTTCCCGAGCTTCGCGAAGGCCTTCTCCAGCCGCTCCACCTGCTTGTTGGTCTCTTCAAGCTGGTTCTTAAGGACCCAGAAGAAGGATAGCTGCCGTCAGGACTTCTATTCACAGGACGGGCCTCACTCATCTCCCTCTCGGGGGCCTTAGATACCGTCTTGCGGCCAACGAGCTTTCCAGAAGAGCCGCACTTTCGCCTAGCACTCGGTAGCTCCGCTCCAGCGGCTCGAGATAGCATCTCGCGACAGGGTCCGTAGCATTCACGATCGCGGCTAGGTAACGGTCCGCGATTTCAATATAGAGTTCGGCTTTGCTCATAGTCTGTATGGGCCAACGCGACCAGACACCGGCCGCCGGTGTCGGACGGGACCGACCGGCGGCCGGTTGCGGATACTTTTGGCTACTGCGCCGGCTCGATCGCGGCAGGCATCTTCGCGACCGACATCAATGACCGCGCAACCTGGTTTAGCAACTGATCGGCATTCTCCTCTTCGGCAAGCGACTTCGACAGCAAAGCGACGATGGCAGTGTGGCGAAGCTGCTGCGCGAGGTTGCGGGCGGTGGTGTAGCCCGCGATCTCATAGTGCTCGACCCGCTGCGCGGCTCCGATCAGCGCCAGGTCGGCGGCGGCGTCTTCCTTCTCTTCGCCCTCACCGATGATCTCCTCGCCTTCCTCGATGAGGCCCATCATGCCCTTGCAGGGCTTCGCGCGGGCCGACTTGCCAAGCAGTTCGAAGCTTTCATTGATGCGCTCGATCTGAGCCTCGGTCTCTGCGAGATGCTGCTCGAACAATTCGCGCAACTGATCGTAGCGCGCCGCCTCAGCCATCTTGGGAAGTGCCTTGGTCAACTGCTTCTCGGCATGAAGGATGTCGCGGAGTTCATCCATGAGCAGGTCACCGAGACCTGCCTCGTCCGCGGGCGGCGAGCTCTCCGTGACGATGGCGCTCGCAGAACCCGGGTCCCCGGCCTGGATCGCCGGCGATTCCGTGAAGACCCATTCCCCGCCCTCATTCCAGGGCCCGCGGGTATCGATCTCGCCATGGTCGCCGGTGCCCGTGGAATCGTTGAAGAACTGGTCGACCAGGCCGGGCGTTGGGGCGATGCGGCCGATGCTGAAAGCCGGCTTGGCCATGCTTTCGAGTGCAAGCGCGAACGCCTTCATGTGAGTGATCTCCCGCGTCATCAGGAATTGCAAGGCGTCCCTGGTGCCAGCATCCTCGGTGAAATTGATCAGCCGCTCGTAGACGATCTTGGCCCGGGCCTCGGCGGCGATGTTGCTGCGCAGGTCGACGTCGAGCTCGCCGGTGATCTTGAGATAGTCGGCGGTCCAGGCGTTGCCTTGCGAGTTGAACAGGTTCACCCCGCCGCCGCCGGCGATCGCGATCAGCGGATCGGCCTCGGCCGCCTGACGGTCGAACTTCGACGGCTTGAGGTGCATCCGGGCCAGCGTGCCGACGACTTCCAGATGGCTAAGTTCCTCGGTGCCGATGTCCATGAGCAGGTCCTTGCGATCCGGATCCTCGCAATTGAGCCCCTGGATGGAATACTGCATCGCGGCCGCGAGTTCGCCGTTGGCGCCGCCGAACTGTTCAAGAAGCATGTTGCCGAAGCGGGGATCCGGCTCATCGACCCGAACCGTGAACATCAGCTTCTTGACATGGTGATACATGGAGGACCTCTGGTTATGGAATGTGGATCAGGCCGCGAACGGCGATGTCGTCCCGTTTGTTCCTATTGCGGCACAAGGATTCGGGGGGGCGTCCGGGATGCGTACAGACGCCGCAGGCCGCGCGCGATTAGGAACGTAGCTCCGCAGCCGATGTTCTCGCCTTCAGCAACCAGCGGAGGAACAGATGACACAAACGGCTCGCGATATATTCGTGGTCGGCTTGAGGAACGCGCACGCGATGGAGACCCAGGCGCGCGAACTGATGGAACGGCAATCGGAGCGCCTGGATGAGTATCCTGAAGTCAAGGCGAAGGTTGCAGCTCACCTTCAGGAGACCAACGAGCAGCTGAAACGGCTCGAGCGGTGCCTGGAATCCTGCGGCGAGAGCACGTCCAGTCTCAAGGACACCGCGCAGTCCGTGATGGCCAACATGCAGGCGATGGCGCACTCGGCCACCAATGACGAGATCCTCAAGAACACCTTCGCCAACAATGCATTCGAGAACTTCGAGATAGCGGCCTACAAGTCGCTCATTGCACTCTGCGGCGCCGCTGGTGTCACCGAGGCCAAGGCGGACCTAGAGGCATCTCTGAAGGAAGAGCAGCGTATGGCTGCGTGGATCGACTCAAACGTCGAAAAGGTGACGATGGAGTTTCTGACGCATCAGCGGCAAGCGTCATAGATCACGGCCCTGGTGAGATCGC
The DNA here is from genome assembly GCF_900113735.1 of Bradyrhizobium sp. Gha. Classification (GTDB taxonomy): domain Bacteria; phylum Pseudomonadota; class Alphaproteobacteria; order Rhizobiales; family Xanthobacteraceae; genus Bradyrhizobium. Next base: position 52,251 of record NZ_FOQM01000033.1, read on the forward strand.
CCGTTTACCTTGCGCGGATCGGATATCGTCGCTCGCGCGACGGACCAGTCTTCGCCCCCAGATCGTACCCGTCGTATCCCATCCCACCCCGCGGGATGATTGAAGGTGCCGGTGCCCGAGAGCGTCTAGTTCAGTCGCTGCATAAGTCTCAAAGAATTTGGCGCGATAGGCAGCGAACTGCGCGTGCTGGCATACAGGAGCCGATCAAAGGTTCGGAGTTCCGAAGTTATCATCAGAGATGAATGCGATTACGCCTTCATTGCCCCGAAGCAGGATCGCCGCGTCTGGCAATGGCTCGCGCGGCCGGTCCAGATGAGTCGACATCAGCACGCGGCCGCGGCCCCGCCAGTGCCATTTCCGTGGCTCGGAGGTGGTGTTGAGCGCCACCAGCATCTCGGTCGCGCCCGCCACGCGCTTGAAGGCGAGGACATCGTCCCGCGATCGCAGCGGGGCGTAGCCGCCCTCGCGCAGGCAGGCATGCTCGCGCCGCAGCCCGATCAGCGCGCGAAACAGCGCAAGGAGGGAACGGTCGTCCCGCTGCTGCTCGGCCACGTTGGGCGCTTCGCCCCGCTCCAACGGCAGCCATGGGCCGCCGGTGGTGAATCCGCCGCTCTCGCTGTCATCCCAGCGCATCGGCGCGCGCTCGGGATCGCGGCAAAGTCCATAGCCCGGTACCAGCCTCTCGAAGGGGTCACGAACGCGATCGGGCGCTATGGGCACGCGTTTGCGCCCAATCTCGTCACCCATGTAGAGGAATGGCGTTCCGGGCAGCGTCATCAGCAGCATGGCCAGCACGCGCATCTGCGCCGTGCCGATCTTGCTCGCGATCCGCTGCTTGTCGTGACCGCCGATCAGCCAGACCGGCCAGGCCTTGTCGGGGATGGCATTGAGATAGGCATCGATGGCCGCTTGCAGCGACAGCGCCTGCCATTGCGCGTCTAGCAGTGCGAAATTGAGCGGCAGATGCAGGCGCGGCCGACCGTCACCGTAGAAATGACCGATCCGGTCGGTCTTGCCCTGGACTTCGCCGCACAACAGCCGATCCGGGTAGCTATCGATCACCTCGCGGATGAATTCGATGCAATTCATCGTCTCTTTCCGGTCGTCGGTGAACACCGGTGTCTGCCGTTGCGGCGGCGGTTTGCCCTTGGCCTGCGGGTTTGGCGGATTGTCGCGCAAGAGCTCGTCCTTGATCAGCACGGCGCTGGCATCTACGCGGAAGCCGTCGACGCCACGATCGAGCCAGAAGCGCATCACGTCGGCCATTGCCTTTTGCACCTCTGGATTGCGCCAGTTCAGGTCGGGCTGTTCGACCAGGAACGAGTGATAGTAGTATTGCCGCCGCGCCTCGCACCATTCCCAGCCGCTGCCGCCGAAACGGCTCAGCCAGTTGCTGGGCGGCCCGCCGCTCTCGGCCGCATCGGCCCAGATGTACCAGTCGGCCTTCGCACTGTTTGGTGAGCTGGAGCTCTCGACGAACCATGCGTGATCGATCGCAGTGTGATTGGGAACGAGATCGAGGATGAGGCGGATGCCTTCGGCGTGCAGCGCCTCGAGCAGGCGGTCGAACTCATCGAGGCTGCCGAAGGCAGGATCGATCGAGCAGTAATCCGAGATGTCGTAGCCGAGATCCCGGAACGGGCTCTTGTAGATCGGCGTCAGCCAGACCGCGCCGATGCCGAGCCATTTCAGATAGTCGATGCGCGAGATCAGGCCGGCGAGATCGCCCTTGCCGTCACCATTGGAGTCCTGGAACGAGATCAGCGCGATCTCGTAAATGGCGGCGGACTTCCACCATGGATGTTCGCAATAGCGCTCGGCCGTCATTGCCTCTGCTGACCTCGACTCTAAAGTTTCGTCGGCCGTCCTGAGACGTTTCAAAGGACTTCTACGTTTCTAAGCGCATGAAGCGACAATGGTTGCTAGTGTTGCCGTATCTTCGTCTGTTGCCGTCGCGCGCTGCCCAGTCCGACCGCTGCTGCTTGATCTAGCGACGTCACAAGCGAGCCATTGAGGTGCTATTAGAACCCCGCGCTATAGTCGACACCGATTTATAAGCTTGATGGCTCGGCCCGGACCGCACCAGCCAAGAAACTCGAGCTTTTTGCTTTTGAGAGCGTTCGTAGTATCGAAGAACTTTTCCAATTGCTCGGTCGCTGTCGCGGGTAGGTTACGAACTTCAGGCAAATCACCAGCAAATAAGGAGTGCTCAGGCACCGCAACAACTCGGTCGTTCCGCTTTTTTTTGCGTTCGGTCAACTGAAGGAGAACGCCAATGGGCCTGCACCGAAGGACGGTCCCGGATACGTGGCGCCATCGTGGATCACCAAGACGTCCAATGGATCACCATCATCCGCCAGAGTGGACGGGATAATCCCCAGTCGTATGGATAGGTTAAGCCAGCCATAAAGGCCTTTGAAAGCGTAAACACCCGCAGCTCGCGATCGAATTCCAATTCGCAGCAACTCCCACGAGGAGTTTCCACCACCGCCAGGATATTCTCTTTGTCCCCAAGTAGGCAGCTTCAAATAGTTGGTCATCTCAGACGTCCTGGTGTCTGGAACGTGCGGTCAACTTCTGGGTTCATATTTGGCAAAGACGCAGGTGGGAACCCAGAGACGCAGTGGTCAATCAGCGGAATCGGAGCACGTTGGGCTCAGGGCAGGGCGGCGTCTGTTAGAGCCGGGGACGATCCGACCCAACAACGTCATGTTAGTCCCAGTAAGGGATAGCTGGGCGGGCGATCATCAGCCAGAAGGTAGCCAACACGGCTGCGAAGGCCGGGAATCCGAAGGCGAACCACCACCGGAAAAGATTGTAATATTCAGCAGGCAGTTTGCCGTCGGTCTCGATCGCGCGAACGGCGAGGTCGCGCATTCGCATTTGCATCCAAACCACCGGCAGCCAAAAGGCGCCGGTCACCATATAGAGTGCGATGGACGCCGCAACCCAGCCGTCGACAAGGGAATACCCGCTCGACCAGGCGAGCCATGTGCCCGTGATCGGCTGCAGGATGACCGCGCTCGCCGTGAACAGGAAATCGGCCAGCACCACCGTCCGCCCGACCCCCGCGATCTCGCGCGGGTCGCCGCGAAGATGAGCCACCAGCATGAAGAAGGCGATGCCGGCACCCGTGCCAAGCAGGACTGCAGCCCCGATGATGTGCACCATCTTCACCAGGAAATAGAACATCAGCGATCCTCTCGGATCGCCATGGCGACGAGATTGAGCATGATAACCGGCCAGATCTTCAGCATCGGTCCAAGCGGATCGGCCCACAACCGCGGCACCAGCGCCGTACCGATCACGGCATAGCTGAGCGAGATGATCAGTGCTGCCCATAGCCCATAGAGGCTCAGAGGCCGCCAAAGAATTGCAAGGCCAATGGCGATGTCGGCGAGCGCGCCGGCGACGACTGTGAGAGCTGCGACATTTTCTGGCAGCCTGCCTTCCCGCAGCAACGACATTCCAATTTCCCAACCCGGACCGAGTGAGATGATGCCCGTGCCGATCCAGAAGAGGCCGAAGACGCCGAAAATCAGCGGCTTGAGCACATATAGCTGTGCAAACCAGCGTTCCTGCACGGAGGCGGGCTCGCGTGCGAGCGCGCCTTCGATGTCGCGCGGCCTTAAGCCGGTGGTCCGGCGCCAGGGTTCAGCATCGCCGGTTGCGCCGTGCCGCATTTCTGCTTGCGCGGTCGAGTTGATGGGTGTTGCCCAACCCAGCATCTGCGCAGCGTCCCCCGCGCGATAAGCAGCCGAAGCCACCCAAGCTGGCAGGTCCAGGCGGTAAGCCGGCCTCCAGCGCAGCCAGGAACGAAACAGCGCGACCGCCTCGCTGAAGGCCATCCGCTCTGGACCGGCCAGATCAAGCGCGACGCGGGAGGGAGCACCTGATCGCAGGAAGAACACCACGGTCTCGACCACGTCGTCGAGATGCACCGGTTGAATAGCTGCGGTGTGCGGCATGACCGGTAGAACCGGGAGCGATGCCAGCCCTCGCAACAGCGCGCTGCCACCATAGGCAGGCCGGCCCACCACGACGGAAGGCCGCAGCACGACCCAATCGAGGTTCGTCGCCATTAGGGCGGCTTCGCCGTCCGCCTTGGTCCGAGAAAAATCGCTACGGGCGTCGCGATTGCTGCCGATGGCTGAGAATAGGATCACACGGCGGATGCCCGCGCTTTCACAGGCCGCGTAAAGCGCCGCGCTCCCGGCGACATGAACAGCTTGCATGTCCTGGCCCTGCAAGGCACCCGCCGCGTTGACGACGGCATCGACGCCTGCAAGAAGTCCCTTCCATTTCGAAGCGTCGGTGGTCCGGGCGACATCGGCAATAAAGTGGCGCGTATCGGATACCACTGCCGGATGACGCGACACCAGTACGCATTCATGGCCGTCGGCTGACAACCTGGCCCGGATTGCCGAGCCGATCAGTCCCGTACCTCCGATGAGAAGGATGCGCATAGACTGGTCCTTCGTTCATCTCCGGCTGTCCGAAAACGGCTGGTCCGAGATGTCCACAATTAAAGCGAGTCTAATTATGGTCGTTCCTAGCGGTGGAACTGAGGAGGTCTGCAGTAGCGCCTGGTAGCTGGCTGGCACCTTGCCTTCGAGACGCTCCCCGACCGAAGGCCTGCCCGCCGCCACGGCGGAAATGTTTTGCTGGTGTCGAGCCCTTGCGCGAACGTCCTCCCGTCGTAGCAGCAGCCAGCCGTTGGCAGGGCAGGGAGCGTACAAGAAGCGGGGCTGGGTCCAATCGGCTGACCATCGCGATAGCTCCTGCTCCGAATAGGCCGCCAGCTGGGCAGTCCGCAAGTCTCGCCGACATGAGGAACGTTCACCGCTGCATCAAATTGGTTCGCAGACCATCCGCCCAGGAGCGAACTCCACATGCCCGCGACCGGGCGAGCAGGATAGCGAAGGCTACGTTGGAGGCCGTAGAACGATCTGGCGTGGCTGGCGAAAGAACAAGGACAGCGTCTTTAAGAGGCCGTCGTTTCGTCTCTTACTTCTGGATATTTCTGTGAGCGTACTCGACTTTATTCTCGGCAGACGGTTAGCCAATCGCGAGTTTAACGAGCGGAAAATCGGGGCGTTCGAAGGGCTGCCAGCGATGGGACTGGACGGGCTCGGCTCGTCCGCGTACGGACCCGAAGCCGCGCTCTCGATCCTGATTCCACTGGGAGCAGGTGCGACATCCTACATCGGTTGGGTCATGTTGCCGATAGTGGCGCTGTTGGCAATTCTTTTTGCTTCATACTGGCAGACCATCCGCGCGTACCCCTGTAACGGAGGCGCGTACATTGTTGCCAGAGACAATCTCGGTACGAACGCCAGTCTCCTGGCCGCCGCTGCGCTGATGGTGGATTATGTCCTCAACGTGTCGGTTGGGATTGCCGCAGGCGTGGGCGCCTTGGTATCCGCCGCCCCTGCGCTGCATCCGTACATCCTTCCTCTTTGTTTGGCCATCCTCGCCATAGTCACCTTGGTCAACCTGCGCGGCACCTTGGATGCCGGACGCGTGTTCGCGCTGCCAACTTACCTGTTCGTTGTGAGCTTCGGCTTTGTTATTGGTCTCGGAATTTATCGAGCGCTCTCGTCGGGCGGTCATCCACAGGCCGTCGTGCCTCCGCCAGCAATGGGGGAGGCCACGGAAGCGGCGACGCTGTGGTTGCTTTTGCGCGCGTTCGCCAGCGGCTGCACCGCCATGACTGGCGTCGAAGCCGTCTCCAACGGCATGACGGCCTTCCGGGAGCCCACTGTGAAATACGGGCATCGAACGCTGACTGCCATCGTCGTTATTCTTGGCGTGCTGTTGCTTGGGATCGCGTTTCTCGCCCGTAGTTACGGGATCGGCGCGATGTCTCAGGAGCACGACGGATATCGCAGCGTCCTGTCCCAGATCTCTGCCGCGGTGGTGGGGGAAGGCGTTCTTTATTATACGACGATCGGATCGCTGCTCTGCGTGCTGGCCTTTTCGGCCAATACCAGCTTCGTGGATTTCCCTCGTCTGTGCCGGGTTGTCGCCGAAGACGGTTTTCTGCCGAAATCATTCGCCATCGCAGGCCGCCGTCTGGTCTTCGATGTTGGGATCCTCTATCTCACCGTGACGTCCGGAATTCTGTTGATTGCATTCGGAGGGATCACCGACAGGTTGATCCCACTCTTCGCGATCGGTGCTTTCCTGACGTTCACGATCTCACAAGCCGGAATGGTTTGGCACTGGCGCAGGACCCTAGCGGACGGACATTCAAGTAGCAAAAACAAGACCCATCTTGCCGTGAACACGGCGGGAGCGCTCACGACGGGCCTAGCTCTAATCGTGATAGTGGCTGCGAAATTGTTGGAAGGGGCCTGGATTACAATTCTGGTGCTTCCGATCGTCATCATTCTGCTTAAGGGCATACGGAGCTATTACGATCAGCTTTTCGATGAGCTTCGTGCTGCGGCGCCCTTTGAGCTAAGCAGGTTGAGCGCACCGATTGCCATGGTCGCGTTCGAGAGCTGGACCAAGCTGAGCGAGAACGCCCTGATGTTCGCGATGAGCATCTCGCCGAACGTGACGGCGATTCATCTCCTAAAGTTATCTGGGCCGGATCAGGAAGAAGAGCGGCGGAGACTGGAGGAGCGCTGGCGAACTCAACTGGAAGAGCCTTTGAGCCGAGCAGGAAGGTCGCCGCCCCGACTTGTCATTCTGCAATCGCAGTATCGAAACCTGCAGACTCCGATGATTAAGTCGATCAATGACATGAAAAGCCAACATCCGGGCAAGCGTATTGCAGTCCTGATTCCCGACGTGGTGAAGGATCGATGGTACCAGCACATTCTGCATACGCATCGGGCGGCCCGTCTGCGCTCGCGACTGCTCCGAATGGGGGATGAAGACATCACTGTGATCAATGTGCCGCTTCGCATACGGCATGAAGCCAAACACCATCACGCGGAGTGATGCGCTTTGGCCGTAACGAGATTTGCGTCGTGGTCGCTACACAACAAGCAGAAGTGCCGGCGACCCAAAGACCTTCCCGTTTAGACGCACCAACTTGGTTCAAGCTTATCCAACTTGCGACCCGTACGTCTGGGGCGCCCAAATCTCGACCTCAATGGGCTTTAATGCCCAACCCACCCTCAAACGAGTTGATGAACGTACCAGGCAGCGCCCCATCCTCGGCCGCTCGCAGCCGGCGAGCGTAACAGGAGGCGGCTGATCTTGGCGGCGCTGTTGCGCAGTCAAACGACCCCAGGCCTGGACGTGGGCCCAGGGCTGGGGCCGCTCAGGCTATCCATCGAGAGCCTCATGCGTCAAAACGCATGCAGAGCCAAGTCTCGGCTCGGCCCATCGTTCCTTTTCGTGGGATAGGCCGACTGAATACGAAGCCGTTTGCTAGTTTCAGATCTTTGAGTCCCATCTGAGTCACGGGCCTAACACGCCGGATGAACTCACGGGCTTTGCAAAGCAGCAGCTCAGGCCGGACTGGCGGACCAGCGCCCGCCGCCGCCTCAGACCCGCGGCTACAAAGAGCTGTACCGAGGTAGGTTCTGCAGGCGCCTGACGGCCGCGACTTCGATTTCCAGACACAGGGTGACGCGCCAAAACGGCCTCGTTCGATCCAAATCCCGCTGCGCGCCTGCTTGCCCGGGTCTGGCACGGCTCGCAGCAGCCGGGGTCGGCGACGGGCGAAATAGCGTTGCTCGCCGAAGGGGCCGGCGTGGGCGTCGCTTTAGACGCCATGGCCTTCCAGCAGAACGATCTGATCTCGTGGCGGCTTGCTGAAGTGGTGGCCGCGATCGGTGGTGACCGCAATCACCTGTCCCTCCAGCGAGAGGTCGTGCGTGTGCGACATCAGGCAGCTCGGGCGAGCGAGCGCCGCTTCTGGCGGAGGTAGCGCGTGATTTCCGGCAACGTCATCGGGTTCAGGATCCCGGTCGGCAGGGACATCGCCCTTGCGGGCCATCTCGACGCCCCAACGCATGTGGTCGAGCTCTGGGATCGAGTGCGCATCCGGATTGATGGATTGATGCTCAGCATGCAGCCGAACTCAAGCGCCGGCTGGTGCAGCGCAATCGAGGTCAAGACGCAACGGATGTGCGTTGATCTCGACGACGACGTCATGCTTCGCGCAGACCCGCAGCACCTTCTCGACGTCGATTTCGTAGCCCGGCCGCTGCTGAATCTGCCGCCCGGTCGTGTGGCCCACGTTGGTCGTCTGAGGATCGGAAATCGCCCGCAGCAGGTGCTGCGTCTGCGCCTTGCGATCCAGCTTGAACACGCGCAAATGAATGGACTCGGTGCCGGTAGGAACAGTAGCGAGATAGCCCTCTCTAAGGATTGACCGACTGATGTCCGCTTCAGACTCAACAGCAGCGGAGAAGCAGCAATCTTCCGATGTCGCTTCTGGAGGGCCAGCTGGGGAAGTAAACGTGGGCTGAAAATGAAAGAGGTCGCCAACTAAGGCGGCCTTACTTCTCCGGCGCTGCTCAAGCTCCGACGGTCTTGTCGGATCGGTTTAGGACGGCGGTGCTTCTAGCGAGCACAGAGTAGCTGCTAGCCAGCGGTTCGAGCTGAGACCGAGTTACCTTGTCAGAAGCCTCTTCCGCAGCCTTCGCAAAGTGATCTATCAGCACATAATGATACAGGAGGCAGGGCCGTTCCTACCGAGCGGCCTTATTCTGCGACGTCTTGGACGGTGCGGATCAGCTCAGCTCGCCGAGCCATCTCGTCATAGGTCTTGGCGGCCTTGCGCAGTGCGTCCGTATTTGACCTCGTGGATCCAGCAAGCGCCGGCGGGAACAGCTTTCCGGGCCGTGGGCCTACAAAACTCGAACGGTTTGGGCATGGCCGGCATCTCGATGCACGATCGAAAGAGTGGGAGTCCGGAAGAAAGGAACAGCAGGAAACAAAGGGCGTTCTTTCGCCGACAAACCAAGGAGGTCTTGCCATGTCCGTCGTATTCATCGAGCCTCGTCCCAAGGGAAGGAAAGAGGGCGAACCAATCGAGGACTTCGTCGTCGAGACCCATTCCAATCAACCGATCGCGACCTTTCCGACGCAAGAGGCTGCGGTCAAATGGGCCAAAGAGCATGCGCATCAGCCGCATGTGGCTCGCGTCCGACACCTCAACGATAAGAGCAAACCGGACCTCTGGCGCGAGGTATGACCCTTAGAAATCACGCAGGGGCAGCAGAAGCTGCACGCCGATCGGCCTTCCTGTGAAGCGCTCGATGAACTCCCGCACCGCCTCGGTGACCTCAAATCCCTCGGCGACGCGCTGCTCCAGCTCCTGGGCCACGTCCTCTGAGGCGTCTCGCGACCAACCCACCAGCGGATTGAGTGCGACGACGCGAATTGGGTGGGAGTACTGGCCGCTCAGGAGGTCGCTGATCAGGGTTCGGAAGTCGGTGCTGTCCTCGTCGGTCTCCCGCCACGCAGGTCCGCTGCGGAAGTCCTCGAGCACGAATTGCATACCCGGTCGAGACGATCGAGGGGGATTTACGATACGCAACTCCGGACTGCCCGAGTCCAAGGTAGGTTGCCTTCGATCCAATTGCGAATCGATTCACTTTGTTTATTGCGAGTGCCTTGAGCCTCCGACAAGGTGCCCAGACCTACCTCCAAGTGGGTGACTGGCGGCCCCGGCCCCTTCTTCAGCCCCCAGGCCCAAAGAGTCGGGGTCGCTATGTTCCCAAAAGATCTTCGCCGCCGATCAGCGGATGTAAGTTCCGCTTTCGTAATGGAAGATCACCTTGCGTTCCTTGAGGAGCCCGGCGGCCTTACTTTTCTCGGGCGATGTATCCTCTCTCGCGAGTTGCGCAGCGAGAGCCCTTAGGATGCGCTGCTCTGCTACCGTCGTTCCATTGCATAGGGCTTTAGCGACGGCCTCAATCTGCTCGCCGATGCGAGCGCGGATGCCGGCCTGCCGATCCTGCTGATCTATTCGCCGGTACCTCCGAATTTGGCGTCGCCAAATCCTGACTGTCCTAATCGGCCTCTTCGGGTAGGAACGGCCCCGGGCATCTCCGGGGCTGGAGAGCCGAGACGCACCGAGACCGCCCGACGCACCAGAATAAATGCGGCACGCCGGTTGATGTCCTCCCTCTCGGGATTCGCTTCCACAGTGCAAAAATATACAGTGTCCTAAAGTTAATGAGACGGTGGCTATCTCAATTCGATGGTTCATCGGGCTTACTCTCACGCACGAGCCGTGCAACCCTGCGGGGGCCGTCCCACAGCTCAACAGCTGGATGTGTCTGTAAGAATTTCTCGGCTCGAGCTTGGGCGTCTTATTCCGTTCGGCAATCGATCTCGTAAACTGCACGAGCAACGCCGGATAAATCGACAGCGTACGCAACGTATCGCATTGCACTGCCCCACGCCAGGAAAGCTGCGAATAAGATTCTTGATCGCGCTTACGGTTCCTGTGGCCAAAGCGGCATCTCGACGCCCTGCATTATGGCCGACGCTTGCCCCGGCGCGTTGGCCGAGCGACAGAGCGCGTTCCCTGCTGCGTAACGAGGTCATCCATCAGCTTCTGCTTTAGCCGTTCGGCGTCTTCCTTGGTCAACCTCTCGCCGAAGTGACCATCTTTTCCCAACTGCGCTGGCCTCTTGAGTTCTCGATCGTAGACCATCCAGTCAACGCTTCCCCTCCGAACGATAAACCTAGGGCCCGGCGGCGGTGTGTTGTTCGCCAACGTTAGCCTCCCACGTGGTGAGGCCGCTGGTTTCAAATTTGCACACCAGGCGGCCGTTTATTCTTGATCTGGGACACCGAAAGTCTCAGCACCGTCTAAACTGCAACCTCTATGCCGGTCGGTATCTACGGCGCGTTTCAGCGTGCTCAAATCTGAGCGCTGGTAGCGCGCCTCGAAGTGGCTCAGTTTCTAAGCATCGCCCGCACTCTCCTGGGCCGGGATGGCCCTGGGAGATCACGACACGGCACCGTTTGCGCCATTCGCCGCACCGATCCGGCGTGGCGGCCAAGTTCCGCGGCTATCCGCGATGTGCCAACTCCCTGCCCGGGCGAGCCTGACTAATCGTCGGAGAGCTCTTGGTCGGCCCATTGCCTTGGCTTCGGTGTTTTCATACCCGGCGCTCGACCACGCTCATGGTGAGCCGACGAGACGTCCCCCCGCGTTCGCCTTGGCCTTTGGCTTTGCGGTGACGAATTGAACTCCGACGTGAGACCCGTCCACCCAAACGAGCTCGCAGCGCCGAAATGCCAGTCCGGTGGACGACAGAACTAGGAAGAACTCCTGTATCTTGAGGGGGTCCGTTGAGCCCTCGACCTCAAGCTTGGCACCGCTTGCAGAGGATCTCGACGGGGGCGTTCGCCCAGTCAACGGTGGTCACCACCACCACCGGCGCAGGCCACGCTGCCGTGCAGATCGAGCCGGAATACCGCACCAAAATCCATACCTACGTGACCGAGCACAAGATTCGTCCGGTCGAGACGCGCGAGAAGATCGTCGTCGGCCAGCCGGTGCCGCGCGATGTCGAGCTTGAAGCGGTGCCCGCGGAGTGGGGCCCCTCGCTCACCAAGTACCGCTACGTCTACTCGGGCGAGCGCGTGATGCTGGTCGATCCGTCCACGCGCACCGTGGTCCAAGAGGTGGACTAAGTCCGCCGCGGCGGGTCGCGCAGGAGGAGGCGCCCCGCCGCAAGCCGGCGCTCGACAGTCGCCGAGAAGCGATTCCTTGATCTGCGAGCGGCGGTTCCATGCCGATTGTCCGGTACTTCGTATTCGTGGGCGGGATTCTGCTCGCGCTGCTCTTCGCAGCCGACCGGTACCTACCCTCCCCAGTCGTGCGTACTGACAAGGCTGACCTCGACAGGACCACGATTAGGATCCGCTCGGCGAGGAGCCTTCCGGAGAAGATCGTGTTCGACATGCGTCCGCGCACCGACATCCCGGCGGTGACGGCGGCAGAACCCATTCCAGAAGAGCGCCGGGCTTCAGCGCGAGAGGCGCTCGCCGCAATGCCTGCGCCTTCCGAGGTCAAGGTCGAACCGCACGCGGGCAAACGCGTGGAGGCTCGTCCGAAGAGGAAGCGGTGGGCGAAATTGCCGAGAAAGTCGCCCGAACCACGGCTCGCTTTCGATCGGCAGGACGCCTTCGCGGGCAGCTGGTGGTGATCCGGATCGTCGAGCCTTACGCGCCCGGGCGCTCCTAGACCGCCACCTTCATCCCGCCGAATGAAGGTAGCGGCCTTGCCTCGATCCCGAGGGTTTGCGGCGCTGCGCCGCGGCGAAGCCGGAGCTTGCGCCGCCGCGGTTCAACTGTAGACTTCAGGGGATTTTACCGCGCCTAATACTGTTGACTTCGGCGGCCGTTCGGTCGCGCTACGATATGTTTTCCTTTAGGGGCCCTCCCATGTTCGATCAGGCGACGACCGCGCTTTTGCGCGCCGTCCTCGACCAGGTCTGCCGAGACATTTCGCGCGATGAAACCGGCACACGCAGCCACGTGGCCGCCAGAATTTTGGAAGCCGCCACGAAGGGGGATACTTCACCCGACACGCTGAAGCGGGTCGGCCACGCGGCTCTCCACGACGCGCCAACGATGTGGCGATAGGCGGAGCGGGGGCGTGAACTTCCAGGTCACGGTGCTTAAGATCCTGGTCAGCTATCCCGACGGCTTTGCTGTCATGGCCGACCTGAAGCGCGACATGGCCATCCTTGCGACGAGCGGACGCGACTGGACCGAGCGGACCAAGCGCTTGGGGGCGCGCATGCCGGATCTGGACATTTTCTCGCAAGGGTTGGTCGAGCGCCTGAATGGCGGTTGGCGCATCACCGAAAAGGGCCGGGGTGTGTTGGAGTTCATGGAAGCCCGGCCTGGTAAGCCAGATCAGGCGAGCGACCCACCCGTAGGTGAACGGTTGCCTGCGACGCCTGTGCCTCGGCTTCCTGTCTTCGCATCTGGTCGATCGCAACGCCTGCAGCGCCGCCGAGCCGCCCGCGAGCGCGCTCGCGCGAAAGCTTCCTGAGAAGCTCCCTCGACGTACTCCGCCAAGGGTCGAACCCTTTGGGAAAAACCGGAAACCTTCACCATCGCGCTGAGTTGGCATCGACTGGATGCAGTCGCCGGAGCGTGAGCATGGTCGACGAAGTCGCGGTGAGAAGGGCGGCCGAGACGGCCTGGACGGTGTACCGGGCAAGGCATCCTGACGTCGGTGCTCAGGACAGCCGCCGTTGCCTGCTCGAGCGCCACCTGCAAGGGAGATGGGAAGCCCACGAGGGCGATGCCGAAGAACTGGCAAGCTTCGGCCTCGCCTACCTGCACCGGCTTCCCGCGGACGAATGCTGAGGGACCTGAAGATGCTCGTCGCACGCGTGGCCCGCGGAAGCACTAGGCCGTCTTGGACACTGCTCGCCATTTCGTATCTCATGTCGGCAGTCATCGCGATGGCCTTACGATGTGCGTTGGGGGCGTAGCCGATGCGGATTGCCCAGCTTGCTCCGCTGGCCGAGAGTGTCCCTCCGAAGCTTTACGGCGGCACCGAGCGGGTGATCGCCTGGCTGGTCGACGAACTGGTCGAGCTCGGACACGACGTCACGTTATTCGCGAGCGGCGACTCCCGGACGCGCGGCAGGCTTCGCGGCGTATGGCCCCGCGCGCTGCGGCTCGGGCGAAAAGGTGTCGACCCCAACGCCGCCTGCGCTCTGCTGATCGAAGCGATCGCCGAGCGACTTCGATGTGATCCACTCCCACGTCGATTGGCTGCCGCTTCCACTGCTGCGCCGGCTGGGCGTGCCGTTCCTCACGACCATGCACGGCCGCCTCGATCTTCCCGGGCTGTCGGAGGTCGTGCGGACCTTTCCGGATGCGGGGCTCGTATCGATCTCCGACCACCAGCGGCGGCCGCTTCCGGAGGCGAACTGGCTCGGCACGATCCTGCACGGGATGCCCACGAACGTGCTTCGGCCGGCCTTCGAACCCGGCTCTTACCTGGCTTTTCTCGGGCGTCTCACAGCGGAGAAAGGCCCGTTAGAGGCCATCCGCATCGCGCGTGCGGCCGGAAAGCCGCTGCGCATCGCCGCGAAGATCCCCCGTGCCGAGACCGCATACTTCAGGAAGCATCTTCAGCCCCATATCGACGGCGAGAACGTCCAACTCATCGGCGAAGTTGACGACGCGAGGAAGCAGCCATTTTTAGCCGGCGCCGCCGCTTTGTTGTTTCCGATCGAGTGGCCGGAGCCTTTCGGCTTAGTCATGATCGAGGCGATGGCGTGCGGGACACCTGTCATCGCCTATCGCTCGGGTTCGGTGCCGGAGGTCGTCGATGAAGGGGTAACGGGCTTTATCGTCGACAGCGATGAGGAAGCCGTGAGGGCATTGAGTGAACTGCCTCGATTGGACAGAAGGAGGGTGCGGGCCCGGTTCGAGCAGCGCTTCTCGGCGCTCCGGATGGCGCGAGAATACGAAGGTCTGTACCGGGAGCTGGTCGCCGCCGCGGGGGGCGCCGATCGCGAGCCGGATCTGCAGCCATCGCCAACGTGAAGGATTCGGGAGGTGTCGGCGCGTCAAATAGAGACGGCCCGTCAGAGTTATCTGACGAGCCGCTTCATGGCGAACCCTCTACTTGTTCAATGCTTGTGAAGCAAACCAACAGCCGGCGCGAGGCGGATCGGCCGGTCCGAAGTCCTATTGCTCAGTGCAGACCTTGGTGGTCTTGACGGCGGATTCGGCCTCCGTCTTGGTCTTGTAGATACCGTCGCCCACGACCGTCGTGGTCGTCGTCGGCTTGCTGTCGACCACCGTGCACTTCTTGGTAGTGGCGTCGCGTACGATGTAGAATTCGGCGGTGCTCGCGGCCCGAACGTTCCGGTTGTCCCGGCGTTCTCCTGGCGCGCCTGCCATGGCGCCATGCGCACCTGTTCTGTCCGTGTCGGAAATTGACACAGGGGAAGAAGGTGGAATTGCCACTTCCCGATTAGGAACCGAGGGGCGGTCGAAGGTTGGCTCGCTGCTGCACTCAGCACGGGCTATGGCGGACCGCCGCTGGAGGAGGAGTTCCGGGATGCGCCCGCGCTCGGTAAGCCCTTGAGGGAAAAATTGCGGACACTTCTGCCTCAACCTAAGCTCTGAAAGGCGACGGGCGCGAAAGGTAGATTGACCGGCGTGGGCAGGTGCGCTCGTCCGAGTATGATCCCCGTCCCCGAGTTTTGCTCCCGCAACCTAGAGGCTGCAGGCATGCTGGACGAGGCGGAAATCCTCACGAGAGGCGAAGAAGCGGAGATGCGGTCCCCCCGACGAATGCGCATATGGTATGATCGGCCGTCAGCCGCTTCATCGTGCAACCGGCGTCTTCAACAGCTGCAGGTAAGCGGCGCTGAACTCCGCGAGTCGTTCGAGCTGGTCGGGTTGCAGGACTTCTACCATGCGGCCGCTCCAGTCGATAAGCTCGCGTCTTCTTAGTTCTTGTATCGTCCGGTTCACGTGTACGTTCGATAGGCCGCATGCATCCGCAAGGTCTTCCTGCGACATAGGAAGCTCAAAACGGCCGTCCTTCACCAATCCCACAATGTCAAGGCGAGCCGCCAGCTCGCAAACCAGATGGGCAAGGCGAGGCAGCGCTTGGCGGGCCGCGAGGTTATCGATCCATTCGCGATGAATGACGCTCTGGATCAGCGTTTCCCGCCAGAATGCGGCGGTCAATGTTGCAGATTTGGCAAGGGTCTGCCCGAGATACAGATGCGGAACCAGCGCCACAGTGGAAGGACCGATACTGCAGAGGTCATGGTCCAGTACAGGCACATGTAGCGTGTGAAGGTCCGGCATGTCGCCGGGAACATAGAAGGCCGATATCTGGTTACGCGTAGAGATGACCCTTTGCCGCGCCAGAAAGCCACTCACCACGATGGCACAGCTCTGGGGTCGGTCGCCTTGTCGCGCGACGTAATCGCCATCTGCCAGCACTTTGAGAGTATGAGGCATGTCTTCGAGTCTGGCCCGGTCCTCAGCCGCCAGGCCGGAGAAAGCTTGCAGACGTGCGATAAGCTTGCGATGCGGCATGGCGTGCATTCTGGGGCGCCCCGCTGGAACCATCGAGCCAGCGACGGCCGGTCTTGCAAGTTAGTCACGATCCGGGGGCGCGTTCAACCCGTCGTTAGCCGCTCTTTGTCGCGACGCTTGCCTCGACCGTCATAATCCTCCCGTTACCGTCTCTCACTTCGATGACGATATGGCCCTCTCGGCCAGACAACGTGGCATCCCGCACCGCTTCACCTGCGGCGGTGACCGCGGCTCTTCGGACGGCATTGATACCGTCGAGGTCTTGCCCGACCTCGTCGCGAGCGACACCCTCGGCATCACGGAAATCAAAGTAGTATCGAGCCATTGGCCAACAATGAAGTTGGCACGGCGGCGTTCCAAAAAAGGGCCCTGACAGCTGATTAGCATCGTCCTCTTGGTCTTACATCGAACGACAAATCAAAGATCGCGTGCGGCTGGCCTCCTTCAGTGCGGAGTTGATCGCCAGATCCGCTGTGAGTTGCTGGGTCAATTTGGAGCCCTGCTGCGAGAACCATCCAAGCCAAACGAGGTGACTGGCCTCTCCGCGTCTGCCGCTCGTTTCCCATAAGCTGCACAACGCCGTCGCACGGCGAGTACGTGTTCTTGCGCCGATGGCGCTGCACGTAATTTACAAACGTGAACCCGCGGGGAGCAGCCAAGCTGCGAACCGCTGAGGGTCGTCGCTGCGCTTCAGGACGGGCTAGCGGCCACGGCACAAGAGTGGATGTCTCTGGAATTGCTCGGTGGCCAAAGTCGAAGCGATGAAAGGAGCAGCTAAACAGGTGCAGTATCGCCTGCGCCGACTGGCGGGCTCTGTGGGCGTCAGGAGGCTCCGCGCTCCATCGGACGAGGTCGCTGGAAGTTCATTCCGAGTCGATGGAACCAACCAAGTTCCCGGGGATTAAGTTCCCTGACCGGGGACGCCTATGGCTGAGGGAAATTCGACAATCGGGGAGGCTGAGGGGGCCGACTCGCCCCAGGCCTGTTGCTACGGGTGAGCACGGACGCGAAAAATGGAGCTCCTGGCTCGGCTGCGGCGAGCTTCACTCTGGTCATGGCAGCTACCGTCTTGGGCGCGCTTTTCGTCCTGAGCGTCGCGAGCCTGGAGCACTACAGGTTCGTCTCGACCTCGGCCAACGAGCGGATCAGTCGCTCGCTCGATATTGCCGTAGAGCACACCAACAAGGTGTTTGAAGAGATCGAAATTCTTTTTGCGAGCGTCGAGGGAATAACCCGCAGACAGAGCAGCGAAAGTCTGAAGGCGGACCAGGAGCACCTCCACGAAGCGGTAGAGGAGATGATCGGCAAAGCGCCGGATCTCCGGGCCATCTGGCTGTTCGACCAGTCTGGCAGACCATTGGTCGCGTCGTCTGTTTTTCCGGCTCCTGATTTGAACAACTCTGACCGCGACTACTTTATAGCACAACAGAACCCCGACACCGGAACATTCATCGGGAAGATTCTGATTCCAAAGATCGGCGGGCCGGCGTTCTTCTCGGTCAGCAAAAAATGGCACGACGAGACAGGAAACGTCGCCGGCGTCAGTGCCGTCGTCGTACCACCAGCCGCTTTCGAGAAGTTTTTTGCTACCCTCAGCGCCGGCGCGTCCGCCAGCCACGCCATCATCCGAGAGGACGGGGTTGTTCTCGCTCGTTACCCAGTGCCGGCCGCTCCCGAGATCGTCTTGTCGGAAAACACCGGCTTCCGCCGAGCCACGGCAGCGCAAGGACGCACGGCGAAATACACCACCGTTTCGGCGGTGGACGGGCTGAAGAGACGTTTCGAAGTGCGGCACCTTGCGCATCTGCCGATATACGTCACCTCCAGTCTCGAAGAGATGGCGATCTGGCGCGAATGGAGCCAGTGGCTTCTTCTTCAACTTGCCTTCGGCGCACCAACGCTCGGCCTGATCCTGTGGCTTGAATACCTCGCGTTACGGCGGACCAACCAGTTCTATGCGGAGGTTCGCAGGCGCGAAAGTGCGGAGGCTGTCGTCCGCCAGTCGCAGAAGCTGGAAGCGATCGGTCAGCTCACTGGAGGAATTGCGCACGACTTCAACAATCTACTCTCGATCGTCATGGGCAACCTAGAGGCGGTCCTTCGCCGTACGTCAGAGGACGAGAAGACGCAGCGGCAGGTGCGCAACGCCCTGACCGGGGCCGAACGGGCAGCGCAACTCGTTCGCCGCCTGCTCGCATTCGCTCGGCGGCAGCCGCTCGACCCGAAGCCCATTGACGTGAGTCAGGTCATGGCACAGGTCGCCGGTCTCCTGATCAGATCGTTAGGTGAGCAAATCCGGATCGACACGTTTCGGGCTCCCGACCTCTGGATAACTGACGTCGATCCGGTCGAGTTGGAAGCAGCTCTCATCAATCTCGCCATTAACGCTCGCGATGCGATGCCGAAGGAGGAAGGCTCACGATTGTGGCAAGCAACGTTGTGCTCGACGCAGATTTCTGTGCCGGCGCCGAGGGGCCTAGCCCCCGGCGAGTACGTCCTCATCTCGGTTGCCGATGAAGGAACGGGCATGAAGCCCTGGGTGCTCGACCGCGTCTTCGAACCGTTTTTCACGACGAAAGCTCCCGGAGCTGGAAGCGGACTCGGTCTCAGCCAAGTTTACGGCTTCATCAGGCAGTCTGCAGGGCACGTGGTCATCGACAGCAGGATCGGAAAGGGTACGACTGTCCAGCTATATCTGCCGCGTTCTAAAGCGACGAGCCCCATCCTGCTGGAAGACCCGAGCCGCGAAATCCTGGGGGGACGGGGCGAGACGATCCTTATCGTTGAAGACGATCGCGGTGTCCGCGAGCATCTCTCCGAGCTGCTGGGCGAGATGGGCTATTCGGTCCTAGTGGCGGAGCACGCTGAGAAAGCTCTGGAGTTCATCGGCGACCGCGCCCTGGGAATCGATCTGCTTTTGACCGACATCGTGATGCCCGGCATGAACGGCCGGCAGCTCGCTGAGCGCGCGCTCGCCGATCGACCTGGGCTGCAGGTCCTCTTCATGACAGGGTATGCGCGGGACGCCATCGTCCATCAGGGTCGCCTTGAGAGTGGCGTCATTCTGATTCAGAAGCCTATCTCGCCGCCAGAGCTGTCGTCGCGATTGAGATCGATGCTCGACAGCCAACGGATACATGCGTGAGCGACATCAGGACCGGCGGGAGGAGGCTGCGGTAGCTCTCGGATTGTCGCGATCTCCGAACGTACCGAGGTGGGCAGGTGGGGTACGAACTGACCGAGCTTGAAAAAGGCGCGAAAGCCGGCAAGTGACCCGCCGCGGACCTCTCAAGCATATCGGTTCGCGGGCCACGTGCCCCAACTTGGAGTCTTAGGTGTGCTAATTTCCCTTTGGAACGTGTGTGCACTTTGGTACTTACCGTTCCGCTGCGCTACGCGGCGGAGGATTCGTCGTGCCGAAACCGGTTCTACTGATCCTCGTGGTCGAGGCCGAGCCCGTCATCCAAGAAGTCGTGAGCGAAGCTTTTACCGGCGCTGGGTTTGACGCTCAAATCACCGCACCCGGCGAAGAAGCGGTTACGCTCCTCCAGGGTGACGAGAGCAAATATCGTGCGCTCGTGACCGACATTCATTTACGAGGCAAGCTCAACGGTTGGGACGTTTCGAGACGTGCGAGAGAGCTCGTGCCCGATCTTCCAGTGGTCTACATGACGGCGTCAGCCGGCCACGAATGGCCGGCGCAGGGCGTGCGGAACAGCGTGCCTTGCAGAAGCCGTTCGCGTCCGCACAGGTCGTTACGGCGGTATCTCAATTGCTTAACCAAATACCGCCGCCGCACGCGTAAGACCGCCAAGCTGACGGCCTCTTTCATTCACACGGCGTGTGCGACTAGCCTAAAGCGTCTTCACTGATTGCTGAGGGAGCGGTTACCTTTGTAACTTATCTCAATGCGCAGACCGGGGACCTTGTTATGGTCGTGCCATGCCCCACGAACTGCGACAACTAGAGCGATTGGCCCGAGCGCAAGCTGCTTTGACCGGCGAGGCGCGGGCGAAGCAAGCTCTGCTGGAGATGGCGGAGGAATATCGCAATCGGGCGGATTGGAAGGAGGCCAACTTGCAGCCGCTCGCAAGGTCAGGAGGTCGAGAGGATCAATCTGAATAGCCAAGAGTTTGCTGCGCACGGAGAGTTTCCGGTGTCGCTTTCCTCTGATCCGTCCGGCCAGTTCGAGGAGGTCGAGCCCGAAGCTGTTCTGTTCGCGATGTTGAGCGGCAACGACCGCATTGCTTGCAGAGTCGAGTGGTCTGCCCTGCGCGAGCTCGCAATCGCGGGAACGGATGCCGACGAAGTCGCGGCCACTTTCAAGAGGCACGGCCAAGGATCGAGCTGATTGCCCGCGAGAAGTACGAAGCGGGTCAGCAGATGCCGGTCATCCGGGCCGCGCATCTAGGAAGAGGTACTCGGGTGGAAGTAAAATAACCTACGTTAGTTGCCCATCATCACCGGCCGAGGCTCTGTCCGTAGGCGTCGGTGGCTGAGAGACCAAGAGCGCTCCCGCCTGCAGATCTCAGGGAGCAGTGATGTTTATTTCGCGCTTCCTCGCGGACATCAATCTGACCCCCGATGAACGTCATGTGTTGGAGATCGGGTTCAATCACGCGCTCCGCGAGATTGGCCTGGTGGATCGAAATGATCCGGTTTGCGTCGACTTCAATCTGAAGGGGAGCACCCTAGCTTCACAACCCTCCGGCGGCTCTCCAGCCCGAGCTTGTCCGGCGAGGAGGCTCGGGGGACCGGACACCCCCGGGCTTCTGTCGGAAGGAGAGGGCAATGTCGGACCAGAATCGACGCACGAATAGCCGCCCACAGATATTCCTTGGTTCGGAGGAGGGACCGACCCCCGATCTGGAGGAGGACGCCTGGATTCAGACGTTCATCGACCGCTTTCTCGAGATGCTCAAGGGCGGTTGGCGCTAAGCCGAGAGAGTAAGGACGCTCCGCGCCTCTGTCCCGATTTCTCTCGCTCTCTAAAACTAAGGGCCGCTGCTCTGGAACAGCGGCCCTACCGGGATTCAACATAGATACGAAATGAAAGGCGCCAGCCCCGGTGAGCAGACGTTTCCACCGCGCGCGTGTTCCAGCACTAACATACCCTAAATATCCTGCCGCTTTTTCCCGCGGAACGACCCCGCGCGTCCCGGGGCTGGCTGCGGACGCACCGAGGCCGCCCGACGCGCGACTCGCGCCGCACGCCGGTTGATACCTTCCGGCTCGGCGGTCTGTCGGTATGTATCAAACGATACGGTGACCTTAAATTTAATCACCGGGGGAGTCTTACGCGAGGGGTGCTGTCCGCATTCACGTCCCGCATCATTAAGTTCAATGGTTGGTGGTGCCGCAGGCGCCAGCCCGCGAGAGCAGCCAGTGAAACACGAAGACGCTCATCCACTGGCTTCTACGAGCGCGCCGCACGTTCGACTTTCTGCAGACCGAAGTCCATAAGTTCGGCACCTTGAGCGGTCGAAACTGCGCTGTGCCCGATGCAAAGCGTAAGACCCCGGACTTTCGGTCGAGCTTCGGTAGCGCTCGAGGTGACCCGGGCACCGAAACTTCGGCGCCAATGCATCTCATCTCGCACCCGAAATACATTCCCCGCTTTGAGAGTTCCGCTTCTGCGGGCCGACGCGATGGGCGATGAACCCGGCGTGTGCCCTTGCCTTGGGCCACATACTCGGTCAATGGCAGAAACAGAGCGGGCACGACCGGAGGAAGATCTCAAATATTGATTCCACGCCGTTCCTATCGCCCGGCCGACAGTCGCTCGACATTCGCTGCGACGATCTTCCTGTAATGGTCAAGAACGTGGCCGCAGTCGCCTCCGCGAATGAAAATCGAACCGGCCTCCGAGGCGGCGTCTAGCTTCTCCGTCACCATCAGAAACATTTCGTCAGACGTGCCGTTTCCCACGGCCATTTGCCGGAGTCGAATATCCATGACCTCTAGCGCATCGGCCATGAGTGTCAGCGCTGAAAACCAAAAAAGCATGCACGCTCCGACTGACTTTGCTGGGTTCTGCAGCCCCGCTTTTAGGGGGCGCTGAAGGACAAGCAACCGCTGCAGGTCGGGTTCCTAAGCGGGGCGGGCGGCCCTCCGTTTGGGCCGGAAGGGCGCCAGCATGCGATACAGGGTTTTCGCATTATCAGGCGCATGAGCGTCGTAGTCGTTGTTGAAATAAATCCAGGCTCTCTTAACGCCGCTCCCCTTGATCCTGCTCGCCCATTTCAGAAGTTCTTCGTCCGAGTAATTATGGTGATACCAGCGCTCGGGTCCATGGAGGCGTACGTAGACTCATCCGCCGTCCGGACGAGTTCGTCAGGAAGGCGCGGACCGCTGCAGGAGCAGAACATGATCCCGGCATTGCGCAAGGCACGATAGACTTCCTCATTCCACCAGCTCTTGTTCCTGAACTCGAGCGCGTTGCGGCGCTTAGGATCAAGCTGGCACACGATCGCAGCGAGGCGGGCCTTCGTGTATCGCTAGCTCGGCGGGAGCTGGAACAGAAAGCAGCCCATCTGCTCGCCAAGAATATCCGCGATGATGCCAAAATCCCTGATCAGCGTTTTCGTGCCCTTGAACTTTTTGACATGGGTGATGAGCTCGCAAACCTTGACGGTGTAAACGACGCCCTTGCCGCCGGGCTGGCGGCGCCATGCGTGAACATTCGCGATGGTCGGCCATGAGTAGAAGGACGCATTGATCTCGACTGTATCGAAGACGGAGGCGTAATGCGCGAACCAGTTCGGTTGCGGCACTGATGCGTAAAATGAATCCCGCCATTTCCAGTAGCGCCAGCCGGAACAGCCTACGAAGACGGTTTTCTGCAAATCAGGCGGTGGCGGAAGCCCCTCGCTCTCCATCTTTATCCTAACGCGGTGCATCTTTGCCGCGCGCAGGATGTTATCCTCGCGCTGCTTTTCCCGGCGAACCCGGCGCCGCTCGCGTCTTTCATCCGGTGTGAGGTCTTTCGGAGCAGGAGACACTAAAGGCGTCGGTCGCGAATCGAATGCTGAGCGACCGTGTCGGGGATGGTCCACCTAGCCGGATAGAGGCGTGTCAGCGATATCTAGCAGCGCGCCGAGGCCCTGCCGTAGGCGCCGCGTCGCGACATTATCGTTGGCAAGCCCGAATACCAACAGGGACCGCCCGGTAACTTCGTAAGCGTGCCCGAACTCAAACTCCGCCATTCGCGCGTCTGGCCGGTTGGTATCGATCAAGCCCAACCAGCTGAGGCCGTCGGCTACCGCCGGCAGGGTGAAGTTTACAACATCATGGTGCGCGTTGTAGACCAGAAGCATCGTTGCATCCGACCCGCGGCGCTTGATGCCGGTCTCCTGGGCGCGCCCGTCGAGCAGCATGCCAAAGCACTTGGCGTTGCCGTCCTGCCATTGCTCGTCCGTCATCTCTTCGCCAGAAGGTGACAGCCAGGTCACGTCCTTGACGTCGAGTTCTTCATTGTGGGAGCCGACCAGGAACCGACTGCGATAGAGGATCGGGAAGGCTTTGCGCGTGGCAATCAGCCTGCGCGCGAATTCGCGCAGATTGCGGCCGTTTGCCGTTATACCCATCCAGTCGAGCCAGGTGGTCTCGTTGTCCTGGGCATAGGCATTGTTATTGCCGTTCTGAGTCTGCCCGAACTCATCCCCCGCAAGCAGCATCGGCGTGCCGTGGGACAGCAGCATCGTCGCGAGCAGGTTGCGCTTCTGGCGTTCGCGCAGGGCCGTGATCTCAGGATCGTCCGAAGGGCCTTCACTGCCGCAATTCCAGGAATGGTTGTTGCTGTGGCCGTCCCGATTGTCCTCCCCGTTAGCCTCGTTGTGCTTGTCGTTGTACGAGACGAGATCATTGAGGTTGAAGCCGTCATGGGCCGTGACGAAGTTGACGCTGGCCCAGGGTCGACGCCCGCGTTTGTTGAACAGATCGCCTGATCCTGACACCCGCTTGGCGAGATCCGCCAGCGTGCCGTCGTCACCCTTCCAGAAAGCGCGTACGGTGTCCCTGAATTTGTCATTCCACTCAGCCCATCCAGGCGGAAACTGGCCGACCTGATAACCGCCGGGGCCGATGTCCCAGGGCTCTGCGATCAGCTTGACACTGGAAAGCACGGGATCCTGGCGGCAGGCGTCGAGGAAACCGCCGCCTTCGTCAAATCCATAGGGTTCGCGCGCCAGGATAGTGGCAAGGTCGAAGCGAAAGCCGTCGACGCGCATCTCGGTTGCCCAATAGCGCAAGGAATCCGCGACCAGCTGGAGCACGCGTGGATGCGACAGGTTCACGGTGTTTCCTGTGCCAGTATCGTTGATGTAGTAGCGCTTCTGGTCCGGTAGCAGGCGGTAATAACTGGCATTGTCGATGCCCCTAAACGAGAGCGTGGGCCCGAGCTCATTGCCTTCGGCGGTGTGATTGTAGACGACATCGAGAATGACCTCGATGCCGTGGGCGTGGAACTGGTTGACCATTTCCTTGAATTCATTCGCGAACGGCGTCTTCAGATAGCGCGGCTCGGGGGCGAAGAAGGCGATGGAATTGTAGCCCCAGTAGTTGCGCAGGCCTTTGTCGACCAGGTAACTGTCATCGACGAAGGCATGGATTGGCAACAGCTCCGCGCTGGTGATTCCGAGCGAGCGCAGATAGCCGGGGATTTCCGAATGCGCGAGCCCCGAGAAGGTGCCGCGGTCTGCCTCGGGCACCAGCGGGTGGAGCTGGGTAAAGCCCTTAACGTGCATCTCGTAGACGATCGTTCGTTCCCAAGGCACCTCAGGTTTGCGCGCCGCACCCCAGGTGAACGCGGGGTCGATGACGCGGCACTTCTGCATCAAGGGTGCGCTGTCGCGCTCGTCGTAAGACAGATCCTTGTTGGCGTGGTCGAGCTGGTAGCCGAACAGTTCCGGTCCCCAGCGCAACTGTCCGACGAGCTGCCTGGCATAGGGATCGAGCAGGAGCTTGTTGTGATTGAAGCGATGGCCGGCATCGGGTTCGTGAGGTCCGTGGACGCGATAGCCGTAGACGGTGCCGGGGCGGGCCGAGGGCAGGTAGCCGTGCCAGACTTCATCGGTATATTCCGGAAGCTCAATCCGCTCGAGCTCGGTTTCACCCTCGTCGTCGAATAGGCAGAGCTCCACCTTGGTGGCGTGGGCCGAGAATAGCGCGAAGTTGACGCCAAGGCCGTCCCAGGTGGCGCCGAGCGGAAACGGTTTGCCCTCGGTGATCCGGGATCGGCGCAGGCTCGACGCCGCCCGCGTCAGGGCGTCGTCTGATTGCGTTTTTTGATCCATGTCTGCCCCCGATGACAATCTGGTCAGGATGTCGGCGCTGGCGTGGGTATCTCGGCCGCCGCCTGCTCGGTGGCCGCAGCCGAGGCGATCACAGCCGTGGGCGGCACATCGGCCGCCTTAAGGAGTGCGTTTGCGCGCTGAATGGCCGCTTCTTTGCTGATCGCGGAGATCGAATTGCCGATCCGCCCGGCAATCGCAGTCAGCTCGGCATCCGAAAGGCCCAAGCGCTTTCTCACGAGGCGCATCTGAGCGCGGTCAGTCAGATCGAGCTTGTTGCGGATGGGCTTGGGTGTCGAGCGGCGCATGGCGGCAACTCCTCTGCCTTGTCGTAACCGCCGCTCGCTGATTCCGTTCCTGAGGATGTCAGCCAGCCGCGGCGGCAGCGATTTCCAACCCGGCAGAAGGTATCGGCATGCTGATCTAGCTGTTGCTTCCAAGACTCGCGAGCACATCCACTTTCGGTCTTTGCCGAAGGGCCATTAACCGGCGATAGGCGGTCAGAACGTTGCTCGCCATTCGCTCCGCCGTGAACGACCTTCCTCCTGGAGGTGGCCAGCGCAGTGCAGAACTGGTTCGTCCGCATCGAACATCTCTCGCCAGCCGAACCGGAAGAGTTGTGTGCCCCCGGAGGGCGCGGTCAATCCTGACGATCTCGAGGCAACGATCGCCTCACTTTAGTCGTTGGCGTTCACAATTTCGGTCCTGCCCCTACCTGAAAGCCCAAGCGCGATTCTCCAGTCGTGGACGCGTGACCAAGTGTTGGATTTGGGTGATCGCGCCCATCTCGGGCTCGGCCTCGACATCGCACGGCTGATCGTTGAAGCTCATGGCGGCGAGATCGCTGTTACCTCCGACGAAAAGACCGGCACAACGCTCACAATTCAACTTGCTCGCACCTAACCGCTCGAAGATCTGCGGGCGAAACGCAAGCTTTTGATTTTAGGAACAATACCTTGATGGCGCGCTTGCCGGCGTGGAGGGTTTCACTGGAATGGCGCGTTCCGTCATATTGATCGTCGAGGACGAATTCCTGCTGCGGATGGATTCCGCCGAGGTGCTCGAACACGCCGGTTTTGAAGTCATTCCGGCGGTCAATGCCGACGAAGCCATCGCCATCCTATCGGCACGCTCCGACATCCACGTTGTCTTCACGGATATTCAGATGCCGTGTTCGATGGACGGGTTGAAGCTTGCCCGGTTCGTCCGCGACCGTTGGCCGCCGATCAAGATCGTGGCGACCTCCGGTCACGTACACATCGGCGACGACGATCTGCCGACCGGCAGCGTGTTTTTGCCTAAGCCCTACCGTAGCGCCCAGGTCGTCGAGGTCCTGCGCGAACTGACCGGAACTACCTGATTGCTTACTCCCTCGGGTATCCGGCGCTCAAGTCGGGAATAGCGCAGATATCGCAATCTCCCGTAGCAAGCCAGCTAAACGGCGCAAGGGAACACAAGGTGGCTCATGTCGAAAGTACTCGAACGAAACAACGTGCATATTCAAGGTGCCGGCGCAAAAGCGATGATGTTTGCCCATGGCTTCGGCTGCGACCAGAACATGTGGCGCTTCGTGGCTCCGGCCTTCGAAGCCGACTTTCGGACAGTCCTGTTCGACCACGTCGGTGCCGGGGGTTCGGATCTAAGCGCGTACGACAGGGCCAAATATTCCAGCCTCGAAGGTTACGCGACCGACGTTGTGGAGATCGCTCGCGAGCTGGAGTTTTCGGACGCCGTCTTCGTCGGCCATTCCGTGAGCAGCATGATCGGCGTGATCGCCGCCGAAAAGGCGCCCGGAATGTTCGGCAAGCTTGTGCTGATCGGCCCCTCGCCCCGCTATATTGATGATGCAGGATACACCGGTGGTTTCAGCGCAAAGCAGATCGAGGAGCTGCTGGAATTTCTGGAATCCAACCACATGGGCTGGTCCGCACAGATGGCGCCAATGATCATGGGCAATCCGGACCGCCCCGAGCTGGGCGAGGAGCTGACCAACAGCTTCTGCCGAACCGATCCTGACATCGCCAAGGCATTCGCTCGCGTGACCTTCACTTCGGACAACCGCGAAGACCTTGCCCGTGTTGCCGTGCCAACCCTCGTTCTTCAGTGCAGCGAGGACATTATCGCCAGCCAGGATGTTGGCGACTTCGTCAACCGCACCATCCCGAACAGCCGGATGATCGTTCTCAAGGCCACGGGGCATTGTCCGAACCTCAGCGCACCGGAAGAAGTGGTGTCCGCCATGCGAACCTTTGTGTGACCGGCATGGTCTCGCTCGACTTCACCGACATGGTCGAGAACGCCCCTTGCGGTTACGTTTCGCTGTCTCCTGCCGGCCGGATGGAGTACGTGAATCGAACTTTGACCGGCTGGAGCGGTCATACCGCCGACCAAATGATCGGAAAGCGCTTCAGCGACTTTCTGACGATGGCTGGGCGCATCTACTATGAAACTCACATCGCGCCGCTCCTCCGAATGCAGGGTTCGTTCGATGAATTTGCCATCGACGTTATCAAGGCGGACGGGCAGCGGCTCCAGATGATCGCTAACGCAACTGAGCGTCGGGACACGGACGGCAAGCCCCTTTCGATCCGCCTAGCGCTCATTAGAGCAACTGATCGTCGCCGCTATGAACAGGAGCTTCTTCGAGCCCGCGAGGCAGCCAGAACAGGCGAAAGATCTGCCGAGGTCAATTTGCAGCGAGAGCACGAAACATCAGAGCTCCGAGAGCAGTTCATCGCGGTTCTCGGCCATGACCTGCGTAATCCCCTCGCTTCGATCAGTGCCGGGGTGCGTATCCTCGACAGGACAGTCCAGACCGAGAAAGAGCGGCAGGTTATCGCCATGATGCAGACCACTGTCATGCGAATGGCAGGACTGATCGACGACGTGCTTGATTTGGCTCGTGGACGGCTCGGCGGTGGAATTCGGTTGAACCTCGATTTCGGAAAGCCGCTGGAGCCGGTGCTCATGGGCGTCGTGGACGAACTAAGACTGGCCTCGCCAGGTCGGATCATAGAGGCCGAATTCAAGATCGAGCGGCCCGTGAACTGTGATGGCCAACGACTTGGACAGATGCTGTCCAACCTCGTGGGGAACGCCCTCACGCACGGATCTTCGAGCAAGCCCGTGATTGTTCACGCAGAAACAAGGGAGCGCGAATTCGAGCTCTGGGTCTCCAACGCCGGCCAGCCGATCCCACAAGCCGCGATGGACAAGCTGTTCGAGCCCTTTTTCCGCGGGAATGCTCATGCCAGCCGCCAGGGGCTCGGACTGGGGCTCTACATCGCTTCGCAGATTGCAAAAGCTCACGGGGGCGAATTGACCGTCAGCTCGACGAGTGAAGAAACCAAGTTCACGTTCACTATGCCGCTTTCGCCGGAGGCGCGAACATCGGGGAAGTAACCATGTCGCGTGGATTGCGATTCCCAATTCTGTTCAAGCGTGCAAATAACTCCCTGCCGCTCGCTGACAATGTGGGGTCCGGAGTCATTTGTGGACGGAGAGCACGATTACAGTGACACTTGGTGGGTAACTATCCGCATTGTGGAGGACGAGGTTCCTTTTCCGCGAGGTTTCGTGCATGGTCGGGCATGGCAAAAATCAAAGTGAGCTTCAAACCGGTTCGCAAATCTGAGGGCGATTGGACTATCATCGCCGAATATCCAGGCGTAGAGCCCCGAGAAATCATCGGCTTCACGAGCAAAGCCGATATTGATGACTGGATGAATGGAGAGCGTCGGATCGCTTGGCTCCGATCACAGGGATACGCGAAGTGACTTGATAAGTTCTTCCTCCTGCAATCGCGCTCGCCTGCGCTTCGGGCTCTCGCCGAAAGTCGGCGACCACGTCTACTATCCAGCTTCCGTCAACCAAAGCCGCTATTCTCGCAGGTGGCGGAGGTTCTCTCGCGGCAGTAGGCTTCTGAACGCTTATGGCCTGTCGAGTATTTTCGCGGCCGGGGCCTCACGCGTGCTCTCCCAACAAGAGCTTTCACAACTCGCTTTCAAGTTGATAGCAGCTGTTGAACCAGCATTGCATGCGATGCGGCCATTATAAACGCGTGCATCCTACGCAAAGGGCGGTATCTCTACCAGCGTTCCGATCAATCGCAATAGTGCTTGCTGTTCGGGTCCCTTCCCCTCACGCAAGAAATCACCCAACTCGATGTGAGACAGCCGGCCGCCAGACGGCGCATTGGGCTGGTGGATGATGAAGGCGTAACCGTTTGTCGGCTCGTGCGCGATGAACCATGCGTCGCCATTTGGGCTCCGATAGAGCTCCCGCCGGTCTGACATTTTTCCTCCTTGCTGCCTCCGGACAGTGTAGGAGTCCGAACAGACGTCTGCGATCACTGAAAATACGAAAGCTGATCTTCCGTAACAACCCGCTCGATATTCTTGGATTTGCACCTGATGCGATACCTAACTCGTCCATCAGACTCGATGGGCATGTGCTGTATGATCGTGTAAATCATCTGCGGTTCAGTTGCGGCGCGTCCTTGCGGGCCTTGAGCTTGGTGGCGAACGTCCTCATTCAGCTTGTAGGCGTATGGCATAATTCTTCCTCATCGCTCACGACTCTATCTGACTCGCTGGTGTCCAGGGCGGAGTCCTAGTCCTCAAGAATGGATTTTGTAGCCTCGAATATCTGTTCCGCTGTGCCCTTGATCGTGCCCTTCGCCCAGGCTTGAAACACGGTGACGTAGGCGTTCTTGTAAGCTGCTTCGTCTGCAGAAAAGTAGACTTCGTCTGTAGCCGTATCCAAGACAAGCGCTGCTCGCCTGGCTTGGCTTTGTAAGGTCCGACGATCGTCCGCGGTCACGTCAACGCTAGTAAGCAAGTCGCCGAACGACTCTGCGATGAACGGCAATTCCTGCCACAGGCTGCGGTTCGCTTTGCGAGGCGAAGTCATCCTTCAGATGAGGAATGTCGAACTGGGCCGACTATCAGCCTGTAGATGGGCACCCAAGCGGTGTTCCATGATTCCATCGTAGCGCCGCAAACCGAGCACTCGAAGCTGGCGATCTGCCGGCTAGGTGCCATCGCCTCGGTTCGGCTATAGACGGCGCCGCACCGACAAGATCGATGATCAGAATCGTGCATGCCGATTTATGCACCTGAAAGACGAAACAAGCCACTCCGAAATGAATTTGCGCGATGAGCTTCGAGGCAGACCTCGGTTCAGCTTAATCGTAACTCAGCGACACAAGGGCCGATTGTCGAAGCGAAGCCACAGATGAGCCCGTTGAATTTCTTTGCCGGATTCAATGAAAAACCCCACCCCCGAGGGCTCGGGCGGCGGGGCGGGACCACAAGCTCCGCCAGTACATCCGTGGCTGGAGCGACAGGTCTGTCGTGCTGCTATTTAAGCAGTACGAAGATTTTCGGCAGCGGACTTACCGGTACGACGGTCTGCCACGACGTCATAAGACAGCGTCTGACCTTCGCTCAGAGTCCCCATACCGGCGCGTTCGACAGCGCTGATGTGAACGAAGACGTCGTTGCTGCCGTTCGTTGGCTGGATAAAGCCAAAGCCCTTTTGGGTATTAAACCACTTCACTGTACCCGTGTTCATACGGTTTGCTTTCGCGTGCGCGCAGGACCCGGCGCGCGGAGCTGCGGCCAGTGTCCAATTAGTCGATGTTGGAGAATGTCTGAAACGTGCGCGCCGCAGGATCTGAGGCGAAAGCGGAACAGTTGTTCGGCCAGTATCGATGACGACACCATACACCAGCAGTTGAGAAAGTCAAGAATTCCGAGAACCGGCCCGTCGCCCACGCGGATCAGACGATTGGCCGTTCCGCGTGGATGACACAGCTTGGAGCGGTTTAGGTGTCGCGCCACAGACCGATTTCAGTCTCGGGACTGGACGCCGGACGGACATATTCTACAGCCGGCCGAGGCGTGTGCGCTTAGCCTTGTTGGCGGCCTTGAGCTTGTCTCGAATGGAGCCCCAAACGTCCAGCTCGTGTGTAGGTCGGAGCCTAAGAAGCCTCGCTCTCTTCGCCGTGCGACAAGGCGGCGTGTCAGCGCGGCGCCGTACTGAGAGGCTCCGGGAGAAAGAGTCTTCGAGAGCGGCTAAAGCTGTCGGATGAGCAGCTTTACGAGCATTGTTCTCAAGTCTGGCACCGCGAGCCATCATTAAGAAAGCCTCAACTTCAAAATAGCGAATAGCCTGGGTGTTTGCTTCGTAGCGTGGCTTGTTGAGCCTTGATAATCGTGCCTCTGTGCAAGCGAGATTGCTCGAGCGCTGGAAGCGCGAGCAGATCCGATAGAGCTCCCGACGATCGACAACCTACCCAGTCGCCCTTGATACGTGCCGATTTCTAAAAGCCGAAATCGACATATGGACCAGGTGTAGTTTGCCTTTAACTGCAGGCGAAATGTCGAATGGGTACGCGTCGGCAAGACCTAGCGAGCGGTTGAGGCGGTTGATCGTAAGTGCGAG
>NZ_FOQM01000093.1 GCF_900113735.1 Bradyrhizobium sp. Gha
TAAGACCGCAAAACTCTAGTTCTGGGTGGTCCAAAGTTCGGTCGAGCTACAAAAACCCCGAGACTCTAACTGCTGCTGGATGAAAATTCAGTGGCTGGAACGCAGTCCAATCATTTGAAAAAGTCAACGCTTAGACACATTAGCCCCCGAGATGAAATTCTGACTCCGCTTTACGGTTTGACTGGCTTCGGACCATTAGTCTTATCTTGAAAAATAGCAATCAAGGCGTCTTGAAGTGCCTTGCTGTTCGTAGCCGCTTGCTTTGACAAGTCAACAATCGCATTTGAGATGGCCTTATTCTGATCTGTGACCGCTTCGACGATTTTTGCCCGTTCCGTCTTCAGGTCTGTAGCCTCAGATGAAACGTCCTTAAAAGCAAAATAGAGCACGAGTAGTGCCAACAACACTGGAACGACCAGCGAAGCATTAGCAATCATCCATGCCCGGCTGGCCAAGTCGTTAGAGCGATTGGATAAGGATGAAGGGCTCTTTGGTTCGACTGGGACTGGCGGCACATCGCCCAATGCAGATGCTGATGCTCTCAAGCCAACATTCGAATTCATCGCCATATTGAATGCCTGAGGAGCGTAGATGTTGAGAGATAGAAGTACGAAGTCGCGGAGATCGCTGTTCTCCATACCGATAACATCAAGAATCGGCTTTATTGAGCTATATTCAATTGTAACAAGTCTTAACCTGATTGTGGGTAGTACAATTCTGCTTCTTTGGTCTTGGTCCTCTGTTCGCGATCCAAATGCCTTCGCAATTTCCTCATTGACCAAATTCTCAAGAATTTTTGGGAACGCGGCTCTAAAGGTTCTCTCGTACTTGTCGGCAAGCCTGGGATCGCCTTCGTGATGTTCGCCATCGAAATCATCTCTACCTAGCCGCTTCGATTCAAAGTTACTCCAGAAATCGACTTTGTCATCGCGCCCGCCCCAGTAACTGCTCGTGAAATTGATGTCTACCGAAACGTACATTGCGCCCTCCTGCCCGTTGAAGGTGTTGACCTGCCACTGAATTTTCATCCAGCAGCAGTTAGAGTCTCGGGGTTTTTGTAGCTCGACCGAACTTTGGACCACCCAGAACTAGAGTTTTGCGGTCTTA
>NZ_FOQM01000077.1 GCF_900113735.1 Bradyrhizobium sp. Gha
ATCCTCGACGACTGGGGACCCGAACCGCTCACCGCCGACCAGCGCCGCGATCTGCTCGAGATCGTCGATGATCG
The DNA here is from genome assembly GCF_900113735.1 of Bradyrhizobium sp. Gha. Lineage (GTDB taxonomy): Bacteria > Pseudomonadota > Alphaproteobacteria > Rhizobiales > Xanthobacteraceae > Bradyrhizobium. Next base: position 75 of record NZ_FOQM01000077.1, read on the forward strand.
CTACGACAAGGGGTCCTTGTTGATCACAAGTCAGGTCCCCGTGTCGCAATGGCACGACGTCATTGCCGATCCCACCCTTGGCGATGCGATATTGGACCGCATCATCCACAATGCGCACCGCCTCGAGCTCAAAGGCGACAGTCTACGGCGTCAGGCTGGCGAAAAGAAAAAACCGTGAGCACCTCGCGCACGATCGCCCCGCCGGCCCACAGGCCCCTCCCGCGCGCGTCGCTACGTCGCTCGTGGGGGCACTCCGCGCCGCGCACGGGGCCCTCCCATGGACCGCCGGAACGATCTTCGAACCAACCCGCCAGCCTTGACGAGGAGGACATTTCCAGCACACATAAATCCGTCAGCCGTGTTCGCCTCCGCCCTGATCACGATCACTGGAATCCGTGATCACCATCGCATGGAACACCTGATCACCATCCCTGGAATGCGCACTCTTGCCCTTTTAGGCCGCAGATTCACTTCGCCGCAGTGCTTTTACCCAACAATCTCCGGCGGCTTGACCGCCGCAGTCCGGACCCGCTTCCAGTCCATCCCATCCACCAAGGCCATCAATTGCGCAGGATTCATCTGCACCCGGCGGCCAGCAGAACTGCTCGCCCCAGGCTCCAGCGCCTCTGTCACAACTTGCGGCCTTAAACTAGTCCGACCACCGTCGGCGAAGCTGCCGCGGCGCCCCCTCAAGACGGTCGGCGACCGCTTCGATCATATGGAAGGTTCTAGTTCCAGAACTAGGCGCAGACATAGAAGCTCACATCGGCTCACGGCTCAGCAGCCGATAGCCGATCGCCGACCCACTCCGCCAGACGGGATCTCTTTGCCGCTTACGATAAGTCCAAATTTTGCGCCGCAGATCGCGAACCCGCCCATCGAAGCTCTGTGTCGAGTATAAGCGCGCATTCTCCACCTCCCGATTGAGATAGATTGCCCGTGCAGCAAAATTCTTGCCGTACAAGGCACACCCTCAGGGCGCCCCTCAGCACTGCCAATTTACAAGAAGCTTCAGTGCAGGCTCAAAACGCTCGTGCACCCTTGCGAAGCGCAATACTTCGTTCCAATCTCGCCGACGATCCCCTACTGTAGTGAGAATTTTCGCTTAATCGATGCAATGATCGTCGCATTAGTGTTGAGTAGCTGCATTCCCGCCGTTCCGCGCAGAATCTCAATTGCAACCTGTCCAAAGTCGCGGACAGTCTCGTCGAGACGAACGCTATTCAGGTCGGACGGAATGATCAGTTCGATTCGAAAATGGATCTGGAGGCTTTTACCGATGCTGTTATGAAACGACGAACCTCCATGACGCGCCGCGTGTCCTGCATATCGGGGTGAGCGGTGAGCCAATAGCTTCGCACGATTCGTAACTCGGGGAGGAGGCGCTGCAATTCCGGATAACGCCGGGCAGCATAATCATGCAGAATTCCAATGCCATGGCCACTTCGCACCGCTTCTATCTGGGCCACCACACTTCCGCACTCGTAGCGTCGTGACATTAGCCTTCTCAGAACCGATGCGTAGTCCAGCGCCCGACTGTATGCGAAGTCCTCCACATGCGTCACGAACAGCCGCGACGCCAGATCGGCCTGGCTCTGAATTGAACCTTCGCGCGACAAGTAGCTTTCGGCCGCATAGATACTGAGAGTGTAGTCCATCAATTTCGACAAGATCAGGCGGCCTTGCTTTGGCCGGTCAAGTGAGATCGCGATATCGGCCTCGCGCCGAGACACGGAAAAGGTGCGCGGCAGCGGGACAAGTTGGATGACAAGGCCAGGGTGCCTAGCAGCAAGCGCTCCCAGGCGCTCGGCCAAAAAATAATTGCCCAGTCCATCTGGCGCTCCAACGCGCACCGTACCCGTGATCGCTTCATTCGCACCTTCTATGCTCGCACCGACTTTCAGAAACTCGCTTTCGGCTCGTTTTGCGGCCAGTGCGAGGGCCTCGCCCGCTGCCGTCAAATTAGAGCCGGAGGTGTGACGCTCGAGCAATCTGACATTCAGATTCTTCTCCAATGCGGTGAGTTGACGGGCTACAGTCGTGTGATTGAGTTGCAGGTGCTTGGCAGCCTTCGATATCTGCCCGGCGCGTGCGACTTCAAGGAATATTCGAACCTGCTCCCAATCCATCGACTGAACTTTCTGAAAAAGATAGTGGCGATTGAGCCTTCAATGCGCTGTTTCTACGCGACACTGCCTGCGATCAGGCATCGCCAGAGCGGACCAGCGATCATTTTGCTCATTCTTGGGAGGCGGCCTGAAGAAGCCTGGTCGTCACTGCGCTCCCGGTGTCCCACAACCCTTTCCGAGGGGTTAAGCTACACAGAAACCAGCTCATCATTGGCGAGCTTGTACAATATCGTAAGTTCGCCGTTGTCGTTGTGCGGAGCACACCTTCAGGTCAGATCATCGGCGGCATCCGCTATGGCAGAATAGATCTCATCGGGGCGCCTTCCCATCCAGATCGACGCGCTACAGCGGATCGCAACCACCGCCGCGGGCAGCCCTCGGTGGAAGAGCATCGGCGAGCGATACACAACGTATCGCTATGCAGCGACTCTCCTCGCTTCTTTGTTCGTATTTGCGATGCTGGCGATAGCCAAGTGATTGTGAAGCCGCCATGTCGCGTCCTGTCTTGCGAAAAGGCCCCCGGCGGGCATGCCGGAGGCCTTCTTGGAGGTTAACTCAGATCAGTAGAACCGCTTGCTTCTCCTTCTTACTGGTTGATGAGAGAGTTAGAAACTCCGCTGAGCACGGACCAGTAGCGTGAGAGCGTTCTGGTCCTTCAGCTCATACGTGGCACCCGGCTTGGCGATTGCTGTCTGCAGCGGCAACGTCACCGTGCTTCCGCTTGCATACTTCTGATCCAGCATCGTATACGCGAGTTCGGCAGAGAAGGTCAGGCCTTTGACCGGAGTCCAACCTGTCCTCGTACCTATAACCGCGTAGTTGAAATCGGGATTGCAGCCTCCAAATCCAGTCGAAAGTGAGAGGCCTGCGACGAACGCACCACAGATATAGCCCTTGGCTGTCCCATTGTAGCGCACAGCAGACCAAGCGCCGAAAACGCTGGTGGCCCAGTTTGGATTCCAGTTATGAGTGTAGCCGCCGTTGAAGCCGAACGTCGTAGTCAGCTCCTGGCCAGAGCCAGCCACAAATACCGAGTCGGAAACACCCGCGAGTCCGACACTCTGGTAAGCACCCGCGAGACCAGTACTTCCGTACATCGCGAAACTAGGTGCATTCGTATAATCGTGGAAGTTGTAACGGCTTGCGCCATACGTATACACAGCTGACATGTTGATGGTATCCCCAGCACCAGTCGGGATGTTCTTGATCGACAATGCCAGCTGACCCGCCCCGCCCCACTTATCATCTGGGTATCTAGTGACCTCGGTCGCGCCATAGTAGGCAGCATGGTTATTATGCGCAGCGACAGAGGCTTTCAAGTAACCCCAGGCCTGGTCAACAGTAACGGACGCAACGAGGTCTGGAGCCCTCGCACCACCGAAGTCGTTCGCCCCATACGCCCCCGTGGCAAGCCCCGCAACCGTCGCTGCGCTCACGTTCCAGGCAGCAAGTTGGCTCCGGGAAACCGGATCCTCGGCCGAGAAAGAAGCCGAGATGCCTTGCCCGAACTCAAAAGTGTAGGCGAACTGGAGCGCGGGGTCCCAGCCGCCGGCGCCCGGTAGCTCAAACGAGTTCGCCGCATACTGGCCCCAGGGAGTGCTGAACTGGGAAGCCGCTTTGCCGAACGTGAAGCCAGCGAATTGAATGAACGCGTAATAGAGACCGGGGGTACCTTGAGCGACCTGGTTACCAATCCCTGTCGTATACGTCGTCCCGCCCGTGCCGGCTCCGCTATAGGCCCCCCCCGTATAGGTCCAGGCCAACTCGGCGAACGTGCGGAGCAGACCGTATTCGGTCGCAGTACGCGTGTCTACTACGAGGTCCTGACGAGCGCGCCAGCTGTAATATTCGCTCAGCCGGTTGCGCGCGCCACCCACACCGCTGTCCGGCGTATTAAAATGGTAGCTCGTGCCGAATGCGCTTTCAGCGCGAAGATAGCCGCCCAATTTGATACACGTGTCGGTACCCGGGATGTAGTAGAAACCAGCGCCATAAAGGGAGCAGATTTTAACGTACTCTACCGCTTTAGCCTTGATCGGGAGATCAGCCGCTTGTGCCCCGCCGAAGGAGATAATAGCCGCCGCCGAACCTAGAAAAAGGCTCTTTGCCATTTTCATAACAGACCTCCAAAATGTTTCACATGAGACGGCCGCTCACCCCATAGATCGACCATCTTCGCCCCCAATCATTCTCGACCGACAGGGCCTTCCTCGAACGCCGGGTATTAGATGAACCACTGGCGTCGCGGTGCGGACCATTCCGCCGCTCGCAATATTACGTTGACAGATTGCGTTCGGTATCGGCGTGAAAACTTTGTACGAAACGCACAGGCGCGTGGCCCGCGCTCACGCACAGTGATCTAATCGCCTCATAAACGTACGATTAGTACCGAAGCTCCAGTTTAACGTACGTTACGTGCGCAAGCCGATACATTTTGCCCCAGTCGAATTGCACTCCGTTCGCGCGCGCCTTGAAGCCTCTATTCGAGAGAGGCGTGCTCAGAGTTGCAGATCTGGTCCGCCCGCTCAGCGCGTTCCACAGAAGTCAAGTCTCAATGCCTATGCGAATAGACACGACCAGTTGGTTTCGGGCAGAACAACTGGCGAGGAAGAGCGAAGCGTCGGAAACTATGGTGGATCATCGGAATTGGGGGGCGAACATCCAAGAGCCGGTGCGCTGATCGCCCGCGTCCCATGGAATTCGCACAGCTCGCGGACGTTGAGCACCGGATTGCGGTGCTGGCATGACACTCTATGCCCTGCTTCGTTCGCCTTCCATCTAACGCACACTGATTCCGCCTTGCGGTAAAGTTATCGAGGCTCGCCTAAACATTGCCTCAAGACATCGGGCGTACCACTCCAATGATCAACGGAATTCGACGGCCTCGGGTGCTATTCTGGTTTCAAGATCGGCGGATTCGATGTGCATCGGCCGGCAAAAAGTAAGAAGACCGGCTGATGTTTTGCTCTGCGTAAGAACAGCGCTTTTGTAAGCCGATCACCCAGAGATTAACAACGCCCAGACGGAAGATCGGAAAAACACCATCGCCCGAAAAGCACTTGACGGGACGATAGCGTCCAGGAGCTTGCGCGGAATGCATAATAGAGCCGCCGCGTCTCGCCCAATCCGCACGATTCTACCGCGCGCAACTTGACTGAACTCTGCGAGTAGCAGACGAGGATCTCGCGATGGTACCGACTCCTGATCTCAATTGAACTTAACAGACTTGATCGTCAGTGCTGACGAACGAAACAACGGCATTCGGCTCCCAGCGTCCCAGCGATCGAGCTGGCGCACACGCCGGAAGTAACGATCGACCTGGTCAGGAATTGATGACGGAACACTCGGTCACATGTAATCTGCCAGACTGATCACAATGAGCTGCTAGCTTGCGTGCGTGGATCGCGCATTTCAGATGCCGCAGCGTTACGCCTCTAGGCTTTCGAATGAGAAAGTATTCCCGCACCCTGCCGCACGGGTAAGCCCCGCGTGAAGTCCATGTTAACCGAAGATGCGCCACGCCCGTCGGCGATGCTCGGCCATAATGAACGGCAACACATGCTCGAGCGCGCCGCTCCTACCGGGCTCTATGGATCAATGGCCAATGTCACGGGCTCGGTTGCGGCGTAAGCGCTTGTAATAAGCCTATAACAGCTGCATGCCTTTTGCCCGAGGCACGCGCCTTCCTCAATCCGCAACACGCCGCGAGCTTTGCTAATCAATCCTTGTTCTTCAAAGCGGATTAGGGTTTCCGTCACCCCAGCGCGGCGCAATGCTAAAACAGAAGAGAGGTAGTCATGCGTCACCGGAAGCACATCAGCATCGAGAGCATCGCTCGCCAGACATAGCCAACACGCGAGCCGCCTTTCGCGATCATGTCTTACGCCGCACAACCCGGTCTGAGCACAGTGCAAGCTCAGCGCCTGGACGTATCGGAGAAGATGTTCTCGGATTTCGGAGTGCTCGCGCATCACGCGTCGCAAATCTTCAAATCGAATTCTGTGCGCACTTCCCGGAAAGAGCACAACAGATTGATGCGTCGCAAGATGCGGCCCGAATAAGAGCGGAGCACCGATAGCTCCGCCATGTCCGATAACCGCTGTTTCAAGGACGCTTCCCGCGGCGACAATCCTGACGGAAACAAGTCCCGATTCTACAAAGTAAACGCAGTCGAGCGGCTTTTTCGGCTCTTGCAGCACCATGCGTTCTCTTAGAACGATCGGCTCAAGAAATTCCCCCATTGCCGCGAGCCCTTGAAGCGAAATCTTCGCTAAAATTTCGTTTTTGATGAAGCGCCGGGCTGGAGAGCGGACCCCACTGGACCACTGGAGCATCCGATGTACATCGGAGGTCCGCGCGAGGGCTGCAGCGCCCGGGACGTCAAGCGCTTCAAGGACGGCGGGTATGTGGTCGGTCATGCTGCGAGCCCGTCTTTCTCTTAAGAGGATATTACCGATCAACTCCTTCACGAACTGTTGATTCTTAACTTATCAACACGCCGTTGCCGATTTGTGCAATGAGGCGGCTCTCGACGAGTAAATCCTGCGATGAAAAAGCTTCCGTCGAATCATTCCGGCGAGCCCCTCGTTGTGCATACCTGCGTTTCTCTGCTGGCCCGCCGTTGAAAGGACTGGAGCTATTGCGTCGGCGGTGCAGGATGGCGTGCAAACCAAAGTGTTTGCAATCACAATGAGTGAAGCGGTTCAAGGCATATCCGAACCAGCGTCCAAGCACATGCGGCGACGAAGATGAACGCGGCCTGTCGTGATCAGTATGCGGTCAGCGTATGAAACTGTCTTGCTTGCGGCGTTGGCAATAACCGTTCGCAACAGCAGCGGTGCCCTTGCCCCGAGCACTCCGCAAACAGGCTGTTGAAGAAGTAACCAATCGGCGCGCGATGACGGGAATGTCGTCGCCGCCTTCGAGGCATATCTCGCCTTCGAGCGAACCATCGGCGAGCTCTTCTGCCCAACCACGGCCTCTTGCGCGCTCCATCTCGTCGCTGCCGTCGCACGTGAATTCCACGCCATCGCCTTCGCAACGGCCATATATCGCCCCCGTGGGGCAATCCATGGCGAACTCGCAGCCTTTGGCTGCGAACAGGATGTAAGAGCTCGCCCCAGCCATGTCGTGCTCGGGCGTTTCCACGACACGCCATTTGCCCCGCACGCTTCATGGCTGCACCACCAGCAGCTTGGGCAGACGGATCAGATTGTAGGCCACGAGCACCAACGTAAAGGCGGCGTCCACGCGCTCGCGCCCTCGTAGCTTCACCTTTGGCCAGACCGGCGGAACTCTTGATCCATCCGAACACCTCCTCGATCCCGTTGCGGCAGCGTTGGCTGATCTCGTAGCCGGCGCGGCGGGTGGTGCGGGCGTCGACCGCCGTCTTGCGCGGAGTACCGGTCTTGCTGAGGTGTCCGTCGATCGGGATGTGCGGCGTCACCGATCGTTCTCTCAAGTCGTGCACGAACTGCGTGACTCATAGGCCTTGTCCGCGCCGAGCGTGATCCGCCGGCGTTTGCGATCACGACTATCGATTAACGCCAGCGCCGTCTCTCGTTCGGCCGTGCCGGTGGCCTGGCTGACGGCACCGCCGACCGCCAAGACCATGGCCGGTTCCTCGTGCTTTGATGCGTGTCGCTTGAACGCTTCTCGTTGTGGAAGCTGCGCTCAGCGTTGCGTCCCGGACCTTCACTGTCGTTGTCGCCTCCATGCTTGCTGCGGAAGCTCTTGACCGAAGCCCACGCCTCGATCAGCGTGCGCTCCGCCGAGAAGTGATCCTCGACAACAGTCGTTTCACTTTCGGCTGAGCCAGTACCGCCGAAATGAACTTAGCGGAAATCTTACCTTCGAGCAGCCGGTCGCGATTCTTCGAAGAGGTCGAGTGATGCCACACCGGATCGTCTACGCCCAGACTGACAAACCAGCGGAACAACAGGTCGAACTCCCGCCGCTCCATCAATTGCCGTTCCGAGCGGATGCCGAAGCTAGCGCCCTAAGCCGCTACCTGCTCGCCGAGATACGCCACCGCGGCCTCGAGGCCGCCCTTGCCGTGCGGGATCTTCAGCGCGTTGAGGCCGACCTCGATGACGCCGAGCGTGCCGAGCAGCATCGGCGCGTTGACATGGCCCATATGGGCGATGCGGAAGGCCTGTCCCGAGAGATCGCCGATGCCGGTGCCGAGCACGACGCCGCACTTTTCCTTGCAATAGCGCTGCAGGACCGCGGGATCGTGGCCACTGGTCATGGTTACCGTGGTCACGGTGTTGGAGCGCTCATGCGGCTCGGCAACGTTGAAGCCCAGCACCTGGCCCTCCGACCATGCGCCGACCGCGCGCCGCGTGGCTTCGCCGAGCAAGGCGTGGCGGCGGAACGCGTTCTCCAGGCCTTCCTCGTGCAGGAGGTCGAGCGCCTGGCGCAGCGCGAACAACAGATGCACCGGTGCGGTGCCGGCATATTTGCGATAATGCTCGGTGCCTTCGCGTTCGCTCCAGCTCCAATAGGGCGTCGCCATGTTCGCGCTCTTGTGCGCGTCCAGCGCGCGCTCATTGGCGGAGACGAAGCCGAGGCCGGGCGGTGTCATCAGGCCCTTCTGCGAGCCGGACATCGCGACGTCGACACCCCATTTGTCCATCTCGAACGGTATGCAGCCGAGCGAAGCCACGGTGTCGACCATGTAGAGCGC
>NZ_FOQM01000064.1 GCF_900113735.1 Bradyrhizobium sp. Gha
CCGCCCTCCACCAGGCCGGGCGCCTGAGCTTCTTCGGTAACGACGCTCATCTCGCCGGAGCACAATCATTCGCCGCGTTGCTGGCAGCGTCGCGCAAGACGGAATGGGTCGTTTATGCCAAGCGTCCGTTCGGCGGGCCACAGGCCGTGCTGGCCTATCTGTCGCGCTATACACACCGCGTCGCCATCGCCAACAGCCGCCTGATCGCCCTCGACCAGCAAGGCGTCACCTTCAGATGGAAGGATTATCGGGTCGATGGCCGCGACCGTCACAAGCGGATGACGCTCGCCACCTTCGAGTTCATCCGCCGCTTCCTCATCCACGTGTTGCCAAAGGGCTTGCACCGCATCCGCCACTACGGCTTGCTGGCGCGGGGCGTCTGCGCTGACAACGTCGCACGCGCGCGCGAACTGCTCGCCGTCAGCGATCGTGAGAATGAGCCGACCGAGACCGTCAGCGACACCGACAAGCCACCCTGTCCATACTGCGGCGGTCGCATGATCGTCATCGAGGTCTTTGAGCGAGGCGCAACGCCCAGCCATCAACAGACCGCGCCAACCCGCGCCATCAGGATCGACACCTCATGACCGCGCAACCGCCGTTCTGCAAAGCTGCTCGTCGTGTCCGCCGCTCATCGACCGGCCACGGCGGAACGCGACCCACCATCCTTCTGTCGTCGCCAGTGCACAGACAACTATTCGAGCTCGATGCCAACCATCGCTCATTAAGCGCATGCGCCACCCACGCGAGGCGCGCCGCACCGGTTCGCACGCGATCCGCCAGTTCGTCAGCAACGCTCAAATCCCCATAGCGCCAGCCGCACCATCCCGCCCGCCATGCGCGGTTTCCTCCCTTGGAGGCTTTCGGACGCCGGCCGCCCGAATGTGCCGCGCCGTCCTTCATGCGGCCGGCATCCGAAACCCTTCACAGGAGTGGACATCAAGCAGTCCTCTAAGGCGTCTCAGCGGCGACTTCTTTCGTTCGGTTTCATTCGGCCCTGTTGAACCCTGACCCGCTTAAATACCGAGTGCTTCGTACCATCGCTGCGCACTAATCTTGTATCGATCCATCCTGCGTTGCGGAACGGGACTGAAAGCTTGTCGGAACCGGAGCCGCACCGGTCGGCTTACCCCCAAGAGCATCATAAGCGGATTTCGGTGGTGGACGAAAATGGACAGAAACGCGGAAGTGCGCCGTCTTAACGAGGCCGATGGGCATATCGCGAAGGCCGAGCTGGCCCTGACCAAGCAACTCCTGGTGGTCGACAAGCTTAAGGCGGACGGCCACGACACGACAGAAGCCAAGAAGCAGCTGCAGGATTTCGAGGATACTTTGGCGACGCTGAGGGAGCATCGCGGACTGATCGTTGATATGATCGCCCAGATCGACGCTGGTTTGGCCTAGCGGGTCCTTCTCCTCTGTGGCCGGGGACCACGCAGGAATTTCAGTCCTATTTCAGCTCCAGCGTTAACGCTGGGTACCTCCGCTCCTAGAAGTGGATTTACGGATGCGGCTCTCGGAACGGAGCAAACCTTCGGCAGTTTGGAATTCATTTCGTAGATCAAGTCGTTCAGGGTTACCGCAGTGCGTATTCTCGTCGTCGAGGACGACCCTCTCATCCGTGAATTCGTAGTCGACGCTTTGCGTGAGGAAGGACATCAGGTCATCCATGCGGCGGACGGCGAGGAGGCGCTCGCCTGGTGCAAACGCAAGGTAGCCGAGGTCCTCGTTACGGACGTCAAGCTGCCGGGCAAGATCGACGGCTGGCAGATCGCCGAGCAGTGCCGCGAGCATGACCCGCGCCTTCCCGTCATCTACGCAACAGGCTTCTCCCCGGTGACCCCAAGGCCGGTTGCCGGGAGCCTCGTGCTACAGAAGCCATACCATCCGGACCAGGTAGTAGCCGCCATCCGTGAAATGACGGGACGGAAGCGCTGACGATGGCGCCGTTGGTTCCGCATCGTCGAGGCGCCTATCCCCAGCGAAGATCCGGCGGGCGACTACACGGCCCATTTTGCGATCCGGCGCCTTCCTTCTAGTCTCGGTGGCCGGCCGATTCCCAGACGACAGGCGGTCGCCGGGGGGGTCGGCTGGACTCGCCTCCGAAGTCGACTCCCCCCGACCAGTAGGTCCCGACCCAAGGCCTCCTCATCTCGGCTTCTTCCACAGCTTGCGTAGCGGCCCCTCGGCGCCGAAGGCCGGATCCTTTCGCGGCACCGGTACCTTCGGAATGGTCTTCAGCGCTCGCGAACGATCCTCCACAGTCGTGCACTCGTCGTATGTCCCGGCGGTCGGATAGGCGCCGACCACGAGAAAATCCTTGTCTGCGGACAAGCACTGATGACCGGTGCCGGCGGGTAGGATTGCGACGTCGCCGGCCTTCAGCTTGAAGATCCGGCCCTTGGCCCCTCCGAACCGAACGCGCCCCTTGCCGCGGGCGATGCCAAGCACCTCATGGATGCGAGAGTGGTAGTGCACGTAGTCGTAGATGCCGTCGCGCCAGCTATCGCTCCAGCCGTTCGCCTCGAACAGATCTTCGAGCACGGCCGCCGGGTCATGCCGTCCGTCAAGCCTGACGGCGCCTCGATATAGGACCAGCGGCCAGCGCGGATGGTTGGGCACCAGACCGTCATCCTTGAAGCGAACGGCGTGCGGCTTTCTCGGACGCGTCAGTTCCGACGCCTCCCGCTTGCCTGGGCGGCGCAGACCGGTCGCGCGTTCGGCGTATTCCTTGATGTTCTCAAGTATCGGCATGATCTTCCTCCTGAGCTGGATAGCCGGTCAACAGGCGCAGCGTTCGCTCGAGAAGCGCGCCGACGGCGAAGCCTGCTACGACATCGCTCGCCCAGTGAGCCAGCACGACGATGCGGGTGAGACAAAGGCCGACCGCCAAGGCGCGGATCGCCCGGCGGGGCCCCGCCGGCAGCGGACCGGCCGCCGAGGCCAGCGCCCCCATGTGCAGTGCGTGTCCGGATGGAAACGCGTCCTGGCGCTTACCGGAGAACGAGACGCCGTTGAGGTGCCCGAGCACTGTCTTTCGGTCCGGTCGCGTCTGGTCAAACACCGACTTCAAGAGATGCGGCAACACCGATGCGGTCGCCGCCACCAGCAGCGCGTGATTGCCGGCGCGGCGCAACGGCTCGCCCCGCGCGCGCGTCGCAATCCAACCCGCTGCGGCCAAAGCAAGGAGGATCTTCTCGTCGGCTCCCCACGTCAGTCCGCGTGCGACCACCTCCGCCCGATGGTTCGTCTTGCGCGCGACCGTACGTGCGATCCGCACGTCGGCATCAGTGGGCTTCACCTTCACAAGGGCCATCTGTCCGCTCATCCAGCTTTGGATTCCATAACTCCGGTCCGTGGCCTGCGATCCGGACCTATCCCAAGTCGCCACGGTCGATGACGCCATCGGGCGCCGCGGGGCGTTTACTGCAGCGCACTTTGCCCAAAAGATGCATCCTTCTCTCGCGGAACGTGCTGGAACAAACTCCCCCGCAGTGGCAGGATAGCTCTGTCGAGCTTTCCGGGTCTCACGTCATGCGGCCTCAGATCGAGCTTCCAGAACCGATCGCCAAGGTGTTCATCACCGACCAGCTCGCCGACCGTCAGGCGGCTGCCCCGGATTTCCTGCGCGAGAAGCTCGCGATCCAGAACCTCGCCGAGGTGATGTCGGACCGTCCGGACGAGGTGCTGCCGCGCCTGGTCAAGCTCGGCATGGAGATCTGCGGCGCCCATTCCGCCGGCATCAGCATCTTCGAGCCCGACGCCGGCCAATTCCGCTGGCATGCGCTCGCCGGCGAGCTCGCCACCTTCGAAGGCGCGACGACCCCGCGGAATTTCAGCCCATGCGGCGTCTGCCTCGATCTCGCCGAGCCCATCCTCATGGAATGTCCGGAGCGAGCCTACGACTGGATCCGCGAGGCTGGCATCTCGGTGCCGGAAGTCCTGCTCGTTCCCCTTACTGCAAAGGAAGCCGACGCCATCGGCACGCTATGGCTCGTGGCGGCGGTCGCCGGACACTTCAACAAGGAGCACGCGCGGGTGATGGCCGAACTATCGGCCTTCGCCGGCATGGCGCTGCGATCGGTTCAGACCGAACAGCGGTTGAAGCTTGCCTTGCAGCAGCAAGAGACCCTGATGCGCGAGATGAGCCACCGCATCAAGAACCTCTTCAGCGTTGCCGACAGCATGGTCCGCATGACCGCCCGCAACGCGCAGACCAAGGAAGAATTCGCCGAGACACTGTCTGGACGACTTCACGCGCTCGCGGAGGCCAACGCGCTAATCCGCCGGTCCTTCGGCGCCAATGTCGCCGCCGTCGCGAGCTTCTCCGATCTCCTCGAACGAGTCCTTCGTCCGCACGAGCGAGCGGCGTCGGTGCTGGAGGGCCCGCCTCTGTCGCTGGGCGAGCAGGCGGTGAACCACCTCGCACTGATCTTCCACGAGCTGGCTACCAATGCCTCCAAGTACGGCGCCCTGAGCCACGAAGGCGGCTCCATCACCGTCGCCTGGTCCGTGGAAGGGGATCATGTCCGAATGGAGTGGACCGAGAGCGGCGCGTGCGAGGTCGTCGTGCCTGAGACCACCGGCTTCGGCACAAGGCTGGTCGAGACGACCATCGAACGGATCGGCGGCAAGATCGAGCGCGACTGGCGATCCGACGGGCTCCGCGTCCGCATCGAGCTACCGCTGCAGGCGCTGCGCGTCTGAGCCAGAAACCAAACCTCCTCCGCGCTATTGATGTCGCGGAGGACTTTCATGGCTCGCACGGAAATGACGGCAGCGCCGCGGAATGAGGGAATCGTATGGAGCTTGGCTGGGGCGCTAGGTCTCGTCGCGGTAGCGTTCCTGTTCGACCGCATTAGCCCGTCCGACCATGATGACCGGCCCGGAAAGGGTGACAAGTTCCCCGAAAACAGGGAGGCCGAGCGCGACGCCTCGCCTGAGGAAATGGCCACCGAAGACGGAGATCGCGGACGCCGGGCGACCTCGCCCTCCGACATTCCCGCACGAGGATGGAAGGACATTCTCTGGCGCGTGTACGGTAACATCGGCGCCCACCGCATCCTCGCGCTTGCCGCCGGCATGACGTACTACAGCCTGCTCGCGATCTTTTCCGCGATCGCGGCGCTGGTCGCCATCTACGGCCTGTTCGCGGATCCGAACACGATCGCCAAGCACCTCGACGACGTCGCCGGCTTCATCCCGGGCGGAGCCGTCGACGTCGCTCGCGATCAGCTCACGCGCGTAGCGACGAAGGGCAACCGAACCCTCGGCTTCGCGTTCGCGACCGGCCTTTTGATCTCGCTGTGGAGCGCGAACGCCGCGATGAAGTCGCTGTTCGACACGTTGAACATCGTCTACGGAGAGCAGGAGAAGCGAGGGTTCCTCAAGCTGAACGCGATCTCGCTAGGATTTACAGTCGGCGGCATCGTCTTCGTTCTCGCGGCGCTGGGTGGCGTCGTCGTCGTTCCCGTGGTGCTACAGTACGTGGGGTTGTCGAACGCCGCCGACCTGCTGATCCGAATCGGGCGCTGGCCGGCCCTTTTCGTCGCGCTGGCACTCGCGCTCTCCTGCATCTACCGCTTCGGCCCCAGTCGCGAGGCGCCGCGGTGGACGTGGATCACCTGGGGCAGCGCGGCCGCGACGATCCTATGGCTTGCGGCTTCCGGACTGTTCTCGTTCTACGCCGCCAATTTCGGCACCTTCAACCAGACCTACGGATCCTTGGGAGCCGTCATCGGCTTCATGACTTGGCTGTGGATCTCGGCCATCGTCATCCTGCTGGGGGCGGAGCTCAACGCGGAGATGGAGCATCAGACAGCCCGCGATACGACCACCGGAAGGCCCAAGCCTCTCGGTGTCAGGGGGGCCAAGATGGCTGACACCGTGGGCCCAGCGCGATCCTGAACTCGGCACCTTGCGAGTCGCTAATGAACCGCTCCTATCTCGTGCAAATCCTCGTGCCTAAGGAGACCGGAGAGGGCGAGCCTGTCTCCAAGGAATGGTTCGACGGTTTCCTCAAGGAATTGACTGACAAGTTCGGTGGCGCGACGAGCTTCGTCCGCTCACCCGGTCAAGGCCTCTGGCGCAGCGACGGCAAGACCGAGTGCGACGACGTCGCGGTGGTCGAGGTGATGGCTGCGAGGCTCGCGCCAGAGTTTTGGGGGGCCGTGCGCAACCGGCTCGAAAAAGAACTGGTGCAGGAGGAGATCGTCATCCGTGCTCAGGAAATCATCTCGTTCTGAGCCCTTTGGAATGCCCAGCAACCGCAGGTTTGTCGGTTGTCCGGCGATCGACGGCATCCTGCGCGAGCCCGCAGTGGCTTCCCTGAAGGCTGATCAGCCTAAGGGACTCACAACCCTGTCAACCCGCAAAAATCCGCGGGCGAGATCGTCCGGATGGCGAGGAAGTTCGCTGGGGGTTTTACCGTTACTGCCGATCGGGCTGCTTGGCAGGCGGACCGCTCTTGTTACCCGGCAGACCTTTGATGTTAGAGGTGTCCTGCTGCTGGACGGTTGGATTCTGTTGGCTGGAGCTTGTGCCAACGGTCTCTCCCGGCTTGGCGGCTGGACCATTCTTGTTGCCTGGCTGGCCGGCTATGCCGGCACCCGAATTCTGCGCGCTCGGAGCGCCGGAGACGTCCGGCTTCGTCGTCTGAGCAAATGCGGCGGGAGCCGAAAGCGCCAGAGCAAAGACCAGCGCGCTCGCAATGGACCTCATGGTGAAAGGGCGGTATTGCGGCTACCTTCACCTCGAACGTCGTCTTGCCTCGCTCGTTCCTAGCATGAGCGGCTAGATCGTTCTTCTTTGCACTGGACCATCTGGTCGTCAGCGTCCTTCTGGGATCCGTGCGCGGTCTTCGGACAAGCCGTGCGCTGACGCCCCTTAGGTAAAATTTGGCAGGAAACTGGCACTCTGCCCTCAGATCTTCGTCGCTCGGAGAGCCAATCGACCCTCGCCCACCCCTCCGTCAAGCGGTCAATGGCGGTGCATCGCACAACTTGTCGCTTAGAACCGGAGTAACCCGAAGAGGAAAAGCAACACAACGGTGACGAAGGCCGAGATCAGCAGCGAGCCGAGACAGCCCAGGCGGTTCGAGAAGAAGAACATGTTTCAGCACGCCATGATGTTGCACGCCAAAGCACCCATGGCGCCGGTGTTCGATAAGGGCTGCCGCGTTGCCCCTTGTTAGTCGCCAACAAGCGTACCGATCAATTGGAGCAGGGCCTGGTGTTCGGGCCCGTTTGCGCCAGCACGAAGGAATTGTCCGATCTCGGTCCGTGAGGTTCGTCCGCCAGAGCTGACATTCGGCTCGTGCTGCACCATTGGGACGCCCGATTCCGGATGCCGGACCAGCCGCCAAACATCACCACTCGCGCTTTCGTAGAGAACTCTCGCGGTCATGCCTCTCAACATCTGTTGTTCGGCGGTGTTCCTGGAGCGGGCAGGTAAGAACCAATTCTGGGGTCGGACGTTGAATCCACCAATGTCAGACGCTGTTGATTACTTCCGCGCTTACGCTGTCCGGGCCCTGTGCAAGGCTCGGGCGATGCCTCGCGGAAGGATGAAGATGCTGCAGACCGTTGTTGGACGGATCTACCACCTGCTTACGAAGGAGGCCGCGTACGCGCCGAACCTGCATCATTTGGACGACTTCCGTGCGGCGAAGAAGCTCGAGATGTCGCTCGATGATGGCCTCCGGGGCAAGGAGCAGTCGGACGGCGGGCGATCCGGAGGGCGCGTCGTGTCCCGCGACGGTTTGCAAGAAGGACTTTCAAGAAAACTGGGCGAGAACGGAGACGGACTGAGTGGCCGCCGCTGATTCACGAACCGTGGCCAAGCTCTTACGAGAATATGGGCAGCGCACTGCGTTGCGCGGGGGTAATCCGTATCGCGCCAAGGCGTATTCCCGGGCTGCGGACAGTCTCGCTGCGCTCGCGGTCACGCTCCACGTCTTGATCGAGGAGGATCGCCTGACCGAAATTCCTGGCGTGGGCGATGCTATCGCCGACATCATCACCAAGCTGCATCGCACAGGTACCCATCCCAGTTTGGAAAAGCTACGCAAGGAAATTCCCGAGGGCGTTCTCGAGCTATTGAGTGTCCCGGGCTTGCGGCCGGACAAGGTGCTTCGACTGCACAAAGATCTCGGGATATCTTCCCTTGCAGAGTTGGAAACCGCAGCCAGGCAGGATCGCATCAAGAAGGCCAAAGGATTGGGGGCGGCGCTGCAGACCAAGATCCTGCAGAATCTCGCGATCGCGAAGAGCGGCGAAGGCCAATTTCATCTGCACCGCGCCGCCGCCCTGCTCGAACACGGCAAGGTATCGCTTCAGAACGCCCGGCCCGACCTGAAGCACGTGACCTTCGCCGGAGATTTTCGGCGGGGGTGCGAACTCGTCGCCGATCTCGCTCTTGTCGCCGAAGCTCAGACGACGGAGGAAGGGCAGACTGCGGTCGATGCGGGTGGGCTCAAGGTACATCTCACAGACCGGAAGCATTTTGGCGCAACACTGCTGCACGCCACGGGTTCGGCCGAGCATATCGCGCAGCTCCAGATGCTCGCCGAACGGAAGGGCATGAAGCTCGATACCAACGGCCTCCGGAAGGGCCGCCATCTGATCTCTGCTAACGAACAAGATATCTACGATGCGCTCGGGCTTCCCTTCATCGAGCCCGAATTGCGCGAGGGACGCGGCGAGATTGAGCGTGCCTCGAAGGGAAAGCTGCCGGCCCTCGTCACCGACCAGGACCTGCGCGGGATCCTGCATTGCCATACAGATGCCTCCGACGGGACTGAGACCCTCGAGACCATGGCAAAAGCCACGCTGAAGCGCGGCTTCGAATATTTCGGCGCCGCCGATCACTCGAAGTCTGCGCACTACGCCGGAGGCCTTTCACTGGAAGAGATCAAGGAGCAGCATCGGGAAGCCGAGCGGCTCAATAAGAAGTTCGGTAAAGATTTTCGGATCTTGAAAGGGATCGAATCCGACATCCTGGCAGACGGATCGCTCGACTATTCTGACGACGTCCTGGAAAGCTTCGACTTCGTGGTCGCCAGCATCCATGGACGTTTCAAGCTGGACAGGAAAGCCCAGACGGAACGCTTGCCCTCCGCGCCATCGCAGATCCCCACACCACTATCATCGGCCATATGACTGGCCGGCAACTCCAGCGCCGGCCCGGGTACGAGATCGACGTCGACAAAGTGCTTCGCGCCTGCGCCAAGCACGACGTCGCCGTCGAGATCAACGCTCATCCATGGCGGCTCGATCTGGACTGGCGCTGGCATCAGGCGGCACTTGAGTTCGGCTGCATGATGAGCATCAATCCCGACGCGCACTCAATTGCTGAGCTCGACCACATGCATTGGGGTGTCGAGATGGCGCGTAAAGGCGCCGTGCCGGCGGACCGGGTGCTGAATGCCATGCCGCTCGTGGACATCACGCGATACCTACGCCAGCGACGGCGCGCCTTTGCACGCGCGGCCTGACGGACGATGGTGGGTCTGGTTCTCGAAGGAGCGGTTGTGGCTGTGGCGGCAGATTGCCGACACCGGTTCAGCAAGATGCCGCAGCGCGACATCCTGTTGGTGGAAGGCCATGGTATCGAAGGCGATGCGCACGCCGGACTTACGTTCGGCATAGATATCTGGCCCGAAGGCAGCCTCGCCTCATACCCGGCGCTCGACCACGCTCATGGTGAGCCGACGAGACGTTTCCCGGGGGGTTCGCCTTCACCTTTGTCTTTGCGGTGACGAATTGAACTCCGACGTGAGACCCATCCACCCAAATCAGCTCACAACGCCGAAATGCCAGCCCAGTGGACGACAGAACCAGGAAGAATTCCTGTGCCTTCAGGGGGTCCGTTGAGCCCTCGACCTCAAGCTTGGCCCCGCTTGCAGAGACGTCGAGGAGAATGCAGCTTCGCCGCCACGTCCCATCGACACCCATGATGCTCACAATGTGCTTGTGTTCAAACTGAATGCGGTGCGCCTTTCGATTATTCTCCATGATCCAATCCCCGATTTCAAATCGCTACTCCAAATGAATGCGCCGCCTCCCTGCGCGCCTCTGCAATGAGCAAATCGATCCTAGCTGACTGAACCAGCAAACTTCTTCTGGTCGTTTCGTTCAGTTTGGACTCTCCGATGAGCAATCGGATGACCTACCTGCGCAAGTCGCGCGCCGAACAACTGCGCCACGCTTCTCAGGAACGCGTCACGCTCGAACTGTGCGCAGGAAATTCGCGACCTCGTCCCTGAGTCTAGTCGAATTGCGCGACAACAGCCCGGCGGATGACAGGAGCTGAGCCGACGCGCTGCCCGTTTCGGTTGCGCCGCGTTGCACCTCGGCGACGCCGGAACTGACCTCGCCGGTGCCTTGGGCCGCCTGCTGGATGTTTCGAGCAATGTCGTGCGTCGCCGCGCCCTGCTGCTCCACCGCAGCCGCGACCACCGTAGCGATTTCAGACATTTTGGAAATTGTGCCGCTAATATCCGCGATGGCCGCGACAGATTTTCCCGTGGCGTCCTGCATGCTCCCGACCTGCTGGCCGATCTCTTCAGTGGCCTTGGCGGTCTGTTCGGCTAACGCCTTGACCTCGCTCGCCACGACGGCGAAGCCACGACCGGCATCGCCTGCACGCGCTGCTTCGATCGTGGCGTTGAGCGCCAGGAGATTGGTTTGGCCGGCAATGCTGTTGATGAGATCGATGACATCGCCAATTCGCGCGGCTGCCTGCGCCAAACGCGTGATCTGTTCATTCGTTATTCCGGCCTGTCGGACCGCCTCGCTTGCGATGCGCGAGGACTCCTGCACCTGTCGGCCGACTTCTCCCACCGAAGCCGCCAACTCTTCGGAGGCAGACGCGACCGACTGGACGTTGCTCGTCGCTTCGTCGGAAGCCGCAGCGACGCCGGTCGCCACGTTCTGGGTGCGTTCGGCCGTCGACCTCAGCGCGCTTGCAGATGATTCAAGCTGACTCGATGCTGAGGAGACCGTCTGAACGATTTCGCCCACCGCAGTCTCGAATGCGTCGGCAAGCCGATCCATTTCGCGCCGCTGGAGCTTGGCCTGCTGCCGCTCCTGCTCGGCCCTGGCTTCCTCTGCCGCCTTCTTGGCGATCAGCGCCTCCTTGAACACCTGCAACGCATCGGCCATTTGCCCGATCTCGGTGCGCTCGCCCTGACGCGTTACCTCTGCCGAGAGATCACCGGCACTGAGCGCCTGCATCGGCGACACGATCGCGGCGATCCCTCGCGAGACGCTTCTCACCAAGAAGAAGGCGACGAGGGCGCCGAGGACGCCAGCGGTCGTCGCCATCGCCACCACAGTAGTGAAGGTATGCTTGTAGGCGGCCGCGGCCTCCGCTCCGGCCTCGTCCGCGCCCTTGTTGTTCAGGTCGATGGCACTTGTCAGGACCTTGTCGGCCTTCAGGCCGACGGGATTGACGGTCTTGCTGTTGAGCTCGTTGGCCTCTTGGGGGAAACGGCCAACCGCGACGCGCGACAGACGCAGCACCTCCTGCGCGGCCTTCATGTACTCGTTCCAGAGACCGCGCCATTCATCATACAGCGCACGTTCCTGCGGAGCGGAGATGAGCTTCTCGTAGTCCGCAGTATTCTGCGCCATCCTTTCAACGATCTGCTCGATCCGCTTGTCAAAGTCCGCCTTGTCCTCTGCCCGGTCGTTCAAGAGGTGCTGCCGCACCGCGTTGCGGTAAGTGATAGTCGTTGCTCGCAGGTCGCCGAGCACGCGAACGCTCGGAAGCCAGTTGGTCTGGATGTCAACGACTGCGGCGTTGATCACTTGCATCTTCCAGATTGCGAGCGCGCTGGTGGCGATCAGGGCCACCAAGAGGCCGACGACGACGGCGGCAATCTTGGTTCGTATGGAAATGTTGGAAAACATGGCATGGCTCCCCAAAGGACATCATTAACAACGCCCTCCGTCGCAATGCATCTGACGGTGGCCGTCTCGCTCCCCGGATTAAGGCCGATTGCCGACGGCCCCATGCTAGCACAAGTTGTATCGATATTCCTTTAAGCGATTCTTACCTGCGGCCGCAACTTGCGTGGGGTAGATGGCCACTGCGCGAAATGCCGAAGGGCACGCCGAGCGAGGTCGTATTGTACCTGTCGGAGAACAGCGAGAAATTTCTGTCGTGCGCTCGCTGCGCCACTGTAGCTGCAGCTTTCACCGTGCACACCTTAGCCAGGAATTCGGCGGTCATCGCCGCCGGATCGGCCGCCACCTCTCATCCAAAGGCGCGCCGAACAATCAGGGAGGAATGCCCATGTGTCCGCCAGGATGCCTGCACAACATCTGCGAGAAAGCGACGCGCCGCGGCCTTTTGAAGGCCGGATTCGGCGTGAGCGTGGCCGCCTTCTCCGCGCCGCTGTTCACGGGGACGCCCGCCAAGGCCGGGGAGACGCGCAGCTTCACGGACGTCGTTGACCTGACGCATCCGCTCTATGAAGGCTTTCCGACCTTCGACGCGTTCCTGACCTACGCGAAGGACAAGCTCAACATCAATCGGTGGATGGTGATCGAGCACACCGGCACGCATATGGACGGGCCGCTCCATTTTTCGGCGGACGGCCACAGCGTGGACATGTTGCCGATTGCCGATCTCGTCGTCCCGCTAACGATCATCGACATCTCGCAGCGCGCGCAGGACAATCCCGACAGCGCGGTGACGCCCGACGACGTCAAAGCATGGGAGGCCAAGAACGGGCCGCTGCCCGACGGCTGCTGCGTCGCGATGAATTCAGGCTGGGGCAAGCTGCTCGAAGAATTATACTGCGGAAGTCGCAGTGCCGCGCTCTCGAAGATCTGTCACAACACCCCTCACGCTGCCTGTAGCGAGCCCAGAAAACTGTCAACTTCGACCTTGAGCTGATCCGATTGTGACGACAGCGCTTTCGCTGCATCAAGCAATCGCCCGGCAGCAGTGCTGGCCTCCTCGGAGGCGCCATTGATGTTGACGATACTCCTATTCACATCTTTGGTGCGGTCAGAGGCCTGCTGCAGGTTAGCAGCAATTTCGCGCGTTGCGGCACTCTGCTGATCGACCGCGGCTGCGATCTCGCCGGAGATCTGACTAATCTGAACGATCGTGCCACCAAAAATCTCAATCGCGTTCACGGCCTCGCCGGTGGCAGTTTGGATGTCCTGGATCTGCGCCGCGATTTCTTCGGTCGCCATCGCCGTCTGGTTGGCCAGAGCCTTTACCTCGCTCGCGACGACCGCAAATCCACGGCCATGCTCGCCGGCGCGCGCGGCCTCGATCGTCGCATTCAAGGCCAGCAGATTAGTCTGACTGGCAATGTTGTGGATGAGCGTCACTACTTCACCGATCTTCTGGGTACCGGCAGCAAGGCCTTCGAAGACGGCATTGGTGCGCCGCGCTTGCTCGGCCGCCCCGGCGGCGATCCCGGCGGAGCGCGCTACCTGTTCCGCGATGTTATTGATGGAAGCAGTAAGCTCTGAGGTGGCAGATGCGACAGTTTCAACGTTTGTCGACGCCTGCGTCGAAGCTGCCGCAGCGGCTACGGTCTGCCGCGTGGTTTCCGCGTTACCGTCGTTCATTGATGCCGACAGCTCCTGCATCTGGCTCGCCGCTACGGCAACCGCTTCGACGACGTCACTGATCTTGCGCTCAAAGCCCATGGAGAGTTCGCGTCGTGCCGCATCCCGGTCGCGCTTAGCTTGCTCATTCCGGATCCGATCCGCATTAGCACGCGCTTCGGCCGCGCTTGCAGCCTTGGCCTCCGCCGTTTTCTCTGCCGCCGTCGCGAAGAGATTCGAAAGTGTCTGCGCCAGCCAGATTAAGACGCCGGCCTCGATTAGCAGGATTGTGGCATGGAGAATGACCAAGATCGGCGCCGCCGGGATAGACTGCCGCCGGGAGAATGAGATTAAGCGTCAGGTGATGCAGCGCGACCGCCGCTGTGCCGGCGACAATGGGCCGATAATCGCAATAGGCGACCAGGATCGCGAGCGCTGCAAAGAAGTACATGTGCATGTCGACCTGCCAAAGATGTCCCGCGAATTGGAAGACAAACATTGACACGCCGGCCATCAAGGCGACGGCAAAGACCAAGCGGGTTGAAGGCCCATTCCCGCTCATTCGCCACGACAAGGTCGCAGCCAGTGCCATCGCGACCAGGAAGGATACTGGCACAAGCCAATCGGCGCCGAGCGTCAGAGCAATGATGAAAGCAATCGGCACATGCAGCCAGAGCACCGCGAGCAGCATCTTGCTGGTGGACTGGCGCAAGCATTCCAGTTCATCGCCTTCGAAGGTCATTTGCAATCTCCAAACGGTTTGCTTTCAAATCGTCCGCTTTCAAATCATCTGCTTTAATGCAGGCGGCGATCGCCTGCGGATCTAGGGTCAACCAGGCACCGGCGTTGCGGAGCCGGGAGAGGCCATCGCGGTCGTCGGGCCGTACCAGCAGCAGGGCTGGAATGGCAGTCGTCCGGACAATGGCTGCGTTGGCGGACGCCGCAGCCAGAAACGCCCGCTGGGCTCCCCACCAAGGCGGAAAACCCGCGGCGACCAGTTCAGCGCCGGGGCGCGCGCGGAGCGATAGTGCTGCAATGACACCCCAACTCGCGATGAGTAGCGCGGCCGCATTCAGCCAAGCAGGCCAGCGCGTGTCTTGGATGTTTTGCCCTGATCCCATTCGGGAAGCCTATCGCGACCATGCTAACCGAGAGTAAAGCTATAGGTTGAAGAACCGTTCGGTGCTCGAAAACATTGCGCTAAGATGTCGCGCCAGTGCGTCTCGTCGGACATCCCGAGCCGGCGGGCGCTCGCGGTCCAGCGGCGCGAGCCTATGAAGGGAGTAACCTCAGGGCGCCCCGTGATCGCTTTGAGGACCTTGAGGCACATGACATCGTGCAGTCCTAGCTGGCTATCGCCCTGCTCCAGTCCCTTCGCCTGAGGCCGGTCTTCCAAATTGGAAGGAAAACAGGAATTCTAAATGGTGGACGCTTTGGACTTGGCGAGTTCAAGCATTTGCTCGATCAGCCTCAGATCTCCTTCTAGCTTTACTCCAGCAAGCTAATGGCGCCGGCAATTTCCAGCGTTGCATTCATGCGCAAGACTTCGATCTGCGGGATTGGCTGGCGATCCGGCCGCGAGAGCGCCGGATCGCGACTGGGACCTGATTGTTTGGATCCAAGGCCTGGCTTCGTAAAATTCAACACGTTTGACATTGTGGTCTCCACCAAACGCGGGGAATGCATTGCACAAATCAATCTAAAATTGTTTAATCCTTCTCGTCAAACAATTAACGAGTCCTTACTCACTGCGTAATTTTTTCGCGTGTCGAATAAAAACGGGATGTGGCGCCGTTCTGCCGAACGAAACGGACGCTCGGGGCTCGCACTGACACTGGAGGGGTTCTGTTCGATTTCAATGCGGACGGCGCGTCCAGCCGATGTCACCTGCTGGCTTGCCCCTCTGCCGCTAAGCAGGCAGGCGATTAGGCGTCCATATTGCAGCCGTGCCTTCTTTCAATCGCCAAGCTGAGGTCGTAGCCTCGGCGACCCGCAAAATGGTCGGTCGGTTGCGTTGGACACCGTGCCTTCGCCGGCCAGCAAAACTCTTAATCGAGCCCCAACCCTGCGCGCAGGTTTAGCTTCGAAGTTCCCGTGTTAAGCGGCCGCTCAGGCTTGCGGACGAGCTACGACGAAAGAAGATTGCCCTAGCGCGGGGTGCGGTTGGATGTCCATCGTCCAAGAGCTGAACTGCCCTAGGCGACGTCGCCGGCAAGATCTCGCGTTGTGGATGCGGCACTCGCGCGCAACGTGCTCAACTCTTCATAGCCGCTGGCCTTAGTTCATCTTGCGACGCAGCTTCTCAATGATTTCGCGGAGCTCGGCGGCGTACTCCTCGATGATGCGCCGTTCCTGGTGCAGCCGAGACGGCTTGGCTCCCTTATCTTTGCGCTGCTTGTCGTGGCCGGGCATAGCGAAAGCCTCTCGGGCGCGCGAGAGGAACTTTGCGGTAAATCAAATGAACGGCACCACCGTCCTACTGCTTCCCGAGGCGTTCGATCTCTACTGTGAACCGAACCGCAGGACTAGACCGGAGTCGTCGCGAACTTCAAGTGCAGCTTCGCCGGGCTTGAACGGACGTTGCAAGCTTTCCTTGGCGGCATCGGCCATCGCGCGGGTTGCCTCCTGCTCAACGCCTTCCATGTCCGAAAACGCCAAGCCTTCCTCGTCAACAACAAGTCCGCCTTGGTCGACCAGGTCGAAATAGTACCGCGCCATTGGCCAGCCCTCTTTGGGCTGCCAATTGATCGAGCGCTTAAGGCGGCCTTACTGGTCCAGCTCTTTGAGGATGCGGTCCCGGTGCTGAACGTGCAGAATCTGACACGAGTAGAAGTTCCTCCAGAAGCTTTTTCGCTTCGGCTAGATCGTGCCCGGTCTTGGCAATATCCTCGATCAGTTCCTCTTGCTCTGCAATGTGTCGTTCGCCTTGGGTGATGTGCCGCTTGGCTTGCTCCAAATGTCGAAGCTGCATTCCTCGATGAGCTGATTGAAGGTGGTCCGCCCTGGCCGAGCTCCATTTCCTATGTAGGCGGGAGTGCTCTCGGTCTCTCAGCCACCGGCGCCTACGGGCAGAGCCTCGGTCCGTGATAGAGTGACAATAGACCCTTCGGCGGGCGGTTCCTACTTCAATGCGTTCGCCGCACTGGCATTCATAAAGCCAGACGGTCTTGCCCTTCCGAGATTCGGGTACGGGCGATGCTCCGAAATTTGAGCCACTTCGAGGCGCGCTACCAGCGCTCAGATTTGAGCACGCTGAAACGCGCCGAGGTGCCGACCGGCATAGAGGTTGCAGGTTGGACGGTGCTGAGACTTTCGGTGTCCCAGTTCAAGAATAAACGGCCGCCTGGTGTGCAAATTTGAAATCAGCGGCCCAACCAAGTGGGAGGCTAACGTTGGCCAACAACACACCGCCGCCGGGCCCTAGGTTTATCGTTCGGAAGGGAAGCGTTGACTGGATGGTCTACGATCGAGAACTCGAGAGACCAGCGCAGTTGGGAAAAGATGGTTACTTCGCAGAAAGGTTGACAAAGGAACAGGCCGAAGAGCTACAGCAGAAGCTGACGGACGACCTTGTTACGCAGCGGGGAACGCGTTCTGTCGCTCGGCCAACGCGCCGGGGCAAGCGTCGGCCATAACGCAGGGCGTCGAGATGCTGCTCCGGCCACAGGAACCGTAAGCGCGATCAAGAATCTTACTCGCAGCTTTCCTGACGTGGGGCAGTGCAATGCGATACGTTGCTTACGCTGTCGATTTATCCGGCGTTGCTCGTGCAGTTTACGAGATCGATTGCCGAACGGAAGAAGACGCCCAAGCTCGAGCCGAGAAACTCTTACAGACACATCCAGCTGTTGAGCTGTGGGACGGCCCCCGCAGGGTTGCACGGCTCGTGCGTGAGACTACGCCCGATGAACCGTCGAAATGAGATAGCCAGCGTCTCATTAAATTTAGGACACTGTATATTTTTGCACGGTGGAAGCGAATCCCGAGCCGGAGGATATCAACCGGCGTGCCGCATTTATTCTGGTGCGTCGGGCAGTCTCGGTGCG
The DNA here is from genome assembly GCF_900113735.1 of Bradyrhizobium sp. Gha. Lineage (GTDB taxonomy): Bacteria > Pseudomonadota > Alphaproteobacteria > Rhizobiales > Xanthobacteraceae > Bradyrhizobium. The sequence continues at coordinate 17,618 of NZ_FOQM01000064.1, forward strand.
TCTCGGCTCTCCAGCCCCGGAGATGCCCGGGGCCGTTCGTACCCGAAGAGGCCCATTAGGACAGTCAGGATTTGGCGACGCCAAATTCGGAGGTACGGGCGAATGGATCAGCAGGATCGGAAGGCCGCCATCCGCAGTCGCATCGGCGAGCAGATTGAGGCCGTCGCTAAGGCCCTATGCAATGGAAAGTTGCCGGTAGCAGAGCAGCGCATCCTAAGGGCTCTCGCTGCGCAACTCGCGAGAGAGGATACATCGCCCGAGAAAAAGTAAGGCCGAGATGGCGGAATGCCAAGAACTCGACGCCACACCCCCTACGCATGCCGACGGCCGGCCGCTCAAGATCACCTTCGGCGAAATGCGTCGGTTGGGGTCTCCGCGGCGTCCCTTGTCTATTGCCACTGCGGGCATCACGTCGCCCTGAACGCTGATTGCTGGCCGGATGCAATGCGGCTGTCTGATCTAGAGCCGCGCTTTGTTTGCCAAGGTTGTGGCAGCCGCGGTGCCGATGTGCGCCCCGATTTCGAACGAGGCAATCAGCGGCTTGCCATCCGATCGCGGTAGACACCCGTAAATTTCCCAATGTCCGCTGCTGCAGCCGCGGTGCCGACGCTCGACCGGACTTCAATTGGAATAAGCCTAATTGGAATACGGTGGCAACGTGACGCGCGTCACAGCGTCCATCGCTGGCAGCTCGTACATTTGCATCCGATGGCAATCAAGCCACACAGAACAGGGAGAACGCAGATGAAGACAACTAGCGATCGAGAACTGTCAGCCGCCGAGCTGGAAGCGATTTCGGGAGGTTCTCCGACCCTCACTGTTCCAGCGGGTACGTTCGATAAGCTATTTGCGTCGATCGATAAGAATCTTGAAACGGTGAAGCAGCTGCCGAAGGGTGGTTATCTTCCGCCTGGCTAAGGCAGCGAAAGGCCGCCACTCCATCGCTGGCGCTATTAGTCCCCAGATGGAAGGCCGCCAACTGAGGCGGCCTCACTCCATCGCCATCGAAAAGATGACGGCGAGAGCTATGGCACTCAGTGTCCAAGTCAGCGTGTGCAGCATCCAAGGTCGCATGGCGCGCGCCCCGCTCGGGTTCCTCTGCCTGTGACAAGGAATGCTGGTGCGCCGTGGCTTCCTTGAGCTACGTCAAAGCTCAGCCTTACTGTCGCGTATGACGCTTCAATCGCGCGACGTGTCGCTCTCGTCGCCAGACATCAAGGTCGTGCCCGTCGAGTAATTGGGCCGCCTCCTCTTTCGCCTCTTCGTCGTTGGCGCAATCCAGCTCGTGCACGCCGGTAATGCGCCCGTCCTCATCGAGGATGTAAGCGCGGTAGTCCATGGCAGTTGTTCCTCACTCAAACAATTATACCACCGGCCAAACGGCTGAAAAGCGGATTCCAAAGGGCTGGCCATCCGCTCGTCGGGATGGCGGAACGACAGGGAATTTGCCAAGTTCTCCCGGTAGCCTAGGTTCGTGATCCTGGGTCAGAAGGTGACTTGTGCCCCAGCTCACTCATCCCCCTTTGGTGAAGCTGGGGCCTTTTTGTATGGCAGCCGGCCAACCGGCGGGTCATAGAGGCCGCTAACTGAGCTGCCTCACTCGTCGCGCGGTTCCGGGCCCGGGAAATTGATCCGGTCAGCTTTAGCAGGTCCTCCGATCTAGCGATGATTCCCGCGAGCGCAGCAATATCTCCCGGGTCATTTCCTCGTTGATGCGGCGCCGCTCCAAACGGGCCTTGATGTAATCGCGTAGCCATTCCCGGTCGTCTGGCTGCATGACTCGGCTCTCGGCTGAGCTGCCGAGAACTTAACGCAGGTTGAAAAAGCGAGTTCCGCTAGTGCTCGGGTGGAGAACTACGGTGTCCTTGGACGGACACCGAGCTTGGATGGCTCGTCGCTTGCTCGGGGTGCAGGGCGGCAAGCTGGGCCTCGTGCTCGGCCAAAGCGGCAGCGATTCCTGCAGACATTTGCTCGTCAGGAAATCGCGCATCAATTCACTTAAAGCGGGCGATTTTCTCTCTAAGCTCGCGGCACTTGTTGCACATGATGGGGCGGCGGCTGTTTCGACGGACGACGTAATTAGCTTAAAAACGATTTGTTCCAAAACCGGATTTTTCAAAGGGTTTCAAACTACTGCGGTCGGAACAGGCCAGCGCCGCCACAAGCTGGATTAGCTTTCCGCAAAATGTCGCCATACCGTGCCCGCACTCGCGCTGTTCAATCTTGAGGCGGCTGGCACTTCTATCCAAATGGTCGTGCCGGAAAACTGACAGCCCTGGCGGGAAGCCCCCCGGCTGGGGCCTTTTCTTGTAATGATCCCGAGTCTCGAACTAAATGGACCAGAGCGAACTTACATCCGGTTCAACGGAAGCGAAGATCTGCTGGAAAAAATAGCGACCCCGACCTATTGGCTTGGGGGCTGAACGAGGCGCCGGGGCCGCCAGTCACCCAGCGGGAGGTAGGTCTCGGCAGCTTGTAGCGAGCCTGAGGGCGTCCGCAATAAACCAGGTGAATCGATTCGCAATTGGATCGAAGGCAACCTACCTTGGACTCGGTCAGTCCGGAGTTGCGTATGCGTAAATCCCCCTCGATCATCCCGGCAGCCGATCGTCTGGACCGCGACATGCACTTCGTGCTGGAGGACTTCAGCACCGGACCTGCGTGGCGGGAGACCGACGAGGACAGCACCGACTTCCGAACCCTGATCAGCGACCTCCTGAGCGGCCAGTACTCCCACCCAATTCGCGTCGTTGCACTCAATCCACTGGAGGGTTGGTCGCGAGACGCCTCTGAGGACGTGGCACAGGAGCTGGAGCAGCGCGTCGCCGAGGGATTTGAGGTCACCGAGCCGGTGCGGGAGTTCATCGAGCGCTTCACAGGAAGGCCGATCGGCGTGCAGCTTCTGCTGCCCCTGCGTGATTTCTAGGGGTCATACCTGCCGCCATTCGGTTTGTTCTTGTCGTTGAGGTGTCGGACCCGAGCCACATGCGGCTGATGGGCATGTTCCTTGGCCCATTTTATCGCAGCCTCTTGCGTCGGAAAGGTCGCGATCGGCTGATTGGAATTGGTCTCGACGACGAAGTCCTCGATTGGTTCGCCCTCTTTCCTTCCTTTGGGACGAGGCTCGATGAAAACGACCGACACGGCAAGACGCTCCTTGGTTGTCGGCGAAAGAACGCCGTTTGTTTCCTGCTGTTCCTTTCTTCCGGACTCGACTCTCTTTCGATCGTGCATAAATGCCGGCCATGCCCGAGTTTTGCAGGCCCACGGCCCGGAACGTCGTGCCCGATGGCCCCGACTGTATCCACGAAATCAATATGATGGTTATCGCCTGCGCGTTGAGGGCAGCGGCCGCGATGCGCGCCTGATCACCAGGGGCGGCCATAACTGGACCAGCCGCTTTCCCTGGATCGCCGAGTCCACGCTGAAGAACCGCGAGCAGCAATTGATGATCGACGGCGAAGCCGTCGTGCTGGGCGTCGATGGCGTGTCCGACTTCGACGCGCTGCACTCGCGCTGGCACGACGCAGAGGTGCGCTCTACGCCTTCGACATCATCGCGCTCGGCGGCGAGGATCTGCGCCAGGTGCCGCTGACGATGCGCAAGACCAACCTCGCCATTTTAGGCAGGTCCGGTCTACCGCTGACAGCCGACATGTCCTCTGCCGCGGGAGACGGCAGCGATGGGCCAATAGCTGCCGTGAGCAGTTCCAGCACAAGTCGAAATCCTCCTCACTTGACGCCAATCACCATCGAGTCTGGGCCGACTAGCGGTTCGACGCGCATCTCTGCGAAGCCTGCTTCCTTGAACCAATTTATGCACTCCGCGGCCGTAAAATCGAAGCCCTCGCGGGTCTCAATCAGCATGTTCAGGCTCATCAGCAATCCAAAGGCATTGCGCCGACGCTCTTCGTCGATGATCGGATCGTAGACGATCAGCACCCCGCCGAACGGCAGCGCCTCGTATGCTTTGCGGATCAGCGTCCGTTTCTTCTCGAGGCTCCAATCGTGCAAGATATGCCCCATGATCAACACATCCGCCGACGGCATCGCCTGCGCAAAGAAGTCACCAGCGTGGAACGAAAGGCGCGCCGAGAGACCCTGCTGCGCCGCGTAGGCGTCGAAATGCGGCCTCACCACCGGCAGATCGAAGCCGATGCCATTGAGATGGGGATGTGCCCGAGCAAGCTCGGCCGCAAGGCCACCCTGTGCGGTGCCGATGTCGGCGAAGCTTTTGTAGTCAGCCCAAGGAAATTTCTCTGCGATGGCGTGCGCGGCGCCAAGGCTCAATCCCGTCATAGCCTTGAGGAATTCTGAAAGGATCGCTGGGTTGCGGTATATTTCGTCGAAAAGGTCGCGGCCCTGCTTTACCTCGTTTTGCGGCTCACCGGTACGCAAAGCCTCGGTCAGCGCACCCCAGAATGGATAGAGCCGCGCGTTCGCCATTTCGAGTATTCCGCCGACATAGGTTGGTTTGCGTCGATCGAGAAACTGGGCGCCGGCCGGCGTGTTGGAGTAGAAGCCATCGTTGCGTTCGAGCTGTCCGAGCGCGACCAGCGCGTCGAGGAAGTCGCGGACGCTGCGCGGATGAAGCTCCAGCCGAGTCGTCAAAGCGTCCGCGCTGAGCGGCCCGTCGGCGAGCAAAGTGAACAGCCCAAGTTCGACTGCGCTCAGCAGCGCCTTTGAGCCCCAAAAGGCGAAACCAAGCTGCATGATGGCGTCCGGCGTGGCCGATACCGTCGTGTTGAGGTCTTTCGACTGAATTTGCTCGTTCATGGCGGGTTCTCCCGAAGGGGTACGGAATGCAGCCAGATTAGTTTCGGAGCGCGACATTGGCCTTGGGGCCGTATTGATTTTTCATGCTCTTTCCATTGACATGCCGACTGCGGCGGGAGCCGCCCGCTGGAGCCGATAGGGTGCGCCTCTATTTCGAGAAGTGTGTGTTGGATACCGACCGGCGCGAGCTTCGGCGCGGCGAAAGCCCTGTGCCGGTGCAGCCCCAGGTTTTCGACCTCCTGGTCTATTTGATCGAGAACCGCGACCGAGTGGTCACCAAGGACGACCTATTGGACGCCATCTGGAACGGCCGCATCGTGTCCGAATCGACGTTGATCAGTCGTATCAACGCGGCGCGCCGTGCGATCGGCGATGATGGCGACCAGCAACGACTAATCCGCACCATCGCGCGAAAGGGCGTTCGGTTCGTGGGCGAGATAGAGAAGCGTCAGGCGGTCGCGAGTTCTTCCTTGCCTATCGAGAAGTCGCCCGAACCCTCAGCCACAACAGTGACGCTTGTGGATCGTCCGTCGATCGCGGTCTTGCCATTCACCAACATGTCGGGCGACACCGAACACGACTTCTTCGTCGACGGGATCACGGAAGACCTCACCACGGCGCTCAGCCGCATCCGGCAATTTTTCGTGATCGCACGCAATGCGACGCTCCGATACAAGCGCGAGCTTCCCGATGTACGCGAGATCGCGGCGAAGCTTGGCGTACGCTATGTGGTCGAAGGCAGCGTCCGTCGGGATGCCGGACGCGTCCGGATTTCTGCCCAACTCCTGGACGGGGGTACTGGCAATCACGTCTGGGCGGAGCGGTTCGATCGCAGGCTCGACGATGTATTTGCCATCCAGGACGAGATCGCCCGGGAACTCGCCGGGCAGATCGAACCGGAACTGGGCCGCGCCGAATACGAGCGAACCAAGGCCACGCCCCCCGAAAACTTGGGCGCTTGGGAGGTGTTCCATCGCGGTATGGCGTTGATCTCGCAGCGTACGCGGGACGGCAATGCCGAGGCGCGACGGCTGCTCGAGCGTTCGCTCGCGCTCGACCCCTGTTTTGCACCGGCTCATGCGGCGATTGCGTGGAGTCAGGCACAGGATCTTTTCTTCTGCTACGCGACGCACGACCCGAAAGATATTCTCGACCGTGCCCGCCGTGCGGTCATGCTCGACGACCGGGACGCTTTATCGCATCTGGCGTTGGCTTGGGGCCTGACTTTCAGTCGCCAACCAGAGTCCGCGATCGATGCGGCGAAGCGAGCGATCGCACTCAATCCAAGCTTCGCGCACGCCTATGCGATCCTTGGCCGGCTCCTGATCCAATCTGGCCGCTGCGACGAAGGTATTCGACAGGCCGAATGGGCGCTCCGTTTGAGTCCATTCGCGCCGAGCGCGCGCCAGTACCTCAACGTCCTCGCCGTCGGCTATCTCTATCTAGGCAATGATGCTAAAGCGGTTGAACTCGCCCGTGAGTCCATCCAGTCATTCGATACCTGGGCGCCGCATATGATCATTACGTCCGCACTTGGCCATCTTGGCGATGATGCGGGCGCAAAGCAGGAGATTTGCGAGACGCGAAAACACCGGCCAGATTTTTCAATTGCTCAGGTGCTGCGGGACTACGTCGTCTTCGACGCAAGTTGTCTCGATCGTTTGGTCGACGGGCTTCGCAAAGCGGGCGTTGCTGAAACATCGAATGTGGCCCGACCGTCCAGCCGAAGCTAGAAGGCTGATATCTCGCGGTCGGCAGGTCCGCTCTGGGTCTTGGCCGTGTAAAAACGGCCTTATAGGGCCGTCAGCCTTGAAGCCAAACGACCTCAGGTCACGATCGCGGCAATCAGAGGCTTGATCCCAAGGATATTCATTACTCGGGTTAGGTTATAGGCCAAAACCGAGAGGGCCATCTCAGCGGCTACCTTTGGAAGGGTTTTAGTCAGGAGGTGCGTCGCTCCCATGCGTGCCTTCATTGTACCGAACGGATGCTCGACAGTCTCGCGACGAAGGCGCATAGCGAGCGGGTTCGCATCGAGCCGCTGCTGCACGGCGTCGAGCAGTCCTCGTGCTCCCATCGCGTGATCCGTCGCTCTGATCCTTGCGTGCACTTGGCCTTGATCGAACAGTTCTTACAAGCCTTGCTCCAGTAGCGCCGCAGCATCTTGTCGGCTTCTTCGTTTGTATAGCGATAAGGCAATCGCTCCCCGGCCGGACAACGATAGGCGTCTTCCTCAGGCAAATAGATGAAGTCCGGCTTGTCGAAGATCTGCTGTTCAAGGTCTCGGCCGAGACGATGCTGACGATCGCCGCAGACCCGAAGCATCTGGGCGCCAGGATCGGCATCACGTCCGTGCTGCATACCTGGGGCTCGGCCATGACCCACCACCCGCATGTGCACATGATCGTGCCGGGCGGTGGCATCTCGCCCGATGGCCAGCGCTGGGTGTCCTGCCGGCCGGGGTTCTTCCTGCCGGTGCGCGTGCTCTCACGCCTGTTCCGGCGCCTGTTCCTGGAGCGCCTCACCGCCCTCCACCAGGCCGGGCGCCTGAGCTTCTTCGGTAACGACGCTCATCTCGCCGGAGCACAATCATTCGCCGCGTTGCTGGCAGCGTCGCGCAAGACGGAATGGGTCGTTTATGCCAAGCGTCCG
>NZ_FOQM01000029.1 GCF_900113735.1 Bradyrhizobium sp. Gha
CCGCCCTCCACCAGGCCGGGCGCCTGAGCTTCTTCGGTAACGACGCTCATCTCGCCGGAGCACAATCATTCGCCGCGTTGCTGGCAGCGTCGCGCAAGACGGAATGGGTCGTTTATGCCAAGCGTCCGTTCGGCGGGCCACAGGCCGTGCTGGCCTATCTGTCGCGCTATACACACCGCGTCGCCATCGCCAACAGCCGCCTGATCGCCCTCGACCAGCAAGGCGTCACCTTCAGATGGAAGGATTATCGGGTCGATGGCCGCGACCGTCACAAGCGGATGACGCTCGCCACCTTCGAGTTCATCCGCCGCTTCCTCATCCACGTGTTGCCAAAGGGCTTGCACCGCATCCGCCACTACGGCTTGCTGGCGCGGGGCGTCTGCGCTGACAACGTCGCACGCGCGCGCGAACTGCTCGCCGTCAGCGATCGTGAGAATGAGCCGACCGAGACCGTCAGCGACACCGACAAGCCACCCTGTCCATACTGCGGCGGTCGCATGATCGTCATCGAGGTCTTTGAGCGAGGCGCAACGCCCAGCCATCAACAGACCGCGCCAACCCGCGCCATCAGGATCGACACCTCATGACCGCGCAACCGCCGTTCTGCAAAGCTGCTCGTCGTGTCCGCCGCTCATCGACCGGCCACGGCGGAACGCGACCCACCATCCTTCTGTCGTCGCCAGTGCACAGACAACTATTCGAGCTCGATGCCAACCATCGCTCATTAAGCGCATGCGCCACCCACGCGAGGCGCGCCGCACCGGTTCGCACGCGATCCGCCAGTTCGTCAGCAACGCTCAAATCCCCATAGCGCCAGCCGCACCATCCCGCCCGCCATGCGCGGTTTCCTCCCTTGGAGGCTTTCGGACGCCGGCCGCCCGAATGTGCCGCGCCGTCCTTCATGCGGCCGGCATCCGAGACCCTTCACACAAGCGGTCCTCAAGTTAGCTACCACAAACGCTGCGAGCGCCGTCGCGCCCACTCGCCTCGGGCACCCCTATAGCTGAGATGGATCATCCTTCAAGAAAATCTTCACTTCCTCAAAAAATTCGGCGACACCGGGGTCCTGCTCCAGCAGAATGTGGTTTTTGCCCGGTAGCGCAACAAACCGCGCGCCGGGTATTCCCGCAGCGATTTCGCGGCCCAATTTGACCGGGACTTGGTGGTCGTCGCGGATGTGCACGACGAGCGTTGGCGCCCTCACTTGTGCGAGGAGTTCTCGCACGTCAAATTCGGACACGGCCTCAAGATAGCGGACGGCGCACTCGGGCGATGCGCTCATGCGTTGAAGCTCGTTGAAGGCGTCGGCCTGCTCTCGGGTGGCGCCTGGTATCATCGAAGACGTAAAAATTTGACGGAAGGTCGGATTGTCTGCTCCCCAACCCAACTTCGTGAGCGTCTTTATTGCTGCAAAACGCTCCCGGCCTGCATCGCTCAAATTGGGCTGCTTATTATACCCCGCTGCCCATCCGCCATACAGGATCAGACGCGAGACCCTTTCCGGATGCCGGGCGGCAAATGCAATGCAGACCGCGCATCCTTGTGAGAATCCAATAAGCGGAAACCGACTGAGGCCCACGGCGTCCACGACCGTTTCCATGTCGCTAACCCACGCCTCCAGGGAAATCCGGGCGACGTCCCAATCAGACAGACCGTTGCCGCGTGCGTCGTATTGGATGAGTGTGAAATCCTTGGCGAGCCCGAGATAAAGATGGCGGAAAATTGGGAGTTCCCAGTCGTACTCGAGATGACCGAGCCAATGCGCTGATCTCACCAATGGCGGTCCGGTGCCGACTGTCGCGTAAGCCAGCCTAACGCCGTCAGATGCCTTGCAGTACCGAATTTCCTGCTTGAGGTTCGCGCTGGCGAGCACCCGGGCTGCAGGTGATCCCGCAGTATCGAGATTGATCGCGTAAACTTCAACTGGTCTGGCTATATTCTTGAGGTTTTGCCGTCCCAGTTCGCGGAACGTCAGATCGAGCTTACCCTCAACATGGTCCAGTACGTAGCGGGACATGCAAATGCCACCGCGATCTGCGATGCCTTCGAGCCGCGCCGCAACGTTGACGCCGTCGCCAAAAATATCGCCTCCATCTTCGATGATGTCGCCGATGTTGATACCAAACCGGAACTCAATCCGCCCATCCTGCGGGACCGCGGCGTTACGCTCAACCATCCTGCGTTGAACGTCGACCGCACAGCGCACCGCTTCCACGACACTGCTGAATTCGGCCAGCAGCCCATCTCCAGTGTTCTTCACAACCCGCCCCCGGTGCTCGGCGATCTTGGGATGAACTAGCGTACGCAGATGCTCTTGGAGCAGGGCGTGCGTTCCCTCTTCATCCAGCCCAGTCAGCCGGCTGTACCCAGCGACATCGGCCGCAAGGATAGTTGTGAGCCGTCGCTTAACCCGCTCTGTGGCCAAGAGTGTCCTCCGGGACAGGTGCGGGACAGCTTACACCTCCCCTCACGATAGAGCTATGTAGGAGGCAACTAAGGCCAGCAGGCCGTCAACCGGGGAATGTCCGGAAGGGGTCAAGGCGACGGTTTTGCCGGCGTTAAGGTCGTTCCGAGTCCCCCCAACTTCTGACCTGTCCTTTGGCTCTGGCAATGATTCCGATGATTCGAGGGAATGGAGTCGTGAAGACGGTGTTACGCCATCAGGACGCCACCATTGGCGTTCGTCGCCGGGGGACGCCAGATGGCAGATCAGAAGGCTAAACTTGTATTCCCCGCGCTCGCGGGGCTCTATGAGTCGTGTGCTCCTTATTCATACGCGATGATACGCTTCGCTACGGGGGCCATCCTGGTGCCTCATGGCGTTACGAAGATCTTGAACACGCCGATTTCCAAGTTCGCGCCCAACATCGCGGCTAAGGGACTACCGTTCCCGGAGCCTTTGGCTTACCTGACATATTTCACTGAATCCGTCGGCGCCGCTTGCCTCGCCATCGGCTTGTTGACGCGGATCGCAGCCGCCATTGTTGGGATCGAGATGATCGTGATCGTCATCCTTTTTCAGTGGCAGTTTGGATATTTCTGGACCAATCGCGGATACGAGTATGCGCTACTGTGGGCATTGCTCTGCGTCGCAATTTTCTTCAAGGGGGGCGGCCGTTATTCGGTAGACCGGCTGATCGGTCGCGAGTTTTAGATCCGAGGCTGCTCGAAGCGTGGGCCCCCGCTTCTGCGAGCATCAGCGGGTCCAGACCAAGCGTTGCATCGTGGCTGATCGACGTTGATGTCCGCTCCGGGCAAAAATGCGAAGAATTCAGGTTGAAGCGGTTACGTTCACAGATGTGTCTTACCGGTGCAGGTATTAGTTGGCCGATCGTTCGGCTGGGTTAGGGCTCTTCAATCGACTAGGTTCGTGCATGCGCCGTCGCAATTCCTCCTTGACCCTCTTGAGCGTTGCTCGCATGCGATCGCGCCGTGTTGTTCTTTTGACAAGGAACTCGCCACGGCCGGGTTTGCTAGCGACAGCCGACGTTTGAACGAACCTGAGGCTCGTCGGCACATCGGCGGAATTGTTTTCGCTTCAAAAGCGCTTTGCTCTTACTCCGCCAACCCAAGGATTTGAAGATGCCTGGCCATCCGATCCAGGGTTGGACCGGAAAACACCATGGCTTCTTTGAATTTTGAAATCGTCAGTCCGGGGTAAGCACATAACATCTCGGCAAACGCTGCTTTAGCCTCTTCGAGGTGGCCTGCCCCTACCAGAGCCGACGCGAGATTTCGGTAGATCCAGGTGGCATGCGGGCGTTCTTGCAACGCACGCCGATAGAACTCCACTGCCTTTTCGTAATCCTCCGCGACCTCATTGGCAGAACCGATGCCGACGTAGTTGTTGAAATTCATCGGATCAATCGGGCTGAGGCGCAAAGCTTGCTGGAAATGCTGAACCGCGCTTTCCGGGCGATCTGAGTAGCACTCTATCCAGCCCAGCCGGCTCCACGCCCATGCGCAATTGGGGTCGAGCGCGAGCGCCCGTTCAAGCAACACTCGAGCCGTTCCGTAGTTGCGGACGAACGTGTTGACTGCACCGAGCACGGTGAGGATCAGCGCATCGTCTCCGCTAAGATTAGCGGCTCGTTCGGCGAGCGAGCGTGCCTTTAATTGGCTTTCCGCAAGATCAGTGGCCCAGTTGTAGACGGAGCGCTGGGCGTGGCACCAGCCGGCAAGCGCGAGGGCTAGCGGGTATTCGGGATCTATCTCCAGCGCGTTTTCCAGCAGCACGAGCGCCTTTCCACTCTCCTCCTTTTCGAGCGCCCAGACATGTGGCATTGCTCGCATGGTATAGTCGTAGCTGCTCAGATCCTGCGGCCGGCGACGCCGGGATCGTTCAATTTCTGCGAGGCGAATGGATGGCTGCAGGGCACCTGCCACTTGTTGAGTTATCCGGTCCTGTAGATCAAAAATTTCGTCGACTGTGCCGTCATAGCGCGAGCTCCAGACATGTGCGCCGGCTTCGGTCTCGATCAGCTGCACAGTGATGCGCAAGCGGTTGCCAACCTTCTGCACGCTTCCTTCAAGCAAGTAGGCAACACCAAGCTCTTTACCAATTTCGCGGGCATCCGTGGCGCGCCCCTTGTACGTGAAGGCTGAACTGCGCGCGATGACAAAGAAGGAGCGTATGCACGACAGCGCCGCTGTGATAGCCTCGACGATACCGTCGGCCAGATAATCCTGCCCGTGCTCTGCAGACATATTGTCGAACGGAAGCACGACTATGGAGGGTTTGTCGGGCAGCGCCAGATGTGACGTTCGAACCGGGCTTTGGCCGGCGCGGTTCGATGCTGCGGCAACATCCTGTCTTGGCCTGACGTGCCATGTGCGAATCGGCTCATCGATGTTCTTGAGCGTTCGAAGACCCATGTCGACGAACGAGGTCTCCACCCTTCCGCGAACTTGGCGGTGTGCGTCGTCGGAAATACAGACGCCGCCGGGCTCTGCGACACCTTCGAGACGGGCCGCGATGTTGACACCCTCGCCAAAGATATCGTTGTCGTCGATCATAATGTCGCCGACATGTATGCCGATGCGAAACTCGATCTGAAGGTCCTTCGGCACATTGGCATTGTGCTTAGCCATTACTTGCTGGACTTCGATCGCGCAGCGTGCGGCATCGACTGCACTGGCGAATTCGACCAATATGCCGTCACCCGTCGTTTTGACGATGCGGCCGCGATGCGAAGCGATCGAGGGATCAACGACCGTCTTCCGCAACAGTTTCAGCTCGGCCAGCGTGCGCTCCTCGTCGCGGCCCATCAATCGGCTATAGCCGGCGATGTCCGCCGCCAATACTGCTGCCAATCGCCGGTCCACACGCTCGCCAGGCAACCGGGCCTCCATTGCGGCCAAACCGGGAGCCGCGGCTCCAAAACTGCGGCCCGGGTTGATCCGATCCAGTGTCGGCAAGTATGGCCACTTATTCAAGAGCTGGTCGATTGCCGGAACCGTCAATTCGGGTAGACTTTGGCCACCCATTAGAGAACAAACCGTCGGAGCCGCCATGGGCCGGAGATATCAAGACATCCTCGAAACCGTCGGCAACACACCTGTCGTGCGGATCAATCGTCTCGCGCCTGCAGGCGTGAACTTGTTTGTCAAAATCGAAGCCTTCAACCCGTTGGGCTCAGTGAAGGATAGGCTTGCGCTAGGCGTCATTGAAGCCGGGGAAAGATCCGGTGAGCTGAAAGCTGGGCAGACCGTCATCGAGGCAACTAGCGGCAACACCGGGATTGGTCTTGCAATGGTCTGTGCGGCCAAGGGATATCCCCTTGTCGTCACCATGGCTGAGACTTTCAGCGTCGAGCGACGCCGGCTGATGCGCTTCTTAGGCGCAAAAGTCGTTCTCACGCCCGCCGCGGATCGGGCTGTCGGGATGGTCAATAAAACGATCGAGTTAGCTAAAACGCATGGGTGGTTTATGGCCCGGCAATTTGAAAATGAGGCCAACCCCGACTACCACTCGCGGACCACGGCGCGCGAGATCCTAGACGACTTCTCGGACCAGCGATTGGACTACTGGGTAACGGGCTACGGGACGGGAGGAACGTTAAAGGGCGTCGCGCGGGTGCTCGCCAAAGAACGCCCCGACACAAAAATCATCGTTTGCGAGCCGGAAGACGCACAATTGCTCGGCAGTGGCATCGAGCAAAACCGCAACGCGGACGGCACACCGGCGGCACCGCATCCGACATTCAAGCCGCATCCGATGCAAGGGTGGACGCCGGATTTCATTCCGAAGATCACCGGCGACGCTGTCGCAATGAAGGTTATCGATCGTATCCTATCAATTCCGGGCCCAGAGGCAATCAAGTGCAGCAAGGAACTGGCGACCAAGGAGGGAATCTTCGTCGGTATCACGTCCGGTGCGACGCTTGCTGGCGCGCTCAAGATTGCAGCGCAGGCCGAAAAGGGCGCAAATATTCTGTGTATGCTGCCCGATACCGGCGAGCGTTACTTGAGCACAGACCCTTCACCGATGTCCCGGTCGACATGACCGAGGACGAGCTTCAGATTTCGCGCTCCACCCCCAGCGCTCAGTTCAAGACAGTTTCGCAATCAGGGTGAACTGAAACTCGCCGCCTCTGTTGCTCCGTCGGTATTGGGTCAAGAGCGGTGGTCACCGCGACCATCGTGCATCGCCCGGTTTCCTGCCGAGAGCCGACATGGGTGGCGGGTGCTGCGTTGTTCAGTTCAGGGGCATGCAAACTGAATTCTCATTGGATCACCTCATTAGACTGCAACAGCATCGAGGTCGGCGCCCCAACTGTCCTCAGGTACGATCAGCTCTGAGGAGTTCCCTCATTTGAACCGGGCCGGGCGGTATCAAAGAACCGAAACACGTTCTCGAGCAGCCTTGCGGGTGGTGCCGAACGGCGCGATGATGTTGCACCGGGCGCAATACCGGCGAATGTTCAATGAGTGTCCTGCTTCGTCCTGCAGTTAAGTAAATGCCGGGAGGGGTCGATGGTACACGTTGGCAAGCACGCGGTTGTGGTGGGCGCGGGAATGGGCGGTCTTTTAGCCGCACGCGCTTTGGCGGATCATTTCGACGAAGTGACCATACTTGAGCGTGACGCGCTTCCGGATTCGGCTGATACGCGCAAAGGCGTACCGCAAGGACGGCATACGCACGGATTGCTTGCCCGCGGGCGCGAGGTACTCGAGCAGTCGTTTCCCGGGTTTACTGAAGAAATAATCGCTCAGGGAGCGGTACCTGCAGACATCGTCAATGATGGGCTTTGGTTCAATTACGGCGTCTATCTTCACAACTCCCCCAGCAAGATGGTTGGGCTCGGAGTAAGCCGACCAACGCTGGAAGGCTTCGTGCGACGGCGGCTCCTCCAACTACCCAACATTCGGGTGCAAGAGCGTCATGATGTCGTGGATCTGGTGTTTGATCGTCCCTCAGGCCGCGTGACCGGTGTTCGAGTCCAATCAAAAAATGGCTCAGGCGACAAGGAAAGCCTGGAAGCCGATCTCGTCGTTGATACTAGCGGTCGCGGGTCATCAACTCCCACATGGATCAATGCGTTTGGTTTCGCAAAAGCGCCGGAGGAGCAGGTCACTGTCAATGTCGCCTATGTCAGCCGCTTTTGTCGTCTCAAGCCCGAACATATGGAGAATTACCTGCACGGCAGGAAGTTCGTTCTTATGGGAGCGTGCTTGCCTGATTTTCGCTTCGGTGCTCTTCTGCCGCAGGAGGGCGAACGTTGGACCGTGACATTGGGCGGCTACATGGACGATCAAGCACCACTGGAAGATGCTGGTTTCCTTGAGTTTGCACGTGGCTTGCAAAAGCCGGAAATATTCAACGTGATCCGGAATGCCGAGCCGCTTACTCCGCTCACGTCATACAAATTTGTTTCGAACACACGACGCCACTACGAGAAACTGACTCACTTTCCGGAAGGCTATCTCGTGTATGGCGACGCTCTGTGCAGCTTCGATCCGGTGTATGGTCAGGGAATGACGGTAGCTTGTGTGGAATCCCTGGCCTTGCGCGAGTGCCTGGCAAAGGGAACACAAGGAATTGCTCGCCGCTTCTTCCAGATGGCCAGTCGGATCATTGAGACTCCCTGGCAAATTGCCGTGGGCAGTGATTTGCAAAACCCGCGCGTTGAAGGCAAGCGGACGGCGCAGGTGCGCTTTGTCAACTGGTATATAGCGAAGTTTTACCGAGCGGCACGACGTGACGCCGCCCTGGCAACCAGGTTCCTCGAAGTGGCCAACCTTATGCAAGAGCCAGCCGCGTTGCTAAGCCCAGCGAACGTGTTGAAAGTGTGGAACGGAAGTTGGGGCATGCAGCATCCCGACCTTGGTCAGGGGCGCCAAGCCGCCTAGCCACGGCGGCGACATGTCTGAATCGACACCCTTGTTCAGTCGCGCGTCCACGGACAGCATCGCGAGGCGGCATCATTCCTAACCGTCTAGCGCGTCAATCGCGGGTCCAAGGGCGAGAACACATCAAAGAGGGTCCGGTCACTTGGAAGAACCTAGGTCTTGATGTCGGAGTTGGGTCAAATTTGTAAAAGCTCAGGTTGAGCAAAATCTGGCCGCTCTGCCGCGATGAGCACAGGATCTTATGGCAATACACGCTTAAATTGTATAAATAAACTTCCGATAATTATGATTCCCGTGCTCTAAGCAATTCGCCTCGACAGCCGCGTAAGCTCCGCGTGCCTCAGCCTCGAAGATAGTCAAGTCGTAGGCCCGCCCGCTCAGCGTTCTCGCTCTTGCAGTCTAATAGTTTCACCGCTCTGGCTTTGACGAGCTCCCTCCTTATCGTGTCCTGATTGTTCATGGCGATCGCGGACGGGCTCCCTGACTGTCGCCCGCGCAAACGAATGTCCGTTTTCCAGATGTTGGGCTACGCGCTCCTTGGCGAAGGCCATAATGCTCTGTCGAGCATTCTCATCGTTCGGCAGAGCGCGTTCGACAAGTTTGGTGATGACGACAAGCTGCGATTGGGCTGCGAGTAGGTCGGAATTATATCGTTCGCCTGGTCGGTCTGCACGGCGTTCCTCCACCGTCACCTTCCACATGTTGCGCGACATTTGGCGTCGTTCAATGCCGGCGATTCCTGTGGCGGCCTCTATGGACTTGATCGCCCTGACGACGGGCTCGACGCCATCCCTTCGCAGAGAAATGCGGTCGCCAGGCCTGGCGCCACTGTCTGCGAGTTCCTTTTCAAGCCCGACGCCCCAGACCTGATGTCGCCGGCCATCATCCAGTTCGATGGTTACATAGGTTGACGGCTCGGCGTCGGGGCGGTTGCGATACGGGCCAAAACCGACCTCCATCAGACGTCCGGAAACGCCCTTGTCGTAATCGAACCTGTCTGCCTGCGATGACCTGTTGGAGGCCGAGCGAGCCTCGATATCGTTGGTCCGGGCGTGGGCTCGATCCCATACGGCTCGTCGGTCAGCGAGCGCCTGCCGATCAAGCTCGTTTGGCCGATAGCCCTGCACCTCTATTCCGCGCGCGCCAGCCTCAAGCCACGCCTCGCGCCGGAACTCGGCTGAACCGCGGACGTGCAGTGCCTCCCACTGGCGATGCTGTGCCACGCTGACCATGTCCCGGATCACCTCGGCGGCAGCCATGCGGGTAACCAAGCGATCGTCAGTGGTCTTGAACGCAAGATACTCTTTTCGCTCATCGGCATAGAGTCGCGCTTCGCGGCTAGCTCCATCCTTTTCGGATTGACTGGCCACCACGTAATATTTCCGACGAATCCGGTCCGGAAACGCGCTATCTGTTACCTCCGCGGATGAAGGCTTGTTGGGGCCTTCCCCCTTTTCTCGGGCGGAAGCGCGCCCGGCGCGACGTTGCCGCTCCAGGCTGAACTCCTCGCTCGCGTCATGCCTGGCGCTCATTCTCTTCACCCTTCTGCCTGCGGCCGGTCCGCCGCGTCGGCGGAATGACCTGAGCGTCGATGTAGTTCATGACCCAGGCTTTCAGGTCGTCTTCGGAAAGCCCTTCGAGGTCGACATCCACATCCCCGAAATCGAAACTCGCACCGGCAGGAATGGTGGAGGGATCCGCCACCTCCTCATCAGTCATGGGCCGCGCTCGGAATACCGCACGCAGCTCAGCGATCTCGGAGCGCAACTCCTTGATTTCGGCGTCGAGCAGTGCATTTGAACGCACGTTGGGCATCTTGGGGACAGGCGCCGGGAGCAATCGCTCCAGAAAAGATTTGTCCTCATAGTAGATGATCTTATCGGCGATGATTGGCGGAATGCCGGTGCCGAGAATGAAGGCCTTGGATTTCGGAAGAAGCTTGAGCTCTTGCGGCAGCATCAGGGCGCGACGATGCTCAGACACCGTCTCGCTGGTAGACCGCCTGGTAAGTCCTTTCGGTCCGCTGCGGCTCCGTGCAGTCACCGTATCGTAGCCGATGCGCTCCGAGAGCTCATTCGCCACGTCCTGCTCCTTTGGGGCAAACACGACCTCAACGGCGTGGTTGGTCATGAAGTTGCGCGCTGCCTCGATCCCGTAGATGGCAGCGCAGCTGCGCCGGGCTCTGGATGACGGTGAGAAGGCGGATGCCGTAGCCAGCGACGAAGGCAACCGATTTTGCCAGCACATTCACATTGCCGAGCGCCGGAAACTCGTCCAGCAGCAGCAGTACCTTGCGATTGAGTTTGGGATTTTGTTCCGGCGGCTCCCTTGTGTTGAGATCGACCACCTGCTGAAAGAACAGGTTCAAGAGCGGAGCCATTCGGTCGAGATTATCAGGTGTCACGCCAAGGTAGATCGACATGGGCGTCTGTCTCAGCTGCCGCAGATCGAAATCATTGGACGAGGTTGCGGCATCGATGCGGGGATTAAGCCAGAGACCAAGGCGGGCTGTCACGGTCTTGCGGACCGAGTTCAACGTATTCTCGGACGCGGCGAGGAAATCGTTCAGCGCGGTGATGCAGTGTCGTGACAGGGGAGAAGGACCCGCCTTGCGGTCCGCGATGGTTTTGTCGAAGTGGGTCTTCAGATCCTGGGTCGCCGACAGTTGGCGCAGGATTTCGCCGATCGTCAGAGGCAAGCCGGGCGTTTCCGCGACGTAGCCGCCGATTGCCACAAAGGATGAACGAGCCGCCTCGAACCAGAACGGATCGCCGCGGCTTTCGGCCGGAAACAGCATCACCGCAATGCGCTGCAGATCGTCGTAGAGATCGGCGGGATCGTTGCGCACATAGCCCAGCGGATTGTAGCGCGCCGTGCGGCCGCTCTCGTCCAGCGGGTCGAACAGATGGACCTCCTGCCCGTGTTCTGCGCGAAAACCGGCCGAGCGATCCCAGTTCTCCTTCTTCACATCCAGTGCAACGACCGATCCTGGCCAATTGAGCAGGTTTGGAATGACATAGCCGACGCCCTTCCCGGCGCGGGTCGGGGCATAGAGGAGGACGTGTTCCGATCCGCCGAAGCAGAGCATTTTTCCATCTTTGCGGCCAAGCAGTAGACCGTCATTGGATCGAAGGCCCGCGGCCTTGATCTCGCGCTCTGACGCGAAACGGGCTTTCCCGTGAAGGGGAAGCGGACGCTGCCGGAGAATGGCACCGAGCAGGCCAAAGACCACGACCAGACCAGCGAGGGTCGACAGCGTCAGCCAGCGGTCGAAGCGCGGGTCGGCGCCATAACGCGGCCAACCTGTGGCGATCTCCGACCAGTGAAAGCCGCCGTCGTGAAGCCTGAGCCCAAGCAGCAGAACATTCGAGGCGACGAGCAGGAAGACTGCACCGGCAAAGAGCACAAGCGCAGTGCCCCGGGCCGCCTTAACGGGCGTGGTCGCGCTTGCGAACGGGGTCATAGTAGATTTCCGAAATGCGATAGCGGCCATTGCGCTTCTGCATCTGGACGACCACGTCGACGAGATGTAGCAAAAGCGAACGGATATCGTCGCGATGGAGGTCCGTCCCTCCGCACTCTCCTTGACCAGCAAGGTCATTTGCTCAAAGGCGAGGCGGGCGCTGTCGGCGTGAACCGTCGTGATTGATCCCGGGTGCCCCGAATTCACATTCCGGAGATAAAAGAAGGCGGTGCCGTCGCGCAGTTCCTGCAGCAGGATGCGGTCAGGCCGCATGCGCAAGGACGACTCGAGGAGTTCGCGGGGGCCGATCTTGGCCACACCTTGCCCATCCTTGGCATAGAGCAGCCGGACACAATTCTGATGCGGGATGACGAGCTCGGCCGTGTCTTCAATGGTGAGCAGCCGCTCTTGCGCCGGGATCGCCGCGATCAGCGCCTTGGACAGGGTCGTCTTGCCGGAACCTGTCGCCCCTGAGATCAGAATATTGCGGCGGTTTCGCACTGCAAGCTCAAGAAATTCGCGCCATTGCCCCGTCTCTTTCAGCGCGAGCAATCGATGCTCGCCGGCGTCTAGCTCGTCGCTCGCGGAGCGGACCTCATCGAACAGCTTTACCTGATCAAGAGCGTCCAGGTTCATCGTCAGCGTCGAGGGCTTGCGGATTGTGAGGCTGATCGTCCCAGCAGGCACGGCGGGCGGTACGACGATCTGACAGCGCTCCTCGCCGATCAGGCTGGTCGAGACCACCGGGTATTCCGGCCCGATGTCCTGACGGGTGTGACTGGCGGCCGCGGTCGCAAGGTGGGAGAGATAGGTGTGCGTGAGGGCTGCGACTTCATGACGGGTCCAACCGTTGGGCCCCTCCACGAAGATCTCGCCGGGGCGATTGACGACGATTTCAGTGAGCGTGTCGTCCGCCAGGTAGGATGCCAGCGGCTCGAGGTAGCGCGCGAGCACCAGCCGTCCGCCATCCCGTTCGATTGACGCGGCTGCAGTCATTTCGTCACCATTGCCGGCCCGACGAGGCCTCCGGGAAGGGTGCGGTCAAGGATCTGCGTGCGGCTTTCGATCCGTTTGAGTTGGTAGACCGACGAAAAATCGAGGTCGCGCGCGACGAAGATATTGACGAGCTCGCCCTGGTTCTTGCTCAGCGTCGGCGGGATGTTGATGGATTGCTCGACGGCAATGCCGGCGGCGGTGTTGGTCGCACCAGCCGTGTTGTTGATCTGGATCGAGCCATCTTGCAGTTGCTGGCGCCCGATCGAAGAGGCATCGCCGACGATTGACAACAATAGCGCCGAGCCGAAGCGCTCCCAGAAGTGCGTGTCGATGTCGCCGTCGAACCCTGCGCGACCGAGCGCATCCGTCGCAGGCGAGGCCAGCGCCACGATGACACCTGTCGGTGTCTTGGCGCGGGCCCATAGCACAAACATCCGTTTGGAGCCGCGCCGGACGTTGCCGCGGTATTCGCCAACGACTTGCGTGCCCTTTTCCATGAGCACGACATTGCCGGAATCCGACATCACGTCGCGCAGCACGACGCAGGAGACGAAGCCGGACACATCCGACGACATTGCGGTCTCGAGCACGCAAGGGATTGAAGTGCCCTGGGTCACCAGAAGATTGCGATTGGGCAGCCGCGCCGCCCGCACGCCCTCGATCGGCGTGGGTTTGAGCTTGTCGGCGAGCTCATTGCGTGGCTCGGCCCGCCCGAAATCATAGGGATCAACGGGGACGCCTGCGGTCGGGACGTTGCGGGCCGGACGTCCCGACGCGACCGGCCGATTATAGGCCAGCACCGGTGCGCGCCGCGCGCTTTCGAGCATCTGGTCGGGAGCCGGCGCGGGGGCCGCTGGCGGGGCTGAGATGGGTGCAGCCGGAATGGATGCCGTGGTGACCGGTACGGCGGGTGTTTCCGCGACGGGCTCGAAGGCCGCCGCTTGGCGGATTGTGAGCTTTCGGGCCGAATCCGTGACCGGCTTATCGCTTTTCCAGGTTCCCCAGATGATCAGGAAGGCGAAGGCGGTGAGCGCGAGCGCGCCGAAGCCGCGTTTGAGCATCGCCGTTCGACCGCTGTCCCCTCCTCCCACCGGGGTAATTCCGCGCTCGCCGGCAAGCCTCTCATGTTCAAGCTCGGTCATGTTGCACCCGCCTCATCGTGCCTCAAAGGTTGGAGATGACCTCTTCGCCCGCCGCTCGACCGAGGGGCTCGTGGTGTTGGTGCCGGGATTGACGCCGACAGCATCGAACGCTTCGTTGAAAATGCAGAGCACGATGTCGCCCTTGCGCAGTCGAAACTCGCGGGCCGTGGCATGGACCACTACGAGCTCGCCACGGACATCCTTGGAAACCAGACTTTCAGAGCCATCCGAGTTGATCAGGTAGATCGCCGGGATCTCGCGATTGCCAGCGAAGCGAAAGGTCGTTTCCTTGCCGTCATCGAAAACGGCTTCAGGTTCGAGGTCGATCGAGCCTTGGGCGGAAAAGCGCCAGTTGCGGGCGCCATAGGCATGGTGCAGGTCAAAGGTCTGATCAATCATCGCGCCTTCCCGTTCCGCGCCTCGGGCGGCCGCCTCGATGCGCCGACGCTCGATCTCGTCGCCGGGATAAGCAAAGCGGACGACGAAGTAGCTGTCGGCGAGCGTTGTCTCGGCGATCGACAATTCGAATTGATAGGAGCGCTTGCGCCCGTCGGGTCGGGTCGTGACGACCTGCAGATTGGTCGGCGGATGTTTTTCGCGCGGCTTGAGGAACAGGATCGAACTTGCGGGTGCCACCTCCCATGCGATCGCGTCGCCGATGGCGACATGCGCGATCTCCTCGTCATCGGCAAACACGACCTGGGTCGAGGCGCGAATGACGCCATTGAGGCGGACCACATTGGCTGGGTCGTAGGTCACAGTGCGTACGCGTGCATCGCGTTGCCCGGGCGCTGGCTGCTGCAGCGCCAGCGCGGGCCCGGCAAATCCGAGAGTTAGAGAGATCAGAAGCGCAAAACGTTTCATGGCACGACCTCCGGATCGGCGCGATACTCCGAAACCAGAAAGCCCAGCGGATTGATCAGACGGTCGGCGGACGACATCGGTGCGTTGGCGTAAGTGAACGTCAGGGTCGGACCCACTGAGTGATGTGGGTTTCCTCGCCCTTGCGGCTCTCTTTCATGAACCGCACAGACGCGACATTCTCGGCCAGGAGCGAGATCGCTTTGATCCGAACCGTGGCCACGCCAAAGCGTCCCTGAACGACTTGCGGGCTTTCTGGATTCGAACCGCGGTACCAGGCTGCGAAGCGGGCCTGCTCGCCCTGCCCCGAAAGCAGCGAAATCGTCCGAAAATTGGTTTCGGCTTCCGGATAGCTGTAACCTTCGCGCGCGCGAACGTAGCGTCCAAGGAAATATTTGGTGACGGCCTCGTCGTAGCGTGCCGGCGTCGAGTTAAGAGCAGAGACGGTGTCGACAATGCCGGTGGCATTGTCGACCCGGATGACGAACGGCTCGACCGTCTTCAGCGGTGCAAGTGCTGCGACCGCGCCGACCGAGGCCACCGCCAAGGCGCAGGCGACCGCGGCAACCACCCACGCTGTTCGCCGCGAGCGATGGGCCGACAGAAGCAGGTCCTGTTCCCATCGCCGCGCGTTCTCGAAATAGCGTTTCAGGTCATCGTTCCCGACCATCTCACGCCTCCTTGCCACAGGCGCGATACGACGCTGCAATATCGGCTGAGTGGCTGGACGCGGCGAGATGGGTCGAAGGCGCTGACGGACTGCCTTCGCCCTTCCGGATGGTCGGTGTGGGCGGCGAAGCTGACGGTTCAGGTGTCGCGGATGGCGCGCCGGACTCCCAATCCCAGAGCGAGCGGTTCAGCGGCCGCCGAGCCAGGCCATCACAGGATGGCGGCCCCTTTGTCCAGTTAGCGCAGCCGCCAAGCTGCCATGAGATGACGCAAATGACGAATAGTCGACGCCACATCGTTCTGATGCCCTGCTCTGCCTTAGTCGCCTGATTCTGGCGATCTCTTACGCGCTCAACCACGCGAGTCGTTTTGCCGGTTATGTCTGCTCAACAAGCGTGGTCTGAATCAAAAGGTCAGAGTCGGCTGTACTGATGACCTGTCTGTTTTGGCAGGGCTCAAGACGTCTCGAACTCAGCAGGTCGAGGTGAAATCGCCCAAGTGGGGCCTGAGGCAAGCGATCGGTGCCAGGAAGCACGCCAAGACGTCGAATCGGCCGTAGATGATTCTGATCCTCGGACCAGCGATGCCGGCCGTGCCGCCTTCCACAAGTCAAGCCTTCGACTTGCTCATGCACACCGTCCATAAGGACGGCTCCCCAAACACGCCTCATTCCGCAAGGCGGCCATCACCGGATGACTTGAAATCCTCCTCCCACACTCCCGGCCGGTCCAGCGCCAGAACCGACTGTGGACGGTGAACCAAGCCGAATGCGTCCGGCAGATCGCGCCATCGCGAGCCTGTGCGCGCAATTCAAGCTGCGCATAACCATTGACGCAACGAATCGGCCGTGATTCGATCCGCGGCACTGGCCGCTTCAGGCCAGGCAAGCGGCCCGCACAGATGCTGGAACACCTGCGCGAGCCTAACCCTCAACATGGAGGATGCCATGTCTCAGGCTGATTTTGCCTATACCACGAGTCGTTTACTCTTTCCTGCCGGACCGGCCGTTCGGCGTCGGCAGTTCGTCACCGGCGGCGCCGCCATCCTGGCCGGGGTCATCACTCCCTCATGGGCTGAGAGCGTCGGTGTTTCGACCGCACCCGACCCAATCCTCGATGCCATCGAAAGCCACCGCCGAGTCTTTGAGGAGCTGGGGCGCCTGCTCGCCGAGCAAGATGCTGCCGAGCGCGAGCTGCGCCGTGCGCCCTACGGCAGGCGGGCCGAGCTGGAGGCTAAGTTAAATGGCCTCTGCGAGGCTGAAGGCGCACTCGGTCGGGCTGAGATGAAGGCCTCGCGTCAGCTCGCCGGCACCGTGCCAGGAAGCCTCAAAGGAGCGGCCGCGGCGTTAAAGTACGTGCGTGAGTGTTACGAGATTGGCCAGTCGCCCCTTTACGAGGACGATGGCTACCGGCTGCTGCTGCTCTCGACTGAACGCGCGATTTGTGCGGCCATTGATCCCGCTATTCCGCACGGTGGTGTTGATACTCGATAGCGATTGCGCACGCTCCTACGAGCGGGATGTGAAACGAGGTCCTGGCGGAACCACCCAGGCACCGCCAGGCCAAAGCGGTGGAAACGGATCTCCGACCTACGACCACCGGGCCACATCTCGGCTCCACAAGAGGGAGAAGAAATCTCGATGAACATACCAGCGGTCAAAACCTGACGCCTGGTACCCGACCGCAAGTCATCTGGCGATGGCCCTGAGACCGAGATCGAGGCGGCCCACAAGCTTCATCAGGAGGCCTTCATTGCCTGATGTGCGACGAAGACTATGAGATCAGACGCCAAGATTGTCGCATCGATGATTGCAAGGGCAAACGCGTTTCCTTTTGCATTGAACGCCCGAGTCGGCGCCAGTATGTCGACACCTTTTTGCCGCTGGCCGTTTCGCCCGCAACGGACGAGTTCTGGGTCATTCCAAAGGCGCGAAAAGGGATCGGCGCAGATCTCCTCGAATTTGTCCCAGCTTACCGGCAAGTTGTTCGTCAGACATGGTCCGATTGTTTCGACTCACTATCTGGGGTGTAGGGTAAAGCTAAAGAACATTTTGGGAACAATTTCAATGTATTGGCGAAGACTGGAGCTCTTCAACCTGTTGCAAAGGTGGACATTTATGAGGACTTTTATCAGCTAAATTTCGTAAGTGAAATGTCCACATCTATTTGATATATTTATTGTTATGACAAAAAACTCAGAGGACAAAAAAGAGGACATTTCAGCGGCTCATGATCGCGGCGAGCCGGTTTCTTCCATGGAACCCCTCCTTATTAGGCAGGATTCCCGGCACCGGGGGGAACTGACCGATTTGGCAGTTGACCTCGTCGGGAAGTCGGCCGGTTTCAACGAGAAGCTTACCGCAAAGCCTTCTGGGCTCCTTGGCCGATCTCGTCCGGGCCATGAACTGCTATTACAGCAACCTCATCGAGGGGCATGATACGCACCCGGTCGATATCGAACGCGCCTTGAAGAACGACTATAGCGCCGATCCCCACAAGCGCGATCTTCAGCTCGAAGCCAAGGCGCACATCGCGGTGCAACAATGGATCGATGAAGGTCATCTCCGTGGTCGCGCCGTAACTATCGACGGCGTCCGCGAAATCCATCGTCGCTTTTGCGAGCACCTTCCCGACGCGATGTTATGGATCGAAGAGCCCGATACGAAGGAACGAATTCGTGTTGTCCCCGGCGAATTGCGGCTTCGCGACGTCAAGGTGGGACGTCATATCGCCGTCAGCCCTGGCGCTGTTCCCCGGTTTCTCGCCTATTTCGAGAAAGCTTACAGCGGCGCTGGAAAAGCCGACGCCATTTTGGCTGCGGCCGCGGCGCATCATCGCCTTTTGTGGATTCGCCCCTTCCTCGACGGTAATGGCCGAGTTACGCGGCTGATGTCGCACGCCATGCTGTTGGATGGGCTCGATACCGGGGCCGTTTGGTCGGTGGCTCGCGGGCTTGCTCGAAGGGACAGCGCATATAAGCGGCATCTCATCCAATGCGACCTTCCGCGGCGCAACGACCTGGACGGCCGCGGAAATCTCAGTGAAGAAGCGCTTGCATCCTTCACGCGCTTCTTCCTCGAGACCTGCATCGACCAAGTGAACTTCATGGAATCGCTGATGCAGCCAGATCGGCTGCGCACACGCATATTGCTGTGGGCAGAGGAAGAAAGCCGCCTCAGCAAACTCCCGCCCAAAGCAGGCGCAGTGCTTGAAGCAATCCTCTATCGGGGCGAGCTTCCGCGTGGCGATGTCGCCAATCTTCTCGATCTTACGCCACGTCATGCACGGCGCATCGTATCGGAACTCATTGGCCGTGGCGTCCTCACCTCAAAAGGTCCGCGCGATCCATTGCTGCTGGCTTTCCCCGCCACCCTTGCCTCGCGATGGATGCCGGGACTCTTTCCGGAGCACACGGTGAATGACTGAGGAGGGCTTGAGTGAATCCTTGGACACAGAGGCTCGTAAAGCGGCCCTGAGGTCACGCAGCTCATCGCAGCGAATTTTCGACTAGGACGAATAAACCAAGATCTTGGAGGACATTGGCGAGGTTAGTGCAGGTGTTTGCGTCGGCCGGATCGAGCTCGATCGCTCGCTGGTTGTCAGCTTCCTCGAACCTGTTCAGGCTCTCGTGAACAAGCGCGCGCATGTGCAAGGTCGCGGCGTGATGTCAAGGCAGACCCCGCCAGTGTGGCAACACCCGACCGGGATCGTTTTCTACGACGTCGGCTACCGTGGAACGCTGCATAGCATGGTCGATCATGTCATCGAGATTGAGGGCCCCCGACAGGTTTGGAGGAGGATGAGGACATCATACGCGGAATGCAGGAGCACTTCGGCTTAGGACGTCTGGCAGCTTCGACCCGCGAACGCTTTGAGGCGGCAGCTAACTAGCCCTACGGATTGGCTCGAGACTGCCCGTGCGTCTGGTTCTGGAAGGGCAGGAGGCCGGACGGAGGTCCTCTGCGGGCAACCAGCGGTTCACGGTCCCGACATATCGCCTAAGCGGGCCTGCGGTGAAGGGAACTGGATCTCTGAATTCGCAAAACCTCTCATCCGCAGAGAGGCTCGACTAGGGACATCCAAGGTTCCAGAATTGTGACTGGAACAATAATTTGATTTTCTTATTGTTACCATTTTGACGAAATGGACACAAGGACTTTGTGTTACCATTTCGGCAGAATGGATACAAAAATCTTGGTACCACTTAGCCAAAATGGTAACAAAGGCCATGAAGCAGTTTTCAAACATTGACCAAGTCATGTTTTCCGACCTGGTTCAGAAGGCGACCGATGCCGAATTCGATGAGAATTTCCCGGAGAACGGGACCTTTCTCAAACAGAAGCGGGCCAATCGCGAATACTACTATTACAAGGCCTATGAGACCTCCGGCGGCCAGGGACCGACGAAAACGGCCCTCAAATACGTCGGGCCGGCCGACAATCCGGAGATCGCCAAGCGCGCCCAAGCGTTTCAGCGCACGAAGATCGGATATCGCGCGCGTCGAGAGCTGGCTGCGAAGTTGAGGCGGGCGGGCTACCCGGCTCCGCCTCATATGGAAGGTCTCGTTGTCAGCGAACTCGCGCGAGCGGGACTTTTTCGACTTCGCGCCACGCTTGTCGGTTCGATGGCTTATCAAACATACAGCGGCGTCCTCGGCGTCAGGCTTCCCGACGAACTCGTCACGACCGAGGATATGGATATCGCTAAGTTCTACGGCATCTCGATCTCGATCGATGACAGCATGCCGGACATCGAAGACATCCTGAAAAAGGTCGATCCGACGTTCGCGCCCTCGTTCTCCCCCGACGAGACGAAACTGTTCAGCGGTTTCGCCAACGCCGCCGGGTTCAAAGTCGAATTCCTCACCCCGAACCGCGGCGACGAGGACTACTCCTCCAGGCTGACGAAGATGCCGTCGTTGGGGCCGTCGGTGGGCGCACAGGTATTACGGTTCTTGGACTACCTAATTCATGAGCCGATCCGCTCCGTCGTTCTGCACGATGCAGGCGTACCGGTCCTTGTGCCGGCACCGGAGCGCTACGCCATCCACAAGCTAATAGTCGCGACCAAGAGGAACGTCTTCTTTGCGGCTAAGGCGAAGAAGGACATCAACCAAGCCGATGCGCTCATCCAGGCGTTCGATACCGCTAAGCGCGGAAGTGACCTAGGCTTCGCATGGATGGAGGCATGGGAACGCGGAGCGGGATGGCGACGCCGCCTTGGCGTCGGCGCCCTACGTCTTTCCGATAATACTTTTGCCATGCTCTCGAAGAGTGTCGCCGAAGCGGCCAAGCTCGACGGGAAGTCGGCAGACGAGTACGGCGTTACGCGTGGCAAGGACGGGCTTCTCGCGCGCGTCTCGATAGCGAAGGCGGCAGCAGCGCCTGCGCCGTAACGGTACATTGGCTCGTCGACGGGACATGGCAGCACTGCGAGCCTCCCCTCGCCAATAGGGCGACACCTTATTCCCGATCGGCATGCCGATGCTGCTGCTGATTGTCGCGATCGCGGCATCACGTATCGCGCGATAGGCGACGATTCGAATCCCGCCACCCCGCCACTACCGCTTCGCGGTGTGCTCGTTGGAATGATCGCCTACCAGGCCTACGGCGCCATGCTTGGCGTTCGCCTCTCCGCAGGCTCACTCCAGACCGGCGACGTCGACATTGCCCAGTTCAAGAATGTCTCTGTGGCTGTGCAGGATTCCACGCCCCCTGTTCTGGACGTTCCGAAGGAAGTCGACAAATCCTTTCGTGCCGTCCCTCACGTCTCTGATGGCCGGCGCGTGACCCGCTGTGCCGCCAAAGGCGGCTTGCGCGTCGACTTTCTTACACCCCACGAGCGCAACGAGACCAGCCGCACCCAAAAGCTACCCGCCCTGAATACGGACGCACAGCCGCTGCGCTCCTGGATTTCCTGATCCGCGATCCCGAGCCCACGGTCATCCTGCACGGTCCCGGCATCTACGTGAACGTGCCGGCTCCGGCGCGCTATGCCGTCCACAAGCTCATCGTCTCCCGTCGGCGCCCGGAAGGGTTTGCAAAGCGTGACAAGGACCTGCAGCAGTCCGAGGCCTTGCTTTCGGCCCTGGCTTAACAGCGTCCCCATGAGCTGAAATCCGCTTGGACGGAAGCTCATGCGCGCGGTCCCAAATGGCGCCAGTTGATGCTCGAAGGGCTTGCCTTGATTGCGGCCTCGGTTCGGGACGCGGTGCTCAAAATCATTGGCGCCCCTCGCTCCATCATCCCGGGCATCGATCCTGCCTTCGACAATCCACCGGCTCGCTATGACGTCAGCCGCGACGTCGTGACGTTCCCGGGAAAGGAGCTTGGAGGCGTGGTCAACTGCGCAGTCAGCCGCAAGGCGCTGGACGACCATTTCGGCGTCGATGGTCTCGGACAAGGGGGCCGGGTGGAAGCGTTCCTCAAGAACAGATCGAAGATCGAGCAGATCGCGCGCCAAATACCTCTCCTCTCCGGTGGAGGAGCCCGGTGCCGTCCTGGTCAAAACCTCCGACGTCGAGAGTTTTGCGCGACGAGCCCCCAAACGAAAGTAAGTCTCCCGTCATCGTCCAATTCCGCGCTTGAATCAAATTGGCCAGTTGGGTGCTCCTGCCGATCAACGGAGTGCACACACACGTCAGCATGTGTCCTGCTGCTCGTCACTTTTGTTGGCACTAATCTTCCTGCGCCGTTTCTGCCGACTGCTCGCTCTCTCCGAAAGCAGCGAGACCGCGCGTAAATTGGTTTCCGCTTCGGGGAGCTGTAACCCTCACGCGCTCAGACGTCGCGTCAGCGAAAATATCTGCTGACGGTTTCGTCATAGCTAGGTTGTCGAGGTGCCCGGCGATTGGACGCGCCGGATGCTGCCGCCCTGGCGGCTGGCTCTGAGTGCAGCGAGGCCGCGGCCGGCCGACCAACGAGCGCCGGCATAGGCGCCTCCGGCGGCGGCCGTGGCATTGGCGATCATTGGGTTTGTGACCAGTCGGCTTGCCAGAGACGCTCCTCCCCCGGCAAGACCGCCTGCGATGGTCGGCAATTGAAGGGAGATGTATCCTGACAGACCAAGCACGGCACTGATAGCGACCGCACTAACCACCATCTCGCCCGCCGTACCCGCGTTTGCCGCGAATCTGTCGATAAAGCCGCTGACGGTGGTCAGCATCAGCCCAACGAGAGCGACCACCAGGACTAACAGGATCACGAAATTGGCTACCTGTCGAAGCCAGGCTTCCGTAAACGGGCGTGTTGCCTCAAATAGTCCAAGCGCGATGAAGAGCGGACCGAGTGCGATTACGACGCCTAGGCCTACTTTGGCGTAGAGCAGAATGGCAAATTGCAGGAACGACCCGACGGCCACGAAGACCAGCAGAATGGCCGCGATGAGCGCGGGGCCGACGTTGGTCAACCCAGCCTGCTCATAGATCTTGTTAGCGACGTCAATTCCTTTAGACAGGAGCTGGTCGAACGGAGCTCCGGAGCTGGTGTTCAGTCCTGAGCCCGCCAGCACATTGCCAATCTCCTTTGGCAAGGAATCAAAGAACAGGCCAGTGACGTATTGCTGAAATGCGCTGGAATTAGTCGCCAGCAACACGACGACCACGATCCGCATCGCCCGCCAGGCAAACTCCATGATCGGCTCGGAGATCGCGCCGCGCATCACGGCAAACCCGTAGAGAATGACGTAGAGCGTCACGGCGGTACGAAGTGGACCGTCGATGTAGGAGGCGAGGTTCGAAACCGAGGTCGACACGAATGCCGTGATCGGCTGCTCGAACTCCTTTAGGAAGCTGTCGAAGACGTTTACAGTCATCGCGGCGGTCCTGACTTGAGGGCGTCTTTCATTTCTTGAATGGTGTTCTTGTTGCGGGCTTCATTCGCGTTGATGCAGTCAGGCGTCGTCCCGAGCGCTCCGGGATTGTCGCGGCACGCCTTGAGGGTGGTCGCAAGCTCATCTCGATACTAAAAACCAGCTTACGGTTTTGGCTTGCTGACCTTTGTCGGCGTCCTTGCAGCCCGTAAGAGCCGTGCTGACGGTGAGGAGAAGAATGGCAAGTCTCGTCTTCATTGCAGGGCTGCCTTCATTTCGTCGATCAGCTGTCTCTGCTTCTCCCGCTCCCGCTGTCCATCCATGTCCGTGCGGGCCTGCTGGATCATCGCCAGGCCCTGCATTCGGAGCACGTCGTTTTGCAGCAGCGCCTGTTCGGCCTGCAGTCGCGCCGACAGATCAAGGATCTCCTTGGCGTCCGTCGCCGAGCTGATGCGAGCCCTGAGCTCCTCAAGCGCATCGATGCGCTGCGAGGCCGTGTCGTACACCGCCTGGCCCATGGAGTGCTTCGCGCCCGTCTGCCGGGCGATCCTGTCGAGCTCGCTCTGGTAGTACGAGTTGCCGCTGTTGCCGGCATACACGCGGTTCTGCGAAAGATAGTGGTTGATGGCCTCGGCAAAATTGCCGCCACCCTGCCCCGCGACGAGACGTTCGATATCCGAGAATTGTTGGGGCAGCACCTTGCGGAACTGCGGCATGTTCAGGAGCGCACCGATTTCGTTGGCGTTCGTCCGCGTATTGAAGCTGTCATAGAGCTGTTTGGCCTGGCTCAATTGATCCTGTGCGACCTTGAGCTGCGACGTCAGCGTGTCGACTTGCTTCTTCAGCTCCGTCAGTTGCTCAAATTGGCGCGCATATACGCTCGGATCGAATACGATTTCAGCCCTGGCGGGCGAGACCATTATGAGGGTCATCATTAACACGGACGTGAGAACCCTCTGCATAGGCTGAACAATCATCGTGCTTTCCTCCGCTCCGCATGAAATACCGGCAGCCATTGCGCAGGGTCGTCGCCGACCCGCTGCCGAATGTGGTCGAGCAGCTCGACGGTTTCCGTGCGTCCCGACAAGACGGCGAGCGCGTCGTCGAAACCGCCGAGGTCGAGTTCCGCCACCACCGAGTTATGGCCTTGCTTGACCAGGAACCGCCGGCTTTCAGGAGAGAGCTCCTCTTTGATCAGACGGAATTCCGTGTCGGTCAGGTGGAAGCCATCGACATAGTCCGAGCGTGTTCCCCGCGCGTTCGGCAGAAAGATCTGGGTCGGGCATTGCTCGACGATGGTGTGCGCGATCGGCGAGGCCAGCGCGTCGCGCGGCGACTGCGTCCCGAACACCATGACACCGTTCTGCTTGCGGATGGTTTTCAGCTTGTTGTTGGCGAGGTCGCGAAACGCCTCATCTCCAAGCGCCTTCCAGAACTCGTCGATGTCGATAATCAGGCGTCGGCCGTCGATCAACCGCTCCACGCGATGGAGCAGATACATCATCAACGGTGTGCGCACCGTAGGATGATCCAGGAGGTCCGTCATGTCGAAACCCATGAACCTGGCATCAAGGCCGATGGCGTCGTGACCGCCATCGAGCACCCAGCCGAAAGGGGCGCCCCGGCACCATCGCTCGAGCCGCGCGCCAATGCCCTCGCGATCCTGCTGGCCGAGGAAGGCCCGTAGCGTCCCGAACGATCGCTCCGATTGCCGCAACTGACCGAGTGCTCGCAGCCCGGCATCGATGCGTTCCTCCTCGACCACGGTCAGCGGGCGATTGTCGGGGGTGACGAGTTTCCGGATGAGTTCGCCCAGGAAGGAAAGGTTCGCAGGTGTCAGCTCCAGCGCCTTGAGCGGCGCGCAGCCGGTCGGGACCCCGTTGTGGAGTGTCAGATAGGTGCCACCGGCGGCGCGCACGAAAATCTCGGCGCCCCGGTCCTTGTCGAAGAAGACGTAGGACGCACCTAACCGCTCGGCCTGCGACAGCAGGAAGTTCTGTACGACGGTCTTACCGGACCCCGAGGGGCCACAGATGAAGGTGTTGTCGAGATCGCCGTGATGAAAGGAGAAATAGAAGGGCGAGCCGGACGCTGTCTTGAGCATCGCTACCGCCGGTCCCCAATGGTTGCCCGCAGGTTGGCCGGTCGGATAGGTGTGGAACGGCGAGAATGCCGCGAAATTTCGTGAGTCGATCGCGCCTGTGCGTGCCCGGTATTTGAAAAGCCCGGGAAGCTGGGCCCAATAGGCTGCCTCAAGTCCGAGATCTTCTCGTGCGACCACGGCACCCGTATCGGCCAGGACCTGCCGGGCCACACTCATGTGCTCCTGCAGCTGGGAAGGCGTATTGGCGTAGACCAGCAGCGAGAGGTGATGGTCTCCAAGCACGAAGCGGTTGGATTCGAGATCGTCGAGCGCGTCAGAGAGCTCGTCGATTTGTGAGGCAGCCGGATCCTGGGCCGAGACCAGTTGGTTTTGCTTGCGCGTCAGCACCGTCTTGGCGTCAGCCTTCGTTAAAAATGCGAATGATTGCGTGGCGATGAGCTCAAACGGCGCCGAAAGTAGCGCGTTTAGCAGGCCAGGCTTGGTGGACGCCGGATATTCCTTCAGCCCGAACATGCCAGCGAAGCGCGATCCACCAGCCCCACGGATCTCGAGAGCTTCGCGGCCGAAGATGACACGATTTGAATAGAGCGCGGGCCCAACCGGCCCTTGCGGCAACGGCATCGGCATCCATTCCCCGGAGGCGACAGCGTGGAGCAGCTCCAACGGCTCTGAGAAAGTGATGCCGTCCCGCTCAATCAATCCCGCCGCACGGGCGCCGTAACGGTCGAGCGCCGCGATGATATCTCGCGTTGCATCGTTAAGACGCTTCAGGGTCGCGCTGTCGACCTCGGCGGAATTTGCGGCGCTTCGGCTGAGCCGCCGAAAGAACGCAGCCGCCGTATCGGCTGCCGCACGGCCGGGGTGACAAACCAGGGTCAGATAGAGATCGTTGCGAAACAGCGCTTCCTTGCTAAGCCGTTCGCGATATTGTGCGTCGAGTGCCGCTGCAAAGGTCGACCGGAAGCCGCCGCCGGGATAGACGGACGTCCGGCGGCGCACCAGGTGGCTCCAGAGCGCGAGCTGCGGATCCGCAACATTGCGCAAGGTTAGATTCAGCTTTGCATGTAGATCGTTCAGATCCGAAGTCTCGGCGGTCTCGAACGAAGTGCCCTCAATCCGGATGACCGTGAGCAGGGCTCGAGTTGTGAGACTGATCACCCTGTCGGTGACATGCCGGCCGAACGGCAGGTAGACATCGGGCTCGATCTCCCGGGTCTTAAGCGCCCTGTTACGCATTACCGAGGTCCCTTGTTCGATGACGCCGCAGGAGTTTGAGCGGCGTGCAGGACGAGCCGCCCCAGAAGGTAGTATTGCGTGCGCGCCCTCGGGTTTCGATCCAGGCGAGCAGGATCCGGAACATGTTCGGATCGTGCCGGCAGATGATGCGGCAAAGCGCATGGATCGGAATCGCGACCAGGCCATAGACGACACTCCCGGCCACCAGGAATAGGATGCAGGAGAACATCACGTTGAGCGCCATGGCCTCCATGGTTACGCCGGCAACCATGGCAGGCCGCGTACAGGCGAGGAACAAGGTGTCCTCCGTGAGGCGCGCGGCCTCGCTCATCAATGACCCCCGGTCAACGTCGAGACCACCTCGGAGGCGCCGAAGGTGATGGCGACGCCGAGCACGACATAGGCCGCCTTGCGCAGATCGAGATAGCCGAACATCCAGGCGATACCGACAATGATGACCGCGAGCGTCGCCAGCAGCCGCGCGACGTTGCCGGTCAACATGTTGACGATGTTCTGCAGCACGCCTTCGATGTTCGCGGTCTGCGCCAGGGCCGGCTCAACAAAGGCGATGCTGAGCACGGCCCCCATGAAAAGAAGGGCAGCGGAGTGTTTAAGAGGAGAAGTCATGGCACGGCTCCGGTTGGCACCGCATCCGGACCCAGCCCGGACCACGGTATTGATTTGAGGTGGAAAAACGGGGCTTCTCATCGCTCGTAAACAAAGGCAGACGTGCCTAGTCCCGAGCGATAGACGTCCCAGCGTGGGCGCTCGCTAGCAGAGGCTGCGGATCGATTGATTGTCGTGTCGCCGGTGGGACGGTCACGGCGGGTGGTCGCCATTGGCTGGATACCAGGTTCGGTGGCTTGTCTGGGAGCTTTGGACGCAAAGCTCGCGACAACCTCGGCAATCGCCTGGTCGTGATCTGCGCTTTTCATGCTCGCAGCTTGCAGGCGCGTGTCGAATAATCTGCCAACGCCAGCTATGTGCTGGCATGCATCGAATGTACTGGCAGCGGTCAGCCCGGCCTTCTTTGTTTCCTCAGCATCAAGTTGGGCGAGACCGGTGCGGACATGCTGGCCGCCAGCGATGGCCTCGGTTGCGAGGTGGATGGCTTCGTCACGGTCGATCGCCTGAATCGGAATCGGTTTGCGCCCCTCAATCGTGATGAGCAGCGGCTCGAAGGAGCTCGCCTGCCGCACTATGGCAGTCAGCGGCCGAGCCATTGCGGTCGGGGCGCATCGTTCGAGCAGAGCCGAGAATGCAGCGGGATCCATGGTGAGAGCCTTTTGTCAGGGGCTGAGGACGTTCGATGTTAGGCAGCGATAGCCAGGCTTGATGGCGCCTCAATTGCACACCCAGAAATCTGACCGGCGGCTCGGATCGCGCCGAGAGCCTCATCGGAAATGGGCAACAGACCGGCGACGGCTTTGGTTGAGCCGATTTGGCGAGGCATGCCGAGGCGATCGAGATGCCATCCGGCCCGGCGCAGGATGCGCTCCATGCGTAAATCGGTGACGGTTGGGATGGCCTGAAGATCGCGCTGCTGGCCCCACTCGATCATTGCTGCAAACAGCAGGAACGTCGCCTTGCGCAGACCATTCTCAGCCGTTGCAGTAACAGTCTGTGTGTCGACGCAAAAGCGCGAACTCTCCCAAATCGTGGTCGCCCTCGGCGCCGGGTTGCCATCCAGCAATACTGGAAACGTATCGGCAAGCATGTTGCGACCAGTGGTCGGCAGCAGGCGAACACAACCAATAACGTTGGTCTGCTCGAGCAACATGAGATAAATCGGCCTGACGGTGTCGTACTGATCGATCTCCAATCCGTTTGAAACAGAGACGTCCCAGTCAAGGCGATCTTTGAATACGCGCCCTCGCAGGCGATGCATTCCCAGCGTTAGTTCGGAGTCATGCAGGTGTGCCGCAGGGCTACGCACAATGACCTTCATTCTTAACCTCAAACTGACGAATCACAGCTTCGAGATCAAGAAAGCAGTCACGTTCACGGCCTTGCACTGTCAGTTCTGACAGGCCGCTATGGATCTGTTGGGTCCAAACCGTAGTCACAAGGCGCGATTATCGGCCAGCACTTTGGAAGCTGTATAAACACGTGATGATTTATCAGCACAACGAATGGAATTCCCTTGCTTCTACGAAGGGAGAGAAATTGTCGCTGCGAGTAGGTCGCGCAGATGTTGTGTCAAACTCCGCATGCTCGCGTTTGCGCTGTGGTTCTTAGAGCGGTGTCGTGCCGCAAAGCTGCCGCAAGGTCACAATACACGATCACACGTAAAACGCGAAACATTAGACTTATTCGCGTTGGGAGACCCGAGAAGTGACTGAAGTGGCGCAATGAAACATATCAAAAGAGCGTGCGATGAATTTGTCGATTGTCTGCACGCTGTCCATACGGAAGATGATTTTCGGCGTGTTGCGGAGCGCGCCGCTCATTCTCTGGGGTTTCGGTGGTTCGCTTATTTTGGGCAGCGCGCGAATGACCCCCATCTGATCTCATCCTATCCGAAGAGCTGGACCAGCCATTATTTTCGGGAAGGATATCAGAACATAGATCCCGTTCTTCAGGAGCCGCGAAACATGAGCCGTGTGTTCCTGTGGGACGGATTGGAGGCGCGAGGCGCAAAGTCTGCGAAGGAGCGCCGTCTGTTTGGCGACGCGCTGAGCTTCAAAATCAGGACTGGCGTAACCATTCGGATACCCTCGAGCCAAAACCGGTTCGCGGCGTTCACGCTAGCGGTGGACGAGCACAGCCTTGGACTCGATCGCTTCATTGAGACCTCGCAGGACATATTGGAAATGGTGGGGCGCACCTTTCATGCACATGTGAACGCCGCCAAATTCGGCCACCTGATCCCAGTGGGGCAACAGGAATCTGCGCTAACGCAGCGCGAGCGGCAGTGTCTCGGTTGGATTTCTGACGGCAAGACAATGCGCGATGTAGCGCAGCTACTTGGCATCAAGTCGCGAGGAGTAAAGTTTCGTCTGGACAATGCCAGGCAAAATCTTGCTGCATCAACCCTTCCGCATGCCGTGGCCCTTGCCCTTCGACGGGGATTACTCCCATGAGATTAGAACAGACATCCGGCTTGGCAAGGGTGCCCAGGATCGACGCATTCCTGGCGGGAATTGTTCTTCGGCGCGATCGGAGCTCCTTTGTAAACTAGAATGCTGTCTAGCTCCTGCGCGCCTGTGGCGATCGGGCAAGCGACGGCTGTGGCAGCGATAGACCGAAATTCCCGCCGCCTCATGATCCCAAGGCTCAGAGACTACGGGATCATAGCGAGTCAGCTATTCGTTCTGGAAGGGCTAATGTCCGCTTATGGGGTCACTAGCGGCGGTCGCGGCAAGCCCGCTCTAACCCGGTTCATGGCCGATAGCCGACAACCCCATGGGGCCGAACGATGAGGTCGCTACGGCTCAAGGCACACCTTGCATGCTTCGAGATGGCCGCCCAATGGTGAGGGCCTGCCTCAGGCGGAAAGTTCACCCGTAGATTTCCCCGTGTCTGTAATTGCGGTCGCTGCCTAACTGGTGCGGTCGATGGGTGGCCGATCATCAAGGAGCCCCCCGCCGAGCCCATGCCAGTGGATACGGGTGAGCGGTGGCCACAGGTCCGACAGTGCGTCTACTAGGACAGCATTGGCCCATCGCTCAATCCAGAATTTAAGGCCAAGGCGCACTTTGTGCTTCCGCGAACCTGAGGCGATTTAACCGGTCGTGCGTGGTGTTACTTCTTTTCTTGGGGAAGCGGCTCTTGAGTCGTGCGGCGTAGGAGTGTGCCGAAAGGCGACGGTAGATTTGCTATCGCATGCTCCAACTCAGTAGCGATGGCCCGGTAGCGCACGAGCAGTCTCGCATATAGGTCGCGCTTAGTCTGATTTTTTGCAACAATCTGCAGTCTCTCGCATTCAGCGATTTGCGCGCGGAGCAAGTCTAGTTGGGCTTGCATTTCCTTCATGGCGCCGAGTTGATATTCTTGCGACACGGAGGTCAATGCGGAAAGTACACAAAGCGAAGGTCCGCCGGTCGGGGCCTCATAACCTCAGCAGCCTGACAACAGGCTGTTCGGCTACGCGTCCAGTCTGTCCGAGGGTGGCAGGGTCACTTTGAATGCTGCAAAGCCCCTCGGGCCAGCCTTGGCCCCTAGGGGCTGGAGGGGACAAATGCGAGGCCAAGGCGGTCCGACGGCTGCGCTCAAGGAGCGCCATGCGATTGGAGGCTAGTCCCGTCGGCAAGATTGCTGTGTTCACTTGTGGCCCGAGGCAGGCATTTGTAATGTTCCTGCATTGGAACATCGAGACCGCAGATGAAAGACATGCAGGCTCGGCTGGAGAAGCTAAAGCGAGACGCTGCTGAGTGCGCCCTTATTCGCGACTTGGCAAGCGATCCCAAGAAGCGCAAGTTGTTTGCCAGATTGGCCGAACAACTTGCTGTGCTCGCAGCGGCAGTAGAGCAACATCAGTGAGAGCACAGGTAGCGAAATCGCTCCTGATCTGGCGCCAAGGCCGTAGAGCAGCCCCTCCAGCTCTTGGCCGATTGCATCAAGCTCCCTCCGTATTCAGGCCGCGAATGCCTACTTTTCCCGCATGCTTTCATTTGAGTTTTGTCTGCCGACGAAGGGCATTGCAGTCCCGGACGGTCCCGATTGGCTCCACGAAGTAAAATACGACGGCTATCGCCTCCGATTGGAGCGCGATGGCGACCGCGTGCGCCTAATCACGCGCGGCGGCTACAATTGGGCGAGCCGTTATTCATGGATCGTCGAGGCGGCGCGTAAAGTCCGCCAGAAGCAGTTCGTGCTCGACGGCGAGGCTGTGGTGCTGGGCGTCGATGGCATCTCAGATTTCAACGCACTGCATTCTCGCAAGCACGATCACGAGGTGCAGTTCTGCGCCTTCGATATTTTTGCTGAAGGCGGTGACGACCTCCGGATGCTGCCCTTATCGACGCGGAAGACAAATTTGGGGCGCTTGCTCGCGCGTCGTCCTGAGGTGTCTTCATCAATCCCTTCGAACGCGGCGAGCTTGGGTCTGATCTATTCCGCCCCGCTTGCAACATGGGCCTTGAGGGATTGGTGTCAGATGGGTCGGAGAACGTGCTGGGTCAAGGTGAAAAACCGATGTCACCCGGCGATGGATCGCGGCGACATGTTTTGACCGATGCCATTCAGTCTCGCTCACGCGTCGCTCCTTGTCGTGCGAGCCCAAAGTATTACCCCCTAATCTTCCTTAGGTTGCTCCTGGCTGCGGTTGCACGTCACGTAATCTCGGGGTCGGGTTGATGATGATTTTCTCCTGATCTGCATGCTGAGGCTGCATGAGCGTCAAAGCCATGATGGCGGCCATCCTTCAAGACCAGATGATAGCGCGCGGCGTGAACTCCCTATCGCCTTCCGATTATGAACAGATCGTCGAATTGCTGATCGAACAGATCAGAAAGCTGGAGCTTAGCTTTGGCTGCGCGAGAAATAACGGAGAAGCACGAGCCGCAATGATGCCGGCGCGATGTCTTTATGTGTTACTCAGATTTCGTCTGTGCCGCGATCTCTTTGACCTTTTATCAACGTTCTTTCGAATTCCGATCGGAGATACCGCTATTTTTTGCGCATGGCGCGTCGCGCGAAAGCAATGGAATAAAGTCAACAACTGACAGCATCCTGAAAGGGAACGCGAACCAGAAATTCCAAGGCTGCCTGTTCGCTCTCATTGAGCTAATGGCGCTGTATTCCTGAAAGTAGGACGACAGCTCAAGGTGAGCTAGTGCTCCCAATATTCTGCTTCGGCGAGGAGCTTCCAGTTGTTCATGCTGTTGTACGCGGCCTGTTGAGGGCACAGCGAACCCATCGCGCGCAAGCGTCGTACCTTCTCCACTGCGAACCACCTTCGGGCTTGTTCTTCGCAAGCCATTGTTTGTGTCGGATTGAAAGTCTCGCAGATTAAAATGACGGGTGAAAGTCCGGTGTTTGACTGGTTTAAATGACAGCGTTTCTTTTCAACGGGCGTCTTATTTTTAGAAACCGGCTGATTGCATCCAACGCTTCGATCAACGTTGGCGCGCTGGTGAGGCGGTAAGCGTGGCCTGCGAGGCGGCATCGTGATCACAACAAACACAACGTTGATCAGCAGCCATAGCCCGAGCACTAGGAGGACAGTCCGCACCCGAACCTCCCGAAAAAATTAATATAGGGCGCTCCACATTTCGCGCGAAGGATTTGCTCAACCTGAGTTCTTCGCAGTTTGACGCACAACCGACGTTAGGAAAGCTGCGGCTATCCAAGGAGGGGGCAATTCCTCATGACGCCGAGGGGGCAGTCTTCCATGGCGCGCGACGGATGTGACACGCATCACGTCCGATCGCAGTCCGGTCGAACATAGGCACCGCGGCTGCCGCAGCCAGTCACATTGGGAAATGTACGGGCGCCGGTTCATGCTGGCGGGCGTATCACCTGGGAAATTTACGGGTGTCTACCGTGATCGGATGGCAAGCCGCTGATTGACTCGCTCGAAGTCGGGCCGAGCAAAACACCAGTCGGCGCATGTTTGTTTGGCTCAACGTTTCAGTTCGTACCGGCGAATCTCGTTGAGGGGTGTCAGGCAATAATCCCGATACAGGTCTTCAATAAGTGCCCACATGACCCTAATTCCCGTTGTCGATCGAGGCGGTTTGTTTCTGGTATGCTTCCTGAGTCACGAAAATGGCGTCGTCGGGGCCCGCCGATTTACGCTGGCGGGCCTTTCTTTCGATCGCGCAGCTCAGCGCTGATGTCCCAGACCAATTCCAAGGTTGCGCGCTTTCTGCCTCAATGATCCCTCAGACCGCTTCATCAGCCTCGAAAGCTTTGCCACTGGTGTCCGGGCTTTGGAGTGTGCCTTGAGCAGCTTGACGTCGTCCTTCGTGTACTCTTTGCGCTTGCTCTTCGTCTTCTTCGCCACTTGATGTTCTCCAACGTGATCATGCGCGGGGTTAAAACGGTCATGCAAACGCGTCAAGCAGAGGTGGGCTCTCTTACCCATCAAAGCTTGTGACCCCTGCCTCCCAATCTCCGCTGAAGTGGGATGCCGGCTCCGATTTCGCTTCGATCAGGAACGAATTGCATCAATCACGTGAGCGATCAAAATCGCTGCACCCGCAGCCATCACAATGACGAAAATCCAAGTAATGATTGCGTCCATTCGCTGACTGAACGCGCCGATCCATGCATAGTCAAAAACGATCGTGCCGCATCACGCAGTTTCAGCTCCGGCTGAGGATTCGCGGCAACAAGAGCGCTCGGTATCGGCCCTATCGCCCGAATGCCAAGATGAGCGGCAGGCCGAAAGCTCCACCTCGTGAAGAGGGTGGGGCGTCACTGACTGCGCGTTGCTACCCCTTCCATCCTAAGGTCATACGCAGGCTCGGGCGATGAATCACATTATGCTACCGGCCTGAAACAAACCTAGGCAATAGCGCAGTTCCTCGTGAATGTAGCACCTCGGTTACAGCATTCGCGCATGGTCGCTGCTAGGCATCTGCAATCCAGAGGAGGTCCAGCGTGTCAACAGATGGTGCTCAAAGCCCCTATCGGGACGAAAGCCGCGCCAAGATTTTGCCAGCCTACAGCGGTCTCCACCTTCGTCCCTCTAGTCTCAATGATAGGAAGTTGGAAAAAGCGGCGGATGGTTCCACTGACCATTACTTTCCGGAGAAGTGGAGTTGGGGGCCGCCGAGGTCATCCAAGTTTTGGTAGAAATCCCACGCCCGCCACGAAGCAACCTTGCCGTCGCATCTGAAATGAAAGGGGCGGCCGTAGCAGCGCTTGCGCAACTGGACGACGGCACCCCGTGCTCGCGCTGTGTTGCATAGAGAGCCCGCGCGGCGACACGGCCAACGACGGGGCGCACCGGCATCCAGGTCGGCGTTTCTTTTGGGAAGAGTGACGTTGGGCGTGGGCAAGAGATCTCAATGAGCCGCCGCTAGCAGCCCGGATTTTTGTTCTGATCGGTACTTTTTTATTGTGGCAGGAGCGAGCTTTGCCTCGCTGAACTGGCCGCCTTCCTTATCGCGCGTGCGAGACACCGCGGACGGGCACGTGATCAACCTGGTCTCCCTCTATTCAGCAGCCAAGTCAGAGAGGCCCCGGCCTAACGATTCATCCGACCCAGGCGGCAGCACGCCGGCTACGTCCGGAACGGATTTCTCTTGGTGACGTTAAATTCGCTGAGAGGAGGAAATACAATGATCAACCTGAAGCTCTTAGCTGCCGCTGCGGCGGTGGCGACCTTGGTGGCTGCTCCCGCGGAAGCGCGAGTCGTGCACCATCGAGGCCACTATTACGGCCATCACTATGGCGTCGGTCCCGTCGGTGCTGCCGCTGGCCTCGCTGGCGCGGCTATCGGAACGGCTGGCGCTATCGCGACTGCACCGTTCCGAGGATCCTACGCGTACGACCGCGGCTACTATGATCGTCCCTATGGGTACGGCGAGCCCTATTACGAGCGCCGCGGCTATTACGGACCTGAGTGGTAGCAAAACGAAGCGCGAGAGCGTCTCGTTTGTTCAAGGCCCCGGACAGCAGCCTGTCCGGGGCTTTTCAAGTCCACAGAGCGACAAGGGCCTTGCTTAGCGACCGACTTGGATGGGAACGTCAGGTTTCAAGGCAGCACGCTCTGGCAAGGTCTTCCTGAGGTCACAACGATACGTAGGTCGGGATCAATAAGCGCGCGACGTGCGCGATTTCACCCCGGTCGTTGGGCCAATCAGGTGGACATCAGTAATGAGCACTGCTGCGTGATGAACCTTGAGCACCATCGTTGCGCTATCGGCATCCTCGAACTGGAGTACTTCGAAGCCACTCTCCTCCAGAAGAATTGCGATCATCTCGCGCTGAATTGGATCGTCTTCGACGACCATTACAATCGCAGGAAACGGAGTGGACTGGACTGGCCCATGGCAAACCCCCGGCGAGTTTAACCCGGGTTAGCCTCTGCTCAGCGGAATAATTCGGAGTTCCGAAAACGGAAACGAGCTCTGGTCCTGCGGGAGTTCAGGCGCGCACAGTCGCTGCTACAAAAGCAGCAGCCGTCCCGAACGCATCACTTGTCTTTGTCGCTAATAGGGATCGCTCTGAGAGGCGCGGGCCTATTCGCTCTCGGCGTGGGCGCGTCGACCACCAAACTATCAAGCTCAAGGTTAGGCGCGGCCTTGATCACCAAGTCCTTCGGGACACCGTCCCCGGGCTCGTACCAGGGCGCTTTTTCAATTGCACCGCCCTCAATCAACTGTCCGATTTCCGGTCCCGTCAGCGGGACTAGGCTTCCGTTTTCGTTCTTGTAGAGCTGAGGGCAAAAATAGAGTGCGTGTATCCGTGGATCGTATCCATCTATGACAAGGAAATACTGCGGCTTGCCGAACAGTCTGCGTTTCTTTACGAGCTTTCGCTGCTGCGTAGTCAGTGCCACCCGGAGCTTGTCACGTAGCCGCCCAACAATGGTGGCGGCTTCCAAGAGGACAAGCCAATCTCTCGTTTCAGCGTTGTCCGCGTGAACAGGAACTAGAGTGCCGCGCTCTCTGCCAAAGATGCCCATGAAGCCAGATTACCGAGACGCCCCGTAACGTCGACCGGCGGCAGAGCTGGGTTGAAATGGTTTTCAGCAGCACTTTGGACTGCGCGCGTCATGCACCCTAGCCCCATGGCGGACATGCGCGGTGATTGCCTCGAATGAGCTAGGAGGGCCACGGCGGCCTCCTACGTCCGATAGAGAGCTATGCCAGATCAGCCTCGACGCCGGTGATCCGCTTTGCGTCAGCGACCCATTCGGCGTCGCTGGCACGACCCAAGCTCACCCATTCCTCGTCAGTTTTGCTTTTGCGCCATTGGATCAGTTGGGCGCCGTCGTTCCCTGTCGGATTGCGAAGCTTCGAACTCTTGCCATCGACGATGTCTGACACGGTCTTTGCGACATCGAATGGCGAAGTCGGGTTCTTCAGCGACGCCGTGAAGTAAGCGACCATTCTTCTTATTGGCGAGAAATATGGATTGTCCGACGGCGGGACGGGTCTGGGTTTAGTTGTCATTGGCGTAGCGATCACGCCCGGCTCGACCATCGCCACTCTCACGTTGAACGGGCTCAGTTCTTGCGCAAGGCATTCGGTCAATCCTTCCAAGGCCCACTTTGATGCCGCGTATGGACCTTGTGGAGACATGCCAAGCTGCCCGGCAACTGAAGTGATATCGACGATGCAACCGTTCTTCTCTTGCCGCATCGCAGGAACGACAGCCTTGATGCACCTGAGAGCGCCGAAGAAGTTTGTTTCCATTATCTGGCGAAAGACACTAATCGGGACCAATTCGATCGGGCCACCGCCGGAAATGCCGGCATTGTTTACAAGTACGTCGATATGGCCGCACTCGGCCAAGATCCTCTTGAAGGTATCATCGACCGAGCTGTCGTTATCGACATCAAGCTGAGCAAAATTTATTGGAAGCTTCTCTTTGGATGCGATCTCTCGAAGCTCGCCCCCACGAGCTAGATTTCGCATCCCGGCAAATACGGTGTGCCCGCCACGCGCCAGCGTGACCGCTGTCGCTAGTCCAATTCCGCTACTCGTTCCCGTAACGACTGCAATGCCCATTTGAATATACCTCCTTCGCAATTGGCGGCCTTAAAGGAGGCCGCTCGGGCCATCATTCACGGTTGGGCACGAACGGTCAATGAGACGACCACCGACGGTGGATATCGTCGGCACACCTTTCTTGACGAGCGTTGTGCGCTTCATGGTCTTTCCCGTTGAGCAGGCGTTCTTGCACAACAGCTCTAGCCACGTCAGGGCCATTGA
The DNA here is from genome assembly GCF_900113735.1 of Bradyrhizobium sp. Gha. GTDB lineage: Bacteria > Pseudomonadota > Alphaproteobacteria > Rhizobiales > Xanthobacteraceae > Bradyrhizobium. The sequence goes on from NZ_FOQM01000029.1 coordinate 37,464, forward strand.
GAAGCTTTGCAACGTAGCTGATTGCAACATCAATCCGCATCTAGGCGTTAGTCGCGCGCAGGCACCGGCTTCGACGTGATGGTCGCCGCCGGAAGCGGCGTGCGCGTCAACTCGGAAGACGCTAACGGCGTGAAATCTGGGCTCTGGTCGTTGCCGACCCGTATGCCGGAATAGGCGACGAGCCCGTCAGCGGTAGCAACTGCGTCGCCGGAGCGTAACGAGCCGTCCATCGCGAGATCGACTGACGCAAGACCGGCGGGATTGTGGCCGTTGCAGGTGCAATCGGCTCGCAGCGCCTTCCGATAAGCAAAGGCGTTTTCGCTATCGGCGTATCGTTCGCCGGTTGAGGTATAGGCTCTGTCGATGCTGGAGCCGAAGAACACTTTGGTCGGGCTTGCCGGACAGAAGGCTTGGCACATCTGCGCCGGCAAGGCCGCGCCGCGCATCAGCGGAAAATATTTGCCGTCGCAGCTGCGCACGCAGAAGGCAGGTCCCGTGCTTACGACGACGGGCCTAGGTGGTAGTGATTGCGGATTGTTGTTGAAAGACGAGGTCTGCTGCTGTTGCTTCTGGCCGCCACCGAAAAAGAAATCAAGCAAGCCTTCGGCCGCACTCATTTCGGGCGTCAGCGCCACGGGACCAACGATGGCAACAGCAACAAGCATGCGGCGCAGCTTGCGCTGAAAGGACAATTCGGAACGCATCGCTTGCTCCACCGGACGCAACGAACTCTCTTCACTACTGAGGGCGCTTGCGTCAAACGTGGATACGAAACGCGCTCTAAGCTGGGCGGAGAAGGGGAAAGAAATAGGCGAGTGGGCACGGCAAGCGCCACATTCCGGCCTTATGGAACGCCGACAGAGCCGTGATCCCCCGGAGTTCGCGCCGCGTTAAAACCGACCGAAGTCCGGTGCGGGTCAAAGGCTGCCCTTGGCAGCCAGCATGCGCTTGGTCGGCTCATCTCTCTCGTAAGCGGACATCGCGCGCACTGGACTGACAACCATAGCCATAGGCGCAAGCTCGCCATAGTAGCAGGGCGAGGCCAAAGCGGCTCCAACGACGGCTCCAGCGCTAAGCCAAGGCCAGCGCCTCCCCAGCCAATCGCCGTGCCCCACCCGCCGCCTTGTCCACCCGCAAAACAGGCGGATACCTGCCTACAAGCCGCCATCAATCTGAATAAATATTCAGAGTTCGTTCAGGTTTTTGGGGGGAAAGGATGAATCGTATTGCGGCCGGGTTGGCGGCTTTGCTCCTGACAATCAGCATGTCGCACGTCAATGCTACAGTGCGTATTACGCACGATCCCGGGGGGCTTATCGGAAAATATGTGGAGAAATATCAGCAGCTCGCCTCTGCGGGCGAGTCGGTCATCATCGACGGTCTGTGTGCGTCCGCATGTACGATTGTGCTTAGCGCGGTGCCCACAGAGAGAATATGCGTGACATCTCGGGCAGCGCTGGGCTTTCATGCGGCCTGGAACTATGGCCAGGACGGCCGCATCTCTACCGACAGTGAAGCTACAATGATGCTCTATTCCGGTTATCCAGGACCGGTACGCCAGTGGATCGCGAGCCGAGGCGGATTGAAACGGCACATCATGTTCCTACAGGGTAAGCTTTTGCACTCGATGTATCGCTCGTGTTGATCTCGAGGCAACTGCGCGTCGCGCAATGTTGTTGGTATGCTTAGGACACCGGACGAACGTCCCCGCTTGCCCTCAGATGAAAATCGTCTTTCACTACGCCCACTACTGAGGAAGTGGGATTGTTGTAAGCCATCACAGCTCCCGTTCCATGGAGGGGTGAGCACGGTTCTTCACCTTCACCCAGTACTCCGGCGTCCGCCTCGATACGGCCGATCTCGATCGGATCAGCGTGGTGCTGCTACCCGCTTTTAAGGGATCGAGCCATCCTTGCACGGGGCCGGACAAAGCTTCCTCGGGAAGGCCTCCTGTACCTCGGAATTTCCGAGTGCGTTAGCTACCCAGGGAGGCGGGAGCTCGGTAAAATTTCCGTTCGTCCTGTGCGTGAGTTGCTGGCTATGCCTCGCTCCCCGTTCATCGTGCCGCACGTCGATCCCGACACCGATCTGGTGCTGAACGATTCTGGCAGGCTTGGGCGCGCCTGGTGTGAGGCTGACGAAGGCACTGACCGGGAGACGCTTCTCCGTCGCCTATTGGATGACCAGTATAGCCATCCCGTGCGGATCGTCGGGTTCGATGCCGCCGAGGGCCGGTCCCGTGATGTGACGATAGATATTGGCGACGAGTTGCGCCGGACATTGCAACCTTCCTTGGCTCCAGGAGCGTTAAGCATCGACGAGGAAGAGTCGTATCGGTGCACAATTGGCTTCATGACACCGTAAAGCCGCGCAAGGAAATCACAACACCGAGGCGCTGACTCATTCGGACGACTCAATCGCTGCGGCCGACTTGAAGCTCCCGCTGCATCTCCGCAAGAGCAAGCTGGAACGCCTTCTTGCCCGCCGGCCGGAAGGCATCTTCGTCAATCCGTTCGAGCGAGGTGAGATCGGCCCGGATCTCTTTCGCGCCGCGTGCGACATGGGTCTAGAAGGCTTGGTCTCTAAGCGTCGCGAGCGGCGGTCCTACGTCGCCGGCCCTTGCAAGTATTGGATCGAAGCCAAGCGCCGGCAGCATCCTACGATGGGCGGGAGCTGTAAATTCCAAATCCCTGAGAGTGTCAGACAGAACCTAGTGGCTGGTGAGCCCACCAATTTGTTTGAAGCCGTTCGCGGGCAAGCGCCATCCTGTTTCATTTCAGCATTGCAATTAAACTTGTGCGGCATCGCTCATCGAACGATGATTAGCTTGTAATCAGTCCGGGCGGAGACGTTTGATCCCGATCGATTTTGGCCCGGCGCCTTGCACTAAAAAAGACCGCCCTTTGGACGGTCTTTTTTCGTCGCTTTTTTAGCAAAGACCCCGGCGAGCTACAGCCCGCCGGGGCTCATGTCGGATCGTTGAGATCAGGTTAGCCATGGCCGGCTAGAAGGCGCCAAGAGATTTTGCGCTGTGCGCGATCAGTTGAAGCTCCGCAATACTGCGAGAAAATCTACTGAAGGTCTTCTTTCCACTCGCAGGTGGACGATGCGACCAAGACTATTCACGAGTACGTGCTTTTGCCCACAACCCGACCTTATAGGCCCTATGTGATTGTCTCAGACACCGCTCTCCCGCGCCTCCGTGCAGTTTGCTTCAAACGTTCGAGGCGCTCGTGCGTGAGATTAGGGCGAGAGGGGCAATGCATAACCGTGCCGCGCGAGCCAAGACAGCAACATTGAACAGGCAAGCGAGGCCAAGCCGCCCCACAGCCAAGAACGGCCGCCCGCAACGCTGATGGATCTCAGATACAGAAAAGCTCCGATCAGAGTTCCGTAGTTCCTCCGGAAGTCTCCATTGAGCTTGGCAATCTTTGACAACTCAGACGAGCTTTGGGATTCTTCCGCCATTCGGCCCGCTCCTCATTCGATCAGGAGCACCCTATGAACCACTGTTTTGCCCGACGGAGCAAGGAGATTTCGGAAGATCAGCATGTGTGTTTCGGATACGATTGTTCACACACGATAGGCAGGGCCTTTTTCAGCGTTCCAAGCTACTAGCAATTGGGAATTTGACTCTCGTCTGACCGCGCTTCGATGGGGATGCCCGCCCTCGACGCCACACACCCGCACTTGCGGATGGCCGTCCGCTCAAGATCACCTTCGGCGAGATGAGCGAGATGGGCTTGCGCGGTGTCCTGGTCTACTGCCACTGCGACAATCACGTCGCACTGGGCGCCGATCGCTGGCCGAACGACATACGCCTATCGGATCTTGAGCCACGTTTCGTCTGCCAGGGTTGCGGCAGCCGCGGCGCCGATGTCAGGCCGACTTCGAACGCGGCAATCCGCGGCTTGCGATCAGTACTATCGAAACGGATGGGAGCGAGGATCAATGTGGCGATCTATCACTCGAGAACCGCCTACAGCTCGGCAGAATTGAGGCTGAGACCACGACTGCAATGTCAAGGGCCCAGAATTTGGCGCCCGCATCAAGCCGCATGCTGTCGATCAAGGGCTCGAGTTGCACGAGAGCGGGAACTTATGTGACGCTGCTGACGTCAGGCGAGGATTTGCTGGCAAAGCCGTGCCATCGAAGCCAAGGCCCTTACCTAACCCACCAGATATATTGAGGCCGGATTCGAGATCTGATCCCGTATTTTGGGGAGGCGAATCACATGCGCGAGCAGGTCCGTGTCACTGAGCCGACGTTGGTCGATGTGCGCCCCAGGTGCGGCGATTGCCACGTCGTGACCTCCCTCAGATCGATCATTCTAGACTCGCGTGAAGGGCGCGAGATCTGCGTCTATCAGTGCTCGAATTGCAGCCGCCTCGTCTGGAGGGATTAGCCTCTCTCCAGAGTCCGCACGCGGGGCTTCTTCGATGGCCTGGGCCGTGTCGTCGGGCCGTCGCTTCTCGGGAGCACCTTCTCCGACATTGCAAGCTGCTCTCGTGATCTGGCAAGCAGGGCGAGGTAGTAAGCCCCGGCGTTGGCGCGAACAGGAACAAGGGCGGCCGCGTTGGCTTGTGAGTCTGCTGGCTCGTCGGCGGAGCGGCCCGGCCATACCCGAGCGCCCCTGCGAGCTGGGGCCGTCTCTCTGCAGAGTATCGGAGTAAGCGTATGCGTCCCTCGCCCTCGATTGTGCCGCTGGATCGTTTGGGCCGCGACATTTACGTGGTGCTGGAGGATTTCGGGGCGCGCGCCGGCTGCTCTTGGCGCCAAACCGAAGAGCAGGCGGATCGCGAGACCTTGCTACGGGACCTGATCTCGGGCCAGTATGCCTATCCCGTGCGGATCGTCGTCTTCAACGCCATCGAGGGCTGGTCCCGCGACGCGACAGATGCGCTCGCCGAACGCGCTGCTGATGAAAGGCTCGCTCTCTCGCCCGCGCTTGAGGCTTTCGTCCAGGCCAACGCCACGAGGCGCCTACACGTGCAGCTCGTCGGTGCTCATCATCCATCCTGCGGTGCCGAACAACCCAGGCCGGCAGCCCAAGTTCCCGCAGATTCCCGTCAGCCGATCCGCAGGTCTTCCGCTGACATCTTACCCGACCGCCCCGCCCTCAGCTCGTAGCTGATCCGCGCGCCTTCAGCCAAGCCTGTGTAGCCGGCTCTCTCGACGGCGCTGATGTGCACGAAGACGTCTGGGCTGCCGTCATCAGGCTGAATAAAGCCATAGCCTTTAGTCGTGTTGAACCACTTCACCTTACCCATCGCCACGTCAATATCTCCGAATCAATAAAGGTAATGTCGCGAAATCGAGCATAAGCTAGCAGCGCACGCCTGATTGTTCGATTCCGGACATAGCAGCGAGCCAGATCACGCGTTCGGGAGCAGCTCTGCCAACCGAGGCTGCCATGCTGGAATACGACGCGCCGAGCGCCCAACTGTTGCTCGATCCGCAATTCCGCGCTCCTGGATCGGATGGCACGCATCTTCAAATTCTTGGGTCGGTGGAGTAAGAGCAAAGCGCTGAAGCGGAAGCAATTCCGCTGGTGGCCCATGCCAAGGAGCCCAAGGTTCATCAGACCTCGGCTGTCGTTAGTAAACTGAAAAGGCCGAGTATCGGCCGCACCGACGCGAATGCCCCAAAGCGGGCAGGCATCGGACCAAGCACCATCATAGTGGCTCAGCCAAAGACACCTTCAAGGCGCGGGATTCTTCGGAACGTAGCCACGGCGTTTTTTGCGGACGAGCCAAGCCTCGAGCGCTTCGACGGCCTGGACCCTCCCCGCAAACAGATCCATCCGCCGGCGACCGCGTTGGCCGAGACGCCCCCATTCGCGCACCAACGCTGTGTCGCCGAACAGAGTCGGCTCGATCGTGAGGACATAGAACCTGGCCATGTTGCAGGCCGGATCGCACCGTTGGAGCACGAGGTATGGCACAGTGAGTTCGGACATGCGTAAGAATCGCAACTGTCGAAACCACCGTCCAATTAATTTATCGAATCGATCATGCCTCTCGATTCAGAAGTTTAATACCGGTGATGAAAGCCACTGAAGTGTTCAGCGATCCGTCTCGGAAAAACATATGGGCTGTTTGCGCTTTTTGCTGAGAAGAAAATGGGGGGCACCCTGCGGACCGGGCTGTTGGCTGCGCTGAAGCCCCGCGAGCGGGTCTTCCCCCTTACGGGCTAGCATCCCTGACGCGAAGCGGCCCAAGTCCCCGAACGAGCCAGCTGCTGGCTCTATCGGAAGCTCCCACGCATAAGCGTCGGACCCGAACTCCCAAATGCAAGCGATTGCCTAGGACCTCGAGGACATCGAACGGACGCGGAAATTGCGCGGAGCAACCGCCAGGTGGGCAGGCTTTCGCTTCGGACAAAAGGGACGGCGGCTGTTCTCGCGCTCAATCAGACCGGCACTGCGTCCGCGGAACGAACCATGTGCGTTTCGGCTCACATGCTCCCGGTAGAGGACCAACCCGCTCTCGAATGGCTTTCCTTGGTTCTGGTGCGGCCTTCCACGATCAACCCGCAAGGGGTTCGCTACGCAAGCGTGCAACCTCTCCGGCTTCGCCTCCGAGGTGACCGCAGCCGCCCCTGAACACGTCGGCGCCTGTCGAGCGGGGATGGTCCCCGCCGCAAGACGGGAGCCTTCAATGTCGCACAATCTCGCCCTCGCTCAGAACCACGCCTTCGATCTGGCCCGCACGCTGATGGTGCCTGTCATCCTTTTCCAGACTGAGAACGAGTTCGGCGTGATGGTCTCCAGCGAATACGACGGCGACCAGGACGCCATCGTCCATGAATACGACCCCTGGTGCCCGGCTCATTGAGCCGGGTGACCGGCTGCCGCTGGCGCCATGCCGTCTGCAAGGGAAGCTTCGCCGCGCACATGATGCGGCGACTGGCGGTTGGTCAGCGCGCCCTTGCATTCGGCAGGCTTCGCGACCGGTCGGGAAGGTGCCGCAAGACTAGGAACAAGTGAGACCAACAGAAGAAGGGGCTGGACGTCGCTTGCGCGACCCCGGTGCAGACAAATGGACAAAAGAGAAATTGAAGAGCTGCGCGAAAAGGTTGGCTGCGCAGCTATGCTGGAGAAAGACGGCTGGAAGGTCGATGTCAAGGAAAGCACCCGGCGGGCGATCAAATATCGCCGCGACAGCAGCATCGTCATTGTCATCCATCAAGGCCGCGGCTGGTTCGATCCGTTATCGCCGGCGAAAGGGGACGTGTTTTCGCTAGCCGAACACCTTGGCGCGGACGGTTTCGTCCAGGCGTTTGACCGTGTTGCGGATGTGGTTGGCTTCGTCCCCTGCGCACCAGCGTGGCGGCGCGCGGCGAGGCCCAAGGCCCTCGCATCCGTTGCGGAACGGTGGAAACGTCGTTTCAGGCCGCGCCCCGGCTCGCCATCGTGGCGTTATCTCACCGCCGAGCGCGGAGTGCCATCCGACATCGTGAATCAGGCGGTCGCGAGCGATCGGTTGCGAGAGGGCCCCCAAGGCAGCATGTGGGCGGCGCATAGCGATTCTGCTGGAGCGCTCACAGGCTGGGAGGAGCGTGGACCCTCATGGCGTGGCTTCGCCACGGACGGCGGCAAGGAGCTTTTTCGCTTCGGGTCTGCGGCGGCCGAGCGGATCTGCATCACCGAGGCTGCCATCGATGCAATGAGCCTCGCCGCAATCGAAGTCCTGCGCCCTGACACCCTTTATGTCAGCACCGGTGGCGGCTGGTCGCCCGCGACCGATGTCGCCGTCCGCCGGCTGGCCAACCGCGCCAACGCTTGGCTCGTGGCGGCAACTGACAACAATCGCCAAGGCGACATCTACGCCGACCGTGTTCGTGCCATCGCCGCCGAAGCAAGTGCGCGGTATGCCCGATTGCGGCCGTGCGCCGGCGACTGGAATGAGGATTTAAGGGTCTAACGGCTACGTGTTGATGTGGCTCGCAACGGCGAGGCGCGGCGTGGTGACGCCGCGCCACGCCCTGCGCATGAGTGGGTCTCTGATTCCTCGGCGTTGAGCGAAGGGAGAAGGAGATCGAACAATGAGGGAGGAAAAATGAAATGGGAATGAAGCGCTGCCGCACGCCCGGCCGTCGCCTCAAGGGTGAAGCTTCGCCCGCGTTCGGCGGCCCTTGACTCGCCGGACCGGAGATGCGGCCGGCGACGAGGTGTGATGAAGGGCTGAAGTGACGAAGGATCAGCCGGATCGCTCGCGCTGTCAGTCCGGCCAGACCAAAGAGGAGCCGCCCATGCACACCTCCCCGAGCATCCGCAAAGTCTTCGAAGGCGTTGGGACACGCCACGAGATGCACCGCTTGTTCAACCGCCATCGTAGTGACCCTGCGATGGCCGAAGGTGAAGGCCAACAGCTCTTCGTCGGCGCATGGTTCGAGATAAACGAGCGGGAGCACGACTACGTGCTCGAGATCCTGCCGCCGCTGTTCATGCGCGCTGACATGTTCGCGATGCGCGAATTCATGACTGGTAACGTCACCAGCATCTTCTTCGCGCTTGCCATCGACGGAAGGCGGCGCTGGTTCCATGGCTATTGCGATCTTTCCGATCGGCTGTCGCCCGAGCGCATGAAGGCTGCGATCATCGAGCGCGAGTCACGGCCCCTGCGCGCAATGACGCGCGACGAGCGGCTCGAGCACATCTGGTCGAGCACGCATGACGATTATCGCGGCTATGCCGGCGAACGCTGGCCGCAGGCCATTCGCGGCCGCCGCACAGTGCTCGTCTATGCCGGCCAGAGCGGCACAGTCCTGAAGCTGCTCGCCGACCTCACCGAGGCAGAGATCGCGGCCAAGCTGCCGGTGCAGTTCCGCCATCTGCCGGAGACGGTTCCAGCCTAGCCCGACCTCCCCTGCCCCTTCCGCGGCAGCCCAGCCTCGCGCCGCGCGTCGCATTTCAGAACCCGGGCCGCCGCCGGCCCACTCATCAATTCCCGCAACACCGTGCCGTCCGTCGCGGCCCGCGCCGGCGGAGCGCGGCGCGCGCTCAACTGGACAACATTTCCCATGTCGCATGACTATCCTTTCACCCTCGACCTCTTCGGCAATACCACTCTTTCATCCAGCCTCGGCCTCGGCTTCACGGCCTTCGCTGCCGATTTCGGCGGTGACGACGACCATGAGCATGACCCAGCGCCATCGACGCTGGCCTCGGTAAGGCCGGCGAACGTCTCCCGATTCCGGTAGCGGCGCCACCTACTACGGCAACCGCCGGTTTGCGCGCCATGCCACCACGCTGTTCGATCAGGACGGCAAGCTCGTCCTCGACTTGGACGCATTGCGCGTTGCGGCGCGCTCGATCCTCGTTGGCGTTCTCGCCGCTTCGGCTTCGTCGTAGATGAGACCCGCCACCCGGTCTATTCCGAACCGTCGAGCTTCATCGGCTGGCAGGGAAGGAGGTCGCCATGAAGCTTCTCCCGAACGCCTCGCCCAGCTTTCGCGCGTGGAGGAGGCGCGTCGCCAGAAGCAGCGCCAGCTCGACATGATCGATCGTCAGATCATCCGCCGCACGACGGGGCTCATCGGCAGCAAGCGGTCTGGATATCGTCTTGGCAAGTCGCCCGATCCGAGTGCATCCATCGAACGCTATCGTTCGAACCTTGCGGCGATCACGGCAGAGCGCCAATCTGAGATCGACGCGCTTTCGCGCAAGCTCGCCCGGCAGGATGCTGCGGTTGAGATGCTGCGTTCTCGATGCGCCTGAGTCTCGCCCCCCTCGTGATGACCCGGAATGCAAGGACGAATGTCGCAGTCCGGCCGACCATTGTCCGCGCAAGCGGCATGGCGCTGCGGCCTAGCGGAGAGCCGACCTTGCGGCTCGCGCAGACGAACGGCTCGATCACGCCGCGAATCTGGCGGTCTGTTGAGTCGAACCTTTCCGCATTCGCCAACCCGGCCCACACCCTGTCGGCTCTCCCCTCGTGTTTGCTGCGGTCTGCGCCGCCGGCGGTCCGCTTCAAGGCCAAGTCGCAAGCGACCGGAGACCGCCGATCTCGGCAAGGCCCGGCCGCGTTCGGCGCAGGGCTCCAGCAAGCTGGACCTGCTTGTCCGCAGCCGGACCTCGCTCGCCTGGCGATCCCCGGACCTTGAAGCGGCCCTCATCCCGGCGGCGCTCGGCGACCGCACCCGAAGGGAGGTCCGGCAGGGGCCGGATCGAACCAGACGGCGATAGCTTTGAAAGGAATTCACAATGACCAAACCTGCTCGTTCCTCTCGCGCCAGCGCCCGTGTCATCCCGCTTCGCAAGGGCACCACTCTCGAAATGGTCCGGCTCGCCTGCCCCGACGCGGCACAGGCACAGCGCATCTCCGAAAGCTTCGGCCTTGCGATCCTCGACAGCGAAGGCATCCGTGATCTGCATGAGCGGCTCATCATCGAAACTACCGACGCGCTCAAGGACGGCCTGAGTGAACGCGCGATGCAGATTCACCTTCAACGGATCGTCGGCGCTTACGTCGGCTCCGCCCACGGCGCCGGCCAGTTCTACACCCGCGCAGTCACCGAAGCACGAGATGCGACCGCCAAGCTCGCCAACGACGGCCGCGATGAGGACCTCGATGGTCCGGTCGGCTTCCATAGCCAGGCACAGCGCAAGCGTGAATTCGCCGCCGACATGGGCGTGCAGTCTCACGCGCTTCGCATGGCCGCCGAGGGCGCCGTCGCCGCCTACGAAAAAGTCGTCGGCGAGACCTGGAAGCCTTTCGAGCGTCCCGTCGACCCCACGACCGATACCGTCGGCAGGAAGGCGGCCAAGGCGCAAATGTCGGCGTTCGACTAACAGTCAGCGCGGGGCCTCGGCCCCGCGCCTTCCGCTGCAGCCATCTCGCGGGCCGGTATGCCAGACCGGCGCATCTTCGTGTCGCCGCTGCAACAAAGGGCGCCTCCCCGTTCTACGCGCCATCGTCGGCTCCTCCCGGTCCGTGGTCCTGCGCCGGACCCCATGCCCGCGCAACGGCTTTGCCGTCCTTCGCGCTGCTTCGGCCCTGCGGGTGCGCGGACCTTGGGCCCGGCGTTTGCGGACCCCGTGAGGAGCCGCGATGGGCGCGGCCTCCCGAACGGAGGTCATTATAATGAACAGGAGCGGAGAAAAGGCGCGAGGCGACCTGTACGCCCGCATCACGGACTGCATTGTCGCTGAGCTCGAACGCGGCGTGCGCCCCTGGGTTCAACCTTGGGCCGCCGCGAATATGGCAGGCCACATCACGCGACCGCTGCGGCACAACGGCCAGCCCTATACGGGCATCAACGTCGTGCTGCTTTGGTCAGAAGCCGTCGCGCGCGGCTTCCGCTGTCCGATCTGGATGACGTTCAAGCAGGCTAGCGAACTCGGCGCGCATGTCCGTAAGGGCGAGACCGGCAGCACTGTGGTGTATGCGAGCCGCTTCACCAAGACGGAGACCGACGCTCACGGCGGTGAAGTTGAAAGGGATATCCCCTTCCTGAAGGCGTATACCGTCTTTTGCGTCGACCAGATCGATGGCTTGCCCGAGCATTATTATGGTCGGCCGGCCGCTGTCGCATCAACGATTGAGCGTAACGCGGGCGCCGACGCGTTCTTTGCCAACACCGGCGCGATTGTTCGGCATGGCGGCTCGATGGCGTTTTACGCGCCCTCGTCCGATCACATTCAGATGCCGGCGATCGAAAGTTTTCGCGACACTGCCTCCTATGTCGCCGTCAGAGCCCATGAGACCGTGCACTGGACCGCTCCTGCTCACCGCGTTAATCGCGATCTCAGCCGGTACAGCAAAGATCGGAGCGAACGCGCGCGCGAAGAGTTGGTCGCCGAACTCGGGAGCTGTTTCCTCTGCGCGGATCTCGGGATCTCTCCCGAACTCGAACCGCGACCCGATCATGCAAGCTACCTCGCATCGTGGTTGGAAGTCTTGTCGAGTGAGATGCGCTTTATCTTCTCGGCTGCCGCGCATGCGCAACGCGCTGTGGCCTATCTGCACGACCAGCAGCCGAAGGCCGCTGAGGTCGAGGAGGCAGCATGATGAGCGCATAACGTGATTGGCGCCGACGCTTGCCGGCCCCTAGTTATCCGGTGGCTCAGCTCAGAGATGCGGCCTCTTGTTGGCCGCTCGAGGGCCAGCGTTCCTTCATTCCTCGTGCTGCGCCACCTGATTGCGGCCTTGCGTTCCGTCCTTCGAGGAGGACGACGTTCTGATTTCGCGCGGGTCGTCGCTGTGCTGAGCAAATCTCGCTCGCGGCCTGCGGATTCACTTTCGAGCCGCGTCGCTCTCTTGACAGCCGAGCAGCACGCCTACCTTCCCGTTTCGGGCATCGACCCGTAAGCCTCAGCAGTTGAAAAATATGTGCCGCGAGCGGTGATCGGGTTCTTTCGTCGGTCAAGGTTTCGATGATCGTCATTGTCGTTTTCCTCGGCCGTTTCTTCTGGCACACCCACGTCGTCCTCGATTGGCATGTCTGACCGAAGGGCGCCGTCGCTTAAGCGCCGCCTCGCTCTTGTCCCCGCAACAGCCGGTTACGACTTTCTTCCCCTGGCCGCTGCGCGCCCATTCCTCGCGCAAGCCAAGAAAGTCGTGCCCTGGCTGCCCTCTACTGCGTGCCGGCCCCTTTGGGGTGCGGGTTGATCGCCTCCGGTCTGTCGCCAGCCATCGAGGCCGCGATGGGCGGCCCGGGAAACTGAAAGGACACGACAATGGCGACCATCGGCACCTTCACTTCGACCGGCAACGGCTTCACCGGCACGGTTCGCACCCTCGCTCTCAATGCCAAAGCCAAGCTGGTTCGGGTCGAGAACCCCTCCGACAAGGGACCGCACTTCCGCATCTTCGCCGGCAATGTCGAGCTGGGAGCGGCTTGGCAGAAAACCGCCAGGGACACCGAACGCGATTACCTCTCCGTCAAGCTGGACGATCCGAGCTTCCCGGCTCCGATCTATGCCACCCTGATCGAGGTGGAGGGCCAGGACGGCCTCCAGCTCATCTGGTCTCGCCCGAATCGGGATTGAAGGCCCAGCAACGGCCCCGCCGAAAGGCGGGGCCATTTGCCCGCTGTCGCAGTCTCGGCTCACGGGGCGGTGACAGTCTCTGGTGCATGTCATTCAGATGTATTACATCTAGCTGCGGATGTGAATAAGGAGGTCGTTATGGCTTCGAATGCCTTGGTCCAAACCCGCATCGATGCGGACGTGAAGGAAAAGGCCACTGCGGTCCTGGAGAACATGGGTCTCACGGTATCCGACGCCGTTCGGATCTTGCTGACGCGCACGGCCAATGAAGGGATGCTTCCTCTGGAACTCGTGAGCAACAGCCAAGCTTACGATAGCTGGTTTCGTGAGAAGGTGCGCCAGGCGTTGGCCGACACGCGACCCGATATCGATGATTCCGAGGTCGAAACGCATTTCACACAACGCCGTGCCGCTGCGCTTCGAAAGGCATCGGAGCAGGAACGGTGAAACTCGTCTGGTCGCGCTTCGCGTTGTCCGATCGCGACAGCATTTTCAGCTACATCGAGGCCGAGAATCCTCGTGCCGCGGTTCATGTCGACGAACAGATTGCGAATGCCGCGCGGCGCCTGCTCGACTTTCCGGATAGCGGTCGGCCGGGGCGTGTCGCCGGGACGCGCGAGTTGGTCATTCCGCGTACATCTTACGTCGCGGCGTACCTGGTCGACGGCGATACCGTCCGCATCTTGCGCGTGCTCCATGGCGCGCAGATGTGGCCCGACGAAGTTACCAACGACGATTGAGGCGGCTCCGTACAGTATCGTGCGACCAGCTGGACGGGCAAGTTTCGGTTTATTGCTTATATCGTAGGTTGGCTACGATAAGTATGATCAAACTAAACCTTCAAGCCTTCGTGCGCGTGCGTGCCGGACGAATAAAGGCTTGGTCAGCGTCTCGAGCGTGACCGGAGTTTTCGTCACACCCTCGGGCGCTGGAAACGGCCGCTGCGCTGGATTTCAACCGCGCGGCATTTTTGTTGGCGCCTTTTTCATCTGGGCGAGACGGCCTTTCTGCCGAGCGTTCCCAGCACGGACTTTCGCCTCTACAGGACACCCCACGCCCGATAGCGTCCCCGGCCGGTCGCCTCGCGAAGGCCGAGCTCGGCGACCAGGTTTTGGGCAGCACGGGGAGTAATCCCGAGTTCTGCCGCGATCATCCCCGCGGAGACGATCGGCCTGGTCAGCACGTAGTCCAGGAGAGCCGGTAGTTTTGAAGTGGCCCGACGGCCGGCGAGTTTGCGGGCAAGCAGATTTCTGGTCATCAGCCAACGGTCGTGGTCCTTACGGCCGGACTCGGCGGCGGCCGTCATGGCATCGAGTTGCACGACCAAACGCGCTGCGGCGTCGCGTGGCCGCCGGCGCTCACGCGGAATGCTTTTCAGCCCAACATACAGGCACGGCAGATGCCAGCGTGTTTTGCCGCGGTCCCTCAACAATGCCGCACCGAGCAGGCGGCCGAGCCAAGGCGTGTGCTCGAGCGGCTCGATCTCACCCCAGGCCTCGGTGGCAATCGCCCCCGCGAGGGTGGGCGGCAAGCCCCGAGTCATGTTGACCACGTCGCGCCAGCGATCGAGGCGTCCCTCCTCGTCCCAGTCGGGATCGTAGATGAGGGAATCCCGCTCCGGCCGGAACCTGGTCTCGTCGGCAAGCCTACGCTCCGTTCTGGCGTTTGCGGCGTCGACGGCAGCGAACGCGGAGGCCAAATGGGAATCGGCCTCATTGGCACCGAGCGGCTCTTCGAGATTCATGTCATCCCGTTCGGCATCCTCGTCGAACTCAAGACTTCCTTCACCTGCGTTCCAGTTGCTCCTCTCCTCTTCCCGCTCGCCCCGGCCGCGCAGGCTAGCGAGTCCAGTAGCTGACAGTGCCCAATCGGGCTTCGCCTCGGCGATGCGTCGACGGGCGCGTAGAACGGCATGGGCGCGGGTCAGCTCATGGGTGGGAGCGCGGACGTCCATGCCGGCGTCATGAAGCACGAGGTCTTCGAGGTGGACAAGTTCGCCATCCAGCCACAGACTGGCGCAGGCATCTGTGAAGTGCGTTCGGCTGATTGCGCCGTCGCGGATGGGGCTTTTAGCCAGCCGCTCGTCGAGGCGAGCCACGGCATCTTCGGCTGCGGCGAGCGGCCCAACGAGATGGGCCCAAGGCAGCGGATCGGGGATTTGGTAGGTCGGCAGCAAGGTCCTGATAACCTTAAGTGGAACCAGCGAAACGGAAGCTAACACGGCTTTCGTTTCCGTCATAGCGACATCGATTCCGAACCGTTCGGGATTCGACTTTTCGGCTCGCAAATCGACGGTTATGGGGGCCTTGACCCTGACTAGCCACCGTGGGCGTCGCCAAGCCGCCGAGAAGATGCGCCACTGGTCGGCTCCCCTGCCCTCTTCCGGACACCTTCGGCCGCCGTCGGCACTCAGATGTCCTCCTCGGTCAGGTTGATCGTCCGAATGGCCGTGCGGTCACGGCTCTTGAGCTGACGTCCTGCGAATCAGCGTTCATTAGTTCTGCCACGCTCAGGCCGCCTTCGATAGTAGCTCGTGTCAGGCCGCCTCGATGTCGGTTTGCGGAAAATGGGCGGCCCTTGAACATCAACGGTTCACCGCGATGGGGCGAACAGTATCCGAAATTGAGCCGCGCCAGGTCTCGGCCTTTGCCGAAGCGGTGGCCTTGAGCGCGATGCGGGCTGTTTCGGGCGCCACGTCCACCATTTTGATTTCCATCAGCGCGAGGATAGCTCTCGACCGCTTCGGCTGCCGCGGCGATCGGCAGGTCTAGCACGCGGGCGATGGCAATCGCCACCCTCCCCCAGGCCTGCGGCGAGGTCAGCCGGTCGCGCTATGCTGCACGCGCGCCACAACCGGCGCGCATCGTCTTCGTCGGTCACCATCGTGGTGAGCGCCGAAGCATCGATGAACATCAGGAATCCTCGTACAGGCTGTCGCGGAACGCCTTGTCAGCAGGCTTGCCGCTCTGCGGATTACCCTTTGCCTTCAAATCGCGACAAAACTGGACGCCCAGGCCGACCAATGACGGCTTGTCCTGCTCGCGCTCGAGTTCATGGGCGAGTGCCGTGTGAACGGCCTCGGTCAGTCCGATGTTCTTCAGCGCCGCGACCCTGCGGGCTAGCGCGTCGGTCTCCGGTTTCTTCATATGGAAGGCCATGGGCGCTCCTCTAGCGGATGTCGTGTAGGCATTCCGGATACACCGTGCGAAGGCTGGAATTCTCGCGAAATTTGATGGAAAAGATCGTAAAACGCAGTGAGGCCGGAGGTTTCTATGGTTAGCATTTTATGAATGCCACCCCCCCCCCCCCCCCGGCGTTCTTGGCCCTATTTCCCATCAGCACCATAACCTCGATCGCGCTGCGGCCGAGGACGACTTCGTCCCAGCTCCCGAATTCATCATTGCGCGGGATCAGCGAGGGCAGGCGCGCGCGGGCGGCCGGAGGCATAGATTGTTGTCAGCTGACAACATCCATTTCCTTGCTAGGCCCAGGCTCTTGTTGTCAGCTGACAACAATTCATTGCGGGTGGCGACCCAAGACGGCAGCGAAAAGCGATTTTCTGCCCAAAATCGGCGCCATTCGGCCTCATGCAAACGCGCGAATTGGATTGTAAAGCCGCCTTGCTGCGTGTCGAGGAGTGCCGCTCCGAACTGGATGCTGTGGATCAACTCCCTGACAGGTGGGATCGAGGCGTCTTCGGCTGGTTCTTCCCGACGATCCACGGTCATGCCAGCACGCCGATGCCGACCATGATCACTGAAGGTCCGGCGGCGCCCCGCCTGCCCGATCGCGACGCCCGTCATCCGTTGCGCAGGTATCTGGACTAAGAGATTGTTGTCAGCTGACAACAATCTGCGCGGCGTCCCCATGGACTACCTCTCCCGCTATCGAAACGTCTCGTCCAGGCAGCGAGCCGCTGGGGCGAGCTCGCGGCGACCTCGAAGGCTTGCGATCGTATCCTGAGGCACCGGGTTGCCAGACGCAAAGGTGGATGCGGCCCCGGGGCGAGATCGGTCCGCCCACCGTGCCGATCAAGGTGTTCGCCCGACTGCGCATTGGCTTCCCTCGCCGAAATAGATCGCGTGCGCAGCCGATAAGGAGGCGCCTCAACGCACCAGGTGGTATTCGGTCTTGCGGCTGCTGGTCCGGGGACAGCGAGCGCGAATGACCCGAATGCACTCGGTCGATTGCTCTAGGCCCGGCTGATTGGCGGAGGCCTACTACCGTGCGGGCTTGCTTGTTACCCTTGCGAGCGGCGGCCTAGCGAAGTGCCGCAGTGGCGCATCGATCATACTGCGATGGCCCAGCGCGCTGCGGGACCAGCCCCGCAAGATCCGGTCGCTCACCACCGGCTCCGGCGCTTCAACGTGAGGGGAGGGCGCTTTTCGGGGAGCCGGCGGTGTTGGGTATAACCGCCGTGGCTTATGAGGGATACAGTACGAGGCAACGGCTTGGTGGCTCGGGGAAACAGAGATCCCCGCGGCATGGATTGACCGCTCGTCAAGCGCCGATTCACGCTGAGTCGCTAGAATCTGCCGCGCATGGAAAGAGGCCCAGCAACACTGATCAGAGCAGAGGCTGGCATCGTACCGAATGACGCTTGGGGGCACGCAGCCGCGCCGAATCGCGCTATAAGGTTCGCTCGGCTGGTTGGGCCATTGTTGTCAGCTGACAACGACAGGACGACGCGCCCAAAAAGCTGCTGCTCGGCGCTAGGCAAGCCGACGAGCGTTAACAACTCGTTAACGCTTTATTTCTTGCTCAAATCATAGAATCGTGACCAACTCCCGAGACGGAGTTTAGGCGTCTGACGCGCAGAAACCGTCTTGAGAAGGTAAATGGCGATCTTAGCGGAAGATTCGGTGACGATGAGCGAGACTGCGTCTGCGCGGATTTCTCGGCATGCCGGCATTCTTTCCGGCCAACTGCGGTCGCTCGCGACAACGCTTTTCCCGCCGTCAGCAAGCAAGTCGCTCCGGTCGTTCACCTCAGGAGAGGTCGCCCGAATAGCGGGCGTGTCCGATGGGTACCTTCGACAGCTTTCTCTCGACGGACTTGGGCCGACCCCAGCTACGGGATTCGGCGGCCGGCGATCTTATACCCTGGCTCAGATCCATGAGTTGCGCGGGTATCTGACCACCGCGCGGCCTCGGGAAGCGTTGGAATTTCTCCCGCGCCGACGCCCAGGCGACAAGCTTCAAACCATCACTGTCGCGAACTTCAAAGGTGGCTCCGCCAAGACGACGACAGCGCTGTATCTGTCGCAATACCTCGCCCTTGCCGGCTTTCGGGTTCTGGCGATTGACCTCGATCCGCAGGCTTCGCTGTCAGCAATGTTCGGGTACCAACCCGAGTTTGACATTGGGGCGAACGAAACGCTCTACGGCGCCATACGATATGACGAACACCGGCGCCCAATGCGCGAGGTCGTTCGGCCGAGCTATTTTGACGGGATAGGTCTCGTACCAGGCAATCTCGAGCTCATGGAGTTCGAGCACACGACGCCTCGAGCAATGGTTGAGCGGCGTGAGCGCGGACACGACCTGTTCTTTCGCCGTGTCGCCAGCGCTATCGACCAAGTAGCCGACGACTACGACGTCGTCGTCATCGACTGCCCACCCCAACTTGGCTACTTGACGATGGGCGCGCTAAACGCCGCGACCGCGATGCTGGTGACCATCCATCCTCAGATGGTCGACGTTGCATCCATGAGCCAATTTCTCCTCATGACGTCGGACCTCATGTCCGTCATCGAGGAAGCGGGTGGGCGGCTCGATCACGATTTCATCCGCTATGTCATCACGCGTCACGATCCCAATGACGTGCCTGAAGCTCAAATCGTGGCTCTCCTTCGCACCCTTTTTGGATCGGATGTGCTCCAGGCCACAGTGTGGAAATCGACCGCGATCGCCAATGCCGGTCTCACCAAGCAGTCACTTTACGAGCTGGAGCGCGGCGCGGTAGGGCGGGGCGCCTACGACCGGGCATTGGAATCGGTCGACGCGGTCAATGCCGAAATCGCGCAACTTCTTAAGAAGGTGTGGGGTCGATGAGCAAACGTACTGACACCATCAAGAGCCTTTTCACGGCCCCGCAATCAAACGTGTTGTCAGCTGACAACATGCCCGGTGCGTTGCCGCGGGTCTCGTCGGGCTCGGTCCGCTCGTTGAAGGACACTTTTTCCGGAGTCGAGAAAGAGAACGAGGAGCTTCGCGACAGAATTGCATCCGGGGCTATGATCCTCGAGATCGACCCGTCGCTTATCGATCCGTCACCGCTAGCCGACCGGTTTCGTGACCAGGATGATAGCTCGTTCGAGGCGCTTAAGCAGTCGATCTCACAGCGTGGCCAAGAAGTGCCCGTTCTCGTTCGGGAGCATCCTGAGGTAAAAGGGCGTTACCAGAGCGCCTACGGTCATCGCCGCGTCCGCGCTACGCGAGAGTTGGGTATTCCCGTCAAAGCGATTGTACGATCGCTGTCGGATGAAGCGCTCGTCGTGGCGCAAGGACTCGAGAACGCACAACGCGAAGACCTAAGTTTCATTGAGCGCGCTACCTTCGCGATGCATATCGAAGATGCCGGGCATAGCCGAGCAATCGCGCAAGACGCCTTGTCGATTGACAGGGCGGAGGCCTCGAGGCTCCTCGCTGTCGCTCGATCAGTTCCAGCCGATGTCGTTCAAGCAATCGGGAAGGCTCCGAAAGTTGGCCGCCCCCGCTGGCAGACGTTCGCTGAATTGATCAAGGACGCCGCCGCGCTCGAACGTGTCAGAGCGTCGATCGCTGACCCGAAATTTGCAGAGCGTGAGACCGATGCCCGATTCCTTGCCGCATTCACTGCGGCGAGCCGTTCATCTTCCGCGGGGACGTCGAAGCCCTCGGAAGATAAGCCGGTCTTTTCCGTATCCGGCGATAAGATTGCGCACGTGCGTCAGGCCGAGCGCGAATTGACGCTTACCCTCGACAAGAAGGTCTCGGCGACATTTGCGGCATTCCTTGTCGACCAACTCCCGGCCCTGTTCGACGCCTTTTCCAAGACGAGCAGCGGTCAGGAAACTAACGAGGCCTAACCGCCTCGTCCCGCAATACGAACCAGGAGCAGACAAGGCAAAAGAAAAAGGCCCCCGAAACGGAGTTCCGGAAGCCCTTCTCTTCAAGTTTGGCGACTGACAGAGAATCACTTTCGCGAATCGCAGTCAAGAGTTTCTACGCGATTTTATCGTCGTTTCGGCGAGCAGGTTTCCTTTGCCCAGCTGAGGCAAAGACATGCAGTCACACTCCCCAACGACGCCCTTCGGGCGGCGATCGTTGACGCTTGCCCATGTGGCAAGCCAAATGGTCGCAACCGAACGCCCTCCGGAAAAGATCGTCCATAAATGGAAGATCTTCCACGCCATCTGCACGGCACGGCCGCGCCTTGGCGTGTCGGAGCGCTCGCTCTCGGTCTTGAACGCGCTTCTGACCTTCCATCCTGAGACAGCGCTCACAGGCGAGGATGATCTGATCGTCTTCCCTTCGAACCGTCAGCTCAGTCGGCGGGCACATGGCATGCCGGCATCGACGCTACGGCGTCACCTCGCTGTGCTGGTCGACGCGGGGCTGATCGTTCGCCGGGATAGTCCAAATGGCAAGCGTTATGCGCGGAAGGGCGATGCTGGCGAAATCGAGCTCGCCTTCGGCTTCGATCTGTCACCGCTCGTCGTACGCTCGGAAGAGTTCGAGAACCTGGCGGCCGACATCGAAGCGGAAGCCCGTGCACTTAAGCTGGTCCGTGAGCGAATTACGCTGTGCCGGCGCGACATCGCGAAGATGATTGCAACGGGCATCGAGGAAGGCGTCCCCACGCGAAGGGCAGGGCAGGGGCCTGCCGATTGGCAGGAGGTGCACGCCGCCTTCCGAGCGATGGTCGCTCAGATTCCGCGCACCGCGACGCCTCAGGAGCTCGAGCCGATCGCCGACGAACTGTCGCAGCTTGCGGACGACGTGCTCAATCTTCTGGAAGCACACATCAAATCCAAAAATCCGAGCGCCAATGAGTCCCATTCTGAGCGCCACATACAGAATTCAAATACCGAAACCTTTACTGAACTTGAACCTTGCCTCCGAGAAGGCAGGGCGGCGGGAGCCGAGCCAAAACCTCAACCACCGCGAGTCGGGGAAATGGCGTATCCGTTAGGAATGGTCTTGAGTGCATGCCCGGACATCGTCGATTATGCCAAGGGCGGAATTTCGAACTGGCGCGATTTCTTCGCCACGGTGGCCGTCGTGCGGTCGTCGCTGGGGATCAGCCCGAGCGCCTGGGAGGAGGCGCAAACCGTACTGGGTGAAATGCAGGCCGCAGTGGTTGTCGCCTGCATCTTGCAGCGTGGCACAGCGATTAGATCGGCTGGCGGCTACTTGCGCGGGCTGACGCGGAAAGCGGACCTCGGGGAATTCTCGCTTGGGCCGATCCTGATGTCGCAGATCAATTCCCGGCTCCATGAAAAACGGACGGCCTGACGGATGGGTAGCGACTGTGCGCCATCGCCTCCGCTACGGCTGACGCGTCGTGGTCTGAGCCGTGCGCTTAAGGTCGAATGGGCCTCGGGAGCGGCGTCCAATCCCATCAAGCGCCGGGCAGAAGACTGGCGGCCTCGAGATCGTCCGTGCGGCGATCGCGCACCCCGGGATCATGCGCCGGCGGGGTCGGATCGCGACGTTGTTTTACCGAGCACGCCGCTCTGCCGATCGATCGGGACCCGCGTGAAGGCTGCGGCGCCCCAAGAAACGTCAGGCCGACGCTGCGAACGATCAGCCTCCCAGCAGAATACAAAGCGTGGGCGGCGAGGTGGGCCTCTGGACCGACTAAGACAGTGAGTGAACAGCCGCCTCGGTCGATGGAAGACACGGAAAACCGACGATCCGGCAGCGATCGGACCCAGTTAACGGGATGGGATTGGTCAAGCTTCGCCGGAGCCGGAAAACAGGACGGTCGGCGGCGTCGCACGCGGCGGCGGGATGGACCGACCGCCTCCGGATCCTGGTCTGCTCTTGAGGTCGTATCGTTGGGCCAGGTCGAGTAGCCGCCGCCTGGTGAACGGGTCCGCATTTTCGGCCAAATCGCGCGCCCGCTGCGCGAAGCCCTTGTAGAAATCTTCCACGACGCACCCCGCAACTTCACTGAAGGGATAATTTCAGTCTTGACGCGCCGCGCGTCAAGCAACCGGGACGCATTCGGACAGATTTCGGCGCTTATCGTCGAAGGCGTAGACCTGGTGTTACCGGCACTCCGTGAAGCCGCTCGTGCACGTCGCGATCTCTTTGGCCATGGATGGGCACGGCTACGCTGGAATCATCGGCGCGGACTGAGCTCTCTGCAACTGGCCCAGATCCACGTTTTTGCGCTTAGCCCATTCCACGAGGTTCGCGGGCGATAGGTCTGATCGGCCCGCATCGTTTGAAGACGTTGGCGTTGCGACGCTATTCCACGTGCCGTCGAGAAAGACCGCCCATCGCATCTGCTGCTGCTGATTCCACGGCGGCGAGGCCAGATTGGTTGGCTGCCACCCTTTTCCCCCGGGCGGCCATGAAGCGCCGATGGCGATCATCACACGCCCAGGGGAACGATCGAGCGCGCGATCCGCCAGACCGAATGCAAAACTTCTATTCCTCACCTCGATTGTCTTGGGGGTGGTTAGGATGAACTCATTCGGTCCCGGCAGGGCTTGTCGTCAACCCCGCCGCGAGTAGACCCACAGTTGCTCGTACTGCTCATGGAGCTTGGCGCCTGGCCCCCGGCGGGCAGCGAACGCTTCCGCGGCTGCAGACGGATTCGACGCGGACGGAGGCGACTGGACGCGAGCTCGGGATTCTGGTCGGCGGCTTCTCCTGATGCTGGCGGACCGGGGCAGGCCGGATCGGCGAGAGGAAGCATCAGATAGTTGGCCTGCTTAGGGTGAACTGCGTTTTGCTGCTACGCCCGTTGCATTGGGATACGAATGGCTGAATCGATTGGGGCCGCCTGCAGTCATTCCATGTGTTTTCGCGATGGGCGCACCCATCTGCGTCCTCGATAGAGGCTGGTCTGACCGAAGGCCGATCCCGCTTCGCGGGCTCTCGATCTTGTCCCCGCAACGTCCGTCCTCGACTTTCTTCCCCTGGCGCTGCGCGCCATTCCTCGCGGTTCAAGAAAGTCGCTGCCGGTCGCCCTCCATTTCATTTCGGCCCTCTGGGTGCAGGTCGATCGCCTCCGGTCTCACGGCCGCCATCGAGTTCGCGATAGGCGCGGCCCGAGAAAACCAAGGGAATGAGACAATGGCTACCATCGGCACCTCCACGGGCAATGGCTTCTCCGGCGCGATCAAAACGCTCAATCTCAACGTCAAGGTCAAGCTGATCCGCGTCGAAAGCCCGTCCGACAAGGGACCGCAATTCCGCATCTACTCGGGCAACGTCGAGTTGGGCGCGGCTTGGCAGAAGACCGCCAAGGACACCGAGCGCGACTACCTCTCCGTCAAGCTGGACGATCCGAGCTTCCCCGCTCCGATCTACGCCACCCTGACCGAGGTAGAGGGTGCCGAGGCCCTCCAACTGATCTGGTCCAGGCCGAACCGGGACTGAAGCTCAGTTAGCGGGCTCCGCTGCAAGGCGGGGCCCGCTTCCCTTCGACAGCAGATACGGTCATGACCATCGACACCATTGAAGAATTGCGCGCCGAGTTACGCGAATGCGTATTCACGCCGGCGAAGCGCAAGGCGCTCGAACGCGAGCTGGCCGAACTCATCCGCCAACGCAACGAAGCGCTCGCGGAAGAGGAGGGGGCATAAGCCCCCTCCTCTTGCATCTTACGATGTACCGTCGTTGGGATCCGCTGCTCTGTTGAGAACGTTTTTGACAGCTTTGGCGGGCGTAAAGGTCAGCTTCTTGGAAGCTGCGATCGCGATCCTTGCGCCGGTCGACGGATTGCGGTCCTCACGAGGGGGCTATCCTTGACCTTGAATTTGCCGAAGCCTGGAAGGCTCGTCTCGGCTCCGCTGACGGCCGCACCGTCCAATGAGTTTCATGAATCGACCGGGCCGATCGGTTCATTTTATCGATAGGTCGGTTGCTCCGGAAAGACCGGGACGCGTTGTCCGATCAATACTTTCCTCAACGGACACTTCGCTATCGGGACGCTCGCGTCGCAACGCCTAGCTTGCAATTGCGCCAGTCTTCGTCGCGACAGCCAGCCGTAAGAGAGCGGCCTTTGATTCAAAGCGTCCTACCGCCAGCGTTTGGTAGTGTCGGCACTTTGTCGCTACAGCGGGCGACCTCAAGAGGGGCGACACGAATTTTTCTCGCGATACATAGAACGTGTTTCCTTCGATGCAGATAGCCCTCGCATAGATGAAATCGTTCCAGATTCTCCACTCTAGCAGCGGTTGGGCGAGCCCCTCCGGGGAGGCTCTACTCGCGCCGCGGGGTGACGTCCCGGAGCCCACAAACGGTCTCCCGCGCATTTGCGTGACGATCCTCTCGCGACCGAGTCGCAGTGCCCCAGCGACGAGCTTGAGCCCAGTCTCGCTTACGAGAATTTACCCCCAACGGTTGTAGGCTGACCTGACTCTTCTGGCAGGGGATTCGCTGGATGAATTTGGGGATCGTTCCCACGTTCGGATTCGGAATCGCTGTTGGTTCAAACCAACATTCCCCAAGACATGATGGACGAGGATATGCCCCCGTGCCGTCAGGACCCATTTCGGATTAAATATGAAGACCATTGTCATCAACAATCAAAAGGGCGGGGTCGGCAAGACGACTCTTGCTGTGCATTTAGCTTGGTTCATGGCGGAGACGAATCTCCGCGTTCTCGTGATCGACGTTGATGCGCAGAGCAATGCGTCAGACACGTTGAGGCAGTACGCCGGTTCAACGTTAGCCGCGGATTTGTTCAAACCGGGGATACGGGTCGTACCTCGAGCCGATGAAGGCCTGACGCTCGCGCCGGGCGATAGCTCACTGACTGATCTCGATCGCAGCAACGCAGCCGCCATCACGACATTGCAAGAGAACCTCGCTATCGCGTCGGATCAGTTCGATGCCTGCGTGATCGATACGCCGCCGTCACTTGGACTTCGCAGTGTCGGCTGTTTGGTTGCGGCGTCGCATGTGCTGGCCCCTATCTATCTGGAGGACTATTCGATCAAGGGCGTCAAAGGTCTGATGCAGACCGTGGTCGGCGTGCAGAGGCGCTATGGCCTTCAGGATACGAAGTTCCTCGGGCTGCTGCCCTCGAACTTCAACACGAAATCGCCGCGTCAAAGGACGCATCTTGAGCAGCTCTTGCGCGAAGCTGGCAAGTATGTGTTCCCGGGCCAGATCGTTGCAAGGGACGGCTACGCTGACGCCGTCGCGGAACGCCTGCCGGTCTGGAAGCTGAAGCGGCGCTCTGCACACGAGGCTGGTCGGGAAATCCGCGATGTTCTCGCCAAGATCGTCGCGCAGATAACCGAGACGGCACATGGCGCTTGATCTCAGCTTTAAGCAGCTCATCGCCGCCGCGGAAGATGATGCCGCCGCAATCGGTCAACCGACTTGCATCTCTATCGACCGTGTTGACGAGGATCCGGACCGGCCCCGTCGCAGCTTCGACGAAAAGAAGCTCGATGAGCTTGCGGAATCGGTTCTGCAGCATGGAGTGCTGCAACCGATCGTGCTGCGGCAAGCGAGCGAGGAAGGCCGGTACGTGATCGTAATGGGTGCGAGGCGGTATCGTGCTGCTAAGCGCGCTGGGCTGCGCGACATTCCGGCCTTCATTCATGTGGCTGGTTCTGCGGATCGTTATGTTCAGATGATTGAGAACATCCAGCGCGATGACCTCAATGCCCCCGAAATTGCGGCGTTCATCGCGGAGCGCTTGGAGCAGGGTGATAACCAAGCCGACATCTCGCGTAAGCTCGGTAAGCCCAGGGACTGGGTGTCTCGCTACGCGTCGGTCCAGAATATGCCGGAGTTCCTTCGCTCGAAGCTTGCCAGCTCATCAATCCGCGCTGTGTATGAACTCTTTCAGGCCTGGCGTGAGCAGCCGACCGCTGTCGAGACTTTTTGCGCAGCACAGGAAAGCTTCACCGACGCGCACGCCCGCCAACTGGCCCGCGAAGTTCGGGCGAATGTCCGCGGTTCCCCTGCTGATGACGAAGGGGCTCCTAGAGCTAAACCGCCACGACGCCAAGCCGCACCGAAACTGACATCACACCCCATGGAGAGAAGCCGTGAGGCGGCGAGAGCGGAGAAACGCCGGAGCTCCTCGGTCGATCGGCACGAGCGAATGGGTCCATCGTTGACGATCAGAGTGCGTCACCAAGATCGCACGGGCCGTCTTCTGGGTGATCGACTCGCGTCTCAAGGCTCACGCTATGCCGTGCTGCTGATCGATGGCGCAGAAGTAGCGGAAGAGGTTCCAGCATCGACGATCACGATCGAGGAGATCGTGTCGGCATGAAGCTGCTCTCAAACAGCCTCCTCGGAGGCGGTACTACAATTGGTGCGACGGCGGAGCGGATTTCCCATCCGAAGGATGGCGCGTTAGCGCAGCAGCCGGAGGCCGAACGCGCCCCCCACAGCGCTGTAGAGAGGCCGGAGGCTGCTGGAAAGCCGCGGTCCACAGATTCGGTGTCAATGTTCAGAATCTGCACGCGCAGGCTTCTTGGAGCACAAGCATTAGGGGTGACGGCTGCGTCATTCACGGAAGAACTCTCCTCATCGACCGTCGGTTCGGTTGGATCTCACCTGCAGCAACTGCCGAGCCTTGGCTGCCGAGCCCAATGGGTTGAACCAACATGGAGGACGTTGAGAGATTCGCGTTTTCTAGTGCAGGATAGGCTTCGCGCCAGCGATGTATTACATCGCGATTGGGATTGGAGTGCATGGCTCTGATCTCGCTTCGTGTCTCGGACGAAGTCGCGGCGCAGTTTTCCATCCTTGCAGCGACCCAGGGCGGCAAATCCGCGCTACTGCGGCGTCTCATTGCTGATGAATTAGCTGCACAAGCGCCGCGCATCTTGGCCTTGCCGGTGGGACGACCGGAAAAGGTGACGGTGCGGTTTCGCGAGAGCGAGATGCGGCAGCTGGCGGAAATTTCACATCAGCGTGGTATGACGCGAACCGGTTGGATCGTCGCGCTGGTGCGCTCACGGCTGGGGTCGCCAGTGCAGCATTCCCCGAACGAGCATGAGGCGCTTCGCGCGATGGTGCGCGAGCTCAACCGGATCGGCGGCAACATCACCCAGATCGCGCGGGCCGCAAACAGCAGTGTGCTGCAGGGCAGGGCGGTTGAGACCGATCTGTCCGCAATTCAAGAGGCCAAATTGGTCATCGAAAGAGAGCTCGCGGAATTGCGTAATGTGCTGCACGGCAACGCCGATTATTGGGATGGACGGCCATGAGCCGGCGCTCGCCGCAGCCGACCGATGTGGTCTCCGAACTTCCGCCGATCTCGTATGTCTGGGAAACGCCCAATCGGCGCCCACGGCGGGCCGAGTGGGATATCCCAGATCCGGCCGCTCCAGGCCGCCTTACGCCGGCGATGCGTGCAAAGCTCGAGCGCATCGTGCGCCGAGCACCAGAGGTGATGGTCAAGATCACCAGCCGCACAAAGGGTGTGGCGCATCTCAAGTCTCACCTTGCATACATCACGCGAAATGGCGAGCTCGATGCAGAAACAGAGCAGGGCGCGACACTGGCGGGTCGTTCCGGCTTGAAAGATCTACAGCAACGCTGGGAAGACGATGCCGGTCTCGACGACAAGCGCCGTCGCGATGGATCGCTCTCGGTCAACATCATTCTGTCGATGCCGGCCGGCACCGATGCCGTTGCCGTCAAGGAGTCAGCCAGGGCATTTGCCATCGAGACGTTCGGCTGCAATCACGACTACGTCTTTGTCCAGCATCTTGATGACAAGCATCCTCACGTGCACTTGACCGTCCGGTCCCACGGGCATGACGGCAAGCGTCTCAACCCTCGCAAGGCGGATCTTCAAGCGTGGCGCGAGCGATTTGCTGCCGAACTAAGGCTTCGCGGGATTGCGGCGGAGGCAACTCCGCGGCGAACGCGAGGGCGAGTTCGAAAGGCCGATCGCGCGGCGGTGCTCGCTTTGCGGAAGCGAAAGATCACACCCGACGTCGATCGACTTGCTCGTAAGGACGTCGTTTCGGAGGTGAGGGTCGGCAGGACAGCCAAAGATCCTTGGGACGAACAGATCAAGTCACGTCAGGATGCGATCCGGCGGCGATATCTCGACTATGCTGCCGAGCTGCAGCGCTCCAGAGTGGCATCAGATCACGTGCTAGCGCGTCATATTCAGCAATTCGTTGACGATATGCCCGCTATCGAAACTCGCCGGCATGCGTTGAAGAAAGAGCTTTCCGAGCTTGTTAGCAATCGGCGCCGCGGAGCAGAGCAGGGGGGCAATGACGACGTGCGCGCTCACAAGCGAGATGATGAGCGAACAAGGTGATTGGACTCGCATAACCAGATGCTCTTCGAGCAAAAAAAAGCCGGATCTCCGGCGGCGATCGGAATGGCTCAAACCCGTTTTCCCGGGAGGCGTCACTGCGACGAGACACGGGGTGAGCTTGCTGCTTCTGAACTTTCTATCCGGGGTTCGAGTCGCTTGCCCGCTATCAACGATCCCCCCGACATGGCTATGTTCGGAACGCGCGGCTAAGCGCCCTTTAATGACACAGCCTATAAATGTCATTGTCATCGCGAGGCGGGCGAAATCCATCGACGCATCCGTCGTTCCCATTTTTAGCGTCACTGAGGATTTTGTTCACGGCGTTCTGGAAAATCTCCTTCAGAACTCCACCGGAAACGATCATCAGTTCCGCGTCGGTCAATTCGTGGACGGTGTCCCTCATGGCTCCCCCCCTTGGATCGATTGGAGCAGCCTACCGGCAACTTAAGTGAAGGAATGTGCGGAGGGTCACACAAGCGCGCGGATAAGCTCGTTGGCTTTAATTTGGATCGAGTATGGGTCGACAAACAGCCTGGTGTCCTCTCGACATCGATGTCAACGAGGCGCGGCATGACG
This sequence comes from Bradyrhizobium sp. Gha, assembly GCF_900113735.1. Taxonomy (GTDB): domain Bacteria; phylum Pseudomonadota; class Alphaproteobacteria; order Rhizobiales; family Xanthobacteraceae; genus Bradyrhizobium. The sequence goes on from NZ_FOQM01000029.1 coordinate 66,505, forward strand.
CAGGACGTCGGTGTCATGATCCTCGCGCGCGAGCCTCTTGGCAGCTCCCGCACAAACCGGAGAACGGCCTCGTCAGGCCCTTGCAGCGAGATCATGGGAGGCATGCCCGCGTTCGACGCAATCGCAGTCGGCGCCTGCAACGGGCGTTCCGGCGTCGTTGTCAAATCAGGTGGATGCTTGCGCTTCACCCGCAAGCATCAAGCAAATGGCTCCGCTTCGCACAATCCGCTTATCCACGAGCAATGTGCTGCACACCGCCGTTCCTGGTGGAGAGGCACACGCTCCGCTCTGATGCAGCGATGACCTTATTCTTCACCAGCACGTAGTCTAATATCGAGTTGCTGTGGGTAACCCTCTTCTCAAATCGCAAATTGGGTCTGGTTAGGGTGCGCTCTTACGCGATGAGGGTGCAGGTCGAGATGGATTGGCGTGCTTACTCAGAGACAGGAGCACGACCAAATGTTGTATCGCAGCAAGCGGCTGTGATTCCTCAACTGCGCGACCACGGTGTTCTGTTCGGACGCCGGCACATCGATCGTCTCGAATCTGAGGGGAAACGTGTTCCGATGGGCGCGAAGCGCGTCGGGTGGGTTGCCGCCGAAGTGGAAGGTTGGGTCAGTGCTGCGATTGCGCGGCGCTCGGGCAACATGGCGGGGCAGGCGGTGTCCGAGAGCGCTGCTTAGTCAAGCGAAAGGCGGCCCGCGACAGGCCGCCCTCCATCGTCTTTCTCAAGGAATTCAAAAATGTTTCTCAACAATAGCAGCGCGGGGCCGCGCGCATAAGCTGACCCGACGAAGCCATCTCCGCCATCGACTTCATCAACGATCCAGGGATATAGGTTGGCGCAGTCGTAGCCGCCGCGCGTGATCAGGCGCACGCGGTCGCCATCGCGCTCCAAGAGGAGGCGATAACCGTCGTATTTCACTTCATGAAGCCGGGGCCGTTCGGGACGATTGTGCCCTTGGTTGGCAGGCAAAACTCAAATAAACGCATTCGGAAAAGATAGATATTGTGGCCCGATTACGCGGTTTGTCATGGCTTGGGGGCCACATTCCGGTCGACATCGCTGTCCTCGCACTCGCTCATAGCTTGCTTCACTGCCGACGCGAGCACTAGGGTTCGGCTAATCGGGCAAACAACTCGCGCTTCTTGGGATCAGTCGTCAAGTCCCGAATAAGGGCGCACTCAGCGGCGTCTCGGGAAAGCTTTCTCGAACTGGGCCTGCATGTCTTGCATCTGCGGCCTCGATGTTCCGTCGTGGGACATTACAAATGCGCACTTGAGTTCAGAAGTGGACAGAGCGAAATCCGGGATTGGGACTAGCGTTAGATTTGCATGGCGCACTCCTCACGCGCCAGCCGTCGGACCGCCTGTCTCTATGTCCCCTCCAGCCCCGCACAGAGCACAGGCTGGTCCGAGGGGGGTGCGCAGGATCAAAGCAAGTCCTCCGTACCTGGCTAGGTTGGAAGCGTAGCCGAACAACCTGTTCTCAGGCTGCTGAGGTTATGGGACTCAGGCTCCTAGGCGGCCGGGCCCCTCTTGGGGCCTACTTATGCATGAGCTCGTTGGAGCCTCCAAAAACTGTGCTGACATCTCAACGCAACTGTGCGTTATGCGCTAGAGAAAATCCGTGCAGTTGTCTGCCTCTTCCACGCTGAAGTCACGATCCGTGGGCGATGATGCAGCCGAAAGCCATGCCCTTGAGCGCGCGAAGACGTTCGTCAAGAGCGACGACACGAATTGGAGGAATTGCATCAGCTAGGCCCTTCCGCGCGCGCGTTCGGATGATGCCTACTTCTTCAACAGTATTCCGACCCTCCGCGCCATACGCCTCACCGATCCGACGTGGCGGCCGAGTTCGGCGGCTATCCGCGATGTGCCAACTCCCTGCCGGGTGAGCCTGACTAATCGTCGGACCTCTTGGTCAGCCCAGTGCTTTGGCTTTGGTGTTTTCAAGGTGAGCGCGATCTACGGGGGAAAGTTCTCGGTCGATAAAGATCGTCATTTCCAGAGAGGAGATATGCCGGTCTAAGACGGTCGGTCTGACCGCCGTCGAACAGCACCGTCACGCCGGGCCTGCGAATACTGGTTTCGACAATGGTGCCGACCTTGTGGGCCAACTGTGGGAACTGAACGCTCCCCAGCTCGCTCATCTTGAAACGACTGCCGACAACAAGCCTATCAGCCTGCTGAGCCGTCATTTGGCAAACCCAAACCCGTCTCATTGTGAGCCGACAAGACCCTTCTGTGGGCTTGCCTTCGCCTTCGTCTTTGCTGTGACGAATTGAACTCCGACGTGAGATCCATCCACCCAAATCAGCTCGCAGCGCCGAAATGCCAGTCCAGTGGACGACAGAACCAGGAAGAATTCCTGTGCCTTCAGGGGGTCCGTTGAGCCTTCGACCTCAAGCTTGGCACCGCTTGCAGATGCGTCGAGGAGAATGCAGCTTCTTCGCCACGTGCCATCAACACCCATGATGCTCACGATGTGCTTGTGTTCAAATTGAACGCGGTGCGCCTTCCGATTGTTCTCCATGATCCGTAATCTCCAATTTCAAACCATCCTCTCCAAATTAATGCGCCGCCTCCGTGCGCGTCTCTGCAATAAGCAAATCGATCCCTGCCGACTGAGCCAGCGAAGTTCTTCTGGTCGTTTCGTTCAGTGTGGTCTGTCCAATGAGCATTCGGATGCAGTCATTCGCGAGTTCGAGAATGAACATGGCCTGACGGATGTCATCTGTTGTCTGGATGTCGAGAGTTCGAACTTGCGACAACAGAGCGGCGATGTTGGCGAGAATGTCAGGTAGTTTCGGGCGCGAGCGGTACGTCTTAGACTGCGCGTTGTGCGGCTGGCGAAATTTAAGCACCGACGACATCGTCGCAATCTCTATTTGGTTCGGCTGCGGTGCCGGAAGGGATCAAAAACGCATGAAAAACTATGCGCGAGTACAAACACAGCTCGACTACTCGGAACTAAGCCTCGTCACGACAACCATGACGCTGGCCCGTCCTTAGAATATTCAACTACTTTATGCCAAACTGGTTGATAAAAAATGAGGAGGTTGCGAGCAGCAGGTATCGTAGTGTGGAGGTTGCGTCCAGAACAATATCAAAATTTGGCGAGAATGGCTGTGCAACGCGCAGACCCCTCGCGGCTTGCCGGTTTAATGGTGGCGAGGACGCCGAGATCGCGCCCGAAGGGCAAGGGGTGAACTAGATCGGTCGCTTCTTCGCGATCGGGACACTTCGGACGTAATAGTGAACCTTGGACCTAATCCCGTCGCTTTACGCTGAGAATTCGCTTTCTGCTCTTGCGCCATTTGTTTGATGAGTACGCCGCGGGTATCGCGGCCCCTGTGATTAGAATGAGAAAGTGCCGCTTGGCATCGCGATAGACATCAAACATTTTGCGTCCCCACTGTTCGCATCAAGTAAACATAGAATATGCGTCGGCCGTCGCAATGGACGGGACGGGCTTAGTATCTTGAATGGCGAAGTGCCGCCCATCTCCCAAGTTTCGCACGATCTCCGGCGCCACCATGAAACGGCCGCGGACATCGATTTGAGATCCGATGTACCGGTCCGCAAACCAATGTTCGATAAATGGTGGATAGGAGAGGTGATCCTGAAGTAGAAAAACGAAGGCCTGCAAAGCTTACTTTAGTAAGCCGGCTCTTGCGATCGGATGGCCGGCGCGCCCCTTCTTCGATAGTTTCCAAGGAAGGCCGCTGTTCAAGGTTTTTGACAGCTCAATGCTCTGCATCTTGTACTGATTGATGGCCGCTGCGAGGCATTCTGATTGCGCCGCCATATCGGCTCCGGCCTGCAACGAGCTTGCTGTGAAGGCAATTGGGAACGAACGAGAACATCAACAGCAGGCAAAGTCGCTGAAGAACCTTGATTTGCCGACCGCGCTGCCCGGCGTCAGAATGAACATCAGCGAGAGCAACAAAATGATCTGGACGCAGCGTCAGCTTCAGCGCTGGAACGGCTCACGCTGGGAACAATTTGGCGACATTCTCGATGCGAGCTCTGAGTAGTGGATTTGCTCTGACGGGGATGAGAAATCCATAATGGTCGATGTGCGCACCTTCTCATATCTTCCGAACCCCGCGATCTGGAAGGCAACCATTGCGGCGTGAATGTTGAGTCAGAGGGGGCGCCCGCCAGGCACCAGCTCTACGGGGAAGGCGCCTATGAAGCCGGGATCGACAGCTTTCTCGTGTCAGTTTGGTCCTTGCGAGGAATTCGCAGATCCATATCCTCGCGCGCTATCGGGTGCCCGATCGACGGGCCCATTCACGCCCGTGCGAAGGAGGCATTCGCGATCTTATATGTCGCAGGCCTTGTTGCCACAGCGAAATACGCTGGTCGGGAATGGGATCACGCTGGCTGACATCTGCTTTGCGGCCGAAGTTGCGCTGTTCATGAACGAGTAGGCGCGGGCTGAACAACTGACCAGGCAAGGTGTCGACAAGATCCTGCTGTCAACGGCGCACGGAATCTCCTCAGAAGTGGCACCGCAAAATTCCCCAGTTGGCGGGATGGCGATCAGCCGTCGACGTGATCAGCACCTCCGTCTTTTGGTGGCCGGCCCCGGCGTTTCAGGGTCGGGGGAATGGGGTTCGCGGTTGCCTGCGTTTTGTGTCGGATTGTCTCGGGGACGAGATCAGCATGTTCGCGTAGGCGATAGCTCGAGCCCTCGATTTGGATGACGACGGCGTGGTGCAGCAGGCGATCGAGCAGCGCGGTAGCGACGACGGAATCGCCGAAGATCTCTCCCCACTCGGCGAAGCCGCGGTTCGAGGTTAGGATCATGGCGCCTTTTTCATATCGGGCGTTGACGAGCTGGAAGAACAAGTTGCCGCCCCCGGGAGTGACTGGGAGGTAGCCGATTTCATCGACGATGAGCAGCGCGAACCGGCAGTAGTAGCGGATCCGCTCGCGCAGAGCGCCGTCACGTTCGGCCTTGGCAAGCGAGGCGACGATATCGGCGAGAGAGCTGAAGTAGACGCTGCGCCCTGCCTTGACGGCCTCCACGCCGAGAGCGAGGCTCAAATGGGTCTTGCCGGTTCCTGGTGGCCCGATGAGATGGACGGCCTCGGCCCGATTAATGAACTGCAATCCGGCGAGCGCCAGGACGCGGTTTTTGTCGAGTGACGGTTGGAAGGCGAAGTCAAAGCCGGCGAGCGTCTTGATGGCCGACAACTTGGCCATTTGAACCGCCATTTTGATGCGACGGGTCTCCCGCATCGTGAGTTCTTCGGTGAGCAAGGCGTCGATGGCGTCGAGGGCGCTAGTTTCGCCGCGTTCGAGGCCGCGCAGGGTGACGTCGAGGATTTCCAGGGCGCGCGGCATCTTCAGGCTAACCAGATTGGTCTTGACGCGCTCGATGACGGAGGAAGCACTCATCATACGATCTCCTGGGCTGCCAGGCGACGGCCGACGGCCGCGTAGAAGTCAAGCGAGCGACGAACGGCGTGGTCACCGGCGCGCGTGAGGGTGACGGGTTCTGCACTGCCTGGACGGCGTCGGCCGAAGCTGGCGAGCTTGCGATGTGCCGGATCGAGCCGCTTCTGGCCCCGACCTTCGAGCGGGGCATGACTTGCCACCAGCACGCTGCCCTCGAAGATGCGGATTTCGTCAGCGAGGACATGGACGTCGAAGACCCGCCGCCGCGTCGTATCAGGCACGCTATACAGATTGCCGGCGACGCTCACCATGCCTTCGTGCGAGGCCCGTCGCTCGCCACAGCCGCACGGCGGTGAGCGCAGGATAGGCAGCCAGCCGCTCACGCAAATAAGCTTCGAAGTGGTCGACAATTCCGGGCCGCGCCGCTCGCTTTTTGTAGACCGGCGGCTCCAATCCTTTGGCGATGTAGGCCCTGACTGTCTTTCGGTCGACACCAAGTTGCCGGGCGATAGCGCTGACCGACAGACCTTGGCGATGCAAATCAGGATCATGACAAGTTCCCCAAGTTTGAGCACCGCGCCCTCCCTTCCGCCTGCAGGAGCAACGTCGGCGATTCGACGCTCCGGCCGACCGTCCAGGGCATGCCCTGGACGGTCGGCCGTCACGAAAACTGGGGAATTTTCAAATGCCATAAGTGGGGAGAATTACTCCGCCACTCACACCTGCACGCGGGCGGCCGCAGCGATTATCCTCTGGCCTTTGCTCATTCGGCCAGCTGCTCGCGCACGAGCACTTTCGTGCTGATCTCGCACACTATGTCGAGAAGCTGCTGGCTGGAGGCGCCGCATGAAGGCCGCCGCCGTAACAGGGAGTCTGATCGCATGACCGCCAGTTTGCTTGATTTCAGGTGTTGGCCTCGGTATGGGCTCGGCTATTGCCAGGAGCTTCGCCGATCGCGGGGCGCTGCTCGCTCGCAATGAGGAGCGCCTTGTGGCGCTCGAAGCGCAACTGCCGGGCCCAAGGGATTTCGCTGTGGTCGGGGTCGCAGAGAGGCGGCGGCGAACCAGACCGAACTGTTGAGGAACGTGCTCACGTCTCACTCCTTGACGGGGTATTCTCAAATCTTGCCGTTGGCAGCGTTCTGCTCAAGCCATTTTCGGCAGCTTGCTTGGCGGCGAACAACCTGGCCCAGTTTGTATCTTTGATGGCATCGAAGGTGGATCCAGGCTGACGTCTCTCGCGAACCGCCTTCGATTCCGTATTCCCACGCCACGCCTTCAGGATCGTGCTGGTGGAACCATGTGTCGACAGCTTCCGAGGACGCGAACAGCATCATTCGTCCAGGACCCCCGGGCTCGACTGTGTTCCGTTGTTGTGGTCGTTAAGGTAGATCCACGCAGTCCTACCGGTCCGACTCAGCTCGGCCTGATGCTCAACCGCGGGGTTGACCTTCTGCTGGTCCGCGTGATCCTCTTGAGGCAGAGACATCACCGTGGCGTAGATTTCGGACGCGAACCCCGCTCTTCTGCCGGACGGCCTGTTGGCCCATTCAATCCAACGGTCGAATGCGTCTGTCATGTGGATCTCCTCTTCAGCCGGAACGGGCTCTCGATCGTGAACGCGTCCGGCCGGATGCCTTTTGCCATACGGGCCCAGGTCACCGGCGCAGCGATCGGAAAGTCTTCCCGTACTCGTGGCGAATACGTGCCCACGGCCGTCGTGCCGCGGCCGTTGCGCAAATAGTCGAGGAAGATCCGCCCGCTGCGCCTTGCCTGGGCTGACAGGATGTAGCGCTGGGGATCACGCGCGGCGAACTCGGAGCACAGTCCACGCGCGATCCGGTGCGCTCGGTCGTGCAGCATCGCCTCATCGAGCGGCGCCATCAGATGAACGCCCTTGCCGCCGGTCAGCTTCGGCCACGGGTCGAGCCCTTCTCGTTTCATCAAGGCACGAAGCTCGAGCGCCGTGTCGGCGACCTCCTGCCACTCCACGCCTTCGCCCGGATCGAGGTCGATCACGACGCGGTCGGCGTGCTCGAAGTCCTCGACTCGAGCATTCCAAGGATGCAGCTCGACAGCGCCGATCTGCACCAGCCCCAAGAGGCCATCCAGGCTGTCGACCCACAGCCGCGTGCCCTGGCCCCCCTCTCGCTTCTGGATGCGGAGCTGGTGAACCGCTTCTGGAATGTCCTTCGGAAGCGGCCCCTTATGGTAGAACGTCGTGCCGTGCACGTGCCTCACCAGCTTGAGAGGGCGGTGGCCGAGATGAGGTAGGGCCTTCTTCCATACCCGTTTCCAATAGTCCGCGAGCGCTTCCTTGGACGGGACGACCGCATCGGGAAGGAGTTGAAGGATGTTTTCTTTGGGCACGCCGAGCTTCGGCCGCGCCGCCGAGGGGGGCGCCAGCCTCGGCGCTTTCACCTTCCGCACTGCGAGGTCGTCCCGAACGCCTTTGAACACCGCTTCCCGCAGCAGCCCGTCGTCCGTGAGCGCGCCATACTCCACCTCGGCTTCGATGGTCGGTTCGACCCAGGTCGCCTTCGGCTTTTTGATCCGGACATCGAGCGGGGTTGTTCGCCGGATCAGCGGATCCAGCCGCTCGCGCAGTTCACGCGCGGTCGTCTCGGTGTACCCGGTGCGAACCTTGCCGGCGTACACGAGCTTGCCGTCCTCACGGCGGCCCACGTAGAGCGAAGCGACCTTGCGTGGATGGGCGCCCAATTTCTCGACGAAGGCGACGATCGGAAACGTCTCGCTCTTCTTGCACTTCAGCTTGATCCACGTCTCCTGTCGGCCCGAGCGGTACGGGCGGCCGAGCCGTTTGGCGACCAGGCCTTCTAGTCCGAGCTGACAGGCCTTCGCGAAGATCTCGTCGCCGTCCGCCTCAAGAGCCTCGACATAGACAAAGGTTTCCGGTGCGTTCGTCAGGAGCTGCTGCAGCAGACGCTTGCGATCCTCATAGGCCGCGGCGCGTAGGTCGTAGCCGTCGAGGTACAGGAGGTCGAAGGCGTGGTAGCGCACACGCTCGCTGCGCTTGCGGCCGAGCTCGCGACGGAGCTGCTGAAAATCGGGCAGGCCGCCGCTGCCGTAGACGACGGCCTCGCCGTCGATGATCGCGTCCTTCGCGTTCAGCTTGTGAGCCGACGCTGCAATCGAGGAGAACTGCTCCGTCCAGTCGAGCCCTGTGCGCGAATAGACTGCGACATTGGCACCATCAAGATGCAGCTGTGCGCGATATCCGTCTGCCTTGATCTCGTAGACCCAGCCCTCACCCCGGGGCGATCTTTCGCGCAGCGTGGGATCGCACGGCTCGATGTAACCTGGAATAGCGGTTTTGCGGGCGCCTGCGACGCGCAATACTTCCGATCGAGACTGACGCAACGCCACGGCACACATGCAGATTCAACCTCGCAGACCTGAATCGTTCCCTTGCGGCGAGCGCCAATGAGCCTACTTCGGTGCGTTTTTCCCGCTGGCGCGCTTACTGAGTTTTTGCGATGCATCTTAAGTTTTCTAAATCGGGAAACGCCCGGTGCCGGTTATCACAGTGTCCCACGACTGAGGGGCACTCTGCGATGTTCGACGCGCAGACCACCGCGCTGCTCCGCGCGGTCCTCGACGCAGCCCAACGCGCCCCGACGCCCTGAGGACGCGAGCCATCTCTCTAAAAGCCTGCGGCCGGTCAGAAAAGAATTGCAGTCCAACTTGGCAGAGCACGACATCGAAGCTGCGCGATGCGAAGGGCAAACCCAGCGCGCTGCCCTCGGTCCACCTCCACCTCGCTGGATTTCGCCCCGGCGACGGCCAGCATTGCCCCGTTGAGGTCTATGCCCACCAGTCTTCCAACGCGGCCGCGCTCGGCCAGACGGGGCGCCACCACGCCGGTCCGCACGCACCGTACGCTTCTCCCTTCGTCGGCCCGATCCGATCGAGCAGGCCATCGGCCCAGACCGACGTGAGGGGGACGAGATAGCGCTCGTACAGCTCGGGAGCGCTGGCATCCATCTGCCAACGTTCGTGAACTGCCATAACATCCTCTTGACCGGGTGAAACCGAGACGCGATCAATACATATAATCCCGATGCTGGCCGATAAGGACGGCAACACAAGGTCCCTGAAGATATGCGTGGTTTCCCAAAGGAGGCGCCGACGATCGGCAGAAATTGGCGAAGAAGACCGACCGCTCAGTTCAGCGTCCTAGGCGCTTCTCGACCCGCTTGCGGCTGTTGCCGACCTTTTTGACAGCCTTCTTCACGGCCAACGTCGCAAGCATTCGCGGGTTCCCCGAATGGATGATGGGAGACCGTCCGTCGAGCAACTCGGAGTCCATCGAACTCCCGGCGGGAGCCGGCGTTGACCGACATCATGTCAGACGCATTCGACTACTTCAGGGCCTACGCCGTCCAAGCTCTCTGCAAAGCGAGATCCATGCCGCGGGGTAGGATGAAGCACCTGCAGGTGGTGGCCGGTCGTATCTACAATCTCCTCAAGAAAGAGGCTGCTTACGGCCCCAATATCCAGCACCTTGAGGACTTTCGCGCAGCCCGGAAGCTCGAAGGCTCACTGGATAGCCGCCCAAGTGACCGCCGGGGCGATCGCCTTAGTCCGGCTGCGCCGCAAAGCGCAGACGGGGAGGCGAGCTGAATGCCTTCGCTCGACGCCCGCGGTGTAGCAAGTCTCCTGCGAGAGTACGCGCAGCGCACAGCCTTGCGAGGCGGCAATCCCTACCGCGCGAAAGCCTACTCTCGGGCTGCCGACAGCTTGGCAGCCCTTGCCGTTCCTCTGGACGTGCTCGTCGCCGAAGACCGGTTGACTGAGATCCCCGGGGTCGGCGATGCGATCGCCGACATCATCACCAAACTCCACAAAACGGGCAGTCATCCCAGCCTCGAAAAGCTGCGGAAGGAGATTCCCAAGGGCGTGCTCGAGATGCTCACTGTGCCCGGCCTTCGTCCAGAGAAAGTGCTGCGGCTCTACAAAGATCTGGGCATCGACTCCCTAGCCGAACTGGAGGCGGCGGCCAAGGACGACCGGATCAAGAAGGCGAAGGGGCTCGGCGCCGGGCTGCAGACCAAGATCCTGCAGAACCTAGCTATCGCGAAAAGCGGAGAAGGTCGCCTTCACCTGCACCGAGCCGCCGCCCTGCTCGCGCACGCCAAGGACTCGATCCGCAAGTCCCGCCCCGAACTCAAGCGCGTGACGATCGCCGGCGATTTCCGTCGAGGCTGCGAACTCGTTGGCGATCTCGCAATCGTTGCGGAGGCTGCCAAGACAGATAAGTCGCCGGAGCCATTAGCCAATGGCCTGCAAATCTCCGTCTCGGACCGCAAACATTTCGGCGCCGCCCTTCTTTTCGCCACCGGCTCCGTCGCCCACATCGAGCAGCTCCAAACCCTGGCCGCGGAGAAGGGCCTTCGATTGGAAGCCGACGGTCTACACAAGGGGCGCACGGTAGTGGCAGGCGACGAGGTCGACATCTATCGCGCTCTCGGCTTGCCTTTCATCGATCCCGAGCTCCGGGAAGGGCGCGGCGAGGTCGAGCTGGCCCTGAAGGGCAAGCTGCCGAAGCTCGTCACCGACGAGAATCTGCGCGGAATCCTTCACTGCCACACCGATGCCTCGGACGGAACCGAGACCTTGGAGACAATGGCCAAAGCGACGCGCCAGCGCGGATTCGAGTATTTCGGGGTCGCCGACCACTCGAAGTCGGCCCACTACGCCGGCGGCCTTTCGATCGAGCAGATTGCCGAGCAGCACCGGGAAGCCGAGCGACTCAACAAGCGCTTCGGTAAGGACTTCCGGATCCTCAAAGGCATCGAGTCCGACATTCTGGCGGATGGCTCGCTCGATTATGCGGAAGACGTGTTGGAGCGCTTCGACTTCGTCGTGGCGAGCATCCACGGCCGGTTCAAACTGGACCGCAAGGCGCAGACGCAGCGGCTGCTACGGGCCGTTTCCGATCCTCACACGACCATGATCGGCCACATGACCGGGCGGCAGCTTCAGCGGCGGCCGGGCTACGAAATCGACATCGAGAGGGTGCTGCGGGCTTGCGCCAAACACGACGTGGTCGTCGAGATCAATGCCCACCCATGGCGGCTCGACTTGGACTGGCGATGGCACCAAGCCGCCCTCGAATTTGGCTGCATGCTGAGCATCAATCCGGACGCGCACTCGATTCCCGAGCTCGACCACATGCACTGGGGCGTCGAGATGGCCCGCAAGGGCGGCGTCCCCGCCGGAAGAGTCCTGAACGCGATGAAACTTCCTGAGATCATGCGCTACCTCCGTCAGAAGCGGCGCTCGGTCGCTCGCGCCGCCTGATGCCGCAAGTGCGGGGTTTGTCGCTCGAGGGAAGGGCGGTGGCTGTCGCCGCCGATCGCGGCCACCACTTCAGCTAGCCGTCACGGCATAAGATCATGCTGGTGGAAGGCCACGGCAGGGACGCACACGCGGGCGAGTTCGTACGGCACCGCTATCTCGCCCGCCGCCAACCCGCCTTCCCAATCCGCGGCAGGTTCACCTGAATCCGTCAGAGCTCTTCGCGGCTCTCCTGGAAGCTGGCTTCGAGATCGCAGCGGGCGATTGATCGAGAGTTGGGGCCCGCGGCGATCATCGAGTTGACAGGACTCCGGACGCCCTGTGTCCTCATCGATCGCTTTCAGTCTGGCTTGAAACGGCATGTGCTCTCGTCCGCGAAAACGGGCCCTCCGTTCAGATGTGGGGTGCTGGGTGTGCGGGTCTCCCGGCCACCGCGGCGCTCGCCCTGGCCTACTTCATCCCACACTGCCATCGTCCGCTGCGACCCCCCTCATCCTCTTCGTCCTCACGAGCATCAGCATCGCCGAAGCTGCTAGCGGATCCCGACTCGTCGGAAGATCGGAAGGCCGATCGCGATTGCCGTAACCAGCGCGAGTTCGTCAAGAGCCACTTCGGCCACCCGATCGGGGTGCAGCTGGCTCTGCCGCTGAGGCCGACCCATGGTTAGACCGGGCGCGACGCCGGGTGGAGAGGAGATCAAGGAGCGGCCACTACATCATTGCCCGATGTTCGGCGAGCTGCTCGACATGCGCGACCACCATGACATCTCGGGTTGCGCTCCTCGTTGAAGACGAGAATGTAACGCTCAACTCTAGCCTCCTATTGTCTTATATTGCTACGCGGTAGGGTGATCATGAACTCCGTAAATGCTCCCGGCTCGGTCTCGAAGCCGATCCTGCCGCCGTGCTGTTTGACGATGATGTCGTGGCTCATCGAAAGCCCCAGCCCCGTGCCTTCGCCGGCGGGCTTTGTCGTAAAGAAAGGACTGAAGATATTCGCTTTGACCTCCTCCGGAATCCCGAGGCCATTGTCGCGGATCCTAATCTCTACTTCATTTTCGAGAGCTCTCGTGGTGGCGCTCAATGTCGGCTCGAAGTCATCGTCGGCAGCTTCCTTACGCTTGTGAGCCGCATAGAAGCCATTGGAGATCAGGTTCAGGAGCACCCGCGTGATCTCCTGCGGATAAACCTCCGCCGTTCCGGCGTTCGGGTCGAGGTCGCGTTTGAGCGTGATGGTAAAACCGGATTTCTCCGCGCGGGCGCCGTGATAGGCGAGGTTGAGGCTTTCCTCGACAATTGCGTTGATGTCGGTCGGACGACGTTCGCCTGTCGCCTCGCGCGAATGAAGCAACATGTTCTTGACGATGGAATCGGCGCGTTTCCCGTGCTGGACGACCTTGTCGAGGTTGGCCTTCAGCATGCCCGCAAGCTCGTCTACGTCTGCGCGGATCTTCTCGTCGAGTTCCGCCTTTCCGAGCAGCTCGTTGAGTTCGTCGATTAATTCGGCGGAGAGAGACGAGAAATTGTTGACGAAATTGAGTGGGTTCTTGATCTCGTGCGCGATGCCGGCAGTGAGCTGGCCAAGCGATGCGAGCTTCTCGGTCTGCACCAGGCGATCCTGTGCGGCCCGCAATTCATCAAGAGATTTCGCCAGTTCGCGGGTGCGAGCTTGCACCTTCTCGAACAGGCGGGCGTTGCCAAGCGCTATCACCGCCTGATCGGCAAAGGTCTGCAGGAGCGCGATCTGCTTGGCGCTGAAGGGCTGCACCTCGGCGCGGCGAAGTACGACTGCACCAATGCTCTCACCTTCACTTAGCATCGGCACAGCAAGAATGGTCCGGCAACCATCCTGCCGTGACATCGCCTGAGCAACAGGAAACTTGCTGCCTTCATAGGAGAGGACGTCTTGCAAGTGTATGGGCACCCGTTCGGCAATTGAGAGACCCGACACGGAGGTGCGGTCGTCGGTCCACGTCCGAGTTCCCATTCCGATTGGTCCGTGGTGCGCGCGAACGACGAGATCCTGCCCCTCCTTCAGAACTACCACCGAATCATAGGCTTCGCAGAGCTCGCAAGCGCTCTCGACGATGGTGCGCAAGACCGGCTCAACGTCCGTCGGCGACGATGCAATCACCTTGAGAATGTTGGAACTTCCGGTCTGATAAGTTAGAGCCTCGGAGAGGTCGCGTGTCTTCGCTTGCACTTGTTCAAACAATTTGACGTTCTCAATAGCGATCACCGCTTGATCGGCGAACGTCGCTACCAGCTCGATCTGCTTGTCCTCGAAAGACCCGACGGCGAAGCGAAACAGGTTGATGACACCGAAGGCGTGCCCCGCCCGGACGAGCGGGACACCAAGTGCGGCACGCATGCCAATGAGCTTTTGTGCTTGCGGGCGATTGAAATCGGGATCAGCAAGTAAATCCGGGACGCAAACGGGACGCCCATCGAGAATAGTTCGGCCGAAAATCGAGCCGCGATCTGCCTTCGTCGTGTAGGTCTGGAAGTGCTCGATCCATTCGGGTTTGCAGCCATAGGCAGCGGCAAGCCGGTAATTTCCCTCCTGCTCATAACGGATCGTTCCAATCTCGGCGTCGCACAGCCGACAGGCTGAAGAGAGCAGGGCATCCAGCACCGTTCTCAGATCGAACGCCGAGCGACTGATCACCTTGAGTACATCGGCGGTCGCGGTCTGCCGCTGCAACGCCGCGCTCAACTCATTCGTCTTGAACCGAACCTGCTCGAACAGACGCGCGTTCTCGATAGCGATCACTGCCTGGTCGGCGAAGGTTTGCAGTAACTGCACGTGGTGATCTACGAACGATCCGGCTTCGAATCGCGTCACGCGGATCAGGCCGATCGGCACATTGTCGCCCATCAACGGCGCGAGCAGCATGCTGCGGAAGCCGCGCGCTCGAGCGATCTGCTTGATCTGGGAGTCCGGAAGCGTCTCGATATCGCCAATCTGAATCGGTTTGCCAGCTTGTGCGAGCATGAACGGCTCGAAGCGATCGACGGGCGTCGGAAATCCTGCCTTCAGCACCTCATCGGCGGCTGAGCTTGTGGGCGTGAAGGCCGCAAGGTGCGCAATATCGTCGACGAAGCGGAATACCGCCGCCGAAAAGCCGCCGATCAGCCGCTTGGCGCTGCTCGCGATGGCGTCGAACACCGGCTGTACATCGGACGGCGAGGACGCAATCACCTTCAGAATGTCGGCAGTGGCGGTCTGCCGTTCCAGTGCTTCTCTGGTCTCGTTGAACAGGCGCGCGTTTTCGATTGCAATGACAGCTTGGGCTGAAAAATTCCGAACTAGTCCGATCTGGTTACTTCCAAAAGGCCTGACCTCCCGGCGATAGATGGCAAAGGCACCGACCAGTTCGTCATCTTTGAGCATCGGTACGAGAAGAAGAGTGCGGGCTCCCGCGATGTCGACGAGCTCGCAGAATCGTGGGTCGCGATCGATGTAGCTTTGTTCGTTTCTGACGTCGCCGATGTGGATAACCTCTTTCGTGCGAATGATGCGGTTTAAGGGAACATCCGGATGCGGGTGAAGGACCACACCGCCACGGCGCCGTGCCTCGGCATAGGCGGCCGGAGCGCCATGCAGTGCCGCAGTAGCAAACTCCTTGCCATCGTAGATGAACAAATTTCCGAACTCGGCCTGACAGAGTCGGAGCGCATTTTCGACCATTGCGTTGAATACCGGCTCCAAATCGCCGGCCGATGAATTCATGACCCGAAGCACTTCGGCAGTGGCTCTCTCCCGCTCGATCGCCTCGTCGCGCTCGCGTCTTAAGCGTCTGTGCTGAGCGGTCGCTGCCGAACGATTCTCGCGCATCGCTTTGGATGGACTTACCGTTGCTGCCTTGTTGCGCGCCGGTTCACCTGGTTTGGAGCTCGTGCTTAAGCGCCGCTTCATTGTCTTTCCTCGGTGCCTCGCCAAACCTATCCTAACTGCTTCGGCCCACGTGCCGAAGCCCTCATTGCAATGCAACAATTGTGGCCTACCCACTTCGTTTCGGCCAAATGAAACCAGCATGGCCCTTTCGGGAAAGCCGCGTTGCGAATACGCCACCGTAAGTCCCAATGGAATGGCGCGAGTAAAACCCCGCTTAATCACCATCTGGGCGTGTCCGCCCTAGCACTGGCGCGTTGGCAGGGACGTCAACTGGCAGAGGCAGGTGAGCCAGATGCAAAAAGCCGCGGTGGAAGAACTGCGCTGGGAGCGGAAGATGCGTGCCGCGCCAGCGCACGGGCCAGGTCTATCAACGTGACGGCGCGAACGCGTCGTCCGAAGCAGCGGCGAAGTCCCCGTATGAAGCGAGCAGCAATGCCGGCAGCATCGCCGACCCTTGAATAAGCTGGCGTCGGTTCACGCGATCACCTCGCGACTACCGCCGCCGCCAAGCAGCCGCCGCCGCGCTCACGAGTTCCACCGCGCATCATGATTGAGGCGAGGGCAACAAGGCGCACGGACTCGACGCTTTGCGATGCGAACCACTTGCACTCTGCCCACCGTGGTCCCTTGTCGTAGGCCGCGCCTGCTCCGCCAGGCAGCGACCTCGTCCTCCAGGTCAGATGTTCGCTGCTCGCTATTGCCATCGTGGTCGCTGGCGGGGTCCATCCCGTGTTCCTTCGTTCGGTGCCGCCGGCATCAACGAGAAAATGGACGTGATGTTCCGTTATCGGGAACAACCGGCAACCGCGGCCGTTCTGTCCGGAGGAGATGTCAATGAGCTTGAGACGGTCGATTGAAAGACTGGGTCCGTACCCCTCGTTATTCATGCTGGCGCTGCCGACCGCTACCGTCGAACCCTTGAAGCTCGTTGCGGTGGCCGTGGCCGGAAAAGGCCATTGGATCACCGGGACCGCGATCATCGCCGTGTGTTATGCAGTCAGCCTTCTCGTGGTCGAGCGTCTTTTTGTCATCGTGAAGCCGAAGCTGCTCACAATCTCTTGGTTCGCAAAACTTTGGAAAGCGTTCGTTTCGGTTCGGACGCGCGTGCTAGGGATATTCCGTGTCGGCAGCACCGAGAGAGTTCTCGATCGGCAGTCGGCTTCGAAATGAGCCGAAAGTCAACGCCTAAGCGCCTGCAGCCGATGCTGGCCACGCTCACCGATGCCCCGTTCGACGATCCCCATTGGGTGTTTGAGGACAAGTACGACGGCTTTCGGATGGTATCCGAGATCTGCGGAGGCAAGGTGGCTTTGTATAGCCGCAACGGCAAGATCATCAACCATTCGTATGTGGAGGTTGCGCAGGCGCTGGAAAGCGTGAAGAACGACGCCGTGATCGACGGCGAGCTCGTCGCTCTCGGCGCGGACGGCGTTTCGCACTTCCAATTGCTGCAGAACGCGTTGAGACACGAAGCCAAGCTCCTTTACTGCGTGTTCGATCTCATGTTCGTCGACGGCGAAGACCTCCGGAATCTTCCTCTCCTCGAACGCAAGAAAAGGCTGAAGACCATCTTGCCGCGCCACAGGCTGATCGCGTTCAGTCGGCACCGAATAGCCGATGGCAAAAAGTTCTTCGCAGAGGCCGAGAAGAAAGGCCTTGAAGGAATCATGGCGAAGCGCGCCGACAGCGCTTATGCATCTGGAGGCCGGAGCGCGGACTGGCTCAAGGTGAAAACCGCACAGCGGCAGGAGGTAGTGATCGCCGGTTTCACGGCGCCGAGGCGAACCCGGCCGTTCTTCGGCGCCCTGGTGCTGGCGGTACGCGAAGGGGATGCATGGCGGTACATCGGCCACGTCGGCACCGGATTCAGCCACCAAGTTCTCGCAGACCTTCACGGAAAGCTCATGAGGCTCAAGACAGCCAAGTCGCCGTTCTCTGCCAAGGTGAAGGATGAGCGGGTCACGACCTGGGTGCGTCCTTCGTTGGTCGCGGAAGTGAAGTTCGCCGAGTGGACGAGCAAGGGCGAGCTGCGCCAGCCGGTCTATCTCGGCCTGCGGTTCGACAAAAAGGCCAAGGACGTCATTCGCGAAAAGAAGTGCGCCGCCGAGACGAAGCATACGACCTGGAGTTCAGTCGGCGGCACGCTCGAATGCCGAAGGCCACGGCGGCAGGGGCGGTAACCCGAGAGCCTTACGTACGGGTCCGAACGACCTTCGGTGAGCTGCGCATGCACCAAGCCTGGCGAGCGCCTCATAATGAGCCGGCACCGGGTAGCCCTTGTGATCCGCGAATCCGTAGCCGGGGTGACGCAGGTCGAGCGCCCGCATGACCGCGTCGCGCTCGACCTTCGCGAGGACGGACGCGGCGGCGATGCTGGCGGACTTGGCGTCGCCCTTTACGATGGCCTGCTGAGGGATGTCGATTTCCTTCAACCGCTTCGCATCGATCAGCAAGTGCTGGGGCGTCAACCCCAGTCCGCGGACCGCACGCTGCATAGCCTGGATGCCTGCCCAATAGATGTTGATCGCGTCGATCTCCTCGACCTCGACGAACGCCACACACCAACTCTCTGCCTTTTCCTTGATCTCCTTCGCGAGCTCTTCGCGAGCGGCGGGATCGAGCTTCTTCGAGTCGTCGATTCCGATTATCCTTGTCCCGGGTTTCAGGATCACGGCGCCCGCGGAGACTGGCCCGGCGAGAGGGCTCATTCCGGCCTCATCCACGCCTGCCACGGCATGATGGCCGCTTTCCCAGAGAGAGGTCTCGAAGCGGAGCATCTTGCGGAGGCGCTGCCCTTCGGACCTGTTTTCGAAACGCCGCTTATCGATTGAAGCCAGGATGGCACGGGCTCCCGCGCGGGGGTCGGCCCGCAAGATCTGCTCGACGCTGGTCTCGAGCGGTCTTTTCTCGACGACATAGCGCTGACGCAATACATCGAGCGAATATTGGGACATAGCGGCCTTGGTGGAGACTGACTGTAGGCAGCGTGTCGGTGAACTTTATGGCGATTGTCTGAAGTTAAGCATGCTTTCATCGACTCCGCAGCGCCCTCTCGAAGGAACCGGCCAGCTTTCATCTGACGTCATTTTGCGCGGCCGGTGCTGCGCGACGTAGAGATGTCGCCGCCGTACGTTGGCCACCTCTCGGGGTGCAATGCGGCAGCAAGCGAGTACGGCTTCTCGTTCCGACCGCATGATCGCCACGCGGGATTCACGCTGCTGCACAGGCGGCGAGCTGAGACCATGCCAGAGGCGAAAGCGTTCGCTCCCGTTCAGCTTTCGCAAGAACGGCCGAGCGACCAGCGGCCTGGGGCTGGCTAGGCCGAAGGTGCTCGACCGCCTGGTCGCGGACAACCCGCGGCCAGGCTCTAAGCATCGATCGAGCCGGCAAGGTTCAGTATCTAATTGTGCGCATCCGAGATTAAATTTCGGACAAGGCGAGCCGCGCGGAAGGCTTCCATCTGGCGACGGGCGAGCTTCACTGCTTGACGAGACCACTGTGGCTTGTCGATCGGCCCCTACTTGGCCGGAGCGGAGGGGGCTGTCAGCCCACCTGCGGGCCTCGGGATCATGCATCGGGTCGGCATCGCAGTGCGTGCAGGCTTATCGCTGCCGCTCCGCTGCGACATCGTCCGGAACAGCCGACAGCGGCTTGCCGCAAGTCGGACACAGCTTCCGGCTCGAAAACAGCACCGCCATCGGATTACCCCTGCCGACCGCGCCGTAGGTCCGCCGGGGGCGCGGGTGCAACAGTGTCGCGGAAAATTGTCCGCGATCTCGTCGGCCCTTGACCTGTTCGCCGCCCGCTACTGAAATCCCAGCTTTCAGTGATGTTGCGGGGGTGCGTCGTGGACGAGTTTTATGGATGCTTCGCGCAGCGGGCGCGGGACCTGGCGGAGAAGGCGGACCCGTTCACCAAACGGCGCCTGCTCGATCTGGCAAAACAGTACGATCTCAAGGGGCGCGGATCGAGCTGTCCACGGAGGCCGGCGCCGCGAGCAACGCCGCCGACCGTGCTCTTCTCGGGCCCCGGTGAGACCTGAGGGCCTCAGTGCTTCCCGTCCCTCGGGTCCGGCGAAGCAGTAGCCGGTGTTCGTATGCTTCCGCCCCGGCGGTGAGCCGCTCGATCACCTCCGGATCGGTGATGAAGCAGCCAGAGGCCTGCATCTCTGGGTTTCGGCGAGCAATCGGGTCTTCTCGTCTTCCATGCCAATTCCAGCCCGCTTCCAGGCGGGCGCGGCGTCCTCCCGCGGTAGCACGTGCGTCATCCGTCCTTCAGCGCATCCTTGGTGTCCCTCGCAGGCCAACTGTCGCCGAAAGGCCTGACCCGCACCTTCCCGCCGCCGCCCACCAGTTCGTGGGTGGCGACCTCGTCTTCGGCCTCGACGACCGTCAGCTCGGTTTCGGGCTTCCAGTCGAGTCGAGATCCGCGCGACAAGGTGCTCGTGTCGGAACATGATCTCGTCCAACAGGCATTTCATGCGAAGGACGCGAAGCGGGCCCTGAAACAAGGTACAAGACCTGATCGACGCGTCCGCAGGGCTGCTAGTTTCGCCTGAGAAGGAGCGAATGCTCGAGGAAGAAACGCAGCATTTCCCTTGTTGCATCCGGTCCGTCCGGATCGGTGTAGGACCCGGCGGGGCTGCCTCCCGACCATGCGTGTCCGGCTCCGTGGATTTCCCAGTGCTCGAGGACGCTGCGTCCGGAGACGTCAGTATGGACCGTGCGAGTGTAGGCATGCCCGCCCGGCACCCGTCCGCGATGCACCTTCGTCGTTGTGCTTGTCCCGCCGATGGTTTGCAGGACAATTCGCGCGCCGTTTTTCGAATTTACCATGTTGTCGCGGTCGCCGTGGAAGACGATCGTCGGAATGGACGGGCCATCAGCCGGCCTTGCATGGGACCCGCCGCCTTGCTTCATGGCAATCAGCGCCGAGGGAAGGTCGGTGGCCGCCCCGCAGGCTAGCCCGGAATGGATCCCGATCGCCGCGTACAGATCGGCGTAGGCGGATCCCATGATCGCAGCGGCCGCAGCGCCGGCCGACAGTCCGGCGACGTAGACGCGTTCGGGGTCGACGCAATGTTCGCGCATGATCTGGCGAGTGATCCCGGCGATGAGTGAGGGCTCGCCTGCGTCGCGCTGTTGGTCGCCCGGACGAAACCAATTCCAGCATTTCGCATGGTTAGCTTCGGCCCCCTGTGCGGGAT
Source organism: Bradyrhizobium sp. Gha (assembly GCF_900113735.1). GTDB lineage: Bacteria > Pseudomonadota > Alphaproteobacteria > Rhizobiales > Xanthobacteraceae > Bradyrhizobium. Next base: position 87,340 of record NZ_FOQM01000029.1, read on the forward strand.
AGGCCACGAAGCAGGTCTGTTCTTCGGCCATAAAGTTCATCCGCGTGCCGGCGGCGAAATCTTCCGGCGACTGCGTGCAGCCGTGGAGCATGATGACTAGCGGAATCGCCTGGCCATGATAGCCGCTCGGGATGAAGAGGCGGTAGGCGCGGCTTCCCGCAGTATTCGCATAGGTGCCTTCGACAAACCTGGCGCCCTCAGGCACGATCTGCGCCATGGACGGCGGAGCGCGCCTCAGCGGTCCTTGGCCTCCCAACCCTGCAAGACTCCGAGCGAGAGCCATCGATGGACGCTCCCTTCGTCGGGGACTCATCGTCTTTATGGCTTGTGCCTTGGCGTCGATGGTCAGCGGCTCTCCTTCTGTAGAGGCGGAGCGGTGTGTGCTGGGGGCGGTGACGTCTGGCGCTTTCTCACCCCGAAGCATGCGTTGGAGCAGCGCGGTGGCTTCGACGAGCTGGCCCGAGCGCGTGAGGCGTGTGGCTTCCAGAAGGATGTCCTGATTCAGCATGGCCTTACCTCGTTCTGTCGGAGAGAGCGGATTTCACGGCCGGGCTGGCATGCAAAGCTCCCAGTACGGAAACCGACCCAATCGTCGCGCGAGCAAGCTCGGGCGTGACGTCTGGGGCGATGGTGGCAAGGCCCAGAACATTGATGTGCAGCATTTCACCGATCCGCCGTACCGCTTCGAGATCCTCGCGGCTGTAATGTCGAAGTCCAAGGTCCAAACTCTTTCGAACCGTGGACTGCTTGACCACGTCGGCATGACGTTCGAGCTGATTGCGGATTGCCGTTCGGATGAAATCAGTACGATTCGAGTAGAACCCTTCCTGGACCATCAGGTCGACCTGACCGAGATCGACAAAACCCAGATTGATTGTGATTTTTTCCGAGTCCGACGGCTTTGGTCGGATTTCGCGGACGTTACTGGCCACTGCTTCCACTCCTCTTTCCATCTGTCTGGATGGTATATGGATGGAGGATCCCAGCGTTCAAGGGGGTGCCCAAACGATATGACGTGAAAGCAAGGGATGGGGGGGGGTCCTCCCAATCGATCGCTTATGTTTCAGGAGGCGCAATCAGCGCGGCGCGAGCCCCGAGAAGGGGGGCTGCTCCCCCCAATAATGCAAGCTAAGGGTCCTGCGGTGACGTTCTTCAGCCATCGCCATGCGAACGCGAGCGAGCAATTATAGTGAGATTTCTAGGCCCAATGCATTCGCCCTTCGCACGTTTTCGGCTGGCCCTCGAGGAAAGCCGCAGTCTTCGCCCACAACACCAGCACCTTGCCGACGGGCAGCACGGCAAGTGGTGGAACTGAGCGGGTCCTCCGTGCAAGCTCGATGGTCGGGCCGAGAGCGAAGCGCAACGCGGCGAAGACCGAAAAGCGTGATGTGTGGAAAGGCAATGCAGGGATAAAGGTTGCGGTGCCGCGAAGCTCATTCGGTGCTCGCCAGACATTGCAACCTCCCGTGGCTCCAGGACTGTATATGCATCGGCGAGGTAGAGTCGTATCGGTGCACAAGTGGCTTCATGAGCCGGCCACCGCAAAGCCGAAGGAAATCACCACTCGAAGCGCTGACTCATGTCGCTGCGGCCGACCTTTCTGTCCCGGCGCACGCGGCGCGGTGACGCCGAGGTTTAGCTTCATTCGTCGGCTGGATGCTGTGAAGCAAGCTCTCGCCTCATCCGCGCGATCGCCTTGGGTCCACCCGCGGCCCGCTCTTTAGCAATGGCCCCCAATTCGGGAGCGGCGGAGCGATGACGGCTGCCCCAATCGCCGAGACTCACCAGCACGGGCAACAGGTCGATTCCTGCCAGCGCCGGCTCGCAAATTACCATCAACTCCGAATCCTTCGAGCCCTATCATTCGTCTCAACATCGAGCACCGCGTCGGAAGAAACAGACAAAATTCCGAACGAAAGATCGATGGCTTACTCCCGGTAGGGGCAGGAATCCATCGCGTTTAGGCTGACAGAGCGTTGCAGCGTGCTTGATCGTACAGAAGGGCTAGGCATCCCAAGCTCCAGCTAGGGCTAGTGCAATGCAGACAGGCTGTTTGCAGATCACCGCTCCTCCGCACTGGAATACCCAACACCTTGGACAGACAAAGTGCTTCTTTCAGACCGCGGAGATTCGCGCAGCAAGCTAGGGTGAGTAGCTTCGAAATGCAGCCTCGCAACAGAGGCCGGTCAATAATCTGTCAAACGCCTTCCGGAACTGCCCCCTTTGCGTCACGAAGAACTGCCCCCACCATCGGGATTATGATCTCGGTTGAAGGTTGTTTGCGCCGGTGACGGGCCGGAGGGAGGCGGAGCCGACCGGAGGGCCGTCACCGGCGGTCGGCGTCTTGATGAGGCCGCTTTTGCGCTTGGCGCGAAGTCGGTAGCTGTCGCCGCGGATCGTCAGCACGTGGCTGTGATGCAGGAGCCGGTCAAGGATCGCGGTGGCGACCACGGGATCGGCGAACACCGTACCCCATTCGGCAACGCTGCGGTTCGACGTGATCAGCATCGCGCCAGTTTCGTATCGCCGGCTGACCAGTTGGAAGAACAGATGGGCCGCGTGCAAGTAGCCGAGTTCGTCGACGATGAGCAGCTTTGGCTTCGACAGCGCGAGAAGTTTCTCGTCCAGGCGTCGCTCGCCGTGCGCCTTGGCAAGGCTAGCGACCAGCGTCGTCGCCGTGGTGAACTGCACCGTGTATCCGGCCAGGATCGCCTCTCGCCCGAGCGCGATCGACAAGTGCGTCTTACCTACGCCTGGCGGCCCGAGCAGCAGCACGTTTTCTCCGTTGGCTATCCAACGTGATGCGGCAAGATCACGGATCTGCTTTGGATCGATTGACGGCTGCGCCTCGAAGTCGAAGCCAGCAAGCTCCTTCACCGCCGGGAAGTGTGCGAGCTTCAGCGCCATCTCTATGCGGCGATGGTCCTTGCGTGCGATCTCGCGCTCGCACAGCAGGATCAGCGTCTCACGCGCCGACAGGTTCGAGCGCGCCGCCTCGTCGAGCAGGGTGTCGAGCTGATCGCGGATACCGGAGAGCTGCAGTCGCGCCAGCATGGCATCGAGCGGATCGGCCGTTGCTTCCATTATGTTCTTTGCCCGTGCCATCAGAAGCTTCCTCCGACCACGGCTTCGTATTCGGCAAGAGGGCGCAACAACGACGGGGGTGAGGACGGCGCCAGCACCGCCGCCGCGATCTCAGCCCGGCGGACCGCGCCATTGCGACCAGCAACACCATCGAGATGAGCGGTGTCGATGATCCGCAGCCGACGTCCATCCGATTGCTTGTGGACCGCAACCTCGCGCATGCCATGGCGGATGCGCACTTCGCCCGCCGCGATCGTTACCGCCACGCGCTCGCCAATCAGGCGCCACGGCACTGAGTAGCTGTTCGTGTCGATCTCGACGGCGCAATCATGCCCGACGACGCGGGTCAGTTCACGCAACGATCCGAACGACGGTTGCCCGCTAAGCGGCTTCAACCGATGTGCCTCGTCACGCGCAAAGCGAGCAATCGGCGCCTCCCCGGTCGTGCCGTGGATACGCACGTTCGCCACCTCACGCTCCCATCCGGCCAGATGCGCCTCGAATGCCTCCCAGCTCGCGAAGGAATGCCCCGCGATCGCGTTCTTCTTCACGTAACCGACGCCATTCTCCGTCTTGCCCTTCGTCCGCGCCCGATACGGCGCGCAGGCGCGAGGACGGAAGCCCCAATGCTTCGCGAACGCGATGAGCTTGTCGTTAAATTGGACCGACCGGCTCACGGCGTCGTGGCGCACGACAAGCGCCCGGGGATTATCCATCAGCACCTCCTCCGGCACACCGCTGAAGGTCGTGAACGTGCTCTCGAGCCCGGCGAACCAATGCTCCTGCCTCTCGGCCCGGAACGCACGCACATGCAGCCGCCGCGAATGCCCGAGCGTCGCCACGAACACGAATGCCTTGACTCTCGCCCCTCCGATCTCGACCAGACGCTCGCCGAAGTCGATCTGCAGCTGCCGGCCTGGCGGCGTCTCGAAGCGCGTCGTCGCCAACGCCTCCGCCTTCAGCGCCTGACGATAGGGCTGCACGGCGCGTTGCAGCGTCCGCCGGCTGACTGCCACGCCTTGCTCGGCCAACAAGTCCTGGCGCACCACGTCGGCATTGCCGCGATGCCGAATGAGCCTCTCGCGCAGCCAACCCTCAAGGCCGTCGAGACGCTTCGGCCGCTCAGGCGACTTGAACGGCTTCACCCCGCCCGCCGCCACGTAGTCCTTCACCGTGTGATGACTGCAGCCCAGCTGCCGCGCAATCCGCTTCAGACCCCACCCGCACGCCCTCAGGCGCAACATCTCCGCCACGTCATCCGGCGTCTTCATCACCTGCCCCCGTGGATCAATCCACGACGAGCTTTCCGCGATTCGTTCCTCTTTCATTCACTCTCTCCTCGGCTATCCAAGGAGGGGGCAATTCCTCATGACGCCGAGGGGGCAGTTTTCCATGGCGCGCGACAAATAATCGTAACTACGAGCGAGTTTGTGAGTCAGCCTCGTGCGCAGGACTGTCTCATCAGTGGCTCAGGCTCTCAAAAAGAAAATGCCTGATCTTTCGGGCCGGGAGCGTGAAACGTCTAAATGAGACGAACCTAATGCGGGCGGGCCTATTCAAGGCACTTCCGTTTGGAAATACCATGTCGTGCAAGGGACATGGCGCCAAAGAATGTGAAGAAGACAGCAATGTGAAACTCGGTAGCCTGTTTCATTCTCGCTCATGCAAGTCGCATCTTCAACCGGAGCGCGGTCGAGCCCAGCGCGTCTGCTTTTTGTTCCAGACCTGAAGGGCGCGCTGATATGTAGCCAATCGCCAACAGTGATGACAGGGAGCAGCGACTTTTATCTGCGGCTAGTTGGTGATCGCCGTTCTATGGTGGAGATGGTCATCTTGAGATCGTCCCGCGTCTTCCAAAGCAGGGTACGAGGGTGCGATCGTCCAAGGTATTGGCCCGCTTTTCTTCGGTTGCGATATCGGATTCCATAAGTTGGACCATGAGAACCAGATCAGCCAGTATTTTGGAAATCACGCCGAGCTGGGCCATAACGAAGCGTCGGAACTCACGGCAAAATCGCGCAAACCGCAGGTTAGAACGCCGTCGCCTTGCAATTTAGCGGAATTGGGGTTCAAATGCGTATCGAAGCATTGACCCAGCTCTGTTACTCAAGGAGATCGGTATGGGTTCATTGGTTGGTGACGACGACCCATATATTGGCTCGTTTCTAGAGTTGTTCAATTTGAGATTTGGAATTGAGCAGACAAGTGCAGAGCATACCTTCGGTGGTATCACCGAGATGGCAGCTCTGCAGAAGGAATTCGAAATCTTCAAGGTGGGGCGACCCTTCGTTGAGAGTGCGAAGCTGCTGGGACTTGGCGGGCTGCAGAACAACCGCGCGAAGAATCGTTGGTTTGCGCTCCTGACATGGCTACAGAAGATACCATCGGACGACCCTGGCGAATACGGCGATCCGCGCATTGTCAAAGCGCTGATCGCCAACCTTGTGCCTGGAGGGGCCCAGCTACCATGCTTTATGACGGCTCATGACTCGCGGAAGGGATTGGGCTTGAAAGTTGTCGTCTCGGTGGGCCAACCAATTTTCTACATACCCAGGGATCACCTGACAATTTCGTTGCCGATGGCACCAGACGTGCCAAAGTAGGGATGGGGACCTCCTCTTCCGCTAACCAGCGCGCTTCCGACAGGAGCGGAAAGCTGGACGCCATCTATTCGGGGGTCGCTGCTTACTATTCAGCGAAGGCAAAAAAGTTCGGGCCTACGCCACTCGGCGTGGACTGGACTTGCCAGGCCACCCAGGAGATGCGCTTCGTCCAGCTTCTGAAGTTGTGCGATTTCACGTCGGCGTTTTCGTTGAACGATCTGGGTTGTGGTTATGGGGCGCTGGTGAGATATTTGGACCGGCGCCATCCGCACCCTCTAATTGACTATCTGGGTATAGATCTTTCGGCCAACATGGTTCGACAGGCGAGACAGCTCTGGGGTGGTCGACCAACGGTGTCGTTCGTACAAGGCCATATTATCCCACGTACGGCGGATTATGCCCTTGCCAGCGGTATCTTCAATGTCGAACTTGGCCAGCCTCGGGAAGAATGGGAAAGATTCATTCGAGAAAGCCTTGACGCCTTGTACGAGACTAGCCGGCGCGGCTTTGCCGTCAATTTTATGAAGCGACTAGCCGGAACACCCGGTCGCGAGGGGCTTTATTACGCCGAGCCTGCGGATTGGGCACGCTACTGCGCCACCAGATTCGCTGCGGCAACGGAGGTGCGCGAAGACTACGGAATGAGGGAGTTTACGTTGATTGTCCGAATCTTTGGAGAGAAAGCGAAATCAGGCTCTAAGTGACAATTGCCGCCGTGCCTCTTCCAATAGCCGTCTATAGATGCTCGCCCCTGTCGCCTCGATTGCGGCTTCAGCGCGGGCAACGAGCATGGCGGCTTCTTCCGATCTATCTGGATCTTCGCTGGCGGCGTAAGCGGCCGCTAGTGTGATCATTGCTCGACATTCCGGCAATCGAGTATGGCGATCCTTCGCAATGTCAATTGCTTCTTTGGCTTTCTCGATCGAAGCTTCCCACTCGCCAGAGCGCAGTTGATATTCGGCAATATTGGCAAGCATCTCTGGCTCGATCTCCATCGCGACTCTTGCCGCGCGCACAAAATCGACGCCTTCCGAAAGCGACTGAATGGCTGCGCGGTAATTCCCTGCAACCCCATGGGCAATGCCCATACATACAAGCGAGTATGCCCGCAAGTACGGGCTCGCTTGACGCGTTGCCAAATCAAGGACCCGCTGAGCGTGTGCAATGGCAATTCCCGCATCGCCGACACACCAGGCTAGATCAACGTAGCCTTGATTGGCGATGAACTGCACAGTCGGATCGATCAACGCCGGTTCGATGGTAAGAATGCGATCAAAGCAACGCCGCGCCTCGTCGAAGCTGCCAAGCCGTGCAAGAATGCGGCCGCGGAGGGCTATAATCCAATGCTCCACCTTGTACCCAAGAAATTGGTGATCGAAATCAGCCACGCTAGACACACCTGCCAACGCAGCGTCGTTTGCAGCCAGCGCCTCTTTGAGCAATCCGGCCCACCCGTAGGCTTGGCTGAGCGAAGCGTTTAGTGTTGCAGTTCTACCCGAATCTTGGCGCGACTCCGAAAGCGCCAGCGCTTCCTTGACCGCAGTGACATAGGCATCCGCCTGCCCACCGCTCGCGCCGGCAATGCGCCCTTCAACAAAAAGCAGCATCGGAATCATCGAATCATCGATGTCTCGCGCCCATTCGAGCGCTTCTCGGATGAACGGTTTTGCCTGCTCAGAGGTCATGCCCTCTCGCCAACCTAACCAGGCAATCTGACTGTTGGCGACGATAACGAGTTTGTCACGTGTCGCGCTACGCGACTCTCCGGCCAACAGCCCGCGCACCTTGTGCCAATGCTTAATCGCCTGCGCCGGACTGGTCGACCCGATCCAGCGCGCAGCGCGTGCCGCATACTCGGCGGCGCCGTGTGTTTCTCCCGCTTCTTCGAAATGATGGGATAGCAGGGCAGAAAATTCATCGAGCCGCTCGGGATAAAATCGCTCTATGGCTCTGGCTACTCGAGAATGTAATATGCTGCGCCTTGCCCGCAGCTGGGTGGAATAGGCGACTTCTTGAATAAGCGGGTGGCGAAAACTGTAGCTTTGGCCATCCTGCCCACCCCGTGGCTGTAGCATTTCTGCAGTGCAAAGCCGGACCAACGTGGCTTCCATCTCCAAGGGCGGTAGGTTTGCGACGGTTTGCAGAACCGCTAATTGAAATTCTTTACCGATAATCGCAGCTATGTGCAGAAGATCGCGCTCAGTTGCGGTGAGCCGATCAATGCGAGCTTGGATTACAGCTTGGACAGTCGCCGGTAAGCCGTCGGAGTTGCTCGGAAGACCGGGTTGGTAATCACCGGGCTTTCCCACCGTAGCAACATGCTCAAACAAAGAGCGAATGAGTTCTTCCGCAAAGAAGGGATTGCCTCCACTGCGCTCAGCGATACGCCGCCGGACGTCGCTTAGCTCTTGTCGTTGTCCCAGAAGCTCGTCAACAAGCTCATGTGTGTTCGTCGGACTTAGTTCGGCAAGCTCGATCTGTTGATATTGTGGCCCCTGCATCCAAGAAGCGAAATACGTCGGGCGGAAATTTACGATCAGCACCGTCTTTGTCCCGATGACAGCGTCAACCACGGTTGCGACGAATTCTTCGCTGACTTGATCCAGCCAGTGCAAATCTTCTATGATAACGACAGACGCCAGTGCGCCGCGCTGACGTACCATGTGTCGTACAATGTCGAGCAAACGGGCATTGCGAGCCTTCGGGTTGAGCCAAGAGGGCGGCCCCTGACCGTGCTTAACGCCAAGGAAGTCGCAGACCAAGCCTAGGTCAGCCTCAAACGTCGATCCAAGTTCGGTGAGATGTGTTGCAATCTGTTTCACCGCAACGTCCGGATCGTCTTCGGGCGATATATTGAAGTAGGTGGAGCGTAGAAATTCGAGCACAGGCTGCAGAGGGGATGCTGCGCCGTAAGGCTGGGCGCGTGCCTCGAACACCGGGATGAAGCGTGACCGACACCATTCTGCAAATTCAAAGCAAAGTCGGCTTTTTCCAGTTCCGGGAGCTCCGACGATTCCGGTTACACGTGATCTTTCGGTTTCTACCGCTGCGAGGGTCCGCTGCAGCAGCATCATTTCCCGGTCGCGGCCTCGAAATGTTGCCAGTGTGACGCCACGGAATTGCTGGCTCGCCACGGCCGGCTTGAGGCTCTTCAATAAATAGAGCTCGATTGGCTCGGCAAGACCCCGCAGCCGACGACGGCCTAGGGACCCGACATCACAAAATGAACGAACCAAGCGATAGGTGTCTTCGGTCAAACAAATTTCCCCCGAGTCCGCATTTGCCGGCAAGCGGCTTGCGAGATGTATCGTGAGGCCGTAGGCGCCAGGTTCTGTCAGGGTCTCAAGCAGCGGAGCGTCGGCGACGATCTCACCGGAATGCAGACCAATGCGAATTGACATTGCGTCTTCTCGAGCTCGAAATGCGTCTCGCATGGCCAACGCAGCTTCGCACGCGAGTAATGCGTGTCCCTCCTGAGCACGAGGGGCGCCAAAAAAGGCAAGAATGCCGTCTCCTAATGTTCGAACAACGGTGCCATCGAAACGTTCGACCGAGTCGCACATAGTATCGAGTGCAGGTTTGAGACGCTGCATCGCACCTTCAGCGGTGAGGCCAGCGACCATTTCGGTTGAACTAACAAGATCGGCAAACAGTACAGTCACTTGCTTCAGCTCACCGAGAGCTGCGCCATCCGCCCCGGCGAGGGAATGCGGGCGCCTGAGCGTCTGTGCGAGCGATGCTCCGCATCCACCGCAAAAGGCCGAACCAGACGGGTTGATATGGCTGCAAGCAGGGCATCTCAGCGGCAAGGGGGCGCCGCAGCCATGACAGAAACGGTTCGTCGCTGGATTGTGACCACCGCACCGCTCACAAAGCATGTAGCCCTCTGATGAGCTATCGACGGACCAGGAGGAAGCACCCGCATGAAATTTTGCGGCAGACCGCCGCCGGGCCGTCATCGTAACTCGATGGCACCACCTTTGAGCTGCCATCGCAACCCAATTATTGAGTTGGACTGCTGCGCAATATTAGAAGTTGCTCAGCTCGAACCCTCGCAAATAGGTCACGAAGTACGGATGATCGCAGTAGTTCGCGCAAACTCCAGCAGTTGAACGATGAAATCAACTCACTATCGTGCTGCAGCGCATGACCAGAATGTAGTTGTGCGAACTTGTCTCAGGCGAGACAGACAGGAAGTTTCGGCTCCGACGTTCATAAACGCCTTCAAAATTGAGATCCAGGTGCCGCCGAGAGGCCACTCGGCCAAGCTCCAGGCGAGCAAGCCGACAGCAGGGCGGGGCTGCCGGGCGCGCACGGAATGAACGCCAAATCTATCTTGGCTCCCGCGACGACTGGCAGAGGTCGCTGAGCACCGCGGGGCCGTTCGACCCATTGTCCGAGCGGCGCAATTTCGGAAGGCATCGCGCTGGTTTCGCGACGGATCTGCAAAATCATCGGGACGGTGAAGATAGGTAAATTCTGACTTTGAAGCGTGCGGTCACTAAATGACTAAATGAGGCGCGCCGTGAGAAGCAAAAGACAGCCACCTATATCTTTTAATGGTAAAGGGCGGTTACTGGTAAGGGCGGTCTTCGATATCCCGTTCGTAAACGACGAGTTCGCTACTGAATTGGCTGTACTTGGGCTGGCGGTGCGGGAGCCAGGGTGAGGGGACACGAAGCACGGGAAATCACCACGGTCCATCAGACCGCTGTCTTCGTCACGCTAGATTGTCCGAGGGTATTCAGGCGGGGACGCGACGCCAGGGGCCTTTCATCCGGTCCAGGGCAAATTCCATCCGGTACGGCTTGCCATCACCGAAGGGCACCAGCGCGAGGTGGAGCACCAGCCCGGCGATTACTGACGCGCCCCTCGAGTTCATGATGACAGAAGATCGCGGTTCGTGATCGTGCTGTAGCCGAGCAAAAAAACTGAGAGGGCTGTGGCCAGCGGTTTTACTGAAAGGCCGAGCCCGAAGAAGGTCAGAGGATATCCACTCCTCCAGACCTGAACGACCACGTCATTGGATGATTTGGGGTTTCCTACAACTTAGTGGAAAGCTTGCGTGACAATCTACGGTGACAAGCTACGAATGAGTGCCATTCCGGGAATGGCGGACGAGAGAGGGCTCATTGTCGGGCAGGGGAGACGGCAACTCAGGTAATGTGCTTGACCTGGTGAGGGCAATTAGGCGCTGAATGGCAGAGCAAATAAGCGTTTTCTTCTACGGACTTTCATTACCTCTCGAAGCCAATGGGCTGCGTCAATCGAAGGTTAGGCAGGCTCATGTCCAGCCTTTTGAAATGAGGCTTGGTGAACGCGCCACGCTCGTCCTAGCGGAGGAGCTGGCAGCCCGTCGCCCTTTCTATGCCGCTGGCTTAAGGCCGCCGAGTGAGGCCTTCATGTTCGGCGAACAAATCTCACATCTAAACCGCCCTACTCTAGAGCCTTGGTCTGCGCCCTTCCAAGGCGGCGGCCTCTAACGCAGCGTCGATTGTCGTAAACCGCGTTCTCTCGCTCTCGCGCTTAGGAGACAATCTCAATGCCTTGGTGATTAGCCACATGCTGCTAGTGCAGCCAGCGCATTCATAAAGCTTTAGCTCGACGCCTTCAGCGACGGGAAAAAGTGCCTTTAGCACTCTAGGTTGGCAGCAACTTATGCAGCCCGCTTCGCCGTGCACGCTCGCCTCCCTATAAGCATTCCGGCATCCAACAAGAAGCCAGAGTCTAGCGTTAGAGGCAACGGCAGCGAGTGGAATATTGGAAGGCGTGGTTAAGAGGCCACAGAAACGCACGGCCTGCCGATTTCCGATAGTCGGCAGTATTCGACCGGTGGTGCACCCGCTTTCCAAGAAACTTACTCTGCCCGCAATGACGAGAAGCAATGCACCGATCCTTATTTGCAAGGAATGCAGCAGACCTATGGATTACCTTGCAGTGCTGCCACACGTAGCAAAACTGCCCGCCATATACGTCTATAGATGCTTGCCCTGCCGGAGGATCGACAGGATTACCATTCCGCCCAGATAGATCGCGCGCGCTGATTTGGCCCAGGAACCAGTTCGGCAGAGTCCCGTTCACATCAATGACGTTCACTGTCGAAATCTACGGGACGGCGTTAAACGGTTCGGAGGTCAGTCAGTTTCTCCCAAAGCGGCGGCGATGTTGTCCGCGCCTATCTGTGCGTGAACCTCGCCGGCGTGAACTCATCTTCCGCGAAGCTGTCGTACCGAACCGACGCTCCCCTTGATCGTGGAGGCGCGGCCACCGACGCTCGCTGATGAGATTCGTAGCGGCATCCCGATGAGTGTCCCAAGCAGACCTGCGAGTCAACCAAGCGAGACCGCCTGCGCCACCATCAGGCCGGCCCCGAGGATGCAGATTAGGCCAGCAAAAAGCTCAAAGACCGACGGTCCGGGGCGGCCCAGCGCTAGCAGCGCGAGGATGGTCGCGCTGCCAAGCCGAATGCCCTGTGGCGTGAGGCTATCCCATCCAATAATGTCCCAGCCGACCGAAGGAAGACTCATTCCTGCCTCCTGTATTTGAACTTTCTGTTCCCCGGATTTCTGTGCACGCAAAGCCTATGACGGCGAGGATAGCGCGTGTCGAATGGGAAGCGGCGGCGATCTCATCGCAAGAGGCATTGCTAACGGCCGGCACCGCCGAATGCTGCGGCAAACGGAAACAAAAGAGGCCGCCTTACCGAGGCGGCCTGACTGCCGTCACCTCCGCTATAGGATGGCGTCACGATGCTCGCGATACCTTCACCTCTGTGGTGGGCCTTTCCTCGCCGAAAGTGGCCATCCCCTGATATGCACATCGGAGAATGCTTGTAACCGGTTCAACCGCAACCTTACGCCGGTGGACGATACGGATATGCGCACCGCGTATGGTCCGCCAGCTGTGGGAAATCCTAATCCGAGTCATTTAACCTCCGAGGTTCAATGAATAGTGACGGTTGGCTCAGCAGCGTGCCTTCCAACTCACGCCTGGGATAGCCGATCCGAGGGTCAATGACCGTGATGCGCGTCACTGGAACTTCGAGGAGCGAATTGGCTCATGACTTGTAGCACTAGACCGCTGGGACGTCGGTGAGCTCGGCGGCCGGCACTCTCAGCGTTTATGCTGCACAAATCGACGCGGACATGTTTTAGCGGATTCGGATGCTCGCTAGCGATCAATACGGCCGAGCGGCGTTCGCTGGGACGTCTCAACCACGAAAAGCCGGTCAACCATCGCGCGGCAAGGCAGCGAACAAGCACGCGGCTTTTTGCAACATGTGACGATGATCACGGACCTGACGCACGATCTATAGGATTGTCGCGTCTATCAGTTCCTTGCGGTTCTTCGAGGGAGCACACTATGAGCGTCGTGATTCAAAGACTTAGCGGCCGGTGGCACCTCGTCGTCGGGTCGTGCCAGCTCCGAACACCTTTCCTTGAGACTCAGGACCGAGAGCGGGTCGTTACGTACGCCCGGCGAATCTACCCTGGTGCCAAAATCTTCGAACGCAGCTGATCTCAAAGCAACGCACTCGAACGGATGCTATCCGGTAGTTGAGTGATTGGCAGGCGCGCAGAAGATTGTGTCGAGCTTCTATCGAGAAATGTCCCGGACGCGCCGCGAGGTGTGCAGACGAGATCACGGAGCGACGCTCTCGCGCAATCGGCGGAGCTGGGACCGGAGCCGTTCGCAGCCTAATTCCCTCTCGAAAGTGGTGATCGCCTGAAGCGTAGGTTCAGCGCGCAGGCTCTGCAACCGTGCCATGTCGCGGGTGCAAGAATCTTCGGAACGGACAGACTCATTCTGTGCCTGCTGCTTCGGAGCCGCTTGCGGCGCCGCATTTCCGCTAGAAGGCAGAGCGGTATTACCAACAATACTCTCAAACAGACGCTGTACTTGTGGACGCAGCCGCTTGCAGGTGACCTCGCTTTGGAAGTTGGTGATCTCGTCTGGTGCAGGGGTGGCGCGCAGACGTGCCAGCCTCGCTTCGTCGCGGACACAGGGATCCGTGATTTCAGGGGGCGCCTGCGCCGGAGCCGGCGGCTTGGGAAGTTCCGCCTTCAGCGCCGGTGGCGCGCTTGGCTGCATTGGATTGACGGCGACCGGCTTCGCGAGGGTCGGCGCCGAAACCGGCGGAGCGGGCGGCGGTACTGGCGCTACATTTGCTGTACCAAACTGCGGCACCAAGGCGATGGTGGCACCGCCGAGAGAACCGTAGATGAACGGCTCCTGCCGTCCACCGGTCATGGCGATGACCTCATCGCGCACGCGGCCAAGCGCGATCCGAATGTCGATGCCGGGCTCAGCAAGGTGTCGGAGCAGAGCGGTTGCGTAGGGACTATTCACGCCGTCGCCATCATAAGAAATCGACCCTGCCTTCGCCGCGAAGGCCACCAGCGTGTCGGCGCTGATTTCATCCAGCTTCGCGAGGCCGCCTCTCGTCGGCGACCGGCTTGCGGACCGCAACTTGGCCGCAAAGGGGTTGTCGCGACAGGCGTCGAGCAGTATCAAGCGCAGGCGGCGTACCGGTTGCAGCGCCCAGATGATGCGATCGAGCGCGATAGCCTCGTCGTCGACGTCGTAGTCGTGGCTCAGCTTGGCATCCATCGGGATCAGATAATTCACGCCGCCGATCTCGATGCCGTGGCCGGCGTAATAGACCACCGCCACATCGGCATTCTCCGCAGTGATGAGGAACTCGCGTACAGTGCGCTTGAAGTCGACGACGCCGAGATCGTTACGTGCAATGACGACGTCGAAACCGATAGATTTGAACAGCGCTGCAATCGCTTTGGAGTCGTTGCCGGTATTGGGCAGCGGCGGTGCGTTCGTATAGGAGGAGATTCCGACCACCAGCGCGACCCGACGCTCCGCTGCGGCCGCATCCGCGAACATCGCGCTGATGATGAGGCAGAGGACGTGGATCAAGAGCCGGTGCGGTTTCATCGTTGCATCACAATCCGTAACTCCGCCAGGGGCGATGGCGGTGCTTGCGCTTTTTCGGCGGCAGACCGTTCTCCGTCACGGTGACGTTGATGACATCGGAGAACACCGGTGGATCGTGCGGCACGTGTTGAAAATCAGCGAACAAAAGGCGCAACTTGTGCTGGCCGATCGGGAGCGTGATCTTCGCTTCGGTCTGGCCAGCGCCGAAGTGCAGGTGGTTGAAGTCGTTTGGGATTGGTTGGTCGAGTGGAGGCAACTCGGCATCCACTAGCAAATGATGATGGCCGGTGTTGGGTTTGTCGAAGCCCGCCGGCGCCACGCCCATGTTCAACAAGCCGAAGCGGATAACCGGGTTCGGAGAAATATAGGAGCCGTTCTTTGGATAGATGAAATAAACCTTCGCGTCCTTGGGCGAGGAACGGCGTCCACCCGCCGCAGGGGTTGCTTGCGCCGCCGCGGGGCTGGTTTGGTCAGCTACCTTGACCTTGATCCGCTCGGAGATCACCGGCGGCGAATGCGGGACGTGATTTTTATCGGCGAACACCAGCTGCAAAGTGTGCTCACCGGGGGCCATCGAAATCTCTGCCTCGGTCTGTCCGGCCCCGAAATGGAGGTGCTGGAAATCGTTAGGAATTTCAGCATTCAGCGCGGGCGTGGGCGAGTCGATGATCAAATGATGGTGACCACTGTTGGCGCGGTCCGAACCTGCCGGAGCAACGCCCATGCCGTGCAGGCCAAAATGTAGAGTGGTCTTGGTTGGCAGGGTGTCGCCATCCTTCAAGCCGATGAAATAGACGGCCGCCCCTGGCGGCGAGGGCGTTGGTCCGCCCGACTGAGCTTGAGCCTGTGCGGCGTGCCAGTGCATCAAGCCGCCGATAAATGGAACCAGAACCGATATTAGCAAACGTTGCATCATCGCAATCTTCCCAATGGATAGACCACAATCTGGACCACAGGAGCCGCGGGAATCTGAAATAAGCTGCAACTATCGAAATTAGGCCGTCCCACCCAAAGCGGGACGAGCCTGAAACGATATCCCTTTGCTCGCCAATGTAAACCACAATCGAGCGGGGCGACTGTCGCCTTGCCGGTCGCGGCCGAATGAAGCATGCTATGCGGCATTGAATGTGACGTGTGCATACTCCTGATCGTTCGAGTCGACCGGAGATCACAAGATGAAATCCGCCGCCTTGTCTGTGATTTGTCTCACAGCACTATTTGCAAGTACTGCTGCAATTGCCCAGCGGGGGCTAAGCAGCGGCCCATCTAGCGACCAATCATCAGCGCCATCCGACACCAGAGTGGCTCAACAACAGGGCGCCAGTGTGGATCCTGGAGAGTTGTTTCGCGATTGCGATAATTGCCCTGAGCTCGTGGTTGTGCCTCCGGGAGACTTTGTGATGGGATCCAATGACACGCCCTATGAGAAGCCCGAGCACCTGATCCGCATTCCCAAGCCCTTCGCGATCGGGCGCCGCGAGGTGACGTTCGCGGAATGGGACCCGTGTGTCGATGCTGGCGCCTGCAAAGTCCGTCCCGAGGATCACGGTTGGGGTCGCGGCGACCGTCCAGTCATCAATGTCAGCTGGGAAGATACCAAGCTGTACGTCGCCTGGCTGTCGCAGAAGACCGGACAGAAATACCGTCTGCCCAGCGAAGCGGAGTGGGAGTATGCCGCGCGCGCGGGGACCAGAACACCGTTCTGGTGGGGCAAAGAGGCAGGCGTGGGTCATGCGCAGTGCGACGGGTGCGGAAGTCCGATCAAGCAGCAGGTCGTGCCAGTCGGCTCCTTCCGTCCGAATGGCTTTGGGCTCTACGACACCTCCGGCAATGCTGCGGAGTGGGTCGAGGATTGCTGGAATGATTCCTATCGCAATGCGCCGAAGGACGCGTTGCCTTGGACGTCGGGCGACTGCCGCCTGCGGGTGCTGCGCGGCGGCAACTTCCTCAGCAAGGTCAGCGACGTCCGATCTTCGGCGCGATTTCGCTACGACGTTGATGTACGTTACTACGCCAACGGCTTTCGCGTCGTGCGGGAGCTGCCGTAATATGCCGCGCCCCGACTTAAAGCGCGCGATCGTCGCGGCGATAGTTGTATCGTTTGGTGCAGCCACTGCCGCTCGGGCACAGTCCTACTCCGCGAGCGGGCAAATCGGCTATCTGCACGAATGGGAGATTACGGGTAATCTCGCGAAGACGGTTACGAGTCCAGGTACAGAATATTCAGGGACCATCACGCTGCGCCACGTCGGCCTGTGCAGCGTCAATGGCGCAGAGCAGAAGCAGGCGAGCATGCAGTTGAAAGTGTCGTACGGCCGGCTGGAAGGCATTTTGATCATGGATCAGGACCAATGCCGCATCGTTGCGTCCGGATCGGCAGGTGCGGGACTGTTGCGCTGCGGCAGCGGACAAGACGTCCCGATCAATCTCCTGATTGGCAAAGCGGTTGAGACCGAAGCAGCTGATCGCGCGCGATTTTAGATCGCCCCGATTCCGCAGTACTGCCCGCTCGCCGTGCGACAGTGCGCTACTGCTATGACGCCAACGCTGCGCCAACACACGCTCCATCGGCCGCTGGGCGACAGAAGTGCCGTTGGGCGATCATCGCTCCGGCGAAGGCCCGCCGAATGATTGCTGTCGTTATCGCATCCGCCCCCTGACAAAGAAGCAGGAATGATGGCCACTGTAGGAGCATGGCATCCTCTCAATGCGGCCTACCGACCACGAATGCGAACGGCAGAATGAAAAGCTCCTCGCCAGCCTCATCGCTGACATGCAGGGCCCACTGGCGCCAATCTTCCAGGTTGGCGGCTGTGACGAGGGATCGCACCCTGCGGGTGGCCTCCTCACACGCCTCGATCAGGTCGGATACGAATGTACCGCGACGATCCATCAGTACTCCTTTAGCGTTCGAGCAATGGAAATAGACCTGAGTCATGTATGCCTCCTTGGAAAATCCGGGTGAGCAAGCTCAACCTTGCATGTCGAAGTCATATGAGGCCGCAAAGCGGATTGTCCGTGATCATCCGCACATTGTACGGATTGCTAGGCTCGCGGGCCTCGATCGGGTCCGAGGCAGGGATCCAGGTTTAGCGCTGAGCCGGCGCAAGCCATGCTTGCGCCGCCGGCAGCCGAAGTGTCCGCGCCAGCTGTCTACCCTGCTACATCCAGTTTGGGCTCGGGCTGCCCGCCGCCGCTGGAAGCCGGTACGTGCCGGCAGAGGGGGTAACAGAACGCGGCATCGATTTTTTAGTGCTTGCAATACGACAGAGGGAGGAGGCCAGCCTAGGACGGTACCTCGCGGCCATATCTTTCGCGATCGTCGCGGCTGCTTGCGCCGGCGAACTGGATTGCGTTCCGCGACATTCTGGCTCTCAGCATGCGGCAATGCCTTTCACGGCGTCGGCCGGACGGGCCTTCTAGCAGCCGTCTGCCGTGCGCGCGGCTCATCTTTCCGCGCCTCCAGCCGCATTCCGCCGATGGTATCGAACTCGCGCGCCGCCAATGGTACGGCGATTGCCGCCCCGTGATTTTCGTCACAGATGGAGGAGCTGTCTTCCAGTATGGTTCGGTCCACATGTTGTTCCTTGCAACCCCGAGGAGGGAAGTCATGAGTGGAATGCGTGAACTGATCGATGCGGAACTCGACGTCGTGAGTGGAGGTCATGGACACCATGGACACCATGGACACCATGGGCACGAGGGGCTCTTCAGCTTTGGCAATTTCGGCAATATCGGCCAGTTCGGCAATATCGTCATAGAGCAGAACATTGCCGTGCAGATTGGTATCGCTATCGGCAATAACGCAAGCGTCACACAGCAACTCGGTCAGCTGAACTTCAGCTCTATCCACTAAGCTGCGGATGTCCGAACTCCTATGCCTGCTCGAAGGGTGTTCGGATACGAATTAGATTGGGAATTCTGATGGACACGGGCACGTACAGTGCCCACTTGCTACAAGGCTTCGTTCGTTGCCGTCGGGCCGGCGTGCGGAGCCTTATCACGGACGCGCTTGCAGCACTCAATGATACGGCTGTCCAATCATGGACAACTCGATCGTTGGTATGGATGCGGCATCAACCAGAACAGACTTCAGTCGATCAGACGGTCCACGAGGTGGGTTAACGCGCTGGGTCATGCGGCGGTTGATACCAACGCTTGCCGACTCAGTTGGCGGCGACGCCGACCACGATCAGCTTGTCTGGATGTTCATGCCTTGCCTGAGGCTCGATATTGTTTGTCCACCGCGCGACCAGAACGAGTGGATCAGAGAATTCGCAATGAGTATGGGCAGCCGTGCCCACGATCCGGCGAACAGCCGCCGCATTAAACCAATCTGCTCTTAGCTTATACGCCTACGAAACTCGTCGTCTTCTTCAACGCCTTTTCCGCTCGATCGAGCAAGCTCGTCGGGTTCGGAGCGATCCGCAACAAGCGCGCGGCCACGTGGCCCGCGGTCGTTCATCTCGCCGTCAAATACCATGTGGCTCAGCGCTCCTTAGCCCTCCTGCCTGAGACAGCGTCGTGGGCCATATGGGAGCGAAAGCGGACTGCCGCTGCGAGGCGCCCGTGATTTTTGTCACAGATGAATAGGCCATCCTTGAGTATCAACACGCGTAGTGAGGCACTGGCTTGCTCTGGGCTGGATGTCGTTCACCCCGCAATTCCTGAGGAGGGAATCATGAATGAAGTGCGTGAACTGATCGATATGGAACTCGACACCGTGTGTGGCGGAGGGCTCTTCGACGTGAGCAATTTGTCCGGCAACATCGTCGTACAGCCGCAGATCGCTACGCAGGTTGGTGTTGCCGTCGGCGGCTTCAGTGTCTTCGGCAATGGTGGCGGCGCTAACCTGACACAGTTGCTCGCTCAGGCGAATGTCAGCTCGATCGGCTAGGTAATGCATGCCCGCACACTCCTTGGCGGTCCGGGGTGTGCGGGTACAACTCGGTACCTGACCGCAACGACATTCCGCCATCGCTGAATGCCGCTGCGGTGGGGCCGATCACTCCCGCAACATCGAGTGGACACATCCGCTGAAGAGTTATTCAGCGGATCCAGGAATGGCTTGAGCCGCCGCGCGAGTTCATCTTCCATTCCAGCACGGTCGCCCCTCCAACGGCCTAACATTCAACAACATTGAACATCTGATTGCGGAATCCGATTGCGATCGGCAATCAACTATTTGCCAAACGAGGGAGCCGGTCGCTTTGGTGCACCGAAATTGGATCGCAGCGCCAGACGCGTCGTCAACGGCATCCAGCAATGTGCCTCGCATTGTCTCGGCTTACGACGAATAGGCGTGTGCTCCGCGCGTTAATGCGTTACGCCCCCACATGATTTCGGTGCATGCGGGGATCATGTTGGACGGACTAGAAGCGGCGCAGGAAGTACGCGCACCAGTACGTCCGAAATCACGCGTCGTATCGCAGACGGTTGATGTGGGGCGTGCGTGATTCGTCTCACAGATAAAACAGCCACTCTCCGGTAAGAACACGAGCAGTGAGGCGCTGGTTTGCTTTGAGCCAGATGCCGTTCACGGCAACCCAGGAGGGAAGTTATGATGGAAGCATGTGAACTGATCGATATGGAGCTCGACGGCGTGTCTGGTGGGTTCTTCGATTTTAGCAATTTGTCCAACAACATCGTCGCGCAGGCGAACACTGCGACGCAGGTCGGCGTGGCTCAGGGCGGCTCCAGCGTCTTCGGTGCCGGTGGTGCCGCTGCCGTCACCCAGCTGCTCGCGCAGGGCAACACCAGCTCGATCGGCTAAGTCAAACCCAACTGAGGAGGAAACGTCATGATTGAAGCGTACGA
>NZ_FOQM01000001.1 GCF_900113735.1 Bradyrhizobium sp. Gha
TGCCAACCCTGCGCGAAGGCGACATCGTCATTCTCGACAATCTCGGAAGCCACAAGTCGAAAGCTGTCAGGCAAATGATCCAAGCTGCTGGCGCCAGGCTCTGGTACCTGCCGCCATACTCGCCCGACCTCAACCCGATCGAACAGGCATTCTCCAAGATCAAACACTGGATGCGGCAAGCTCAGAAGCGCACCATCGAGGACACTTGGCGCCACATCGGTCACCTCATCCAGGGCATCCAGCCTCGCGAATGCGCCAACTACTTCGCCAACGCAGGTTATGCTTCCGTCAAAATGTGAAACGCTCTAGCGGATGATCGTCGTCAGCGACGAGTAGCGCCTGTTCGGCCTCGCCTCAGCCGCCGAGAATTGCGCGAAGGCGTCGCTGACGCGCACCGCCGGCGGCGTATCGCCGGCGAAACGGAATTGCCGCGGCTTCGGTGCGTAGAAGCTTGCGCTGTAATAGGCGTCGTCGAAGCGCGGCTCGCCGACGCCGAACAATGCGTCGCAGACGAACAGGAGTGCATAGACTCCCGCGACCGCCACGACGATCTCCTTGAGAACCGACATGCTGATGCCTCGCCCTTTTGTCGTGAGGATGCACGCCGGTTCCAAAGCCGAGGTTTAAGGCGGCCTGCTTCTTGTCCGCACGGTTTGCCGCTGCTGAGTGGATTGCAGACGATTTTATCGATCTCGAAAAGGAGAGCCCGCCTGACCGGGCGAGTCAGGCGGGCTCCCCGGCAATTGCAGCCAGCGCGAGCCGAAGATCAGCCGCGGCAACGGGCCGATCGGCGGTCTCGCCAGGGATGCTTGGGGTTCAGACGACATCGATCACTCCAGAAAGCGAGGCGGGAAGACGAAGATAGGACTCAGAGACTTGCGATGACAGGCGCGAGTTCGAGCGAGCCGCGATAGATCATCTCGAAGGCGACGTAGACGATGATGGCAAGGCCGACATAGGCGATCCAGCGCTGCTTCTGGAGCACGCGGCCGAGCAGATCGGCGGCGACGCCCATCAACGCAACCGACAGAACCAGACCGAAGACGAGGATATAGGGGTGCTCACGCGCCGCGCCCGCAACCGCGAGCACGTTGTCGAGCGACATCGAGACGTCGGCGGCAACGATCTGCAACGCGGCCTGTCTGAACGTTTTGCGCGGCGCGGCCGCGCCGGTCGCGCCGCCAGCAAGGCTGGGCACAAGCTGGTTCGCATGCGTCGCCTGCTCGCGCAGCTCGCGCCACATCTTCCAGCAGACCCACAGCAGCAGCACCCCGCCGGCGAGCAGCAGACCGATCACTTGCAGAAGCTGGGCCGCGACACCGGCAAAGACGATGCGCAATGCGGTGGCCGCAACGATGCCGACGACGATGGCGCGGCGGCGCTGCTCGGCCGGAAGGCCTGCGGCCGCGAGGCCGATGACGACGGCGTTGTCGCCGGCGAGCACGAGGTCGATCAGGACGACCTGGAGCAGCGCGCCCAGGGCGTCGGCGGTGATGACTTCGATCATGTTCGGTCATTTTTGGCAGCGGCGGGATCGAGCCAGTGCGGCTTGCGGCGCTCGATCCAGTCGAACACCTTCGCGCGCGCCCCACGCAGCGCCGGCACGTCCTCGGCGAGCAGCGCGAGACCAAGCGGCAGCATCCAGATGCCGAGCACCGGCAGGAAGGACAGCACGCCGCCGACCACGAGCAGCACGCCCGAAGGAATCCGGACCCAGCGGCTGGACGGTTGCAGGAGATAGTCGACCGCGCCGGCAAGACGCGGCGGCAGCCGACGGACGAGCGCGTCAAGCCGCGGATCTCCACCGGCCGGCTCGCCGCTGTCGCCCTTGGATCTCGTCCTTTGCTCGTTCGAAGCCGTGCTCATGCTCACGCCTTGGCGGCCGCGTTGACGGCCACCGGACCGACCGGCTTCGCGCGCGGCAGCGCCAGCGTCAGCAGCCGCAACAGCTTGATCGCCTGCACCTCGTGCGGATGCACGTCCTCGTCCGCGGCCGCAACGCGCTCCGACAGCGCGATGAGATGGGATGACAGCGGCAGGTCCGAGACCGGCCGCAGCGTCTCGATGACCACATTGGCGAAATCAGGCTCTTCGAGCCGTTCGGCGAGCTCATCGAACATCGCAAACAGGCGATCATCCTCGATATGCGGCGCCAATCCGCGCTCCCTGATGAAGCGGATCACCTCGTCGCGTTCGACCGGCGACACGCGCCGGTCGGCCACGGCGACCAGCGCGCCTGATATCACCAGCGCCACCGCAGCCTGCTCGTTGAAGCTGCGCGGCTCGGTGATTTCGATCTCGATCGGGGTGGACGTGTTGGCGTCAGACATCGTTGCTCCTTTTTTTGCGAAACGGCCGCGCGGAGCTGCGATGGGGACGATTGGGTCGGAGAGAACTCAAGAAGGCCCGACAATCGGCCGATCCATCGCATTCGCGCGGGACAGGTCATCCGACATCGCGAGGTTTGCTGACATGGTCAGCGTCCTCGCCAGAGGGGCCCGGATTCTTGTTCGCTCCAGAAATAAGAGGAGGTCAGCCGGAATCAAGGCAACAGCGTGCGGCTAGCCGCCGCATCCGGTTCCGCGTGAGCGGATTCGTCAAGCAGCCGTGCACGTTTGATGCACGACTGCATCAACACGCAATGACAGAGCGCGCGCCCTATCCCACTCGGTCCACGAGATGCGCGCGCGACGGTGCCGGATCGAACCGGTCGCCGAAATATTGCGTTTCGTGCGCGACCAATCCGTCGCGAAATTCCATGATGCTGACGACGTAGGACGGCACGTTGTCATAAGTCAGCACGAACTCGCTCACCCAGAGATCGCCGGCGCCGATCATCCGCCGGACCGTGAAGCGCTTCTTGTTCGGCTGCACGAAGCGGCTCTGCTGAATGTTCCGGCGGCCGCGGATGCGCTCGCCGGACTGCGGATAGTCGAGCACGGCATCTTCGCGATAGATGTCATGCTCGGCCTCGAAATCATTCGCGTCCGACGCATCCCAATGGCGCTGCAGCGCCGCCAGTTTGGCTTGGTCGTCCATCTCAGTCTCCGCTCTTGAAGCCGACGCCCCGGCGAAAGAAGATATACAATCCGGCCATATTCCGGCTATTGCCGTACCGGAACGGAGAAACGCCATGTACATTCCTCCCGCCTTTAGGGACGACGACGTCGAGAGCATCCGCGCGACGATCCGCGCGGCCCGCCTCGCGAGCCTCGTCACCGCCACCACCGACGGTCCGGTCGCCACACCCTTGCCGCTGTTCCTCGACGAGAGCGAAGGCGAGCAAGGTGTGCTGTACGGGCATGTCGCCAAGGCCAACCCGCAATGGAGGCTGCCGCCGATCGGCGACGCGCTGGCGATCTTCTCAGGTCCCGACGCCTATGTGACGCCGTCCTGGTACGCGACCAAGCAGGAAACCGAGAAGGTCGTGCCGACCTGGAATTACATCGCCGTGCACGCCTATGGCCCCGTTGAATTCTTTCAAGAGCCGGAGCGCCTGCTCGACGTCGTGACACGGCTGACCGGGAAGCACGAAGGAACCCGCGCAAATCCCTGGGCCGTCGGGGACGCGCCCGCGGACTTCATCGCCGCGCAGCTGCGCGGGATCGTCGGCGTGCGCATCCGCGTGATGCGATTTGAGGGCAAGCGCAAGATGAGCCAGAACCGGCCCGAGGCCGATCGCATCGGCGTCGCTGCCGGTCTTGCGGCAAGCGAGAACCATGCCGATCGCGAGGTCGCGCCGCTGATCCCGCTGCCGCGCTGAGGCGCTCGGCGCGGCTCGTCAATTATCCTGCTCGCGCTGCCGATGGGCCTGTTCGGCCCCCCATCCGAGCCCAAGCGTCACCGAGATGAGCGAGCCGAGCAGCACGCCGAATTTTGCTGCGGCCAGCAAGCTCTCATCGGTGAACGCCAGCATGGCGATGAAGATCGACATGGTGAAGCCGATGCCCGCCAGGAGGCCGATGAGTCCGACGCCGGCCCATGTGATGCCCGGCGGCAACCGACATCCGCCCGCACGCACCGCAAGCCAGGTCACACCGATCACGCCGATCGGCTTTCCCGCGCAAAGCGCAAGCCCGACACCAAGCGTCACGAATTGCGAGCCACCGCTGAACTCGACGGTTCTCAAATCGACACCAGCATTGGCCAGCGCGAACAGGGGCATGATGACGTAAGCGACCCAGGGATGCAGCGCCATTTCCACGCGGATCACCGGCGGCACGATCTCGGGCCGCGCGGAGCGGACCGGCGTGATCAAGCCCAGCACGACGCCTGCAAGCGTCGGATGGACGCCAGCCGCGAGGAAGCCCGCCCAGACGACGAAGGCAGGCAGGACGTAGGCAAATGCCGAGCCCACACCGATCCGTTGAAATCCGAGCGCCAGCAACACGCCGAGCGCCGCGACGACGAAGCCATCGAGATTGATCCCGCTGCTGTAGAACAACGCGATGATGAGAACGGCGATGATGTCGTCGATGATGGCCAGCGCCAGCAGAAACACCCTGACATTGGCCGGAACGGATCGCCCCAGCAGCGCGAGCACGCCGATTGCAAAGGCGATATCCGTCGCGGTCGGAACGGCCCAGCCCTGGCTGCGGCCCGCGACATTGTTGAAGCCGAGATAAAACAGCGCAGGAACGACCACGCCGCCGACGGCCGCCAGCACCGGCAGAATGGCCTGATCGAACCTGCTGAGCGCGCCGTCGTGGATCTCACGGCGGACTTCCATGCCGATGACCAGGAAGAACACCGTCATCAGCGCATCGTTGATCCAGAAATGCAGCGACCGGACGAAGACGAACCCGCCGAGATGCAGTGAAATCGGCAGGTGCCAAACGTCATGATAAGAATGGGCGAAGGGCGAATTGGCCCAGAGCAATGCGGCAGCCGCAGCCAGGAGCAGCACGACGCCGCTGACGGCCTCGACATGCAGGAAATGCCGCAGCGTATCGAGCGTTCTTTCGACGAAGGACGGGAGTTTCGACAGGTTCCTGCCGGGCAGCTGATCGTTCACGGGCGCACGCTTTCTGCGTGGCGGCCCGACCATCGCTTGACCTGTCGCTGCGACTTGCAGCGAGCACCCGAGGCCTCTTCTACACGGCAAGCAGACTAACGCAAGTCTCGGACGAGGAACCTCGATGCGGGAACGCTCGTTGATGGACCCGACGACACATCCGCCCCGAAGGTCGCATGTACCGCTGGATCGCATACCACCAGCGCGATCGCGAACGGCCGCGATCTCTATGCGTTTCGCGTCGCCTCAAACCCGCGCCACCAGGCGCGGACGGAACACGGATTCGATGATCGGCACCGGCGCAGCAGCAAGCTTTCGCGCCGACCGGCGCCGCGGGTTGAAGAAGCTGTTCACGAGGATCGGCTCGAAATCGCCCAGCGCGGTTCGCTCCTTCACGAGCAGGCTCATGACCGAGCGCATCTTGATGACTTCCTGCGCCACGAAGCTGCAATCCTCATCGCGGTTGATCTGCTCGTGCATGATCGATTCGGCCTCGCGCATGCTGACGCGGAGTGCTCTGATGGTTCTGCGGAGTTCGTTGATGCGATTGTCCATGGCTGCCTCCCTCTCGGCTGCAACATAAGAACAAAACATGAACATTATGTCAATCGGCAACTGCGCGCGGTCTGGCAGGGCTTGCCGACAAATTAGACAAGGAGCATCACCGGCCGGGAATCGCAACGCCCGACCGCGCCGACGGGCGATCAGGGCCACGGGTGATCTAACCTCCAGTGCAGCCACCGGATTTTCCCCAGCGCAAGCGACGCGCCAGGCTTGCTTGCCGCTGCGCAAACCAACTGGCCCAAAATTCGCAACGACGTTGCAAGCTGGCAATGGCGCAGAGCGGAGAACGTCATGAACGTGCATGCTGCGGGCGATCTCAAGACAGTCGGCCTCACCCATCCGAACGGCACGCCGCTCCGCCTCAACACGAAGGACTTCGTCGCGATCGATCGCAACAAGAATGCGAGGTTCGAGGCGACGTATCGCCCGCAGGCGCTCTATAACCGGGCCAATGAAGGCTTTCACGCCAACAACGAAACCTTCCTGCTCCACGAAGTTGCGACCAACCTGCCGATCTACCGGCCCGACACCGGACCGACCGACTTCCATCTGCATCTTCCGCCAGGCGGCTTTCAGCTCGTTCTGGTCACCTCGGGGGCCTTCACCTTCGACTATGACGGGCGGTTCTACAATGTCGGCCCGGGCGCCGTGATGCTACAAAGCGCGATCGTGCATCGCCAGCTGTTCTACACCTGGTCGGGGCTGTCGACCGAGGAGAACCTGAAGACGCCGCAGACAGTGGTGCCGGATCCGATCTCGATGGGCTATTCGGGCAAATTCCTCGAAGCCTTCATCACCGATCCCACCACCTTTCCGAATCCGACCATCGTCGGGCCGGGTCAGATCGACGAAGCCGAGACACCGCGCGTGGCCTGGGGCCACACTTTGCACGATCGGCCCGCCAATGCCGGCTTCTGGCTTCAGGATCCGCTGGCGCTGGATGCAATGTTCAAGCCGCTCAGCGACGGCTCCGTCAAATCCCTCATGCCGGTGTACGTGCGCGATATCGGCATCGAGACACCGAGCGGTCACCTCGTCACCGGTCACATCATCGCAACCGATCCGCGCGGCCAGTCGCTGCTGCCGAAGAGCACATCGGCATCAATGCACGCCACCACGTTCGCCAGGGGCGAGGTCGTCATCTACCGCGTCATTCGCGGCACGGCCGAGTTCAAGAACAAGTCGTCCGAGACGTTCGAGCTCGCCGCCGGCGATGTCGTCACCGCCGGCAACGGCTCGATCAGTCTCATCGCTGTCGGCGAGAACACGCAAGTGCTCCGGCTCGGTCTTCTCAAGGGCATCGAGAACCTTCGCAGCTGGACGCCGACGCAGCGCGACGAGATCGACGGCCTCGCCGGTCAGATCATCACGCAGAAGGACATTCGTCCCCTGCGCACCGAAGGCAAGCCGGTCGGATATCTCTACGCGTAGCCGAGAACGCTGCAGCTTCTCCTCCGTTGCGGGTCTTGCCCGTCCGCAAATGCTGCTGGTACTTCATAGGCGACCGAGATGCGCCTGGAGCACCTGCTTCGCCCGTGAGTCCCGACATCACCAGAACCTGCGGAAGCTGCACTGCCTGTTGCGATGGCTGGCTGCAGATCGAGGTGCGTGGGCACAAAGTGCGCAAGGGACAACCTTGCCCGTTCAGCGTCGCGCATCGGTGCACAATCTATCCGGAACGCCCGCAGCATCCCTGCCGCGAGTTCGTCTGCGGCTGGCTGGTTGCTTCCAGCCCGCTGCCGGATTGGATGCGGCCGGATCAATCCAGCATGATCATGCTGGCCGCCAATTTCTTCTGGCGCGGCCTCCCGGTCGACGTCGTCGTCCCGGTCGGCGAGCAGCCGAAGAAGAAGGCCATGGACTGGCTGATGCGGTTTTGCACCGAGAAGAGACGGCTGCTGGTCTATCAGAGCGGCGACGAATGGTTCGCGTTCGGACCGCCGGCGTTTCAGACCGACATCGCCGGCCGCCTCGGACGCGGCGAAACGCCCTGGGGCGATTAAAGCAAGCCGCGGAAATCATTCGCCCTTTCGGGCTGCATCCGGTTCACCGCAATGCGGCAGATCGACGCGCGACATGGTTTGTCAGAAATAGTTGCTTTCCGGACACAGTCGGTGGCGAAAGCGAACGCTAACCTACCAGCCTCATTGTATATGGCATCTGGCATACATTAGCTTCCGTTTTATCCCGGACCCCATCTGAGAGTCCGCGGCGATAAAGGGGAAACCAGATGAGGAAGGCCTTTTTGCTCAGCACGGGCTTTGCGGCCCTGTGTGCAACCACAATCAGCCAACCTTTGCGAGCTGCAACCATCGAGGATGTCGTTGCCCGCCTCGATGCGCTCGAGCGCAGCAACGCCAAGCTCGCGAAGGAGAACGCGCAGCTTCGCGAACGCGTCAATCACATCGGCGCGCCCAGGGCTGCGGCGACGGCGGTGGCGCCGGCTTCACCCAAGGGCAATCCCGTTCTGCATGCGGCGGTTGCTCCCTCACCGGCGCCCGCGGCGCCCGAGCACACCGTCGTCAGCATCGGCGGCGCTCCGCTCTACAGCAAGGCGCCCGGATCCAATCCGTTCATCGACAACACCACCGTGACGCTCTACGGCCATGTCGATCTTTCCGGCGACGTCTTCAATGCCGGCGTCTACGACCAGGGCACGAAGTTCGGCGTCTCCAGCAACCTCACCTACTTCGGCATTCGCGCGCGGCACAATCTTGACCCCTACGGCTATCCCGGATGGGCCGCCGTCGCGCAATTCGAATCGCTCGTGGAGGTCGCAGCCGTTCCGACCGAACGCGCGGCGTTCGGCACGCGCGACAGCTTCCTCGGCATGGAGAGCCCGTGGGGCACGATCAAGGCCGGCAAGGCGGACACGCCCTACAAGAAGGCCACGGCGAAGTTCGATCCGTTCTCGGCCACGCTCGGCGACTACAACTCGATCATGGGCAACACCGGCGGCGATCTGCGCGCGGAGTTCGATTGGCGCGCGGGGCATGCGGTCTGGTATGAATCGCCTGTATGGAACGGCTTCCAGGCCTCGGTCATGGTCTCGCCGGGCCAGAACACCGCCAAGGACAACAGCGACTACGCGCTCGGCGATTTCAACTGCCCGGCGACGTCATCGCGCGGCAGCGGCTCGGGCTTCCCGCTCACATCGGCGCCGGAGGGCTGTACCGATGGCTCTTACGGCAATCTTTACAGCGCATCGCTGACCTACAACCAGGCTGGGTTCACGGGCATCGCCGCTTACGAATTCCACGAAGGAACCAACCGGACCGGCGACGAGGCGGTGACCGCGCTGAGCAATGGCAGCGTTCTCACCGTGCCGGCGGGTGCGGTCGGCATCGCCAACGAGTGGGCTGCAAAGCTGGGCGCGGGCTACAAGTTCAACGACATGATCGGCAGCCTGCAGCTCTACGGCATCTACGAAGTGATGCGCCGCGAGCATACGGTCGCCGCCTTCAACGAGCGTTCGCGCGACGGCTACTTCCTGAGCGCGACCCAATCGGTCGAGAAGTGGGACGTCAGTGCATCCTGGGCTCATGCCAACGCCTCGCCGGGCTCGCCGGGCACCGGCGTCCTCAACGCGTATCCCACTCCGGGGGTCGCGGTTTCGGCGCCGGCGGGTGCCGCCGACTTCGCGCTCAACGCGGTGGACTCCAGCGCAGACCAGTACGCGATCGGCGTGAAGTACCATTTCAGCCCGTTCGTGAGCTGGTACATGGTCGGCAGTTACTTGCGCAACGGACCGGGCGCGCATTACTGCCTCGGTGTCAGCGGACACGGCTACGGAGTGTGCGGACGTGACGCCAACAACAACGTCATTGCCGGCAACAAGGCCGAAGCGGTCACGACAGGCATGACGTTCGACTTCTGACCGGGAACAAGACCGCGGGGAGCCGGTCACGGCTCCCCGTCGGCGCCCTACTCCGCCGCCTGGCGGACGTGGCGCGCGGTCGGGGTGCGCATCGTCACCAGCTCTTCGGCCGCGGTCGGATGCAGCGCGATGGTCGCGTCGAAATCGGCCTTGGTCGCCTTCATCTTCACGGCAATCGCGACCACTTGCGTGACCTCGGCGGCGCAATCGCCGACGATGTGGCAGCCGAGCACGCGGTCGGTCGCGCCGTCGACGACGAGCTTCATCAGCACGCGGGTGTCGCGGCCGGACATCGTCGCCTTGATCGGGCGGAACGTCGTCTTGTAGATGTCGACGTGGCTGAATTGCGCACGCGCTTCGGTCTCCGTCAGACCGACCGTGCCGACCTCCGGCTGCGAGAACACCGCGGTCGGGATCGAGGAATGATCGACCTGCACCGTACGCTTGCCGAACACGGTGTCGGCGAAGGCATGGCCCTCGCGGATCGCGACCGGCGTCAGGTTGAAGCGATGGGTGACGTCGCCGATCGCGTAGATGCTGTCGACCGAGCTCTTGGAGAAATGGTCGACCGCGATGCCGCCGTTTTTCGGATTGATGGCGACGCCGGCGTTCTCCAGGCCGAGATTGGCGACCGCCGGATGCCGGCCGATCGCGAACATCACCTGGTCGGAAGCAATGCTCGAACCATTCGACAGGTGCGTGGTGAATTCCTCGCCGTGGCGATCGACCTTGTTGACCGTGCAGCCGGTGAGGATGGTGATACCCTGCTTCTCCATCTCAGCTCGGACGTGGGCGCGAACGTCCTCGTCGAAGCCGCGCAGGATGTTGTCGCCGCGATAGATCACGGTGACGTCGGAACCGAAGCCGGCGAAGATGCCGGCGAATTCCAGCGCGATATAGCCGCCGCCCTGGATCACGATTCGCTTCGGCAGCTTCTTCAGATGAAAAGCTTCGTTGGAAGAGATCACATGCTCGATGCCGGGGATTGCGGCGCCGTGGTTGGGCGCGCCGCCGGTGGCGATGAGAATGTATTTTGCGCTGATCTTCCTGTCGTCCGCGAGCAGGCGGACGGTGTGCTTGTCCTCGATCACCGCGCGGCTCTTGACGATCTGCGCGCCCGACTTCTCGACATTGGTCGTGTAGGCGGCCTCCAGTCGCGCGATTTCCTTGTCCTTGTTGGCGATCAAGGTCGGCCAGTCGAAGGTCGCGGTCGGAACGGTCCAGCCGAAGCCGGCGGCATCTTCCAGCTCGTGGCGGAAATGCGAGCCGATCACGAACAGCTTCTTCGGCACGCAGCCACGGATCACGCAGGTGCCGCCCATGCGGTACTCTTCCGCGATCATCACGCGGGCGCCGTAGCCGGCGGCGATGCGGGCGGCACGCACGCCGCCCGAACCACCACCGATGACAAAGAGGTCGACGTCGAATTCAGCCATTGTCCACTCCGACCTCTCCTAAAGCGTGATCCCGATTCTGATCAGATAGGTACCGTCAGATTTCCTTGCCACGCTTCCTCATCTCGGCGCGGAACGCGCTCGCGACGACCTCGGAGAAATTCCGCGCCCAGTCGTTCATGACCTGCATGCTGAGGCTGATGGCCTTGGGCTCGTTGGTGAGCAGCTTCTGGCCGAGCGGCGACTTGTAGAACGTGACGAGATCCTTCAGCTCCTGCTCGGTGAACTCGCCGGCGTAGACCCCCACCATGCCATCGCCGATCTCCGACTCACGGCCGGCCAGCTGTTTGGCGATGATGGGAGCGAGCTCGTTGAGATCCTTCTGGTAGTTGAGGTTCTGTCCGATCAGCGTGGTCTTGACCTTCTCCACCATGCCGGGCACGGCGCCGGCGTACATCGCGCTGGCATTCTTCAGCTGCAAAATCTCCTTTGCCGCGGCAATCGCCCCCGGGGTCGGTGCTGCCGGGGCCGCCTGCGGTTGCGCGATCGCAGGCGCTGCCCCCAGAGCCAATGCGAAGGCGAGGCACGCAGCGGGCACGATCTTCAAGACGCTCTTCATTCCTAGTCTCCTTTCGGCTTACGCCGTTCAATCACGCGGATTCCCTCGCCACCCGCCAAAACAGCCGAGCTGGCCAAGCCGATGAACAATCCATGCTCGACCACGCCGGGGATCGCGCTCAACGCCTTGGCGAGGCTCGCCGGATCGGCAATACGTCCGAGCTGGGCATCGACGATCCAGTGGCCGCCATCGGTGACGAAAACGTGGCCATCTTTGGCTTTGCGGACCGCCATTTGCCCGGAAACGCCGCATTCCGCAAATGCCTTCTCGATGGCGCGACGGGTCGCGCCAAGCCCGAACGGGATCACCTCGACCGGCAGCGGAAACTTGCCGAGCATCGGCACCCATTTGGTGTCATCGGCAATGACGATCATGCGATCAGAGGCGGCTGCCACGATCTTTTCGCGCAGCAGCGCACCGCCGCCACCCTTGATCAGGTTGAGCTCGGGATCGATCTCGTCGGCACCGTCGACGGTGATGTCGAGATGGTCGATCTCATCGAGCGTGGTCAGCTTCACGCCGCAGCGCTCCGCATCCGCGCGGGTCGCCTCGGAGGTCGGAACACCGATCACCTTCAGCCCGGCGGCGACGCGCTCGCCCAGCAGTTCGACAAAGTGTTTGGCGGTCGAGCCGGTGCCGAGACCGAGCTGCATGCCGTCGCGCACCTCGTCCAGGGCGCGTGCCGCAGCCTGCCGCTTCAACTGGTCCATGTTCACGTTTGCGCCCGCCTCTCAAAGTCAGGAATGCCGCCGGCAAACCGGCTTGCGGCGGCCTATGTAGCCTCGTTTTCCTCGCCGGAACAGGCCTCAAGCGGATCTTATAGCCCCGCCCCTTGCGTCGGCCTGGCCGGACCGATAGCGCTTCTTGCATGACCTCGCCCTACACCCTCGTCTTCGATCTCGACGGCACGCTTGTGGATACGGCGCCCGACCTGATCACCGCCCTGAATTATGTGCTCGACCGCGAAGGCCTGCCGCCGGTGCCGATGGCCTCGGCCCGCAACATGATCGGCGCCGGTGCGCGCAAGCTGATCGAGCGGGGGCTGGAGGCCGAGGCCCGCACGGTCACGCCTGCCGCCATGGACCGACTGACGGCTGATTTCATCAGCTATTACGCCGACCATATCGCGGTCGAATCCCGCCCGTTCGAGGGGCTGCTCGACGCGCTCGACCTGTTGGCGGCGCAGGGCCATCGCCTCGCGGTCTGCACCAACAAGCTGGAATGGCTGTCGAAGCGGCTCCTGGATCAGCTCGACCTGACCCGGCGGTTTGCAGCGATCTGCGGCGCGGATACGTTTGGCGTCCAGAAGCCCGATCCGGCCATCTTCCGCGAGACCGTGGCCCGGGCCGGCGGCGAGGTC
This sequence comes from Bradyrhizobium sp. Gha, assembly GCF_900113735.1. Taxonomy (GTDB): domain Bacteria; phylum Pseudomonadota; class Alphaproteobacteria; order Rhizobiales; family Xanthobacteraceae; genus Bradyrhizobium. The sequence goes on from NZ_FOQM01000001.1 coordinate 12,829, forward strand.
AAAGCCAGCATCATGGTCGGCGACGCCGGAACCGACGTCGGGGTGGCCCGGCGCGCCGGGGTGCCGGTGATCGGGGTCAGCTTCGGCTATACTGATGTGCCGATCGCCGAGCTGAAGCCTGATAGGCTGATCCATCACATGCGGGAGCTGCCGCCTGCCGCCCACAGCCTGATGGCGGCCCGGGCATCGGCAAGGCTCTGAGAGAGCTCGGATATCCTGAGGAATCGCGCATTAACCATCTATTAACTATGCGCAGCCGGCCGGTTGCTTGCCTGAAACGACGCCCCTATGGTCCCCGCGGGGTTATGTGGCGGTTCGTCGCAGTAGAAGTGGATGGTCATGCGTCGTGTCATCGCGATTGCGTTAGCGGGGGGAAGCCTCCTGGGAGCAACAAGCCTCGGTGGCTGCTCCTCGATGTCTTGGGACATGTTCAAATCGACGCCGCCGACCGCCCAGGTCCGGCTCGAATCCAATCCGCCGGGTGCTGACGCCACGACCTCGCTGGGTCCGGGCTGCAAGACCCCCTGCTCGGTCTCGGTAGCCGCGCCCGACGCTCCGTTCACGGTCGCTTTCGCGCTACCAAAATACCAGCCGACCAGCATACCGGTGAATGTCATCAAGAATGCCGGCGATTTCACCACGCCTGCTTCGGTGACCACCGATCCGAATCCCGTTTTCGCGGAGCTCCAGCCGGCGCTGCCGCCGAAGCCCGTGAAGAAGAAGCTGCACCGGCCGAAGCGGCCGCAACCGGCCGCGGCCGCACCCGCCGCGGCGCCGGCCGACGCTGCGCCGCCGCCCGCTGCGGGCTCGGCGTTCCCCGATCCGAACGCGGGCAAGCGCTGATCCAGGTTTCAATCTTCGTATACCACCCGATTGTCTCAGCCGCGTCCGATGCTTAGATTGCATCTACAGCACGGCTGAAGCAAAGGTGCGCCCGTCGCCGTAAGTGACAAGGCAGCTCGTATGAACGGATCTCCCGCGACCTCCCTCGCCTCGGCGAGCCCCCGCGCCGCGCTGTCGAGCGCGATGACCGATCCGTTCGGTCGGACGATCTCTTACTTGCGCGTCTCGGTCACCGATCGGTGCGATTTGCGCTGCTTCTATTGCATGTCGGAAGACATGACATTCCTACCCAAGGCGGACCTGCTGACGCTCGAGGAACTCGACCGGCTCTGCTCTGCCTTCATCGCCAAGGGCGTGAAGAAGCTGCGGCTCACCGGCGGCGAGCCGCTGGTCCGGCGCAACGTGATGTCGCTGGTGCGCTCGCTCTCGCGCCATCTCACCAGCGGGGCGTTGGGCGAGCTCACGCTGACCACCAACGGCACGCAGCTGGCAAAGCATGCCAGGGAACTCGCCGATTGCGGCGTCCGCCGCATCAACGTCTCGCTCGATACGCTCGATCCCAAGAAATTTCGCGAGATCACGCGCTGGGGCGAGATCGACAAGGTGCTGGAAGGCATCGAGGCCGCGCGCGCTGCGGGCCTCGCCGTGAAGATCAATGCGGTGGCGCTGAAGAACCTCAACGAGGACGAAGTCCCCGGTCTCCTGCGCTGGGCCCATGGCAAGGGCATGGGGCTGACCCTGATCGAGGTGATGCCGATGGGCGAGATCGGCGCGGGCCGCATCGACCAATATCTGCCGCTGTCACTGGTACGCGCCCGTCTCGCCCAGCAATTCACGCTGACGGATCTGGCCGAAAGCACCGGGGGCCCGGCGCGCTATGTCAGCGTCGCGGAGACCGGCGGCAAGCTCGGCTTCATCACGCCGATGACCCACAATTTCTGCGAATCGTGCAACCGCGTCCGCATCACCTGCACGGGCACGCTGCACACCTGCCTCGGCCACGAGGATGCCTCCGATTTGCGCAAGCCGCTGCGCGCATCCAGCGACGATGAGCTGCTGGCGGCTGCGATCGACCGTGCCATCGGACTCAAGCCCAAGGGCCACGATTTCATCATCGACCGTCGCCACGACCGGCCCAGCGTCTCCAGGCATATGAGCGTCACCGGCGGCTGAGGATTCGCGCCCGCACGGTCTGTCTTGAGCTTTTGCGACTTAAGCTTTTGACGCGCCGATAATTTGCCCATTTTCCGATTGACGGCGCACAAGCCCGCTGGTTTGGTGCGACCGCCTTTGCTTGCCCGGCAACGATAAGCCGGCCCGCCCCGTTGGCGGTCGCGGTCAAGACGGCAAGGCACGAGGGGAGGACTGACGCTGCAATCGCTTCCGGACCCGTGCGATCGCGTGTTGATCGCACGCTGACCGGGCGTTGCGCGCCGAAGCCTCCCGCAGAAGTGTTAGGCCGCGACGGAGAGAAAGTAAGATGCGTCCCTTGCTGGCGTTGAGCAACGCCATCGACGCCCTCAATGAAAAGATTGGGTACGTCTGTAACCTGCTCGTGCTCCTCGCCTGCCTGGTCAGCGCGGCCAACGCCATGATCCGCTACGCCTTCAGCTACTCCTCGAACGGCTGGCTGGAGCTGCAATGGTACATGTTCGCGGTCCTGGTGATGTTCGGATCGTCCTACACCTTCAAGCGCAACGAGCATGTGCGGGTCGAGATCTTCTATCTGACCCTGTCCGAGCGCGGCCAGCTCTGGCTCGACCTGATCGGCACGCTGTTCTTCCTGATCCCCTCCTGCCTGCTGCTCGCCTATCTGTCGTGGCCGTTCTTCATGCAGGCCTATGACGTCGGCGAGATGTCCGGCAATGCCGGCGGCCTGATCCGCTGGCCGATCAAGTTCGTGATCCCCGCCGGCTTCGTGATGCTGGCGCTCCAGGGCATTTCCGAAGTCATCAAGCGTATCGCGGCTCTCCAGGGCTATGTGACGATCGACGCCAAGTACGAGAGGCCGACCCAATGATTACGCTGGAAATGATGCCGCCGTTGATGTTCGGCGGCCTGGTTCTGGCGATGCTGATCGGCTTCCCCGTCGCCTTCACGCTTGCCGCCGTCGGTCTCTCCTTCGGCTTCCTCGCCATCCATCTCGGATTCTTCGACCTCAACTTCCTGCAGGCGATCCCCGGCCGCGTGTTCGGCAGCGTGCTCTCCAACGAGCTTCTGCTCGCGATCCCGTTCTTCACCTTCATGGGCGCGATCTTGGAGAGATGTGGACTGGCCGAAGACATGCTGGATTCGATGGGCCAGCTGTTCGGCCCTGTCAGAGGCGGCCTCGGCTATTCCGTCATCATCGTCGGCTTCATCCTCGGCGCCATCACCGGCACGGTGGCGGCCCAGGTCATCGCCATGGCGCTGATCTCGATGCCGGTGATGATCCGCTACGGCTACAACATGCGCTACATCACCGGCGTGCTGGCGGCCTCGGGCACCATCACGCAGCTGGTGCCGCCCTCGCTGGTGCTGATCGTGCTCGCCGACCAGCTCGGCAAGTCGGTCGGCGACATGTATCTCGGCGCCTGGGGTCCCTCGGTGTTCCAGATCCTGCTGTTCGCCGGCTACACCTTCGTTCTCGGCCTGATCAAGCCCGACCACGTGCCGCCGGTCCCGAAGGAAGCGCGCACGCTGACCGGCTGGGCTTTGTGGAAGAAGTGCCTGATGGGCATCATCCCCTCGGCCGTGCTGATCTTCGTCGTGCTCGGCACCATGATGATGGGCCTTGCGACCCCGACGGAAGCCGGTGCCATGGGTGCGGTCGGCGCCATCGTGCTCGCTGCGATCCATCACAAGGATTTCTCCTCGACCGACCGCAAGATCCTGATCGTGGGGGTGATCGCCGCCGGTATCGGCACCATCGTGGCGATGCTGTTCACCGAGAACCTGATCTTCAAGGTCTCGTTCGCGCTGACTTATCTCGCCGTGGCCTGGATCTGCATCTCGGCCGCGCGCATCCCCGAGCTGCGTGACCTCATCAAGCAGGGATACGAATCCACCATGCGGCTCACCTGCATGGTCACCTTCATCCTGATCGGCTCGACCTGCTTCTCGGTGGTGTTCCTCGGCGTCTCCGGCGGCGTCTGGCTCGAGCACCTTTTGACCTCGCTGCCCGGCGGCGTCTGGGGCTTCCTGATCTTCATCAACCTCTTCATCTTCTTCCTGGCGTTCTTCCTCGACTTCTTCGAGATCGCCTTCATCATCCTGCCGATGATCGCGCCGATCGCACAGAAGATCCTCGGCCCCGTCGTCGGCGACGGACCGGCGCTGATCTGGTTCGGCGTCATGCTCTGCGTCAACATGCAGACCTCGTTCCTGCATCCCCCGTTCGGCTTCGCGCTGTTCTACCTGCGCGGCGTGGCGCCGAAGGAAGTGAAGAGCTCCGACATCTACTGGGGCGCGATGCCCTGGATCGGACTGCAGATGATCATGGTGCTGATCGTGATCGCCTTCCCGGTGACGGTGACGGGCCTGCTGGACAAGCCTGTCAACGTCGACCTCGACAAGGTCAAGATCGAGGTGCCGCAGATCGATCTCCCACCGCTGGATCTCGGCCCGCCGCAGAAGTAGCGGCCACGGCCCTCGCGGTCATGCTCCGCCTCCGCGGAGCATGGCGCGCGTGACAGGCGCGGCAAAGACGGGCATACCGGACGTTCCTTCAATTTGGGAATGCCGCGCATGCTCCGATCGCTCCCCGCTCGCTCGCTCGTTCGTCCGCTGATCGCCTCGTTCTGGCTCGCCTGTGCGGCAAGCATCGCGCAGGCCGATCCGGTGGCTGACGTCCAGGCGCTGGCGCAGAAGGAGCAGCAGCCGCTGCTCGACACGCTGCGCGACCTCGTCAACATCGAAACCGGCAGCAGGGACGTCGAGGGCCTGAACGTGATTGCAGGGCGCGTCGCCGACCAGCTCAAGCAACTCGGCGGCACCGTGGAGATCCTGCAGCCCGCCGACATCTATCGCCTCGACGACACGCCCGAGAAGATCGGCCCGGCCGTCCATGCCGTCTTCAGGGGCACCGGCACCAAGAAGATCATGCTGATCGCCCACATGGACACGGTGTACCTGAAGGGCATGCTGAAGGATCAGCCGTTCCGCATCGACGGCGACAAGGCCTACGGCCTCGGCATCGCCGACGACAAGCAGGGCGTCGCCCTCGTTCTCCATACCGTGGCGATGCTGCAGAAGCTGAACTTCAAAGACTACGGCACGCTCACGGTCCTGACCAATGGTGACGAGGAAATCTCCTCGCCCGGCTGGCGCAGCACCATCACCAGGCTTGCTTCCGAGCAGGACGTGGTGTTCTCGTTCGAGAGCGGCGGCGCCGACGGCACGCTGCGGCTCGCCACCAGCGGCATCGGCTCGGCCTATCTCACGGTCCACGGCAAGTCGTCGCATGCGGGCGCGAGGCCCGAAGGCGGCATCAACGCGCTCTACGAGCTTTCGCACCAGGTGCTGCAGATGAAGGACCTCTCCAGGCCGGAGCAGGGCCTGAAGCTGAACTGGACGGTCGCCAAGGCCGGCACCAACCGCAACGTGATTCCGGCCGAAGCCACGGCGCAGGCCGATGCGCGCGCGCTCAAGGTGTCCGATTTCGACGAGCTCGAAAAGACATTGCAGGAGAAGATCAAAAATCGCCTGCTGCCGGATTCCAAGGTCGAGCTCAAATTCGAAGTGCGCCGCCCGCCGCTCGAGGCCAACGACGCCTCGCGCCGCGTGGCCGCCTACGGCACGACGATCTACGGCGAGATCGGACTGCCGCTGAAGGTCGACGAGAAGGCGACCGGCGGCGGCACCGATGCCGCGTTCGCCGCGCTCAAGACCAAGGGTGCCGTCGTCGAAGGCATGGGCCTGTCAGGCTTCGGCGCGCACTCCAACGACGCCGAATATGTCCAGATCAACAGCATCGTGCCGCGTCTTTACCTGACCACGCGCATGATCATGGATCTGTCCACCGCGAAGCTGAAATAGCGGGCCCCTTCTTCCTTCTCCCCTTGCGGGAGAAGGTGGCATAGGCGGCCTTCGGCTGCCGTTCTTAAGAACGCCGATGCTTCGCATCGGCTATGGCGCCGGATGAGGGGTCGTTTCAGCGCATTCAAGTGAGAGCGGGACTCGCGGAGACAGACCCCTCACCCGGCTTCGCCTTCGCGAAGCCACCCTCTCCCGCAAGGGGAGAGGGTACACCGTCACTGCCGCGCGACTCTTGACTCAAGGCCCTCCTCAGCCAGCCTGAACCGCAGCGTGAACTCGGCACCGCCGCCGGGTAGGTTGCCCACCGCGACCGTCGCGTCATGATCGTCGGCGACGCCGCGCACGATCGAAAGGCCGAGACCGGCGCCGTCCGTGCGCTGGCGATCGCTGCGCCAGAAGCGCTGGAAGATCAGCTCGCGTTCGGCTTCGGCAACGCCGGGGCCGCAATCGCGCACGCGTACCGAACCGTCGTCGCCGACCTCGACATCGACGGAGGTCTCCTTCGCGGTGAACTTGATGGCGTTTTCGGCGAGGTTGAACACCGCGCGCTGGAGCATCTCGGAATTGCCGTGGATCAGCACGGGCGCGTCCGCGCCTTTGAGCGCGATGTCCTTGTGCTGCGCAATCGCCAACGGCGCGATCGCGCCCGACCACTTCGGCGCAGACGGCACGCAAATCAGCGGTCTCGCCGGGATCGAGCACCAGCGTGTCGAGTTCTGCGATCTCCAGCAATTGGGCGACGATGCGGCTCATGCCCGCGATGTCGTCATGCAGCGCTTGCCTGGCCTCTCGATCGCCAAGCATCTCGATCCGCGTGCGCAGGATCGCAAGGGGCGTGCGCAACTGATGGGCCGCGTCGGCCGTGAACTGGCGCTGCACGCGAAAACCGTCCTCGAGGCGGTCGAGCGCCTGGTTGACCGCCGTGACGAGCGGCACGATCTCGCGCGGAATCCGCTCGATCGGCAGGCGAATGTCCGTGCGGGCAGGGCCGATATTGCTGGCCTGTTCCGAGGCCTTCCACAGCGGCGCGATGGCGCGGCGGAAGATGATGATGTCGATGGCGAGCAAGATCAGAAGAATGGGAATGGTGATCCATCCGACCCGACGGAAGAAGTTGGACACGATGTCGTCGGTAATGACGTCGCGGTGGGACAGATCTTCCCCAACCCTGATGTGCACGGTCGTGCCGCCGATCGTCTGCGTCACACCCGCGCCCGAAATCGTGTCCGACCCCACGTCGCCGGTCTTGCGGTGCGAGGAGAATAGCAGGCGGCCGTCGCCATCGCGGATGTCGTACTGGTAGCGGCCGTAAGCCTCCGAATAGAGACCGCGAAGACTCTCCGGCAGATTGAACGTCACCTTGCCGTCGCCCTGGACCGCGATACGCTCGGCCAGCGCCTCGGCCTGGGCCCGCATCGCAGCGCGATGCAGCTGATCGATCTCCGAGTTCAGCAGCCAGAACAGGACCAATGGCAGGAAAATCGCGACCACTGCGACCGCGATGATGTGCAGGAACACGATGCGCGAGATCAGCGATTTGAACGACGGTGCGCGGGCTTTGGCTCCGGCCTCGTATCCAGTGCTGGACCCGTTCTGCGATCCGACCCGGGCCACGCTATTTCTCCTCGGCCATCATGTAGCCGACACCGCGGATGGTATGGATGACGACCCTGGCGCCGTGCTCGGTGAGCTGCTTGCGCAGGCGGGAGACATAGACCTCGACCGCATTGGAGGCGACCTCGCCCTCGAGCCCGAAGATATGATCCTCGACATTCTTCTTCGGCACCACCCGGCCCTGCCGCCGCAACAGGATCTCCAGCACCGATGTCTCGCGCGAGGAAATGATTCGCGGCTTGTCGTCGATGAAGATCTGGCGGCTCTCGGTGTCGTAGACGAGATTGGCGAGCCGCAACGAGCGGCCGAGCAGCTGGCCCGGACGGCGCAGGATGGCCTCCAGCCGCGCAACCAGCTCCTCCATCGCGAACGGCTTTGCGAGATAATCGTCGGCGCCGCTGCGCAGGCCGGTGACGCGGTCCTGCACGCCGCCGCGTGCGGTCAGCACCAGCACCGGCAGCGGCTCCATCTGCCGGCGCAGCTCGCGCAGCACCGACAGGCCGTCGCCGTCGGGCAGGCCGAGGTCGAGAATCATCGCGGCATAGCTGACATTGTGTACCGCCTCGCGCGCCTCCTCGGTGCCGCCGACGATATCGCTCTCATAGCCGGCCGCCGCCAGCCCGCTGGCAACGAGCCGCGACAGCTCGACATTGTCCTCGACGATCAGAAGGCGCATTGCACGTGGGTTCCGACAATTGTCATTCGGGCGGTGGGACGCATATTGCTACTCCCATTCGACGTGAATGGAAGTGCCGATCTGCCAGTCACATCGAAAAAGCATCACACTCGAACGAGGGTCGCTACCACGCTCGCTTGAGAAAAATTGAGGTGCGCTCAATCATGGCGATCCGCCGCCGATCGTCGAAGTGCGGATGGTCTGCGACCAGACCTGCAACTGCTGGCCAACGCGCTATCGGGAACGCCGGCCGCTGCTCGCCGATCGCCCTGATCTCGCCTGTCGGCAGCCTGCAACGGAGCGCCCTGCCCTCGGCGATTACAACGGTCACTACCGCACCGGACCCGCAACCGGCGTCGGGTTTGACAGTCTCGGTGCCCGCGAATTGCCGTTCCCGTTCTGAAGCAGAACTCATCGCAGGCTTGAGCAGCAACTGCCGCTCATCCGAGATAGCCGGACACGCCGTCCCACAGCAGCTTCAGCGCGGTGACGACGAGCAAGCCGTAGCAAGCGCGAAAAATCTGCCGCTGGTCGAGCCGCGCGTGCAGGCGCCAGCCGAGCCAGACGCCTGCGGGAACGGCGAAGAGGCAGATCGCCATCACGATCCATTCGTTGCCGCTCGGCCGCGTCAGCAGCAGCCATGGCACCGCCTTGGTCGCGTTGCCGACAGTGAAGAACAGGCTGGTCGTCCCGGCGTAGACCTCCTTGATGAGACCAAGCGGCAGCAGGTACATCGCCAGCGGCGGTCCCCCGGAATGCGCGACCATGGTCGTGAGGCCGGAGGCAAGCCCTGCAGCGATCGCTTTCGGCCTCGAGCGCGGCGCAATGACCAGCTTCGGATCGCCAAAAAACCACAGGCCGACGAAAATCAAGGTCACGACGGCCATAACGATCGCGACGGCGCGGTGGTCCAGCACACGGAACAGGAAATAGCCGAGAGCGATGCCGATCACGAGTCCGGGCAACAGCAGCGCAAGATCTGGTTTCGACCAGGTCGAGGGCTTCCAGTAGCGCAGCGCGAACAGGTCCATCGCAACGAACAACGGCGCGAGCAGGCCGCCAGCCGTCACGGGGTCCATGACGAACGACAGCAGCGGGATGCCGACGATCGAGAAGCCACCGCCGAACGCCCCTTTCATAAAACAGATCAGAAACACGCCGGCGAAAGCGATGAGGACGGTGCTGACGGTCAGATCCATATTCGCCTCCGCGGCCGCCTGGCGATCCGTCCCTCTATGAAGTCTTGCGGCGCGACGTAGCTTCGCTCCGGAAAAACAGGCGGGGCAGCGCGGAGGGAACGCCAAACGACAATCCGATGAAGGCGAGGAACAGGTCGAGATAACTGGGGTGCATCGTTCTAGCTCTACGGTTCCGGGGTAACCCGGTGCAATTTCCTGATTGCCCTGAATATGCTCCGATGCAAAGGTGAGGACAATAACTACATTGATCTCGGTGCAATATCATTCGGTGCCGGACCCAGCCGCCCGTCCCCGGACCGGCCATGGGGTCCGGTACAAGCGCGCAGCCTCAATGTCCGCCAAAATAATAGACAACCAAGTGCGTGAACGCCTCGGGCGAGGTCTCCGGCAGATTCTTGGTGGGATGCACGTGCCAGCTGGCGAACACGAGATGATCGGGAGCGTGCATGTGGAGGGCACGGATGGCATCGATGTTCTGCTCCGCACTCGCCAACCACGCACCATCAGCGACGTAGCCTTCGACATGCTTCCCACTGCTCGTTCCCCGTCAGCATGCCGATGCCGATGGCGAGCGCAATGTGGTTCTGCTTCAGGAAGGCGTAGAACTGACGGAGCTTGTCTGGGGGGCCATTGGTCACCAGGTTCTGGTCGATGCTGAACACCGCAACGTGCTGCTTCGCCGATTGCCAGGGCGCGTCCGGCACGAACATCTGCCAGAAATCCGCGGCCCCGCCATAGGTCGGGTCATTGCTGGAGATCCACACCTGCGGCTCCGCCGCGCGCGCCGGCCATCCCGCCCCAATGCTGAACAGCAACAGCGCGGCAAAGTACCTGACACATCGCGACATCGCGAACCTCGCCGAAGCCAATGCAGCAATCTCGTCGCACAGGAACGCGAGTTGCTTGATCAGTGTACTCAGCGCCCGTGTCACAGGAAGGCATGGTCGATATCACAATCGCGGACCAGCTTGTCCTGCAGACCAACCGTGGACCAGTCTTGAGCATAGAACGCTTTTTTTCTGGGCCGCAGCGTCAGATCAATTTGATATGCGATCCGACTCCATTGGCTTCGCACGCAAGGTTTTCAGCATGACGTCAGTCGCCACCCCATCCGCACACATTCCTTCCGCCGCCTGACCGAAATCGACGAGGCTATGATATGTTGGTCCCCGGGCCTTCATGAGCGGAACAAGCCAGGCAGCATGTCCACGCGATTCCAGCCCCTTGAAATACAACTCCTGCGTTGAGAACGGGATGTTCGAGTCACGCGGATCGGAGATGAGAAAAATCCTGCGCGCAGGTTGATCCGGTATTTGCTTCAGCGAGTCATAAGGATCAAAGAAGACTTCCGTCTTGAGGCGACTGACCCATCCCCTCGCCTTCAATCGCGCGCGATATGCTGCAGCCGGAGACGAAAGAACGACGCACTGAAGGTCGTTGCGCCGAGCAAGCAGCTCTGCCGCCAGCGTCCCGCCTCCACTGTGGCCTCCGAGCACCCAGCTGGCAATGCCATAGCGTGACTTCAAAGTATCGATTGCAGCGGCCATCAGCTTCGCTTCCAGCGGCGTATGCCTTACGTCGTAGTGCTTTCCTGCACTTCCGTACGTACCCGGTCTGGCCAGGAAAATGAACGGCACTCCGTATCGTCCGGATTGCACTTTCGATTGCTCGATCATCGCTGCGACGCCAAGGCCAGCCTGGTGGCGCACACCGTTGGGCCCGCCCATCACGTCCCCCGGCATCCACACGATGGCAAGGGAGTTTTGTCCGTCGGTCTTCAACCCGGCGGCGTAGTATCTGAGGCAATAGCCAGTGTCCTCTACGCTGACCCAGACGGCGGTTTGACGCCCCTCCATCTCCTTGCAGGCTTGACGCGAAATCTGCAGTCCGTTGATGACTTTGACTGGATCGAACATCTCGTCGTCAGGCAGGGACTGCGCCAGAGCGTGCGGCGAAATCAGCAGCGAACTTGCACTCACGACCAGCGAAATGATCGCCGTGATCTTAGTGAACTTCGGCATCGAGGCTTCCGGCTTCCTTGTTGTCGAACATACCCTCGTCTTGGCATGCTTGGCACGGCATCACAACTGCATGAGGCAGGTTGACCAATTCGGACGTCATCATTGTCGGCGCTGGCCCAGCAGGCCTTGCATGCGCGGTCAGTATCGGTGCGACCGGGCTGAACGCAACATCATTGGAAAACGAAACTACGGTCGGTTCGGTCTGGCGGCGCCATTGCGATCGTCTTCATCTCCGCATGGATCGTGGTCATTCTGGCTGCGCGGGAGACCCGCAGCCATTCGTTAAAATTCTAATTGCCTGCGGTTCAGAATCTTAGCGCCGCCCCTGTAAAGACCTCCTGCAAACCAGATTTTCAATGGGGCGTATTATGGCTGCAGCCGAACAGAATTTCTCTCAAGCCATCGATCTGCCGGGCCGACTGATTTACATCACCAATTTCACGCTGGATCATTGGTGGATATGGCCCCTGGCCGCCGCTGCGATCTGGCTGACGCTGAAAATCCGCTCGCAGCATGCGCTGCTCGCCCAGCTCGACGAACGCGCGGACGCGGCCTTCGGCGATGTCGACGCGCTGCTGGTCGAGCGCCACACGCTGGTCGGCAATCTCGTCGAAATCGTGCGCGCCTTCGCGGCCAAGGAGCACCAGGTGATCCGGGACGTGCTCGATGCGCGCGTCGACGCGCTGGAAGCGATCAGCGCCAAGGGTGGCGTGATGCAGACCGAGACGCAGATCGCCAATGTCCTGCAAAATCTCTTCGCGGTCAGCGAGAACTATCCCAGCCTTGCCAGCGCTGCTCACTACAGCACGCTGCGCTCCGACCTGATCCGGATCGAGGATCGCATCACCGCCGCGCGCAAGTTCTACAATCTGGCCGTAGAGGAACTCAACTCGGTCCGTCGCGCCTTCCCCGGCAACTTCATCGCCATGATCGGGCACAATCCCCCGCGCCAGAAATTCGCGCTCGGCGAGCGTCGCGCGGAGCTGACGGAGCCGGTCAAGATCGCACTCTGAGCCCAAGGGCGCGCAGGAAGGGTCGAGCCATGGCGGTTCACGGCTACATCACCCACGCCGCGCACAACAGGCGGTGGACGGCGTTGCTGGTGCTGGGCTACGTGCTGGCCTTCGAGGTCATCGGCGCCTTCGTTCTGACGATGGGCCTACTCTACTGGGACCACGAGCATACCATTCTGACTGATCCGGCTGGTTATGCGCTGCGCTACGCGGCGCCGATTGCCGTCGTGGCCGGACTGGTGTTCTGGCGGATCTACAGGGGTCACGCAAAGGCCGTGACGCAGGCGCTCAACGTCCGGATCGTGACCCGCCAAGACGAGCCTCGTTTCGTTCAGATCGCCGAGGAGCAATGCACCGCACTCGGCGTTCGCCTGCCGCGCTTCGGGATCATCGAGGTGAGCGAGCCCAACGCGGTGACCGCGGGCGAAGGGCCGACAAAAGGTCTGATCGCGGTCACACGCGGCCTGCTCGATCGGCTCGACGACGACGAGCTTGCCGCAGTTCTGGCCCATGAAGCCTCCCATATCCGGCACGGCGATACCAGGCTTCTGGCGGCCAACCACGCGTTGATGCGTACCGCCGTCATCCTGCACGTGAATAATCCGCTGCGCCTGGAAGACTGGCGGCAGGTGGTCCTCGTCGTGCTGGTGCCACCCATGCTGCTGCTATTGCTCGTGAGCAGCGCCCTGACGTCATTTTCCATGCAGCTCTCGCGCGCCGCGCGGCGGGGGCTAAAACTTGGCCGCGACCACATCGCCGACGGCGAAGCCATTCGCGTCACGCATTTCCCGGAGGCGTTGCTGAGCGCGATCACGAAGATCGGTGGCCGCGGCGCCTTTGCAGGCAGCGAGCGCGTCGAAGGCATGCTGTTTGACGGGCGCGCCGATCATGAAGGCGGAACCCACCCCGCCATCGCGGATCGGCTCGACGCCATCCGCAGCCTTGGCGGCGAACTGTTGAATCCCGCGCGGCAGCGCCTCGATACGCGCGTTTCCACGCAGCCCGTGTTCGGCCGGCGCACGCGGGAATTTGCCGCCGCGACGGCCTACCCGCGTCATGCGTCAGGCGTGCCGTTGGAGCGGCCACGCCCGCCAAGCCCATTTCCCTTGCTCCTCTGTTTCACCGACCGCGACCTGTTCATGCAGTGGCAGAATGCCTGCGAGACCTGGGCGGAAGCGCAACTGAACGAGCGCCACATCCTGGGCGTGATGCCCAAGATGATGATCCCGCTCGGCCTAGCCTTCGCGGCAATGCTCTTCATCTACTGGCCGAAGGATGGAAACCTGTCCAGGCTGGCGGAAGTGATGAACCCGGTCAGGATCGTGGATCTCATGCGACAGGTGAATTCCGGGCCGCCGGCAGGTGTCTTCAAGCAGATCGGACAAAAGGATGCTTCCGCTCCTCCCGCCGGACAATCCAGTTTCGGCGGCAGTCATTCATCTGAGCAGAACGGACATCTGCCGACGGAGCCATCAGGCTTCTTGCGCGTCTTGGTGTTGGGTCTCGTCGCGCTCGCGATCTTCAAACGGAAGCTTTATCGAAGATTCTTCGGAAAACTCTTCGGCCATGCCGAGTCGCACGAGATCGACCGTAGCAAGCCGCGCTGGGCCGACGTCAGTGAGGCCGAGTTGATTGCCAGGAGCGAGCAGCTTGCCAGGGGCGAGCAGCTCAAATGGCGTGCCCAGCCGCCGCCGAACGCAGCGCATTCAGCTCCGGTGTTCGGTCGAAGGCGAGTGTAGATCCCATGCCGCAACTCATTTGGAACGATGCTCCCGAAAAGCGGCTCTGAGCTCGGCTAGCTGGCCGCTCGTCGCTCCCCGCTCCGCCTCGGTCCGATTGGTCGGAAAATCCATGTAAGCAATCGGCCGATCGAACTGACTGTCCGTGAAGTCATATCGCCGCCCCTCGATCCTGTTGTAGAAATGATCGCCCGCCGGGAGCGGCGTCTTCAGCAGATCGCCACCGAAGAGCTCATGAATGAGCAGCGCCGTGACACTGCATTGCCCGGCCGCGGGATTGTTCGGCGTCCATTGGCTGGCTGTCGACAGCGACCATGCCCTGCGCAGCGCGCTCTGAATCTCGTCGGGCTCAAAGCTCATTGTCGTTTCCAGATCATTGCGAAGACCCCGGAGCTCTCGGTCCGGGGCCCGTAGTCGCGAGATGCCGCGCTCAGCTCTGCGCGTGCCGCGCCATGAAGACGTCGTAGCCGACCTCGGCGACCTGGAACCAGGCATAGCCGTCGCTGGAGAACTTTGCGAGGCTGTCGTGGACCTTCTTGAAGTTCGCGTTGGTCGCGCCGACTTCGGCGTGCAGCTCCTTGGCGGCCTTGTAGCAGGCATCCATGATGGGGGGCGAGAACGCGTGCAGCTTGGTGCCGCTGGCGAGCAGCTTCTTCAGCGCCAGCGGATTGGCCTGGTCGTAGCGCGCCATCATGTAGTTGTTGGCGGTGTGACCGGCCTGCTCGAGCACGCTCTGGTAATATTTCGGCAGCGCATTCCATTTGTCGAGGTTGACGAAGGCGAGCAGCATCGGCCCGCCTTCCCACCAGCCGGGATAGTAGTAGTGCGGCGCGATCTTGTAGAAGCCGAGCTTCTCGTCGTCATAGGGGCCGACCCATTCGGCGGCGTCGATGGTGCCTTTCTCCAGCGCCGGATAGATGTCGCCGCCGGCGAGCTGCTGCGGCACCACGCCGAGCTTCTGCAGCACACGGCCGGCGAAGCCGCCGATGCGGAATTTCATGCCGCTGAGATCCGCGGGCGTGTTGATCTCTTTCCTGAACCACCCGCCCATCTGGCAGCCGGTGTTGCCCGCCAGCAGCGAGATGACGTTGTAGCTCTTGTAGAACTCGTTGAGCACCTCGCGCCCGCCACCCTGCATGTACCAGGCCTGGTTGATGCGCATGTTCGGGCCGAAGGGCACCGACGAGCCGAAGGTGAAAGTCGGGTCCTTGCCGAAATAATAGTATGATGCGGTGTGGCCCATCTCGCAGGTCGCGTTCTGCACGGCATCCAGCACTTGAAGGCCCGGCACGATCTCGCCGGCCGCAAAAGTCTGGATCTGGAATTTGTTGTCGGTCGCTTCCGCAACCATCTTGCTCATCATCTCGGCGCCGCCATAGAGCGTATCGAGCGATTTCGGCCAGCTCGTCGGCATGCGCCATTTGATCTCCGGCATCGACTGCGCGATCGCGGGCGCCGCGAGCGTGGCGGCACCGGCCGCAGCAAGCCCCGTGACCTTGATGAAATCTCTTCTCTTCATGGTTTCCTGCCCCTGATGTATCGGTGATTGTGAGCCTTCTTGCCGAGGCTTGGAGGAGAGCATGACGCAGCGCCGGGCCGAATGCCATCGTGATCGCACTGCGGCAAAGAAAAAGCCGGGTTCTACACGGGGCTAGGCGGCCCGGTCTTGCGACTAAAGCCTTAGAGGTGCGCGCCGAAGCTCATCGCCCTGAACATTGGCCCAACAGAATTCGGATTAAGCGATTATGGATTCATGCCACTGTTTTGCCCGACGGGTCAAGCTCAACTCTATCCCACGTCATTGCGAGCGGGGCGGCTTGTCCGCCGGAGCCTCAGCGAAGGCGGAAGCAATCCGGAGTCCCTCCGCGGAAAGATTTTCGGCAGCATCCACTGCGCAACGTGCGCTCGTAGGCGTCTACTGTGCATGGGGTTGTTTTGCGGATTTTGGATGCGCCCTGCCACATCGCCGAAAAAAAAGCCCGGCCTCGCGAACGCGGCCGGGCCATTCAGTCTGACAGTTTCAGGTGAAGATCAGCCGCGGGTGCGCGAGCGGATCATGAAGCTGTCGTAGGTGTATTCGGCGACCTGCCACCACAGATATTCGTCGGAGCGGTAGGCCTGCATGGCGTCGATCGACTTCTTGAAGTCGGCGTTCTTGGCCGAGATCTCGCCCCACAGCTCGTTGGTCGCCTTGAGGCAGGCCTCGAGCACTTCGTTGGTGAAGGGGCGAAGCTGGGTGCCGCCGGCCACCAGACGCTTCAACGCGGCCGGGTTCTGCATGTCGTAGCGCGCGGCCATCCAGCTGTTGGCGTTGGCCGTCGCGTTGGTGAGGATCGCCTGGTAGTTCTTCGGCAGCGAATTCCATTTGTCGAGGTTGGTGAAGGCGTGGACCATCGGACCGCCTTCCCAGAAGCCCGGATAGTAATAGTACTTGGCGACCTTGGCGAAGCCGAGCTTCTCGTCATCGTACGGACCGACCCACTCGGCCGCGTCGATGGTGCCCTTCTCCAGCGCTGGATAGATGTCGCCGCCGGCGAGCTGCTGCGGCACCACGCCGACCTTCTGAAGCACCTGGCCGGCGATGCCGCCGATGCGGAATTTCAGGCCGGACAGATCCGCAACGGTCTTGATCTCCTTGCGGAACCAACCACCCATCTGGGTGCCGGTGTTGCCGCAGGGGAATCCGATCACGTTCGACTTCTTGAAGAACTCGTTGCCGAGCTGCTCGCCGCCGCCCTGGTACCACCAGGAATTCTGCTGGCGCGCGTTGAGGCCGAACGGCACCGAGGCGTAGATCGCCCAGGTCGGGTCCTTGCCGACATAGTAATACGACACCGTGTGGCACATCTCGACCGTGCCGTTCGAGGTCGCGTCGAGCGCCTGCAGGCCGGGCACGATTTCGCCGGCCGCAAACACCTGGATCTGGAATTTGTTGTCGGTCATCTCGGCGACGTACTTCGCCACCTGCTCGCCGCCGCCATAGATGGTATCGAGCGACTTCGGGAAGCTCGACGTCATGCGCCACTTGATCTCGGGCAAGGACTGCGCAATCGCCGGCGAGGCCACCGCGGCTGACGCCGCCGCACCCGCTGCCGACACTTTCAGGAAATCACGACGCTTCATCTTCAGGTCTCTCCTTGTTGGGGCGTTTCCCCGAACTTCCTCTTTGGTGCCGCGCATTCCGGCGACGCGGGGCCCGGCCTGCGTCAAACCGAAGGGGGCTTCGCTGCGCCCGGCGTTTAACACGGAAGCCACTTCCGCGGAACGCGACAATGGCATGACGGGGGGCGACGAAAGTCGCATGTCCCCAGCAATCGCTTCAAGCCGCTGCGATGACGCCCTTGAGCTGGTCGCGGACCTGTCCCGCGATGGCGCGGTAGATCGCCGCATGGGGCCCATCAGGCTCGCTGTCGACGACGGGATTGCCGGCGTCCGAGGTGGCGCGAATCGCCATGTGCAGCGGGATCTCGCCCAGGAATGGTACTCCGAGCTTCTCAGCCTCGTGGCGCGCCCCGCCATGGCCGAAGATGTCCGATTTCGTGCCGCAATGCGGACACTGGAAGTAGCTCATGTTCTCGACGATGCCGAGCACGGGCACGTTGACCTTCTTGAACATCGCAAGCCCGCGCCGCGCGTCGATCAAGGACAGGTCCTGCGGGGTCGAGACGATGACGGCCCCCTTGAGCGGCACGTTCTGCGCCAGCGTGAGCTGGGCATCGCCCGTACCCGGCGGCATGTCGACGACGAGCACGTCGAGCGTGCCCCACGCGACGTCACGCAGCATCTGCGTCACCGCCGACATCACCATCGGGCCGCGCCAGATCATCGCTGTCTCTTCCTCGACCAGGAAGCCGATCGACATGATGGCAAGGCCGAAGCGCCGCAGCGGAATCATCTTGCGCTCGCCGTCCAGCTCCGGCTTCTGGTGCAGGCCCGTCAGACGGGGCACCGAGGGGCCGTAGATATCGGCATCGAGCAACCCCACTTTGAGGCCGAGGTCGCGCAGGCCCAGCGCCAGATTGAGCGCGGTCGTCGACTTGCCGACGCCGCCCTTGCCCGAAGCCACCGCGATCACGGCGGCGACGCCCGGAATCTCGGACTGCCGCGCCATCGGCGATTGGGCGCCGCCTTGCGGCGGCGGCTTGTGGGCGTGGACCGGCTGCACGCCCGGGGTGGCACGGCCCGGCTGCGGAGATGGCGGCGGTGCAGCGCCCGCCTTGCGCTCGGCGGTCAGAGCGACCATCACGGTGGTGACACCGGGCAAGGCGCGCACGGCGGCCTCGGCCTCGGCGCGGACGGATTCCCAGGCCCGAGCCTCGGCGGCATCGACATTGATCGAGAAGAACACCTTGCCGTCTGACGCGCTGATCGCGCTCAGCACATTGGCATTGGTGAGCGCGACCCCGCGCGGCGACTTGATTTTGGCGAGGCTGTCGAGGACCTGTTGCTGCGTCACGCTCAAAGCGCATCTCCCAGAGAGAGCATGATCCGGAACGTGTGAAGCGGTTTTCCGGCCCGATCATGCTCAAGACATCAGGATGCCCCATTAGAGCGGAAACGGCCAAAAGGCTACTGCCTGCCGATATCGTCAGCCATCTCGGCGGGCGCGGCCCCCTGCTCCTCCTGGGCCGCCTCGTAATTGAGCTCGATCATGACCCCGTTGGGGTCGTGGACGAAGATCTGCCAGAGCTCGCCGCCGGGCACTTGGCGGGCATCAAATTTCATGCCCTTGGACGTCAAACGCTCCTTCATGCCGTCGAAGCCGCGACTGGCGAAGGCGACGTGGTGGACAACGCCGGAATCCGGCTTTTGTGGCTCGGAGGTCGGGGAAATATCGACGAGGTGCACCACCGGCTTGCCCTCGCTGTACATCCAGGCCCCCGGGAAGGCGAAATTCGGCCGGGCGCCTTTTTCCAGGCCCAGCACGTCCTCGTAGAAGCGGACCGTCTCAGCCAGATTCCGGGTCCGGATGTTGAAATGATCGAGCACGCCAACACTCACGCCGCCCATGCTTCACTCCCTTTTTTATGCAAGTCCTTGAGGTCCGCCATCCTAGCACAGGAGGCCGCCAAACGAAGCCGTTGCCCTCCGCCCTTAAGGGTTTATGGTGCGCGCGTTCCCCATCAGGCGGAACCTTAAGCACCCCCCGGCTGGCGCCCCCCGCCCGGCTGCAACCGTAAAACTCAAGCTACGGATACCACACATGGCTAAAGTCGCATTCCTCGGTCTCGGCGTGATGGGCTTCCCCATGGCCGGACACCTCGTGAAAAAAGGAGGCCATGAGGTCACCGTCTATAACCGAACCGCCGCCAAAGCGAAGGAATGGGCGGACAAGTTCGGCGGCAAGACCGCGGCGACCCCAAAGGCTGCGGCCGAAGGCCAGGACTTCGTGATGTGCTGCGTCGGCAACGACAACGATCTGCGCGCGGTCACGATCGGCGCCGACGGTGCCTTTGCCGGCATGAAGAAGGGCGCAACCTTCGTGGACCACACGACCGCTTCGGCCGAGGTCGCGCGCGAACTCGATGCGGCCGCGGCCAAGGCCGGCTTCAAGTTCGTCGACGCTCCCGTCTCAGGTGGCCAGGCCGGCGCCGAGAACGGCGTGCTGACGGTGATGTGCGGCGGTGCCCAGGATGCCTATGCCGGCGCCGAGCCGATCATCACGGGCGCCTATGCGCGGATGTGCAAGCTGCTCGGGCCCGCCGGAAGCGGCCAGCTGACCAAGATGGTCAACCAGATCTGCATCGCCGGCCTCGTGCAGGGTCTGTCCGAGGGTATTCACTTCGCCAAAAAGTCGGGTCTCGACGTCGCGGCCGTGATCGAGACCATCTCCAAGGGCGCGGCGCAGTCGTGGCAGATGGAGAACCGCTACAAGACCATGAACGAGGACAAGTACGATTTCGGCTTTGCAGTCGAATGGATGCGCAAGGATCTTTCGATCTCGCTGGCCGAGGCCCGCCGCAACGGCGCCAACCTGCCAGTCACCGCGCTGGTTGACCAGTTCTACGCCGAGGTCGAGAACATGGGCGGCAAGCGCTGGGATACGTCGAGCCTGCTCGCGCGCCTCAATCGCTGACCTGATACTGCCTTGCTGACCGCGATCGCCGCAATCTTCGTCCTGATCTATGCGGCGATCGCGCTCGAGCATCCCCTCGGGATCAGCAAGACCGCAACCGCGCTTCTCGGCGCGGGGCTGCTCTGGACAGTCTACGCAGTCACGATCAGCGATCATGCGCTGGTCAACCATCAGCTCGACGAAGCCGTCGCCTCGACCGCGCAGATCGTGTTCTTCCTGATTGGCGCAATGACGATCGTCGAGGTGATCGACGCGCATGACGGCTTCGAGGTCATCACCTCGCGCATCAACACCACGAGTCAAGTCACACTCATGTGGCTGGTCGGCTTCGTGTCGTTCGTCCTGAGCGCGATCCTGGACAATCTGACCACGACCATCGTGATGGTCTCGCTGATCCAGCGGCTGATCGCCCGGCGCGACGACCGCCTGCTGTTCGCCTCCGTCATCGTCATCGCCGCCAATGCCGGCGGCGCGTGGACCGTGATCGGCGACGTCACCACGACCCTGCTGTGGATCGGTGGACAAATCACGCCATTGAACATCATGCGCGCGGTGTTCCTGCCCTCGCTGGTCAATCTGCTCGTGCCGCTGGCATTCATCAGCCTGTCGCTCAGGGGCAAGAGCATCGCGGCGCCGCAAAGGGACGGCGGCTTGCTCGCCATCGTCAGGTTCGAGCGCAACCTGATGTTCTATCTCGGCCTCGGCGTGCTGATCGTGGTGCCAGCGTTCAAGATGGTCACGCAACTGCCGCCCTTCATGGGCGTGCTGCTCGGGCTCGGCATCGTCTGGCTGGTCGGCGAAATCGTTCACCGCGACAAGGACGAGCATGTACGCGGCCCCCTTTCGCTGGCGCATGCGCTGACCCGGATCGACATGGGTTCGATCGTATTCTTCGTCGGCATTCTGCTCGCGGTCGCCTGCCTCGAACATGCCGGCCTTCTGACGATGCTGGCGAGGTGGCTGGAGGCGAGCATCGGGCGCCAGGACGTCATCGTCGTCGTGCTCGGCCTGCTCAGCGCCCTCGTCGACAACGTGCCCCTGGTGGCTGCGACCATGGGCATGTATGACCTCGCACACTATCCGCCGGACAGCTTCCTCTGGGAGTTCATCGCCTATTGCGCCGGCACCGGCGGCTCGATCCTGATCATCGGATCAGCCGCAGGCGTCGCAGCCATGGGGCTCGAGCGGATCGAGTTCCTCTGGTATGCCCGTCGCATCGCCGTGCCTGCACTTGCGGGCTATCTGGCCGGCGCCGTGGTCTATGTCGCGCAGCATACGTGGCTGCACTGAGCGGGGCTGCCCGATCCAAATTAACGCCCGGTTAACGTAATTCTTTAGCTCCTTAAGTCACCTCTTAAGGATTTCTTGCCAGAGATAGACAATGCAGAAGGCCCGCGTCCGACGTGGGCAGGAATCGTTGTTGCTTGATGAGTAACCCCGCTGAAAAGCCTGAGGTAGTGCAGCTCCCGGCCGAGCCGGTCAGCGCTCCATCAGCGAGCAGCCGAAGGGCTGCGGCGCAGCGGGTGCGCGAGGCGCGCGACAAGTTAACGTCGACCAGCGGAACCCGACCGGCCTTCGATGCCGAGCTGTTGCGCCAATATGCCCAGACGAGGCTCTCTGCCTCCTATGTCGTGATGCTGCTGGTGGTCGCCACCGGCGTGCTGTTCGGACTATGGATGCAGCCGATCCCGGCCGCAGCCTGGACCGCCGGCATGATTTGCATTCATGCCGCGATGATCCGCAGTTGCAGCCGCTTCCTGGCCGAGCCCGCCTCGCCCACCGCAACGCGCGCCTGGCGGACACGCTTTGTCGTGCTCGACCTGCTCTATGGCCTGTGCTGGATGGCGATCCTGATCCATCCGGTGCTCGACACCGTCACGGAAACATTGATGATGTTCCTGATGCTGCTGGTGATCGCAGTGTCGAGCATGCTCGCCGCCAATCTGCCGATCGCAGCTCTCGCCGCGACCGCGCCGGTTGCGGTCGCGATGGCCCTGAGCTTCGCGATGAGCGGCTCGCTCGACAACTACATCCTGGCCGCCCTCGCGCTTGGCGCCGAAGGTTATTTCGTGCTGCTGGCGCACCGCCTGCACTCCTCGACCTTCGCTACGCTCGAGGCGCGCGCAGAGAAGGACGCGCTGATCGGAGAGCTCGAGCAGGCCAAGGCGATCTCGGACGAAGCGCGCCACCGCGCCGAGTCCGCCAACGTCGCTAAATCGCGTTTCCTCGCGCAAATGAGCCATGAATTGCGCACGCCGCTCAATGCCATTCTCGGCTTTTCCGAGGTGATGAAGAGCGAGATCTTTGGCGCACATGCGGTGCCGGTCTACAAGGAATACTCGGCGGACATCCACAATTCCGGCGTGCACCTGCTCAACCTCATCAACGAGATTCTCGACCTGTCGCGGATCGAGGCCGGGCGCTATGAATTGAACGAGGAGGCGGTGTCGCTGGTCGGCATCGTCGCCGACTGCCATCATCTCATGAAGCTGCGCGCCTCCAGCCGCGGCATCACCATCCACGAGGTGTTCGAGCAGGCCATGCCGCGGCTTTGGGCCGACGAGCGTGCGATCCGCCAGGTCGTACTCAACCTGCTCTCCAACTCGATCAAGTTCACGCCGCAAGGCGGCGAGATCTGGCTCAAGGCTGGCTGGACGGCGTCAGGCGGACAGTATCTATCGGTGAAGGATTCCGGTTCTGGCATCCCCCAGGACGAGATCCCGGTCGTGCTCGCCTCGTTCGGCCAGGGTTCAAACTCGATCAAGTCGGCCGAACAAGGCGCAGGCCTCGGCCTGCCCATCGCCAAGAACCTGATCGATCTGCATGGCGGCACATTCACGCTGAAATCGAAGCTCCGCATCGGCACCGAGGTGATCGTCACCTTCCCGCCGGAGCGCGTGATGAGTGCGCTGGCGCCGCTTTCGGAGGATGCGCCGCCGCTCCAGCCCGAGAGTTCCATGGTCCCGGACGAGAAGCGCAGGCCGCGCCACAAGCCGATCATGAGCGCGGGCACGGGCTCGTAAACACATGCTTGCAGAGATGCCCGCCGATCCCCCACTATATCCCTATGAGCAAAGAAACGCCGTGCGTCGCCGTCTGCATGATCGATCCCGGGACGAAGCTGTGCTTCGGCTGCGGCCGGACCTTGCCGGAGATCGCGCGCTGGCACGCGATGGAAAGCGCGGAACGGCTCTCAGTCATGGCGTTGCTGCCGGCGCGCATGGCGGAGGCGGGCTTGCAGCCGATCTCGGGATCGCCAAAGCGCGCCTGACTAGCCTGCGTGCAATCGGAGGCGCGCGATGATCCGCTTTCTGCTCGTTCTCATGATGCTTGCCGGCACGGCCGGCGCCGTCGTCGCCTATGGCGATCCCGATCAGATCGCGCGCGCCGGCCACAAGGTCTCGCACATTTTTCGTGCACAGACGGCGGCGCCCGCCCCCGCCGTACAGATCGAGCGCGGCCAGGGCGGCGAGTTCGCGCTGCGCGCCAAGATCAACGGCGTGGCTGCTCCGATGGTGATCGACACCGGCGCGACGTCCGTGGTGCTGACCTGGGAGACCGCGAAGGCAATCGGGCTTCCGCTCGAGATGCTCGAATACGACGTCGACCTCGAAACCGCAGGCGGTCACACCAAGGCGGCACGGCTCACGATCGACCGGCTCGCCGTCGGCCATCTCGTCGAGAAGTCGGTGCCAGCCCTCGTCGTCCAGCGTGGGCAGATGAAGACCAATCTGCTCGGCATGAGCTTCCTTGATCGGCTCGAGAGCTGGGGTGTGCGGTCCGATAAGCTGATGCTCACCGGCTATCCGGAACTTCAGGCCGGCCATCGCCGCTCGCGCACGGCGGTCGATTAAACGCGCTCCGCGGCGGGCTCTGTCCGCGCGCAGTCACTCCCATTTTGAGACTCGCCATTGAACACGGCAGCCACCGGCGCACGGCCCCCGACTCTTGCGATCGCATCGCGCAAGACGTCGACGCCGGCTCCGGGCTTCACGCCCTGTTCGGCGAGATGGCGGCGGAAGGCTCGTGCGCCGGGGACAGCATGAAAGGCGCCAACGAAATGCCGCGTGACGGCGTGCAGGCGCGTGCCGCGTGCGAGCTGCGCCTCGATATAGGGCATCATCGCCTCGAATGCGTCCTGCATGGTCGCATGCGGCGCTGTTTGGCCGAAGATGTCG
This sequence comes from Bradyrhizobium sp. Gha, assembly GCF_900113735.1. GTDB lineage: Bacteria > Pseudomonadota > Alphaproteobacteria > Rhizobiales > Xanthobacteraceae > Bradyrhizobium. The sequence goes on from NZ_FOQM01000001.1 coordinate 37,204, forward strand.
GAATCGACGGAGAGCAACCGCCACGGCTCCTGATATGCGGCGCGGCCGAGCATTACGCCGTCGACATGATCGAGGTGTGCCTTCGCCTCCTCGACGCTCAGGACACCGCCATTGATGATGACGGGCACGTCAGGCATCGCCCGTTTGAGACGATAGACGCGATCATAGTCCAACGGCGGAATATCGCGGTTCTCCTTCGGCGACAGACCGTTGAGCCAGGCCTTGCGGGCATGCACGATTAGCGTGTCGCAGCCCGAAGCCACGACGGCACGAGCAAGCGCGTCGAGCGACACTTCCGGATCCTGATCGTCGATGCCGATGCGGCACTTCACTGTGACCGGAATGGCGACCGCGCCCTTCATCGCCTCGACGCACCTTGCCACGAGCTCCGGCTCCGCCATAAGGCAAGCGCCGAAGCGGCCGTCCTTCACGCGATCGGATGGGCACCCGACATTGAGATTGACCTCGTCATAGCCGAACTCCTCGCCGATCCGCGCAGCCTTCGCGAGGTCGCCAGGATCCGACCCGCCAAGCTGTAGCGCCACCGGATGCTCGCTCGCGTCGAACCCAAGCAGCCGCTCCCGATCACCATGAATGATGGCGCCGGTGGTCAGCATCTCCGTATAGAGCAGGGCCCGCTTCGACAGATGGCGGTGGAACACCCGGCAGTGCCGGTCAGTCCAATCCATCATGGGCGCCACGGAAAAACGACAAGTAATTGATTTTTCGTATTTTTCTTTCATATCAGTCATTTAGATGCTACTCTAGGAGCCTCCAAGGGCCGCCGATTTATGCCGATTTCCGCCTATTTTGACCCATTTTTCGCTACCAAGTACAACAATGTTGTACAGGCGGGCCTCCATGTTGTACCGAATTTCTCGTCTCGGAGAGGCACGTAATGGGAACTATCATCGCCCGCAAGCGCAAAGACGGCAGCACAGCGCATCTTGCTCAGGTCTTAATAAAGAAGGCCGGCCTTATTGTGCGCCGGGAAGCGAGAACATTCGATAGAAGACAGGCAGCGGCCGCTTGGCTGGAAAGAAGGGAAAAGGAACTCGCTGCACCGGGCGCTCTCGATCAGCAAGATCCCGTCCTCTCTGACGTTATCGATCGTTACGTCGCTGAATCAAAGAAGAAGATCGGACGCACCAAAGCGCAGGTACTAAACGCGATAAAGCGCTACGACATCGCGAGCCTACGATGCTCCAAAATTGCCAGCACTGATCTCGTCGCGTTCGCCAACGAGCTGGTCAAGAGAGTTCAGCCGCAAACCGTCAGCAATTATCTCTCGCATCTGGCGTCGATCTTCGCAATCGCACGACCAGCGTGGGGCTATCCGCTTGATCAGGACGCCATGAAAGACGCGTTCGTTGTCGCGAAGCGGCTTGGGGTCACTAGCAAGAGCCGCTCGCGCGATCGGCGCCCCACGGTCGACGAATTGGACCTGCTGATGACTCATTTTGGGGAACGACAAAAGCGACGCCCCTCTTCCGTGCCAATGCAGAAGGTTATTGCCTTCGCAATGTTCTCGACACGTCGCCTTGAGGAAATCACACGCCTTCGGCGCACGGATCTGGACGAGGACGGTAGCCGAATTCTGGTACGTGATATGAAAAATCCCGGCGAAAAGATAGGAAATGACGTCTGGTGCGATCTGCCAGCCGTGGCGCTTCAGATCATTGCCTCCATGCCGTCCGACGCAGAAGAAATCTTTCCCTTTACTACTGACGCAATCGGAGCTGGCTTCACGCGTGCATGTCAGATTCTAGGAATCAACAATCTGCACTTTCACGATCTACGTCACGAGGGCGTTTCAAGGTTGTTCGAGATGGGACGAAATATACCGCAAGTGGCTGCCGTATCTGGCCATCGCTCCTGGTCAAGTCTCAAGCGCTACACGCACCTCCGTCAAACAGGCGATAAGTATGCGAATTGGAAGTGGCTTTCGGTGGTGAGCAACCAAGCGCAACCAAACGTAATGGGTTGAGGCATCGACGCGTCGATCTGCCCTTGAAGTGCTGCTATCCAGTTCTTTGAATAGTACGCGCGAATCAAAGTCACGCTTGTACCAACGGAGATCCTAAAGATGGGCGGCAAGCTATCGGCTCTGAAGAAACTAAGTCGAGCCATCCCGAACCACCATGCCGGCCACGGACCCCCTCAGCACGGGCATAACCGCACACATGCATGGCCAACCGCTACCATGACGTGGTCGCTCAGCGACACGAAGCTTACACACGGCCGGTGGCTGACCCATATGAATGGTCCCAACGCTGCGCAGCTTCGAGACAGAGCTCGCGGTCGATCTGCCAGTTGCTCGGCCCGCAGCTGCTCCCGGTGCGCTCCATCTCGTGACAGTCTGGCAGGAACCGCCGTTCTCGCGTGATTTGTCGCCGCCTAAATTGTCCCGCGTGGTTAAATCTCGGAGGCGCAACCACCGATACCCGCATTCAGTTCAAGTTGCGATCTGATCAAGGCCGCCTCCTGCGTCCCGAACGCAGTGAACATTTTCTAAGTTATTGATTTTTATCGAGGTGACGGGGGTTACCATCCCATTTTGTTCACGGTCGTTTCACCCAATTCGTTGCGATATCGTTGCGCCTTCAGAGACGCGAACGAGAGGTGCCGAAGATCTGAGATTACCCCGGGGGCTTGGATGCACGAAGCGCATTTCCAAATGCCGGCTTCCAAATGAACGATCTCAGCTGAGCGCAAGATCGTGGACTTGGCAGCAGCGCCTTAGCTTGAGCGAGCCGTGGTATGGCGGAATCAAAATCAGTTTGATTATGCAACGATTTCAACGAGCATTTGGAAAAAATCGCAAGATTTGCCTCTCGTAATATCAATTGCTTAGCCGACCTTTCCAAATGAAGAAGCCGCTCCTGCAATCCTTTTTGAACTGGGCAAACCCGCCAGGAGGTACCGCACCTGGATCAGGGAACGCTCCCTCGATACCGATGCCCCGCAACCGCAAATTTGGGCCTGGCGCATTCCTACTCCAGCAAAAGGCTGCTGAAGCCGTCGGATTCAGCCCATTTCGCGATGAGTTAGACTCCTGCGCCTAACGACCGGCTATCTCCATGTTCGCGATACATTAGCATTCCTGCGGCGTCGCCCAGTTGCGAGCAGAACCAGCACGAAGGACGCTGCCGTCATCAGCGTCGAGATCGCGGCAATGGTTGGATCGATCTCGTCGCGGAGCGCGGTGAACATGCGCTTGGTCAGCGGCTGATATCGGCCGCCGGAAATAAATAGCGCGACGATGGTCTCGTCCATCGCCGAGATGAAGGCGAAGATGCCGCCGGCGAGTACGCTGCACTTGATCTGCGGCAGCGTCACCGCAAAGAAGCTGCGCAGGCGGTCATGCCCAAGCTGCGCGCCACCATCTCCTGTGCCGGATCGAAGCTCTGCAGGCGCGCCAGCACCGAGATGACGACGTCAGGTAATCCCAGCATGACATTTGCTAGCACGAGGCCGGTGAAGTCGCAGCTTTCCAACGCCTTTAGGAGCTATGCGGCTGAGTTTGGCATTGTCGGCCCCGCCGGTCGGCAGAACGTCACGGCACTTATCAAGCGGGTGCTCGCCTGCTTCGCCGGCATCTGGACCAACTGGACGACTGTCCGGAAGGTCAAGGAAAGCGAGACGACAAACGATCTCTACGGATTCCTGACGACGGACGCCAACGCCGAAGTCTTCGCCATCCACCCGAAAGCGATGCCGGTGATCCTGTCGCCCCCCGAAGAGGTCGAGACCTGGATGACCGCGCCGGCGGACGAAGCGCTCAAGCTGCAGCGGCCGCTTCCGGACGGGACATTGAAGATTGTCGCGCGCGGCGTGAAGGAAGATCCCGCGCCAGCGACGTAGCGTTCTCCACAGGCGCTGCGGAACACGTGGACAAGCCGAAGCCCTGTCGATTGCGAATCCCTGCCCCGTGCTAACCGCCGGAACGAGCAGGCGGGCGGAAGGATTCGTCCCGGCAGGAGCTATCTCGATGCTGATGACGAAGGAAAGGCGGCCCCCGATCCGGACGCCGCGCGGCTGGGCGATCTCGGTGCTGCAGGAAGCTGGCGCCATCCGCGAGTGCGAAGAGCACGGGTGGATGCAGGACCGCGCCGACCCGCACGCTCGCGAGCGGGCCTTCGACATCGCACGTCGGGATTCGCCGGCCGATGTCGCTCCGGAGGAGGCCGTCGCCGAGATCCGCGATGTTCTGGATTCGATCGGCGATACCTGCCCGGAGTGCCCGCCCGAGGCCGACTAAGCCGCCTCGTCCGTCATGCCGAGCTCGCAGCAAGCCGAGGCACGAAGGCGAATGAGTTCGATCCATGCCAGCGCGGCGTTGATCCATCTCTGCCGTTCAGCTCCATCGGCTTCGGCGGCGAGCTTCATGGCCGCAAACGCCTCGCGCTCGGGATCGTACTCGACGTCCATGGGCTGAAACATAATCGCGGGTCGTAAACGATCACACAGCGAGGCGACCGTAGGAATCCGGGGCCGCCACGAGCGCGATCGCGGGCCTAACCCTCCGGAGCGTCTCGCCTCTCCTGCTAGAATCTGTCGATGAGCCGCTCGCGAGGCTCTGGATCAGCGCTGCTACTGCAGAAGGCGATGCGGGTAGCGCTGGCCGCCCCCGGACGGATCGCACTTTTCGCAAACGCGGCAAGGCGGGGCCTTGCGAGTTGACGAATTCCATCCGTATACCATCTAATGAGATGGCAATGGGATGGTACTAACGATGGCCAGCAATGTGCACGAAATCCGACCAAAGCCCTCCGACTCGGAAAAAATCACGATCAATCTTGGTTTTGTCGATCTCGGTCAGGTCGATTTGATGGTGCAGGAAGGCTTCTACTCGAACCGCACGGATTTCATCCGGACGGCCATCCGCAACCAGCTCGAACGCCATGCCGACGTGGTCAAGCAGTCCACGGCGCGAAAGAGCCTGGACCTGGGCTTGCGAAACTACAGCCGCGAGGATCTCGAGGCGGCGCGGCGGGCGGGCGAGATGCTGCACATCAATGTTCTGGGTCTCGCCACCATCGCGCAGGACGTCACGCCCGAGCTGGCCCGCGCGACGATTACATCGGTCTCTGTGCTGGGGGCCCTGCATGCCAGTCCGGCGGTCAAGTCCGCTCTCGCCGACAGAACGAGGTAAGGTCATGTTGAACCAGGACATCATTCGCGAAGCCACACGCCTCACACGCTCGGGCCAACTCGTCGAGGCCACCGCGCTGCTTCAGCGCATGCTTCGGGGCGAGAGAGAGCGCGGCGCTACCGCACCGACGGTCGACCACGCCGCCCTTGCGTCAGGACGAGAGCCGCCAACCATCGACGCCAAGGCGAACGCCGCCGAGACGAGGCGTCCGCGTCGGGCGGCCCAGCCGGCAGTGGATATCGCCAAAAACCTCCGCGGGCTCGGACTGGGAGGAGCCTTGAGGCGTGCGCCGCCTCCCATGGCGGACATCGTGCCGGACGGCGTCAGGTTCGTCGAAGGCGTCTACGCAAACGGCGCGGGAAGCCGCGCCTACCGGCTCTTCATCCCGAGCGGCTATCATGGCCAGCCCATTCCGCTGGTGATCATGCTCCACGGCTGCACGCAGTCGCCGGAGGATTTCGCCGCCGGCACGCGAATGAACTTCATCGCCGAAGAACAGACCTGCTTCGTCGCCTATCCCGCGCAGCGGGCCGACGCAAACCAGGCGAAATGCTGGAATTGGTTTCGTCCGGCCGACCAACAGCGCGGCGGAGGCGAGCCTTCGCTCATCGCCGGCATCACCCGCCAGATCATGCGCGACCATTCGGTCGATCCGGAACGCGTCTACGTCGCCGGACTGTCCGCCGGAGCGGCAGCTGCCGCTGTGATGGGATCGACGTACGGCGATCTGTACGCGGCGATCGGCATTCATTCCGGACTGGCCTGCGGATCAGCCAGCGACCTTCCCTCCGCGCTGATGGCCATGAAGCAAGGCGGCGGACAGGAGGCAACGCCGAGCGACGGCCCGCCCGTGCCGACAATCGTCTTTCACGGCGATCGCGACACCACCGTGCATTCCAAGAACGGTGCTCGGATCGTCCGACAATCGATCGGCGGCTCCCGCACGAAGGCGAAGGTCCATCGCGGGCGGGTACCTGGAGGGCATGCTTACACCCGCACGGTCCACACCGACGCCGGCGGGCGCGGAATCCTCGAACACTGGGAAATCCACGGAGCCGGACACGCATGGTCGGGGGGCAGCCCCGCCGGCTCCTACACCGATCCGGACGGGCCGGATGCAACGAGGGAGATGCTGCGTTTCTTTCTCGAGCATTCGCTGCGGCAGGGGCGGAATTGAGGTGGCATCCGCTTTTCATCTCGGTGATGGGAAGCGGACGTCGCAATCGTCCTCCACCGAGCGGGAGCCCTTTGGCATGAATCGTCTGACCTTTAAGCCAATCAGGTCTTCGGCTTCTGTTCCGCTGCAGTCTCTCGAGCGATCCGCTCCGCCTTCAGGCGCTCCCGGTTTGCATGGAATGCCTGTTGGACCCGTTCATGCTCGGAGACGGGTGCCTCCGCGCGCGTTTCGCGAAACACCTTCTGGGCTTTCCGTTGGGCTGCGGTCGGCATCCTCGTTTGAGCTGCGAGGCAGAGGAGCACGCGGTGTCAATCTATTCGTATGTTCACGCAATGAGCTTTGGAAGCCGGAAACGCCGGGTCCGCCCGACCCGCGCGCGCTAGGGAGGTCGGCTTTGGGACGAAGAGCTCATCGAGTGGTTTGTGCCCGGGGCTGGCGTTCCGGCCGCCCACAATCAGGCCTGTGTCCAGCTTCGGGCCACGCCCCGCCTGTCAGAGCTTGGGGTGACGCAGAAGTGTCCCCAATTTCTCCCTCAATTGCTCGATCGAGAACGGCTTACCGAGCGCGGGCGCATCCCGGAACTCCTCCTCCAGCGGCGGTCCGCCATAGCCCGTGCTGAACAGGAACGGAATTTTTCGATCGCGCAAGATGCGAGCTACAGGAAAAACCAGCTCTCCAGCGAGATTCACGTCAAGGAGCGCCAGATCGAAGGATGTCTTTGTCGCGAGTTCGCAGGCTTTGGACACGTGCGCCGCTGAGGCGACCACCTTCAATCCCAATTCCTCGAGCATGTCTTCGATCATGAGGGCGACTAAGCCTTCATCTTCAACGAGGAGAACTCTGGTACCCGAGATCTCAGCCATTGGCTGCCGGAAGCATAATGGGAAAAACCATGCGGCAGCGTGCGCCCTCGGGCTCGAAGACCAGATCGAACTCGCCAGCCAGGTCATGCTCTATGCAACGCTCCATCAGCCGGGTGCCAAATCCACGCCGCTTGGGAGGCGTAACCGGTGGTCCCCCACGTTCGCGCCACTCGCACTCGAGCGTACCTTGGTTGTCCCTGCCCACCCGCCAAGTGAGTGACACTGATCCATCCGGCAGGGAGAGCGCGCCGTATTTCACCGCGTTGGTCAGAAGCTCGTTGAAGACGATGGTAACACTCAGCGCCGTGCGCGCGTCCAGATCCACGTGCGGCCCTTCTGTCACCACCCGCCCGCCAGACACCGGTGCGACGATATCGTCAACCAACTTTTCGAAAGGGGCATCCTGCCAGTTTCGCTGAGTAAGCAGGTCGTGCGCTCGGGCAAACGCAAGGAGGCGTCCCGTGAACGTCGGCAGAAACTCCTCTAGATCAGCGGCATGGCGAGCGGTCTGACTCGCGAGCGACTGCACCGTTGCCAAAGTGTTTTTCACACGGTGGTTCAGCTCGTCAATAAGGACCTTCTGAGCGTTCTCAGCGCGCTTGCGCTCGCTGATGTCGACCAGCATGTTGATAGCTCCGACGAGGTTGCCCGCGGCATCTCGCAGCGGCGTCGGATAAGGAATGAACGGCACGCGTCCGCCATCCGGGCGCTCGGCCACCGCCTCGGCACCACGAACCGGCCGGTTTTCGCGGAGCGCTACGGCCATCGGGCATTCGTTATGCGGCAGCGGCGTGCCATCAGGCCAATAGAGTTTCCAGGTCACGCACCACTCGTCGCCCGGCTGTGGCGTTCTCCCAGCCATCTCCACCGCGGCGCGATTGTAGAAGTTGATCCGGCCGTTCGCATCGGTCGTGTAGATCGCAGCCGGCAGCGCCTCGAGAAGATCGCGCATGCGCTGCTCGCCTTCACGCAGGCGGTCCTCCATCTGTTTGGTGGCGGTGACATCCTGGGCAACCCGCACACCGTAGAGAAAGCGCCCTTCCGTGTCGCGCACCGATGAACTGAAGATGTCGAGATGCCGCACCGACCCGTCAGGACGGAGTGCGCGCTTGCGAATGGTGTAGTTCGCGATGTCACCGTGCACCTGCCGCGCGTACAGCTCGGCATCCTCGGCCCGGTCATCCGGATCGGTGTAGTCGAAGAAGGTCATTCCGAGCAGCTCGTCGCGTGAGCGTCCGGTGATACGGCAAAGAGAGTCATTCACCCGCAAGAAGCGCCCGTTCTCATCGATCTCGGAAATGCCGACGCTGGCCGCCTCATAAGTCGCAGCGAGCCGGGTTTCACTGGCTTGTCGCGCTTCCTCAGAAGCATGCAACTTGGTCACGTCAGTCGTGAAGCAACGCGTGTTGACGAACTTGCCCTCCACGAAGCGGCTGTTCGATGTAATCAGCACATGCTTGACCGAGCCGTCACGCGCCCGAAGCCGTGCAGGATAGCGATCGAGCCGCTCGCCGCATGAGAGGCGCTGAAGGATATCTCCGATTGTCGCAGCGTCGGCATGGAACTCGGCAACATGGCGGCCGATGTACTCTTCGGGTCTGTATCCCAGCATGTCCAGTTCGGCTTTGTTGGCACGAAGGATGATGCCTTCGCTGCTGACGATATGCAGCCCCACGGCACCGTTCTCGAAAAAGTCCTCCAGATCCTGCGTTGTCCGGCGGACTTCCTCCTCAACCCGCTTGCGTCCGGTGATGTCTTGGAAGCAATTGATGGCGCCTTGGATGCGGCCTGAGTGGTCGCGCAAGGCGCGGATATTGACCAGGGCTGTAAGGCGAGAGCCGTCCGGCCGCGCCATGATGATTTCGGCATTGCGCGTCGGCGCACCCAGGCGAATGGCGGTGGCCATCGGACAGTCGGCGCGCGCAAGCGGCGATCCATCGAGCAGATAAAGCTGATGCGAGCCGCAGAAACGCTCCTTCTTCGCGACATCAGGTGTTCGTCCCCACAGGTGTACCGCTTCACTGTTGTAGGCGACGAGCCATCCTTCGGCGTCACAGAGGCACACCGCGCCGGGAATGGCATCGAGTGCGGGAGCCCCAGCCGCGGCCAGCGCCTCAAACTCCGTCGGCTGCCGACGAGCAGAGAGCGGAAATTCTTCGACATTTGACATGGAAACTGCTCTCGGGGCGAGAGACGGAGGGCCCGGTCCGAACCCGCTGTTTGAAAAAGGACATGGGCAGACGCCCCCGTTGGCCCGCCGAACCTTCCCCAACGTCCCCGGCGCGCAACTGTTCCTGAATGCCGTCACTGGTCGCCGACTAAACGGCGAGAACGGAAATATTCTACTGCCCCGTGAGTGACCGACCCACAAGCTGGCGCATTGCCCACACCGAAACTGAAATGGGCCAAGGTGCGGATTGCCGGGGATCTCTCGGGACGATGCCGCCGCCGAAGTGAGCATTGTCCCTGGAGTCGATCGGCGACACATGCCCAGAATGCCCGCCGAGTCCGGAAGCGTCATCTACCCTTGCGCGGCTCCTCGGACTCCGAGATGGCCGGATAGAGCGCGACCGGACAGGTCACCATGGACAGACGCAGGAACCCTTTCCAGTTGGCGCGCGGTGCGGTGTACGCAAAACTCCGTTCGGGCGTGGATTCAAGACGGACGAGGCGGCCCAGGGCCGCCAGGCAGCAGACCATTTCACCCTGCGGGGGCTCGCTCCGAGGACGTCCAGGGCGTTAGCGCACGGCGGCATGTTCGATCTCGAAGCGAAGGCCCACCCGGAGAACGGGCCCGCCGCCATCCCGCACTACGATCGCGAGAGTACGAACGACGGACCCTGGCAGTACGTCCTTAGCGAAGTCCGCCATGGCCCGGGACGCCTCCCGTTTCACGTCCTCGAAGGAAGCGATCTCCACCCCGACGTCGTCGGGGACGAATTTCTCGTTGTCGGAGGTATCAAAGTAATAGCGAGGCATTCACCAAAACCGCTTGCGGCGGCAGCCGTTCCAAGGCGCCCACGCCCGAGGCGGAGCTTGACTCTGCACGAACGGAAAGTGAACATAAACCCTGCCCGCCGCGTCGGCCGAGGACAACCTGCTGGCCGCCGCCGACCAAGCGATCGCGCCGCCTGCGGAGGGGATGCCAGGCAAGCGGTCAAGGCGGTGTCGATCGCCATCGATTTGCTCGAGCCCGAGACCAGCGAGCTGCGGGCGGGGATCTCGAAAGGATACGCAGGCCCCGCAACGCGAACGTCAGGAGCGACTGCGATGGAGGACACTTACTACGTGGCACTGCCGTTCGTCATGGCGGACGACGAGGTCGCAACCGGCGAGGCGGTGGAGTGTCGCAGCGCCAACGCCGCCGTGCTGCGCGCCGAAGCGCTCTCGCGGAAACCAGGCTGCGCAGCGCGGTCGCCTTTTCCCGGACTGGCGACCCGTCCAGCGGCGAATTCCGCGACGCCAAGCTGATCCGGAAGATGGGCGAGGTGCCGGACGATCTCAGCGCCCTTTAGAAGGTGCGATGATCTCCCGGCAGATGCCCGGCCGCTGCGAACATTCTATATCAGCCGATAGCTAACAGCGGCAATTGCGATATGGTGTTCCAGAAACGGAACGACGCCCGATGGCTGCGATATTTCTCGTCGAAGACGAAGTCCTCATCCGGATGATGATCGCCGACATGGCGACTGACCTCGGCCACAGGATCGCGGCCGAAATCGGCGACGTGAAGGGAGCTCTGAAGCACGCCGCCCAGACGAGCTTCGATGTCGCGATCCTGGATGTGCAGCTTCTCGACGGAAGCAGCGAACCGATCGCCGATCTGCTGACGGCCCGAAACATCCCCTTCGCCTTCGCGAGCGGTTACGGGTCGGGCGGTCTGCCCGAGCGCTTCAAGGATCGGCCAATCCTGCGAAAGCCGTTCGAAGCCGCCGAGCTTCAAAGGTGCATCGAAGAGTTGCTGTCGAGTCAGAAGACCGACTAGCTCCGGCAATCAAGAAGAGAAGCACGCGAATTAACATAGCCGATTGGCGTGCCGCCACGGTGCCGCGATACTCACGGCATGACGGATCCATTGTTCGAGCGAGCCGAACGGGCCATCGAAGAGAGCACTTCGCTACGGCGCGACCGCCACGCCCTCGCGGAGCGCTTCAGCGGCATGGCCGCGAAAGTGCGAAGCGCGGTCGCCGCAAGCGAAATAGCCCGAGCCCAAGCGCGAGCGGAATGGAACCGGCGGAACCCGTGCGGCGTTGAGGCAGCAACCGAAGAGGAATCCGATGGAGACCTTCCCTCTCCCCAGAATCCTTGAACTGCTCATCACCGGGGAGCTGGATCGTCAGGCCTGCCTACGCTTCGATGCCAGATCCGAGACCGTCGAGCGCCTTGCGGTTGCTCAGGAGATGATTTGGCGCTCCAGTCGGTTGCTGGCCCAAACCAAAACCACTTCGATCACGCAAGTCCGGAGCACGTAGCCCCTCAACTCCGGACTTCCGCGGCTCGCCGGCGAAGGGCCGTTCCCGACTGCGTCCAGACCGGATCCGGACTGGGCAATCACGTCATTTCGGATCGGTCGGCGGCTTTAGCGGTCCGTCGAGCCAACCTCGGACGGTCGGCGAACGCATCGGATCATGATCGCACGCTGCGCAAACATAGCGCTGCCGCCCCGCCGCAGCGTCCGCAACGGCCGTCATCGGCTTGCCGCACGTCGGGCACAGCTTGCGGCTCGCGTAGAGCACTGCCATCGGATTTCCCCTGCCGGCTTCAGCGTATTTCGATCTAGGCCGCCAGCGCAACAGTGTCGCATAAAATATTGGACGAGCGCCGAAGCTCTTGACCTCGCCGCCGCCGGACATTGAAATCCAGCTTTCAGTGATGTTGCGGGGGTGGCGTCGTGGAAGAGTTCTACAGGGGCTTCGCGCAGCGGGCACGCGATCTTGCGGAGAAGGCGGACCCGTTCACTAGGCGGCGGCTGCTCGACCTCGCCAAGAGGTACGACATCAAGAGCACCGGCTCGAGCTACGGGCGGGCGCCGGCACCGCGCGCCACGCCGCCGAATGCGCTGTTCTCCGGCTCCGGCGAGGCCTGACACCGGACCTACGCCCGGGCCCGGACCTCTTCCAGCTTCTCTCTCTGCTTGTCCCAGCGCCTCGCTTCGGCTTCGGCGCGCTGGTCCAAGCTGTCTCCCGCGCGACGGCCTTATGGAACAGATTGCTGCCTCCCCCCACGCGTCGCGCGCGGCCTTCTTAGAAGGTGCCGCGATCGTAAGATCGTAGAACCCGAGCGAGGTCTGATAGGCCCTGAGAACCTTCGAGTGACGCCGGCCTCAGTGCCGAGTACCCATTGCCCGTCGGCATCGAGGCAAGGCCGCTGCCTGCCTTCGGATAGGGATGGAGGTGGCGGTCTCCGAGAGCCCGAGTGCGTGAGGCTCGACGCTCCGGATCACCACCAGCTGCCCGCGAAGGCGTCCTGCCGATCGAAAGCGAGCCGTGGTTCAGGCGACTTTCTCCGCAATCTCGCCCACCGTTTCTTCTTCGGACGAGCTTCCACACGTTTGGCCGCATGCGGTTCGACCTTGATCTCGGAAAGCGGCGTTGCAGGTATTGCGGCGAGCGCCTCCCGCGCTGAACCCCGGCGCTCTTCTGGAATGGGTTCTGCCGACGTGACCGCCGGGATGTCGGCGCGCGGACGCGTGTCGAACACGATCTTCTCCGGAAGGCTCCTCGCCGAGCGGATCCTGATCGTGGTCCTGTCGAGGTCAGTCTCGTCGGTACGCACGACGGCGGCCGGTAGGTACCGGTCGGCTGCGAAGAGCAGAGCGAGCAGAATCCCGCCCACAAATACGAAGTACCGAAAAATCGGCATGGAAGAACCGCCGCTCGCAAATCAAGGGAAATCGCTTCTCGGCGACTGTCGAGCGCCGGCTTGCGGCGGGGCGCCTCCTCCAGCGCGACCCGCCGCGGCGGACTTAGTCCACCTCTTGGACCACGGTGCGCGTGGACGGATCGACGAGCATGACGCGCTCGCCCGAGTAAACGTAACGGTACTTGGTGAGCGAGGGACCCCACTCCGCGGGCACCGCTTCGAGTTCGACATCGCGCGGCACCGGCTGGCCGACGACGATCTTCTCGCGTGTTTCGACGGGACGGATCTTGTGCTCGGTCACGTAGGTATGGATTTTGGTGCGGTATTCAGGCTCGATCTGCACGGCAGCGTGGCCGGCGCCGGTGGTGGTGACCACCGTCGACTGAGCGAACGCGCCGGTCGAGATCAGCGCGGCGGCCGCGGACATCAGCAGCAGCTTCTTCATAAGTCTCTCCTCGCCGCAGGATGCGGCGCTGCATGAACCGATGAATGATGGCAATCGTTCCGCAGTCCGGCAGGAAGACTTCCACTTTTTCCCGCCGGCTGATCGAAGCGAAACGCTTAACCGAGGCCACGTCGCATCCGTTCCTGAAATAGCAACGGAGCGACTGTGAGGCTGCGCCGGCGCCTTCAGCCGTCCTTCAGCGCGTCCTTGATGTCCCTCACGGGCCAGCTCTCGCCCATAGGCCTGACGCGCACCTTCCCGCCGCCACCGACCAGCTCATGGGTGGCGACCTCGTCCTCGACTTCGACGACCGTCAGTTCGGTCTCCGGCTTCCAATTGAGCGTCAGGTCGAGATCCCCCGGAAAGATCTGCCAGCGCGAGCCGTCCTCGAGCTCGACGATGTGGCTCTCGGAATGGGAGCGGATCTTCATCAGGCCGCATCAAGAGTCCGAGGGGGATCGCGCTGCACGGACGGGCGCCGCAGCCGGCCGGCTTCGTCACCGTGGCACCTTGGGCACCTGAACCGGATATCCGACTGCGGGGATGACGTGCGCTGCAGGTTCGCAGCCATGGGCCAAGCGCCGCAGCGGGGGCATTTTTCCAAGAGGGTCTCGGTTTCGATCATCGTGACGGTTCCTTCAAGGCGAGGCCCCGTGGTTGCGAACGGCCTGCACTTGCACAGGTTCCTGCCTCGCCGTCTGCCGGCACGGACACGTCCATTCGTGAACCAACAATCGCTTTTGCCGTTGTGCCGGCATCCGGACGCCTCGACTGCGCGTGCCCCGAAACGGCAACCATGAAGACCTACTCGCACCAGCATCTCGATTCAGCCGGCGTTTGGGACCGGACCTACCTCGAGTCGCTAATCCGCGAGGATTTCGAGCGATGCCATCCCGGCGAGACGCTGGAGGATCTCAAGCGGCGTGCGTCGTTTTCGAGAGAGGACAGAGGCCTGCTGCGGGACTGGATGACGGTCGCCGCTGGCCGCGCCGCGGCCGCACGCAGGTCAAAGAACGCTAACGATCAGCCGCCACTCTTACGGGCTGGATCGAAGAGGAAACTCACAACGGCCCGGTTCAAGCAGGTGAGGTCCCGGTATCGAGGAGCTGCGAGACGGCGGCAGCCAATTGCGCCGGCGCAAAGGGCTTCTGAACCAGGACGCTGCCGTCGACGCCCTGCGATTGCCAGTCAGGCGCGCTCGCGCTCGTCATGTAGACCACAGGAAAGCCAGGCGTGATTTCCCTGATCTGCCGCGCCAGTTCCCAGCCGCTGATGCCATCACCCAGGTTGATGTCCGTCACCAGGACCCGACATCCCTCGCGGCCATCGCAAAAAGTGCACATGGCCTCCTCCCCCGAATGGACCGAGCAGGCGTCGAAACCGCCGTCGGACAAGGCGTCCTCGACGAAGCTTGCGATGAGAACTTCATCCTCCACGACCAGAACACGAACGGCATCACTCACTTTCAAATCTCCTCGGCGACCGACCCGGGTCGTCTCGCGTGCGGCAGTGCGCTGGTCCGCAGTCCGGCGGAAGAGCGACCTCCGCCGTCAGCCAGCCAGGCAACGTAATGAGCCGTGTCAAGCCACCGGCACACCGTAATAGGCGTTCACCGAGCGCGTCGTCGCCGGGTCGCTCCAATTCCAACTGCTCTCGTCGGCGTATTTGGGGGCGTCGCGGAGCTGGTCCTGGGAAATGCCGGTGACTACATAGCCGCCGAGGTTGGTGTCGTATTTCAGTGTCTGCCATGGCAGCGGATAGTGATCGTCGCCGATGCCGAGCAGGCCGCCGAAGCTGAGCACCGCGTACGACATCTTGCCGCTGATCTTGTCGATCATGACGCGCTCGATGTAGCCCACCTTTTCGCCCTTTGCGTCGTACGCGTTCGTGCCCTCGACCTTGTCGCTGCCGATCAGGCTGAACGTCTCGCGATCTTCCATGGTCATGTTGACCTCCTGGGTGTTGTCTTCGGGAATCAACGGGGCCACGATGCCTCTGTTCCTGGCACAATCCGCGGCGAAATGTTGATTTGCCAGGGATGAAGCGGCCGGATCGGATGACGCGCCGCAATGTGCCGGACGAAGTCGGCGAGCGGAGTTAGAGCATGGAGCTGACCGATCTGGAGCGAAATTTTCTGAGGAAGCTCCTCGGCGAATCCCGGGTCAGCCCGCCGACGTTCGACCATGAAATCGTGGCGCGGCTCGTGGAGCTCGGTCTCGTGGAAACCGAACCGCTTCCATCCGGAGATATCGAGTATCGCATGACCGAGGCCGGACGGGCGGCGGCTACCGCGTGAACCACAGATCGGCGAGCCGCGGGCAGATCGGAGGAACGATAGCCTTGCCGCCCTATTGAACTGCAGGGACCGTCGCCCGCCGTTGAACTACGGCGCCTGTCGCGGATAGCCAAAGGTCTCACGACCCGCTATTCAGAACTAGCGCTCGCGAGGATAGCCAAAGGCGACGGCCTCTCGGACTTCCGTGTTCTCGAAGCCACGGGCATAGGCTCGCGCCCACCCCCCGCGAGGGCCTCCCCGCATCGGCCTTATCTGCCCATCAGCGAGAGACTGATGCGCGTTACGACTTGGTCCCACTGGCGCTCTTCGCTCGCCGGGTAGTTGATCAGGACGCAGTGGATCAATCCGCTCGAGAAGTTGCACCGGTCGTACCAGACCTTGTCGCCCTTATAACTGGACACTGCGAAAAACCGAGGCGTCGTTCGCTTGTACTGAATGCGCGCGGGCGGATGCTTCTTTGCGAGAAATGCAGCTGGTGAATCGTTCGAGACGTTGGGCGTGGCCTGTATCGTAAGGTCGGCTCGGCCGTCAGCCGTCCGAAATCGCTGTCCGTACCCGTCCGGACGGCCCGCTTCTTCGGTAAAGATCGAGGCCGGGAAATCGACAGAGGTGCCTGTCTGCGGGATGGAATACGTCGTCCATCTCACCGGTTGCGCCGAGACCGTGGAGTTCGGGGCGACAAGTCCGAGAACGAGCGCCGACACTGCCGATTTAATCGCGTCTCCCTCCAACACTATGGAGGCCCGATCCGGAAATCACTTCTGGCCCGACGGCGCCTGGGCATTCGAATTGTTCGGGTTCTGCTTGTTGGCATCATGATGGCCGATCGCGCAGCCGGCGGCAGCGCCGAGCTTACCGTGGCCTGCCATGTGGCCGGCGACGCCGCCGACGATGGCGCCCTTGATGCAGCCGTTGGCGTCCGCGCCAGAGACCGAAGCGAGCGCCATTGCGGCCACGCATGCCGCCATGCAGATCCACTTCATGAGCTCGGTTTCAGCGAGATCAATTCCGTCCGGAGGCGGTCGTTCCCGCTGCGGGCACGTTCCTGACGGCATCTCCGCAATTCACTCATCGGCAGCGAAGTCGGCGTCGTCTCGTCAAGGAGCAAGTCGCGGGCCTCCGAGTTTTCCCTCCGCTGGAGCGAAATCGTTCATGCATGGAGAGGTCGTGCGCGCGGTCAAGGAGAGCAAACGGTCCAAGAGGTCCCGGTTCCTCCGCGACGCGATGGTCGACGTGCAGATTGCCGCCCGCGGCATTCGCAGCAGGCGCGTCCTGCTGGCGATGCGGCAGCTCCCCCGCGAGATTTTCCTCGAGCGGCGGTTCGCGGAAGCCGCGTACGAAGACTGCGCGGTACCGATCCCGAAAGGGCAGACCATTTCTCAGCCCTACATCGTCGCCAGGATGCTCGAGGCTGCCGCGATCGCCAAATCGGACCGGGTTCTGGAGATCGGCGCGGGTTCGGGTTATCTGGCGGCACTCGCCGCCAAGCTGGGGCGGGAGGTTTGCGCGCTCGAACGCCACGAGGCATTGGGGCAGCGCGCCCGGTCGCGCCTTCAGCATCTCGGCTGCCGCAATGTGGATCTTCGTCATGGCGACGGCACCACAGGATGGCCGGAAGGCGGCGAGTTCGACGTGATCCTGGTGTCGGCCGCCAGCGCGCAGATACCCGTCGTCCTCAAGGCTCAACTAGCTCCGTCGGGACGACTTCTCATCCCGCTCGGCGATCCGGACGGTGTGCAGTGGCTGACGAAGCTGACACGCGAGCCGGACGGTAGTTTCATCGAGGAAAGGATAGAGGAGGTCCGCTTCGTTCCTCTGATCTCCGACTGAACGCCCGCTCGCCGTCTCAATTGGCGCAAAAAGACCGCCCGGAGGCGGCTAGTTTTTGATCTTCGCTTCTTCTGCTTACTTCTTGAGGGCGTCAGCGGCGTCCCGCGCTGCATCTTTTACGTCCCCCGCGGCGTTGTGGGCGGATCCCTTGGCCTTATCGATCTTGCCTTCGGTTTTCATGTCCTTATCGCCAGTGAGCTTGCCAGCACCTTCTTTGATGGCGCCTTTTGCCTTGTCGGCGGCGCCCTTCACATGTTCGCGGTCCATGATCGTATCCTTTGCTGTCCGGAAGATCAGCACAACGAAAGTGTTGCCGCTGGGGTTCCTCGCAGAACAAAGCACGGTGTTTTCAACGAACACTCTGAACGGGCCCTTGCCCGAACAAGGCAGGGCGCAGGGTATGTTCCTTAAACCCTTTCCCCAGGATCATTTCGCGGTGTCGTGATTTTACCGCCGTAGAACGACTGACGGACAAAGTTTGAAACCGCTGAGGTAGCGCGGCGTTGAGCGGGATGGATGACGGAGAACTCAAGGCACGCACCGAACAAGCCCTTGTCGTGGTGACTCTAAGCACCGCAACCGTGATCGCGTGCGTCGCTCTATTGGTCTCTTCCGGGATCTAAAGCAACTATGCACGCACTTCCCCTATGGGGCGGCGTCGGGCCCGCGCGCAAGGCCCTGTCCCAAGATCAAGTCAACGGTGAACTCAGTCATCGAGTGCCCTTGAGCTATCATCTGAAATCGATGCCCCGCAGCACGATGCCCGGCGGCGTGCCTTCGAACTCGGTCGCACGATATTTGCTCGCAGCTTGCGCTTCGATGCAATTCCTTAGGCGGGTGAATTGGGCTTCCCGCTGCTCGGGCCTGACTTGCGGCCCGCGCTCCAGGTAGTCCATCGCAGAGATGGAGATGACGCAGTAACCTGCCTAACGCCGCCATGCATCGAGAACCGGATGATCATCCGGTGATATTCGTGGCTGATGAATCGTCCGCTGGTCAATCCGTTACGTGATTGCGATCCCGGTCGACAGTTGGCGAAATCGTCGAACAGCGGTGCCACCGGTGCGCGATGGCGCGCATCTCGGCAAGCAAACTTGCAGCATAGAGGTTGAGCAGATGGCGTGCCTTCACAGCCGCTTCCGGCCAGGACGCGGGAGGAACGGTCATCATGCGGCTTTCGAGATCAGCCTCGCGCTCGCGCAGCTCCCGGAGATTGGCCTCGACGTCAGCCAAGGCGCGGCGCAGGTCGGTGGCCTTCTGCGTGGCGATCCCGCGGCGCTTGTCGAGATCGACCGGCAGATCAGTCATGGACGATACTCGCGTCCACAGCTGTTGAAGGCGGACCTTTGCGTTACAAGGCGACGCGGCGATGATAAACGGGTGCATCCCAGGCAAAGGGCGGCACTTCGACCAGCGTTCCGATCAAGCGCAACAATGCTTGCTGTTCGGGCCCCTTCCCCTCACGCAAGAACTCGCCCAACTCTACATGAGATAGCCGGCCGCCAGAGGGCGAATTGGGCTGGTGGATGATGAAGGCGTGACCGTTTGTTGGCTCGCGTGCGATGAACCATGCGTCGCCATTTGGGCTCCGATAGAGCTCCCGCCGGTCTGACATTCTTTCCTCCTTGCGCCTCCGGACGGTGTAGGAGTCCGAACGGACGCTTGCGATCACTGAAAATACGAAAGCTGATCTTCCGTAACAACGCGCTCAATATTCTTGGATTTGCACCTGATACGATACCTAACTCGTCCATCAGACTCGATGGGCATGTGCTGTATGATCGTGTAGATCATCTGCGGTTCAGTTGCGGCGCGTCCTTGCGGACCTTGAGCTTGGTGGCAAACGTCCTCATTCAGCTTGTAGGCATATGGCATAATTCTTCCTCATCGCTCACGACTCTGTCTGACTCCCCTGGTGTCCAGGGCGGGAGTCCCTAGTCCTCAAGAATGGATTTCGTAGCCTCGAATATCTGTTCCGCTGTGCCCTTGATCGTGCCCTTCGCCCAGGCTTGAAACACGGTGACGTAGGCGTTCTTGTAAGCCGCTTCGTCTGCAGAAAAGTAGACTTCGTCTGTAGCCGTATCCAAGACGAGCGCTCCTGTATCGATGCAAATTTCCTCGATGAGTACCAGACGTTCTTCTTGTTCGGCCAGATGACGTTTTACGATGCTCATTGAATCTCCTGCTTGGCACCAAGGATAGCACGTTCCGGATGTAGCTGCGTCTAGTCAACATGCCGGCGTGGTCGCACTTCGTTGAGCCAGACCGGGGCAGCCCGTAAACATCGCGCGGCTTGAGGTGCAGCTCCTCGAAAAGCCTTTGCTGTTTTTCCCTCAGAGTTGAAGCACGAGTTCCGCCGTCCAGCCTTCGGAAACGGCTGCGAGTACCAACGTCGGCGCCTGACTTGGCTTGTGTAAGGTCCGACGATCGTCCGCGGTCACGTCAACGCTAGTAAACAAGTTGCCGAACGACTCTGCGATGAACAATTCCTGCCACAGGCCGCGGTTCGGTTTGCGAGGTGAAGTCATCCTTCAGATGAGGAATGTCGAACTGGGCCGACTATCAGCCTGTAGATGGGCACCCAAGCGGTGTTCCATGATTCCATCGTAGCGCCGCAAACCGAGCACTCGAAGCTGGCGATCTGCCGGCTAGGTGCCATCGCCTCGGTTCGGCTATAGACGGCGCCGCACCGACAAGATCGATGATCAGAATCGTGCATACCGATTTATGCACCTGAAAGACGGAACAAGCCACTCCGAAATGAATTTGCGCGATGAGCTTCGAAGCAGACCTCGGTTCTGCTTAATCGTAACTCAGCGACATGAGGGCCGATCGCCGAAGCGAAGCCACAGACGAGCCCGTTGAATGTCTTTGCCGGATTCGATGAAAAACCCCGCCCCCGATGGCTCGGGCGCGGGGCAGAACCACAAGCTCTGCCAGTACATCCGTGGCTGGAGCGACAGGTCGTCGTGCTGTTATTTTAAGCAGCACGAAGATTTTCGGCAGCGGACTTACCGGTACGACGGTCTGCCACGACGTCATAAGACAGCGTCTGACCTTCGCTCAGAGTCCCCATACCGGCGCGTTCGACAGCGCTGATGTGAACGAAGACGTCGTTGCTGCCGTTCGTTGGCTGGATAAAGCCAAAGCCCTTTTGGGTGTTAAACCACTTCACTGTACCCGTGTTCATAAGGTTTTCCTTTCGCGTGCGCGCAGGACCCGGCGCGCCGAGCTGCGGCCAGTGTCCAATTAGTCGATGTTGGAGAATGTCTGAAACGTGCGCGCCGCAGGATCTGAGGCGAAAGCGGAACAGTTGTTCGGCCAGTATCGATGGCGAGACCCTACACCAGCAGTTGAGAAAGTCAAGAATTGCGAGAACCCGCCCGTCGCCTACGCGGATCAGACGATTGGTCGTTCCGCGTGGATGACACAGCTTGGAACGGTTTAGGTGTCGCGCCACAGACCGATTTCAGTCTCGGGACTGGAGAGTCATTCCTGTGAAATGCGCAAGCGGATGCCGGACGGACATATTCTACGCGCCGGCCGAGGCGTGTGCGCTTAGCCTTATTGGCGGCCTTGAGCTTGTCTCGCATGGAGCCGCAAACGTCCAGCTCGTGTGTAGGTCGGAGCCCAAGAAGCCTCGCTCTCTTCGCCCGGCGACAAGGCGGCGTGTAAGCGCGGCGCCGTACTTAGAGGCTCCGGGAGAAAGAGTCTTCGAGAGCGGCTAAAGCTGTCGGATGAGCAGCTTTACGAGCATTGTTCTCAAGTCTGGCACCGCGAGCCATCATTAAGAAAGCCTCAACTTCAAAATAGTGAATAGCCTGGGTGTTTGCTTCGTAGCGTGGCTTGTTGAGCCATGATAAGCGTGCCTCTGTGCAAGCGAGATTGCTCGAGCGCTGGAAGCGCGAGCAGATCCGATAGAGCTCCCGACGATCGACAACCTACCCAGTCGCCCTTGATACGTGCCGATTTCTAAAAGCCGAAATCGACATATGGACCAGGTGTAGTTTGCCTTTAACTGCAGGCGAAATGTCGAATGGGTACGCGTCGGCAAGACCTAGCGAGCGGTTGAGGCGGTTGATCGTAAGTGCGAGCGGGGCCCACAGCTCCAAAAGTGCGCCAAAATCGCTTTCGAGATAGGGGTCGTTTAGCGTGTGCTGAGCGCGCGCGTCCAAGGACAGCGGAAGTCCCGCCAGCGAATCCAGGGTCGAAACGATATGTAAGAAGTGGGCGAAGGTTTCTGCCCAGTCTTCCCAGGGATGAGATGTCGCATACATGCTGATGTGACTTGTCGGATCGTCGGACCGACCTTGACGGGCGTAGTAGGCGGCAAGCGCAGCCTGGTAATTCTCGGTCTCGTCGCCGAACACCAGCCGAAAGGGCGATAGGAAGCCTCCTTCGTGTATCAGTGCATTCCAGTAGAAGTGGCCTATTTCGTGTCGAAAATGACCAAGAAGGGTGCGATAGGGTTCGCGAAATGAAACGCGCCTGATCTCGCGCTGCACATCGTCGGCCTCCGCAAGGTTCACTGTTATCAGGCCGGATTCGTGCCCGGTCAGGACCGGTCCATGCTCGTCGGACAGAATCTCGAATGCCAGCTGAAATCCACCCGCGGATGCGATGGGCAGGCGGAGCCTTCGCAGGTCGTACATCAGTCTGCGCTTTGCTTCCTCCACGCGCGTCCACAGGAACACATTATGGGAATTTTGCGTGGTAGGAATGACCTGGGTCAGGGAGCAGGATAGGCAGTAGGGCATTGTCGCAACAGCGCACCAATTGCAACCGATGATATTTCGGTTGACGCATTCCAGGGCGCTTTCCGCGCCAACCATTGCCATCTTCTCAGGATCGAACATCAAGGGCTGCTTACACCCATTGCATTCGGAGTCCTCGAAAGCCGATAGCTGCCCACAATGAGGACATTTGAACTCTCTCATGGTCGCGCACGTTCATTGAGGCTGCCGATCAATGCGCGCTGCTTCTTTAATGCGCGCTTCCTCAGAATGTCAGCGTCGGCTGCACTCACAGTGCGACGCCCGCCCTGATAGGACGCCTTGTCGGACACGGGCTGGGCCAGCCAGTCTTGCACCGGCTGAACGGACATGGGTTTGTTTCTGGATCGCATTTTCATCCTTTAGAAAGCCCTCAGCTAGAAATGGGTTCCGGTCAGCTATTGGACGGTTGGTCCGTCGCAAACGAGCATGCTGCTGGCGATCGTAGCTGCGATGTCATACCATTCGCGCCTGAGCGCTCGCGGCATTCGTCGGTGACGATGCGCAGACAGGTCATGCGACGTTTTCAATCGTCTCATTGGAGCCAAATCCCATGAAAATCCGCGTTGGCTTCGAGATGATCTACGACTTTCCGCAACCAACGCCCCTGATTGCAGTTGTCGGCACCCACTTCACGCGGGCATCCGACATCGTCGTGCCCGATTATCTTGTCAGTGAGCCGTCAGTACCGATCACGCCCTATCGCGACGGTTTCGGAAATTGGTGTAGCCGTCTTGTTGCGCCCGCCGGCCGCATGCGCCTCACAGCGGACGGCATCGTACGAGATAGCGGTCTGGCCGACCTGATCGTACCATCAGCGCAGCAACATGCGGTGGAAGATCTTCCTCCGGACACTATCGTGTATTTGCTCGGCAGCCGGTATGTCGAGACCGACCGACTTACCGACGTGGCGTGGAAGTTGTTCGAGAAGACCGCGCCTGGTTGGGCACGGGTCAAGGGCATTTGCGACTTCGTCCATAACCACATCGCTTTCGGCTACGAACACGCCCGCCCCACCAAGACTGCCTGGGAAGTGTTTAACGAAGGCAAAGGCGTCTGCCGAGACTATGCACATCTCGCTATTGCGTTCTGCCGCTGCATGAACATTCCCGCGCGCTACTGCACGGGCTATCTCGGTGACATCGGCATGGCACCTCCATATGCCGCCGGCGATTTTGCCGGCTGGTTCGAAGCCTATATCGGCGGGCGCTGGTACACATTCGATCCGCGTAACAACATTCCGCGGATCGGTCGCGTGCTAATCGCACAGGGCCGCGATGCTGCGGACGTTCCAATCACCCAAACATTCGGCCCCAATACGTTACTCAGCTTCAAGGTTTGGACCGACGAACTCGTCTGTTGAGACGCCGCAGCGCCGAGTTGGGCCATGCAACTGCCGCCACAAGCCCGGAACAGAATCCCTCACGGTCCAAACGCGCAACGAGGAGAGGTCTGTTACTTGGACTTATTGGCCTCGAAGATCAGTGCCGCCTGAAATAAGCGGCCCGCCTCCGTCCGGACCTCCACTGCAACGTCCGGGCGGTCTTCCTGACCCGCCAAATCGCGTGCCAATCCTTTCAACGTTTGAGCCGCCTCCATTTCCGCCTCTCGCTGCGTGGAAAACTCTATTCCATCTTCGTCAGGGTAGAGCTCCTGATCGTCTCTGATATCGAAGAAATATCTGATCATCATGAGCGCCCCGTTTAGAGCATATCGGCGTCGGCGCGAGATGACCTGAACGCATATCTGGGTCTTCGCGGGTCAACGTCGTGCTTGGCTCTTAGCTACGTGATTGGGACCCGGCACGGCCTTCCTCCAATCATCGTCTGTGGGCTCCCGCTTCCCAGTCGCGAGTGCTAACGGCCGACGTTCGCCTCAGCTCTCGTCCGACAGCCGAGCGAAATCGTCGAATAGCGCGGCCACCAGTGCGCGGTGACGCGTCTCCTGGGCAGGCAGACTTGCAGCATAGAGGTTGAGCACATGGCGTGCCTTCACAGCCGCCTCCGGCCAGGACGCGGCAGGAACGGTCATCATGCGGTTTTCGAGATCAGCCTCGCGAACACGCACCTCGCGGAGGTTGGCTTCGACATCAGCCAAGGCGCGGCGCAGCTCGGTGGCCTTCTGCGCGGCCATGCCTCGGAGCTTGTCGAGATCGACCGGCAGGTCAGTCATGGACGATACTCGCGTCCGCAGCTTGTGCGTTCGCAAGATCGATCGAGCCGACTGACAACATCTCCGTCGTTCCGCAGCCGGTTTCAGCGGGAACGGTGATCATTGTCGCGATACGGCGATAGGCTGAGAACGTCAGCCCCTCGATCGTCTCCTCATCTGTGACGACCTCATAAGCGCCCGGTGGCAAGACGCGCTCGATGCCGCGGATGCGGAACGGATGTTTGAAGGTGACGGTTTCTCGCCGCGAGCGGATGGTCATGCACGCTGCCTTTCGCAAGTGAAGCCCAACCGATGCTCGCAGTCGCGACCATGCGCCGCTCGCGCGGCAATAGCCAGCACTATTGTGACCTGCCCGCAGACGAAGTTGTCACAGCGGAGCCGGCACCCGCGCGGCACTTAACCCTCGCTATTAGTTCAGCACTGGCGTAGGGTCGCTGGCATCACCGCACTTCTAACGGCTTCGACCGGTGACTGAGGGTCACGTGTGCTCCCGCCAAAGGGTTTGCAGGAGCGTTCGATGTCGCGTGGTCGGATCTCTGAATGGATCGTGCCGCCGGTGGTTGTTCCGCTGTTTCTACTGCTTCTTGTGTGTGCGGTCGCCATCCTCAATGGCTAGGGCAACACGCGTGTTCTATCTGGTCAGTGGGACCAACGAATACGGCGGTTTCAATGTCGACCGCGGCACTGCGAAGGTCGCGTTGCGCCTTGCGCGAAAATTGCTGCGCGAAGGCTACATGGACGTCAGGGTCTGCACGCCGCGTGGACGTGTGCTGAAATCCCACGAACTCGACGAACTCGAACCATCAAAGGAGAACGACATGGCGAAAGGCCAGCAACGCGGCAATCCGGAAGCCAAGAAGCCGCAGAAAGAAAAGGCGAAAGTGATCGCTGCGGCGCCGAGCCGGAAGGATCCCGCTTGGCAGCCGGATTTCGGGCCCGCAAAGAAGAAGTAGCAGGGACCTGACACCCAGCAGTGGAGTGGAAAGGCTGTAACTGGTCCTGATACCCACTTCGGAACATGGGGAGCGGCAAACTCTCTCGAGAATCAAATAGAGAAGGACCTTCGCATGACAATGGCTCGAACGGGTGCACGGACGGCGGCACTTTTGCTCGCATCAATATGCGGCGCAGCATCACCGGTTTTTGCGGCGGAGCCGAACTGCCGCTCAATCGAAGGCACCGGAGCGCGCCTCTTCTGTTACGATGCAGCCTTTCCTCCAAAAGCGAGGAAGCCCTCCGCGAGCAGTACCGATGCATCGCCAGTCGAAAAGGACCCTTTCCGCGCGGAAGAAGCACGCACCGCAGCGAAGCTAAACAACATTTGCCGCGGCTGCTGAGTTTCACGTTGTACTTCAAATAGCTCCAACTCAGAGAGCCAGTAAAATGACGAAAGAGGATGCTAAAGGTCGTCGCGTGGGCCGCCAGCGGAAGCGTGCTCTCCACCTGGCTGGCACTGCGATAGATGAAAGAGCTGACGCCTCCGCGAGCTCCAAGGTGCAATCGACGAGAAAGCAGCGTCTGCTCGAAGGCCCCGCGGAATTTCGAGCGGACCGCGTTGATCGTTCTGATAAGAGGTCCAGGCGCGACGAGTAATTTGGGCGGCTGCGAAACCCTGGCCAGTTTGCAGATCGTGTGCGAGGAAATAAGCAAAGCGCTGGCTATGTTGCAAATAAAGGCGCACGGTCCATCGCCACCGATCGGCCCGCAGCATCTATCGGTGGTGAGGACGCGAATAGCGCTCCCGCTCAACCTTACAGCGGAGCACCAAACATGTCGCCCCGACGTATCCTGAAACAATCATCGACGTTCGAGTACCGTCTCGCGCAAGAGGCGATCAATTTGCGGCAACAGGCCCGCGGGATGCCCCTTGGCATCCGCCGCACGGAACTCTTGCGAAAGGCTAGGCAAATCGATGCTGCCGGAGAGGTTAACAAGTGGCTGACCTCCCGTGGTCTACAGCCGCCAATCTAAGCTTTTTGGGCGGAGCGATGAACCTAGGCGCGACGCTTGGAGACTAATTCTTATCGGGATTTGCTCTCACCCTCCCGGGGCTGGTAAACCGCCGCCTGCGCTTTATTTAAGCGGGCGGCGTTTTTGTTGGTGCCTCGTCTGCCCCTTCCAGTGTTCCAGCCGACCGGGGCCGTAAAGCCTCTGATAGGAACGACTCTCCGCCACCGAAATTTTGAAAGTTGGTCTGTGGCGATACCGGCCTAAGGTCCCGCCATCCACCCGGGACGGCCCATCGTCTGACGCGCGTCGGGCGATGGGCCGGTTCTCGCAAAACCGCCAGTCGTAGCCGCCTCAGCCGCTTAGTTCGATTTGGAGTGTGCTAGTAGCGAGGTTACCTCGTGATGGCTAAATCTGCGCCATCGGCTGGGTGAACTACAGCTTGACGCCCCTTGGTGCAGAAGCGCATCAGTTCGACTGACTATCCGATTTGCTTGCCATAACCCTCTGTTCTACGACAACGCGTAAGAGGCCTCCCCAAGTAGCCTCTGCTGTTTATATTGCGATCAAAGCCCGGAGAGACCCCAAGATTGTCCATGTGATGCAGGACGTGGCTTAGTTCGATTCTGCACGGAGCATCAGAAGTTCAATTTCCAAACGCACCAAAAAATTTGGCAGGAATGGAGCTGCTTACCCAACGAACTCAACAGCTTGTATGCTGGCTGGGGCGGGAGGGATCGAACCTCCGAATGGCGGAATCAAAATCAGTTTGATTATTGAACGATTTGAACGCGCATTTGGAAAAAAGCGCAGAATTGCGCCCCAACAATATCAGTAGCTTGGCAATTGTTTCCAAATGAGTGTGGGAGGAGGCCGACCTAGCAGGACCTAGCCTCCATGTCCGCTTCATGTCCGCTTCTTGGGAGCCAGAAGCCGACATCAGCCCAGCGCTGAAGAATTCAGCGAGGCTTTTTGCGAAACTTTCAATTCGCACGTTTTGGGTGGCTACGACGCGACGCTAGCTTCAGGGGTACTAGATCGCAGAAAGCGGAATTATCGCGAAAACTCGCGAGCGAACGCATTTTCGATGCCGCTGTCGTATTGTAGGCGCGGTGTATCTGGTCAGAATTTCGCACGGTTCAAATTGCAGGCTGCAAATCCAGGAGCCAAAACCACAGATAACGACTAATCGCCAGTTTCTCGATCCTGCGGAGTTTCCAACGACCTGTGTCGACGCTCCGCGGCGCGGAAAGCCAATCGAACCTCATATGAGCCCGGCCTGACGGTGACTTTCGTACTTCCAGCCTGCGGAAGGGCCGACAGCGTCCATCGCTGGTCGGTGCTCGCAACCAAGATTCGGGTGCGTGCGAGCAATTGCGTGTTGATGCTCTTGGCGAGCGACGCCGGACGATGTTTCCACAGCCCGGCGCCTGGCGGGTCAGTTGACGCGATAGACAACCGGACAATTCACGATGAAACCCACCGGCCTGAGTTCGTGGTCGTCGAGACCGGTAAGGAGTCCTTTGGCCTGGAAGTTCGCGATTTCAATCGCATCGGTCAAACGCGAACGGTAGCCGTGCTCGATCGCGGCGTTCGTCCATTTCGCCGGGAAAAGCCGCCACAGCGGACTATAATCCAGATTGATCGTTGGAATACCGCCGAGAACATTGAGCGGTCCGCGACCGTCGGAAAGCGCGCTGTCCAGTCCCTGACGTTGCGGATTGTCGCGCCCGCTTGGACCGTTTGCGAAGACATAGATGCGCTCGGCGGACTCTCCCGGCGACGCATCTTCCAGCGCGAAGGGAACGTCCTTGAGCGCCGGCGCGTAGGTGGCACCCTCAAGAGTGGCGACAAGGGGATCGTTTGCCTCCGTTGACAGATACAGGATGGGCTTCGAGAACGTGAACCCAAGCGTCAGCGCCAGCGTAACCGTCCCATCGCGCGGGCAGATCGCAATCACCTTGTCTTCTGTCAGCCTGTGGTCCGCGTTTCCGTTGCAGAACTCGTTGAGCTTTTCCTCGCCGACGTTGAAAGCCAGCATCGGGGCGTTGAAGATCACGTCCTTGGCAGCGTTCTTGACGTGAACCAACGGCGAGTAGTCGGCGTCTCCGACTGATCCGGGTTGAAAGGCTTTTGGAGGAAAGAAGTTGGGGGCGGCGCCGGGGGTCACGCTGTGGTTTGGCGAGAAGTCGACTTTGCCGGCGTTGAAAACGAAGGTGCCATCCGGATCAATCGTGGCTTCGCGCGACGCCTTCCCGGTCAAGCCGTAGGCGAGCTTCGGCGAGTACACCAGGCCGTGAAGGTTGGCGAGATTTTCATCGGTCGTATCTGTGATCACGAACCACACCGTTTCGCCCGTTCGCAACCGTCCCTTACGGAGCGGAAGTTTTGCCGTGCCCTTCTCCAGGTCCACCTGTGCCTGCTTCATGAGAAGAACCGGGCCCAGAAAGGCTGGATTGGCTTCGGATGGCGAAGGCTGAGCTGTGATCATGTTGAGATCTGGCCTGAAGAATTCGGGAGCCGGGCGCACTTCGTCGAGAGGTTTGCCCTCGATGCCGCGGACGACGACCTCCGCGTTAACTCCGCGCCCACCACACTGAGCGGCGACAAGAGCAGCTGCAGACGCGGCAACCAAGAGGTGTCGCCGAATGTTGATCATGTGTACCTCCACTGACTGCCACGGTTGAGCCTTTGCTGCATTGTCGGAAAGCCGCCGACGCCGTAGCTCCCGAACCATGCTTTTGGCGACGCGCAGCGACAATCTCTCGGTTGTGATGGCTGCGCCCATACCTTTGGATAGGACCCATCGATGCGCGCGGAGGACCGGTGGCACGGCGGATGATCGTCGATCTTCCAGCCATGATGCCAGACGGTCAGGTTTGCGCCGCTATAGTCTGTCGACTGGACCAATCGCCGCCTGGCGAACGGCCCTTGTCATCATCGACGATACGAACGAAGGCTAAAGCCGACATCCTCAAACGCGTCCTGGCGTCTGACTGGGCTGGCGGACCGGCAGAAGAAACGCGAACGTTGCACCGGAGGTCTTGTTGTCCTCCACCCACAGATGCCCGCCATGGAGATTGATAATTTTGCGACAGATCGAGAGTCCCAAGCCGATCCCGTTCCGCTTCGTCGTGTACAGCGCGTCGAACAGGCGCTCTCTTTTTGCTGGATCGATGCCCGCGCCCGTATCCGTGATCGCTACGAGCATGCGATCATCTCTCAGCGTCGTACGGGCGGTCAAGACGTGGCTCTTCCGCTCGAGCCCCGCCATGGCCTCGATGGCATTACGCACGAGATTGAAAACGACCTGTTGAATTTGAACGCGATCGGCTTCGATATTTGGCAATGACTTGCCGAACTCGGTGCGGAGCGTGATGCGGGCGCGTTCGAGCTCCCGCCTTGATAACAGCAGGATCTCGTCGACGGCCTCATTGATGTCGACTTCGGCGAATCTTGGCTGCGCGTCCCGCACCAATGATCTCAACCCGCAGATCACATCCGTCGCTCGCGTCGCCTGTTCGATGACCCGCATAGCGGATTTGCAAGCCTCTTCCGGCTCGCGGGGATTTCGCCTGAGCCATCGCAGGCAAGCTTCCGCGCTCATGATGATTCCGGTCAGCGGCTGGTTGATTTCGTGAACGATGGAACCCGCGAGTTCGCCGATTGATGCCAGGCTCGCTGCGCGCGCTAGTCCGGCGCGCGCGTCCGTGAGCGCCTGCTCGGCCGCCTTCTGCGCCGTGACATCGCAGATAATGCCTTCGAGCTCGAGATCGCCTGTCGGACCAGTGTCGAATTGCCCAACCGCGACGACATGCAGGGTCACGCCATCGTTGTGAATGACGCGGTATTCCCCGCAAAATGACGACTGTTTGCTAGTCGCCTCCGCCAGCGCGTGCTCCAGTGCAGGGAGATCATCGGGGTGGATGCGATCCCGAAGCGCTTGGAACGGCACCGGGTTGACGTTGGGATCGAGTCCTAAAATTCGGTACCACTCCCGTGAGCCTCGGGAGAGCAACGTTCGCGTGTTCCACCGGTAGCTGCCCATGCATCCGATCTCCTGCCCCTTGACCATCCACATGTTGGTCTCTCGCAGCGCTTCGAAGAGTCGCACGGATTCGAAGGAGACGGCCGCCTGCGACGCAAGCATGGACATCACCCAAACACACCTCGGCGTGAAAATGTGCTCGTCCCGTTCCGATTCCAGATAGAGGACACCGACGGTGCACTCCTGATGAACGAGGGGCAGGCACAATTGATTTATGTTTTGCGTCGGCTGCTCGTTCGGATCGATCAGCGCCGATTTCTCTCGAGGAGCTTGTGTTACGACGGCTTCTTGCCGACGAAGCACCCTTTCCATGAGCTCAGCCGGCAACTGGAATTCGGCCGCCGGCGGGTGAGAGACAAAGAACCTGGCCTTTTCGCGCGGGAAACTTGCGTCGGCCTTGGCAAGGAGTTCGCCTCCCTCGCTCAGCAATATCCCGCCGCGACCTGCCCCGGAATGGTGGAGCGCTTCTGCCAGGAGAGCCTCGGCTAGCCCTCGGTAGCTGGTCTCCTTCGAGATGATCTGAAACGCTTTGGCTAGCCGCTCCAACTCATGCGTTTCGGTCTCAAGTCGCATTGCTGGATTTCGCTCACTGACAGGCGCGGTCGGGCATCCCAGCGTCCGACCGAAGGCGCTGCGCGCCCCGGTTTTTTTTATGACCAGGCCGCTCGATCACGCCGAATGGGTGAGACCCGCGGGATGGCTGTGAATGGCAAACAATGCGTGGCATGGATCGCGGTGGTATACGCCATGCCATGAGTCCTGGAGTCCAAGAAATGTCGCCGGGCGTCCAATTCTTTCGGTCGAAGATGAGGGCGATATCTCGCGGACTGCATGCACCAGGTCCGGCGACCTCAAACTTCAAATCACCCGGCGGTCGCTGTAACCTCGTATTGCAGATGCCCGAAAGTAGCTTTGTGGGGCGCGGAATCTCTGTTGCGCCGCGATTTTTTTCCAGCTGCACCTGCCGGGGTCAAAAACGGGAGTTTTCCCACGCGCACGATGCAAGTTTACAAAGGACAATAGACGGTGAAGCGTCCCGCCCCGCGAATTCCGGCGCACGAACTGGATCGGCTGCTTTCGACGTTGGAGGTCAATTTCGTCAAGCTGACCGAATGCCTCATCAGCCCGGGCTGGCGACTGCTGTTCAAGCCGGAGGAATTGCCAGCCGTTCACTACACGATTCATGGCCGCGGCCGGTTCGGCATTGGGGATAGCTTCTCTGTTGATCTCGAGCCGCATTCCCTCGTCATTGTTCCGCCAGGCAGGGCCTTTCAAATGGACAACATGGTCGAACATCGCCCTGTCGCGACGCTCGAATATGACCCGCTCAAGTGGCCTCTAGTGCCTGCGGGCGAGGTCAGAAGGATCATCGCCGGCGAAGACGAGCCAAAGATGTTGGTGATCTGTGGATATTTTCGCGCGTCCTACGGCACATCGCTCAATCTGTTCTCGCCCCAGGGCGCGCCGATATTTGAAAAATTCGACAGCAAGGATCAGCTTGACCAAAAGCTGCGAGCCGCACTCGACGAACTCGCAGCGCAGGAGATCGGCGCGGGTGCGATGACCGCGAGCCTCTTGAAGCAGGTTCTGATCGCGGTCTTTCGCCGATCGATGAGTTCGACCGAGCTGTGGATCGAAAGATTTTCCGCATTGCGCGATGTTCATGTGGCAAGGGCTCTGGCCGAAATGGTGGCAAGGCCCGCCGCGCCACACACGCTGCAATCGCTGGCCGAACTCTCCGGCCTCAGCCGGTCCGGATTCGTCGAGCGCTTCACGACGGTATTGGGGCGCTCGCCGATGGCGGTTTTGCGCCAGTTACGTCTGAAGCACGCGGCGCATCTGTTGCGGGCGGACGGTGTCTCAGTCGAACAGGCGGCCAATGCTGCCGGCTACCAAAGTCGAAGCAGCTTCGTCCGGGCTTTTCGAACGGCATACGGCTGCGATCCGTCGGAGTATCGCAAAGTCGCACGCGACGAGATACGGGTGCAGCCAGCTAGCCGCAGCTCCAAGGCTGTTCAGCCGTGATATGCAAATAGCTCGACGGGCTCGCTGAAGCCACGGACCGGACATTTTCCGATAGCTTCGAGCTCGAACTCGCCGCTGACGAGGTCGGCGAACGAGCGGGAGAGCAGCACGGTTCTTCCCAAGTGCTTGGTGAGGCCTTCCAGGCGCGAGGCCATGCTGACGGCAGGGCCGATGACGGTGAAGTCGAGCCGAGTGCGTGACCCAATATTGCCGTACATCACGTCTCCGATGTGAACGCCGATACCATAATTGAGTGGTGCAGCGCCGGTGCCGCTGTTCCTTTCGTTTAACACGGCCATGGCCTTTCTGGCTTCGCGTACAGCGCGCAGAAGATTTGCGCAGGCCGACGGCTGACTGACTGGAAAGATCGCGAGCAGACCGTCACCGATGAATTTCAGGATTTCGCCGCCATATCGCTCAATCGGTCCGGACATCGCATTGAAGTAGTCGTTCAGCAGATTGACGACGTCGTCGCGCGGCCAATTATCGGAAATCCGGGCGAAATCACGCAGGTCGCAGATCATGATCGCGGCGCGAACCGTCGTTCCCCTTCCGCGCCTGGTGGCACCGGCTAGAATGAGTTCGCCAGCATGAGATCCGACGTAGGTTTCGAGCAGGGTTCGCGCCAGCCGGTTCTTCATGCGAATTTCGCTGACCAGCGCAAGCACCGGCAGCTGCCTTAATAGACCGGAGATATGCGCGTTGTCGAAGCCACCGCGGCAGTCGGTCGCAAAGGTTACGATATGCCGCTTGCCAAGCGTATGGTGCAGCGGCCATGCCACATAGTCCGTCAGACCTTGCGCCCGCATCTTTTCATAAAGCATGTGCGTGCGGCCCAGCGATGGATCCCCTTCGAGGCCCTCGCGCACCTCAGTGGCACCACCGTGGATTTCATTGGCCGGACTTCCGAGATATTCGGCTTGCTCCCTGACATCGTAGTCAACCCTCGTAATCTCCGCCCCGCTCATCCCATCGACCCACCTGATGCACGCGCCAAGCCATTGCGGATGTTCGATCAGCAGATGGAGCGATGCTCGTTTGACGGGGATTCCCGCACATTGCAGCCGGCAGCACAGTTCGGCGAAGATATCGTCGAGGTATCGCTGATCCCGCGTATGATTTGTGAGCCAGTGCAGAACGTCAGCGTCAGGTTTTGCGGTGACGTTCTCGACATCTGGCCGCGCGTTCATATTTTGCTCCCGAAGGTCGCGATCGCGTACCAATGTGTTCGTTATGACGGAACGTGCCGAGACGTTGTCATGAGATGGACGGGTGGCAAAACATCGCGCTCAGTTCGCAGTCACGTTGCAAAAGGCGCCGGCCAGCAAAGGGGCGTGACCACTGAATAGTCAGTCACGCCCCTTTGGGACCCGACGGCAGATCAGAAGCCCGCCAGGCCCTGTGGACTATTGTAGGGAATCTTCACGCTACCAATTTCCCTGAGAGAGCCATCCGTTTGCGTGGCGTAGCAAACCAGCTTCGCCGCGTTGCCGTATATCTGATAGAGATACGCATCATCCGGGCTCAACCAATTATCGGCCGGGCCGCTGGTCACCGTCCCGTTGAGCGCTCTGGCGGTGCCGTCTCCTGAAACCTTCGGACATGCCGGATCGCTTGCGATTTCCAGACCATTGCCGTTGATGTGATAGCTGCTGATATTGCTGTAGCCGAAGTTTGTGGCGTACACCATTCTGTCGTCCGACGACACCGATGCCCAGCAGAGCTCCGTCGGTACGCCGGCGCTCGTATCAATCTTGACCAGCGGGCCAATCTCGACCCGACCATCGTCCCCGATAGTGCCCATGCTAACGCCATCACCGACGGCATACCCGATGATAAACGTATTCGGCCGACTGCGCAGGAAGGCGATATAGAAGGGCGAGCCACCTTTCGCGTCGACTAACCTGCCCGTCCCAAGGGCGCCGTCCTCGCCGATCGGAAAGATGGCAAGACCATCGGGATCCGGGGCATTCGAGGCGATCGAATGGTATGCACCTCCATTGCGCTGGACCCAGAGAATAGGCGAACCATCGGGATACAAGCCTGTGGTAACGATGGGTTCGTCGAAGGTGGTGCCGACCAAGAGAAATTTTTCATTCGGCGATGTCACCACCATGGTCGCCACACGGTTGGTCTTGTCGTGGGTGTTCACGGTGTGTCGCTCGGGGCGCGGCGCAAGCTTGCCATCGGCGCCGACCGACATCAGACGAAGGTGATCCGGTCCAAAGGAGTGAAGGACATACAACGTCCTGCTCGAAGGTCTGTAAGAAACCGACTTCGCGGTACCACTTCTCCCCTCGACCGGATTTCCGGTTGGCTTGATGTCCAAAAGCTTCAGCTCGCCGTCTTGACCAATGCTGAAGCTCGAGACCGAGTTGTCGCCGCCGTTCGTCGTAAACAGAAAGCGCCGGTCAGGCGTTATGATGATGCTGCTTGCGCCTTCGAATGCGTTGGGCGCACTCTCCTGCCCACTGATTGGCTTGAATTCGCCGGAACCCGCGCCGCCCGTGCGTACGCGCTCCAGCTCCGTCAACGTGCCATTCACGCCGCGCCGGTAATGGATGACTGCGTTCTCAATCTCGTTGGTCTGGATATAGAGATGGCCGCTTCGTCCTTTTGACATTGCCATATCCGCCATCATGGTCATCTCTTTTGCCATCTCTCACTCCTCTCGTTGGCCCGGTTCGGTTGACTTGCAAGGACCCGCAACTAACGCCACAATGACGCACATCCATCGACGCGGATCCCGTGCGACTGCCTCGATCGAGGCTTGGTTGAGCAGCCTCGCGATCACGAGCACCATCAAGATGCCGATGCCCGTCACACGATAGTGGTGATGCCGGGCGCTGCGCAGACCGGAAGTCATTGCACGTCCTTGTCGTCCAGCAGCGGATAAAACTGGGTCCACACCTCGTCCTTCTTGGCATTGGCGATGTGGCAGTAAGCGCACTCGTCTTTCGACTTGACCTTGGCGGTCGGCGCTTTTGGTTCATGGTGGTTGAAGTTGAAATATCCCCACCCGTTGGTATCGGCGAAACGTTTCGAGTCCCTCACGGTTACGTCGGCGCCATTCCATTTACCCGGAAAGTACCCCTGCCCCGATGGCTCCGTTCGTGATCCATCGGCATTTTGTTGCGGCAACGTCAGCTGCAGCTCCTTGAACAGGATCGTCCCCTCCGGGAATAGGCCAGTCTTCTTATAAATTTCGTACGAGCCCGGCTCGATATAGACGTTGTGAAATTCCGGGAAATTCGCCTGGCCTCCGTTGAGGGCATTTGGAGTCAGGGGCGAGCCGACGTACACCCATTTGTGGAAATTCTTCGGCAAGATCAGTTGCCCATCGGCCGTGTATTCCGGCAAGTAGCGCGTGTTGCTCTGCGCTTTTCCGGTCTTGAGCGATCCAAAAAACAGGATCGTTGCAACTGCACTGCCTGCAATGACCACCGCTGCTGCCTGGGCTCCCAAACGCATCACCCTCTCCTGCGATTCTAGCCGTACGCGCGGTGCCGGCGATCGACGAAAACCCTGCCGGGCGTAGACGGTCAACGTGATAGCGAGATGCTGTGGATCGCGCACTTCGATGATTGCTGCGGTTTTTTCTATCTTGACGCATTCGGCGAAGACCCCGTCGACAAACTACCGACCAAGCTTCATGTCTAACCCTGCCGCCCGCACGGCGGGCCAGCGTACTGCCAGAACTTCAGTGCGACAGTCATGCGAACAAGGGCACGATTCCATGAATCAAAATGAGCCTCCTGTTTCTCGCGGCTTCAAATCGAAGCGACCGACTTCTGTGAAGACGCGGCTGCCACCCGGACAGTATCTGACGACCGACTTTCCGGTTCTTTCAGCCGGACCTACTCCGGACATTCGAGCCGCGGAATGGAAGCTGGGGCTTCAGCTTGGCGGATCGATTCTGGGATCGTGGACCTGGGAAGAGTTCGAGGCGCTGCCGCAAACCACGATCAAAACCGACATCCATTGCGTCACCAAATGGACGAAGCTCGACACAACCTGGCAGGGCGTCACATTCGACGATCTTCTGAAGGCAGTCGGCCTGCAGGAACCGCCGGAAGGCTTTGTCATGGCCCACTGCGACGGCGGGTACACGACTAACGTCCCCGTTGCCGATTTGATCGCAGGACAAGGAATGATTGCGACCCGTTGCGAGGGCCTGCCGATCGCGCCTTCACATGGAGGCCCAGCACGCCTTCTTGTCGCGCATCTCTATTTTTGGAAGAGCGCCAAGTGGCTGCGAAGGCTTCGTTTCATGGCCAAGGACGAGCCCGGCTTCTGGGAATCGCGCGGATATCACAACTATGGCAATCCGTGGCGGGAGCAGAGATATGATGGTGACTGATGCGCATGCCTCGCCGCACAAAATCGAGTGGCAGCTCGGTCGGGTGCAAGCTGTTGTGGCCGAAACGGACCGGGTCAAGAGTATCATTTTGGAGCCAATGAGCTGGTTGGGACACTGGCCCGGCCAGCACGTTGACATACGCCTCACGGCCGATGACGGCTATCAAGCTGAACGGAGCTACTCCATCGCGTCCCCTCCGGAAGACAAACTGCTCACTATCACCGTGGAGCGGGTCAAGGAGGGAGAGGTTTCCCCATATCTTCTCGACGAGCTGCGCGTTGGTGACCACCTCGAGTTCCGCGGCCCCATCGGGCGCTACTTCGTCTGGACCCGGAGTCTCCGCGGCCCAATTTGTCTTATCGCGGGCGGGGCAGGAATTACGCCGCTAATGTCCATGCTTCGCCACCGCGAAAGGTCGCTCGACCGAATACCTGCGTATTTGATCTATTCTGCCCGCAGCCTTCCCGACGTGATTTACCGCGATGAACTCGACGGCATGGCAGATCGTGACAAAGGCCTCCGTCTGGTCTACGCGCTGACCCGCGAACAGCCACGCGATTGGCCTGGTCATCGGGGGCGGGTCGACGAGACCCTGCTCGCAAACAACTGCTTCCCGCGCGAACAAAATCCGACGTTTTATGTTTGCGGACCGACGGGATTCGTCGAGGGCATCTCAAGCATGCTCGTGACGATGGGCTACGAGCCCTTAAGCATCAAAACCGAACGCTTTGGACCATCGGGAGGATAACGTTAGGGCCGGCGAGCGCGCGAAGGCTCGCCGGGAACACAGATAGTCTGCTCACATCTGATAGCCCGCTACGATTGGCTCTGCAGCCGCGCCGGCATATTTCCAAACAGAGGCCCGAGCCCCTCCGCTACCGTCAGATGAGCCATGACCGCTTCACGGATACTCGAATAGGACAGCTCAGCCAGCATCGCCACCTGCATGATCGCCATGACCTCGCCCGCCTCAGCCCCGATCATCGTGAAGCCCAGGATCCGGTCATGCGTCGCTCCGACCAGCACTTTCATAAAGCCGTCCTTTTCATCGGTTGCTTCGGTGCGCAGGACATTCCGCATTGGCAGCTTTGCCACACGCACTGAGACGCCTTCGCGCTGCGCCTCGGTCTCCGATAGCCCGACACGCGCGAGCGGAGGATCGGTGAACACCACATGGGGAATCAGCCGGCCGCTTTTGCCGCGATTTCCTCCGGCCATGTTGTCCCGCACGATCCTGAAATCATCGACCGAGACATGCGTAAACTGCGGACTACCTGCGCATTCGCCAATAGCAAATATGCCAGGTGCCGTCGTCTCAAGCCGATCGTTGACCCGGAGGAATCCGCGATCGTCCAACCCGATACCGGCCTTATCGAGGCCAATATCCGCTGTGTTTGCGATCCGGCCGGCCGCTACGAGCAGATGACTGCCCTCGATCGGGCGTTTGCCGCCTTCTGTTTGAACCGTGACAATCACGGCGTCCCCGGAGAGGCCGTGAACGCTCCAGGGCCGCGCCTTCAATGCGACGTCGATTCCTTCGCGGCTCAGAATTGCACGGATCTCTTCCGCTACATCAGGATCCTCGCGTCCCATGATTTGCGTTCCTGGTTCGACGATCGTGACCCGGCTGCCGAACCGGCGATAGGCTTGCGCCAGCTCGATCCCGGTGTAGCCGCCGCCCAGCACAATGAGGTGCGGCGGCACCTCATCCAGCTCGAGTGCCTCGATGTGCGTCAGCGGGCGCGCGTCGCGCAAGCCTGGAACATCCGGGATAGCGGCGCGCGAGCCGACGTTGATCACGATCTGATCGGCCGCCAGCAGGCGCACACCGCCGTCGTTCAATTTCGCCTCGATCGTCTTCGGGCCCACGAACTGGCCATTGCCCATGATGAGCTCGGCACCGCTTTCCTTGTAAGCGTGAAGGTGGAACGCGATCTCACGCTCGACCATAACCTGCTTGCGGTGCCGTACCTTGGCCATATCGATTTTGATGTCCTGCGCGAGCGTGCCAAACCGGCCTCCGTTCCGGACAAGATGGGCCACGAGCACTCCACAGCTCGTTCTTGGAGGGAAGGCATGCGACGGCAGGACACGACCCACCGACCCAGCGGCGCTCGACGACAGCAACCTTTTTGCCCGACCGGCCGAGATCCCAGGCCAGCAGCTTTCCACCCTGGCCACTTCCGAGAATGACGACGTCGAAATGTTCGGGATGAGCCATGGTGATCTCCTTTCCTTGACGATGATGATCTCGCCATTGCAAGCCCGTCTGGCGCCGCCATCGCGAGTGATCTTTGCAGTCGGCCCCTCGACGATCCTGGCGCCGCCGCGAACCAGTCAAATCGACTTCACTTCCCCGCCGTCCATTCGCAACGCCGATCCGGTCATCCAGCGCGCGCCAGGCGACACGAGAAACGCCATCAACTCGGCGATCTCCTCTGGCTCACCGTAGCGCGCGATGCCCGCTTCTTTCGGAAAGTTGGCCGTTGCCTCCTCGACAGTCATGTTGTGCAACGGAGCCCAGTGCTTGAGGTATGAACGGCGCCGCTCCGTCATGACGGGGCCGGGTAGGACGGTGTTGACCTGTACGCCGTCGCTGATGCCTCGACCGGAGAACGCCTTGGCCAGCGCGATGATGGCAGCATTGATCGTACCGACAGCTGCATAAGGAGCCTTCGGGACCAAGGCGGAGTTGCCCGACATCAACACCACAGCGCCTTTTGCTGCCTTCAGCGCCGGCCAGGCAGCGATCGTGAGGCGGCGGGCGCCGTGCAGCTTCAACGCCAATCCACCTTCCCACTGTGCATCAGTCATCTCGAACAGATCAATTTGAGGTACCGCGCCTGCGATGTTGAGCAGGGCATCAATTCGGCCAAACGCCGTCAGTGTCTGATCGACGATCTTTTGATCGGCGTCGATGACCAGAGTCTCGGACCCGGCGCGCTTGACTGCCTCCGCAGTGCCCTCAAGATTGGCCCGACT
Source organism: Bradyrhizobium sp. Gha (assembly GCF_900113735.1). Lineage (GTDB taxonomy): Bacteria > Pseudomonadota > Alphaproteobacteria > Rhizobiales > Xanthobacteraceae > Bradyrhizobium. Next base: position 77,138 of record NZ_FOQM01000001.1, read on the forward strand.
CCGTGCAACCAGCACAACCGCAGAGAAATCGTGCGCCAGACGCACCGCGGTGGCCTTGCCGATGCCCTGGCTCGCGCCCGTGACGATCGCGACCGACTTCATCGTTGGAGTTCTCCTTTGCGAGCTACCAGATCAGTCCGGCACAACCGCATTTCTTCCGGAACCGACGCTATCGTTCTCTGGCGGCGTGCGCGGCAGGGTCCGCGCGCCCTCACCGCGACCGATCGAAAAATTCGTGGATCGCCGCGCCTATCTCGTCGCTATGAGTTTCGAGCGCAAAGTGTCCGGTATCGAAGAAGCGCACTTCGGCACCCGGGATGTCGCGCTTGAAAGCCTCCGCACCCGGCGGCAAAAAGAACGGATCGTTTTTTCCCCAGGCTGCTAGGAACGGCGGCCTGTGCTTCCGAAAGTAGGCCTGGAATTCGGGATACATAGCGACGTTAGTCTTATAGTCGCCGAAAAGATCCAGCTGCACTTGATCGGCGCCCGGGCGCGCCAGATAAGAGTTATCGAGCGAATACCCGTCGGGCGAAACGAGTGACGTATCGGGGACGCCGTGCGTGTATTGCCAGATGGTTGTCTCGGGCGAAAGGAACGATCGAAGCGCCGTCCTATTCGCTTCAGACGGATCCCGCCAATAGGCGCGGATTGGATTCCAGCCGTCGCTCAGCCCCTCTTCGTAGGCATTTCCGTTCTGGGAAATAATAGCGGTGATCCGCTCAGGATGCGAAAGCGCCATCCGAAAGCCGGTCGGCGCACCATAGTCGAAGACGTAGATTGCGAAGCGAGTAAGCCCGATCACCTCGGTGAACCGCTCCATCACTTGGGCTAGCGCGGCGAAGGTGTAAGTAAAGTGCTCGCGAGCCGGCATGTCCGACTGGCCAAAACCGGGCAGATCCGGCGCAACAAGACGGAAGCGATCGGACAGTGCCGGGATCAGATCCCGAAACATGTGGCCGGCAGTCGGAAATCCGTGAAGCAGCAACAACGCAGGCCCATCAGCCCGGCCGGCTTCCCGGTAAAACACATTCAGCCCGTCGACGTTGACCTTGCGGTATCGAATAGTCTTCATAGGTCACTTCTCCCGATCTAGCCCCGTCCTGCTCACTGGATACGATTGTGCCCGTAGAGAGCAGATCCGACGTCAGACCAACAATTCGCGGGTCCGTGGGATCCGGTTACAGAAGGTCCAGGAATTATTTCTCGTGCTCGTCGCATCCGGGACGCGCAGGATGCCTGACCTGCCAAGGCCGACCAATTGCCGCCATCAGCTTATTTGAACTCCCTGCGAAATGTCGTCGGCGTCCATCCTGTTGTCTTTCGAAAAGCCGAGCTGAACGAGCTCGTTTGCGCATAGCCCAAACTGAGCGCGATGTCTGTAATCGAGATTGCATGGTCAGCGAGCAGCAGCTTGGCGAGCTCCATGCGTCGCTGCACCTGATATTGGTAGGCCGGGACGCCGAACGATTGTTTGAACGCGCGGCAAAAGTGGTGAAGACTAAGCCGCGCGAGTTCTGCAAGCTTTAGAAGACACACTTGCTCTCCAAGATGCTCCTCAATGTACTCAATCACGATGCGCCTCTGCCAGCTCGCGAGACCTCCACGATTAATGGGCGCTGACTCGCGAAAGAGGTCTTGGTTCCGCTGGGATAGCTCGTGCGCGAGCACGCTGGAGAGCGCCTCCAGATATGGCACACGATTCGTCTCGCCGCCCTCGATTGCGTTCTTCAGTTTCGATGCCGTCTCCCAGACCAACGAGTCCTCGAAATAGACTCTAGGCAGGAAACTGACTTCGGCGTCGTCCGGCCTCTGGAAGGCAGCCGGGTCCACGTAGAGAAACGTCACTCGCGTGGACGAAACGGTCTCATGCCATTCGCGAAAGGCGTGTCCAGCTGGCACAAAGGTGAGCCGATGCTCGAAACCCCGAAGCTTCGACGCATATACCCCGTCGATCGAGGTCTCCCCGTCCTTTCGCGCTCCCTCGTTGTACAGCGCGAGGAGATGCCTCGCTCCTTGAAAGTGAAACTCAATCCTTTTACTGACGGGGACGTGAATATTTTCCGAAAACCACCAGTGCCAACCCGTTCCGAGGCGCTTTACTGGCTCTGAGGGCATTATCCTGACGGTTTGATGAAAGCCGACCACCCGAGCCGACCCCAGGGAATGCGCCTCGCCCTCTGATCGGCTCGACGACACGGCGAAAGAAGGGCCGGAGCCGCTCCGTTGTTCATTCGAATTTGACACGTAGCCCATCGCTATCGTCCTCTACCCGCTCGCGCCGGAAGGGTGCGTCCGTTCGCGACGGGACTTCCGCAGACCCGAGACGATCTCAGGGCATCGCAGGCAGGATGAGGACGAATGATATCCATGGCATCACCTCATGGGTGAAAGCCAGCTATCAGCACCGGCCGACAGCCAAGCTCGGCGAACCATGCTTTTCGCGACCGACACGCGCAATCTCTCAGTTGTGGTACTCTGGCCCATACCTTGGTATGGGTTTTGCTCCGCCACGCCGTCGTATGAGACCGTCTCTCGCGCGGCGCGCTTCACCTTTTGAGGTCGAGCGCCTCAGCCATGCGCGCGAGCGCCGCAGTGGTCCTGGCTCCCAGCTTTCGCATGAGGCTACCACGATGCATCTTGACGGTGACTTCGCTGATCGACAGCTCGCTGGCGACCTGCTTGTTCATCAGACCTGCCGCAACCAGTGCCATCACTTGTCGCTCGCGAACGGTCAGAAGCGCGTATTTCTCCTGCAATTCTGCGAGCTGAGCAAGATCGGCGCGACGCTCTCTATCTTTTTGCACTGCGGCCGCGACGGCATCGAGCAGGTCCTGATCCCGTATCGGCTTGGTGAGGAAGTCGATTGCGCCCAACTTCATGCCTCTCACCGACATGGGGATGTCACCAAACGCAGTCATCAGGATGACTGGAATTCCGACGTTGATTTTCGTCAGATACTCTTGCAGCTCAAGACCACTTGTACCAGGCAACCTGACGTCGAGCACCAAGCACGCAGGCGCGTCGAGTAATTTGGCTTTTAGAAAATCCGAAGCGGACCCGTACAGAGCGACACAATAGTCGACGGATTCGAGAAGGTCGCCAAGCGATTCACGAACCTGCTTGTCATCATCGACGATATGAACAATGGCCGAAGACAGCATACTCAACGGCTTGCTGACATCTCGATCGGCTGGCGGAGTGGGAGATTGAAAGCGAACCTCGTCCCACACCTCCCGTTTTCTTCCACCCATAGCCGTCCTCCATGGACGTTGACCATCTTGCGCCCCATACCGAGATGTCTCGCGCTAACTATCATCTCTATGCATCCCGATAGGTCGCCTTGGAATGATAGACTTGTATCCTGCCCGATCTCATCGCGCCTTGGCGTCCCCGCGCAATCAGGGAGCGCGGCCGGCAGTTGGGAACATTTAGCTGGCCTACTGACGGTTGCCAAGTTTCTGGCGTGGGGAACCTAGAACTACCGTCGGATGCCTCCAACGGCAGAGACAGGTGCTCACGGGAGAGGTCGACCACGCAGGATGGGGCCAACCAAGGCTCCTCTCGAAAATCCTCTGACGACTGTAACCAGGCTGATGATCGGCCCGAATGATATTGAATCACACCGAGGCGATCTCATCGCCGAGCCACTTGGCAACCGATAACAGGTTCGTGAGCGCGAAATTTCCCAGACCGGAGTGCATAATGGCCTTCACCGACCGCGTTTTTAGCTGTCGTCATCACGATCGTTCAACCTGGATCAGTTTCAAACTCTACGGAGGTCAGCATGAGCATCTCGCATACGCAATTGACGGTCGTTATGGTCCATGGAGCTTGGGCGGACGGATCAAGCTGGAGGCATGTCATCCGTCTCCTGAGGACAGGCGGTGTGGCAAGTGTGGCAGCACCCATCCCTCTGACTACGCTCTCTGACGATGTTCGAGCTCTTGATCGGATGCTCGAACGGATCGATGGGCCCGTCCTGCTGGCGGCTCACGCTTACGCCGGCGCCGTGATCGCATCGACCAAAAGCAACCGTGTGCGCGGACTCGTATTCGTGTCAGCATTGGCGCCCGACGATGGAGAGACCGTGGCGGACGTCTTCTATCGTGAGTCCCCACATCCGCAGGCGCCGCGGCTGGCACCTGACACTGATGGATACATCTGGATGCCCGATTCCGGCTATTCGTCCGCCTTCGCACAACACGCGATGAGCGAGGAGAATGCCGTCCTGGCGGCGGTGCAGCGTCCGATAAATGTCGCCTGTATTCAGGAGAAGGTTCAAACACCGCTCTGGAAGAGCGTGCCGTCTTGGTATTTCCTTGCTGAGCAAGACCGCATGATCAATCCGAGGACACAGGAGTTCATGGCGACACGGATGAAGGCAGAGATGCAGCGCTTTGAAGTCGATCATACACCGATCATCACGGCGCCGGACAAGGTTGTCGGATTCATCGGAAGCGCTATGGCCGCAACCCTCCGCTAGGAGGGCGCCACCAGCGCAAAGCGCCGCGACCGCTTGCCCTGTCTAGCCGACAATCACGGTCGGCACCAGCGATCGACCTAGTTCGAGCAGGAGCCGCCGAACCAAACCGTCAGAAGCGCAGTCGAGCTCGATGCGCCATTGAATGGCGGCGGCCCTCCATCAAGCTTGGCTGGAATGTCCCAGAGCGCTTCGACAGTTCCTGCTTTCGACATGGGCCCCGTGCTTGCTCGGATAGCTCGCCAACCACCATCACATAGATCAGCAACCACGGCAAATTTCCAGCTTTTTGTCGAACTTCTCATCCAGAACTTCCTGCTTCTCGTTGAAATCCGTAATACCCTTCTGCACCGCATCCTCGGCTGCCGAGCTTGGCATGAATGTATTCCCGCGCGGCTGCACATGTACGTTCTCAGCCGAACCCTGTTCTTTCGATGGCGGAGCCGACGCAGGGTCAGCCAGGGCCATGAGCGGCAGGGCAGCTACGGCACAGAAGACAAGCGTTGGACGAAAGTACATATGTCGCCTGATTGGTACGAAGCCGCAGTGAGCATTCACATTATGCGAGGATCGGTCGGAGCCCACTGTTGCCGAATTATTGCGGTTGAGGGGATATTGTTAGACTTCGAGCTGGGACGCCCGGAATGCAAACGCACTTCAGGAAACCAATGCCGCCAGCTTCCTTAGGCCTCGGTGGATATTGATCTTGACCAGGGCCGCGGACTGGCCGGTCGCATCGGACACGTGCGCAATGCTCAAGCCCTTGAGCTTCACCAGACGGATCACACTCTCTTGGGCGGGCTTCAGGCGAGCCAATAGCTGGTCCAGTGCGACCGCGCTGATTGCGGACCCTTCGTGATCCTCGACAGCGATGTTCTCATCGAGTGATAGCGCGGAGCTCCGCGCTGTGTCGCGCATGCGATCGATCCATTTGTAGCGCGCAATTGCAACCACCCATGCGCCGAAAGGTCGCGATGATGCGAAGGTATGGCGCTTGGCATGGATGGCGAGCAACGCTTCTTGCCTCGCATCTTCGGCAGCGGGATGAGGAAGCCGACGCCCGTAATAACCACGCAGCCAGTGATCCAATTCTCGAAGCAGTTGCTCATAGGCACGGCTGTCCCCCTCCCGCGCGGCGATCATGAGCCGGCCCCAACGCTCCGAACATTCGTCCCACATCTCCCACCGCGCTGCCTTGAGCTCCTCCTTTCGCAAAGGATCTCCACATCCCTGGGACGAAGAATTTCGGTCATCCTTGCTGTTCGACAACATCGAGCTCGCTCCTGAGCACGCCCTGTCATCATCCGAAGTCGCTTTCATTTGCGAAGGCTCCTGTCGAGGCACTCAAGCAGGGCGCTAGTTTCGAATGGCTTTCTCAAAAGGCAGAAAGCGCCTATCGAAAGCGCTTCGTCATCGAGCTGCTTGTGAGGCAAAGCCGTGATAAGTATTACCGGCGCCGCAATGTTCTGCGCCTGAAGCTCTCGAACGAGGTTAAGTCCGCCCATCCCGGGCATGTGAACATCGGCGATGATGCAGTCGAAGCTGAACCGGTCAGGATAGTTCAGTAGGGTCTCTGCCCGGTCAAACGGCTCCGCGCGATAACCGATCGATCGCATCAGATCAACCAGAGACAGGCACAGCGCCTCGTCATCGTCGACGACTCCAACCAAAGGGACGTTCACCAGACTTACCCCCTCAAGGCGGAACCGTCACCGAAGCTTCGTCGACACAAAGTCGGCCCGAGCGCAACTCAGCGCACGATCGGTCTGGCAATCGCGGTCACGAAGATCAACGTCCAACTGCCAACCAACATGCATGGCTGGTCTCCCCGAGTGAGGAACTTCCGATGCGTGCGCCAGATGATTGCGCATGCGCTGCCGGAGCATGCTTTGAACTACGGCCTCCTCACAATCTCTCGGTTGTGATAGATAGGCCCATACCTTGGTATGGGTCTGCCGCGGGCCCGATCGGGACACTCAACGCTGGCGGCAATCGCGCTCCGCCGGACGATTCCAGATCGCGCAAGGTAAATCCAGCACGAACAGTCTAAACGCCGCAATCCCGCGAAAGCGCATGCTCGCACGCGTGCTACTACCTGCTGTAGCGTCGTGAGGAGCGTGTACGGAGAGCACCGCTGATTTTTCGAAGGAAATCGCCAATGAAAGGCAAGACCAGGATCCAACGTCGCACCGTCGTCCAGGCGATTACGGCAGCCTCGGGCGCCGCTCTGTCCTTAGCGCTTCTATCGCTGCGCGCTGTCGCTCAATCACCTGGAAACGTCGCTTCCACTGCCTCCGATCACTTTGAGACCGCAGAGATCCCGGTCGACGGCAATACGATTTTCATTAGGCGTTACGGAAATGGATCCCCGCTGCTCATGGTTCACGGGTTTCCTCGCACCAGCCTGATGTGGCGCCATGTAGCACCCCAACTCGCGCGGAACCATACGGTGATCTGTGTCGACCTTCGCGGCTATGGCCGCAGCGGTGTGCCCGCCTCAACCGAGGATCACTATCCCTATACAAAACGTGCGATGGCGAACGAACTTGTGGCCGTTATGGACAAGCTCGGCTTCGCTAAATTCGATTTGGTCGGACACGATCGCGGCGGGCGCGTGTCGTACCGCCTTGCTCTCGATCACCCCGAGAAGGTGCAGCGTCTCGCGGTCTTTGACGTCATTCCGATCTCTGAGGCGTGGGGCCACGCCGATGCAAAATTCGCCAGGACATATTGGCCGTGGAGTCTTCTCTCCCAGAAAGCACCGCTGCCGGAACAATATCTCGCGGGTGCGCCTGGCGCGGTGTTCGACAACGCGTTTGGCCAAGGCTCTTTCAGCCCCGAGATAAGAGCCGAATACACGGAGATGTATCGCGATCCAGATCGCGTGCACGCGATCTGCGAGGAGTATCGCGCGGCCGCAACGCTGGATATCGACCATGACCAGGCAGATCTGAGCCAATCCCGACGTATCACCTGCCCCATGCTGCATCTGTGGGCCGCCGGCGGACCGCTGGACACGTTTTACGGCGAATATGGCGGTCCATTGGGGATCTGGCAGAAGTGGGCCAACAACGTGCATGGGCAGGCCGTCAGGGGTGGCCACTTCTTTCCGGAAGAGAACCCGACCGAAACAACCGAGCTTCTGAGCAAGTTCCTATCGACCTAGCGCTTGCCAGCGCAACGACCCAGGCCAGGACCGATGCGCAACTGCTCCGAATCCCTCCCGCAGCGCGTGCGAGCAACTTAAATGGATCAGCTTATCGCAAAGCTCTCGAAGCTCGGTATAGTCAGAGGCGACTTCGACCTGCATCTCGTTCGGGCGGCCATGGTCGTCGTCTTCTTCGTCTTCGGTGGCCAGAAGTGGTTCGACTACGAGGCCCACGCGCTGGTCCCGTTCATCAGCCATGGCCCCCTGATCTTCTGGCTCTATCCTGCTTTTGGCGTACGCGGCGCCGCCTTCTTTCTCGGCAGCGCAGAATGGGTGATCGGCGGCCTCATGTTACTGGGCTTTTGGAATAGGAAGGTGGCGATCTTCGGCTCGTTGGGCTCATGCGTAACTTGCCTGGCCACTGTCAGCATAATTCCCTTCTTTCCAGAGCCCTGGGCGGCGCCCGCCGGCGGATTTCCCGCTGCCACGTTGCCATTTCTCTTTCTGATGAAGGACGTCGTGCTACTCGCCGCGTCGGTCTATCTGCTCAAGCAGGATATCCTGCGCGCAGGCGCGAGCGCCCCAGAACGACCAGAACGAATGGAATTCGTGGAAATCGCTCGCGAGGAGCGAAGCAATAGTGCTTCGCATTTCATCGTCCAACCCACCGGAGAGAACGGATGAGTATTCTGGATGCAAAAACACGGCAGTCTGCCCCGCTCCAAACACCAACAGACCAGCCGCCAGATGCCGTCCGCGATATCTCAGGCGCATTGAACGTGCTCCTCTCTGATATGTTCGCAGCGTATCTGAAAACGAAAAATTTTCACTGGCACATATCGGGACCGCACTTTCGCGATTTTCATCTGCTACTCGATGAGCAAGGCGACGAGATCTTCGCGACAACCGATGCCATCGCCGAACGCGTTCGCAAGATCGGCGGGACGACGCTCCGGTCGATCGGACACATCGCACGTTTGACACGGATTCTGGACAACGACGCGGAGTTTGTGACCCCGATGGACATGCTCGCCGAGCTTCGCGACGACAACAAGCAACTCGCCTCAAGTATGCGCGAGGCCCATGGCGTCTGCGACGAGTACGGCGACGTGGCGACCGCGAGCCTGTTGGAGAACTGGATCGACGAAGCCGAGCGACGCACCTGGTTCTTGTTCGAAGCCACCCGCCACGCCGATCGCCGGACATAGGCGCGTACCGCGTTCGAAGTGGAGATCATGCGGTCTAGTCCAAAGGAGGACGGCTGATGGGCAGCTTCCTCAACGCGCTAAGATGAGCGACCGAGATCAGCCGCCTCGCTTAGCCTGTTTGTGAGCCTAAACAGCCGGAATCCGGCATCGCGCAGCTTCTGCAGCGTACCGGCACTTCCGGAAACAAGTCTCAAAGGGCGGCTTGATACCGCGCTTCGGCCGGATTAGCTGCGAGTGCTGCGCGTGGGCAAGGGCCGCAACAACGGTTATTGTAAGGCATTTTTCGAGGGAGTACGCTCGTCGGCAGACAATTAGCGGCCTTTCTTTCGGTGAGAGGGCTGGGGATCTGGGACCTGCAGATGATCGTGTCCTCTCGCTTTGCCATCAAGGGTGATCGAGACATCGAGATCCTGTGGGAGGACGGCGAACGCATCTTCTGCCGTGAACGGCGACTGAATGCGGACGGCAAGCTCAGCAGGGTTCTTGTTGTGAGGCTCGCCGCCGAGCATCCAATACCGGCCAGCCTCGACCAACTTGCTCACGAATACGCATTGAGGCATGAGCTGGAGGAGGCTTGGGCCGTGCGGCCGCTGGAGCTGGTCCACGAGCGCGGACGAACCATCTTGACGCTCGAAGATCCAGGCGCCGAGCCCCTCGACCGCCTGTTCGGCGTCCCCATAGAGTTGGACCGCTTTTTACGGCTCGCGATCGCCATCGCCGCAGCCCTCACGCAACTTCACCGGCGTGGCCTGATCCACAAGGATCTGAAGCCGGCACATATTCTCGTGAATGCCGCAGGCGAGATCAAGTTCACGGGATTCGGCATTGCATCGCGCCTTTCACGCGAGCGACAGGCGATTGATCCGCCCGAGACCATCGCTGGAACCCTCGCCTATATGGCGCCCGAACAAACCGGCCGGATGAACCGCTCGATCGACTCCCGCAGCGACTTGTACGCCCTCGGCGTCACGTTTTACCAGATGCTCACGGGTGCCCTACCATTCACGGCCGCCGATCCCATGGAATGGCTGCACTGCCATATCGCGAGGCAACCGATAGCACCAGCTGAACGGACACAGGGCGTGCCTGGCGCAGTCTCTGCGATCATCATGAAGCTTCTGGCCAAGACAGCCGAGGAGCGCTATCAGACCGCCGCCGGCCTCAAGCACGACCTCCAGCGCTGCCTTGCCACGTGGGAAGCGCGGGGCCGGATCGAAGACTTTGTCCTCGGACAAGCCGATACACCAGACCGGCTTCTGATCCCCGAGAAGCTGTACGGGAGAGAGCGCGAGATCGGAAACCTGCTGGCCTCGTTCGGTCGCGTCGCCCGAGAGGGTACCCCCGAGCTGGTGCTCGTGTCTGGCCATTCCGGTATTGGCAAGTCCGCGTTAGTCCACGAAGTGCATAAAGCATTGGTGCCTGGTCTCTTCGCATCGGGTAAATTTGATCAGCATAAGCGCGATGTGCCCTATGCGACGCTCGCTCAGGCATTTCAGGGCCTCATTCGAGGCCTTCTGGCGAAGAGCGATGCCGACCTAGCACCCTGGCGCGAGGCTCTGAACGAAGCCCTGGGCCCGCTGGGCCAGCTCATGATCGATCTGGTCCCTGAACTGCACCTGATCATCGGCGAGCAGCCGCCGGTGCCGGACGCGTCGCCACAAGACGCGCACCGACGCATTCAACTGGTCGTTCGGCGCTTCATTGGCGTCTTCGCCACCGCAAGCCATCCTCTCGCTCTCTTCCTTGACGACCTGCAGTGGCTGGATGTCGCCACTTTGGATTTAATCGAGAGTCTATTGGCGCCATCCGATCTGCCATATCTGTTCCTCATCGGGGCCTATCGCCACAACGAGGTCGATGCCAAGCATCCGCTATCACGAAAACTCGTTGCAGTTCGCGAATGCGGTGCGCGGGTGCTAGAGATCAGCCTCGCACCTCTCACCCGCGGCAGTGTGGAGCAGTATACGATCGACGCACTTCGCTGCGAGCCGGCGCGCGCGGCGCCACTAGCGCAGCTCATGCATGAGAAATCGGGCGGCAATCCATTTTTCCTGATCCAATTTTTGTCCGCGCTCGCAGAAGAGGGATTGCTCGCATTCGATCATGAAAAGGCGCTGTGGTGTTGGGATCTCGAGCACATCCATGCCAAAGGCTACACGGAGAACGTCGCGGACCTGATGGTCGAGAAGCTGAGCGGCTTGCGCCGCGAAACACGGCAGGCCTTGCTTGAATTGGCTTGCTTGGGCGATGGCGCCGAGGTGACGACGCTCTTCGTCGTGCACGGGACATCAGAGCAAGAGGTTCATGCGGATTTGCGCGACGCGGCTCGTCTTGGGTTGGTTCGACTTCTCAATAGCTCCTACGCCTTCGTTCACGACCGCGTGCGGGAGGCCGCTTATGCGCTGGAGCCGGACGAAGTCAAGCGGGCGGCTCTACATCTTCGGATTGGCAGATTACTGGCAGCAGACCAGGGACAGCAAGAGACGAGCGAGAGGCTCTACGCCGTCGCCAACCAGCTCAACCGCGGAATCACCGCTTTGTCGAGCGAGTCTGAACGGGAACAGATCATTGCCGTCAATCTCGCTGCCGGCCGTCGCGCGCGGAATGCAGCGGCATACCATGCCGCCATAGTTTACCTTGAAATCGCCCGCAAGCTGCTCGGAGAGGAAGCCCATCCGCGCTGCAGCCGGACCGCTTTCGCTGTCGCGTTGCTGCATGCCGAGTGCGAATTTCTTGTCGGTCACTTAGACGTCGCCGAAGCGGAATTGATCGTCCTGTCGCAGAGCTGCTCGGACCTTCAGGCGAGCGCGAATGTAACCCGGCTTCGGGCACAGCTCTACACCGTGGAAGGTGGGCTTCAGCATGCGGTCGATGTCTGTCTCGCGTTCTTGCGCCAGGTCGGGATCGACTGGTCCCGTCACCCGAGCCGTAGCCAAGTAGACGATGAGCGGCAACACTTGCGAAATCTGGCCGGAGAATTGTCCGACGACCAGCTTCGCGCATTGCCATCAATGACCGATGCCGGCCACCATGCAACCATGGGCGTTTTGGCCGACCTCGTCACGCCAGCGTTTCTTACCGATCGCAACCTGTCCGATATGATGCTTCTGGCAGCCACGCGGCTTACGCTCGAGCATGGGATCTGCCCCGAATCCTGCTATCCATTGACCACCGTATTCGGCGTTCTGGCCAGCAATTCAGCCGATGCAGAGCTTGGATTCCGGCTATCACAATTTGGAGCTGCCCTTGCCGATAAGCAGCCGCAACTGGGACTGAGCGGACGGGCGCTTCTGGTATTCGGTCTGCATGTGACGCCATGGGTTCGTCCGATCCGATCCGGTCGATCATTCATGCAGCGCAGTCTTGAAATTTGCTTGGCGGTCGGAGATTTGGCTTTTGCTGCGTACTCGCATCGCGGACTGTTGTCAGTGGCGCTCTTCTGCGGTGATCCGCTCTCGGAGGTCTGTTTGCACGCTGAGCAGGCAATTGCCTTCGCGGAAGCCTCGGGCAACTGGCTATCCACCGAGTTTGCAGTCCTACAAAGAAATCTAGCACTTGGCCTGATGGGGCACGATGAGGAACACAGTTTCGAAGTACCAGCCAGCATCGGGCCTCATCCTTCGGACGGCAAGGAGCCGTTAAGCGCCTTTTTTTACTACACGATGCAAATCCAGCTGAACCTGCTTGCAGGACGTCACGAGCTCGCGCTTGCCCTCGCCGAACGCGCAGACAAACTCTCATGGTGCGTCAGGGCCTATTCGGAGTTCGCCGAATATCGATTCTATACGGGGCTCGCCCATGCTGTTGCCTATCATGCATGTCTGCCTGAAGACTGTGAAAAGCACGCCAAGGGAGTCCGTGAACATCACCGCAAGCTCACAAACTGGTCCGCCCGCTGCCCGGCGAACTTCGCCGGACGACAGGCGCTGCTAGCAGCGGAGATCGCACGCATCGAGGGTCGCGAACTTGAAGCGGAGCGGCTTTACGAAGAGTCGATCCAGTTGGCCGAGGAAGCCGGATTCGTGCAGATAGAAGCGATTGCCGCAGAGCGCGCTGCATACTTCCATGAAGCGCGTCGCATGAAAACGGTCGTCCTCTCTTATATGGCAAAAGCACGCGATAGCTACCTGCGTTGGGGGGCTGAGGCGAAAGTACGGCAGCTCGACGAGATGTATCCGAGCCTCCGAGAGAGAGAAGCCACACCGGCTGGACCGCGTACGATCGCGACGCCGGCAGAACATCTGGACCTTGCAACGGTGCTCAAAGTATCCGAGGCCGTATCGGGTGAGATCGTACAGGAGAAGCTCATCGATACGGTGCTGCGCACAGCCATCGAACATGCCGGCGCCGAACGCGGTCTTCTGATTTTGCCGAAAGGTTCACAGCTGCGGATCCAGGCGGAAGCGACAACCACTGGCCGGGCGATCGCGGTCGATCTTGACGAAATGCCGATCTCCGGCGCCGAAATACCGGATTCCCTCGTTCTTTACGCTGCGCGCACGCAGCAAAGTGTCATTCTCGACGATGCCTCGGCCAGCAGCGCCTTTGCCGCAGACCGCTACTTTCATCGCAAGCGCGCCCGATCGGTATTATGTCTGCCACTCGTCAAGCAAGGCCGGGCAGTAGCCTTCCTGTATCTCGAAAACAATCTCGCGCCGCGCGTGTTCACGCCCGCCCGCGTTGCGGTTCTGAAGTTTCTTGCGTCCGAGGCAGCCACATCGCTGGATAATGCGCGCCTCTACCGGGAACTCCAGGAGCGAGAATCTCGGATACGCCGTCTGGTTGATTCCAATATCATCGGGATCTTTATCTTCGATCATGCGCCTGACATCCTCGAGGCCAACCAATCGTTCCTCAAGACCATCGGATACGACCGGGAGGATCTCAAGGCGGGGCGGTTGTGCTGGGCCGAGTTGACGCCACCGGAATGGCAAGACCGCACCGCTCGCGCCCGGGCGGAATTAAAGGCGACCGGAGTTGCACAGCCCTTCGAGAAAGAGTTCCTTCGCAAGGACGGCAGCCGAGTGCCGGTGCTGACCGGCGGCGCGTTGTTCGAGGATGAGCGCGAGCAGGGTGTTGCCTTCGTGCTGGATCTCAGTGAGCGCAAGCGCGCGGAAGCTGAAGCGCGTGAGAGCGAGCAGCGCTACCGCGAGGCGCAGATGGAGCTGGCTCACGCAAACCGCGTCGCAGTGACGGGGCAGCTCACGGCGTCGATTGCCCACGAAGTCAACCAGCCAAATACCGCTATCATCGCCAGCGCCCAGGCGGCTTTGCGTTGGCTGGAGCGTGACCCTCCTGGCCTGGAGCAGGCGCGCAACGCGCTCACACGCGTCGTGCAGAACAGCATCCGCTCAGGCGAAGTGATCGGACGAATACGCGATCTTATAAAGAAAGCGCCGCCCAAACGGGATTCATTGGCGCTCAACGAGGTAATACGCAATGTCATCGAGCTCACTCAGACCGAAGCAGCACGAAACGGCGTCGCGGTCCGAACTACATTCGCGGAAGGCTTGCCCAAGATCATCGGAGATCGCGTCCAACTGCAGCAAGTCACCGTTAACCTGATCCTGAATGCAATCGAGGCAATGGGCGAAACAAACAAAGGGGCGCGAGAAATTCTGATCCGCACCGAGGGAGCCGATTCGGATAGCGTACTCGTATCCATTGCGGATACAGGTCCGGGATTGGCGCCGGAAAGCTTTGAGCGTCTCTTCGAGCCATTCTACACGACCAAACCGGGCGGTTTTGGCATCGGACTATCGATATGCCGTTCAATCATCGTTGCGCACGGCGGTAGGCTCTGGGCCGATGCAAATGTGCCCCGAGGAGCTATTTTCCAGTTTACAGTCCCCGTCGATGGACTTCGAATTGGTTGAGTTCGAGGAAGGCTGGATAGCCGCCGCGAGCACGTTGCGCTGATGTTCGAACCGGGCCGCTATCCCTCTACTTCTCCGGAGACGAAAGCGGCCGATTGGCGCCGACTCGTGACGATCGCCTTCCCAATTCCGACGCATTGAATAGGTCTGCGCGATCCTGACGAGGCCTCTGCCCTCTCCGATGCTCGGCACGGCGATTTCACACTCGACTCGGCCTGCGGCATTCGCGAAACCCATACCAAGGTCGGTGCTCACCCATCACAATCGAGAGATTGTGAGCAAGCGAAACCGAAAGCATGCTCCGGCTGATCGCCGAGCGGAGGCGGCTTGGGTGAATTCAATGCGCTCACCATGCGACCGCCGGCCAGTGAAACTCGTACATTCACCGTCAGCCGCATCGACCATCGACAGCCAATAAGGGAACAGTCATGTTGACCCAAAGCACAGCCTCGCTTTCCGACGAACTCGCATACGTCTCGGCCCAGGAACTTGCCGCTCGGATCCGGCGTCGCGATTTGTCGCCTGTTGAAGTCGTTGAGGCATTCATTCCGCGCATCGAGGCGCGCAATCCGAGCCTGAATGCTTTCATCTACCTCGATTTCGAGGGCGCGCGGAAAAGGGCCAAGGAGCTCGAGAGGGCCCTGATGGCTGGTGACCAATTGGGACCCCTGCATGGCGTTCCGTCCGCTCTCAAGGACTTATTCGATTTCAAGCCGGGATGGCCTGCAAGCCTGGGCGGCTTCAGCGCGCTCAAGCACCACGTGGTCAATTCCTACTGCGTGTTCTGCGAACGCATGGAAAAGCGCGGTGGAGCAGTGCTCCTGGGAAAGACGAACAGCGCCCTTATGGGATTCCGTGCGACTTGTGACAACTATCTGTTCGGGCCTACGCGCAACCCGTTCAATCTTGCCAAGAACAGCGGCGGCTCCTCTGGCGGCAGCGCTGCGGCGGTGGCCGACGGACTACTGCCCATTGCCGAGGGAACCGATGCAGGCGGATCCATTCGCGTTCCCTCGGCATGGTGTGGCACCTATGGATTCAAAGCTTCCTTCGGCAGAGTGCCCTTCGTGGTGAGTGGCAACGCATTCGGCGCTACCGACTCGCCCTTCCTCTTCGAGGGGCCGATCACCCGGAACGTGGAGGATGCGGCGATAGCGTTGAACGTGCTCGCCGGCCAGGACGCGCGGGACCCCTTCAGCATCATCGAGCCGGCAGTCGATTTCACGGCGGCGACCCGCCGCTCCATCCGCGGCCTCAAGATCGGCTATAGCCCGAACTTGGACATCTTTCCCGTGGATCGAGGCGTGGCGGAAACAGTCGAGCGGTCAGTTCGCATCTTCGAGGATGCCGGCGCGCACGTCGAGCAGGTCAAGCTCGGTATCAAGCGTTCGCACAAGGAGCTGACCGATGCCTGGTCGGGACTCTACATGCTGCTCAACCTGCAGGCGTTCGAGAACATGAAGCGGGACGGCATAGATCTGCTCGGCCAACATCAGAAGGATTTCCCGCCTCAGTATCTTGAGTGGGTCGAGAAGGCCAAGCGGCTTTCGGGGCTCGATTTCTTCCGGAGTCAGGCTATCCGCGGCGAGATCTATAGCGCGATTCAAGGCGTACTGAACGATTATGATCTGCTTGTTACGCCAACCACAGCCTGCCCGCCCGTGGACAATGCGAAGGACGGCAATACGGTCGGACCGAGCTCGATCAACGGTGTGGAAATCGACCCGCTTGTCGGCTGGGCCATGACCTACTTTGTCAATTTCAGCGGCCACCCGGCGGCATCGGTGCCCGCTGGACTATTCGACGGCCTGCCGATCGGGATGCAGATCGTTGGTCGCCGAAACGCCGATAGCGACGTTCTGGCGGCCAGTGCAGCATTCGAACGCCTTCAGCCGTGGCACCAAAACTACAATATCTGCAAGGCGCGATCGCTGCAGGTGTAAGGTCGATCGAGCCGTCGAGGTTCTCAAATCGGATTTGTCAGCGACCGGTCGATACGCGGCCGGCCGCATTTCCATATCTGGATCTGACCAGGCGATGTTTTCAGCCTTCGGCGGTGTTGGCGTCAGGCCGCCACCAGCTCGCCCGCCTATCGCACGAGACCGAGGAAATTCGTAATCGGCGTGGGAAATATTAGAAAGGCGAAGCGGGAGGCCCTTACCACTAGGCCCTCGTCTCCTCACAGCCGTTGCCGACGGCCCTCGATTCGATCACATGTGGCTATACGGCTATCCCGCGATGGCAACAAGGCTGCACGAAGTTGCCTGAGACTTGGAATCGCGTCCGCTTGCAACATTCGCCGCCGCTCTCAAGAGCCGATCAGTCGATCCCAGACAGTCTCGCACGGCGACCAAGCGCCACCATTATGAGCGCAAGATCGTGGAGGATCGCAGTTTGGCGCGCAAAATTGTATGATTGGTAGCGGGAGAGCGACTCGAACCCTGCGGCTATCCGCTGAGCGAACTGCAGCACGGCGCGAATTGCGCACAAGTGCATCATTCGACTAGGTGTCCGATCTGTTGTAAGCATCCGGTGTGGGCCACAGGCGGGTTAGCCCTTACCTGACGAGGAAATCAGAAAAGGCAGAAGCGCTAGGAATAAGGTGAGGATCGGCATGCCATAAAACACGATCAGGGCCGGCGCACGCCGATTAGAATAGCGCTCGATCAGGATCGCATGAACAATGCGATTAGTTTCCTGCCAGCCGCTTCCGCTATTTCGGATGTCGTTCAAAGCAGCTCTCCGAATACTCGCAATGAAAGCGACATATACAGCGATCAGAACGAGATACACGTAGAACCCGTACTCACCGATCAGCTTGACCATTTCCTGAAGCGCCGCATAGATACTCATGGCCGGTTGCCCCCTCTAGAGACATTTCGCGAATAGCTCTCTAGCAATGCTGGCAACATGATACGATAGTCGTCACGCAGCAGCCTCATCAACTCGCAGATCACGCCGCCTGTGCAGCAATCGCTGATCCCTGCGTCCAATTCCAGGGCAGTAGCTCCTCGAGCCGATGAGCTGGGTGGGCGGCGATGCGGGCAAGGATATCCGTGAGCCAAGCCTGCGGATCGACGCCGTTCATTTTGGCCGTGATGATCAAGCTGTACAAGGAAGCCGCGCGCCGTCCGCCGCGATCAGAGCCGCAGAACAACCAGGATTTTCGTCCAAGAGCGATGCCTCGCAAGCCTCTTTCGGCGGCATTGTTCGATAGACACACGCGTCCGTCTTCCAGGAACCGCGTGAAGCTCGCCCATCGCTTCAGGATGTAGTTGAACGCCTTGGCCAGGTCGTGACCGCGGGACAGTTTGGCGAGCTGCTCCCGCATGTAGACCTGAAGATCCTCGACCAGAGGCCGGCTCAGCGTCTGTCGCATCTCCAAACGCCCTTCGGGGCTCCTGCCATTGATGGAGCGCTCGATCTCGAACAGCGCATCGATCCGCCGCACGACCTCGACCGCGATGGGCGAGAGCGGGATCTCCTTCTTGCCGGTGGCCTTGCGACGGGCATTCTCTTCGATATCGGCCATGGCGAAGAATGGGCGCCGCGCATGGACCCAACACGCCGCTTCCCGGATCGGTCCTGGGTGGCGTCCGGCCAGATAGAGCTGGTTGTACCCGTCATAGGCGTCGGCCTGCAGGATGCCGGCATACCCCGCCAGATGCGCCTGGGGATGCTCGCCCTTGCGGTCGCGTGAGTAATAGAACATCGCCGCCGGCGGGTCCGTGCTTCCAAACGGCCGGTCGTCCCGGACGTAGATCCAGCATCGTCCCGTATCGGTTTTGCCCTTAGCCAGCACCGGCACCGTCGTATCATCGGCATGCAGGCGCTCGGCCGCCATGACATGGGCTTCGACCAGGCGCAGCAGAGGATCCAGCGCCGCACTGACCGATCCCACGGCGTCCGCCATGGTCGACAGCGCGATCGACACGCCTTCCAGGGCGTAGCGCTCAGCTTGACGGTTTAAAGGCTGATGTTGGCCGAACTTCTCGAACATGATCATGGCCAACAGGCTCGGGCCAGCCCATCCCCGTGCGACGGCATGGAATGGCGCCGGGGCCTGGCTAATCTTCTCGCAGTCGCGGCAGGAGAACTTCTCCCGGACCGTCTCGATCACCTTCCACTGACGCGGCACCACTTCCAGCGTGCGCGT
The DNA here is from genome assembly GCF_900113735.1 of Bradyrhizobium sp. Gha. Classification (GTDB taxonomy): domain Bacteria; phylum Pseudomonadota; class Alphaproteobacteria; order Rhizobiales; family Xanthobacteraceae; genus Bradyrhizobium. Next base: position 96,006 of record NZ_FOQM01000001.1, read on the forward strand.
CACGTCCTCGCCGAGCTTGCGCAGGTGATTGCTGCCGCAGCATTCACAAGCCGTAGGCCCATCGATCACCACCCGCTCCCGGGGCAGATGCTCGGGGAAGGTCTGGCGCTCGGCGCGCTTGCGGGTAAATCCGCGCACCGCCGTCGTTATCCTGGCTACGGCCCGTTCCGCCGCCAGCTCGTCTTCGGTGGCGTCGGCTTCCATCTCCTCGAATGTCAGAGCCAACTGCTCAATCAGGCGCGACGAACGTTCCGACCGCTGGCCGTAGATCTGATGCCTTAGCTTGGCGATCTGCAGCTTCTGCTGGGCGATCAGCGCCTCGTCTTCCGACGCTTTCGCGCGAGCAACCGCAAGTTCAGCGGCAATCTCCAAACCTCTCGCGCGCTCGACTGCCAGCACCGCTTTCAAGGCGGCAATGTCATCCGGAACAGCGTCGCGCTCAGCATCCATGCGTCACAGTGAATCACAGATTGGAAGCGTTGGGACTCCCCAAAAATGCAAAAAAATATGCTGGATTTTGGGCTCAGCCTGCGCTCTGCGGGCGCCAACTCAGTTGTGGATTCCGCCAGTCGATCCCTTCCAGCATATAGGCCATCTGCGCCGCCGAGATCGATACTGCGCCGTCCGACGCCGATGGCCAGATGAACTTGCCGCGATCCAGCCGCTTGGCGTAGAGCGATATGCCCAACCCGTCATGCCAGAGGATCTTGACCAGATCGCCGCGGCGCCCCCTGAAGATGTAAAGATCGCCAGCATGAGGATCGCGCTTCAGGCTCTCCTGAACAGCAAGCGCCAGGCTTTGCATCCCGCGGCGCATGTCGGTGTGGCCGGTGGCGATCCAGACCCTGACGCCGCTCGGGATCGGGATCATCGCCGTCTCAGAAGCTCAAGAACACGCTGCAGCGCCTCAACGTCCACGTCGCGGTCAACGCGAACACGACAGCCGCCAAGCTCGATCTCGATAATGCCGGCCCTTGCACGTTGCGCAGGCGGTGAAGACACCGCTTGTGGCGCGCCACTCGAGATCGGAGCCGCCGCAGGCGTGATCTCAACCGGAAAAAGCACTGGCGTGGCATCGCCGCTCAGCTTGCCTTCGCGCGCCAATCGGCGCCACGTGAACAATTGGCTTGTCGACAGCCCGTTACGTCGCGCAGTCACCGACACCAGACGCGACCCGCCATAGCTCTCGCTGACGATCCGCTGCTTTTCTTCCAATGTCCAACGGCGCCGTGCGCCCGTCGAGACGACTTCAAGTCGGGAAACCTTCGGCATAGGCATATGGTCAGTCACACGCCTATGTCTTCATCCTCCATCAAACCGCGCAAGGCGGTCTTCGCCGGAGCGATACGATCTGTTCGCCGTAATACTCTATTCTACGATGAGGGCGTAACAGACGTGCCCAAGTAGCTTCCGCGGTATATGTTGCGATGAAACCGCAGAGATAAACCAATAGGTCGATGTAATGCACGACGCCGTTTAGTTCGATTCTCGAACGAGCATCAGGAGCTCTATTTCCAAACGCGCCAAAAAATTTGGTGGGAACAGAGTTTACTTATATAACGAACTCAGCAGCTTGAGCGCTGGCTGGGGCGGGAGGGATCGAACCTCCGAATGGCGGAATCAAAATCTGATTGATTGTTCAATGATTTCAAGGCGCATTTGGAAAAAAATGTGCGAAATGGCCCCTAGTGAGATCAATTGCTTAGCAGGCTTTTCCAAATGGAAAAGCGCCCAGCGCGGATCGCAATTGGGCAGCCAACCCGCGACCTAGACCCTTGGTAGTTCGTCAAAAGCGTCCCTTGAAGCAGCGGCTTGACAGCTACTAAACGAGTGCGCCGAGAGACCAAAATCGGGACCCGCTGCCGCGCAGGCCAATTCAAAGTTCGCGCACAATCTACAGGGAGCGCCGCAGTTTCCATCACGCAGGCTCCCACACACGATTGCCGAGTTTGCTTGACCCCACGGCTACATCAACCACCTCGTGAGGGCTCAGAAGACAAACGCAGCCAAGCGGCCCACCACCGCGACCGATAAGGCTACGAGAACGACGAGAAGTTGCCCAAAAACTGGACCTCTTCCATGTCGATGTCCGGCATCGTGATCATGGCGTATGCGATCATGTGGCAACTGTCCATGGCAGTTCCTCTCCTAGCTATCGTTCTGCCGTCTTCCGGGCAGTACCAACCCGCTCGGAGCGGATCGCTCGAGGGGCGACTCTTCGCTTAACACGCGCGGATCAGGCCGCCCTGCTTTCAAGCTCCGTCTGATGAGATGCCGCAATCGTTCCGACGCACACTCCGAAGCCGATGGATGCAAAACCCTCACGAGTGCAGCGCCCTCAAATCGGATCTCGTCACCGTCGTGTAGAAAGCCGCGACGCTCTCCGTTGGGAAGCGTAATGGGGCGGGTTCCGGCAGACGTGAATTCGAGCATGCTGCTCAGTTCAGCGTCGGTAGGTCCGGAAATCGTGCCGGTGCCGATCAGGTCCCCCGGTAGAAGGTTGCATCCATTGATCGTGTGGTGCGCAACCATCTGCGCCGGTGTCCAATATAGATGTTTGGCGTTCGAGTTGAGAATTTCGACCGGAACGTCCCTTGCGGCCCGCATCTTTTCGGTCGTGAGAAACACCTTCAGGCTTATGTCCAGCCCGCCACTTTTCTGATCATCGTCGTCGAGCAGATATTTCAACGGCTGGGGGTCCCCGTGAGGACGAACCATCGCCGGAATGCGGAACGGCGCCAATGCGTCCGCGGTAACAACCCACGGCGACACAGACGTTGCGAAACTCTTGCTGAGGAACGGGCCGAGTGGGTACATCTCCCAGCGCTGGACGTCCCTCGCCGACCAATCGTTGAGTAGTGAATAGCCGACAATCTGTTCGCTTGCGCGCGCAACCGGGATTGGACTTCCGAGCTCGTTGCCGCCGCTGAGATAGAATCCCATCTCCAATTCGAAATCGAGCCGATCGCAAGGGCCGAAGCCGGGGCTGCCTCCGTCCACCGATGGCATCCGCTGTCCAATGGGTCGGCGAACAACACCCTGCCCGACTTGCACCGAAGACGCCCGTCCGTGATAGGCAATCGGCACCCATTTGTAGTTGGCGGGCAGCGGATTTTCAGGCGTGAGAAGTGCGCCCGCCGCCTTCGCATGATTTATGCCGGCATAAAAATCCGTGTAGTTCGGCACCGCGGTCGGACGATACATCGTGCAAGCGCTCATTGGGACCAGCAGGTCCGACGCATGGCGGCGCGCAGCCTCACCGTTTGAACCCGCGTCAAGCGCGGCACTGATTGCCTTTCGTAAAGTTCGCAACGAGCCAGGCCCCAACGCAAACAGCGAGTTGAGCGAGGAGTCGGCGACGGTCCACTCGGGAATTTCTCTCGGCAGGAGACCGGCCCTGTGTGCCGCATGAAAATCAAGAATCTGATCGCCGATCCCAACCCCCGCGGACAGTTTTCCCTCCTTGCCACGGCTGAAGACGCCGAGCGGCAGATTCTGGATGGGGAAGTCGCCGGAGGGGTCGTTGGCGGTCGACACAAAACTGCGGCGTGCCGGATCGTGGGTCTCGTCGATCGTAGCTTTCATCATGCAGCTCCCGCCAACGCCTTGTTGTCTTCAGAGGACCAGATGCCGATTTCCGATTGGACAAACTGAGCATCAAACGCGCGCCGCTCGGCCGAGGCACGGGCCGTTTGGTCACTTAGCGAACCAAGCCATATCACCAGGAAGGCCAACGGCATCGAGAAGAGCGCGGGATTGTCGTAGGGAAATAACGGCGCCGCGAAATGGAACACCGCGACCCAGACAGTCTTGCTCAGCACGACAAATATGAGGGAGCTGAACAGACCGACGAGGCCGCCGGCAACCGCACCGCGGGTGGTGGTACCGCGCCAGAAGATCGCCATCGCCAGCACTGGAAAATTGCAGCTTGCCGCGACCGATAGCGCTAAGCCGGCCATGAACGCGACATTCTGGTTCTCGAACGTGATGGCTAGGCCCACCGTGACGATGCCTATCGCCACCGCGGCAATCTTCGCAACCATCACCTCACGTGCCTCCGGCGCGTTACCCTTCGCAATCACCTGCCCATAAATATCGCTCTTCCATGAGCGGCAGCATCTTGAATTGGTTGAAGAGCTGATCAGAAACCCACCGCCCAAGCACGGCAATGCGCAAGGTCGGCAAATAGGTTCGGCTCGCTCGGTCGTATTCGAGGTAACCGGGCTTTTCAGCATCGCTGCACCGCTTGACACGGGATAGTCGAGCTCGTCGCGGATTTCCTCTTGAGACCGAGAGGACGCCTCTTGCGATCAAAATGCTCCATTATCTCGATGACGCGCCGAGCGGATTTGATAATTGCGTTTGCCATGACTCTCCTTCATGACGGTTCCTCATATATGGAAATCGCACCTATAAATGAGAATGTCTTTCCTTTGTCGGGAGCTTGCTTAAGCTTCCCTGCTTAGACAAGAGAGGGCAAGCGAAAGATGGAACTCCTCGCAAGAGGCGAAGTGGTCGCTAGCATCGACGACATGATCGGATTCGTCGAAATCCGGCGGGGACCCAACAACTTCTTTGATGTCGGCCTGATCGAACGGATCGCTGAGGGATTCGAGCTCTTGGCAGAGGAGCGGAACTGCCGGGCAATCGTGCTGGCGTCGGAAGGAAGTCGTTCTGCGCTGGCGCAGATTTCGCGAAAAGGACCGGCAGCGGTGGCCAGGGCTCGAGGAGTGACCTGTATCGGGACGCGTTGCGATTGTTTGAGTGTCCAAAACCGATCGTGGCTGCCGTGCAGGGTCCAGCGATCGGCGGTGGACTCGGACTTGCGCCGGTTGCGGATTTTCGCGTTGCAGCGCCGGAAGCAAGGTTCGCCGCAAATTTTGTCAAGTTTGGCATCCATCTGGCTTCGCGATTACCCTGACGCTGCCGCGACTGATCGGGCAACAACGTGCTGCTCTCATGCTGTACACTGGCCGTCGGATCAAGGCCGAAGAGGCGGATTTGTGGGGCCTCGTCGACGCCATAGCCCAGCAAGATCAGTTGCGCCCTGCTGCTCGAGCGATCGCTGCCGAAATTGGCGAAGCGGCGCCGCTTGCCGTGTCGGCAACCCGGATGACGCTCCGCAAAGGCCTTACCGAACTGGTGAGCGCCCAGACCGAACACGAACGGGCCGAACAGACGAAGCTATTCGCCGCTGCCGATTACCGTGAAGGCGTCCGATCGGTGGTCGAGCGCCGGCCGGGGCGCTTCGTCGGGGCATGAGACATACTCGATCGCCGATCCTGCAAGACATCAGAGCGGCGCCCTGAAACAATAAGGAAAAGAGAGATGTTCCGTGAAATTCGGCTTGGGTTCGCACTTCTAGTTTTCCTTGTCGTTTCGGTGCCAGCATCAAGCGCCGAACCTAAATACGGCCCTGGCGCAAGCAACGCCGAAATCCGGATAGGAAACACGATGCCCTACAGCGGCCCGGCATCCGCATATGCTTCTACGGGAGCGGCGGAAGCGGCCTATTTCAGGATGATCAATGATAAGGGCGGGATTAACGGGCGGAAGATCACATTCATTTCATATGACGATGCCTACAGCCCCCCGAAGACGATGGAGCAAACCCGACGGTTGGTCGAGAGCGACGAAGTGCTGCTCATCTTCCAGGCCCTGGGCACGCCGACAAACACTGCGGTTCAAAAATACCTGAATCAGAAGAAGGTGCCGCAGCTTTTCGTTGGCTCGGGCGCAAGCAAGTGGGGAGATCCCGCTCACTTTCCATGGACCATGGGGCTGGCTCCGACCTATTGGAGCGAAGGCCGGGTCTTTGCGAAGCATATCCTGGAGCGTTATCCAAACGGAAGAATCGCGATCCTCTGGCAAAACGACGATGCTGGGAAGGAACAGCTACAAAGCGTCAAAACTGGACTCGGCGAACGAGCCGACATGATCGTCGCCAGCGAGAGCTATGAGATTGTCGAGCCAACCGTGGACTCTCATATCACGAGCCTGAAGGCATCGAGCGCCGACATCATGATTTCTATGTCGACTCCGAAGGCCGCCGCGCAAGCGATCAAAAAGGTGGCCGAGCTAGGCTGGAAGCCAACCTATTTCCAGTCGAGCACATCGGCATCGATCTCTGCGGTATTGCGACCCGCCGGATTCGATAACGCAAAAGGGGTGATCTCGGCCGCGTTTATGAAGGGATATTCCGATCCCACCTGGAAAGACGATCCCGAGATGCTGAGATGGATCGCCTTCATGGATAAGTATTATCCGGAAGGTAGCAAGGAAAACGGCAACAATGTCGCCGCCCACATCGCCGCCCAGGTCCTTGTCGAGGTACTCAGACAGTGCGGTGACGACCTAACTCGCGAAAACATAATGAAGCAGGCAGCCAACTTGCACGGTTACCGCGCCGAGATGCTCCTTCCCGGCATTACGATCAACACTGGTCCAGCCGACTATTATCCAATCGAGCAGTTGCAACTGATCAGATTCGATGGCGAGCGCTACCAGCCGGTCGGAAGCATCGTTGACGTTTCAGCGGAGCGTAGGGAGTGAACCACCCACCGGCTCGCCCGCCGAGCGAGCACCCAAGTCGAAAATCACACACACTTGGCACGGCATTGTCTGACCCCGGCAGTCGCCGCCTCATCGTCGAGGAGAGATTCTCGCCTTCGAGAAAAAGTACCGTCAGGCCTGAACTGATGACCGAATTTCTCCCGAACGGTTGGCCGCGCACGAAGAGCACCGTGAAGAGTACCGTCAGATCTGCTGAATGCAGCTGGCCGTGAGCCCGCCCGATAGGTCACGATCAACAGCCTAACAGCGACATTCTAGGACGCTGACCCATGAAGACCTAGCGCGTCGCCACCCGACGACATTGCTTGATCCTTGCTGAAGGCATATGTCGAAGCCATAAAAAGCTTGCACTATCATCAGTCGGAAAACAGAGGGACGTATATTTTTATTCTCGGCCTCTAGGCACACGGCGCCTTGAGCCGCCACGGGCAGTAATGCTATCTTGGGTGCGTCATGATGATCCGTACCAATATCGCCTCGGTCTTCTTCCTGAACCGCTAACGGCGCGACCCGCACCGTGCGGGATGGAAGTTCGTGCCTTGCCGCAACGCGGCCAGCACGTGTCTTAGACCAGGTCAGCCCGGCCACACCCGTCGTCCACGGGCGATGGCGGCTGCAGCAGCGATATCGCGGTTTTCATGCCTTCACCCCAAGGTCAGCCGGAGCGCGCCCGTGGCGGCGCGCGGCATCGGCGTGCAACTTCGTCAACTCCACAAACCCCAATCTTTCTCGCCCGCTCGGTCCGTGGACTCGAGTGGCTCGCCGCGGCGGAAATCAAATCCGGTCTGAACGCATCCGTGCTCGCGATAGGCCACAGGGAAATTATCTTTAGCGCAGCTCTCGATTCCCGCGTGCTTGCACTCGGCAGTATCGACGATCTGTTCCTCCTCTGTGGACGAATAGAGGAAATCGATCGCGGACGTATCAGCCTTGCCAAGCTGGCGGCGGGAGTGCGCAAGCTTCCCCTGGCTCGTGCGCTCGCTAGAGTCGGCCGCCTGCGGCCGATCCACCGATCGTCCGGTTTTGAGGTAATCGCCAGTTTTCTGGGACGGCGAAATTACAAACGTACGGAGATCGAAGTTTGCACCGGCGCGGTGATCTCCGAGGTCACCGGCATGGCGTTCCACGACCACGAGACCGATGCCGCCCCGGAGCGCGACGTGAGTTGGCGGATTCACATCAGAGATGGGGAGGCCATGGTAGGCCTGCGCGTCGCGCTCCGCCCGCTGCATCGACGCGCCTACAGGATGTCGTCGGCGCCCGGCGCGCTTCATCCGCCGGTGGCTTATGCGATGAGCATGCTTAGTGGTGCGTATCCGGGTTGCAATGTCCTAGACCCATGTTGCGGAACCGGAACACTGCTGATCGAGGCCAGGCGGCTGATGCCTGACATCATCACCATCGGTTCCGACATCGACCGCGACCGTTTGCTGGCCGCGGCTAGGAACGGAGGGGGTGCACGATGCCAATGGATCCAGGCAGACCTTGGACGTTTGCCCTATCGCAACGGCTTTGCCGATTGCGTGGTTGCCAACCTGCCTTGGGGACGGAGCGTCGCCGCCAAAGGGGCCATCAAGGGGAATATGAGCATGGCCGTGGCTGAAGCGATGCGCGTTCTGGCGCCCGGCGGCAACGCCGTGTTGTTGACGTCGCTCGGGGAGAAGCTCGTGAGCGACCGAGTCCTGTGGTCAATCCCGATCAGGTTGGCCGGTCATTGGGCAAATATTCAAATCTTATCTGCTGAAAGCGGAAAACCACCCGCCTGCTTTCAGCGGCGCTATGGGCCATCGTTGCGGCATATGTGGACTCAATTTGGTGCCTCGCCACCTTAAATGTGGCACATCATTCCGCCTCTGGCCCGGAGAGCAACGACAGACTGGATCGACCGCGGAAGGTCACGCCGACGCCCACGACTCCAGTCGACGCTGCAGCGACGCTTCGCCTCTCACCTCCCTGTCATTCGGCTTGCAATATTTGCAGGCCGATTGACACACGAGTTTTGGATTTGGCAGGGGTTTGAGGCACGGGTCGAGAAGTAAATTATCAATTCTATAGTTCGATAGCGGGGTGGCCCTCGACTACACAGCCGAATATTTTCGGCCCAGCGACGGCCAGACGCGATGGCTTCGGGTTGCGGCTCCGAGCGAGCCTGTTCCTGCCGGTCGGCCCATTCGCCTCATCGGCACGTATTTCGGTGCGTCGGATGCGAAGCTCGAGAACTGGCTTTGCGGGAGAACGAGAAGCGGGTTCGCACGATAGCTGACACTACACCCATTCCGATGTAGGTCACTAAGTTCGGCATGCGCTCGATGGCGAGACCGATGCTTTCATTTTGCCCAACTCCGACCACCAGCTCGGTGATTTGTTTAGGATCGCGCACACCGCGCTGTTCTTGACCAGCTCGGTCAGAAGTCATTGCGGTCTACAAAGCCGAGTTTCATCAACGTCCTTTATTAGGAGTGCAATCTCTTCAGGCCCCTTCGGCACATTCTGCAAAAGACGATAGATCGCCACCCCAAACCCACTCCCACCTGCCTGTCTGGAGATCGGCTCGCAAATTTCGCAGGTCGATCGACACCTTGTGTTCGTCGAAGGCCTAATGCCGAAGCGGTCGCTGCAGCAGCCAACCCCGCGGCCAGCGCTGCCCACTCCTTCCGCGTGACCGCCATTGCGCAGAAAGCGAACGCGCAGCCAATAAAGGTGGGCCAACCTCCTTCAAGGTCAAGCGAGGCATGAAAAGGGCCATGCGCATTCCCGCCATTCAATGGGAAGATTCGGCCGTGGATCTTCAGGCCGCCATCAATCGCTTCATCGCCGAACACAACCAGACGTCAAAGCCCTTCGTCCGGCGGTCAGTACCGATACCATCATCGCAGCTCGAAACCGACGGTTCCAAGCGTTGGAGTCAATCCACTAGATTCACAACGCGATGAAGCCCCCAACTTGAGAGACATCAAAGCTACTTAACAGTGCCATAGCTAGCAGACGTTTTGAATAAGCCGAAATATGCGCAAAGCAGGCTAATACCGCCGCGCGGGATCAGAACGTTTACCCAAAGTCCTAAAGCGAAGTCACTCCCGCCATTGAAAAACGTGCTTACCATGACTGCGGCCGACGACACATGGAAGACTATGCACGCAATGGAAATAACTCTTAAGGCGGCAACATCGGTCAGCTTCCTGCCAAAGAAAGTCATTGCGGCAAGTCCCCATTCCGCGGCGCCCAGCATATAGCCCATGAAATACCCGCTCTTGTCTACGTGAACTCCGACGGCGGCGGGAAGGAGTGTGGGGCGAAGCACCAAAAGAATGAACGCCATGAACGTGAGAAAAGTATTGATGTCGAAAGCAAGCCTTAACCCTCTATTCATGGCTTTCCCCTAGTGGCTTTGCCCCGCTTGATCACGATCCCAATTCCGCTTGAACGTTACCACAATCAATTCTGCCAACAATCGTGAGAATCAGATTCGGCGAAAGCGAACCCGCCTATCGGAGCGAGCAGCAGGAGCGTCCAGCCGTGGCCGGTGCGAACGAGATAGTTCAGTACGAGTAGGTCCTGCCTCCATGCCGAACTCAAGTGTAGTGCCCGTCTCGGCGGCGCAGTGTTCCAGGATGATGCGCAGCCCATGTTTCATACCGGGCACAATCGGCTGTTTCCGTCGAGCAAACCTCCCATGATGGGCGTAAGCCGCCTCCAGAATTTGCCGTGGTATCTGTTCGGGACGACAGTGTCTTCACGCATGGCCATCCTGCTGAGTAATCCCGATGATCTTGCAGACGTGCTCGCGTTTCTCGGCTTCATCAAGAAGAAAAGCCGCCAAGTCGGCGCGCTGCATCGAGGCTGCGCCGTCAGCGCGCGCGCCGACGGAGATCCGGTAACCGCGTCGTGGGCCACCATCGAGCAGCCTTGGCGGCCGGACGATCGTCCAGTCTGATCCGGACTCGCGGACGATTGCCTCCATGGCCTCGCTGTCTCGCAGGTGCCGGCGCAGGATCCATCGCAGCAACCGGATGAATAACTTGTCCGATGGAAACAGGAGTCCCTGCGAGAGCACGAGATAGCGCGTGACATCCGCGCGCTGCATTGCGTGCAGCATGGCCTGCGTCGCCATGCGCAGCAGCAGGGCGTCGTTGAATGTTCGTTGACCGAGGCAGGATATGATCACGTCATGGCCGGGGATGGACTGCGCGAGGATCTCCGCGTCCAGCGCATCGCCGACCAGAATTCTGCAGCTGCTATCGGCAAAGCCCTTCGATCCCGGCCGCATCAGTGCCGACACGCCATGTCCGCGAGACACCGCCTCCGTCACAACGTGGCGGCCGGTCCGTCCCGACGCCCCGACAATGAATAGTCGCATGCGCATTTCTCCCGGACGTTGCCGGCTTTCAGCTCTTTGTCGTTGTCACTGCTGCAGACTTGCGACGATGGCCGTGATCCGACCTGCGCGGGTTTCGGTCGCCATGGCGCCGAGAACATTGTCGATGTCCGCCTTCTGCCGGCTGCGCTGAACGGCAGCAGCGACTTGCCGCTCATCATGCCGACCGTCGTGCGGTAACCATTGACCTTCCCCGCGAACGTGGGCCGCGCACCTCCGCCGAGCTGTCCGATGATGGTCCGGCCGCACCTTGATCCCCGTGTTGCCAGTTTGCTGAAGGCGCGTCATGAAGCGAATGGTTGTCGTGGTCATGCCTGCGTTTCTCCCTCGATGGGAACCCGCGACAATGGCCAGTTCTCGGTTCGGCAGCTCGCGGAGGTGAACAGCCCGACCAGCGGGTTCATCAGCAGCATCATGCGCCCGCCAAAGGTCGGGCAACCGGTTTCGATCTCGGCCTTGATGTTGTCGACGATGAACTGGCCGCTCCGGGCCATCTTTGCCGTCTTGGTACCGTCGAGCGCCTCGGAGATCAGCGTAAGCTCAGTGCCCCCGGACACCTTCTTCAGTTCGTAGGTCGTCCGCGCCGGTGGCTCGTCGGCGGCCATCGCGAAATTGATCGCATGCGAGAAGCGATGCGGCGGCGAGAATTCCAGCACTTCGCCGTAGCAGATCACGAATTTGCCGTCCGCGGACAGCATCCGCATCGGCTTGCCGACCTGCAAGCCATCCTCAGTGTCGCAGACCGAACCGAACAAGAAAGGAAGCACTTCGTCGGTCCTGACCAGTGTGTTCCAAACGGTCTCGATCGGCGCGGCGATCACCACTTTCCACATCTGGCGCTTGCGCTCAGCCATCGCCTTTTCCTCCTTTGCCGGCGCTCTCGGCCGCCTGCTTGATCCCGAGGAGATGGCCCGCCCAGTGGCCGCTGAACGCGTCGGTCCACCGCTCGTAGATCATACGGATCGGCACCGTGTTGAGATACAGGCGGCGCGCCGTGCCATCCCGCTCGCTCAGCACCAAGCTCACGCGCTCCAGCACGGTCAGATGGTTCATGATTGCGATGCGGCTGACATCGAAATTGCGAGCTAGGCGGCCCACCGTCACGCCCGGTTCGGTTCCGACGAGATCGAGAATCCTGCGCCGGTGCGCGTGGGCCAGCGCGTGCAAAACAGCGTCCATCTCCTTTTCCGTCATGATGTAATTACTATATTACATATCTGGACGTGTCAATCCGACGGTGAAAACTGACGCCGACTCTCGCTCGGTGCCCCTATCCCGTACCAATGGTCGCGGTTCTGGGGCGCGGCGTGAGAGGGAGCTTCGCAGCCGCCAGGAGATCCACGTGCATGACACCTGAGCTGGCAGGCTGGACGAAGGAAACCGGGTGGAGCAATTCGAGGCCAACGGCGCACATTTGCGGAAAATCGCCCAGTGAATTCCAATGAACACTGGTCGTGTATTCAAACGCGACATCGGCGGCCAGTCCGGACGTTGGCTAACTGCTTCTGGTCGGGCATCCGCTACCGAGATGCAGGCGTCGAAGGCGTTGGAAGTTTTGTCGAACCTGAACCCAAGTAATCGAACTCAGCCGAATTCCGCTGACATTGCGGCAATCACGTTGGATCTGACGCCAGAATTCCCCAGCCATGCGGCGCCAATGCAATCTCGGTCGCAGGGCCTCTCCGTCGCGTCGTGAGGTCGCCTGCCAGTCTTTCGACGCTTCCATTGATCGCATGGACGACCGGCGCATCGGCCAGATTCAACGCGACCAGCAGCCGGGCTTCTTGGTGAAACGCCTCGAGCAGGAGATCTGCGTTGCGAAGCTCGATCACGCGGCTGCGTGCCCGACAAAGCCAGGGATGTCGCCGCCGAAGCCCGATAAGCTCTTGATGCAGCCGATAGACCAGCCAGCCGAACGGCGCCAGGTCAGCGGGCGCCCCCGGAAATTGCGGACGGATCGCGTCGTCGCCGCCGGCGCGATGCTCCTTGATGCCGCGGAAGCCCTGCTCGTCGCCCGCATAAATCGAAGGGGTGCCGCCGCAAGTCATCAGAATGACGAACGCGTGGGCGAGATACCGCTCATCGCGCAATTGGCCCGCGATGCGCGTGACATCGTGATTGCCGATGAATGTCTGCGGCACGAAGGTCTCGAGCATTTCGCTGTGGCGCTTCAGCGCCCAGGCGAGCTCGAACAGATTGCGATCGTTCAACGAGCTCCAGATCGCCTTCCACAATTCATATTGTGTGACGGCATCCACCCCCGTCTCGGCAACAAAGCCGCTGTAGTCGCCGTGAATCAGCTCGCCGAAGATGTAGGCTTGGGGATGCCGCGCACGAACCGCGGGCAGGACACTTCTCCAGAACTGTCGCGGGACCGCGTAGGCGGCATCGAGACGCCATCCGTCGGCGCCTCGGTCGAGCCAGTGTGTCATGGCGCGCGTCACATAGTCGGCGACAGCCGGCTCCTGATGGTTCAGCGCAACCAGCTGGCTATGTCCCTCGAATGTCGCATAGCCCGGCTCCTGCGCCGGAGAACCTTCGCCCGGCCGGCTCAGGTGAAACCACGACGCCTCCCTGGAGACTGGGCCTTCGGCAAGCGCGCGCTGAAAGACCGGGCAATCGCGACCGACATGATTGAACACGCCGTCGAGAACAACATGCAGTCCACGGCGCGCGCAGGATTTCCATATCCATGGAAAAGCCGCCCCTGGCCGATCATGACGCGATCTTAACTGGGCGACGGCCGGATCCAGGATAATGCTATGCGCCTGTTGGATCTTCTGCAGTTGGCGCATGTCCAGAACCCTGAAAATGGCCGTGAAAGTCGCCGTCGTGCTGGTTGCTTCAGTCGTGTTCTGGATGGATACGGCTCGGCAGGCAAATCAAGCCGTGTTTTTCCACCACCGTCGCGGCGATGATCTCGTCATCTTCGGGATCCAGCGCGACGAGCTGTTGAAATTCCCGGGCAGGGGCGCAAGCCGGATCCGGCATGCGCTTGCCGAGCAGGGAGCGCTCTGGGTCAAGCAGTATGGAGTTCGCAAGACGGAAGGTGGAGGCGTCAAGGTCGGTCCAGAGAAGCAGATCGAATTGACACGAGGTGACGCCGCCTCGGTCAGGTTCGGCGCGAGCTTCGTGATTCCGTGATCGTCGAGCCACGCCATGGGCGAGGGAATGTGAGAGACTGGATCGAACACGCCGTCTGGTGGCACGTCTATCCGCTGGGCTTTGTCGGAGCGGAGCGCGATGGCTGGACGATGCGAAGACCGGCCCCAGCAGGATGCATGGCTACGACACGATCGATCACTTTCAGATCGATCGGCGGTTGGGCGATGACGGCGACTTCGACGCATTCGTCGACGAGGCACGCCGCCCTCGTCTCGATGTGCATCGGATTGCCGCTCGCTTAGACTCGCTTCCCACAACAACGACCATACCAATTGACGCTCAATGGAAAGTTGCGACCGACGATTTCATCGTCACGGTCGCATCGGGGAGAGTTTCGCCACATGTCAGAAAGAACGTTGGTCGCGTCCCCGGCCTCCGCCGGCACGACGCTCGACCGTCATGCGCTCTCACTCAGCACATGGGCCTGGATCGGCTACGAAGTGGGACGGGTCCCCTATGTCATCCTGATCAAGATCTACATCTTCACGCCCTATGTCACGAAGGTGCTTATCGGCGACGCCGTCACGGCGCAGGCGCTGCTCGCGGCATTTGGAGTCACGGCCGGCATCGTTGCGGCATTGACCGTCCCATTTCTCGGAGCGGCGCTCGATCGCATGGGGCCGCGCAAGCCCTGGATCGCGGTCTTCGTGCTGCTCGAGATGCCGCTGCTGATCAGCCTGTGGTGGGCGAAGCCCGACCGAACCGGACTGTCCGCAATGGCCGTCATCGTGGTTCTGACTGCGCTCGGGTTGCTCTTCACCTATGCCGAGATCCTCCACAACGCGATGCTTGGCACCGCGGTCGGGATCAGACGCGCCGGCCGCTATTCCGGAATCAGTCTCGGCGTGGCAAACCTCGTCAGCGTCATCATCATGGTGTTCCTGCTGTGGGGGATTTGCGCTACCCGGGCGTACGCATTGGCTCGGCGTGCCGGACGTACCACTGTTCGGGCTGTCACAGTCACAACATGACATGGAGCGCCTGCTCGGGCCCTTCATCGCGATTCTCATATCGCTGGGAGCGGCGGGCCTGCTCGGATTCTCGATCGATGCGCCGTCGACTCGTGTCAGCCTCGGCTCCGCCGTGCGTCTCGGTCTGAAGGATGTCGTTGTCCTGATCAGGAGTCTGCCGAAGCAAAGGAACATCCTCAAATTCCTGATCGCCAGAACCGTTTATGGCGACGGTCTGCACACGCTGATCAAGCTGGAAGGAATCTACGCTTCCGGCGTGATGGGATGGCACGCCTTCGACCTGCTGGCCTTCGCAATCGTCAAGATCGTGTTCGCGAGCTGTGGAGGCCTTCTGGCCGGCATCCTGAACGTTCGCATCGGAACCCGGCGCGCACTCATCCTCGAGCTCTGCTGTACCATCGTTCTGCTCGTCATGGTCCTGGGCACGACGCCGAAGACACTCCTGTTCTTCTGGGCTTACGACGCGAGCGCGCACGCCGCTTTGTGGTCCGGCCCCGTGTTCCGGACCCTTCCTGAACTCGCCTTTCTGCTGATCTCTGCGTCGATGACGGCGTTCGCTGTCGCCACCGTGGCGTCCGGACGCGCGATGGTCGTGGAGATCGTCGCTCCGGACCGGCTGGGCTCGTTCTTCGGCCTGTTTCACGTCAGCGCGAGCGCGACGGCGTGGATCGCCCCGGCACTGATCGGCTTCTTCACCGCCTATTTCCACTCCCAGTCAATCGGCCTGATTCCCGTAGCGGTCCTGCTCGCCATCGGCGCGGCGACGCTCCTGTTCGTGGAAGGAGGCGATCGCCATGGCGCGCCCGTCAAGTCCGCGATATGAGATCCGCATGTCTCAGGAAGGGATCATGACCCACCCCGGTCGAAAACTCGCTTCCCGGCGAGGTTCGCGGCGATCACAAGCGTGGCGCCTGCAAGCGTCGCGAGAACGCGATCCGTCAGGACCGACGCAGCGGGCGGCTGATCGAAGTCCATCATCAGCACGATCAGCGTAGTCATCATCGCGGTATAGGAACATAGTGGCGCGACTTCAGCAGTGGACGCGTGCCGGCGATCAACCCTATACAGCCGGTCAGAGTCCAGGCTGATGGATGCGCGGCAAGACAAAGGCCAGCCAGGAGCACGCCGGCGCCGGCTCCCAGCGCGCGCTGCGTGACCTTGATCGGAAACAGGTTCGTGCGACGCTGCGCGAGGATCACCACGGTGAGCGCGATCCATTGCAGATGATGGTTCGGAAAGGTCTGGTCCAACGCTTCCGCCGCAACCAGGCATGAAACCAGTTTGAGAGTGAAATGCCAGCCGGCCGGCCGTCCGAGCGACGCCCTCCATCGGGCCAGTTTCGCAGGTGCCGCCGCCGCGGGGCCTTGCTCGGCGAGTATCGGCGTCCTGCTGGTCGTCGATCGCACGACCGCGCCGAAGAGCAGCCATAACAGCGCCGTCCACAACGCGCCGGCAGTCAACAGCGCCATCATCGCAGCAGGGTGGGGCGTTGCCGCGGACATGCTCTGCGCGATGATGAGGAAGAGCGTGAAACGGGTGGTCACGATTGCCGCGGTGCGGTCGTAACCGCCGAGCAAGGCCGCCACGCCCGCGCAGACGATTGTGAGGAGCCTTCCCGCCAGCCCGCCACCGACGAGGAATTCCGCGATCGCGGCCGCGACGATCGTGGGCAGCACGGACAGCGCCAGGCTCCGCCCTTGATCGAAAAGGCTTCGTCCTGGGCCGACCCGGCCGATCGGCAGGCTCCCCGCCGAGGCGATCAGCCCCAGTGGAAGGTTTCCGAGCGCCGCAGCGAACAGGATCGGTCCGACGAAGCTCAGGCCGGCAATCAGGCCTTCGCTAAGCCCGATTTCCGCGTCTGTCGTCCACCGAACCGCATCGCCGATGTGGGTGCGGACTCGCGTCCAAAGGCGCCGATCGGACATCACCCGTCTATGGCAAAATGGAAGTGTCGCTCCCGATCAGTTGAAGCGGCCAGCATTACTGGCCTTGCGCTGAAGCAGCTGCGAAACCGCAAATTCGGCACCAAACCGCGCCTGATGGGACTGGAGCCCGGCCACGATGGTTTGCAGGTTGATGCCGTCCGCCCAGAACAT
The DNA here is from genome assembly GCF_900113735.1 of Bradyrhizobium sp. Gha. GTDB lineage: Bacteria > Pseudomonadota > Alphaproteobacteria > Rhizobiales > Xanthobacteraceae > Bradyrhizobium. The sequence goes on from NZ_FOQM01000001.1 coordinate 113,186, forward strand.
CGGTCCCCCTGTGAAGGCCGGCCAGCCGTAGCCATTGACCCAGACGACATCGATATCGGAGGCGCGCTGCGCGATCCCCTCCTCGAGGATCTTCGCGCCTTCGTTGATCATGGGATAGAGCAGGCGCTCCAGGATTTCCTGCTCACTGATCTGACGCGGGCGATATCTCCGGCTCGCGGCGAATTCGGCGATGATGCTCTCGACCTCCGCCGAAGGCGTGGCCATGCGATTGCTGTCGTAGTCGTAGTAGCCCTTGGAGGTCTTCTGCCCTCGTCGATCGCGCTCGCACAGCAGATCGCGTATGCTTTCGCCTTTCGAGCTCTCGCGGCGCCAGCCGAGATCGAGGCCGGCCAGATCGCTCATCTGGAACGGCCCCATCGGAAACCCAAAGTTCGTGAGGACCCGGTCGACATCCCAGGGCTTTGCGCCTTCGAGGATCAGGAGTTGCGCCTGCCGGGACCGCTGTCCGAGCATGCGGTTACCGATAAAGCCGGGGCAGACGCCCGACACGACGGCGACCTTGCCGATCCGCTTCGCGAGATCCATGGCGGTGGCGAGCTGTGAGGCCCCCGTCTTCGCACTACGCACCACCTCCAGCAGCCGCATGACATTGGCCGGAGAGAAGAAGTGCAGTCCGATCACCGCTTCTGGCCGCCCGGTTTGCGCCGCTATCTCGTTGAGATCGAGGCGGCTGGTGTTCGAAGCGAGGATGGCGCCCGGCTTTGCGACCGCATCGAGCTTCCGAAACACCTCCTGCTTGACCGCCATGCTCTCGAAAACGGCCTCGATGATCAGGTCGCAATCGGCAAGAGCTTCGATCGCGAGGCTCGACGCCAGCAGCGACATCGCCTTATCGACCTCCTCTCCGCTGAGCCGACCCCGACTGGCCGCCCGCTCGTAGTTGCGCCGGATCGTTGCCAGCCCCCTGTCGAGCGCGGCTTGCTCGCGCTCTACGATGGTGACGGGGATGCCGATCGACAGGAAGTTCATGGCGATGCCGCCGCCCATGGTCCCGGTACCGACAATGCCGACCCCCGCAATCGGAATGCGGGGCACGCCCGGCGGAATGTCGTCGACTTTCGCGGCGGTCCGCTCGGCAAAGAAGACATGGCGCTGCGCCCTCGACTGGTCGCTCTTGACGAGCGAGGCGAACAGCGCGCGCTCGCGCGCCATGCCGTCCGCGAAGGGAAGCTTCACCGCGGCCTCAATCGCCTTGATGCAGGCCTCCGGCGCGGCAAATCCTCGGGTCTTTCCGGCGATCTCATGGCGGAACCGGTCGAACATGGCGGGATCCCGCACGGCGTCGGCCAGGCGATCGGTCCGAAGGGAGCTGCGCGGATGGTCCCTTGCAGAGATCCTCTCTCGTGCAAAGAGGATTGCCTCGCGGACAAGACTGTCGTCATCGACAAGCCGATCGATGAGGTCCATGCCAAGGGCGTCGGTCGCGGTGACCGGCTCTCCTGTCACGATCATCGACAGCGCCTTCTCGACCCCGACGAGCCGCGGCAGCCGCTGAGTTCCGCCGGCGCCTGGCAGGAGCCCGAGCTTGACCTCGGACAGTCCGAGCTTCGCCGATCGCGTCGCAATGCGGTAGTGGCATCCGAGCGCGACCTCCAATCCGCCGCCAAGCGCGTTGCCGTGGATCGCTGCGATGACGGGCTTTTGGCTCCCTTCGATCTTCTCGATCAGCTGCGGCAGCGAAGGCGGCGTCGACGACTTGCCGAGCGCGCCGATATCGGCGCCCGCAAAGAATCCGCGCCCGTCGCAGCAAATGACGATGGCGCCCACCGCCGGATCCGCCTCCGCGCGATCCAGCGCGTCACCGAGAGCGTGACGGAGCTCCTGCGAAAGCGCGTTCACGGGCGGGTTGTCGGCGACGACAAGCATCACCTCGCCGTGAGGTTCGCTCCTGATCATGCTGTGCTCCATCCTAGAAGATCTCAAACAGGCCGGCGGCGCCCATGCCACCTGCGCAGCACATGGTCACCACGCCGTAGCGGGCACCGCGCCGTTTCCCTTCGTGCATCAGATGTCCGACGCAGCGGGCGCCGGTCATCCCGTAGGGATGGCCGATCGAGATCGCTCCGCCGGAAACATTGAGCCGCTCGTTGGGAATGCCGAGCCGGTCGCGGCAGTAGAGAAGCTGGGAGGCAAACGCCTCGTTCATTTCCCAGAGATCGATGTCGTCGACCTTGAGTCCATTGCGTTCGAGCAGCTTCGGCACCGCGAACACCGGACCGATTCCCATCTCCTCCGGTGCGCAGCCCGCCACCGCCAGGCCCCGGTAGGCGCCGAGCGGTTCAAGCCCGCGCTTTGCCGCCTCGCTCGCCTCCATCAGCAGCACGGCGGCGGCGCCGTCAGACAATTGCGACGCATTGCCGGCGGTGACGAACCGTCCGTCCTTGACGAAGCGTCCGCCCTTGAACACGGGCTTGAGGCGGGTGAGATCCTCGAGCTTCGTTCCCGGGCGATTGCCCTCGTCCCTTGTCAGGGTGATTTCGCGCTCGCTCGTCTCTCCGCTCTCGGCGCTGGCAACGGTCATCGTCGTGGTCAGCGGCGCGATCTCGCGATCGAAGCGTCCCTCGGCCTGTGCCTCTGCGGTACGCTGCTGCGATTGAAGCGCATATTCGTCCTGGGCTTCGCGGCTGACGCCATAGCGCTCGGCCACGATTTCGGCGGTCTCGATCATCGTGGTCGGAAGTCCCGGCACATTCTTCAGGATCCAATCGTCCCAGGCACGGTACCAATTTACCTTGTCGTTCTGCACGAGACTGATGGATTCCAGGCCGCCTCCGATCGCGATCGGCGCACCGTCATTGACGATGTATTTCGCGGCCGTCGCGATGGCCATCAGGCCGGACGAACACTTGCGGTCGATCGACATCGCCGCGACGCTGTCGGGAAGTCCGGCGCGCAAGGCGGCGTGACGTGCGACATTGTTGCCGGACGACCCCTGCTGCTGCGCCGCGCCGATTACGACATCGTCGACCTCGCGCGGATCTATTCCGGCGCGTTTGACCACCTCGCGGATGACGTGTCCTCCGAGGGCCGGTGACGTCGTATTGTTGAAGGCGCCGCGATAGGCTTTTCCGATCGGGGTCCTGGCCGTGGCGATGATTACGGCTTCGCGCATCGAGCTCTCCTGTTGCGGCGCGACGCGCCTTTGCGATGTTTCATCATTGAAGCGAGTCTCGTCAGGTGAGCTCGGCGGAGGAATAGCCGAGAATCTCCCGCGCGATCACGAGGCGCTGGATCTGCCCCGTGCCCTCGTAGATGTCGGCGATGCGGCCGTCCCGCAGATATTGCTCGACCTGATAATCATGGCTGAGGCCCATGGCGCCCAGTGCATCCATCGCGCGCTGCGGGCCGGTGCGGCAGACCTCGCCTCCCTTTGCCTTCGCGACCGACGCTTCGAGATTGTTGGGCATGCCGTCCGAGGCGAGCCAGGCGGCGTGCATGACCGTCAACGTCGCGGCCTCGATGTCGGCCTCGAGCTCGAGCAATGTCTGCGCCGTGGCGCTGCGGGCGTGGCGACTGTCGTCAAAATCGACTGCGATGCCCTCCTTCGCAAGCTCGTCGCGCGCGACGCGGAACGCGCCGATGGCTTTGCCGACGCCGCCCGCCGCGACGAAGGGACGTGTCATGTTGAAGGTCTTGAGTACACCCTTGTACGACGCCGAGCCTTCGCCCTCGCCGCGCGGTACGCCCTCATCCCCGCCGATCAGGTGATCGCGCGGAATGCGGCAGTCGCGGAATGCGTAGGCGGCGGTATCGCTGCTGCGGATGCCGAGCTTCTTCTCCTTGCGGACCAGCTCGAATCCGGGGGTTCCCTTCAAGACCAGGAACGACTTGATTCCGCCTCGGCCTGCCGACTTGTCCACCGTCGCCCAAACGATCGCGCCGTCACAGCGAACGCCGTTGGTGACGAAGATCTTGTCGCCGTTCAACACCCACTCCTCACCGTCGAGCCTGGCGGTCGTCTGGATCGCCTTGGTGTCCGAGCCCGCGCCGGGCTCGGTGATCGACATCGCGAGCATCAGATTCCCCCAGCGCGCCTTCTGGGCGTCGGTGCCGGCGGCACCAAGTGCGGCGTTACCGAGCGCGGTCGGCGCCTGGCGCAGCGGCACCCCGCAATGCGCCTCGCGTTCGATCCTCATCAGCACCTGGAGCAGCAGCATCGGCGTGTCGTCGCGGGGGCGGCCGCGCAGACGCTGCTGGATCGGCGGAAACTGAGCGGCCTCCGGAAAGGACTTAGGCAGGACCTCGTCTTCGTGCTCGTCATAGTAGCGAGCGTATTTCTCGCCGACCCTGGCCTCTGCGGCGACGCCGTCGAGAACGGCACGATCAAAATCAGACAATGAGAAATCGACCATGGCTCATTCTCCTTAGGCGGCTGCGATCGCGTCGTGGCTGGTCAGCACGCGCATGTTGCGCAGCCACATCTCCGGCGGCAGATCGCGGATGTAGCCATGCCCGCCGAAGATCTGGAGGCCATCGTCGGCAATCCTGACGGCGTGCCGGTTGACGTAGTCCTGCGCGAGCACGGAGGCCTTGGCGGCGTCGCGCCCGGCATCGGCCTCGGCGGCCGCCTTCCACACCATCCATCGCATGGCTTCGCACTCGATGTGCATGTCGGCGAGCATGAAGGCTATCGACTGCTTCCGTGCGATCGGCTCGCCGAACGCAACGCGCTCCTTGGCATAGGGAATGGCGAAATCGATGACTGCGCGCGCGAGCCCGACCGCGAGCGCCGCCCCTCCGATACGCAGGCTCGCAAGCAGCGGCCTGATATCGGCGCCCTCGCCGTCTCCCAGCACATCGTCGGCCGGCACCCGCACCTGTGCGAGCTCGACGCGGGCGAAGCCGGCTGCCGTCAGCCCGAGCGTCCCGCTGTCCCGCGCGATGGTGACTCCGGTTGCATCGGAGTCGACGATGAAGGCCCTGATTCCCGCAAGGCCTGGCGCATCGGATGCGCGCGCCAGCACGAGCAGACGGCTTGCATGCTCGCCCATCGGTACCAGCCGCTTTGTGCCCGTGAGGACCCAACCCTTCCCGTCCCGCATCGCGCGAGTCGCCATCCGCGCCGGATCGAAGGCCGGTGCCCCCTCGTGCAAGGCAAGGCTTGCGGCGCGGCGCTTCTCGCCGCAGAACTCCGGCAGATAACGCAGCCGCTGCTCTTCGGAGCCGAGATCAATCAGCGGATTGACGAACAGCATGGAGGCAAACGCCGCGCTCGCAAGACCCGCGCATCCATATCCCAGGGCCTCGAGCATCAGCGCGCTGGTCACGAGCGAGCGCGGCGCCCCGCCACCCCCGCAATCCTCGGGGATCGACAGTGCGGTGAACCCGAGGGACCATGCGGTGTCGAGCAACTCAGACGGTGACAACCGGGCCTCATCGGCGCTGCGCGCGCGAGTGGCCAATTCGCTCGTCGCGAACGACAGCAGCGTATCACGAACCTGGGTCTGTTCTTCCGTCAAAGCGAAGCTGATCATGGTTGCGGCATCCCGGCTTCCACGGAGAAGGACGGCTCGCGAGGACCGGCGGCTCGCAGCGCCTGAGCGGCGCAGACGAGATCCCGCACATGCGCGAAGATGGGCAGACCGACGCGCCAGAAGGCGCTGCGGGCGAAGGCCGACGGCAGCGTGTAGCTGTAGATCAGGATCGGCTTCGAGCTGCGCGCCGCAAGTTGCCGCAGTGCGTCGACATCGAGCGGGACGCTGCGCTCGCTCGACAGCCCTGCTGCGAACACGATGAGATCGACCTCATCCCCTTCCAGCAGCACCTTCAGTGCCTGCATGGCGCCGCCCGTGAAGATGCCCTGCGCCGTCACGTCGACGGGGTTCGCCGCCGATCCATAGGAGGGAAAGGTCGGACGGAGCGACGTCTGAAGCCGGTCGCTCAGCGCGGGTATCACGAAGCCCGCCGCAGAGAGACACTCGGACAGCACCGTACCCGCACCACCTGCCGTGGTGACGATCCCTGCCCGCTTGCCCGTAGCAGCGGGGCTCGTGACGAGCGCAAGCGCTGCCGCAACCGCTTCGTCGGGTTCGATCACGACGACGACACCGAGCTTCGCCAACATGGAGTTCTCGTCGGCAACGGAGCCGGTCACGCTGCCGGTATGGTGCAATGCGGCCCGTCGTCCCGCTTCCGATCGGCCGATCTTGATGATGATGATCGTCTTGCCAGCGGCACGCGCGCGTTCGGCGGCAAGCCTGAACCTCGTAGGGTCCCGGATTTCCTCGAGATAGGCGATGACAACCCTGCTCTCGATATCGCCGGCAAAGTATTCGATGAAATCCGCCGCAGTCAGATCGCACTCGTTTCCCGTGGTGACGATATGACTGAAGTCGAGCCCGAACGCCCTCCCGCGATTGAGCAGAGCAAAGCCGAGGCCTCCACTTTGCGCGACGACGGCGACCTTTCCGGCATTGGCAATCACAGGCTCGGCTGCCTCGGTCGGCTCCGCCGCGGCGCTGAAGGTTGCCGCGATGCCATCGACGAGATTGTAGAATCCCTCGCAGTTCGGCCCGCAGATGCGAATCCCGGTGCGCCCCGCAATTTCGGTGAGTTGGAGCTGGAGACGCGCTTTTGCGGCACTCTCCTCGGCAAAGCCCGACGAGATGACGATCGCGGCACGCACGCCTGCTACGGCGCATTCCTCCACGACGTCGCAGACGAATTCGGCCGGAATCGCCACCACGGCGAGGTCGACCGCGGAGCCGGCGGCCGAGATGGAGGGGTAGCAGCGGAGCCCGTTGATCTCCTGATAGCTCGGATTGACGGGCACGATCCGGCCCTTGAAGCCGCAGCGGCGCAGCACGCGCATGAGCGAACCGCGGATCGTGCGCTGCTCGGCCGGAGCAGCTCCGATGATGGCGATGGACTTTGGCTGGACGAATGAACCGATCGTCGAGATGCCCGCATCTTGACTGGGTTCCTGGGGAAGCGATCGTGTTGTCATCAGCGTGGTAATCCGACGAGGTTGCGAGCGATGATGATCCGCTGGATCTGTCCGGTGCCCTCAACGATGTTGAGCGCCTTGGCGTCGCGAAACAGCTTCTCGACCAGGCAATCCCCTGCTCCGGCCTCCAGACCGACGATCTCCATGCCGACGGTCGCGAGTTCGTGTGCGGTTTCCGCCGCGAACACCTTTGCCATCGAGGCATCGACGATGTTCGGGATCTTCTCGTCCGCCTTCCAGGCCGCGCGAAGCGTCATGAGCCATGCCGCGCGCAATCGGCGCCGCATCGCTTCGAGCCGATCCCGCACCCGCGCCGACTTGATGGATCCCGACTGCTTCGCGATATCGAGCGTCTCGTCGTAGGCGGACCGTGCAAGACCAACGGCGCTCGCGGCCACGCCGACGCGGGTCGTGTTGAGCGAGCCCATCGTGGCGCCATAGGCACTCGATTGCGAGGTTCGCGCAGGCTGCTCTCCCCCCAGGAGATTCTCGTGCGGCACCTCGCAGTCCTCGAGAATAAACGAAACGGATTCGTATGCCCGCAGCCCCATTTTCTTCTCGATCTTGATGCCCGTCATGCCGGGGTTGCCATGTTCGACAAAGAACGCTCGCTGACCCGCGCGCCCCTTCTCTGGATCGAGGTTGGCCTGGATCAGCACCCAGTCGGCGCGAGCGGCATTGCCGATGAAGCATTTCGAGCCGCGCAGTACATAGCCTCGGTCGGTGCGTATGGCGCGCGTGCGGAATGCCGCCGTGTCTGAGCCGCCGCCTGGCTCCGTCAGCGCGAAGCTTCCCCAGCGCGGCTCCTTCGCGCCGCGGAACGGCCCAAGGAATCGCTCGCGCTGCTCGGGCGTACCGAGAGCGGCGACGATGGCGGCGGGAAGCCCCGGTCCCGGCGCCGCAACGCCCATGCCGCGATCCCAATAGGCATTTTCCTCGTTGAGCACGGCCATCCGGACGGCCGAGCCTTCGGATATCGTGTCGTCTTCCGCTGGCGAAGGATGCCGGCGGCGAAAGTCGACGAACTTCGCGAAGTAGGGATGATCGGCCGGAAGCGGGGCGGCGTTGCGGTCGGCCTCCAGCCCTGCCGGCCGAACCTCGTTCCGCCCCCACTCCCTGGCGCGCTCGATATGGGCGCGAAGCGCCGCACTGAATCCGCTCACGCTGCAAACTCCATCGGGTTGGCGGGCGCGAGCGCCGCGCCGGCATCGTCCTGCGCGGCATCGGTGCCGCCGGCGAGCAAGCCGAGCGCGCGGCTGTCACGCATCGCCTTTTCAACGGGATAGTCCCGCATGAAGCCGTGGCCGCCCAGGATCTGCACGGCGTTTGGTCCGACGAACCGGCTCGCCTCGACCGCGTCGACGAATGCCGATGCCGCGGCGCCGGTCCCATCCATTCCGGCATCGATCAGTCGAGCGGCATCCGCGATCAGGAGACCGACACGCTCGACGGCGATTTCCATGTCGACGATCAGGAAGGCGAGCGCCTGGTGGTGCGCGATGGGTTTGCCGAACGCCACGCGTTCGAGCGCGTAGCGACGCGAGAAGCCCGCAGCATCGACCAGAACGCCCCAGATCAAGGCGGCATGATAGAGCCGGACCTTCGCCCAAGCCTGCGCCGCCAATGTCGAATCACGCCAAACATGTGCTGGTGCGCCGCCGTAGCGGATGCGGCTGGCACCGGTCGCGTGCAGCGCAGCCCCGCGAGCCTGTTCCAGTTCGAACCCGCTCTCCATCACCCAGGCACCGTCGCGCCGAAGGCACACGAGGACATCGGCGTTGCCCGACGCGATCCATGCCGCCTCGCCCCGAACAGGTCCTTCGAGCACCGTACCGGCATCAACGTCGATGAGGAGCGCGAGTCGCGTCTCCGGGCGGCTCGCGAGGAGGTCTCGATATCTCTCCAGGAGATCGCTGCCGCCGAATGTCTCGATGACGTAGGCGGCCGGGCCGAAACGATCCAGCGCGAGCGCGGCTCCGGCATCTGCCTCGGCCAGGATGCGGTTCACCAGGACGCGGCTCGAAAGACCAAGCCCAACACCTCCGAGAGCTTCCGGCAGATCAATCGCAGCAAGGCCGAGCGACTCGAAGCGCTCTTGCACGTCCCTGGCGACCGACCTCCTTGCCTCGAATTCACGCAGCTTCGGTCGCAACTCTTCGGTGGCAAACCGCCGAACAGTCTCCGACAGCATGTCGTCTGTATCGTTGGAGGAGAAGTTCATTCGGACCCTAGATCTGGAGGAGACCTGCCCGAAGGCAGGCCGGCTCCCGATTAGAAGCGGTCCTTCATCCTCGCAACGAGATTCGCACAGGTGGACTATTTTCCATATCCAAGGAAACTCAGATCGTGGGCTGTGCCGGCAGAAACGCCTTGATCGACCTCTTCATCGACGCGAGATTCGCCGAGAGGTTCTTTTCGAGACGTCGCACCGGCCCGCCGAGCGCGATGACGAACGTCCGATTGTAGGGTGCGACGGGCAGCGGCATCGCGATGACCCCGACACCTTCGGTATAGAGGTGGCGGGAGAAGAAGTAGCCCTGCCTGCGGATGGTGGCCACCTTGTCCATCACGTCCTTCAACGCGACGCGACGGCTCCTGTTCGGCTCGTCATAGTTGCTCCGGTAGACCAGCGTATCGATTTCTGCGTCCGATTTTGTGCTCAGCAGCGCCAGCCCGACGCCGGATCTCGTCAGCGGTCGCAACGAGCCAGGCTCGGCAGAATAGCTCAACGGCTGTGGCGAACGCAGCACGTGGACGTACTGCGCGCGGATCTCGCTCTGCGTTCCCAGGATGATGGTTTCCCGGGTGCGTTCGCGCAGATCCTCCATCAGCGGCAGCATCTTGAACTCATTGAAGAGCTGGTCGGCGACCCAGCGGCCGAGCACGGCAATGCGCATGGTCGGCAGGTATGTTCGTGTCGTCCGGTCATATTCGAGATAGCCGAGCAGCATCAGACTCTTCAGCATCGCCGCTCCGCTCGAGACGGGATAATCGAGCGCCTCGCAAATCTCCTTGAGGCCGAGCGGCCGCCGCTTCCGGTCGAAGAATTCCATGATCTCGATGACGCGACGAGCCGATTTGATGGTGGAATTGGCCATGACTGTTTCCGCCTGAATTCCTTCTATGTGGAAACGACATCTTTATCAGGGATTCGCTTCCAATTCAGAAAGTCGCGTTTACCGTTCACCCGCGCAAGATGGGATAGGAGCTGATGGAAGTTTTCGTAAGGAATGACGTTGTCGCGACCATCGAGAATATGATCGGTCTGGTCGAGATTCGAAGGGGGCCGAACAATTTCTTCGATCTTGGCCTGATCGAAGCGATCGCCGATGCGTTCGCGCTCCTGGCCGAAGACCGGACGTGCCGCGCCATTGTGTTGGCGTCGCACGGCAAGGCGTTTTGCGCCGGAGCGGATTTCTCGAGGAGCGCGGGGACAGGTCGCCAGGGATCCGATGGGGATCTATATCGGGCCGCGGTACGGCTGTTCGAGTGCCCGAAGCCGATCATCGCCGCCGTGCAGGGTCCCGCGATCGGTGGCGGGTTGGGGCTGGCGCTCGTCGCCGACTTTCGCGTGGCGGCGCCGGAGGCGCGATTTGCAGCGAACTTCGTCAAGCTGGGCATTCACCCAGGATTTGGCATTACCGCGACGTTGCCCCGCCTCATCGGAGAGCAAAGGGCTGGCCTCATGCTCTACACCGGTCGCCGTATCAAGGCGGAGGAGGCGAGCGCGTCGGGTCTCGTTGACTTCCTCGTTCCGCAAGATCAATTGCGTGGTTCGGCGCTGGCGCTCGCAAGTGAGATCGCAGAGGCGGCGCCGCTCGCCGTTCTTGCCACACGCGCCACGATCCGCAAAGGTCTCGCCGAGTTAGTGCGCGCACAGACCGACCATGAGCTTGCCGAGCAAAACAAACTGTTTGCGACGACCGATTATCGCGAAGGGATCCGCGCCGTCGCGGAGCGCCGACCGGGACGATTTAGCGGAGCCTGACCTAGCGCATCCGTGATCTTACGCTCACGACACCGGCAGGCGTTCGCTGACGTTCGCAAGGTTGTCCGGTGGATTGCTATTGGTCGGAAGGCAGAGGCTCGTTGGCTGGTACGGCGATTTCCCGGACCGCGAGTTGCCAAGGAAACGATTCGTATAGTAAGATAAAAGCGAGACGCAGTACCGTGCGGCGTGTCTTTCAAGCATTTGTCGATCGTCTCGTCGAAGGTAAGGATTACAAGGATCTCGGAGACGGATTGGCCGAATCTGCTGCGGCGCTCAATCTCTGCTGCTTCGCCTACCTTTCTCTGCCGCGCGCTCCAGGCGCACCGCCGCTGCTGATTTCAAATTATCCTTCAACTTGGACTTCATACTATTTGCAAAGGCAATATGAGCGGACCGATCCCGTAGTTGTGCAAGCGCTCCACTATCCAAGTCCATTTCGGTGGGGCCTCGGAGTAGGACTGGCAGCGAGCTCGGACCCTGAACGTGAGCTGTTCGAGGAAGCGGCTCGCTTTGGCATTCGCTGTGGGTTCACAATTCCCATTCACGATAGTAGCGGAGCCATTGCCGCGGTTACCTTTGCTGCTGATGAGCGTCGGTCGACTTTCGAGCGTACAATTGACGATCATGCACTCGTCCTACAGCTCATGGCGATTTACTTTCATGCCCACGCCCAGCGCAAGATCGCATTCGATAATCGGATTGACGGCGTTAATCTTTCACCCCGAGAGACTGAATGTCTCAAGTGGGCCGCCGAGGGGAAATCGGCCTGGGAGACTGGGCGCATCATGGGAATCTCGCGTCATACGGTGGCCTTTCATCTCGAAAATGCCAGGGCAAAGCTCGGTGTTGGATCGACAATTCAGGCGGTCGCGCGTCTTGCTTCAGCGAAGCATCGCATCTAAAGCATGCGTCTCGCGTTAGCACCTCCTTAGTTGAGGAGGCTGCGGGCCCACGAAGCTTGTCCTTCAATAGACCATTGTCGTCTTTGGAGGCACATCATGATGCAGGTCATCACGCGAGAATACTATGGGGCTCTCGCCCATGAGATCGCCGAAATGCACCGGCTTCGGTACCGGGTATTCAAAGAACGACTCCAATGGGACGTCCAAATCAGCGGCGATATGGAGATAGACGAATTCGATGCCCTTCATCCCGTTTATCTAATTCAGCGAGCGAGCGACTACCGTATTCAAGGTTGCGTTCGAATGCTTCCGTCCACGGGGCCGACAATGTTGCGAGATATTTTCCCGGCCTTGCTGGACGGGAAGTCGTTCCAAGCAATTCCTTCAGTTTGGGAAAGTAGCCGTTTCGCACTCGACGTTGCCAATGACGCGCGCAGCACAATTCATGGCTTGACCAACGCAACTTACGAGCTCTTCGCCGGCATGATCGAGTTCGGTCTATCGCGACGCCTAACGGACATTGTTACCGTCACAGACACCCGCATGGAGCGCCTCTTGCGTCGTGCGGGATGGCCCCTACGCCGAACAGGCCAGCCAAGAAGATTTGGAAACACTGAGGCAGTTGCTGGCTATCTTGAGGTCTCCTCGGAATGCCTGACACAGGTACGAACTGCGGGAAAGCTGCAGTCTCCGATACTTTGGGAACCTGCAGTGACAGCCGCGTAGACAACGCGCTGTTTCGAAGGCTCCATGTCAAATCCTAGCATCAGGAAGCTTCAAATGGCTCCTGCTTCTCAAGCTACCCGAATCGAGTTGCGTCACTTGCGGGCCGCAATAGCTGCCGCAGATTGCGGAAGCCTTCGCCAGGCTTCGGAGCTTCTGGTGGTCCGACATTCCGTCTTAAGTCGCTTGATCAGCCAGCTAGAACATTTGGTCGGCGCGACGCTATTTGAACGCTCCAGCGCAGGAGTTGTGCCTACCGTCGCAGGTCGGAGCGTCCTGTGCATATCGCGAACAATTTTAGAACAGGTCGAGGCGATGCTTGCGACCGCTCGATCCAGCGGTCGCGGCGAAGCCGGACGTCTCTCGATAGGCTTTTGCACGTCCATTTCCGCGGGAAACTTGAGAGCAACCATAATCGAGTTCAAGAAGGGAGTGCCCCAGGTCGAGCTTGCGCCTATCGAGCGGCCACGCGCTCTTCTAATGAGCGCTCTCAGGAACGGTACTCTCGACATAGCCATCGTTCCAGGGCAAACACCGCTGTCGGACGCCAAAACCCTGCCAGTCTGGAGCGAGCGTACACTGGCTTTCGTTCCTAACGACCATCCTCTGGCTACGCGTGAAATCATCTACTGGACAGATCTCCGCGGCCAAACGGTGCTCTTGAGCGAGCATGATCCTGGAAACGATCTCGAAGATCTGTTGGTCTCCAAGCTGGTGACAGACGAACATCGCCCAACAATCGAACGTCACGATGTGAGCAGGGGCATCATAAAGAGCCTGATCAGTATGGGACTTGGAATTGGTCTTGCCATGGAGTCGGATGTGGGCGCCAGCTTCGCCGGTTTGGTCTATCGCGAATTGCACGACGGCGCCGGCCCGAGCCGCATCGGCTTCTATGCGCGTTGGCTGCACGATAACGAAAATCCCGCTCTGAAGCGCTTCCTTAACCTGTTAGCAGAACGCTATCCCTCGCCTCCGCCGGTTCTTGTGGAATGATTGGTTCGTCTCGCCTTTGCAAATCCGCGGTCCGTGGCCATAAAGCGCGCCAACATCGGCGCGATCAGCTTCGCCGGATCGATACGCTGCCCACTTTCGCGCGCCAAGGCCTCTGCATAGGCGACGAGATCCCGATGCACTGATGCTGGGAGCTCAGTGGTGACCTTGACCGGCTTGTCGTCAGGCAGTGCTCCTATTCTAAGCTTGGACATGCTGTTATCCTCCGTAAGGCGCAAGTACGAGGTCGCGATTGACGACAACGCGAACCGGGAAACCAGGTCGCACGGTCAAAGTGGGCTGGATGTTGAGACTGCGCCGAACCACCTGTTGTCCGGTTTGGTTTAGTGAGTCCGAGGCGCCGTGCCGCAAGGCCTGGATAATTGCGCTGTCGTTGCTGTTGGTGTCCGAGCCGGCACCCAGTTCGGTCCCGACAGCCAGAAACGTCGAAAGTGCCGCGGCCTTGAATAGCTCACCCCAGTGATTGTCGACCTGGTCCTCGAGGCCTGCATACCCGGCAGTGTCAGCGCCAGGCTGCCGCTCGAGAACGATAGAACGTCCATTCTGCATGATTAGTCGGGTCCAGACGAGCAGGACGCGGGACTGGCCGAAAGTGACCTGGCTATCGTAGATCCCGATCAGACGCGCTCCCTGAGGCACAAGCAGAAAGCGGCCAGTCGGCGTGTCATAGACATTCTCGGTGACCTGCGCCGTAATTTGGCCTGGCAGGTCCGATCGGATTCCGGTGATCAGGGCTCCCGGAATAACTGTCCCGGCCTGCACGATATATGGTGAAGCTGGCTTGGTGACGCGATCAGGGCTGACTGTGCGACGGTCCACAGAGGCGTTGACGAAGGCAAGCTTGCGGTCTTGACCGTTCTGCGCAAATCCGTCGTCGTTGGCACTCGTAGGGCTTTGCAATGCGATGCGGTCGCCCCCTCCACCTGCAGCCGTGGGCTCACGCACTTCTCTCCCATTGGTCGAAGCGAACAGATGGCTGATGCGGGCTGCTTCGGTCTCATGATCCCGGCGCTGCTGTTCCGGATCGACGCCCATCGTCGGCGACTGTCCTTGGGCTGCAAGAATCGGCCGACCGAGGTCCCCGGGAAGCGGTGGACCAAGTTGCGGGATTGGCTGGCGCGGAATGCCAGTGTAGTCCTTCGGCAGCGCCGTAATACCGTCGGCGACATTGTGATGGTCGGTACTGTAAAGCTCATCGACCACCTGGTCTCGAGGGCGATTCTTCTGCAGCGACCACAGCACGGCTCCGCCGATGACTAGCAGGACGACCGCGCTCCCTCCCGCCAGTACTTTCCGTGACAACCGCGTCACGCGCGGGTGCTCCGCTCTCAAGCGAAAGCTTCCGGACTGATCCTCTTGGCTCTCAGGCGGAGCTGCTTGCGCCTGATCACTTTCATTCCTGACGTTCATGACGACGGCCTCCCGTCGGTCCGGACAATACGGACCTTCTGCTGGTGCTCACCGCCAAGCCGCAGTTCGGCGGCAGCAAAAAGCCGATCGACGATCAGTACGTTGCCGTAAGCGCGATAGTTGACGAGTTCAGTCTTGCCGTCTGGACCGATGACGAAGAGCGGAGGCATCTCGCCCTGCACGATACCTTGCGGGAATTCGATATAGACTTTGCGGCCATCGTCATATGCGGCGAGCGGCCGCCAGGGAGGACTGTCGCCTTCGATGGCATAGCGGAAGATGCGCTGCGCCGGGTCCGGAAGAACGGGCTTCAGAGCGACCGAACGCGATCGTTCCCGTGCAGTTTCTGGATAGTACCACGCAACCGACGGCATGTATGGCCGTTCGCGCGAGCGGAGTTCGATCAGGTAGGTGCGCCGGTCAGTATTGACCACAAGATTGGTCTCGATGGAAGCTCGCGTCGGCTTGACCAGAATGTGGACGCGCCGCGTGTCGCCGCTCCCGCTCTCGGTATCGCCAACGACCCAGCGTACAGTATCTCCGGCCGCGATCGGCCCCGATCCCGTCAACTGCTCTCCTTCCTCGAGTGCGATATCCGTAATCTGCCCGGGTGCGGCATAAATCTGATAGAGGGCACCGGGGCTATAGGCGTAGATCTGAGCTGCGTTGAAATACCCCCGCTTGCGCGGTTCGACGCGGGCCGCACTGTTTGCCGTCTCAACCCGGCTCACGGGTTCAGGCTCCTCCTTCCCTGCCGACTTGCCGCCAAAGGCCGGCTTCCAAAGCGGTGGAACGTGAAGCGGCCGCGGTCTGTCGTCGAGAGACGCCGGAGGCGCCGGCAGTGGCGGGACCTCGGCGTCATAGCTGATCTCCGGCGGAATGTAGGTCGCGCACCCACCGAGCGCCGAGGAACCGACCAGGAGAGCAAACAGAACTGCTCGCTTAGCAGCCACGAATTCGGGCAAAGCAGAATTGAGCTTGCTGTTTGAGATGGGGCGCTTCGAATGAACGTCAGACGGCGTCTTGGTCACTGACCCAACTCCTTTGACCAGTTGATGGCGCGGACGTAGACGCCGAGGGGATTCTTGCGCAGACGTTCGGCATCGCGCGGCGTTTCGATCACAATCGTGAGAATCGCAGTCCAGCGCTCGGTCGAACTCAGCGAACCGTTGTCGTAGGTGCGCTCGGTCCATGCGACCCGAAAGCTCTCCGGCGACGCCCGAATGACGCTCGAGACGTCCACGGAGATTTGCGCCTTGCCCCACTTGGCAAAGGGGTCATTGTTGCGCGCGTAATCGTTGAGCGCGGCCGCGCCGCGATCGGTCGTAAAGTCATAGGCGCGGAGCCAGTTCTGGCGCAGAACGATGCCGTCGGCCGGTAGGCCTCTGACATCCTCGATAAAGCGCGCCAGATGGTAGGCGATGCGCATCAGTCGGTTGATAGTCAATGTTGGCCGGCGCGACCCTTTGGGCCTGGCCGAGACGATCCACTTCGACCACCCACGGCGTGATCGAGCCTTGGCTCGATTGCCAGACAAGGCCACCCGCGAGACCGGCCGATAGCATTAAGCAACCGAACGCCATCAGGCGCCAGTTCTTGGCCTGCACGCGGGCAGATCCGATGCGCTCGTCCCAAACCTGCGCCGCCTTTTGATAAGGCGTGATCGGCTCGGGCATGCGCCCGTAGTGTACTGATGGTCGTTTGAACATCGATAGTTGCCCCTGGGATCAAGTGATCGTTTTCGAGTGGTGCGATGGAATGGTTTGAGACGTTGTGCTGTACAGCGGAGGTGCAGTGGTGCGTCTCAGCGCTCTCCTTCGGACAAATCGACGGAGGAACCGCTGCCACCATGATCGCCCGAGCGGACGGCCTGGCTAGCGGCCGAGGCACCATGCCGAATAGCCTCGGCGCGCTTCATGCGTCGCGCCCAATCGGGCTGCCCTTCGGCCGAGGTGCTCGCGGTCTGCGCACCGGCTTCCCCGCCCCCGCCGAGCGCAGCCGCTGCACGACGCAACGGGCTCATGGCAGCGGAGGTGCCGGCTTCGGCGACGCCGACGAAGCCGCTACTCCGGTAAGCGGCTGTTGCTCCGCTCATGACAGCGCCGCCACCGCGCGCGGCACCTGCCATCGCGCCGCTAGCGAGACCGGCACCGCCGGCGGCGAGGCCCGCGCCCGCCGCAACAATGCCGCCGGCAGCAAGGCCTGTTCCAATCGTGGCCCCCGCACCGAGCTGGGGTCCACCGGACACCAAGCCGTTTGCGATACCCGGACCGAAGATACCGAGGCCCAGCAACGCGAGCGCCGCGAGCACCAGCGTCATCGCGTCTTCGATGGTCGGCTGAGCGCCGCCGAAGCCTGCGGTGAACTGCGAAAACAGGGTCGAGCCGATCCCGACGATGACGGCCAGGACCAGGACCTTGATTCCTGATGAGATGACGTTGCCCAGGACCCGCTCGGCCGCGAAGGCGGTCTTGCCAAACAACCCAAACGGAATGAGCACGAAGCCGGCCAGCGTCGTGAGCTTGAACTCGATCAGGGTAACGAAGAGCTGGATCGCCAGAATAAAGAAGGCGAGCAGCACCACGACCCACGCGAACAGGAGAACGACGATCTGGACGAAATTTTCGAAGAAACTGATATAGCCCATCAGGTTGGAGATCGAATCAAGCAATGGTCGGCCGGCATCAAGGCCGACTTGAGCGATCTTTCCGGGCCGCAGGAAATCCGATGCGGAGAGGCTTGCGCCTGATGCTTTCAGGCCAAGACCGGCAAAGCTCTCGAAGACGATGCGCGCCAGACTGTTCCAGTTACCGATGAGGTAGGCGAAGACCCCTACGAAGAGCGTCTTCTTGACGAGACGCGCGATGATGTCCTCATCTGTTCCCCAACTCCAGAACAACGCTGCGAGCGTAATGTCGATCGCAGCAAGGGTCGTTGCGAGATATCCGACATCACTCCCCAGCAGCCCAAAGCCGTTGTCGATGTAACGCGTGAACGTTTCCAGAAACTGGTCAATGATCCCCGTACCCGTCATGGCTTGCTTGCCTCGGGTGCCGTCAGGTACGGATATCCCTGCGGGATCCGGCTTTGATCCTTTGGGACAGGTATTGAACTGGCTGAGTCATCGTGGCCGGGAGCTACATCGCCGTCTTTCCTGCCAAGGAACCGGCGCCGGTTTTCAGCCCAAATCTGCTGGCAGTAGCGATAGCTTGCCGTCTCCTCCGGAGTGACGCCGCGACAACGTACGAGGTCGGCGTTGGCTGCATCGCTCCTCTGCTCCGCCTTCGGCGCCGACCCAGACTCGTCGCGGCCACGCAGCTGAATCGTGCAGGCCGCGACGGCGACTAGGCCGATTGTCGTGAGCAGCGACAGCGCCTTGAATGCCCTTACATCGGTCATCAGTGGAACATCTGCACGTTGGATGATTGATAGCCCTGCCCCGGTGTCAGGAACCTCCGAAGCTGTTCTCGTCCCTGATCCTGCGCCGAGGCGCGCTGAGCGGATTCAAGGCTCTGCGCCCTGCCCTGCGCCGTCACGACGGCGGTGAGGTCGGCGAGCTGTTGCGCGTTCAGCGCAAGGATCTGATTGCCAGCCTGCGTTGCTTGCAGCGCGCCGCTGGCACCCTGGCTCGACGTTACGAGTGCGGACGTCTGGATACGATTGGTGTCGAGGTTGCCGACGATGCCGGCTTGGACGCGAAGCGCGTCCTGCGTTGCCGAGTAGGTATTTTGCCAGCGCGATTGAGCGTTGGAGATGAGTAACTGGTTCGACTGGCTGCTGGTCGCTGGCGCGTAGCTGGTCGAGAAGGCGCGGTCGATCTGCTGGACGTCGTACGCGATGCGCTGGGCCTGTGCCAGTAATTGCTGGGTGCGCTGGATCGATGATTGCAGTTGCTGCAGTGACGAATATGGCAGGTTTGCCAGGTTCTTCGCCTGATTGATCAGCATCTGCGCCTCGTTCTGCAACGAGGTGATCTGGTTGTTGATCTGCTGGAGCTCCCGCGCGGCGGTCAGGACGTTCTGAACATAGTTGTTGGGATCAAAAACGATCCACTGCGCCCGCGCGGGGACAGTGACGCCGAGGATCAGCGCGACCGTGCCAGCGGTCGCCAATAGGCCAAGACGCCTCATAGGGAGCTCTCCAGATTGACGAAATTGGGGATCAGATCGTTGGCCCAGGCGACGCCACGGTGCTGGAGCCAGGCGGGCACGAAGCCGTCGGCTCCATGTTCGGCGATGAGTTGCGTGATGACAGCCTGATCTGTCTTGGAAGAGGCTGCGGTGAACGCGAGCGCAACCTCACCAAGGCCAAGTTCGAACATCCGGTTGCCGCGGCGGGACTGGCAGTAGTAGTCGCGCTTTGGCGTAGCGCGGCTCAAAAGCTCGATCTGGCGGTCATTGAGGCCAAAGCGGCGATAGATCGCTGTGATTTGCGGCTCGATCGCCCGCTCGTTCGGCAGCAACAGCCGCGTTGGGCAGCTTTCGATGATCGCTGGCGCGATAGCAGATCCATCGATGTCCGAAAGCGACTGGGTGGCGAAGACGACGGACGCGTTCTTCTTCCGAAGCGTCTTCAGCCATTCCCGGAGTTGACCGGCGAAATCCTCATCGTCGAGCGCAAGCCAACCTTCATCGACAATAAGAAGTGTCGGCCTGCCATCGAGACGGTCCCGGATACGATGGAAGAGGTACGCCAGAACGGCCGGCGCGGCACTCGTTCCGATCAAGCCTTCGGTCTCAAATGCCTGGACGGAGGCCTCGCCGAGGCGCTCGAATTCAGCATCGAGGAGGCGTCCGGACGGACCGCCGAGGCAATAAGGTTGCAAGGCGCGTTTCAGGGAATTCGATTGGAGCAGGACTGACAGGCCCGTGAGGGTGCGTTCCTCCCTCGGCGCCGAGGCGAGGGATGTCAGCGCCGACCACAGATGATCCTTGACCTCCGGGGTGATCTCGATCTTTTCCCGCGCCAGGATCGCGCCGATCCACTCTGTGGCCCATCCCCGCTCGGAAGGATCGTCGATCCAGGCCAGCGGCTGCAGGGCGACGGGGTTTTCACTCCCGTCAGACAATGCGCCGCCTAGATCATGCCAGTCGCCCCCCATGGCGAGCGCGGCCGCCCGGATTGAACCGCCGAAGTCAAACGCAAAGACCTGAGAGTTCGGATAGCGGCGGAATTGCAACGCCATCAGAGCCAGCAACACGGATTTGCCGGCGCCAGTCGGACCTACCACGAGGGTATGACCGACGTCGCCGACGTGGAGGGAGAAGCGGAACGGCGTTGATCCCTCGGTCTTGCCGAACAACAGAGGCGGCCCTTTGAAGTGGAGGTCCCTCGCCTCGCCCGCCCACACGGCCGACATCGGAATCATGTGGGCGAGGTTAAGTGTCGACACCGGAGGCTGCCGCACGTTGGCGTAAACGTGCCCGGGTAAACTGCCGAGCCAGGCTTCGACGGCATTCACCGTCTCGATCATGCAGGTGAAATCGCCGCCCTGAATGACCTTCTCGACCAGGCGCAGCTTTTCGTCGGCAGTGTTGGGATCGCGGTCCCAGACAATGATGGTCGCCGTAACAAAGGCTTGTCCGATCTGGTCCGACCCCAGTTCCTGCAAGGCCGCGTCGGCATCAAGCGCCTTGTTGTGGGCGTCGGTATCGAGCAGCGTCGACGCCTCGTTCGTCATGACCTCTTTGAGGATGGCGCCGATGGATTTTCGCTTGGCAAACCACTGGCGACGAATCTTGGTCAGCAGCTTGGTGGCATCGGTCTTGTCGAGCATGATCGCCCGGGTCGACCAACGATAAGAGAATGGCAGGCGATTCAGATCATCCAGAATTCCCGGGGTCGTCGCGCCCGGAAAGCCGATAATCGTCAGGACCCGAAGATTGGCAGAACCCAGCATCGGCTCAAGCCCGCCGGTCAGCGGCTGGTCGGCCAACAGCGCATCGATGTACATCGGAATTTCGGGCACTCGAACCCGATGACGCTTGGTCGAGATCGTCGAGTGCAGATAAGTCAGCGTGTCCTGATCATCGAGCCAGGCACATTCGGGCATGAACCCTTCAACGAGCTGCAGCACGCGGTTGGTCTGATCGACAAACCCGCGCAGCACCTCGCGGGCGTCCGCTCCGACGGTCCGATCCCGTCCCTCGTAGAGCAGTCGCTCTGCTTGGGCAGCCCCCTCTTCTGGGGGCAAATAAAGGAAGGTCAGGAAATAGCTGGACTCATAATGGGCGCCCGCCTCTTCGAATTGAGCTCTGCGCTCGGCGTCGACCAGTGCGGACGCGACATCCGGAAATGTGCTCGGAGGATAGGCCCCGGCAAAATGGCGCTGTGCCTCGACGAATACGGCCCAGCCTGATCCGAGTCGACGAAGGGCGTTGTTCAGGCGACCGGCGACGCCGACAAGCTCTGCCGACACCGCGCTGTCGAGATCCGGGCCCCGGAATTTTGCCGTCCGTTGGAACGAGCCATCCTTGTTCAGGATGATTCCTTCGTCGACCAGGGCTGCCCAGGGCAGGAAGTCGGCAAGACGAGCGTTGGAATGACGATATTCGGCAAGGTTCATCATGACCGAGAACTCAGGTGTTGAGATGGCCTGGAATGCGCAGATGTCGGCGCACCACATCGACAAAGGCGGAATCGCGTTTGGCGGCCCAGACGGCGGCCATGTGGCCGATGAACCAGAGGACAAGACCCGCGATCCAGAGCCGCAATCCCAGCCCAAGGGCCGCCGCAAGCGTGCCGTTGACGATCGCAACCGACCGCGGCGCGCCGCCCATCAGGATTGGCTCGGTCAGCGCGCGGTGGACGGGCACGACAAAGCCTGTGACCGGTTCATCCATCAGATCACCACGCCGCCGCCGAAGGAGAAGAACGACAGGAAGAAGCTCGAGGCGGCAAACGCGATCGACAGACCGAACACGATCTGGATCAGCCTGCGGAAACCACCCGACGAGTCGCCGAACGCGAGTGTGAGCCCAGTCACGACGATGATGATGACGGCGATGATCTTGGCGACCGGCCCCTCCACCGACTGCAAGATCTGATTGAGTGGCTGCTCCCACGGCATGTTCGAGCCAGCCGCCCATGCCGGCGCCGACACCAAAAGAACCATCCCGGACATGGCTAGTGAAGCGGCATCTCGACGAAAACGAAATTGCGGACGCATGTCAGTCTCCTGCTGATGAAAGTTTGTAGTCGCCGGCGGCGCCAAGCCCGGTGACGAGGGCGAGCTCAGCGAGGCGACGGTCAGCGCCGCGCCCCGCAAGCACGGCAACGAGGTTGATGGTTTCGGCGATCAAGGCGCGCGGAACCGTGATGACCGCTTCCTGGATGAGTTGCTCGAGCCGCCGCAGCGCACCAAGCGCACTGCCCGCGTGAATGGTCCCAATGCCGCCGGGGTGGCCTGTGCCCCAGGCCTTAAGCAGGTCGAGCGCTTCGGCACCGCGAACCTCGCCAACCGGAATGCGATCCGGACGCAAGCGCAGCGATGAGCGAACCAGGTCGGAAAGCGTGGCCACGCCATCTTTGGTCCGGAGCGCGACAAGATTGGGAGCCTTGCACTGAAGTTCGCGCGTATCTTCGATCAGCACGACCCGATCGGAACTCTTTGCCACCTCGGCCAGAAGCGCATTCGTCAATGTTGTTTTGCCGGTCGATGTCCCGCCGGCGACCAGAATGTTTTTCCGTGCGGCGACCGCGTTCTGCAGGATCTTGGCCTGCTCCGAGGTCATGATCCCCCTGCCGACGTAGTCGTCGAGCGTAAACACGGCGACCGCAGGCTTGCGGATAGCAAAGGCCGGTGCAGCAACGACCGGAGGCAAGAGACCTTCGAAGCGCTCGCCGGTCCCAGGCAATTCGGCCGAGACCCGTGGCGAGCCGGCATGCACCTCGGCGCCGACGTGATGCGCTACCAGCCGAACAATGCGCTCGCCGTCCGCTGCCGACAGAGTTTCGCCTGTGTCGATCAGACCATTCGACAGCCGGTCAATCCACAACCGCCCATCCGGGTTGAGCATCACCTCGATGATCGCTTCGTCTTCGAGGTAGCCGGCGATCGCAGAACCAAGCGCGCTGCGCAGCATTCGCGCGCCGCGCGAACTCGCTTCCGATTGAATGGAATGGATTGCCACCGTTCGTCCCCACCGAATGAGGACGTCCAACGAGCGTCCTCATGTGGGGATGATTAGAAAAGGCACCGATGGACTTGGCGCAACAAGCGGCTTCAGAGATCGTAGACTGGCGTAGAAAAAGAAAGACCGAGAACTGATGCCTGAGGCCTGCTCAATCGTATCGTGCTCGGCGATCTGCCGCTCACCACTCCGCATCGTCATCCGCGGGTACCAGTATGACCGAGTTCTGGTACACGCCGGCGGGTTCGAGAGCGTCAGAATCACTTGCCGGCTTCAAGAAGAGGATTGAACGCATCCACGAAGCAATGGATTGGCACCAAGGCAGCGCGAACCAGACCAACGTCGCGATTTGCAGTGCTATGTTGAGACCAAACGCGACTTGATAGGCTTGGACGGGCCTATGCCCATCATTTGCGGACCATTGCTCCAGGACAAGACCTGTCGCGTATTGCGCCAGAAATGCCCAACCGAAGTGCAAAACGTTCAAGGCACCATTGGCACGGCCGGCAAGCTCCGGCGGGAAGTAATCCGCTATCACCGCGAAGCTGACCACTGTCGCCGTTCCGACAATTGCGACAATAGACCAAGGCAGGATGGACGGCAAAGACGCTCGCAGGATCAGGGATAACTCGGCCGCGATGAACAGCACCGCAACTATCGCTAACACCGCCTCCGCCCCGATACCTCTCCGCTTGATGGAATGGACGGTCGTACCGAATAACCAGGCGCCAGCGCACAATACGATAGACATCATAAAAAGCTGTCTGACGAGACTTGCGCGATCAAACCCTTCTACGTCAATCAACCACGGGGACGCCCACAAACCTTGCAGAGACCAGGATGATCCGACGCACGTCGCCGACAACGGGGCCATTCGCCAGAAGCGCCGATCGCCTAGAACGAAGCCAAGAGTGGCGCGCGCTGCTGATGGGACAATGCCTCGCTCAGGCACGACGGCGTGGATGAGAATGGCCGTCGCACCGGTCGCGGCCGCCAGGATCTCAAAGAGCTGCCGCCAGCCCATCCAGGCGAGCAGGTGTTCGACGGGGACCGTAGCAGTCACCGCTCCAAGCGATCCCAGCATGACCATGTAGCCGTTAAGCAAGGCGACACGCTCCCTGGGGAACCAGAGGACGATCGACTTCAGTCCTGCGGTCAATGCCGCCGCCACGCCAAGCCCGATCATTGCACGCGCGATCAAGAGCGACAGGAAGTGAGTCGATATCGCGAAGAGGCCAGCGCCTACTGCGGCAAGCAAGAGCAGAACACTCTGGACGCGACGCGGACCAAAGCGATCCAACAATATACCGACGGGGATCTGAGCGACCGCGAAAACAAGAAAATAGACCGACGTAAGCAAACCGAGGTCGGCAGTCGCAACCCCGGTATCCGAGCTGAGATGGTTCGCGATCAGAGCATTGATCGTTCGAAACAGATACGAAAGATAGTAACCAGCCGCAAAAGGGAGAAAAACGCGTGCGATGAGACGCCATGTCCCCGAGATCTGCATGCTGGTCCCTCTTGTTATCAGCTCGTGCGAGCCGATAGCGTGGCCAGCTTTTCGTCAGTTCGGTTAAATCGCTGCGGTCGTAGGCTGGCGTAGAAAAAGAAGGACCGGCGAACTGGTCTGTCTACGCGGTCTCGCTCAGGCTTCCTCGGCCGGTTCCTGACGGCGGATATCTTCTGGAATCTCCCGGAGAAAACTTTGCCCCTTTTGCAAACGACGTCCAAGCGCCTCGACAAATCCTTCAAAGCGTTCGCGGCCCTTTGCCTGCGCGGCCGCCTGCGCGTCGTTGGGTAGTGGCGGTGTGATCGTCAGCCAGAAGCGGATGAAGAGAGCCAAGGTCTCGGCCGTTAAACCAACGTCACGCTCAAGCCTCTGCATCTGACGCGATAGCCGGTCGAGGCGACGGGTAAAGGCCGCCTCCCGCCTGTCTGCTCCGTCCGGCGATAGAAACGAAGCGACCGCGGCTTCCACGATCGCAGACCGGGAAAGCTTCTTGCGATCCGCCAGATCCGAAATCTGTTTCAGAAGCTCTGGCGGGAAATAGACGTTCATCCGGTCGCGCATATCGCCTCACAGCTCCATACCGTCATTCGGGTCCAGCGCGGCCTGACGGGCGACACCTCGCATCTGTTGGCGTATGAGCCGGGACTGGCGGACCGCATCCTCGTCATCGTCAAGAACGGCAGCGAATTCTTCTGCCGGTGTTGGTTCGGTCGTCTCCCTGGCGATCGCGACGTGATCGGGGAGTTCGGGCTCACGACGGAGTCCGCTGTTCGCCGTGTCTTCCTCGACCCCCGAAGCTTGGTCAGCTGGAGTAGCCGTCGGCTTCAGAGGTCCGAGCGCTGACCATCCGTCCGTTCGCGATGATCGGCCGGCGCTCGCCGGATCGGGCGGCGGCAGAACGCGCTCGGTGAACCGCCGATCCTCGTAGTAGCGGGCCTTCTTCGCCCGGATCGGCGGCGTGCCCGCCACCATGACGATCTCGTCCATCGGCGGAAGCTGCATGACCTCGCCCGGGGTCAGTAATGGCCTTGCCGTCTCCTGGCGCGAGATCATCAGGTGTCCCAGCCAGGGGTTCAGCCTGTGCCCGGCGTAGTTCTTCATCGCCCGCATCTCCGTCGCCGTACCCAGCGCATCCGATACACGCTTGGCGGTCCGCTCGTCGTTGGTCGCGAAGCTGACGCGAACGTGGCAGTTGTCGAGGATGGCATTGTTAGGCCCATAAGCCTTCTCGATCTGATTGAGCGACTGCGCGATCAAGAAGCTCTTGATGCCGTAACCCGCCATGAAGGCAAGCGCCGACTCGAAGAAATCCAACCGCCCCAGCGCCGGAAACTCGTCGAGCATCAACAGGACACGATGCCGGCGGTCGCGAGCGTGCAGATCCTCAGTCAGGCGTCGACCGATCTGATTCAGCACCAGGCGGATCAGCGGTTTGGTCCGAGAGATATCCGACGGCGGCACCACGAGGTAAAGCGTCGTGGGGCGACTATCCGCGATCAGATCGGCGATCCGCCAGTCGCAGCGACAGGTCACTTGGGCCACGACAGGATCACGGTAGAGCCCGAGGAAGGACATCGCAGTGGACAGGACGCCGGAACGTTCATTCTCGGATTTGTTGAGGAGCTCGCGCGCGGTCGAGGCGACCACCGGATGCGCACCTTGCCCGCCAAGATGCGCCGTGGTCATCATCGCCTTCAGTGTCGCCTCGATCGGCCGCTTCGGGTCTGAGAGGAAGGCAGCGACGCCGGCCAGGGTCTTGTCCATCTCGGCATAGAGAACATGAAGGATGGCGCCGACGAGGAGCGAATGACTAGTCTTCTCCCAATGATTCCGCTTGTCGAGAGAGCCTTCGGGGTCAACCAGGACGTCGGCGACGTTCTGGACGTCGCGAACCTCCCATTCCCCTCGGCGGACCTCGAGCAGCGGATTGTAAGCTGAAGACTTTGGATTGGTCGGGTCGAACAACAGGACGCGCCCATGCCGCGAGCGGAAGCCGGCGGTCAGCTGCCAGTTCTCGCCTTTGATGTCGTGCACGATGGCCGAGCCGGGCCAAGCCAACAGCGACGGGACGACAAGACCGACGCCTTTGCCGGACCGGGTTGGTGCAAAACACAATACGTGCTCCGGTCCATCGTGGCGAAGGTAGTCACGGTCGAGCTTGCCCAGCACCACACCGTCCGGACCAAGAAGTCCGGCAGCCCGGACCTCTTCCGCACCAGCCCAGCGCGCCGAGCCATAGGTCTCGACATTCTTGGCTTCACGCGCGCGCCAGACCGACATGCCGATCGCCACGGCGATCGAAACGAAGGTCCCGGACGCCGCGATGAAGGCCCCCTCGACGAAGACCTGCGGCGCATAGGCATCAAAGATGAACCACCACCAGAAGAAGACTGGCGGGTAATAGATCTTGAAGCCCAGCAGTTCGAACCACGGTCGCCCAAGCTCCGGCTGGTAGGCGAGCCGCCAGGCCGTCCACTCGGTTGCTCCCCAGATGGCCAGCAAGACGATCAGGCCGACGACTATCACCTGTCCCCAAAGGATTTTGGTTCCGGACATCCCGAACGTCCTTCTGCAATTGAATTGTAGAGTTTGCTAAAGGCCGAGGTCGCGCTTCCGACCAATGCCCCATTCGATGCCGCCGCCGTCCTTCACGACGCCGGTGACGTGTTGGCCGAGCCTTTTTTCGAGCTCGTGCGACCAGGGCACGAGCTGGAAGCCGAGCCCACTATCGATCATGGCGAAGCGTCCCGAGGTGAGCGTTAGGCGCTGGCGATAGGTGCCCGCCACGTGCTCCCCGGAGGCGGCGTTCACACTAGGCAAGCCAGTGTCAGACGAGACCTTTGCGGCCACCTCGTCCAGCTCGCGTCGGCGCAACGTGTTCAGGAGGTCGCGCTGCAAGATGATACGTTGGCCCTGCCGCCACGCCAGGCCCTCCTGGATCAGATGCTCGGTACGGGCTTCCATGGCGTCTCGGGTCTCGCGGCCGAATCCGCCCATGGCGAGCGGCATGGTATCGCGTTCGACCAGCCGGTGGTCGAGCCAGGTCGCGCCTTTCGCGTTGACCTGCCCACCGAGATCGAGATCGGAACGGGTCGCTAGCACTACGGTGGGTCTCGGCTCACCGGTTTGACCGAAGCGTCGGACCTCGACGATTCCGCCGATCGGCGGTGCATGGTCGAAAGCCTCGAGCCCTCGGAAGCGCACATGGTGCGCGCGTCCGTCCGTTCCATCGATCAGGGCGTAGGCCTCGCCAGTCAGTTCGTCATGCAATCCCCGGTCGACCAGCCGTCCGATAATCTCGGACGTCGGCTGTCCACCCTCGATGACGTAGTCGGCAACGCCGCGCGCTTCCCCACGCTCGGTGAAGGCGCGGTGCATCGTCTTGATGATGTCACCGCGCATGCCGAGGTCGCGCAAGCTGCGCTCGGCCTCGAGCCCTACCATCCATTCCCCAGGCGCAGTGGATGCGGCAAGGCCCATCTTCTCCAGGTGCTGGAGGCGGCCGACCATCAGGCGCCGGATCTCGAGATCGGACTTGCCGGGATCCTCTGGACGAAGATCGATAGAGCCGGTCTCATCGGCCGCCAGCCGGATCTCCCGGTCGAGCCGCGTCCATCGTTCCGCCGTGACTTCCCTCTCCAGCGAATTGCGGACTTCGTGCTCGGGTTTTGGACCCAGTTCGATCGCGACCAGTTCCTCGGCGCGTGAGCGCAGGCCCTGGCTGATGTAGTCACGGGAGATCACGAGATCTACTCCTTCCTCATCTACTCCCCGGACGAGAATGTGGACGTGTGGATTATCCGTGTTCCAATGATCGACGGCAACCCAATCGAGCCGCGTGCCGAGATCCGTCTCCATCTGCCTGGCGAGATCGCGAATGAAGGCCTTCAGGTCTGTCATCTCGCCGGCATCCTCCGGCGAGACGATGAACCTGAAATGGTGACGGTCGTCCGTGCAACGCTCAGCGAAGGCCGCGCTATCGGCACGGTCGCCGCCGGCATCGAACATCTCGGCCCGCGCACCGCTCCGGGTCACGCCGTCGCGCTTCAGATACGAGAGATGGGCCGTCAATGGCGCTGAGCGGAACGCCCGCCCTTTGTGACGAACCACGCGCGCCTTCACCACGACGCGCCGCGTTGGGCTGAACAATCTGGCGCGACTAAAGGCGAGGCGCCCGCGGCCAAACGTCGAGCGTCCATAGGCCGCCGAGCGCCTTCCAGCCGCTGCCTGCCCCGAGGGGTGTCCAGCTTTCTTGGCCGCCCGAAGCACCTGGTTGATGAAGCTCTTTTGCTTCGGCGCACGGGTACTGCGGATGCGCCCCGGCCGAACGTGCAGGTCGCTGTCGCGCACGCTCACGGAAGGGCCTCCCAACGATCAAAAACGCCTTCAGTGCCGAGAACGCCTTTGATTGCATTCATCAAAATGCAAGGCGCGGCACGCGCCCCGACCGACTGGCACGCCAGAACCCAAGCCATGCCAATGGCTTGCGGTTCGGCCGGCGAGCCCCTTTTATCTCGCCGTCCTGCCGTCGTGGTCTCCCCGTCGCGGGATGCCGAAAGAGCCGCCGCGACTTGGCAACCAACTCGCGAAGCCCCCACTGCTTCCGCACGCTTGCGATAGCGATCGTTACCCGAAGGGCCGAGACACCTGAAGGGTGGCTCGGTGAGGAGCGAAGCGACGAGTAGAGCGCGGGCCGGAGGCATCGCCCATACGCCATCAGCTTGCGAACCCGCACACTTGATCATTGCGATGCTCCCGAATCCGATCGAGGGACGAACACGCCAATAGACCGGGGAACCATGGGCGAAACATCGGGCGCCATAATTGCGGTCGTGACACCGCTCGACGGCATGAGCGCCAGCAACCGATCTCGCGTTCTCATGGGATCGGATTGCGTGACGAATAGCGTTGCAGCTGCTGACGATTGTCCGCTGGACGACCAACGTGGCGGCAATTCGATGGCAAGCAGATTTGCAAGCTTTGCGACATAGGCTCGCGTCTCCTCTGGCAAAGAGCCGCCTGACAGATGCTCCTCATAGCGAGCTGGCCCCGCGTTGTACGCGGCAAACACGCCAGGCGAGCCATACCGATCGAGCAGTTCGCGCAAGTACGCCGTGCCGGCCAGAATATTGTCGTGCGGGTCGTAGGGGTCGTTTCCGAGACGGTAGCGCTCGCGCAGTTCCGCCCAAGTCGCCGGCATGATTTGCATCAGGCCCATTGCGCCTTTTGGGGACTTGGCATGCACGTCTCCAGCGCTTTCGATCTTGATGACCGAACCGATCCAGTTCATCGGAATTGCAAAACGCTTGGAGGCATCGTCGGCGAAAGCTGCAAATGGATTGCTTGCCTGAGGAATCGCTTGAGCTAACGCCGATCCACTCTCGGCTAGTGCAGCACTGTCCGACGCAGCGAGAATAAACAGCAGCGGCACGACAGCCCAAACACGCACGCCCGACCGAACCAAGCATGCCGTCGTGCTCGCGCCCGTCCAGGGTAAAGCTGCTTCGCGCCGGCCATGGGGCCGCCCTGGACTGCCGCGGCGCGCGTCGGCCCTGCAAGCGTTGGTCGGGACGGAGGAATGGTCCCGCGATCGATCGAACAGAGGAATAGCGGGACAAGAGCGTGGAACACGCACGATTACTCCTCCCACGTCCACACGGGCAGCGCACGGCCGATCACCGCGGAGGCCGGCACGAATCCAAAATACCTGCCATCGAGAGAGTCGTCCGATTGCCAGTTCATCAGAAACAGCTCGCCGTCGCCGACGACGCGGCAGCCCTGCCATTTCGGCAGTGGCCGGCCGCGTCCGTCGCGGTCTCTTGCCTCACCCACCGCAACATTATCGACGGAAATCGTGAGCCCGCTTCTGCAGACCGTCTGCCCTGGCAGCGCCAGGATCCGCTTCAGCATGGGGACGCCGACCGGCAGATACCCGTTCAAATCGAGGAAGGTCGCCAGCGGCTCCGGCGGCTGCACGGCGACAAGCTCGGTGACATGGAAGTGCCTGGCCGGTCGTAAGCTGTATAGACCGATCGGCACGCTCGCGGATGCGTTCCAGATGTAAAGAGGAAGCGGCTCCAGCACGATCGTCGCGATGAGTGCAGCAGCGACCCCAATCGTCACGGCCAGCATCATTGGGCGGCCCGTCATCGCATCACCTTTTGGCGATGAAGCCAGGCCTGATGGCGCGCTTTCGTATACGGGCGCGGGTTTTCGTTGACGGACAGGCGGTTATGAACGTGATGCCAATGATCAGGCGCGACATCAGCTGGATCGATGCCCAGCGCCTCAACGGCATCGATCATTTGCAGCACTCGTTCGACCTTCGGCCAGCCGGAGAGACGCAGCAAAATCTCTCCACCGGGTGTCACATAAGGGACGGTCGAGCAGCGCTGTCCCGGAGCGACTGCGCGCAAGATGTCGATCCGCGAAATGATCGTGCCAAAGTCGTTGGAGGTCCATCGGACGAAGGCAAACATGCTGCCGGGCGCAAATGACAGGACACGCCGGTGACGATCGATCTTCCGTTCCTCGACAACGCGACCGAAACGAACGCGGTTTTCGATCCGCTTCTCGAGCCACAACACTTCCACTTCCGTGAGATCGCTCATGCGGCGGCACCCCGACGCTGGAGCTGGCGGCCGTGAGCTTGGGGCTCGGTCGAGAGTATGTTTGGACTGCAAAGGCAGGCTGGCCTGTCCGACTGCCGTTGCCGAGCGCCGCCAACGCGGCTTGTGGTCTGGTCCGTTAGAAGAAATCCGAAGGATTTCTGGTTAGTAAAGTTAGAGCAGCTGAAAAGCGCGGAGAAACAGGCTCTTAAGTCCGATACCGGTCCCCGATAGCACGAGGGTCGGGTCCCCGATAGCACGAGGGTAGCGGTCCCCGATAGCACGAGCTGATTCACAGGTTGTCCTCCGAATTTGGAATGAGACCGCGCCGGCGCAGGCGTGCCGTTAAGGGATCGACAGGCCGAGGCGCGAAGTTCAACCGCTCGGCACCGTTCGGGTCGCGTGTGAGCACGAGCTGATAACCGGGCAACGTCTGACGCTGGACGATCTGACGTACGTCGTAAGCAAAATGCTTGAGCGGCGAGACGATGCCGGACTTGGCATGAAGGTGCACAAGATCAAAACTCCAGCCGCCGTCCTGCCGACCTCCGTGCTTGCGCACAAGACGATAAAGCCAGCGCTCAAGCCCGCCCGTGAGCTCGAAATAGGCGCGGTCGATCGTCAGTACGAGCGCGTCGTCGATTACACCGGCATAAAACCAATCCGGCAGGATCAGCTCGATCCCAATTGGGCGACCATTTGCATCGGCCGTCTCCTTCCATTCGTTGATCCAGGAGAAGCGGTGTCGCCGTCGTTCCGTCGGCTGGCGGATCGACGTCAGCACGGTCGTTGACTGAAGTCTGTCGAGACCAGCCTTCAGCCGGTCATAGTCACGTGCGCTGGTGCCGCGGCCCACGAACGTCAAAATCTCGTAAGGCGTTGCAGCCATCAAGCGCGACGTCTTCAATCCTGCGTCACGGGCTTCGACGATCTGCGACGCGGCCCAGATCAGAACGTCCGCATCCCAGATGGTCGCCATGCCGTGTTCCGGCACCGCTTCGACACGAATTGCGATCGCACCCGCGCGGAAATCGATCGGCACGATCCGCTTAGTCTTTGCAAGCGAGAAGAACGGATAGGCCATCAGATCCTGCGCGTCGCGCGGCGCAAGATCGCCTGGAAGCGCTCGAAAGAGCTCAAGCTGGTCGCGCTCGGAATGGTGTTTGCGCCGCATGGTCACTGCTCTCACGCGGCAATCAGCGACGTTCCTGGCCTGCATAAGGACGCAGCGCCGGATGCTTCTTGGCCGGCAGCACGGTCCCCTTGCCGGGATCGGAGGTCGATGTTTTGGCGCCCCGGTCGGCCCATGCTTTCAGGTCATCGACGGCGTAAACGACCCGTCCGCCAATCTTCCGATATATCGGTCCCGTCCCGTATGTGCGGTGCTTCTCCAGCGTGCGACCGGACAGGCCAAGATAACGCGCGGCCTCCGGTGTACGCAGGAAGCGCGGGGGAAGACCGGCCATCGGATCGGGCATTTGAGAACTCCAGGAGGACAGCGCACTACGCTTGGCTAGGCCGGCGTGTGTGCGGTCATCATGGAGGAGCAGGATCTCGGAGGGGGATGCCGAATATGGAGGGTACGGTTTTCGGCACCCCTTGGGGACTGCGCTATTCGTCCCTGCGCCCGGGCCGCAGGAGTTTGCGGTAACCACCGCGCATCAATGCGAGGCCGCCTTGCACCAAGCGAACCGTTCGATTGCGCAGATCATGGGTTTTCCAGGCACGATCGGGGATTCGCTTTTTTCCGAACAGCGCTTCGGCGATAACGCGATAACTGCCGCCGGCGCTATGCGCATCGAGCGCGCGGATCGCGGCGCTCAGACGTTCGCGCCGCTGTATGGATAGTGTGTGAAATGCCGGCCCTGGCGCGCGTCCATTCATCGCGCGCCACAGCCGGCGGGCTGCATACGCACGCGCGTCGAAATCGCCGTCAAACGGCAGTTCGGCCGCATATGACGCGCCGAGCACCGGCGGCTCTTTGGACCAAACACGGTGATCTACCGCACCGATACGCAGCACGGCATGCCAGCCGTCGACAGCGCGGCGCACCTCGCCAGCTGTAAGGTCGATCAGTGGCTGAGACGGCGCCCTGCCGTCGTCGGCCATTGCGACCTTGACCGGAACGACCGCCGCTAAAACCTCAGGCGCCCAAAAGATCGTCTGCTCGTCGAAGGACCTCTGCAGGTCATGGGCGAAAGCAGAGGCCCCACCTCCTCCTGAACTCTGGTGTCACTTCGCCGTTCGGACTGTTGGCAATCATCACCTCGTACTCGCGTCGATAGTCCGCGTTACGGCGAAGACATTCCCAGGCGATGTCGGTGATTTCAGCTTCTTGTAGGCTCTTGTAGGATTCCGGCGACCGCCAGTCGAATTCAGGCATTGCTTCCGCCCCATTGCACGCTGCTAACAACGATTGCGTCGCAATAGGTATGAACGAGGCGGTTGTAGGAAGACCCTAGTTTGGCACCACGTGGTGCACCGGAATGACCACCGGTTAGCAGAAGAAAATAGTTCTGCCCGCAAGAGACCAGCCGGTAATCTTGTTCTATTTCGAGCCGGTGCCGCGTAGTAGGTGGCCCTGCTCAGTCACCCATTTGGCGCGCGCGAGATGACTCTGATATGCGCTTCGCGCACGGTCCGGCTCTCGCACCGGATCGATATGCAGCACCAATCGAGCGACTTCCATCCAGTCAGCCCCTTCGCTATCGGCCTGCAGAAGGCGCATGTACGTCACCACATGCTGCTCATCGTAGACAGTGAGAATTTGATCTGCAGGCGCAGCGTCGGCGACGTCTGGGTCGAGCGGCGGCTTCCTCATAAGACTCCACGCCTTAGTTTAGACAATTTCTAACACGCGGGCAGCAAGGAGCAGAAGCGCCAAAATCTTCGCGGGAGCCGTCCGGATAGCGTTTTGTCGAGAATACTCCGTGGTGAAATACTCTTCAAGGACATGCCCTCTCGCGTATGGATATACGCGAGATACTTGCAATCAATTTGCGGAAGCTCCGGCAGGCCCGTGGTCTGTCACAGGAGGAATTGGCTCATCGTGCTGAAATTGACCGCACTTATATCAGCGCACTTGAGCGAAGCGTTTATGCGGCTGGTATCGACGTTGTCGATCGGCTCGCGCGCAGCCTGGGTGTCGAGGCCTCCGACCTGCTCACCCGCCCGCCCACAAGCACCAAGAAAAAGACTCGGGGGCAGGCCGACTGATTGATGTCGAGCCGCTCGATCGGGCGGCCGGTGCGCGCTTACTGATGCCTGGAAGAATGAGAAGCCCCGCCCGGCGGACCGGACGGGGCTTGGTGGAGTGGCCCTACTCGCCAGTCTTGCGCGCCCGCGACCAGAGCAGGGTGTAACCTTCGCCGCCTTCGTCGTCGAACAGGTTCGCGTAGATCGGCGCGTTGAAGGAGGGATCGTCGAGCTTGAGCGAGAGGTAGTCGCGGCCCTCTTCGGAGCGCTTCGACCAAGCGGCCCCGATCTCGGCTCGGCCCACGTAGATCCGGTGGCTCGGAGCGTTCTCACTGGATCGGGTGGTCTCGGCGACGATGCGGACGCCCTTGGCCTTCAGGCTCAGGGTCACGATCTCGCCCTGGAATTCGTTCCCGACCTTCTTGAAAGAACCGATGTTAGCCATGTCACTTCTCCTGTTGTGTTTCGAGCCCGCGACCACCGCGGCCTCGATGGCGATCTAGGGCCGAGGACGATCGGCGACGCACCCGCTCGGGCCGGAGCGTAGCGGAGGACGCCGTTGTGGCGACTTTCTTGTCTCGCGAGGAATGGGCGAAGCCCAGGGGAAGAAAGTTGCATCAACGGCGTTGCGGTTCAGACGATCGAGGCGAAGCCGGTCTTCGGCCAGATCAAGCCATCAACGAGGCCACGTGCGTCCGCGTGCTGAACCACAATCTTACGGAGAAGCGTGACTATCTCGGTTTTGATGAACAAGAGGTGGGTACGATTCAGCGCGGAAAGAGAAACAATCTCCTGCAAAGGGCGGCATCGTCTCCCAAGAACCGATCGAGATAAGATCGCTCTGCCGCGGCTGCGTGGGCCAAACCGCATGTCGGCAGCTTGATCGAGGGGTTCCGAGCAGGACGAGCTCTCCGCGCTCAGGTTTCGATCATCTCGCGCTCACCGCGCCGATCTAACGCACACCTGTCCGACGATGAAAGCGGAAAAGGTCGTCCCCTCGGGCCGTGTGGCCGCAAGAACTGGTTAGGACGGGTTCTCCACCAACCCGGCCGGCCCGAACGGGCCGGTCTTCGCCAAAACCATCAAACGCGTCCATGACGTAACGCCAATGCAAACTGCGCCGACGCAAGCGAAGACCTCACGCCAGGCCAGTGAAGGCACTCCGATCTGGGACAGGGCGAACACCACATGATAGCCGGCGACGGCGGCGGGAACAGCGAATGCTGTCGCGATCGCGATGCGCAAGGCCGAGGACCGAGTAACTGCAAAGGCGACCTGACCAAGGACAAGCGTCAACGCGCCGCCGCCCGTTCCGAGAAGCAGCGCTCCGATGATGCCGGCACCGCTCTGAAACGCCGTCATCCCGATACTCAGTGCAACGAAAAACGGCAGGGCGTACACAGCGAGCGCAAAGATAGCCCAGCAGAACAAGCCAATGCCGAGTGTGTTGAGAACAAGCCCAATAGCGAGCATGGTGGTGGCTCCATGTGCATAGATGTACCAGTTGCGCCTTCCACCACCACCACGGCGCAACTCTGGATATGAGACCGAAACGAGGCGGAGTTGCGGCGTGAGCAATTTCGCCTCAAAGGCTTCAGTCGAGCAGACGGCGCTCACGCGCCGCCGAACATCCAGACCGGGATGCCGAGCCGCTTCGCCTTGTCTGCGAGGTTGTCCTGGATGCCCGTGCCCGGGAAGTGCAAGACGCCGATCGGCAGGAGTTCGAGCATGGCATCGTTGCGCTTGAAAGGTGCTGCCTTGGCATGTTTCGTCCAATCAGGCTTGAAGGCGATCTGAGGCACCTTGCGGATCGTCGCCCATTTGGATGCGATCAGTTCGGCACCCTTCGGGGAGCCGCCATGGAGCAAGACCATGTC
Organism: Bradyrhizobium sp. Gha; assembly: GCF_900113735.1. Lineage (GTDB taxonomy): Bacteria > Pseudomonadota > Alphaproteobacteria > Rhizobiales > Xanthobacteraceae > Bradyrhizobium. The sequence goes on from NZ_FOQM01000001.1 coordinate 149,515, forward strand.
GGGATGCTTGGCATGAACCTTGTCGAGACGATCCCAGATGAGGTGGTGGTCGTTGAAGTCGAGCCCTCCGGTGAGCGCGATCTTCGGCCCAGCGGGCAGCATGACCTCGGTCTCGGCCCGGCGCTTGGCCGCGATGAAGTCGCGGGAGTCGATCATCGCTGCGGTCAGCGTACGATGGTTGACCAGTGATCCCGATCGGGGGCGCCAGAATGAGCCGGTGTGAGTTTCGAAGCGCTCTATGGCCTGATCACGGAAGAGCTCCAGGCAGTTGCGGCGCTCAATCAACGTGATGCCTTCCGCCGTGATGCGTTCGAGTTCGACGGATCGAACTTCGGAACCGTCCTGCTCGCGCTGACCCTTCTGTTGTGCCTGTTCGTTGTCGTCGAGTTGGCGCCCGATGCGGTCGACGGCACGATGGAACAGGTTGACAGTCGACCAGAGCAGATCGTCGAGGTCCGGCTCGAGCCGCGTGTCGCTCAACGTGGCGACCAAGGCATCGAAGATGTCAGCGACGGCACCGGTAATGATCCTGGCCTCGGGAAGCGGCCGTGGGTCGGGCTGGTCGTCGAAGGGACGATAGCCGAAGAGTTGCAATTCGTTGAGGACGTGATCGGTCGCAGATGCGGCGTGCGGCGGTTCGATGTCATCGTGGTCGGTCATGGAGGCGATCCTTTGCCGGATCGGCCGCGACCATCGCGGCCTTCGTGGCGATCACTCAGACGGCAGGCGGAACGGGCCAGAACCCGGAGCAGAGCGGAGGGCCGAAGCGCAGCGGAGGATGGCGGAGGCCGGCTATTTTGCTTCGCGATGCAAAGCGCGCTCGCCAGATGGCTAATGTGTCTTCTCGTCGCCGGCGCGCGGCGGAAAATAGCCGGACGCAGCCATTGCCGGCCCGAGCCGCTTGCCGTCCGATCGCCCTCTAGAAGGCCGTGGTCGCGTCCTCTTCCGGCAGTGGCCGCACCGCGACCGACCTGTCGACGCCCATCGAATTGCCAGGGCTATTCCGCGGTTGCCATCGACGAATGCAGGAAACGGACGACGTCCTCCGGTACGAGTTGAAGTAGCAACGCTGCTCGGAGGGCCTCGAGGCCGAAGATGTGCAGATCTTCGTTGAAGTCGCCCAGCCGGGGCGACAATGCGATCGCTTCAATGCCAGCGGCTTCTGCGCGCTGGGTGAGAATGGCCTGTACGGCATCTCCGGCGGCATCTGCGTCGCGGGCGATATAGAGTCGGCGTAGGCCAGACGGCAGCAACATAGCTGAGAGGTGATTGGCCGAGAGAGCAGCGGTCATGGGCAAGGTCGGCAGTACATAACGCAGCGACAGCATGGTCTCGATCCCCTCGCCCGCAGCGAGCACGTCGTCCACCACGCCGAAGCGAACGGCGTTACCAAGCAGGTCGCCCATGGCCCGTCGTGGCGTGTCGATCGGGGCCTTGCCGAGCCGCACGCGATCAAAGCCGTGTGGATCTAGCCAGGTGCGATGTACGCCGGTGATCCGTCCCTCGAGGTCCGTGACAGAACCTATCATCGCCGGCCAGGTTTCAGTCGGCAAATGCTCGTCCGGTCGGTAGTAGCAACGTGGGTGGAAGCGGAGGCTGCCACCATGGTGGATGCGGGCTATTCCGCGACGCTGCAAGTACGTTTCCACCAACGTCCCTTCGATCGGACCGGATATCGCAAAAAGTCGACGGGCGGCTTCTTGCGATCCGGCCGGCACGACTGGACGAACGGGTCTCGGGAGTGATTGCTCCTCAGAACGAGGCAGCTTCAGAAAGCGCCTCGCCTCCTCAGCGACCTCGCGAAAGTCTCGCAACGCCAGACTTTCGCGGATGATGTCGAGGAGATCACCATGTGCGCCGGTTGCGGCATCGGTCCACTTGCCGGCAGGCCCCTTCGGCGATTCGTGCAGCCGCACAAACAACGAGCGTCCCGGGGTGTTGTGAACGTCGCCGACCACCCAGTATCGCCCCGCCCGTTTGCCATGGGAGAGATAGTGTCGGCACACCGCCTCGGCCTCGCGCGCGAGACGGCGTGCCAGTTCGCAGGCGTCGCGTGACATCACGCAGCCTCCCGCTCACTGATGCGCGCCACCGGATAGGTGTCGAGCACCTTCGAGAGGATCGCGACGCCGCTTGCGTCCGTGGGCACGAACATGCGCAGCTTCCAGGAGATGATCTCCCCGAAGAAGCCGTTAGCCCGGAGACGATCGCGCATCGTGTCGTTAAAGCCCGACAGTTCGATGCGGTATGCGCCCATCACCCGAACGCGGCGAAGTTGGAGCCCGTCCGTAAGCTCGAGGACGGTGCGTCCCTCCATCAGCGCGGCAAAGGCAGCGTCCGGCGCCAACGTAGCCGCGTCCGCTGCCAGGACGTTTGCGACCCATCCAGCAGAAACCTTGCGGCCGATGATGCGCTCGCCTTTGTCGGTCTGAAGCCGATAGACGCGGGTCGACTCATTCGGCAGCCGCTTCCAGATCGGGAGAAGCAAGCCCGCCACGACATGAATCGTGCTTTCGGTGAACTCTGGGATCTCAGCAAGCTCCGCCCGCCAGGCCGCGGCAAAGCGTTCACGGTCCACCTCGGCCCAATGGCTCTCCGCCATCATGGTCGAGGGGACGGTGTGCTGCTCCATCGGCCGGATCAGGCGTACGCGCCCCTCGATCTCGCCGTCATCGAGCATGACGCTCGCCGCCGGGACCTGCACGGCGGCTCGTCCCGAGCGCTCATTGACCAGCAGGACAGCATGACGATCGGAAAGACGAGCAAGAGCGTCATCCAGACCCACAGGATAATTGCGCTGACGTTGGGCGATCGTGATCAGCCGGGTCTCGGCGCCAGTACCCGGATGGACATGGACCGTCCGCCGGCCGGTGACAACAAAGCTCTCGGCACGGAGCGTTTCCAGCCCGACGTCGTAGGTGCCGGATGCGACCGCGCCCTCGATCCGAGTGGTCAGCAGCTGCTCGAAGGCAGTGAAGAGGACGTTTTGTAGCTCGATGGTGAGCGCCAACAACCTGTTAAGGAAGGTCGTGATCGGCGGCAGGTCATCCCTGAGCCCATTGGCATCTGTCAGCTTCAGGCCGGTCGCATCCTCGAACCTCCCCAGCGAGCAGCCGTCCACCTTGCCTCGGGCGAGCAGCGTGTAGAGTTGACGCAAGGCATCACGGCCGTACTGGCTTTCGAGGTTGTCCTCGGGCCGGAACAGGCCCTGCCCTCCGGTCTGGCGCTGGCCGCGTGTGATGGCCCCCAGGTGTCGAGCCGGCGGGCAATGGTGCTGAGAAAGCGCTTTTCGGCTTTCACATCAGTCGCGATCGGCCGGAATAGCGGTGGCTGCGCCTGGTTGGTCCGGTTGGTCCGGCCAAGGCCCTGAATCGCGGCGTCTGCCTTCCAGCCGGGCTCGAGCAGGTAATGGACCCTCAACCGGCGATTCCGGGCCGACAGTTCGGCATGATAGCTCCTCCCCGTGCCGCCGGCGTCGGAGAACACGAGGATGCGCTTGACGTCATCCATGAAGGCCGAGGTCTCCGCGAGGTTGGCCGAGCCCGCGCGATTTTCGACCACTAGCCGGTCCCCCTTGCGAACGATGCGGCGCGAGCGGCCGGTGACCTCGGCGACCAAGTCCGCGCCGAAGCGCTGCACGATCTGATCGAGCGCGCCGGGTACCGGCGGCAGCGAGGCGAGCTTCTCGATGAGGCGGTCGCGACGTGCGACGGCTTCCCGGCTCTCGACCGGCTGGCCGTCCCGATAGACAGGCCGGGAGCAGAGGTTGCCTTCTGAGTCGCTAAAAGGCTCGTAGAGCTGGACCGGGAAGGAATGGGCGAGATAGTCGAGGACATACTCGCGCGGGGTGATGTCGACCTGGACGTCGCCCCATTCTTCAGTCGGGATCTCGGACAGCCGGCGCTCCATCAGCGCTTCGCCCGTCGACACGATCTGGATCACGGCGGCATGGCCGGCCTCGAGATCGCGCTCGATCGAGCGGATCAGCGATGGCGTCTTCATCGAGGTCAGGAGATGACCGAAGAAGCGCTGTTTTGCGCCTTCGAAGGCGGAGTGCGCCGCGGATTTTGCCTGCCCGTTCAGCGTTCCGGTCTCGCCGGTAATGTTGGCCGCTCGCATCGCGGCGTCGAGATTGTTGTGAATGATGCTGAACGCATCGGCATAGGCGTCATATATGCGAACCTGCTCCGGCGTAAGCTGGTGCTCAACGAGATCATACTCGACGCCCTCGTAAGAGAGCGAGCGAGCCGCGTAGAGGCCGAGCGCCTTGAGGTCGCGCGCCAGCACCTCCATGGCCGCGACCCCACCCTCCTCGATCGCTTCGACGAACTCGGCTCGCGTAGCGAACGGGAAGTCGGAGCCGCCCCAAAGACCGAGGCGTTGGGCATAAGCGAGGTTGTGGACCGTGGTGGCGCCGGTCGCCGACACATAAACCACGCGAGCATTCGGCAGGGCGTGCTGGAGCCGAAGGCCCGCACGCCCCTGCTGGGAGGCCGCCTGATCGCCGCGCTCGCCCTTGCCCCCGACCGCGTTCTGCATGGCGTGGCTCTCGTCGAAGACGATCACTCCGTCGAAATCGGAGCCCAACCATTCAACGATCTGCCTGACACGCGAAAGCTTTTCACCACGTTCGTCGGTGCGCAGCGTGGCATAGGTGGTAAATAGGACGCCTTCCGCGAGCCGAACCGGCGTGCCCTGCCGGAAACGCGATAGCGGCGTGACCAGCAGCCGCTCCATGCCGAGCGCGGACCAGTCGCGCTGCGCGTCCTCGATCAGCTTATCGGATTTGCTGACCCAGATCGCGCGGCGGCGGCCCTTGAGCCAGTTGTCGATCAGGATACCGGCGACCTGCCGCCCCTTGCCCGCGCCGGTGCCATCGCCCAAGAACCAGCCCCGGCGAAAGCGTACGGCGTTCTCGGCGTCGTCGCGCGCGGCGGCCACGACGTCGAAGGTCGCATCCACTGTCCAGGAGCCTCCGAGAAACTCGGAATGCGCTTCGCCGGCATAGATGATGCTCTCAAGCTGGGCGTCCGACAGAACTCCATCTGCCGCGATACACGAAGGCAAATGTGGGCGGTAGGACGGCTTCGGCGGCGCAACGGACGCCATTGCCGCGGACTGCACGAGCTTGGTCGGATGTGCGCACGATCCGGGAATACGGATCGACTGCAATCCGTATTCCTCATAAAGCGAGTCGGTAAGTCGCGCGCCTTCTGGCGGCGACCATTCGACCGTCTCGTAGATCAGTTCTGTGCCTTCAGGCGCTACGCCGCTCGAAGCGGACGATGGGCGTGGCGCGGAGAAGCCGGCCGATCGTGATATTGGAGGGCGCTTGATGGCGTGGACCGCGACTGGCGTGGCGACTGGCAACCTCTGAGGCACATGCTGGGTCACCCAATCAAGCAAGGTGGCGACATTGTCCGTCACGCCCAGTGAAGTGGGAAAGACCTTCGGATCTGCGGCGGGCAGCTTGTCGATCACGAGCAGCCGTGTGTCGATCTGTGTTCCGTGCTTGGCGTAAACAGCACCGTCGATCGCAGTGGAAAACACCACCCGCCCGCGTTCCTGCAATCGAACAAAGGCATCTGCCCATGCGGGATTATCCGGGGCAAGGCTGGCTCCGGTAATGGCGACCAGCCGCCCACCGTCGCAAAGGCGCGCCAGGGCTGAAGCGACGTGCCGGATAGCTGCGTCCGCCATCCGTCGATCGACATTCGCCAGCGCCGAGAAGGGCGGGTTCATCAGGACGACGGTAGGTCTGACACTCGCATCGAGGTGGTCATCGATTTGGGCGGCGTCGAACCGCGTGACCTCAACCTTGGTGAACAGTTGGTCGAGCAGCTGCGAGCGAGCCTCCGCCAACTCGTTCAGCATTAGAGCGCCGCCGGCGAGCTCAGCAAAGATGGCAAGTAAACCGGTTCCCGCGGAGGGCTCGAGCACGCGATCAGCCGGCGTAATGCCGGCTGCGGTAGATGCAGCCAGCCCAAACGGAATCGGCGTCGAGAATTGCTGAAGCGCCTGACTGTCCTCGGAGCGCCGCGTATGCGTCGGCAGAAGACTGGCGACTCTCGCGAGCATCGGGAGCATGGCGGCCGTCGAGCCAGCCTTGGCGCGCATGGCCGGGCCGAACTTGCGAAGGAACAGAACGGTTGCCGCCTCGCAGACGTCATAGGCGGTCTTCCAGTTCCAGGCGCCGGCCGCGTCCGAGGCCCGGAAGGCAGCCTCCATGGCGCTACGCAGAACGGCGGCATCGATGCGACGGCCGCGTTCGAGATCGGTCAGCAGCTGTCGGGCGGCCCGGACGGCGGCAGAGGTGAGATTTGCAGCGGCACGCATCGAGAGCGGCGCCGCGGCTGCGCCGGTGAGAGATTCGGTCATGGCAGGATTTCTCAGGAGAACAGTAAGGGACGAACCGCCCGGCGCTCTCCTTAAGACCACGGCGATTCAAACCCCTCCCGGCCTGTCTCTCCCTCTCGGCCGCCGCCAATAAAAAGGGACCGGTGCTCAGCGCCGGTCCCCAAACGACTGCCGGACGGCCGCGGCCATCCTGCTCTCTCCTATCATTCAGCCGCGTCGAGCTCTTGCGGATCGTCGTCGCCGGCGCTCTCCCGATCCTCGTCGTCGGCAAGGAATTCGGGCAGCGAGCCCGCTTCGCCCCCCTGCCGCACTGGCGCCGCATCCAGATCGACGAGTCGCAGCGGCTCCGGCAACCAGCCCGAGCCATCCAGAAGACGCTCTGCCTCCTTGGCCATGTCGGCCTTCTTCAGATGGTCGATCAGTTGAGCCGACGACTCGCCCTTGGCTTCCCGCACCGCCTCCAGAATGCGCGGCTTGGTGACACGGCCGAGATAGTTGTCGACGGAGGGCTTCCACCCTGCCTGAACCATGTCGAGCCCGACCGCGCGCGCCAGCACATCGGCTTGGTCGAGACGCGCGCGGACGCCGTGGGCTGAGACGCGAGCCTGATTGTAGCGATTGGCCGGCTCATAGACGGCATTGACTGCAAATGACGCGCAGTGGGCGAACAGCAATGCCTGTGCACCGCCATCGAGAGCCGTCAGCGCATCCCAAAGATCGTTCTCGCTCTTCGGCAACCGCACCTTCCAGGCCTCATGCCGCGCCTCGACAGCCTTGGCTGAGACGCTTTCTCTCAGCCCCGGAGCTTGAGCTGGAAAGTTCGGCGTGCGAAGGCTGATCTCAAGACAGCTCCCGGATGACGCGAACCGATAGAAGGCCGTCAGCACGAAATTGTGCAGCACCGCCTGGAACGCGACCGCGGGATTTTCTGCCAGCGCATCGCGCAATGCCAGCGTCCGATGCGCCGTCAGCTCGGTGATCAGCCGATCCGGCAGAGGCTTGGCCGCGTCTTCATCATCATCCTCGGCATCGGGAGCACTACCTGCGACCGCGATGACCGTGCGCTGGACGGAAGGGCCCTCCTCTTGACTTTCGCTCGACGACACGTCGGCGTCCTGCCCGACATCAGGATCACTTGCCTGCACCTCGTCCTCTGGCCGGACGTAACCCCGATCCACGGCGAGGCGTCCTTCGGAATCGATGCTGATGAAGACACCTGCTCGGGCGATCTCCGTCGGATCGTAGAGCATTGGCCGGTCTTCGAATGCCGCCAGTGCCGCCTCGATTTCGCCGAGACGCTGATCGATCTCGTCGGGCAGCTCGTCGGCATCCTGATATTCGGTTTCAAGCTTGGCTTGCTCGGCGTTCAGGGCATCGATGGTGGCCTGCTCCTCAGGCGAGAGATCGACAGGCTTGCCTTCGATTTCTCGTAGGCCTTGAGTGTGACCGTAGGGGAACTCTACGGCGACTGAGATCCACTTCCAGCCTTCGGCCGCAATCGTCTCAGCTTCTGTTTTGAGCTTTTCGGTTACGAGGCGGTCGAGCAACACGACGTCCTGGAGCCAACCGCCGTCGTCGCGCTCGAATAGATCCCGCAGAACGCCGCCACCCGCGTGCTGATAGGCATCGAGGCCGACAAATTGGGCCCGACGATCGGACCCGCGCACGGTGTTCTCGGTTAGCATGCGGCGGATCTGGTATGGCTCGTCATAACCGGAACGGCTGACGTTCTCCCAGACTTGCTCCTGGCGAGCGTGATCGGTAGTGACTGAGAACGCCATGAGCTGCTCGAGCGTCATGCCATCTTCGGCATAGACCTCGTGCAATTTCGGCGAGACCGACGCCAGCCGCAGCCGCTGCTTGACGATCGCAGGGTTCACGAAGTGCCGGGCGGCAATGTCATCCTCGCTCATGCCGAGATCACGGAGGATCTGGAAGGCCCGAAACTGGTCAAGCGGATGCAGGCCGACCCGCTCATCGTTCTCCGCCACCGAATCGTCCTCGGCGATGCCCCCTTCGCGAACGACGCACGGCACCGCCTGCGCCTTCGACATCCGCTTCTGTTTCACCAGGAGCTCGAGAGCGCGATAGCGCCTGCCGCCCGCCGGCACCTCGAACATGCCGGTCTCGTTGCCATCTGCATCAACGATGGCGCGGACACTCAGACTCTGCAGAAGCGTACGCTGCGCGATGCTCTCGGCTAGCTGCTCGATCGAGACACCGGCCTTGACGCGGCGAACGTTCGACTGACTGAGCACGAGCTTGTTGAAAGGGATGTCCCGGGAAGGCGACAGCGTGATCTTTTGTACGGCTTTCGTCATTTTGGCTCTCCACGACGGGCGGCCGTGAGACTCTCTCTCGGCCTCCAACCCGTCGCGAATAGCCTCCCCTCCTCTCACTCTCGCACGGGCCAACCGTCACGCCGCCTCGTGATCGGCGACAACCGAATCCAGCGACGCGGGCTCAACTGACTCGGGTATGAAGCCGAGCAAATAGTCCGCCGCCTTGCTCGCCTGCGAGGCGGCACGCACGATGGCCCTGGCGTCTTCGCGCAGGACTTCAAGCCAGGAGCCGATATAGTCGGCATGGCGCACCGTCGGGACGATCCCGAGCGAGGCGCAGCTGAACGCGGAACTCAACTCGGCGACCAGTTCTTCGAAGGCATATTTCTTCGTACCGTAGGATCCGCTGTGGTCGCGATTGAGGCGCGAGGGATGCCCGGTCGCATGACCGAGTTCATGCAACGCCGTGCGGTGCCAGTTGATGGGTTCGAAATAGGCCTGCGGCGGCGGGACCTGAACATAGTCTTCGGCTGTTGCATAGAATGCGCGATCTCCACCGATCCGAAACGGAATGCGGCTCGCCTTGATCAGGGCGTCGACCGTGGGTTCGATCAGGCCAGGCGGCGGTGGCGGCGCAGCGGCGGCAATGCCGTCGGGCAGTTGTTCGCACTGGTCGGTGTTGAAAACGGTAAATCGTTTGAGGAATGGAATTGCCTGCGCGTCTTCGCCAGTCTCGGCGGCGCGCCGCTTTTCGTCATTCGGCACGAAACGATCCGCGTAGACAACAGTGGTGCCGCGCTCTCCCTTGCGAACGTGGCCGCCAAGCGAGAGCGCCTGGCGAAATGTAAGCCAGCTTTGCCCGGTGAATCCGTGTTCGATCACGGCTCCCCAGAGAATGAGGATATTCACGCCACTGTATTGCCGATTGGTTGACGCATTTTTCGGCATGGCCAGCGGCGCTTTCGCCGCGGCCGTACCCCAGGGCTGAACCCAGGGGACGCGCCCGGCCTCAAGCTCGGCAATGATCTTGTCGGTGATTTCGTTATAGAGGTTCGCCCGGTCCTGGCCGGCGCGCGCGCAAGCAGTAGAGAATGACATCGCGGGTCTCCGCGACGGGCACCGCGAGCCTCTCTCGCAGCTTGTAACCCGTCACGGAAAAACCAGCCTGCACTCTTACTCTCAGCCTCTAGCGCCATCTACCTGGGGCCCAGGCCCGATCAGGCGTGCGCCCAAGGGCGCATCGCCTCAACGGAAAATGGCACCCGGAGAGCGTGAGCATAGCGACCCGAAGGGGCACGCGGGTCCGAGTGCAGCGACGAGACCGGTTCAATAGTGGCACCCGGGAACGGGGCAGTGATAGCGATCGCCGCAGGCGAGCCCCTTTCCCGAGTGCCCCCGGCGAGGAGCACCAAAGCTCTAGCGCGAGGGATCGAAGCCGCAAGGCCGAGACGCTGCGCGGCTCGGTTCACGAGAGCCCGGTGCGGCCCTGGCCGCACGCGCCAAAACCTGAGCGAACGTGATGCAGGCAATGATGCGAGAACCGCCGGGCATTTTCACAGGAGTCTCACAATTGTGGAAGAGAGGCCTGTGGGCGGAGCGAAAGCGAAGACCATCGCGGACGCGGCGAAAGAGGCACCCGCAGGAGGGTCAGCATAGCGCCGACGCGTAGCGGCGGGACCCGGGACCGAGTGCAGTCGCGAGACCGGTTAAAAAGGCACCCGAGCTCGGGCAGTGATAGCGACGCCGGAATGCAATGCGGCGGGACCCGAGAGCGAGTGCCTCCGGCGAGCGACTCAATACGGATGCACGTCGCCTTGGTATCAATTTTGCTTTTGTGATATCGTCTCACGCGTGCGCATGTCTATGCACGGCGTGGGCATGTTCACTGAGCCAATTCTTTACAGAGGACGACATGGCCAAGAAAGCGAAGAAGGCAAAGAAGACCGCGAAGGCAGCTACCAAGAAGGTGGCAAAGAAGACTTCAAAGAAAAAGAAGTAGTCGTATCGGCTACTGATTTATTGCCGCCTCCGGGTCGCGACCCGGATGAAAAGCGAGACCTCCCAAAGGATATGAAGCATCCTTTGCAGCCGTTCGGTATCGCGGCACCCTAAGATAAGGCCGGACCTTTGTGCAGGTGGCTGCTGCATAAAGGTCCGGTTTTTCGTTTCTGCCCCCGCGAGGGGCGTGGTCTGCTCTAGCGCGAGGGATCGAAGCCGCGCCGAGACGCTGCGCGGCTCGGTTCACGAGAGCCCGGTGCGGCGACAGCCGCACGCGCAAACGGACAAAGAGCAACCACCTGAGCCGGAATCCCAGTCGTGTGTTAACGATGGGGAACGTCTGCGGGACTAAGCGATTCGTCTCAGCGTGGGAGAACCTTTCAATGCTGATGACCAAGCAGAGACGGCCGGCGATCCGCACCCTGCGCGGTTGGGCGATCCACGTGCTGAACGAAGCCGGCGCCATCCGCGAGTGCGAAGAGCACGGTTGGATGCAGGATCGCGCCGATCCGCATGCACGAGAGCGGGCCTTCGATATCGCGCGTCGAGACCTGCCGGAAGGCGTATCCCGTGAAGCAGCGGAGGCCGCGGTTCGCGACGTGCTGGACTCGATTGGTGATACCTGCCCTGAATGCCCTCCTGACGAGGAGGACCGGCGCTAGGCCCCGACGCCGTCTCCGACTCAGCGGCCTAGCCGTTTCTCCACGCGCTTGCGCGTGTTGCCGACCTTCTTGACGGCTTTTTTCACCGCTTGCGCCGACTTTCCGGTCTTCTTTGCCTCGTACTGCACTTCGTAGTCCTGCCCGCCAGCCACCCGCGCCCGGTCCTGTTTTCGTCCGCGCGCCGTCTTGCTCTTCTTCGCTACCGCCATCGGTGCCTCCTGTTGTGACATCGAAGCAACGCGACAAGGATTCGCAGGTTCCGGAACGATTCGAACTGTGCCAATTTGAATCGGCTGTAACGTGGAGTTCTTCAGTGGCGTTTCGCGCGTAAATGCCAGCGGCTATCGGCGTCAAGGCGCTTCTCCCCGGCTTCATCGCACCAGCCACGGCCACCTCGAGCGATAAGGTGCCGTCCATGCAGTACGCAACACGCTCCGAAGAAATGGCCCTTGAATGAGCCGGACGTCGACCCTGCCCAAGCGCCTGCAGCCAATGCTCGCTACGCTCACCGACGCGCCGTTCGACGACCCCGGCTGGGTTTTCGAGGATAAATACGATGGCTTCCGGATGATCGCGGAAATCCGGCGGGGCAAGGTTTCGCTCTATAGCCGCAACGGCAAGATCATCAGCCGCAGCTATATCGAGGTCGCCAAGGCGCTGGAGAGCGTGAAGGGCGACGCTGTGATCGACGGCGAGCTCGTTGCGATCGGAAAGGACGGCGTCTCCCATTTCCAGCTGCTTCAGAACGCGCTGCGCCATGAAGCGAAGCTCCTGTATTGCGCCTTCGATCTCATGTTTCAGGACCCAGTTGACTTGCGCAAACAGCCTCTTCTCGAGCGCAAGGCGCGGCTGAAAGCGATCTTGCCGCGTCACCGGCTGATCGCCTTCAGCCATCACCGCAAAGCGAACGGCACGAAATTCTTCGCCGAGGCCGAGCGGAAGGGTCTGGAAGGCGTCATGGCGAAGCGCGCCGACAGTGCGTATGCGTCCGGAAGCCGGACGGCGGATTGGCTGAAGATCAAGACAGCAAAGCGGCAGGAAGTGGTGATCGCGGGCTTCACGGCGCCCAAGCGCACCAGGCCGTTTTTCGGCGCCCTGGTCCTTGCCGTGCGGGAAGACGACACATGGCGCTATATCGGACATGTCGGCACTGGCTTCAGCCACAAGGTCCTGGAAGACCTCCACGCCAAGCTCGTGAAGCTGACGACCCCGAAATCACCCTTCCCTGCCAAAGTGAAGGACGAGGCCTCCACGACCTGGGTCAAGCCCTCGTTGGTCGCCGAGGTCAAATTTGCGGAGTGGACGAGTAAGGGCGAACTGCGCCAGCCCGTCTACCTTGGACTCAGGTCCGACAAGCGGGCGAAGGAGGTCGTGCGCGAGCGAGAACGTCGGCGCAAGTAGAGCTTCCGTTCGGCGAAAGCCGGCAAAAAGGATCGAGGCACTCGCCTCCTCCGGTGTGAATTCCCTCCGCGGTGACACTCAGTCCCCTCCAAGCTCGTGGATTTCCGGTCGCATGCCGTCAGGTGTGAGTTCGAGCGTCGCAAGCGTGATCGGCAACTTGAAACGCCGGGGTCCCGCGCTGCCGGGATTCACATACAGAACGCCGCCCACCGTGTCGATCTTCGGCACGTGGGAATGCCCCGAGACAATGACATCGATGCGGCCGCCGGGATCGACCTTCAGCGTCTTCAGGTCGTGCAGAACGTAGATCGACTTTCCTGCCAAGCGCACAAGGTTCGTGTCGGGGTAGTCGCGGGCCCACTCGCCACTGTCCACGTTTCCACGAATGGCCGTGACGGGCGCGATCCGGCGAAGCGCGTCGACGATCTCGGGGCGCCCGATGTCGCCGGCATGGATGATGTGATCGACGCCCGTCAGGCCTCGTTCCGCCTCGGGCCTCAACAGGCCGTGTGTGTCCGAAATGATTCCAATCCTGAAGATCATTTACCGGCGCTCTCAACCACGATTGCCAAAAGACGATCGAGAAACTCAACCTGAGCGGACAGCATCTTGGTCCGCGCGAGCTCGATATCAAACCATTCCGCCCGGTCGACTTCGGGAAAACTCTGCCGTCGACCGCTTCGGGGCGGCCATTCGATATCGAATGTATTACTGATCAGCGCCACCGGATCAAAGTGGCCCTCGCCGGCGAATGCGATGACGCGCTTGCCTCCTCGCTGTCGGACTTCCCCAAGCGGCTGGAGTGGACCAATCGAAGCGCTCGGGCCGAGCTCTTCGGCAAACTCGCGTCGAGCGACATGCTCCGGAGCATCATTGGCATCGATTTCACCCTTTGGGATGGACCAGGCGCCATCATCCTTCTTACGCCAAAACGGACCGCCGGGATGAACGAGCAGAACCTCGAGCCCACGAGCGCCCTTGCGGTATGCGAGAATGCCCGCGCTCGAGGTCAATCTCCTGGAAGTCTTTTTCACTGCAGCCATATCGCTCCTATTTTGCAGAGCAATCGAGATCCGGCGAGCCGTCGTCCCACCATACCGGACTGCGCTCACCGAGCGCCTGCTTAGCCTCGTCCACGGTCCTATGCACCGTTACTTCGGCCTCGCGGTCGGCCGCCTTCCTGGCGCGCGCACCGACCCGCCGGGGCGCCATTAGACGGCCGACAAGATGATCTTGCGTGACCTCGTCGAGATGGGATTTGCCATTCGCCAGAGCCTGCCGCGAAAGACGAAGTATGGCCGTCCGGTGTCACCGGATGCTTCACGACACCTAAGCCGACTTCCGCTGCGGCTTGGCCGCCGGCTTCTTCGCCCCGGTCTCCTTCGCCGGCTTCTTGCCTGCGATCGGCATCAGCATTTCCTTCTGCCCGGCGGCTGCCTTGCGCGGCTTCTTGGCTGTCTTCTTCGGCGCCTCCGCCGCTGCCGCCCCCTCTCGTCCGATGCTCTTACGCAGCGCATCCATCAGATCCACGACGTTCTCACCTCGAGGACGGGCTTTCGCGGTGATGGGTTTGCCGGCGCGCTTCTGATTGATGAGATCGATGAGCGCGGTTTCGTACTGGTCTTCGAACTTGTCCGGCTCGAAATGGCCCGCCTTCTGATTGACGATGTGCTTGGCGAGATCGAGCATGTCCTTGGTGACTTTGACGTCCTGAATGTCATCGAAATATTCATCCGCGGAACGGACTTCGTAGGGGTAGCGCAACAGCGTTCCCATCAGCCCCTTGTCCAGAGGCTCTAGCGCGATGATGTGCTCGCGATTGGTCAGCACCACGCGGCCGATTGCGACCTTGTTCATCTCGCGGATGGTTTCCCTGATAACGGCGAAGGCATCGTGCCCGACTTTGCCATCCGGCGTCAGGTAGTAGGGGCGGATCAGGTAGCGCGGATCGATCTCGCTGCGGTCGACAAACTCGTCGATCTCGATGGTTCGCGTCGATTCCAGCGCGACGTTCTCGAGCTCCTCCTTCGTCACCTCGATGAAAGTGTCGGTGTCGACCTTGTAGCCCTTGACGATATCCTCGTTGTCGACCTCCTCGCCGGTATCTGCGTCCACCTTGGCGTACTTGATGCGGTGGCCGGTCTTTCGGTTGAGCTGGTTGAATGAGACCTTTTCGGATTCCGAGGTGGCCGGATAGAGCGCGACCGGACAGGTGACGAGGGAAAGACGCAAGAAGCCTTTCCAGTTAGCGCGGGGGGCCATGCCGAGGGAACTCCGATACCGATACCGGATTCAAGACGAACGAACCCGCTTGGTTCCGACATCGCAGTCCGTGCCAAGGGAGGATTTTTCTCAGCAGCTGCCTGGTCGGACTCGACATTTGTTCTTGTTATGTTCTAATTCGGGCATGACCGACCGACCAGCGAGCTGGCGCATGCCGACCCCGAAGCAGATGGAAAAACTAGCCGCCGAGGCCGACCGCAGCCGAGCGCCGTCCGCTACGGGTCCGGATGCCTCCCTCCCGGCCGAATATTGGGAATCGGTGCTCAAAGATCCTCGCGCCGGCGCGAGCGGGACCCATGCCCGAGAGCGACGCCTCTCGGAAATTAAGGCCCACGTGCTCCGTGTCTCCTGCCGCCGCTGCGAGCGAACCGTGGAAATCCAGACCGCCGATGCCGTCCGCTTGTATGGCGCGAACGCAGTCTGGAAGGACGTGGCGCAGCGATTGCTCGACAACACCTGTCAGCAGCGCACCGGCAGGCATGAAGAAGACGGGTGCTGGCCAGCGTTCGAGACGCCGTAGTCACTCTGGATTTGCCGATCCGATCTCTTGCGCCTGGATGTCCGGATGGCCCCGAAGTATCACCCCACGCCGCTGTCGGGCGGCGATCGCAAGGCTCTGGCGAAAGAGCTCGGCAAGGCACGCGCGATGGCTAACATCCTGGCTACCCAATCGGCGGAGATGCGGGCCAAGGGCGAGGCGATGATCCAGCAAGCCGACAGGTTGCTTTGCGAAAGCTGGAACGAGCGGATGTGGAGTGATGGCGAACCGATCGATCCGTCGCCGACCATCGATCAGGCCGTGAATGGAGGCTTCCCCTGGCTTGAGATCAGGTGCGCGCGCTGTAAGACGCCGAGCGAAGTGGACCTCGCGGCGATGAAGCATCCGCCGACCACCTTCGTGCACGATCTCGCCAGCCGGCTGCGCTGCCGCAAATGCGCCAAGGCGGGCCGGCGTCCGTCCGCGACTCTGCTACAGTTGACGTGGCAGCCGCGCCACCCTCGAACCGAATCCTGACCGATGTGCAATCTTTATTCGATCACGACCAACCAGGCTGCCATCAGCGCGCTGTTTCGTGTGGTGAACCGATATGTTGGAAATCTGGCGCCGATGCCGGGGGTTTTTCCCGACTACAAGGCACCGATCGTGCGCAACGGAGCCGAGGGCCGCGAACTCACTACTGCGCGATGGGGAATGCCATCGTCGTCAAAAGCGCTGATGGACGCCACGAAGAAACGAGCCGAGAAGCTTCAGGCCAAAGGCAAGACGGTCGATTTCAAGGAATTGCTCAGATTGGAGCCGGACGGCGGCACGACCAACATCCGCAATGTGAAGAGCAAACACTGGGCGCGCTGGCTCGGCGTCGAGAACCGTTGCGTGGTGCCATTCAATTCCTTCAGCGAATTCAACAAGGCCGAGGGCGGTGATATCTGGTTCGGGCTCGATGAGACCCGTCCCCTCGCCTGCTTCGCCGGCATCTGGACCAACTGGACGTCCGTCCGGAAGGTCAAGGAAGGCGAGACGACCAACGACCTCTACGCGTTCCTCACGACGGAGCCGAACACCGAGGTCGGCGCCATCCACCCCAAGGCTATGCCCGTGATCCTGACGACGCCGGACGAGGTCGAGACCTGGATGACGGCTCCTCCGGACGAGGCTCTGAAGCTGCAGCGGCCGCTTGCCGACGGAATGCTCCAGATCGTCGCCCGCGGCCTCAAGGAAGATACGGCTGGGTCAGCGTAAAGCCACCGCATTGCCTTCAGCCGCAACGATCCCACGCGTGTCAATGCTCGTTGCTGGCCTCCGGGGCAGCGGAAAGCAGCCACGCTTTCGGCGCGCTTGGGGGATAGAGTGAAAGCTCACGCCACTTTGTTGGCAACCCTGCCTCGTCGAGCGCGCAAGCGCTATTAGGCTGGGAACGGGCCGATCTAGCCTCGGCCGGTTGGTAGACTCTTTTGAAATAACGACTGCGCGGCACGATATTCCTGTTCGGTCACTACCGATAAATCATCCGATGGTGGATACGTCCCGAGAGGGAGTCGAAGCCGATACACTGGTCCCATCGAATGACCCGGCGCGATCCCCCGCGATCAACGGACGCTCTTGACCTGATGCGCCTGGGCGCGGCGAGGTATCTTAAGCGGCTGGACAGCTAGGTCGGTTCCCCCGAGGCGCCACGCGTGACTGACCGGCGTCCATGATGTATCAGGCAGCCACAGCCGCGAGTTTTTGAAGGGCGAGAGATGTCCAGTCGCTATTTTTTTCACATCCGGCATGGCGAGCACGGGGAACGCGTATCGATCGACGACGAGGGTACGGAATTCGCGTCAGCGCGCGAGGCCGATGACTACGGCGCGCGCGTTGCCTGTGACATCAGCATGGATGATTTTCACTATGGCGATGCCGAGGTATCCGTCGTGGATGCCTCCGGCAACGAGATCGCGCGTCACCCGTTCTACCCGAAACTGAATAGCTGACCCCCGAACTATCGGGCTAAGGGATCTCCAAAGCTCTCTTCATCCGTATTTCTTCTCCGTCTCACGCTGGATGGTGCCTGAAAGCGCTTTGGCGTTCACGATGACTTCCTCGAAATAGTCCTCGTCGATGTCGAGCTCATCGTCGATTTCGCCGCGCGCCTTGCGGCCCGCCTTGTCGAGATAAAGCTGATTGATCCGGCCGCCGTTGTGGATGATCAAATCGCGCGAGGCCTTCATTTCGACGTAAGTCGCGATGACGTCCGGCTTGAGTTGGATCGAAAGCACCTCTGCCGCTTTCGCGAGATACTCCGACGGCTTCCCGAACATCAGATCCTGGCAGCGCAGGGCGATGAACACTTCCAGCAAATCGTCGCGGTCCTCGTGCTTGAGGTAGAGGTCCAGCGGGATGCCTGACTTCCCTCCGATGATGGCGAGCTTTTCTGGATACTGTTTGACGGCCTCGAACATGCAATCCTGTATGAATGCTTCGACGCGCGAGATGATGGATATGATGTTGGTGTCGTAGATTCCGCGGCCGTGCTGCGCCAGGAACAGCGCTCCAACGTCCTCATCGCGCCGCCTGCTGCTCACTGTCCGGTCTTTCTTCGGGACCGGATACTCCTTTTTCGCTTTTGACTTGCTGCCGATGAGCGCATCCCCCTTTTCCTTGAGCAAGGGGCGCATAAGCGTCGTGAAAATCCACGCATCGTTCAAAAAGCGGAAAAGCCTGATGTGATGCCGGTAGATGGCTTCCGAGACCCTGTTCTTACGTGCCACGGGTGACCTCCAAAAAGGCGGAGTGTACGAGGGGGGCCGCAAGAGTTCCAAGCTCGAAAAGCGCTGAAATCGGCCGTTTTCCAAAACTGTCTTGGCTTACGCTCGCAATTGCCGCGGCCGTAGTCCTAAGATCTCCGCCGCGATCGTGGTTGCGGCGTCACGACCGAGAAGAGGAAGTGCCCATGCAGCCAATCGGCCACGTAATTCGAAATCGACGAGTGTGTACCACGCCACGGATCGCCTTGCACGAAGGTTGCCATGACGCTCGCAGCATCCTCGGGAGATCGTTCAGCGATGAGTCGTTCGAGAAGATGACCCAGAGCAGCTTGCCTTAAGGTCCAAGGGAGACTGTCGTCACGCCAAATCCGAATACTGGCACCGAGGGCAACCTGAGCATGCGAGGTAAGGTCTGCCTTCTTGCCACCGATACGGGAGGCTAACTTGGTAAACCCGCTTGGCAGCGAGAGGTCATTACAACCATTCAGAGACGAAGCCAGGAGTTCTTGACTGATCGAAATAAACTCAAGGCCTGAATCGATAAGCTGGACGATAGCCGTGCGGTATTCGTCTTCCGTGATGATCTTCAAACTTAACGCACGCATCAAAACAGGCTGGAGCCACGTCCCCGGCACCTGAAAATCGAGCTGCGCGAGTTGGCGAAGTAGCTGATCTTCGCAAAGCAGTAATCGGCCACTGCCTTGCGCAGCTCGCAGATCGTCCAGGAACCCGGCGCCAAACTCAGCAATAAGCGGCCGCCAATTCGGCGATAAGTCGGTCGCTCCCTCCGCAGGTAGCATCGTGGCATTTTCCTCGATCCAAGCACGATCGGACTCCGCCACTTCGAGAGCTTGTCGCTTCTCCTCAGACGTAATGTCGGTGCGATAATATTGACCGTCGCGATACGAAACAGACATATCCGTCTCGGAAAGACGCTCGCGAAGCTCGTGAATACGGCGCTGATAATGCAAGGCCGTTTGCGCAACGATTCCGATCGCTCCGCATACGCCGATTACCGCCTTTTCCAAGCCGAGGCGCCTAATGATGTGAAGCGTGGCCAAATCTGTCACACAGCCACGGCCGGCGTTGTTGTTGATCGCGGCGAACGCTATCGCCCGCTCTAAATGTGTGCCATCACATGAGCGTATGCGGATTCCCGAGTCCGCGATACCGACGAGAGTTTCGATAGGATCGCAGCCGAGCGCTCGGCCCGCAAGGGCGAGCGGCATTGTGCCTGCTTCGTAGAGTTTGTTGACCTCGTCGATGGCGTCATGCCGGTCACGGACTTTGGACAGCATGGGCTCAAGCCCACCATCCTTGCCAAAATCGACCATGACCCTTTGGAGGCCGCGCGTTTCAGGAAATCGATTGCCGAAGTTTTCGAGAATATCGTGCAAGGTGTGGAGCTGCTTGGGCTTGATCGAAATGATCTTGCCGCGCGACGAGTCCGGCATGACCACTTCATCGCCTTTGCCCTTTCCGATAAGTAGACTGGCTACCTTGTGGTCCGCTGCAATGTACTGAGGAGTCGGCCGAAGCTTTGGATCTGGCTCAATGACGAAGACGGGTTTGGTACCGTCCTCCAGCTCAAGGGCTACGGCCATATTGAGGGTGATACTCGCGGGGCTGACTTCCAGACCGCGCGAGTGCCCCGGCCGCAGGAATAGGCCCACATAGCCCATAGCGACCATCTGGCGCGCAGGGTTATCGAGAAGTGTTCGGTAGGCCAGCGCATGGGCATCATGCCAGTCGGCAAAATCATCCATGAACTGCGCTAGCTTCATAAAATCTTCCGGCGCCCCCTTGAACGTGGACCAAGGTTTGGCAGTCTCAACCTTCAACTCGTTAAGCTTGTTCTGCCTGAATAGCGCGGCGAGAAGTAGAAGATGCAGTTCAAGATTATCGGGCTCCGATGCAAGGAAGGCCCGAATAAGCTTCTCGGCGATCGGGATATTACCTGAGCGACTTTCCAGTCCAATACGCGCTTTTCGATAGAAAGAGAGCTGGCTGATTGCTGGAGGAAGCTCATCGAGAACCCTGCGCGCTAAAACTCGACGGTCCGAATTGATGGCTGCGGCTATGAGCGTACGAAGCGCAGGGGAGTCGATCTGCGTCGATGTCGTACTCGATAAAAGCTCTGCCACGTCGTCAAAGCGCTGAGATGAAGCCAGCGCTTCTGCCACAAGAAACCGCGTCGGAAACTCCGTCTCGTCATCGACTAATGCCAGTGCCTCGTCGAGCGATGCTTGGGCATCCTGGTCGCCTCGGGCTTGACGCACGCGAAACAGAGCAAGTGACCCTTCGGGATGCTCTGGTAAGACCGCTTGGAGCCGGCGAGCCTCATCCTCTGCTTCTTGGAAGCGCCCTTGCTTCAAGAATGTTTCGATCACCACCAGTGCTGCGGGTACGATATCGTTGATGCGGACGAAGGCCGCGCGATCCGACAGGATCGCGCGCGCGGTGTCCGGGTCCGCTTCGGCGCAAAGATCGGCACGAATAATCCTGCTCATCGGGCTATCGTCGAGCCTCTCGGCAAGCTGGCGCGCTTCCTCGAGCTGACCGTTGCGCCGATACAGCATTATCCGGTTGTGACGCGTTTCGTTGCCATCGAGCCCGCCCGCCGCTGCGGCGTCGAGCAACTCCGCCGCTCTCTTGACTTCTCCCAAGAGGCTCCACGCCAGCGCAGCATTGTGCGCACAAACAGCCTTGGCAGGCGCTTCTTTCCCTACGGAAGCGCGGTAAGCCGCCTCGAGCGTTTCTGCCGCGGCCCTCAATTTGTCCTGCGACGGCGATCCAGCGGATTGTCTGCCGACCGCCCCTGGGTCAGTCTTCTGGAAGGACTGAACGACGGCTTCGGCATCTAGAATCCTCACGCCCTCATCGTCGGGAAATGCCTTTAGTGCCTCTGAAACTGCATGGAGCCACCGGTCATTCCCAGCTTCTCGTAAGAGGCCAATACGGATGGCGTAGGCTTGCGGGCTGTTTCTGGCCTTCTCAGATAGTGAACCCCAGACCGTTTCAACATCCTCACTTTCTGCAAGAGCTTGCAGCCGCTGCTGACCAGTCTCCGGGTGATCTCGATGTTCAGAAATGGCAAAGACCGCTAGCGCGTGAGCTTCAGCCTTGCGCCCCTTAATAATCAGCGCCGCGATCTTGTTTGATAGGCTGCCCGGATCAGTCGGATTGAGGTCGCCAGCTTGGAGCAGCCAGTCTGCCGCTTCATCGTATTCCCCAAGGTTGTAGTGAGCAGCGCCGATGTTGGCGAGAAGCCGATAACGGATGTGCTGGGATGCTGTTGCCCAAACCCGATCTTTCATCCTCACTAGCAGGCCAAGTGCTGTCCGTGGCTTGTCGGCGCGCAGTAAATCGTCTCGGTAGCCGTCAATCTGGCTATTAAACTCCCTATCAAGCGCATCGCTGCTGCTGGAATTGTCGGCAGCTATGGAGGGAAGCAGAGCTTTGATGCTTGCGAGCTGCGCTTCGATGCCTGCAAGTGACCCGAGGGTCGCGTCACCTGTTTGCTGAACGAGCCGCTGTGTTTCCCGGTTGGCATCAAGTATCTTACCGGTGAATGGAGTGGCGTCGGGATGGAATATCTCGATCGCTTGCGGGAAGAGGTTGATCTCCTGCTGTACGCGATCCCAACCCCAGACTTGTATAGAAAGTGCCCGCCCCTTACTGCGAAGTTCAGCCTCCAACAGGCGTGCTAGCCGCTGAATCGTCGCGTCGGTCTGTACCGTTGTTATCAGAATAAACTCGTCAAGAGACGGGACGAACTTATTGGTCTTTTCGACTTCGTCCCGCAGCTCCTTTTCGGTTACCTTCTTCCCATAGTCGCCATTTTTGCCTTTGCACTGAATGCCGACGAGGGGGCCGGCACCGCCACCCCGCCTTCCAAAGATGTCGACGCCATGCTGACGCTGACCGGATGTGCCGTTGTTCTGTACGGCCGGATCATTGAGCGTTAGCTGAAAGAGCAGCCTCGAATTTCGTTCAAAGGCCTGCCAGTCGCTTGGCGGAGATATCGATACGGATGTATGGTCAGTCATAAAGAAAACCGCAATGCCGCCGGCAAAAACGCCCGCGCTTCTAACCTCTCCAACTCGCTCACAATCTCACAGCGTCCGTAGAAATGAACCTCTCCGGCTTGGCGATGGAATCCGGTAAGCCCGGCCCCCGCACGGCCTGCCCATTTGCTTCGGATTGAGCTAGCTGTTGGTTCAGATTAAATAGAAACTGGATGGCGTCACCTTCCTTTGGAATCCCGTAGGCGGCGCGCACTGCGTCATCCAATTTTGCTTGAGCATCCTTCATCGGATGCGCGCCAGGCTTCTCGATCGTGCGGTACAGATCCCTGAGGCACAAATTATGCTTTTTAAGCAGCTCCGATCGAAGCGTCCGAAGAGCGCGGGACGCTTCCGCGACCGACGCAACATTCTTTTCCGCTGGATTTTGCGGCCACGGGAAGCTGTCGAACACGGTATTAGACGTGTAGCGCCAATCGGCTTTCATCGTAGAACAACGTTCGATGAACCACTGCCAGTGGATTCCCGATTGCAAAATGCCGAACGAATAATCGTCGGCCAACGGAAACACCGATAAAGAGTCATTTGGATGGATGGCCGGGTCGATAAACTCGAAGATGGGACGTTTGGTCACGCGGCCACACGCAATGTAGCGGGGGAGCTTGGCTATCGCGCCCAACATCTTTTCGCGTGCGCGAAAAAGAAGCCACCATTTCTCCAATGCCAGCGTATGATCCTTCGCAATTATTAGGATTGTCTTTTAGCGCCTCTTCGTTCTGTTCCTTCTCCTTCAGGGCTGCAGCAGTTCTGTCCGGCAGGACCCGGTTTTCGATGCGCTTGAATAAACCCTTGTATTCCTGCGCCTCAAGAAGTGAGCGGCGGCCGAAATCTATGACATAGCGAGATGGCTTTCCGGTCACAGTCCCAATAAGATCATCGGTAATCAAGAAAGGGAAAAGCACGCCCGATAGCGATTGATCGCTTGCGAGCAGGAGCTTGGCCTCATTCGCGCTCAACAAGAAGCCATCGTGCCCATGCGTCTGTCCTTGGTAGCACGCGTCGGACTTGGCGTTCGCATGTAGCGCGGCGGCATCCTTGAGATCAATTCCATAAGAAAGAGCTGAGTTGATCAGTTCAACTTCTCGGACTTCCCAAGGACTTTCCAACTGGTCGCCGTTTTGGCGGAAAAGTCTCTTCGACCCGGCTTGCTCGCCTTTCAACCAGTTCACGATAGAAACGTGAACAACCGCATCGCCAGACCATACCTGACTGCTGACGGCCTCCGTGATCATCCCACCGTTTCGCACAATATAGTCGAGCCCACCGATGCGGCTGTAATTTTGTCTTATAGTGTTGGTCCCGACTAGGCCGGCGCGCTGACTTGGCGCCAGCTCGTCGTGCGTCTTGCGGAGCCAATAGACACAATAATCTGCACGCCCCGGCACCTCCGGAAATGCGCTCCTAACCTTGTTCACATAAGCGCGGCCAAACTCATCGATCATTTTGTTCTTCGATTGGAAGGGGGGATTTCCGATGATGGCCTCAACCTTTGGCCAGTCGCAAAAAAGCGCATCATCGCGACGCACGTTGTCATCCAGATTATCTAGAGGCAGTGCATCTTCAGCGATGAAGGCAAATTCTGTTTGGTCATGCGAGAGCGTCGCGATCGCCTCGTCAAGCGCTAGCTTCTTTGCCATCATCAATGACACTTTGGCTAGCTCTACGCCGAAGGTGTCGATATCCAGACCGAAAAACTGTAACGGGCTAACGGCACTGATCGGTTTCGCTCGATTTGCAAACTCTTTGGGAGTGAGCATGCTTTCAGCGCGTGTCAGGATACGCAAATCGAGGCGCGCCAGCTCCCTGAAGGACACGTAGAGAAAGTTGCCGCTACCGCAAGCCGGGTCGAGAATGCGAAAATTCATCAATTCGCGGCGGAGGTCGAAAAGCTCTTTAGCGGTTTTGGCCTGATCGATGCGATCACGCCAAGGGCGCACAATGGTCGGGCCAACGATGCGCTGAATATCGGCTTCAGACGTGAAGTGCGCGCCCAACGCATGCCGTTCTTCGGCATCCATGCTCTGCTGGAAAAGTGAACCAAATATCGCCGGATTGACCTTTGACCAATCCTTCACGGCCGCACCGTCGTCTCCGCCGATCAGGTCGAGTTCGGTCTTGGTTAGTTCGATTGGGTCAACCTTAGAGAACAAGCCGCCGTTGAAATAGCGAACTCCCTTGAAGCGTCCCCCTGTGGCCGGCGTGGGGCTGTTCATTTGATGAAAGAGCGCACCAAAAAGGTCATAAGAGCTCTGCTTGTGCTCAATGCAATCATCGACAATGCCTTTGACTGTTCCTGAGGGAAGCAGGTCGATGTCTTCAGCGAACATGGCGATGACGGTCTGGAGAACAAACCTCTGTGCCTGAACGCGTGGAACCGCGTTGGACGTGCGATGCGTTAGCTTCTTGAAAAGTTCGGCCATAGCGTCGGCCGCCTTGCGTGAAACGGCTTCGCGGTCGTTGTTGAAAAGTGGTTTCCGCTCGTCGGGGAAAAGAAAATTGAAAGCGGTGTACCGCTTGGGAAGGTCCTCCAGACTTACGACGTCGACCGGCTCGTCAAGCTGCTTGTCGAAATCGTAGATCCAGAACTCTTTGAAATTGCAGAGCACGACATAGCGCGGTCGGTTCGGTACGGCATTCAGCCAGTAGTCAAACGCTTGGCCATAGTGGAGGTGGAGCTTCTCTCCGGCCTTCTTCATCTCCAAAAGGAGACGAGGTTTCCACATCAAATCCGCGAACTGCGTACCCTTGCTAGAGTTCTTCTTTATCCGAAACTCTAGTGTGGCACCTGCCTCCTTGTAACCGGCGTGTCCAAAGGCTTGGAAAAGCCGGTCACAAAAGACTTGAGCTTCGCCCTTTTCATCGCCTGCAAGCTGCTTGGCATAGTCGACGAACGCAGTAAGACCTTCAACAATTTTAGACACACTTCGCCCCCGGCAAGAAAGTCGGCTTGATTTAACGGATACTCCTTGCCGGCCTCCGGCCAACGTATCAATTCGTCTTGTGGTTGTCAGCGACGAACCGGGAGGTTCAGCTCGGCCATGAGATAAGCGAGCTAGTCGGCGTCTTCTTATTCATGAACCGGATTCGTTCGCGAGACCGGCAATCTTGGTTTGTTGCGGACGGGCGCGAGAGAAATGGTTACTTTCCCAGTTGGACAAGGCCTAAATCTGGAATTGGCCCATGCGACGGCGCGTCCTCCTGAGCTAGATATAGAAGCGGTACGACGCCTTCGGCGTCGCGTTATCTGATAGTTCACTCATCAGCTCGCCTACGCGCCGCGCGAATAGGAGCGTGATCGGCAACCGGGAAATGCCGTCGCTCGAATTCCAGTTCATTTTTGTAAGCGTGAGGATTTCCTTCGACCTTAGTTTCATATCTGTCGGAAAGGCGCTGCCGATCTCAAGCGGTGCCGGAATGTGCATTCCAGGATACTCGTTCCACCACGGAATGTAACCGCCAGTGAAAAAGTAGGAGTGGTCCTTTAGCCGACACAGCGTCCCGCGCCACGGCTCTTCCAAGCCTTTCCTGACCATCCGAAAGGACGTCGCCCTCAACCAAACATAATCGAGCGACGCAACCTTGTCTTTCGCTGCGGCCGCGAAACCTTTTAGTTCCTCGGGCTGGTAGCTGGAAGTCTTGTGGATGACAATGCGGTCCGGCGCGACCCCCGCGCGTTCGGCATATTGATGGAGGACGTCGTCGAGCAGGCTCTTGGCTTGGCCCTCATTGAGATAAGGCTGACGGTCGCGGCGTTGCTCGTGATCGATGCTCGCGCCCTTCAACGCAAATGGCTGGACATCCGTTGAATACGCTTGGGCAACGCTCGCATAGACGAGATGCCCGCTCCGCTTCTTCATGTGATGGAAGGAGATGCCGACGAAGCAAACGTTCTTGGGCAAGTCGGTGGGTCGCCAAGGCACGCCTTTCGCCTTGTAGTAGGTCGATGTGGCCATGTTCCAGAAGCGCGTCGCAAAGCTCTGTCCCTTGTCGTCCGGACGATCGATGGTGTCACGCCGCAGGACCTGAATGGGCACAGCTTCGTCATGCGTCATCGTTCGCGCCTTGAGGGCGCGATAGAAGGTTCTGAAGAGCAAATCATCTGCCATCGTGAAGAGCGCTTCCGCCTGCTTTAGCTCCTCGGGCGAAGGCTGGAACAATGCAAGCTGGTCGCTCTCTTCCTCAGCGCGGAGAACTTCGAGGGCCTTTCGTTCCTCCGGAGACAGTCCCGGGTTCGCGACCCGCAAATCCCCAAGTTCTGGCTTGATGCAGACAAGGATGCAGTCCGGAGCATCGTCCCCGTAAAGGCTGCTGATGCGGCCATCGAAGAGTTCGACCAGCTCGCCGAATGTCTTGCCGGTCAGCGCATCCTTGAACAGAGCATTGTAGTGTCCGGGCTCAATAGGTCTGATCCAGGCAGCATCCGTGATGAAACGACAGTGCAGAGCCTTCTCCAGCCCCGGCCAGTCGCGGAAGCGGTTCGAATTCCCTTCGGAAGCCGGAGCGAACTGGGCCAACCGGTTAAGCCAGCCTTTCGCAGCCTCGATGTCCTCCGGCAATCCCACAAGCCCGAGTTTGATCGTCCGGAGACCCCGGTCATCAATGGGCCCGTGCTTTGCGAGCGCCCGGCGCGGATCAATGTCTCGCGCGGCGTTGGCGAACTCGAGTTCGGGTTCAGGCAGTACGTCGATCTTCAGCGGAAGAGCCATCGATCAAACCTCCTTCCTGAACGTCTACGCTTACAAAGCTTCCCTCAAGCAAGAGATCGCCGACGTACCCGTTGCCAATGTTGATGGTAGGGCCACCCTCTGCAAGAAAACGCCCCCAGAATGTGAGATCGCTCTCCACGTTTGCGTTACGGTCGAACTTTATTCGGCGCGTGGCCTTGCTGGTACGCATATAACCTGGCAACGGTGACGCGCCATCGCGCTTGGCGAACATGTAGAATGGCTTGATCCGGATGCCCCAAATATCCGCCTGCCGGACGACCTCGTAGCCGAAGCCTTCACATTCGAACCATGCTTTCTGGTCTTCGCCGCGCCGCTTGACGACATCACGGCGGATATTCTTGCGAAGCGGCGTATCGTAGAAGATCGGCCGGTTGTTGCCCTTGAGCGCCGTGAAATAAGCGCGTCTCGCCGGATGGCCCTTCTTGTCCTTCTCGATGATCAATCCCCGCGGCTCAAAGCGCTTGAGATAAGCTTCGAAATGCAGGCGGCACAGCCACGAAAACTTCGCTTGCAGAATTGGACTCTTCTCGATTTCTTCAACCGAGATGGTCCTGGCGCGCCCTTTCGCAACAGGGGCGAACAAGGTGTTCACGAGAACGTCGGGAGCAAAGGACCAGAGGTCGCCCGTCCGCCATTCAAAAATAACTTCCCCCGCATCGCTGAGCGGCACCTTTTCGCGCAGCTCGTCCCAACGGTTGGTGGTGACCTCGATGTGCGTCATGCCGTTGGGAATGGACGCGAATGGCAGCAGATTGAGCACATAGGTGCCCACCGGCCGGTTGTCGCGCGCGACCATGTCAGACCCGGCGGAAGGTCTCAGCCGGAAAAGTTCAGCCGTAAAGCTGTCCATGCCCGGTGGATACGCGAAGGTGGCGGCTCCGCCCAATCCCTCGGCGAGCTCGCGCGTATCGGTCAACCCGGTGCCGGCGCGTTCCATCGCGCTAATACCGAAAAACACGTCGCACAGGGTACGATTCCGGAGGTCGCTAAATTGCGGGACCGGCTCAAACGCGCCGTCCGGGCCAAGCGCCAGACGGCGCGAGGCAACGGCGGACGGCGCGCCGGGGTTCGCAAAACGGACCCCATGTTGTGGTACCACATTGATGCTGGAGGGTTGCTGCACCGAATAATCGCGATGCACGATCATGTTCACGAGCAGCTCGACCAAGGCCCGCTCCGGATAGACAGAACGGCTCTCGTGCTGCCGGCGTCCCTTGACCTTGATTTGCGGATTGATTTTTTCCTCTTCAAACCAGTCCAGCACGGCCTTGTGTTGCTGGATAAGGTTGCCGCCAAACAATTTCCGCTTCTTCTCGTTGACGGTCCCCGCGATGATGCTGTGAGGAAAGAAGCGTCCCGGATCACGACCGAACAAGAGGATGCAGCCAACTGTCGGGCGCTCAATGCCGTTGTCATTCACGAGCAAGCCCAGCTCACGCATCAACGGCTTTAGCTGCTGGGAGCCGATGTCGCCACGTTCCAGCTTTGCGCTGTAGCGCTTGAGCGTGGTCAGGGCGAGATCAACGTCAACATCCGCCAGGCTTGCCTCGAACACCGTTTGGTCGTCGAATTGCTTGAGATCGTCCGACGAGGGAGCGGCCGCGAAGCGCTGAACGCCCGCGAGTTCATGGTTGAGATCGCGAAACAAAGCATCGAAGCTTTCAATTTCGAGATGCTGAAAGTTCCCGTCTAGGCGCCGCGCGAGCGCGTCGACCTGAGGATGAGGCTTTTCGCCTGGCCTTGAACACCAGTACACGCCGTTCCGAAACTTGATTCCGGCCTCTTCGCCGAGCAACGATTGCATGATCGAAGGCTCAGCGCCGCGATAGCCCACGACGATCAGAGGCGTGGCTTCAAGAAGTGGAGCCAATCGCTGAATAAGCTCCGGATCGAGCTTTTGGGTTTCGCTGATAAGGTTTCGGTCGGTGTACTGCTCCGCCTTGCCGTGCAGCCATACGATTTGCGCCTTGGCAAAAAGACCAAACTCGTTGAAATCTTGCGGGCCGCGGTTCACTTCGGCAACGTGCCGGATGTGTGGCTGCTTATCGTTGAGCGCCTTGGGAAGGCAAACGTCGAAATTGGTGCTGAGGATCGTCCCGGCAAGGCCGCGCAGAACTAGTTCGGCCACGGCCCGATATCCGTCACCCACATCCTGACGAAGCGCCATCAAATCAAGAAGCGAGCGGCGCCGATATGCCTCGGGCTTCAAAAGATGTTCGACAACCAGCGGGAAGTTCTCCGCCAGATTGTTCTCGCCAGGAATATACCAACGCTGACCCTGGAGCCAAGTTGTCCATTCCGAAGGCTTGATCTGATCCGGATGGGTTTTGCCGCCGAGCACGAAATCGGCATAGGCTTGTTTTGCCAGCCGCTTCACGCATTCGGCTGCCAAAGGGATGCCGGAAGAGAACGACGCGCCGGCACCGAAGAGAAACGTCGGGCGCGCATCATTGTCAGGTTTCAACAGCGAGCAAAGGCGGGTGATGCTGGCGGTGTGGGGCATGCCCTTCAAGATTGCGGATTCTCGCGAACATAACAAGTACGAACTTTGGTAGTCCCCAAGTCATTCGAGCCCGCCCCCGATCAACAATCGCAATCAAGTAATTGATTTTACTTAACTTTGGCCCGGATCATTGATATCTCAACAGCGAGCCGCCCCATTCAGACCGAACTGCTGCCCGCCTAATCCCCTGCACAACCATCCGCAATAACGTGTCCCTTCGCGCAACCTAACGACCATCGTCCGAGCAAATAGCCTGACGCGTCAACCTGCGGTAGCTTCATCACCAACCGTGGGGGCTTCATGCAGCAACAAAACGTTCCGATCAGCGCGCTCGTCGACATGTACAAGCGGGGCGAGCTCAGGCTTCCTGAGATTCAACGCCACTACGTCTGGAAGGGAACGCGCGTTCGCGATCTGCTGGATTCGCTGTATCGTGGATATCCCAGCGGCTCCATTCTGATGTGGGAAACGGACGAGCCCATTCCGACGCGCGACTTCGCCATTGCACAGGACACAACAGCCTTCGCGGGACGCAAACTGCTCCTTGATGGGCAGCAGCGGCTTACCTCCCTCACGGCGGTTATCAACGGCGAGCCGGTCACGGTCAAACACCGCAAAAGACCCATCGACATCCTCTTCAATCTCGACCATCCCGACGGACCGCCAAGCGAGGCGCTGGAGGTCGATAGCGACCAAGAGTCACTCCTTTCGGCCGATGACGAGGTCGCAGAGGACGGGAATGGGGATGACAACGCGGACGAGGATGGCGGCGGAGATGATAAGGGCCTTGCCGAGCGGCTAAGCCGCCGCACCTTCGTCGTCGCAAGCCGCGCGCTTCTGGCGATGCCAAACTGGGTGCCGGTCAGCGAGATCTTCAAGTCCAGTGACACGGCCATCCTTCAAAAAGCGGGCATAACGGGGTTCGATGATCCGCGCTATCAGAAGTACCTCGATCGGCTGACGCGCTTGAGACAGGTCAAGAGCTATTCCTACGTGGTCCATGTTCTCGAACGAGGAATGAGCTACGAGGAAGTGACCGAGATATTCGTCCGCGTGAATTCTCTGGGCGCGAAGCTGCGATCTTCGGACCTAGCCTTGGCGCAGATGACATCGCGGTGGTAAAATCTTCTGCAAGAATTGGAAGAGTTCCAGGACGAATGCGAGGACAATGGATTCACTCTGGATCTCGGTCTTCTCGTTCGCGCCATTGTGGTGTTCGCCACAAAGCAGGGCCTCTTCCGCGTCGTCGGAGCGACACCCGTTGCGCGCCTGAAGGAGGGATGGGAAGACGCGAAAGAAGGGTTACGCTTCGCTATCAATTTCCTGCGGACCAATGCCGGTATCGAAGACGAGAGCCTGCTTTCTTCTCCGATGTTCGTGATCGCCCTCGCCGCTGTGAGTCGCGACAAAGACAACAAGCTCACGAAAGAAGAGAGCCGTGCATTGCTTTACTGGCTTCTTACGGCGAATACCCGTGGCCGGTATTCGCGCGGCTCGACCGAAACGCTTTTGAATGAAGACCTGGCGATCATCTTCCGCACCGGCGAAATCGCGGCTCTGATTGATCCCGTGAAGCGGCAATTTGGACGGCTCCATATTGAGCCCGACGACTTGGCCGCACGCGGCGTGAACAGTCCGCTCTTCTCGCTGGCCTATCTCGCGCTCAAGGATGCCGGCGCGAAGGATTGGTTCAGCGGCCTCGGCCTTTCCCTGACGCACCAAGGCAAATTGCACTTCATCCAGTGGCATCACATTTTCCCAAAATCTCTTCTCAAAGATCGGCGATACGAGACAGGCGAAATCAATGAGATTGCCAACATGGCTTTCATCACGGGCCAGACCAATCGTCGCTTAAGTAACAAGGAACCAACGGCCTATCTTCCAAGCATCGTTGCAAAACAGGGGCAGGAGTCGCTTGATGCGCAGCTCGTGCCGAACGACCCGGAGCTTCTCAAGCTCGAAAATTACAGGGTCTTCTTGAAAGCGCGGCGAGCCGCCCTTGCAAAATGTATGAATGACTTTATCGCCAAAAAGGCAGGTGGCGCTTAGATGATAATTCTTTTGCTAACGGTTTCGAGGAGACTGGGCGCCGCAATGTAGACGTCCAGTGTCGTAGGGGGAGCGAGGTATTTTTGACGATCTTGGCATTCAATGTCCCGAGCACCTAAGCGAAGGGGCCGCCGCTCTGGTGGCCAATGGTTCAGCCTACCGAACGTCCACATATTCACAATCCAAGTCGAGAGTTGCGCCGGTGCGCGCGGATGACTTCCGTATCGAGGGCATCAAGAATAAGCGCCCCGCCTGGGCAGCTTCCTAAAGCGGTTTAAGACCGAATTCGGGGCCGCGGTCGAGCCGAGCACCAACAGCTGGCGCAAGGACAAGCCCGACACCTATCACTCATTGGCTATATGACGGAGGACAATCGTGTCATCAAAATGAGTGCCTGAGGAAGAGCGCGTTGAAGGTGGGTTGCTCCCTTAAGTCGCGCTAATTCGACATGTTGGTGTCAAGGAGCGCCATAAGTGAGTGCACCACCACTAGTCGCCGACGTCCGATCGTTGTCGTAATGATATCCCCAGCTCCTATCAACTCGTAAAGCTTCGTGCGTCCCAAGCCGGTCGCTTCGCACGCATCGTCAACCGTGCAAGTGAGCCGCTGGGCGAATGGCATGGTGCGCGGTTCTGCGGCTTTCGGAGTGGATAGACTGACTTGTGACTGTTGCCCGCCAGGTTTCTCACGTCGATTGTATCTCACATCGCCCTCCTATTTGCACAAAGCTTGATGCGAGAGTTGGCTGCGCGAGGAGTAACGTCAATGCGCACGTCCGAGGGCGCTGGCGTACGACAGCGCACGTCAGCGACGGTTTGAGTATTTCTGGATAGCCAAGTGCGACGAGGAATTTTCGCGACTGCGCCGGACACAGTGAGGTATCGCGCCGAGGCTGGTCTGCCAATATCGGGAGCAAATTCCGCAAGCGTTCGCCGCTGTTCACCGGCGTCTTATTCAACCATTATTCAACGAACGCGGTTGATGGCTAACTAAGTGCCTGAATTTGCTGGCGCTCCCTAGGGGAATCGAACCCCTGTTTCAGCCTTGAGAGGGAAAAGTCGAACCACTTGATGATCATCGTGAGGGGGAGACCTTACGGGTGTCAGGCCCCGGCTCGTCTGCATGAGCGGGCGTTAATGCACCAGTTTCCCACCAGAAACGACCCACCCGAAGCGCTAGGAACGCGATCAGATTCAAACAAAAAGTCAGAAAAATCAACGAAGCCAATCGCTATCCCGCCACTCATAACGGTGTGCTTTCAGGTTCGAACTCGAAGAAGATAGTCGCGTCATGTACGGCCCTTCCTTTTGCAGAGAGCCGCACGCGCCGAGCGCTCCTTTTACTACGCTAGGCAAGCCAAATTCCGCCGACGACGGAAACGGATCTCACAAGCCGGAAGCTCTCAAGCTAGATCGAACAACGAGCGATTGAGAGCTGGCCCAATGAACACTGCATTCCTTCTGATGGCGCAGTACGGAGGTAGGGCCATCATCCCGATTGAAGACGTGTGTCGGGATTACTTCTCACACCTCAATCCTACCAAGCTTGTGCAGAAGATCAGCGCAGGTGAAATAGCAATCCCGCTGGTGCGTATGGAAGCAAGTCAGAAATGCGCTAAGGGCATCCACCTTCTGGATCTGGCCAAATACCTTGATGCGAGAGTCGAGGCCGCCAGAAAGGAAATGGCAGCCTTGACGGCCTAGCGGTCCACCGCCTCCCCCTTTTTGGCGCCCTCAGGCGCGTTGCTTGAAACTCGCTGAGCGCCCTCGCCGACGCCAAGACGAAAGCTCCGAGCAGAACGATCGCTGCAGAACGTTGCACGCGGACGACGCAAGGCGCATACCGCCTGGCCGCCGCGCGCAGTTACGCCGCGCTGCGCTATAGCCGGAGAACAGACGCTGGGGCGCGACAACGACACTTCCGCGGCACTCTTGCCCATTTGTGAAGGAGCCAGACCCGTTTGCGAAGGAGCCAGATGTCGCACTGCGCCGACGTCTTCTAAGGAACAAGTGGGAGCATCGGAGATTGTTCCGGGAGATCAGTTCGCGAGTATGACCTATGAGTGTCAATCCTCTGAGCACGGCAAAGCTGGGCACCCACCCCCTTCATCCAATGCTGATTCCATTCCCCGTCGCCTTCCTGGTCGGAGCGTTCGTCACCGACCTTGCGTTTGTTGGGACGGGCGACGGTTTCTGGGCGAGAGCCTCGCTGTGGTTGCTCGGCGCAGGCGTCGCGATGGCGCTTCTCGCCGCGTTGGCTGGCTTCACGGACTTCTTCAGCGAGCCCCGGATCCGGGCGCTGAACGATGCCTGGTATCACATGCTCGGCAATCTCACCGCAGTTGTCATTGCCCTCGTCAATTTCCTGCTTCGGTACGCTCACGGTGCGGAAGCTGCGATCAAACCATGGGGCGTGATCCTCTCGCTCGTGGTCGTCGGTATCCTGCTATTCACGGGCTGGAAGGGCTGGGAGATGGTCTATAGCCATCATGTGGCTGTTCTTGACGCTCCTGGCCAGACAAGTTCGGAGCCGGTGACGACTCCCCGCGGCGGCTCCGGACGGCGGGCGGCTTAGCCTCGGAATTCCCGAAAGCTTGCGCTCTTCGAATTTCGCTTCCGAAATCGCGCTCGATCTGGCTGTATTAGCTCACGGGCCGGGAGTCCTCTGGCGCGCTAGAAAGTTGGGCGCATGTCCCCCGGGCTACGTGGCCATGCCAAGCCATCACTTCAGAACAACCGACCGGCCTTGAAACCTCGTTAGCTTGCAGGCGATTTCGGCCCGGGTACGAAACTCACCAAAGCCCTCGACATCGGAGGACGGATGTGCGGCCATCGGTTTTAGCGGGCTCAAGCTAACACCTTACGGACCAGAGGTATCGCGGCGCCTCTTGCTGTGCGCGACGGGCTCTGCCGAGCTCATCAAATAGCTCGCGTAGGCGAAGACCTGCTCGCTTTACGAACAATACGCGTTCAAGCGAGTTAATTGTGTGCAAGGTCCTGGTGAGGGAGACAGCCATGAAACATTCTACATCGCTTGCTGCGTTTTCCACTTGCGCGCTAATTTTCGCATTCGGGGGCGCCGGAGCCCAGGCACAGCCGGCCCCTGTCCAAGAGGCGCAGTCGCCCCAGCAGTCGGAGCAAACCCGCGAACAGGATCGTAGTCGCGCAGAGGACGTCAAAATCGGGCGCGACTGGAAAGCCGAGGGCGGCGAGAACAACCATGCCAATCAAGCAACACCCGACGACAGCCACCAGACCGTCGGCCGCGACTGGCGTGCGCGTCCCGAGAACCAGGACCGCAAGTAGCTATCTAGGCGGAATTGGCGACGCCTGGCGCGCGGCGTGACCTTCGAAGAAAGAAAGCGGAAAGCCGAAGGTCAAGCCCGCACGAATCTCGTTCACCGGATACCTGCCGGTGAGCGCATGACGGACTGCGACGTCGAAACTCAGATCGTCTCGGACGCGGTAAATCAGCCCGACCAAGCCGGAAAACGTCTTCTCCTTTCCAAACTCGTTCTCATAAAAGATCTCGGCGACGGGGCGCACCGTCCAGGTCGCTGGCCCTTCGATGATGGCACCGAGGAAGAGGTCGCCATGATGGTCCCGGGTGAGGGCCGTCTCGGCGTTCAGATGGATGGTCCCCCAATCCCAGCGCTGCGAGACGATCCCGGCCAGGCTTAAGCCGACGCCCGAATTGCCCGTGCTGTCAGGTAAAAGGACGCCAAACTCGGTCGCAACGCTTGGGCCGGTCTTGTCCTGCAGACTCCCGGGCACCACCACATGCTTGAGGAACGCCCCGGCCGCAGTCAGGCTGCTTGGTCCAGATGGAGAAAGCGGTGTTTGTCCCTGACCTTCGAAGACGGCTTCCCAATCCTCGCTCAGACCGTAGTTGATGACCCAGGCCGGCGCGATCAGGCTTGTCCCGCTCTCGTCGCGCAAGCGCCCGGCGGGTTGCAGCTCGATTTCCATTTCCCCTTTCTTCGCGACGGCCGCATCGGTGCCGTCGAAGGGGCGATAGGCCGACGCTGGACCAGACCATGCGACCAATCCCAGTACGGCCATCAGGCTCGGCCCGAGCCGTCTCGGAAAGCCGCGAAAGCCTCGGCTCCATACGCGCATGCATGGCCTCCCGCATTTTAGATCTCAAGGCATCGGCTTGAACGCCCAAATTGCTGCCGGACCCGCGGGGCCCGCACGCACCGCGACGAGCAGGCGGTCCAGCTCCGGCACGAAGAGGGACGTCCGCGCGCCCGTTGCCGTCGGCAGGCGCGCGATCCGTCGATAAACCGATCCATCGATTTCGAGCACGTCGATGTAGCCGGCGCCGCAGCTCACATAGACACGTTCACGTTTTGCATCGACGAAGAGGTCGTCGACGTCGCCGCAGATTTCCGCACTCGCGATCGGTTTGCCGTCCGTCGAAAAGACTGCGAGTACGGCCGGGCTGCGGTACGCCAGAAGCACACGGCTGCGGTCGCGATCGATGGTCATCGCAAAATTGCCGCCCTTGTCCATTGGCCAGTTGGCGATCTGCTTGCCGGATGCGCTGTCCACCACCGCGACCGCGCGCGCATCGGGCAGGTTGACAAAGATGCGCCCGCTGCTGGGCTCAAGCTGGAAGCCCTCCGGATGCGCCTTCAATGGTATGCTCTGGACCTTGCTGCGAGTCGCCGGATCGAGGATCGCCAGACCACCATTGCCATAGCCGACGATGACGCGTTTGTTAGCCGCATCGATCCGGATGTTGTCAGCATCGCTGCCGAGCTCGATCCGTCCGGTCGCCTTGTACTCGTTGGCCTCGTAGAGCCGGACCGATCCATCGCGGGCGTTGGCGACATAGAGGGTGTCGGTCGACGGCTCATAGCCGACGCCCTGGGGCTCGCTGAGCCCTGTGATGGTTTTGAGGACGGTGTTTGCGGCCAGATCGACGACGCCGACACTGTCGTTGCCGAGTTCGGCCACGAACAATCGCTGCCGCTTCAGGTCGACCGCCAAATGATCGATCCGTCCGCGGACATCGCCGAGCGGGATCTTGGTTTCGAGCTGCAGAGGCGCCTTGTTTCCAGCGGATTCGGCCGCCGCCACCAGCGTCGGAATAAGCGCATCGATGCGCTGGACGATCTGATCCCGGGTGGTTTCGTAATCGTCGATGCCCAAGGGAACGCCTGACCAGTAGGTCACGTTGACGCCCCCTCGCTGCTCTGCCGGAATTTCGTCGAACGCTACAACCCGGCCTGCCGCGGCCATGTCTTCCACGACGAGCTGTTGTGGCGTGTTGGCCGCTTCCAGACCATCCAGTGCAAGGCCGTCCCGGACCCGCACCGGCACCGACCGGTAAAGATCGATGCCCCGCGAGACCGCCCTGAACGGTAGCGCTCGCTCCTGCGCGGCCTTGTTGAAGTAGGCCGCAGCGATCTGGCTGTTCACCACCCCGTGCTGGCAGACAAAGACGACGGTCTCGTCCTCGGCCGCCGGCGCGAGGGCGACCGACGTCAGCAGGATCGCGAGGACGGCGACCGCAGCGCGCAGCCCTGTCTGAGCATTCCCGAGCAGCGTTCGCATCTTCTGCATCTCACTTCAGGCCTGTGAGCACCCATGCCGGCTGCAGAATCGGATAGGCGACCAGCCCAATGACCGCCGTCGCGGCAATGAGCAAGGGATTGCTGACTTTCCAGCGAAACAGCACGGCGAGCGAGACGATGCCTATGAGCGCAGTCAGCCAGTCGCCGATCGCGATCTTGCCCAGCAGGAAGCTCGCGCCCAAAATGGTTCCGATCGCCGCCGCATAGGCGCCCTTCACGAAGCCCTGCACATTGGGATTCTTGCGGTGCCGTGCCAACAGGGGCGCCACGATCAGGACCAGCAGGAAGGACGGCAGGAAGATGCCGACCGTGGAAACGAGCGAGCCCCAGAAGCCCGCCACCAGATAGCCGACGAAGGTTGCCGTGATCACGACCGGCCCGGGGCTCATCATGCCGATCGCGACAGCCACCAGAAATTCGCGCTCGTTGAGCCAGCCGTATTGCTGCACCAGCCCCTGCTCCAGGAAGGGAACGATGACGAGGCCGCTGCCGAAGGTCAGCGAGCCCGCCTTGAGAAAGAACAGCAGCAGCTTGCCGAGCGTCGACCCGGTTGCGGCCGGCACGGCGGCGGGCGCCGCCGCCGGGAGCAGCGCGAGTTGGAGAGCGACCGGCGGGCGCTTGATGTGTCCGTAATAAACGATACCGACCATCCCCGCCCCAATGAACAGAAATGCGACCTCGGCCTGCAGGATCACGGTGACGGCCAGACAGACCGCGGCGATCGCCCATTGCAGCCAATCTTCCATGCCGAGCTTGGCGAGCCGATAGCAGGAATGCAGGATCAACGCGATCACGGCCGGACTGACACCGTAAAAGATGCCGGTGACGGCCTTGAGATCCCCGAGATGGACATAGAGCGCGCCGAGGGCCGCGACGATGACGAAATTCGGCAGGATGAACGCCCAGCCACCGGCCCACGCACCCCAAAAGCCGCAGCGCAAATAGGCGATAAAGATGCCGACCTGGATCGCCAGTGGGCCAGGAAGCGACTGGCAAATGGCGATGGTCTCGCGCATCTGCTCCTTGGTGAGCCACTTCTTGTCGTTGACGAGCTCGCGCTCCATTTGGCCGACCAGCGCGACCGGACCGCCGAAGCCGAGAAAGCCCAGTCGCAGGAAATAGCGTACCAGCTCGCCCATGTTCCCGCGTTCGACGTTCGTCGTTGTCGTCGTCATCACTTCTCCCCATCCCCGTGATATGCGGGCTCCAATATGCCGTCGATCGGACCGCCGGGCCCCGTCGGCTTCAGCTCAAACCGTTTACCGCTTTGTGTCACGCGGTAGCAGTCGTCGTCCATCTCCTTGATATAGAGACAAATTTCATCCTTCTGGATGCGCCATTTTCCGACCTGCTTCACACCCATCGAGTAAGTTCGCAGCGTCCCGTCGCCGTCATAAACAAAACTGTAGTGGACCTCGTCGGTCAGTTGCTTACCCGCGAAGGCCGCTCGAATCTGCGCGCCGGTCAACGTCCGAACGCTTTCGGCCGCGACAAAGCCGGCATCGAAGGTGACTAGTCCCCCGATGCCGGTAGCGAGTGTCGCGATGAAACACTTCGCAAGCTGGCTCTTTGATTCGGCCAGCCTCACTTTTTGCACGCCTTCCGACACATCTGGTACTCGGTCTTGCAGGCGGGACCGGCATAGTTCTTCATGCAGGCGGCACGCTGGTCGGCGCAGACCTTGCAACTTTGCGCGCGACCCGCCTGTGGGGCGACAAGCAGACCGGTCAGCGCGAACACAGCGACGGCAAAGCTTCTCGTCCTTCTCATCTCCATCAGATCTCCTTCGCGTACTGATCATAGAGCGCGGAGGCGTTCTCCCAACGAATGGCCTCCATGTAGACGTCGACATAGCGGGCTGCCGCAGCGCCGAAGTCCATGTGATAGGCGTGCTCATACATATCGAGCACCAGCACCGGACGGCCGCCGGCGAGCGTCGTCGTATGATCGGCAGCCCACTGGTTGATGAGCCGCTTGTCGCGAGGGGAATAGGACAGGATCACCCAACCCGAACCTCCTCCCTCCGCCTTGCCCATCGCCGCGAACTCCGTCCGCCATCGATCGATGCTGCCGAAGTCGCGCACGATCGCTTCGGCGAGCGCGCTGCCCGGCTTGCTCGCGCCGCCGAGACCGTCGAAGTAGATCTCATGCAGGATCATCGAGTTCGCCGCGATCAGCTCCTCGCGCTTCAGGCCGTTGATGACGAAGTTCGGCGCCTTGGCAAAGTCCAGCTCGGCGAGCTGCGCGCTGATGGCGTTGAGCCGCTTCACCGCACCGCCGTAGTTGTTCTCATAGTGGCTCACAAGAACCCTCTCAGATATGCCGCTGATCGACTTCGGGTCGAACGGCAGCGGCTTGGTTTCGTAGGGCATCAGGCAACTCCTTCGCTTAATCTTGGCTCAACTCTTCGCACTGGCAGTCTTGTCGAGTGCCGCGCGCAGGCCTTCGGCGAGCTTCACGGCGTCATCGTTCGCCCAGAAGTGCATGAAGAAGAGCCTCGGCTGCTCGTCGAGCATGTGGCTATGCAGCGCGGTCACCTCGATGCCATGTGCCCGCAGCGCCAGGATGACCGGGTTGACCTCATCGCCAGTCAGCACGAAGTCGCCGGTGATAGCGGCCTTTCCGCCTCCGGTCGGCTGGAAATTGATGCCGATCGCGACGCCCATCGGGCCGACGGGGGTCAACGGCATGCCGTCCTGCGTGATCGGGTCTCGCCGCTTGACGTTGAACTGGTAGACGCCGCCGTTGGCCTGGCCCTTCACGCCGATGATCTGGTCGAGCTTCGCCGTGTCGAGATCGACGGCCGGCGGCGGGCTCGCCGGCGCCGCGACTGTCAGCGGCGTCTTGCTCTCGGCCAATGCATCGTGGATCGCCGAGGCAAGCTTGACGGGGTCCCCATGGCCGGCGATATGCATGTAGAAGGTCGTCGGGCTCGCCCGCAGCAGATGATTGTGCACGGCGGTGATCTCGAGACCGCTGGCGATCATCTTCGCCATCACAGGGTTGATCTCGGTCTCAAGCAACACAAGGTCGCCCATGACCATGGCGCCGCCGTGCGCGGGCTTGAACGCAACCCAGCCGCCGAGGGCCAGCGCCGGCGTTATCGCCACGCCGTCCAGCGTCACGGAAAGATCGGTACGGGGGAAGCCGTAGCGGTGCACGTCGTCCGAGACGGCGGGTTTACGCCCCAGCGTCTCGTCGACCTTCTGCCAGTCGACGCTCTGCGCATGCGCCACCGAAACGAAGGATGCAGTTGCGAGGAGGCATGAGCCGACGATCAGCGCGTGAATTGTCCATTTCATCGTACTGCTCCTCGAACTCAGTTTCGCTCTTTGATCTGGCCGCTGCTGTCGACGACGAGCGTCACCGGCTTGCCGTCCTTCACCGCCTTGGCGGTGGTGCCTTCGGCCGTCGACTTGACGTCTTTCACCTGCGAGTAGCCAGCCGCCTGAATCTTGGCGACCAGCTCTTCCTGAGTCAGGGCTCGGGCGGGCGAGAAGCCCGCAACAAGCGCTACGAAGAGCGATGCCCGATAGATCGTGGATGTTCGCATGTCTGATCTCCTGGTTGTCCCTGCCCCAGAAGTCATCAGGCCTTCGGCCTCACTTGCCCTTGTTGGTCGGCCAGTTGTGCAACTCCTTGGTCGCGTCGCGGCACCATCGGTGGAACGCGTCGCAGAACTGGAGACTCGCGTTCAACTTGCAACAGAGCCTGGCGCCGCAAGGCTCCGGGAATCAGGCGCGGGTCGGCCGAAAAGTCCTCGTCGATGCGGACATCGATGAGCGTCGGCGCGGCCGCCGTGCCTACCAACCGGGACAGTTTATCGGGTGAAATGGAGGTGTACGATGCTGACATGCTGCGCCCTTGGTGATCAGGACGCGATTCTTGGGCATGACGCCTCGCGAGGAGATCGCACATCCCCGTGGCGCAAATAAAAGCCCAGATGGCTGGGCTGTCAACCCGCGTGCGGGACGGTGAAAAGAAAACAACGCCAAGATTTTCATCGACCGAATGGAACGAAATCGTGGCGGACGTCGAGGGTCGCAAGCGCGCAATGGAGTGTCGACCGAGATTTGGCCCTGCACTTCGCCGTGTTATCGTCCTGCTCGATGTCGGTGCAGTCGGCGGGCAACAACATGAGGAAATGCGCCTCAATCCTTGCGATGGCTGCCCTTTCGGTCTGGACGCAGTCCGCCCGTGCCCACGGCATCGCCGGTAACCGCTATTTTAACGGCACCATGACGTTCGACGACCCCGCGGTGGCCGACGAGGCGATCGTCCCGGACTTCTCATACCTCAGCTATCCGACCCAGGACAGCAACGTGCTGGAGAACCGTATCAACTGGTCCTTCGCACGTTTGCTGACGCCCACACTTGCGGCCACGCTCGACAGCGGATGGGTCCACCAGAACTGGCCGATCGGCCACACGTCAGGTTTCGATAAGACCAGCCTCGGTCTCAAATACGAAGCCTTTCGCGACAACAAGCATGAGGCGCTGGCTTCAGTGAGCCTTGCTTGGGGCATCGCTCACTCTGGCGCCGTGGGTGTGGGCGCCGACGCGCCGAACACGATCCAGGCTGGCGTAACCTTCGGGAAGGGATTCGGTGATTTACCGGACTCGCTTTCCTGGCTTCGGCCATTCGCCATCACGGGTGCGATTGTCGACGAAGAGCCCATGGGACAAGGCGGTCGGGCGTTTGCGCCAAACCTCGCTACAGGCACCTTCCTGAACGTCTCGTCTCCGGCCGTGCAAACCCTTCACTGGGGCTTCTCCATCCAATACAGCACATTTTACCTGACCCGACGCTTCGACGGTGGCCCGCCCAAGGAAGAGCCGTTGAATCAGTGGGTGCCGTTGGTCGAGTTCAGGTTCGATAGCCCTCGCGGCCAGAAGACAGTGGCCACCGCCAATCCTGGCGTCGCCTATGTCGCGGTCACGTGGCAAGCCTCGGCCGAAATCATTCTTCCCATGAACCACGCGGGAGGAAACAGTCCGGGCTTCCGCGCTCAGATGCTGCTGTTTCTCGATGACCTGATACCGTCGGTATTTGGCAAGCCCCTCCTGACCGGTGCACCGCCCGAGAACCGACAAATAGCTTGGTGAGCTGCGTGGCGATGCAGATCTGCGTCGCGATCGGCGAAGGTCGCCTGTCTGAACGAACAGCCAAAGGTCCCCCCCTTGATACCCGGACACGATTTCGCATAGTCTCGGATGCACGGGGTTGGCAGACTCCCCGCGAGACTTCGGTCCAAGCTCTGCGCAGCACGCAACACGTGGAGCTTGCGCATGGATACCGAACGACACCCCTCTTCCAATCGTACCGTCGCCGTCCTCTCGCGAGGAGATGCAGCCGCGCGTCGAGATGCGACCTCGAAAAACGGCCGCTTCGTCGATGTCTTCGAAGCGCTGGCCGCCGTCGGCGTCGAAGCGCGCCCCGCGATCTACGACGAGAGCTTCGCCGATGCCGTGCGCGAAGAATTGCTCGCAGTGGATGGCGTGCTCGTCTGGGTCAACCCGATTCAGGGCGGTCGTAACCGCACCGGACTAGACGCCCTGTTGCGCGACGTCGCGGCGCAGGGCGTGTGGGTAAGCGCTCATCCGGACGTCATCCTCAAGATGGGCACTAAGGAGGTCCTCTATCGCACCCACGCGATGGGATGGGGATCCGACACAGCGCTGTACCAAACCGCCGCGGCGATGCGCACCGAACTGCCGACTCGGCTCGCCGCCGGGCCGCGCGTGATCAAACGCAACCGGGGCAACGGTGGCCAAGGCGTTTGGAAGGTCGAGAAGCTACCGAGTTCCTCCATGATCAAGGTCTTAGACGCGACCAAGGACGCGCCCGAGGAACTGACGCTGGATGATTTCCTTCGTCGCTGCGCCGAGTATTTCGAG
This sequence comes from Bradyrhizobium sp. Gha, assembly GCF_900113735.1. Lineage (GTDB taxonomy): Bacteria > Pseudomonadota > Alphaproteobacteria > Rhizobiales > Xanthobacteraceae > Bradyrhizobium. The sequence continues at coordinate 192,589 of NZ_FOQM01000001.1, forward strand.
AACGGCAGCGTGATTGACCAGGCGTTCCAGCCTCGCCTGAGCGAGGGCGTGGCGCGTTGCTACATGGCAGGTGATCGCTGCGCCGGCTTCGGTCATCATAAGGTCAAAGCTCTGGTCGACTCGCCGGCCGCACGTTCCGAAGCCGGACCGCGGCTCTACACGTCGAACGCAGACCCCCGCTTCCAGCGGCTGCGCCGGTTGATGGAGGACGAATGGACGCCACAGCTAACTTCGCTGCTGGATATCGCGCCAAGTGACCTGCCTGCGATCTGGGATGCCGACTTCATGCTCGGCCCCATCAAGGCCGACGGGAGCGACAGCTACGTGCTCGGCGAGATCAACGTCAGCTCAGTGCATCCCTACCCGGGCCAGGCGCCCGCGGAGATAGCCGGGCGTGTTGCCGATCGGCTGCAGCTTAAGCTTTGACGTATGCTGACGGTCAGCGGGCTCAAGCGCCTGCACCTCTCCGTGTCATTCGACTTGCAGGACGGCGAATGCGTCGCCCTGCAAGGGCCCTCTGGGGTTGGGAAAACCGTGCTGCTTCGCTCCATCGCGGATCTCGACCCCAACGAAGGAACGGTCAAGCTGGACGGCGTGCTCAGAGAGGCGATGCCCGCCCCCGCCTGGCGAAAACAAGTGACCTACCTCGCCGCCGAGCCTGGCTGGCGGTCCGACATCGTGCAGGAACACTTCGTGGCGTGGGATAATGCCCTGTCGCTGGTCAAACGCTTGGGGCTGCCGGACGACTGCGGACCTTGGTCGATCCAAAGACTTTCGACCGGCGAGCGACAGCGATTGGGGCTTGTACGTGCACTCATGCTGCGATCGCGGGTGCTTCTGCTGGACGAGCCGACCTCCGCGCTCGACTCGGCATCCGCTGCCGCTGTGGAATCCTTGATAGCCGAACGAGTTTCGAACGGAACGAGCGTCGTTTGGAGTACCCACGACAACGCCCAAGCGCGCCGCGTCGGGTCAAGGATATTTGCAATGAGGCCCGACGGCAGCATCGAGGAACACCGGCCGTGACCTACATCCAGCTTTCGTACGGCGATCTGGCCCTACCCGCGCTGCTTGTCGTCATGGACGGCGTTCTCTCGCTTGTTCTCCGCCTCAAACTTGAAAAGCAACTCGCCATCGCGACCGTGCGCATGGTGGTGCAGCTCGTCCTGGTTGGGTACGTGCTGACGTTCCTGTTTGCCGCGGTCTCGCCGCTCTGGACGGCACTCGCCGCCCTTATCATGGTTCTCTTCGCCTCTCGGGAAATCGTCGCGCGGCAAAAGCGGCGCCTTCCGGGCGTTTGGAAATACGGCTTGGGCGCGGCATGCACGCTGCTCGCCGCCGGTACCGTCACGATGTTCGCGCTCCTGACGGAACTCCGCCCCGATCCCTGGTATCATCCGCGCTATGCGCTGCCTTTGCTGGGCATGATGCTGGGAAACACGATGACCGGAATAAGCCTGGGCCTGGACGTGCTGACGAATAGCCTGGTGCGCGAACGGGCCGCCGTGGAAGCCTGTCTTGCGCTCAGCGCCACCCGACACCAAGCCCTGCTGCCTGTCATACGGGACGCCTTGAGAAGCGGCTTCATGCCGATCCTAAACTCAATGGCGGCCATCGGGCTCGTTTCCTTGCCGGGGATGATGACCGGGCAGATTCTCGCCGGAGTCGAGCCGGTCGATGCAGTGAAATATCAATTGCTGATCATGTTTCTGATCGCTGGCGGGACCGGACTGGGAACGCTGGCCGCCGTCCTGGGTGGCGCACACCTGTTGACAGATCATCGACACCGGCTCCGTCTCGATCGAATTGGGACAGAAGGGTCGAGCTAGCGGTTGCTCTTCCGGAAGGACCCGTGCGGACGCTGATGAAACTTTTGTCCTGCCGACGCGCACAAGGCCGGCCCAACAACTGGATTTGGTACGACTTGGAGAAAGACTGTTGAGCTCAAGTTCCGATGACAGTGCGCTTTTCGAGATGTTCCGGTCCTATCATCAAGGACCTGGAGTCCTACCCGCTGGCTTTTTGAACGGTCGGCGTCCTAGACGGCTTTGCTGCAACAACCAACGTTTTGAATCGGCGGACACGGCGTCGATCCATAGGAGCAGAACACACAACAATCCCCGGCGAGGGGCTTGAGGCGCTTTCCGCAGCCCTTGCAGTCATAGTAAAACTGACAGGCGTTCTCTGGCATCGGCTCAACCGCTTGATGACCGCACTCCGGGCAAGTGAGGGTAGATTCAAGCTGCACCACATAGTCTCCATCATTCTTGCAAAGACGGCTCACCGTCTCGCAGACGCTTGCTCGGGAAGGCAACGCCAGCGGGCTGCGCTGATCCACCCGTTTCCATTCGCTGCACGGTTTAGCAAATATCTTGACTAAGCGAACCTTGCGTCCGAAGCCGATTCTCACTGGCGCATGGCGCGTGTGTCAACCCGGAAGTCCGAGTTGGCCGGCCAGTCAGTGATCTCCAGTCACGGCAAGGTGGTCGGAGCATCGACGAGGTCGCCGATACAGAAATGCGCCATGTGCGCGACAGCTTCGGCGCTGTGGTAGTCGCCGAATTCGGCGGTGGCTTCCTTGCCGGCGTACATTCGGGCAATGCCGGCCCCTCCGGGGTGATGGGGCGCCCACTCGGTGATGTCGTAGACTTTTCCGCGGACGATGATCCAGCAGTCTTCTTTTGTGTTGTGCAGGGCGACCTCTTCGCGCGTGACGGGACGTGGAGCCTTTGGCGGAGCAGCCGGCGTCCAGAGCTTGGAGGTGATCGTGGCGTAGCTGGCCTTGGCGGCCCGGCGGAAGTCCCACGGTCCCAGTCTCTTGCGAGGCAATTCGGCGCCGATCTTGCGGGCGTCGTAGGCATAGATCCAGGAATCGTCCTCGCCGCCGCGCTTGTCGTGCGCAAAGGCCGGGCTCACCCGCTCGTCGAGCTTCTCGAGCAGCGCCTTCTGCTCAGCGGTGTCCCTTGCCCGCAAGTGATCGAAGGCGAATTTGGAGCCGAGCTGGAAGCGGGTCGCGCGGTAATGCCGCACGCGTTCGTAGTGCAACAGCGCTGTCGCCACATCGCGCTTGTGCAGGGCGAAGGCGCTGGCGAGCGCGGCGGCGTCCTCGAAGGACTGCGCGGCGCCTTGTCCAAAGGTCGGAAGCATCGGGTGCGCCGCGTCACCGAGCAGACAGATGCGCCCCTGCACCCAGGTTTCGAGCGCGTCGCGATCATAGAGGCCCCACTTCGTCGGACGAACGATTGCCCCCGCCAGAGCGAGCAGGTCGTCTCGACTGGCGCTGCCCGTGAATGCCTCGCCCACCTCGTGAAGGATCTCCTCCCGACTGACGGGAAACCAGTCGCCCTCCTCCTTCTCGAATGCGGCGGAGTCGGGCTCATAGCGGGCGATCCACACGTTCAACAATTCGCCGCCGCGCACCCAGTAGGTCGTCGCTCCGCTCCTGTCGGTGCGGTGACGGTCCATGCTGAAGGAGTCGATCGGGTTGTGATCCAGCGGGCTACCGTCAGCCTTGCGGAGCGAGGCGACCACCGCCCGCGGAACAAGTCCACGGAAGCAGGTCACCTCCGTCCAGCGCTTGGGACGCGGGTTCGGCCATGCCAGCTGCAACGTGGCAGAGTTGATCCCGTCGGCACCCACGAGAACCTCCCCCGTGGTGCTTCGGCCATTCGAAATGGTCGCCGTCACCTCGCGGGCGGTCTGACGCAGCTGTGTCAGCCGGCAGTCCATGTGCACGGTGATCGGGCAGGCAGCTCCTGTGTCGGGACCGAATTCGAACACCCGCTTGTACAAGCACATCAACAAGTCCAGCCTGTGCATGTGATGAAATCCGGCGCCATCGCCCGCAGCGGTGACATGATCGAACCGCCTCTGCGTCATCGTTCCATCGGCGTTGAATTGCCGTGTCGACTCCAGAATTGCAGCCCGGCCACCGTCGATTACCCCGTCGGGGCCGTTGGGATCCCCGCCATCGAGGTCAACGCCCAGCCAACGACATAACCGCGCACCGTTGGGCGGGACGTTCAACCCGGCGCCTGCGGTGCTCGGCACCTTGGTTTGCTCGTAAACATCGACCGAGGTGAAGACGCCGGACTGTCGCAGCGCCAAGGCCGTCATCAACCCGCCCATTCCCGCGCCGATGATTACTGCTCGCATCTGTCGCCCTTCCGAGGTAAGGGAACGCACCGATTTGCCAGCCTGCGGCGGAAGTACGGTGGAGTCGCTCGAACTAAGTCGGAGACTAGCTGCGGGTGGATCAGCAATAAAGCAGCTTCTCGCGGAACCGGACGTGGTGAGTTTACTATGACCGGGAGCGCAATAGCCATGCTCAAAAAATTCCGACACAGAACAGGAGTCAGCTTGCAGCGCGCGTGGAGTCTTGCAGACGAGAGGGCACCTCTGGTCTATCCGGCGCATTAATCCGAGCAATCCAGGGTGAAGGGCGAAGATTGGCTACAATCAGATTGTCGGGTGGGCTTAGAGTCAACCGGCCGCCGCGAACAAAGCTGAGAGCAACGCAATGAACGCTCGGTTGAGCTTGGTCTCTCCGCATTGATACTGCCACGTGGTGACCGGTAAGCGGAGCAATCGAAAATAACCGGTCCTCAACAGTGATGCCTGATCGCAACGTCCCGTACACTCGGACCGAGTAACCGCCGATGCCCCGAATGATTGAATCGTTTCGCAGTTGCAAGTGACTATCGAGAGCAAAGTTTGCGGTTGATCGAACCCGAGATGCGGCCTATTCGGACCAGGCATCGATCCGACTGAGCAATCATGAATCGCACTTTGAAGTTGGCAGCCGGCAGCATCGCGGTCGGCTGCATTGTATTACTGCTGAAGTATGTCGCGTATCTCGTTACGGGAAGCGTGGCGCTCTATTCTGACGCCCTCGAAAGCACTTTGAATGTCGCCACAGCGATCGCCGCGTTCACCGCGGTAAGGATCAGCGCGGCGCCCGCCGACGCGAACCATCCTTATGGTCATCATAAGGTGGAATACCTGTCCGCAATCGTGGAAGGCGTTCTCATTGTCGTCGCAGCGCTATTGATATTCTACGCTGCTTACGAAGGCTTCTCGCGAGCCAAGCCGCTCGACGCCCCGCTGCTTGGTCTTCTGATCAACGCGGGTGCGAGCGCCGTGAATGCAGTCTGGTGCGTAATACTCGGACGTTATGGCCGGAAATGGAGGTCCCCCGCCCTGCTCGCGGATGCGCAGCATCTCTGGACCGATGTCGTCACATCGGGAGGAGTTCTTGTCGGTGTCGCCCTGGTCTGGTTCACGGGCTATCTCTTGCTGGACCCCCTGGTTGCAGCGCTCGTCGCGATTAACATCCTGTGGACCGGTTGGCGCCTCATGCGCGAGTCCGTTGGGGGCCTGATGGACGAGGCGCTGCCGGAACCTACACTGGCAAAGGTTCGCAACATCATCTCCTCGCACGCAGGTGGCGCGCTCGAAGCCCATGATCTCAGGACCCGGCATGCCGGTCGGGCGACCTTCATTGACTTTCATCTCGTCGTCCCTGGAAGCATGACCGTTTCCGAATCGCACGATCTCTGCGACCGGATCGAGGCGGCTTTGAAAGCCGAAATCGACGACGCGATGATCTCGATTCATGTTGAGCCGGAGGAAAAGGCCAAGCACCCCGGCGGAGTGCCGATCGTTTGAGGCATCGGGGTAGACGTCCACCCGACCAGGCCTCAGGAGAGAGCTCTCAGGCCACCGGCAAAGCCGATTTATTCCCCCGCACCGCTCAAAAATTTTTCCGGTGAATTGATTGAAGTGACCGGCCAGATCGGTAGCCTCGCTGTCAATTAATAAATTGAAAGCGGGGAAACCATGCTCAATCGCCGAGGGCACGCGGCTTTGGGGTGGCTCTTTGCCACCATTGCCGTTGGACTTATTTCATTCACCACGCCGATTTCCGCGCAAGACGCGACCATCACAAAAACCGATATGCAGATCGACGCGCTGGACTTCGGGATCAGGTTATTCCTCCGGGAGAAGATAGCGGAGGGCAACACCCGCTTCACGGACGACAATATCATTCTCTTCCTGCACGGCGCGACGAGCCCATCAACCTGCGACTTCGACCTTTCCTACAAGGACTACTCTTGGGCCGACTGGCTCGTGAAACGGGGCTACGTCATCTACATGGGTGACTACCGCAACTATGGCGGTTCGACGCGCGAGCCTGCAATGGACGAGCCTGCCGCGAAGAACCCGCCGATGACGCGCTCCTATCTCGCACTGCGCGATGTGGAGGCGATGGTGAATGCCATCAAGGCAAAGCGCGGCGTCAAGCGGGTGACGCTGATCGGCTGGTCATGGGGAGCGATGATGGCTGGCTACTACGCATCGCTACATCAGGAGAATGTGAGCAAGCTCGTGCTTTACGCACCCCTTTACAACTTCAACGACCACACGAACTTGGGTCCGGGCAGCGCTCTGCAGAACAAGCGCAAGCCACATGAGTTCAATTTCTCGATGGGTGCCTATCGTCTGGCGTCGGAAGCTGCGAATACCGGACGTTGGAACGGCGAAATCCCGCTCGAAAACAAGGACGAGTACCGAGATCCCGCTCTTCCGGCGGCGTTCTGGAACGCCTGTCTTGCCACCGACCCGACCAGCAATTCTCGCTCTCCACCGAGCCTGCGAGCACCGAACGGCGTGCTGGAAGATTCCTTCTATCAAGCGACCGGTAGGCCGCTCTGGAACGCGGCCAACATCTATTCGCCGACCCTCGTCATCGGAGGCAACTACGACACCTGGTCCTATCTCGAGGATCGCGAAGGGCTGATGCGCGATCTCGTTCACGCCCCCATCAAGAAGAACATAGTTATCTCCGACGCCACCCACTTCGTTTTGTTCGAGAAGAAGCGCTTCGAGTTCTTCGACCAGGTACTCAAATTTCTGCGCGAGTAGGTTGGATCATCGTCCGTAGTTCATCATGCAGAATTGGAGGATCAAGATGACTGACAAAACTCGCGCGGCCCTCCCTTTCCTGCTCGTTGTGGCCTGCCTGATCAGCACGATGCCGTGCCTGGTCCGCGCGCAGTCGGCTCTGGAAGGCTCACTGCAGGTCCCGGCCAAATCGGTACCCGTCCCCAGCACGGTCAGTCCGCAGCTGGCCAAAATCATCGGGATGCCGTTGCGAAAGGGATGGGACGTACTGCCGAAGTCGGGCGAAGAGTGGGTGCCGATCGTGCAGGCCACTGCGGCCGCCACCATCAAAAACATTCCAGGGATGCGGGAACGGCTCCATGTGAAGGTCGAGAGCACCATCATAGACGGCGTCAGAGCATTCATCGTCACGCCAGGCACAATTCCCGCTCAAAACCGGAACCGCGTTCTGCTTCACATGCACGGCGGATGCTACGTCCTGAACCCCGGCGAAGCTGCGCTGCCAGAAGCCATCTTCATGGCGGGCTTTGGCGGTTTCAAGGTGATCTCGGTCGACTACCGGATGCCGCCAGAAGCCTATTTCCCGGGCGCGATCGAGGACGGTATGACAGTCTACAGGTCGATCCTGAAGACCACCGACCCGAACAATATCGCCGTGTTCGGGAGTTCGGCGGGTGGCGCGCTGACGCTCGAAATGATGTTGAAGGCCAAGGCAGACGGTTTGCCGATGCCGGGTGCCATTGCGCCGGGCACCCCCATGTCCGACGTGACGAAAGTCGGCGACACGTTCGTGACCAACGCGATGCTCGACAACGTGCTGGTCTCGCCCGACGGCTTCTGCGACGCCGGGACGGTCGTCTACGCCAATGGCCACGACTTGAAGGATCCTCTGCTGTCGCCAGTCTACGGCGACATGAAGGGCTTTCCGCCGACTATCCTGACCAGCGGCACGCGCGATCTGCTACTCAGCAACACGGTAAGAGTGCATCGCAAGCTGCGCGAAGCTTTCGTCGAAGCCCAGCTCCAGGTCTTCGAGGCCCAGTCACACGCGCAATACTCTCGCGATGATACGTCTCCCGAAGCAAAGGCAGCTTTCGAAGAGATCGCTTTCTTCTTCGACCGCCACTTGGGAAAATAGATCGTTATCACCGAAGCTCTGAGCTCAACAGCAGGGGAAAATAATGAAACACATCGCCCGCCTGATTACCCTTGTGCTGCTTGCCTCAGTGCCGGCCACGGCGCACACGCCGCAGCAACCGCCGCACCAGCTGTTCGCGGAAGGCGATCTGAAGCTCGAAAACGGTGAGGTGATCAAGGATTTCTCGATTTCCTACGTCACCCACGGGAAGCTGAACGAGAGCAAATCGAACGCCATCCTCATGGTAACGGCGATCTCGGGCAATCATCACCGGCTCGATTTTATGATTGGGCCCGGCAAGGCGTTGGACCCTGAGAAATACTTCATCATCTGCACCGATGCGATCGGCAACGGCCTCAGCTCGTCCCCCAGCAATTCAAAAGTGCAGCCACGCATGCTGTTTCCGAAGTTTGCCATCCGCGACATGGTGGAATCGCAGCGCCGGCTGCTCCAGGAGAAGCTGGGACTCGACCACGTAGTGGCCGTGATTGGCCCCTCAATGGGGGGCATGCAGACGCTGCAATGGGGCGTCAGCCATCCGGGGTTCATGGACGCTCTTATTGCGATTGTGCCGCTCGCAAAGACGCCCGCCTGGACGGTCGCGGTCCTGGAAGCCTCCCGCAAAGCCATCATGAACGACCCGGCCTGGAAGGATGGCAACTACGATGTTCCGCCCGAGAAGGGGGTGCGGCTGTGGCGCGACATTCTCAACCTGCTTTCAACCCGCACACCCGATATGTACCAAGCTCAGTTTACCAACGGGATGGACGTGCTGCCTTGGATGCAGCAGCAAGAGACAGCGGTGATGAAGGCATTCGACGCCAACGACTGGATCTATCAGACATGGGCGTATGAGCGTCACGACGTCGGCGCCACGGCCGGCTTCGGTGGCGACACTGCCAAGGCATTGGCCTCCATCAAGGCCAAAACGTTGATCCTCACCGGCACCAAAGACCTTCTCAATCCCGAGTTCGAACCGACGGAGATGGGGAAAAGCATACCCGGTGTGAAGATGATGACGATCAGCCCGGGCACTGTGACCGGCCACGCATCTGCCGGTGGCTTAAACGCTTCGGACGTAGATTTTCTTAACCGCGAAGTTGGTGCGTTTCTCGATATTGTCTCCAGCGGAAAGCTGAAGTGAATGCAGCCCGCCCGATTGGGTGACGCCTAGATGAACCCCATGTTTGAGGTATTGCTATATCGGACGGCGCCTCCGCTCGCAGTCTCCTTGCTTGATATTTCGGGGTGGCTCCCGACTGTGTGCGTCACTCGGTGCCCCTGCTCAGTCGGAAAACTGATTCTGCCACTGTGATGAACTGAGCGTTTCAACATGCCAAGCAAACGCAACGAGCACGATTGGCTGCGCGATCCCTTAAAAGTAATGACCCCAATCGGGACTCGTGACGCGGGAGGCGAGCCCATAACGACAACTTGTAGACGGGTCGGCGTTTCATTGTTCGGGGGTCGGCGGGCTCGCTTTCGACGGCATGACGATGGCACCACGATGATCGTTGGTGGGCGCTCGTTGGCGGTCGCCATCACCTTTCATTCGCCCATCGAACAGGAACGGCCGCGTTCCATTTGCGCCGGCGGGGGCTGGGGTTTGCACTTGTCCGGACTGGGCATCTTGCGCGTTGGCCGCAGTCGCCGCCACCACTAACACAAGCGCTATTGCTTGTATCGACATATGGGCTCCTCTTGCTGTGTGAGACCAAGGTGCGCCAATACGACTTGCATCACCGTTGGGGAAAAACTGGGCTTAAGAGTGGCGGCCACCTGCTTCGACTTCCGCCCGCGCTGCTGCCCGTCCGCCAGTTCGTGCGGGCCAAGGTCCGCTGCTTCCCGGGATGCCTGAAATCCACGCCCATTGCGCTGCGGCGCAGCAGACAAACCCCTCCTTTGCTAACCCAATTCGAGGCGATTTTCGGAACCTCCACTATTCTGGCGTATCCAACTTCCAGGTTTTGCTAGGAACGAGGCTGCCAATGCCCAGCGTCACCGCCCCTCTTACCGCGCCGGTCGGCCTTACCGATGCCGAGCTCGTCGCCCGTGTGCTGGGCCGCGACGAGGTGGCCGTGCGCGCCATCATCAAAGCCAACAACCGCCGGCTCTACCGGCTCGCCCGCGGCATTCTGCGCAATGACGGCGAAGCCGAGGATGTCGTGCAGGAGACCTATGTCCGCGCCTTTACGCATCTCAATGAGTTTCGCGGCGACTCCAGCCTCTCGACCTGGTTGTCGCGGATCACCATCAACGAGGCACTCGGCCGGCTTCGCCGCGAGCGTCCCTGTGTGGAAATATCCTCGTTGCCGCAAGGCGCCCTTGAAGCCCAGATCATCCAGTTTCCCCTGATGTCCGCCGCGGACGACCCGGAAAAATCCATGGCTCAACGTGAAATACAGCACGTCGTCGAGGGCGCGATCGATGAACTCCCGGAACCATTCCGCATCGTCTTCATGACGCGCGTGATCGAAGGCATGAATGTGGAGGAAACCGCCGAAATCCTCGGCCTGAAGCCGGAGACGGTAAAGACGCGGCTGCACCGCGCCCGCGCCATGCTGCGCGACAATGTCGAGAAGAAGATCGGTCCCGTGATATTGGAAGCGTTTCCATTCGCCGGCCGCCGCTGCGACCGGCTGACGAATGCCGTGCTGACGCGATTGGGTTACGCCTAAAAATTCCGGGAACCTCGCGTCCCCTTCGCCATCTAACTCTTGTGCAACAACGCGCCGCCGATGACGGCGCAACAGGAGGATCAGACATGTTCGTTCGATTGGGTGCGGCAATCGCCGCCATCACGCTCGTGAGCGGCGCGGCGCTCGCGGAGGGAAAACTCACCGATCCGCAGATCGCACATATTGCCTACACCGCGGGAAGCATCGACATTGCCGCTGCCAAGCAGGCGCAGACCAAGGCGACCAACAAGGACGTCAAGGCATTCGCCGACGACATGGTTCGCGACCATGAGGCCGTCAACAAGCAGGCCCTAGACCTCGTCAAAAAGCTTAACGTAACGCCCGAAGACAACGATACGTCCAAGGCGCTGTCGAAGGCTGCCGCCGACAAGCTCGCCGAACTCAGCAAGCTCTCGGGGGCGGCCTATGACAAGGCCTATGTCGCCAACGAGGTCGCCTATCACAAGACGGTCAACGGCGCGCTCGAGACGCAGCTGATCCCGTCGGCCAGCAATGCCGAGTTGAAGAGCTTGCTTCAGACAGGCCTGAAGATCTTTCAGGGCCACGAGCAGCACGCCGAGCATGTCGCGGCGGAACTGAAGTAGGGAGCCGATCATGCAGCCGGGACGCCTTCGCCTGATGATAGCAGCTCTCGCATTCGGCGCGATCGCCGTCCCGGCGCAAGCAGCCACGGTCCGGATCGTGATGGAGAACTTGGTGATCTCGCCGGCCGAGGCTTCGGCCAAGGTCGGCGACACAATAGAGCTCGTGAACAAGGACGTGCTCACGCACACTGCGACCGCCAGAAACGGTGACTTCGACGTGATGATGCCGCCGAAGAAGACAGCGACCTACGTCCTGGAAAAGCCGGGCTCCGTCGACTACTACTGCCGCTTTCATCCCAACATGAAGGCGACGCTCAAGATCGAGCCGTGAGGCTTGACCTCGGAGGTAATCGATTTGGACGCGTCCTCTCCGTTAGCGAAACCCCGAGGAGCGGAGAGAAGGATATGATCGACGCACACACGATTGCCCGCCATTATATTGAACTATGGAATGAACGAACGCCGAGCCGCCACCGTGCGTGCTGAGCGAAGACTTGATGGCGGACGCGGAATACATTGATCCGTAATGAGCGGGGATCCGTTGCACGATCCCGCCGCCAGAAAGCTGCCGACGAAATAGTGGTCTGGAAGGGCCGTCCGGGTTGGACCCGACCTCGCAGAGCCAGGACTGGCAAGTTCGTCGTGGCCGCACCGACTCGATTGCAGATGCTAAATCTGGGGAGGTGCGATGTGTCGGCTGTCGCAAACCCGCTTGCGCGGAAGCAGGCGCTCATGGAGCGACTGGAGAACGAACGGTACCTGACCGAACGAGCGCGAGGAAATCGAGCGCGTGCTCGCGCAGATTGAGACGGCGCTGAACCTGCTCGAGTCGGGAAATGCCGCCCCGGGCGCAGCGCGCTGAAGCTGCCGCTATCGCCAAGGCGGACCGCGTTCTGGAGATCGGTGCGGGTTCCGGTTGTCTGGCGGCACTCGCCGCCAACTTCGGGCAGGAGGTTTACGCGATCGAGCTCATGAAGCATTGGTGCAGCGCGCCCGATCGCGCCTTCGGCATCTCGGCTGCCGCAACGTGGATCTGCGCCCGGGCGACGGGGCTACTGGATGGCCGGATGGCGGCGAGTTCGACGTGTTCCTGATGTCGGCCGCTAGCGCGCAGACGCCCGCGACTCTCAAAACTCAACTAGCTCCGTCGGGACGACTTCTCATCCCGCTAGGCGATCCCGACGGTGTGCAGTGGCTGACGAAGCTGACACGCGGGCCGCAGGCGCATTTCATCGAGGAGCAGATTGAGGAAGTGCGTTTCGTTCCTCTTGTCGCGAGCCAGTAGCCGCGGAAGCCATGACGGCAGCCTCGACCTCGCGAAATCATCCGAACTCAAGATGCGTTGGCCCGAGCCCGTTCGCGAGCCTCCCGGCGCCGCTCGCGACGTTCGCGCCGACGTTTCGCTCGGTCGGCCGGCTGCCTCAACGCTGGCACCGGCGCCGCGGGGATCTCGGTCGAAGGCGCCTCCCTCGCACACGCGCAGAGCAAAGCTCCGAGCAGAATGATCGCTGCACAACGTTGCACGCGGACGACGGAGACACATGTCGCCCTCCCGCCGCGCCCCGCTACGCCGCGCTACGCTATAGCCGCAGGACAGACGCTGGGGCGCGACAATGCTTGCTCGGCGAGCTCCGCACCAGCGGCAGTACTACATTTGGTACGACATGATCGATCGAGGTGCGGCTTAAGTGCTGCTGCTGCTTCGCTTTTCGAGATGTCCCGGTCCAATCCATCATGGGGGCTACGGAAAAACGAGAGCCTTGCGATTTCAACACTTTATCCTGTGTTCTGAATGGGATGAACCCGGAACATGTGCATTCCAAACTAGTCGAAATTGCACACATTTGTACCTGTTTTGACCTCTCAGTGCACACGTAGCGAACACGAATTGGGGAGTGCACACGGCCGTGCCGGCTCTACTCAATTGCCTTTCCGGGAACAGGCGCGTCCAGGTCCGCCGCAAGAACCGCTACGTGTTAGAGAAGTTCACGACTCTCCACTACGCGGTTCTGAAAAGCGCGCTGCAACAATTGGGCGCCAAAGCTCTTGATGTCGCATCGGATCGTCCCCGAAGGACCAACGAAAGCAGGTGGGACATAACGGCGACTCACCGCGCACTATGTCGGCTCACGTGCTGTCCACTGGACCATCGGTCTGATCACGCGACTCCGCTTGCACAGGCATCGTGAAGGTGAATCTGGTCTCTTCAGGGGTTGACGTAGCAACGAGTTCGCCGCCATGTGCCTTAGCGATCTGGGACGCGATGTAGAGGCCAAGCCCCAATCCCTGCCTGCTGGCGCGGGCCTTCCCGCGGAAGAACGGCTCGAACAGCTTGTCCATGGCCTCGGGGGGAATCCGTTCTCCCGCGTTGCTGACCGACAGTTCCAAGGCTTCGTCGCGCGTCTCCGCACGGACCATGACGGGCTTGCTGGCCGAGCCGTGCGTCAAGGCGTTCCCAAGCAGGTTCGACAGCATCTGCCCGATGCGCGAGCTGTCGCAATCGACAGGCCGGTCGACGTGGAGATCGACCACGATCTCCCGACCCGGCGAGGCCAGCCGCAACTCGACCACGACCTGGGTGAGGACGGCCTCCAACGGCTTGCCTGCCTTGTGCTCGACGGCGATTCCGCCGCCGAGGCGGCCGCGCGCGAGATCGAGGACGTCGTCGATTAGGCCGGCCATTCGCATGACCGTGGTCTGCATCATTGCGACAATCTGGCGCTCCTTCTCGCTCTGCACCGTGCGGTCAAGAATTCGAGCGCCAGCGCTGAGCGCGGCAAGAGGGTTGCGCAGATCGTGACCAAGCACGGCGATGAACTGCTCGCGCAACTCGGCCATCTGATGCTCTCGCTGCAGCTTCTCCTCGGTCGCCTCGGCGGCGGCCCTGGCCATCTCGCGTGATCTCAACAGCTCCTGTTCGTACCGGCGACGATCGATGGACTTGACGAACGCGATCCGGATCGAAGTCGGCCTTCCCTCTGAGTCCCGCGTTTCCTTGCCGTTGGCGATCGTATGCAGCGGCTCGCCGTCGCCCTCGAGGAGGTCAAGGGCAACTTCGGAGAAGAAGCCGTGCATGCGAAGCAGAGGAGCAAGATGGGTCTCGTAGTAGATGCGCCCGGGCACCGTCAGAAGTTCGAGCAGCGGCCTTCCAAGCATCTGGCCAGCCGTGCATCCGCTCCATTCCAGGAGCGCTCTGTTCACGTATCCGACGCGAGCGTTGGGTAGCAGAGACACCTAGCCGAACGGCCCGTTCTCTACCATGTCCTCGAAGTCCGGGCGCGAGTTGATGTCCACGCGGCTCACACGAAAGTCCGCATGGCGGCGACGACTTCGTCCGGTGCGCTGAGATTCGGGCAGTGCCCGGTGGCTTTGAGAACGATCATGCGGCTCTTTGGAATGTTGCGATTCACAAACTAGCCGACCGCCTCGGAGGCGATGATGTCTTCGCTGCACTGGAGGATGAGAGTCGGGACGGTCACCCCGGCGAGATCCTTGCGGTTGTCGGAGGTGAAGGTCACACGGGCGAACGCCTTTGCGATGTCCGGATCTGTGCGACAAAAGCTGTTCGTGAGCTCTTCCGCGAGTTCTGGCCGGTCCGGATTCCCCATGATCAGGGGGGCCATCTGCGCGGACCAGCCCATGTGATTGGCCTCAAGAAACTCAAGGAGCTCTTCGATCTGCTTCGCGCTGAAGCCGCCGACGTAACCCTCGTCGTCAATGTAGCGGGCAGATGCGCCGACTAGGATGAGCTTACCGAACATCCCGGGCCCCTTCTGCAAGGCGAGGACACCGACCATGGCGCTTACCGAATGGCCGACGAACACGGCATCGTGCAGCTCCAGCCCTCGCCCGATCTCGACGACGTCATCGGCACAAGCGCTTAGATTGGAATATTTGCGCTTGTTGTAGGCGCTGAGGTCGGACCCGCCCGCCCCCACGTGATCGAACAGCACGGTGTTGAAATCGGGTTCGAAGGCCGGGGCGACGAACCGCCACATATTCTGGTCGCACCCGTAGCCATGCGCGAACATCATGGACTGTTCACCGGCTCCGCGGACCTTCACGTTGTTGCGTTCGAGCACTCCCGGCATGAAAAGTCCCTTCTGTGGAGCTTGGCTGGACACACCCTATGCCGTCGCGGCTCGCAGTGCTGTCTACTTTGGGAGGGTGGCGGATGTGGGACGGCACGGACCCCGCCGCCCGGGTCCGGCGCCCAGGAACGTGTATCATCTTCGCAGCCGAAGTTGCTCGAGAAATCGCTTGACGCTCTGTCCGATTGCACCCGTGCAGGAGAGCCCCGCTTGATGCTCTCTGCCTGCCCCGCGTGGATTCTCCGGCCCATTCTTGGAACAAAACTCAATCCGCTTGGTTGGGTAAGGTTTTGTTGGCCGGGTTAAAAACAGGCGTTTGGAAGCCGTCTTCTCGAAAGGTGGCCGGGAGGGGTAAAGATGTCCAGTGGGGCCGACCGGCCGGTTTCCGCCTTGCGCATGGAGGTAGGACCCGGACCGGTGGTGCTTTCGGCGATCCTTGCCGGCTCGCCCGACGCGATCTGGTGCTGGCGCACCGACGGCGTCATCACTCAGTGGAATCCCGCGGCAGAACGCCTGTTGGGCTTCGAGGCTTCGGAGATCGCCGGTCGTTCCCTGCTGGATCTGGTCACGCACGCGGAGCGTTCAGCCGCCGAGAACATGATCGCTCGCGTGAGCGCCGGCGAATCCTTTGGCCCCTTCGAAACTGTCAGGGTGGCCAAAGATGGTAGGGGCCTCGCCGTGGAGATTACGGTCGTCCCGCTGCGCGATGAGAACGGATCGATCGTGGGCGGAGCATCGTTTTGCCGAGACATCAGCGAGCGTAAGAGCGCTGCGGAATCGCTTTCGCGGACTGTTCGCGAGCTTGGAACGCTATTCCACCTGACCGAGCGCCTACAGGCTGCGAAATCCGCCCATGAGGTCTACGAGGCGGCGCTCAAGGCGATCACCGATGCGCTCGACTGCGAGCGTGCATCGATCCTGCTCTTCGATTCGGCTTCCGTCATGCGCTTCGTCGCATGGAAGGGGATCAGCGAGGAGTACCGCAAAGCCGTAGACGGTCACTCGCCGTGGACACTAGAGACGACTGATGCTGCCCCGATCTTCGTGGCTGATATTCGGGATACGAACGAACCTGATGCCCTCAAGAAGGTAATCGAGGGCGAAGGGATTCGTGGTCTCGCCTTCATTCCGCTTGTCCGCAACGGACGCGTCATGGGCAAGTTCATGACGTACTATAGGTGCCCGCATCAATTTAGCGAGGGGGAGACACGTCTAGCCAGCACAATTGCACGCCAGTTGAGCCTGTCACTGGACAGAATAATGACGGAAGAGCAATTGAGGGAATCCGAACTGCGCTTTCGTCTCATGTCGGAGCACGCTCCTGTCATGATCTGGATAAGCGACTCCGCCGGCAAATGCCTTCACCTGAATCGGCTGCTCCGAAGCTTCTGGGGGATAGAGGAAGCAGCCATTCCCGACTTCGATTGGTCGGCGACCATTCATCCCGACGACGCTCAGGCCGTCGGCGAACAGGTTGGGGCCGCAATGGAGAAACGCGTCCCCGTAGAACTGAAAGGGCGATACCGCAGCGCCTCAGGAGCATACCGGGTGCTGGAAACCGTCGCGCATCCTCGCTTCGGAGCTTCCGGTGAATTCCTCGGGATGATTGGCGTCAACGTCGATGTAACCGAGAGAGAGGAATTGGAAGCCGAACGTCGCCGTGCCGAAGACGAATTGCGAGCGATGAATGTCGCCCTGAGAGAAAACGAAGAACGCTTGCGACTCGCTACTGCCAACGCGGACGTCGGCTTCTGGGACGTGGATGAGATCAGCGAGGTCCTGCACTGGCCACCCTTGGTCAAGGCGATGTTCGGTATCTCGCCAGACAGCCCCGTTTCGATGCTGGAGTTCTATTCGGGCCTCCACCCCGAAGACCGGGAGTTCGTCAGCGAAGCTTATGCAGCGGCGCGAGATCCCGATAAGCGTGCTCTCTACGATGTTGAGTATCGAACCATCGGCAAAGAAGACGGTCGCGTTCGCTGGGTCGCTGCGAAGGGACGCGGCGTGTTTGATGACCATGGCCGCTGTATGCGAGTGACCGGCACCGCGATCGACATCACTGCGCGCAAGGCTGACGAAGCAAAGCTCAAAGAGCTGAACGAGACATTGGAGCGCCGCATCTCCGAGGTCCTGGCCGAAAGGAAGGTTTTGGCCGACATTGTCGAAGGGACGGATGCGTTCGTCCAGGTCGTAGACCTGGAATTCCGTTGGCTCGCCATCAACAAGGCCGCGGCTAATGAATTCGAGAAGATATTCGGAGTTCGTCCACAGGCCGGGCAATGCATGCTCGACCTGTTGACGCATCTACCTATCGAGCGAGAAGCCGTCCGCGCGGTTTGGGCCCGCGCGCTATCCGGAGAGGAATTCACCGAAATCGCGGCGTTTGGAGATCGCGAACGTCGCCACTATGAGATGAAGTACAATACCTTGCGGAACAGCAAAGGAGAGCGGATCGGCGCCTATCAGTTCGTCTATGACGTGACGGAGCGTATTCGGGAGCAGGAGCGGCTCGCAAGGGCGGAGGAGCAGCTCCGTCAAGGGCAGAAAATGGAGGCGATGGGTCAGCTTACCGGCGGAGTCGCCCACGACTTCAACAACCTGTTGACGCCAATCGTCGGAGCCCTCGATGCCTTGCAGCGAAGAGGCGTAGGAGGGGAGCGCGAGCAGCGATTGATCGCCGGAGCGATGCAATCAGCAGATAGGGCCAAGACTCTCGTCCAGCGGCTGCTCGCATTCGCCCGGCGGCAACCTCTCCAAGCCAGAGCAACGCGGGTCGGGGACCTGATTCACGGAATGGGCGAGCTGATCTCCAGCACGTCCGGCCCGCAGGTCAAAGTCTCTGTGGAGATCCAGCAGGACCTGCCGGCCGCAAAGGTCGATGAAAATCAGCTGGAGATGGCGCTCCTCAATCTCGCGGTGAATGCGCGTGACGCGATGCCCGATGGCGGCACGTTGCGTATTACCGCAGACGCCCAACAGATCGATGCGGGACATCGGACCAACTTGAGGCCTGGACGCTATGTCAGGCTATCCGTTGCGGACAGCGGAGTCGGCATGGACGAATCTGTGAAGGCCCGGGCGATCGAGCCATTCTTCTCAACCAAGGGCATCGGAAAAGGCACGGGTCTCGGTCTATCCATGGCTCACGGGCTGGCATCGCAGTTGGGCGGCGCGCTGACCATTCAAAGCCGGCCTGGGGTGGGTACGAATATAGAAATGTGGCTTCCATCGACCGATGAGCCTGTCGCGTCGGAGAACCAGCAGCCGGCGTCGGTGCCCAGCGGCGGGGCGCTTGGGACCGCCCTTCTCGTCGATGACGAGCCTCTCGTTCGTGCAGCAGCCGCTGACATGCTAACGGACCTTGGATACGCGGTTCTCGAAGCTACCTCGGCGGAAGAAGCAATCCGGCTGATCGGCGGCGGCGTCAAACCTCAGCTCCTTGTTACCGATCATTTGATGACGGGAATGAACGGCACTGATTTGGCCCGGCTCGTACGCGCACAAGTGCCTGGAACGCAGGTGCTCTTGGTGTCCGGCTACGCGGAAAGCGAGGGCGTCGCGCCTGATCTTCCGCGGATGGTCAAGCCATTCAGCATTGGCGACCTCGCTGCGAAACTCGCCAGCCTATCGAGTGGCGGATAACTGGGACCAGCGCGGGCTTGCCACCCGCAATCAGCACGCTGTCGGCATAGGTCACCCAGTGTAGGCGGCTCGACGGCCGGAACGACGACGACGGCATTGCAACGTGAACGTTCACGTCTCGCCCTTTGTCACACCACGTCGAACTTGACGCCCTGCGCGAGCGGCAACGTCCGGCCGTAATTGATGGTGTTGGTAGCGCGGCGCATATAGGCCTTCCAAGCATCGGAGCCGGACTCGCGGCCGCCGCCGGTTTCCTTTTCGCCGCCGAATGCGCCGCCGATCTCCGCGCCGGACGGGCCGATATTCACATTCGCGATCCCGCAATCGGAGCCGCGAGCCGACAGGAAGGTTTCCGCCTCGCGCAGATCATTGGTGAAGATCGACGACGACAGTCCCTGCGGAACGGCGTTGTGCAACTCGAGTACGGCATCGAAGTCGCTGTATCTGATCACGTAGAGGATCGGCGCGAAAGTCTCGTGCTCGACCGGTCCGGTCTGAGACGCAATCTCGACCAGCGCCGGGCGGACGTAATGGGCGTCGGCCGCGCCATCGATCGCCACCCGTTCGCCGCCGTGGATTTTGCCGCCGACCGCCCTGACCGCTTCGAGCGCGTCTTGCATGGCGCGATACGCCGCACCATCGATCAGCGGACCGACCAGCGTGCCATTGTCGAGCGGATTGCCGACGGTCACCGACGCGTAGGCGCGCGTCAGCCGCGGCACGAAGCTGTCATACACGCTCTCATGGACGAACAGGCGACGCAGCGTCGTGCAGCGCTGGCCGGCGGTGCCCATCGCCGCAAAGGCCACGCCGCGTAGCGTCAGGTCGAGATCGGCAGTCGGCGCGACGATCGCCGCGTTGTTGCCGCCAAGCTCGAGAATCGCGCGCGCGAACCGCTTGGCGAGCCGCGGGCCCACCGCGCGGCCCATCGCCGTCGAGCCGGTGGCCGACACCAGAGGCACCTTCGCATGATCGACCAGCATTTCGCCGATGTCGCGGCCACCGAGCAGCACCGTGGCGAGCCCTTCCGGCGCGCTGCCCCCGTCCTTCCTGAAGCGCGCCAGCGCGCGGTCGAACAGGGCCTGGGTTGCGAGCGCGGTCAGCGGGGTCTTCTCCGACGGTTTCCAGACGACGCTGTTGCCGCACACGAGCGCCAGCGCCGCATTCCAGGCCCACACGGCCACCGGGAAATTGAACGCGGAAATGATGCCCGTGACGCCGAGCGGATGCCAGCTTTCCATCATGCGATGCTCGCCGCGCTCGGTCGCGATCGTCAGGCCGTAGAGCTGGCGCGACAGTCCGACGGCGAAATCGCAGATGTCGATCATCTCCTGGACCTCGCCGAGGCCCTCGGAAATGATCTTGCCGACCTCGATCGACACCAGCCGGCCGAGCGCCTCCTTGCCGGCACGCAGCTCCTCGCCGAGCAGCCGCACCAGCTCGCCGCGCTTGGGTGCCGGCACCAGCCGCCATGCGCGAAACGCCGCTTCGGCGCGTTCGATCTCGGCTTTGGCGGCCTCGACGCTGGTTTCCCTCACCTCGGCGACGATCTTGCCGGTGATCGGCGAGCGAACCACCAGCGAGCCTTTCGTGTAGCTCTCCCTGAGCACGCCGAGTGTCGAAAGAAGCCTGTCTGCCTCCATGGCGAGATCAACGGTAAGGGCCTGGGTGCGCGCGGCGGGTGTGACGGACATGGCAGTGTTTCCGAAGCTCGGCGTGAATCTGAACGGTCGCAATCACGCGGATCGTGCGCGCGCGACAGCTCTTTGATCGAACTGAAGGGGTGGTTTCGTCAATCCCTATTCCTCCTCACGCGGTTGCCTGGCGCTGCAATTCGGAGAGGCCGAGTTCACCGAGGCGCCCGATCGAGCGAGGCTCTCTCGGCTTCCGCATAGGGTTCAGTTTCGTCGTGAACGGGTGCACCAAGCGCCGCCTCTAATGCGGCGGCCACGGCGTAGTTCCTCTGGGCGTCGCCGCCAAGGTTCGACTGAAAGATGCCGGCCGCACTGACCGGGAGGAAGTCCTCGTACACGATCGGAGACATGAAATTGCCGTTCGTTGGCCCAGTCAACCTGCGGGAGGCCCTTTTGACCCGTTGCTGACCTAAATGAACATATCCTAGGGCGGGTCAGTCCAGCTTGATCCAGACCCCCTTCGTGTTCAGGTACTCGTCGAGCTGTTCAGTGCCGCCCTCACGGCCGTATCCACTCATCTTGTAGCCGCCGAAGGGCAAAGCAGGATCGATGGCGTGGTAGGTGTTCACCCAGACCGAGCCCGCGCGCAGGCTGCGCGAGACGATGTGGGCCTTGCTCACGTCGCGCGTAAAGACACCCGCCGCCAGCCCGTATGGCGTCGCATTGGCTCGCTCCACGGCTTCATCGAGCGTGTCGAACGGCAATGCGGAGATGACCGGACCAAATATTTCGTCACGGGCGATCTGCATGGTGTCGGAGACGCCGGCGAACACGGTCGGCTCGACGAAGTTGCCCTTGGCGAGACTTCCTTCCTTCAACCGCCGGCCGCCGGCCACGACCTTCGCGCCCTCGTCGCGTCCGCTCTTCAGGAAGCTTTCAACCTTGTCGAGTTGCCGCTCGGAAACAAGGGGGCCAATCTCCGTCGTGGGATCAGCGCCATCACCGATCTTCAGGGCCGAGGCGAATTTCCCCAGCCGCTCGACCAGCTCGTCGTGGATCTTCCGCTCGACGAACAGCCGGGAGCCCGCGATGCAGATCTGACCTGAATTGGCAAAGGCGGCCATCGCGGCGATCGGAACCGCCTTGTCGAGGTCGGCATCTGCGCAGACGATCACCGGCGACTTTCCGCCAAGCTCCAGCGACACCCGCTTGAGGTTGCCGGCAGAGGCGCGGATGATGGCCTGCCCGGTTGCAGTGGACCCGGTAAAGACGATCTTGTCGACGCCGGGGTGTTCGGCCAAAGGCGCACCAGCCTCGGGACCAGTGCCGGTGACGACGTTGACGACACCGGGCGGCACGCCTGCCTCGTTCATCAGATCTGCGATCAGGAGCGGCGTCAGCGGCGCCTCTTCGGAAGGCTTGAGCACGATCGTGCAGCCGGTCGCCAGCGCCGGTCCGATCTTCCAGACCGATGCAGCCGTGGGCGCGTTCCAGGGAATGATCGCCCCGACCACGCCGACAGGCTCCTTCCGCGTGAACGAGACGATGTCGCCGGGAAGCGAATTGTCGATCGTCTGCCCGTGAATCGCGGTCGCCATGCCGGCGTAATATCTGAGCATGCCGAGCACGCGAAGCTTGTTCGCCCGCGTCCTCGCGATTGGCATGCCCATGTCCGCTGTGTCGGACTGGCTGATCTCCTCCCAATGCTTCTCGAAGAGATCGGCGATGCGCAGGAGCAACGCCTGCCGCTCGAACGGCTTGAAGCGGCTCCACGGTCCCACGAAGGCCCGACGCGCGGCGGTGACGGCGATGTCGATGTCGCCGGCATCGCCACGCGGGACACGCCCGATCACTTCGCCGGTCGCAGGATTGCGCGTCTCGAAGACTTTTCCCGAGCGGGCTTCGACCCAGGCGCCATCGACGAACATCTTGCGCGTTCGGCCGTCTACGGGGAATCGGATATCGGTCTTCGTCATTCGCTCGGTCTTTCCTGTCTCAACACGCATTTCCTGGCCCAGGCTGCCGGTTTCGCCTTGCGAAGCAGTCGTGCCAGGTCCGAAATATAGGCTTGGCCATGGCCGCTCTCGACCACAGCCGCGATGGCGGTGCCGACACCGCCTGCGATCGCTTTGGATGTTCCGGAGTTGCTTTTAGCGCATTATCGATAAAGAACGGAACCGCGCCGCAATTTCCACGCTTTTTCTGATCCCCTGTTTGGTTTTTCTGAACTACCGGTTGCTTCAACCGCGCCTGAAGACACACATCGCTCGTTGCGAAAACTGACACCGTCCAGGATTACTGCGGTGACCGCGGATGCATTTGGCTAGACCTGCACCGAGGTCAGCTTCTTCAGGCAGCGCAGCGCGAACGATGAGCGGCTGTGGCGAATGCCTGGAATGCGGTAGAGCTTCTCGCGCAGAAAGCGTTCGTAGCCGGCGGTGCTTTCGACCGCGACCTTCACGACGTAATCATAGTCGCCGGTGGTGAGATAGGCCTCGATCACCTCCGGCAAGCTCGTCAGCAATTGGCCGAAACGCTCGAGCATCTCCTCGTCGTGACGATCGAGCGTCAACTCTATGATGACGGTCTCGGGCAGGCCGAGCTTGTCCTGGTTGAGCAGCGCCACGTAGGCGTCGATATAGCCCTGCGTTTCCAGACGCTTCAGCCTATTCCAGCACGGTGTGGTGGAAAGCCCGACCCTTTCGGCGAGTTGCGCCGTCGTCAGCCGTGCATCCTGCTGCAAGGCGCGCAGGATCTTGCGATCGATCTCGTCGAGCCGAAGCGCATCCTTGCGCGATGCCTTGACCGGCCTTGTGGCACGTCTGGCTGGCGCCATACCGAGAATCTTTTTCCGGGTCTTCTAGCGTTGTGCAGAAATTTCATCCTGACAAACTACGGTACACCCAGATTAAAGGAACGACAATCCTGACATTTAGCAGTACGATTTACTAACAAACTGAGACAGACGCGGTGTTTTTTCTCGAACTCCAGACCAGCGATATGCACGCCGCACTCGGCCGCCTGCTTGACCAGGCACGTGTCGCGGGGCTTCGGCTCGCGGCCGTCAGCGCGCGGGCGGACGCGAGCGAATGCCGCATCTCGGCTTCCATAGACATCGATGATCGCGACGCCGTCGACCGGATCGCTCGCCGCGTCGGCGCGTTGTTCTGCATCGATGCGATCGAGGTGAGAGGTGAAAGCCAATGCCCGACCACGACCTCCCTCATGACACCATGAGCCCGCGGCGCGAGGTGGCTCAATCCCCCGGGCCCGAGCCGTTGAAGCTTCACGTGCCGGAACCGGCGGTGCGCCCGGGCGGCACGCCCGACTTCTCGAACATCCGCATCCCGCGCGCCGGCCAGGTCGATCGTCCAAGTGTCGACGTCGATCCCGAGTCCATCCGCGATCTCGCCTTCTCCGTGATCCGCGTGCTCAATCGCGACAGCGAAGCGGTTGGTCCCTGGGCCGGCGCGCTGTCGGACAGCGAGCTGCTCGAGGGCCTGCGCCACATGATGACGCTGCGTGCCTTCGATGCGCGCATGCAAATGGCACAGCGCCAGGGCAAGACGTCGTTCTATATGCAGCACATGGGCGAAGAAGCGGTGAGCTGCGCCTTCCGCAAGGCGCTTCTTCCGGGCGACATGAATTTTCCGACCTATCGCCAGGCGGGACTGTTGATCGCCGGCGGCTACCCGCTGGTCGAGATGGCCTGCCAGATCTATTCCAACACCCACGACCCGCTGAAGGGGCGCCAATTGCCCGTGATGTATTCCTCCAGGGAGCACGGCTTCTTCTCGATCTCGGGCAATCTCGCCACCCAGTACATCCAGGCGGTCGGCTGGGCGATCGCGTCAGCCATCAAGAACGACACCAAGATTGCCGTCGCGTGGATCGGCGATGGCGCAACGGCTGAGTCCGACTTCCATGCCGCGCTGGTGTTCGCTTCGACCTATCGCGCGCCGGTCGTGCTTAATATCGTCAACAATCAATGGGCCATCTCGACCTTCCAGGGGATCGCACGCGGTGGCTCCGGCACGTTCGCCGCACGCGGTCTCGGCTTCGGCATTCCGGCGCTGCGCGTCGACGGCAACGATTACCTTGCGGTTCATGCGGTCGCAAAATGGGCCTGCGAGCGCGCTCGCCGCAATCTCGGCCCCACTCTCGTGGAGCACGTCACCTACCGCGTCGGCGCCCACTCCACCTCCGATGACCCGGCAGGCTATCGGCCGAAAACGGAATCCGACGCATGGCCGCTGGGCGATCCCGTGATCCGGCTGAAGAACCATTTGATCGTTCGCGGTGCCTGGTCTGAGGAGCGGCACAAGCAGACAGAGGCCGAGATCCTCGACACCGTGATCTCGGCGCAAAAGGAGGCCGAAAGCTACGGTACGCTCCATTCCGAGCAGCGACCCACGGCACGCGACATGTTCGAGGGCGTGTTCGCCGAGATGCCCCCGCATCTGCGCCGCCAGCGCCAGGAAGCTGGAGTTTGAATCATGACGCGGCGGACCATGATCGAGGCCATCAGGGATGCCATGGACGTGATGATGTCGCGCGACGACGGTGTCGTCGTGTTCGGCGAGGACGTCGGCTATTTCGGCGGCGTGTTTCGCGCGAGCCAGGGACTGCAGGCGAAGTACGGAACGAGCCGCTGCTTCGACACCCCGATCAGCGAGCTCGGCATCGTTGGCATCGCGGTGGGCATGGCGGCCTACGGATTGAAGCCTTGCGTCGAGATCCAGTTTGCCGATTACATGTATCCGGCCTACGACCAGATCGTCTCGGAGGCTGCGCGGCTGCGTTACCGCTCCAACGGCCAGTTCACCTGCCCGCTTGTCGTTCGCATGCCGACCGGCGGCGGCATCTTTGGCGGGCAGACGCACAGCCAGAGCCCGGAAGCGCTGTTCACCCATGTCTGCGGCATCAAGACCGTCGTGCCGTCGAATCCGCACGACGCCAAGGGTCTGCTGATCTCGGCCATCGAGGATCCGGATCCCGTGATCTTCCTCGAGCCGAAGCGTCTCTATAACGGCCCGTTCGATGGCCACCATGACCGGCCGGTGACGCCGTGGTCGAAGCACGATCTCGGCGAGGTCGACGACGGACACTTTGCAATTCCCCTCGGCAGCGCCGCGATCCGCAGGCAGGGCAAGGACGTCACCATCCTCGCCTACGGCACGATGGTTCATGTCGCCGAGACCGCCGTGACCGAAACCGGCATCGATGCCGAGATCATCGACCTTCGCTCGCTGCTGCCGCTCGATCTCGACACCATCGAAGCTTCAGTGAAGAAGACCGGACGTTGCGTGATCGTGCACGAGGCAACGCTCACATCCGGCTTCGGGGCCGAGCTCTGTGCTCTGGTCCAGACGCGATGCTTCTATCATCTTGAAGCTCCCATCCTGCGCGTCGCCGGCTGGGATACGCCGTACCCGCACGCCCAGGAATGGGACTACTTCCCGGGTCCGGCGCGGATCGGTCGCGCGCTGATCGAAACGATGGAGGCCTGAGATGGCCGAGCGTGTGGTCAGGCTGCCTGACGTCGGCGAAGGCATCGCGGAAGCCGAGTTGGTGGAATGGCACGTGAAGGTCGGCGATGTCGTTCGTGAGGATGCCGTGCTCGGCGCCGTCATGACCGACAAGGCGACCGTCGAAATCCCCTCGCCGGCCGATGGACGCGTCACCTGGCTCGCCGGCAATGTGGGCGACCTTCTCGCCATCGGCTCGGACTTCGTTCGGCTGGAGGTCAGCGGCGCGGGCGAGCGGGCGCCGGAGGCGGCGAAACAGGCATTGCCCGCGGCAAGCGCAGCGGCCAAGAGGGCGGATCACGGCGCAAGCGCCCCACGCGCCCCGGCGAGTGCGCCGCCCGATGCACAGAGATCGCAGCGCTCTGCTCCGCCACTCCACCACGCCATCGAACGGCCGTTGGCCGCCCCTGCCGTCCGGCTCCGTGCGCGGGAGGCAGGCGTCGACTTGCGGCAAATCCACGGGACGGGCCCGGCTGGGCGGATCACTCACGACGATCTCGACGCCCTTCTCTCCCGCGGCCGCGCGGGAACGATGGCGGCGCCGTACCTGGCACAAACTGCAGTTACCGACATCAAGATCGTCGGGTTGCGGCGCAAGATCGCCGAGAAGATGTCGATTGCGAGCGCGCGCATTCCGCACATCACCTATGTCGAGGAGATCGACGTCACGGCGCTCGAAGATTTGCGCGCGAAGGTCAACGGCCGGAAGCTGCCTGACAAGCCCAAGCTGACATTGTTACCGTTTCTGATGCGCGCCATGGTGCGCGCGATCGCCGAGCTGCCGCATCTCAATGCCCATTTCGACGATGAGGCCGGGATCGTGCACCAGCACGCCGGCGTTCATATCGGGATCGCTACCCAGACCCCGACCGGCCTGGTGGTCCCCGTCATCAGGCACGCTGAAGCGCGCGACCTCTGGGATTGCGCCAGTGAAGTCGCGCGGCTCGCGGAAGCTGCCCGACACGGCGGCGCCACCCGCGACGAACTCACCGGCTCGACCATCACCATCACATCGCTCGGTGCGCTGGGAGGACTGGCGACGACGCCCATCATCAATCATCCGGAGGTCGCGATTATCGGCGTCAACCGGATCGCCATCCGCCCGCATTGGGACGGTGCCGCCTTCGTGCCGCGCCAGATGATGAACCTGTCCTCCAGTTTCGATCATCGCGTGATCGACGGTTTCGATGCCGCCCAGTTCGTGCAGCGCATCAAGCTGCTGCTGGAGACGCCGGCCATGATCTTCATCGACTGAAGGAAAGATGACCGAGATCACCTGTAAGCTCCTCGTCATCGGCGCCGGCCCCGGTGGCTATACCTGCGCGATTCGCGCCGGCCAGCTCGGCATCGATACGATTGTCGTCGAAGCCGAAAAGCCGGGTGGCACCTGTCTCAATGTCGGCTGCATTCCCTCGAAGGCCCTGATCCACGCGGCCGGCGAGTATGAAACGATTGCAGCCGCCGCCGAGGGCAAGAGCGTGCCCGGCATTTCGAGCGCAAAACCGGGGCTCGATTTCGCCAAGACCATCGCCTGGAAAGACGGCATTGTCCGGCGCCTGAACGGTGGCGTGGCTGGCCTGCTGAAGAAGGCCGGCGTCAGGCTCATTGCCGGGCATGCTCGCTTTCGCGACGGCAAGTCCGTCGAGGTCAAGACGCCATCCGGCTCGCAGATGATTCATGCGGAAACAGTGGTGATCGCGACAGGATCTGAGCCGATTGCGATTCCGACTTTACCGTTCGGAGGTCGTGTGATCTCGTCCACCGAGGCGCTGGCGCTCACCGACATTCCGAACAAGTTGATCGTGGTCGGCGGCGGCTATATCGGTTTGGAGCTCGGCACGGCGTTCGCAAAGATGGGCGCGGCCGTCACGGTCGTCGAGGCCACCTCACGCATTCTGCCGCAATACGATGCCGGGCTGAGCGCGCCGGTCCGAACGCGCCTGAGCGCGCTCGGGGTCAACGTTCTGACGGGCGCGAAGGCGAAAGCCCTCGTTTCGGACGGCACAGCGCTCGCGGTCGAGACCGCTGACGGCCAGCAGATTCTCGATGCCGACAAGATTCTGGTGACGGTAGGCCGTAGGCCCGTGACATCGGGCTTCGGCCTGGAGACTCTCGATCTCGACATGAACGGACCTTTCGTCGGGATTGACGACCGATGCCACACCTCGATGCGCGGCGTCTTCGCCATCGGCGATGTCACGGGAGAGCCGATGCTGGCGCATCGTGCCATGGCACAAGGCGAGATGGTCGCAGAGATCGTCGCCGGCCGTCACCGCGCCTGGGACCGGGTCTCGATCCCGGCGATCTGCTTCACCGACCCCGAGATCGTCACCGTCGGCTTGTCGCCCGACGAGGCGACCGGCCAGGGCTTCGACATCAAGACGGACCTCTTTCCGTTCAAGGCCAACGGCCGCGCACTGACGCTGGAACGCGAGGACGGTTTCATCCGAACCGTGGCACGGGCGGACAATCATGTCCTGCTTGGCATCCAGGGCGTCGGAGCCGGCATCGCCGAGCTTTCTGCGGCGTTCAGCCTGGCGCTGGAAATGGGTGCTCGTCTCGAGGACGTCGCCTTCACCATCCACGCGCATCCAACCCAAAGCGAGGCCTTTCACGAGGCCGCTCTGATGTCGCTGGGGCATGCAATTCACATCTAAAAATGAACGGGGACGATGAGCCCTGTCCTCGCCCCAGGTGATCGCGATTGGCGAACCGGCGCTCGCGGTTGACCGTTCGGGCCGAGAGCAGTCTCTATCTCGTCAAGAGCCGATGATGGGCCTTCGCTGACGACAATGGCGTCTGCGGTCGCGGTGAGGTCGGCCTTTTGGGGATCGGTTGGTGATGCCTGCCAGCAGCGCAGCGAGCTCGGCCGTTGTCAGGCCGCGCCCGCCACACCGAGCAATGTGCGAGGAACTCCGTTCAGTTCTGCATCAGCTGCTTCGCATTATCGGGCGTAATCGCGGTGGTCGGCACGGTCACCACGGTCGGCACCTTGTCGGCGCAATCGAGCAGGATGGACTTTGCCATATCGATCGCCTCCGGGCCTCCGGTCGGATACGTGAAGGTTGCCGCCCACTCGCCTTCCGCGACCGCGCGGATGCCGCCGGCGGGTCCGGGCAAGCCGTCAGTCCCGAGGATCTTCACCTGATCGAGCTTGCCGGCGCCCTTCGCCGCGAGACGCGCACCGGCGGCCATCATATCGTTGCTCGCATAGACGGCCTTTATGTTCGGATGGGCCTGCAGCATCGCGGCGAACGCGGTCTGCGCCTTGTCCGGCAGCCAGTCGGCGGCCTGTTCGGCGACGACCTGGACCTTCGCATTGTCCTTCACGCCGGACTTGAAACCGTTGAGCCGTTCGACGGCGGGCGTCGAGCTTGGCAGGCCCTGGAGGATCGCCACTTCGCCGCCTTGCGGCAGGAGCTTGTCCGCGACGTATTTTCCCGCCTCCTCGGCGATCTTGAAATTATCCCCACCGATGAAGGCCGTATATTCCTTACCGGGCTCGCCGACTGTCTTGCGGTCGAGCTCGATGACGGGAATGCCAGCCTTCATGGCCCGCGCGACGACCGGCGTCAGAGGTGCGGCCTCGAACGGAGAGATCAGGATCAGATCGACCTTCTGGGTGATGAAATTGTCCATCTGTGAGGTCTGCGTGTTCACGTTGCCGGCGCCGTCGGCGATCTGCAGCTTGAATTGCGGCACTTTCTTCGCCGCAGCGGTCAGCTGGTCGTTGACGTGCTGGCGGTAGGGCTCAGCATTGTTCGCCTGCGAGAAGCCGATGACGAACTCCCCGGTCTTGCTGCACTCCTTTGCGAGCGGTGCGGCCTGCGCTGCACCGGCGACGAGCGTCGCCGTGCCGGCGCCCAGCACCAGATTCGACCAGAACCTTGTCTTCGTAGATACGCGTCGCATGATTTCACTCCCCTTTTGCTTCGAATATCCGCACTCACGAGCGGTCACTTGCCGGCGGCCGCTGGTCACCACCAGATCCTTACGTCGCCATTGGGGTCAACGACCCAATCCCTCGCGGCGACGAACGAGAGATTGAAGAACCGCGGCCACGACGATGATCGCGCCGGTCGCGAGCAGCTGCAGCGCCGCATTGATGTTGTTGAGCTGAAGGATGTTGGCCAATGCACCGAGCATGATCGCGCCTGCGATCGTTCCGATCATCGAGCCTGCGCCGCCGAACAGGCTGGTCCCGCCGATCACCACCGCCGCGATCGCGGTCAATTCATAGCCCGTGCCGTCATTGGCGCTGCCGAAATTGAACTGGCCGGCGTGAACGATGCCGGCGATGGCCGACACGAGACCCGTGATCGCGTAGACCGAAATCTTGACCAGTGTGACCGGCACGCCGGAGAGCCGAGCCGCCCGTTCGTTGCCGCCAACGGCGAAGACATAGCGGCCAAAGCGCGTGAAGTTCAGCACGAAGGTGGCCACGATGGCGACGACGAGAAACACCAGCGTCGCGACCGGAACCGTGTTGTCGAACAGGCGATCGCCCAGCACCGAGAAAATCGGCGGCGCAAGACCCGGACCATTGCCGTAGGAAATGTTGATGTACTGATTGTTCGAGATCACCAGCGCCAGGCCGCGTGCGACCTGGAGGCCCGCCAGTGTCACGATGAAAGCCTCGAGGCGGAATCGGGTCGAGATCGCACCTTGCATGCAACCGAACAGGGCGCCGCAGATCATGACGAACAGCACCGTCGGAACAAGACCCCAGCCCCAGGTCGTCATGATCGTGGCGGTGAGCACACTGCACAGGCTGAGCAGCGCGCCGACCGACAGATCGATCCCCGCGGTGATGATGACGAAGGTCATGCCGACCGCAATGATGCCCGTCTCGGAAATCGCCCGGACGATGTTCGCGATGTTGTCCGGGGCCAGAAACAGCACCGAGCCGTGCCGTCGCGGCGAGAAGATGACGCCGCCGATCGCAACGAGGATCAGGCCGATGACGCTCTGAAAGCGCACCGCGATGGCGAAGAAATCGAGACGGCGTGCCGGTGTCGACTGCGCTGGCGCGGACTTCACGAGTGTAGCGGCGTCATTCATCGCTGTCGTCCTCATTGGATTCGGCTACCGCGAGGATGTCGTCCTCCGCGGCGCCGGCGGGAAACTCGGCAACAGTGCGCCCGCCCCTCAGCACGACGATGCGGTCGCACAGGCCGATCAGTTCGGGCATTTCGCTGGAGGCGACGAGAATGCCGACGCCTTCCGCGGCGAGTTCGCGAATCCGCGCGTAGATTTCGCCCTTCGCCCCGACATCCACGCCGCGCGTCGGCTCGTCGAGCAGAAGCAGGCGCGGCTCCCCGAGCACCTCCTTGGCAAGTGCGACCTTTTGCTGGTTGCCTCCGGAGAGGGCGCCGACCGCGAGCTCCGGCCGCGGCGGACGTACGTCGAATGCCTTGATCGCCTGGCCGGCGAGCCTCGCCTGTCGCGCCTGCGACATCAGAAAGAACGGCGACACGCGCCGCAGCACCGAGGCGACGAGATTTCGTTCGACGCTGTCGCGCAGCATCA
This sequence comes from Bradyrhizobium sp. Gha, assembly GCF_900113735.1. GTDB lineage: Bacteria > Pseudomonadota > Alphaproteobacteria > Rhizobiales > Xanthobacteraceae > Bradyrhizobium. Next base: position 224,337 of record NZ_FOQM01000001.1, read on the forward strand.
AGCCGGCGCCGCGGCGATCGTCGCTGACGAAGGCAACTCCGGCGCGGCGAGCATCCGAAATCGAGGTCAGTCTGGCCGGCCGCTCCTCGACCTCGACGCGACCCGACCAGGCGCCGGGGCCGCCCGCGCCATAGAGCGCAGAGAGCAGCTCGGTCCTTCCCGCTCCCATGATGCTGGCGAGGCCGACGACCTCGCCGGCGCGCACCTCGAGCGAGACCTTGCGGGGCGCACGCCAACCAGCCCTGGGCCGGCGCGGGCGATAGGCGGCGTGCTCAAGATGCAGAACGCGGCCGCCGAATGTGCCGCTGCGGCGCGGATAGAGCTCCGCGAGGGGCCGTCCGACCAATAACGCCACCAGATCGGATTGCGGCGCGGTCGGCGGCGCGGTCCCCGCGATCCTGCCATCGCGCAAGACCGTCACGCGGTCGGCGACGCGCGGGACCTCTTCGAGCCGATGCGAGATGTAGACGATGCCGACACCGCGCCTTGCGATGTCGCGCATCACATGAAACAGCCGCTGCACCTCCGCGGCGGTCAACGCGGCCGTCGGCTCGTCCATCACGAGAATTCGCGACGCGTAGGTCAGGGCCTTGGCGATCGCGACGATCTGCCGCCTGCCGACCGACAACTCACCGACCGGCTGATCGACATCCACATCGAAGCCGATCTCGTCGAGCCTGGCCCGCGCCGCGCGGCGCATCGCGCGGCCATCGAGCACGCCGGCCCGCGTCAACTCCCGGCCGAGGAAGAGATTGGCGGTCACATCGAGGCTTGGGACGAGATCGAGTTCCTGAAAGATCGTCGCGACGCCCGCGGCCTGCGCGGAGCGTGGATCGGTGAAGCGGACGGAGGTCCCGTCGACGCGGATCTCGCCGTGGTCCGGCGCGATCACGCCGGAGAGAACATTCATCAGGGTCGACTTGCCGGCGCCGTTCTCGCCAAGCAGCGCGTGGATTTCCCCTCTCGCGAGATCGAAATCGACGCCGCGCAAGGCCTGCGCGCCGCCAAAGCTCTTGATGATGCCACGCATGGCGAGCAGCGGGGCGCGAGAGCCCGTGTTCATTTCGGCCTCCCGCAGGATTCGCGCTCGATGATAACAGCGTCGAGTTGAATGGACCGCCGCGCCCCCTGGGGCGCGGCAATCCGCTCCATGAGCAGGAAGGCGGCGCGCCGGCCGATCTCGGCGCAGGGCTGCGCGACCAGGGTCAGGCGCGGCTCGAAGCAATCGGCCCATTCGAAATCGTCGAAGCCAACGATCGAGATATCTTTCGGCACCCGCAATCCGCGCCTGTGGATCGCCTTCATGATGCCGATCGTCGCGAGATTGTTGCCGCCGACCAATGCGGTCGGGGGCTCGTCGAGGTCGAGCAGTCGCTCCGCGGCCTGCATCGCGCTGTCCGTTGTCGCACTGCCGGTGACGAGAAGGCGTTCGTCGATCACGTCGGCGAGGCCCTCGCGATAGCCGGCGATGCGCTCGAGCGTGGTCGCGAATCCGGGATTGCCGCCGACATAGCCGATACGGCGATGACCGAGCGCGGCGACGCGTTCGACGAGATTGCGCATCGCCTCGCGGTTGTTGATGCCGACTTGATCGAAGGCGGGATCGGGCATGCGATCCACCAGCACACAGGGCAAGCCGACGTCGCGCAGATAGGCGAGCGCGCGACGCCCGGGATCGGGGCTGGGCGCGAGAATAATGCCGTCGACGCGCCGCTGATGCAGCGCCATCACGACGTCGAGCTCACGGTCGGGGTCATCCTCGGTGTCGGACAGAAACATCATCATGCCGAGGCGCGCGCATTCGGCCTCGATCGAACAGATGATGTCGCTGAAATAGGGATTGGAAATCGAGGAGATGGCGATGCCGACTGAGCGGGTGGAAGCGGCCTTCAGGCTCCGCGCCATCATGTTGGGACGGTAGCTCAAGGAGGCGATCGCCATTTCCACGGCGCGCGCAGTATCCGGCGCAACGCGCCGCGTGCCGTTCACGACATGCGAGACGGTGGAGACCGAAACACCCGCCTTGCGCGCGACATCCGCGATGGTCGCCACGTCCCCCCCCGTGCCTGGATATTGTTGGGCAATCCAAGTTTTGCAGGACTATGGCACGCGAAAACGTTTGCGCAATCGTTTTTCTACCTTTTATGCAAGTTTTTCACGCGATCATGGCTCCCGCGGAGCTGAGCTGGAACTTGGGGGCGACAGGGGTTTTCGTGACGGCCGGGTCTCTCGCCGTTGCTTCGGGAAGTCATTGCAGCTGTTTTTGGCAGCTGTTTTTGGGTCGTTTGACGCTCAACCTCTTTCAACCTCGGCGCCTCCGGCCAACACACTCGCGGTATCGCTTGCAGCGCTACTCATCACGGGAATGAAGGACCTCGAAGGTCCCGGGGGCAATACTGCAGGCCGGATGACACCGTGTCTTCCGACGCTCCAACACTTCGCGGATCAAAGGCAGACGATCATTGCCAAAATACATATCGGTTCTGTCGATGAACACTGTGGGCGATCCGAAGCCGCCGCGTGCGATTACCTCCTCCGTGTTGAGCCTGAGCTGATTTTTGACCGCCTCTTCGTTGATGCTTCGGAAAAATTCCGCAGGATCGATGCTCACCTTCTTGCAGATGTCCGTCAGCACGGAATCCTGTGAGATGTCCTTGTCCTCACCCCAATAGGCTTCGAACACGGCAGTTGCGAACGCGACCATCCCGTCGCTGCCGAGCCAGACGCACCCGCGCATTGCTCTTACGCTGTTCACTGGAAAGACCGTCGGTGGCATCTTGATCACAAGACCGGCCGAGCGAGCCCAATCGGCGAGATCTTTCAGCATGTACTGCGCTTTCGGCGCGATCGGATTTTCGCGCGAGGCATAAACGCCCGGATTGACCGTATTGAAAATGCCGCCAGCCAGCACGGGCCGCCACGAAAGCGACTCGCCAAACTCCTTCGCCAATTTTTGAATGTTGTGGAAGGCGAGATAGGTCCACGGACTTGAGCAGTCGAAGAAAAACTCGATCATCGATCGTTACACTCACCACCTCTCGGGTGCGCCATTCTGCGAGCCGGCATTCCGATTTTCACTCGCCAGAGGGCTCCATGGCGTTCACTCCGTGACGAACCTGGATGCGCCGAACATGATTCGCCTTGCTTCGTCGGAAAACGGCTCTTTCACGAATTTGCCGACCGCAAGGCCGGCCTGCACTTGTGGCCGCTCGCGAACTTCCGCATACCAGCGCTTTACGTTCGGATAGTCGTCGAGTGTGAAGCCTTGCGCCTTATGGGTCATCGTCCAGGGGAAGCAGGCCATGTCGGCTATCGTGTATTCGTCGCCAGCAACAAAGCGCCCGGTCTTGCCCAATTGATTATCAAGCACACCATAAAGTCGCGTTGCCTCACGCTGATAACGGTCGATCGCATACGGGATCTTCTCCGGCGCATAGAGACGGAAATGACCGTGCTGACCAAGCATTGGTCCAAGACCGCCCATCTGCCACATCACCCATTGGACAACCCGGGTACGGCCGCGCACATCCACTGGCAGAAAGCGTCCCGTCTTCTCGGCCAGGTAGATCAGAATAGCACCGGTCTCGAACACAGGGAGAGGCTCGCCACAGTCGGCCGGCGCGCGATCAACGATCGCCGGAATACGGTTGTTCGGCTAATGGCCAGAAACTCGGGCTTGAACTGCTCACCCGCGCGAATATCGATCGGAACGACGGTATACGGCAGCCCCAGTTCCTCGAGCAGGATCGATATCTTCCAGCCGTTTGGGGTCGGCGCGTAGTGCAAGTCAATCATTCCGGACCTTCCTCGAAATCACAATCGACCCAATTGCGCGCGAGCTTGACATCTCTGGACTACGGGCTCGACACCTCGTCACGTGAGCTGGATGTTGCTTAGGGACCAACCGGTTCAAGTCTTCCTGTATTCTCCCTGGGTCTGTTCGACGAACCGGGCAGCGGACCCGGTCTGACGAACGCGTCCACCACGTTGCTCAGGAGCCGCGAGACATTGTTCTCGAATCCGTGGATAGGCAGAGCACTCCCGAATGCGATGGATCCGGTTGCAAATACGGCACCGTTGTTGGGTGCCTCGAAGTACACCATATCGGCCCGCAGGATGTAGTTGTGCGTCCCGCTGAATCCCTGGTGGGCGTGGGCTCCCTCCTCGTCGTGGGCGATGTAGTTGTCGGGGTGCCCCCCCGAGGATGCGATGATCTTGGTGTTGGGCGGCGTGCCGAACCCCAGCTTGTAGCAGTCGATCTCGATGCCCGCCGCGCCGCCGTTGCCTAGGCCGAAATCACCGATGGTCTCGCCTTCGATCCCCTCGGTTATCCAGGCCAGCGCGGGATCATAGCTGTCAGGCATCCGCCGGTAGGGCTGGCTATGGGCGAAGCCCTCGCCCGCAAACGTATTACCGACCAGTTTCTGCCCCCAGCGCTGGAAGCCGGTCCAGATACCGCCCATCTGTCCCGTCGTGGCGAGGTAGTACTCGCCCGACCGCGCCGCCCAGGCAATCCAGTGTCCACCTGTCTTGCGGCACTCCATGATCCACGGTTCGTCCTCGCGAAACGCCACGTTGCAGCAGAAGCTGTTCGCGCCCATGCAGATGAAGCGCCCACCGCCGGCGATGTAATCCTCGTGGGCGTCGAGCATGCGCTCGGAATGATATTCCGGATGCGTGGAATTCAAGATGCACGCATAGGGCGCCATCGCGGCGACACCCTCCAGATGTACATCTTCGTCAGTCAGTACGTCGTAGTCGTACCCCTTGTGCTCGAGCCATGCCAGGATCGAGAGATCTGCCGGAAAATTCCACGGCAAGTCGAAGGCGGCGATCCGGTATTTGGGGCGCATGTTCACCATCGGACGACGGTAGCTCGTGTAGCAGACGCCGGCGCCATCCGCATGCGTGTCGTAGCACCCCGCACCGAATTCCGGATTTTCGTAGATTTCGATATCGACCTCGGAGATCGTCGGCGGCTGGCCCGCCATTGGCTGCACGATCTGCCCGTCTGTTGCGAAGCGCTCGTTGGCATAGGCCAGATAGGTCGCGGTGGAAAACAGCAGAGCAATTCGCGCTGTAGGCATGCGGGGCCGAACGAAAAACACGATGTACTCTTCGGCCAGGCCCGCGCCGTCGCCGCCGCGTACTCTCATCGCGTAGGCTCCGCTGCGCAACGTTTCGGGCAGCTCGAGCGTCTTTGTGGCTTTCCAATTGCTGTCGATCATCGCGTCGGCATGGAACTCGATGCCGCCGTATTGATCTGGGGCGAGCCGGAAGCAGTCGTTGCGGCCGTTCCAGTTGTAGCCGGTCTGTGCACGCACCGGCCTGTTGTAGCCCCTCGCATCGAGTCGGTTTGGTCCAATGTCGACTACAAGATCGCCGATTCCACGATCTGTATACCCCTTCGTCGTATCCCAATATGCGACCATGCCGTCCGACGGCGGCTTCCCGCCGGCGCGGATCGCATCGAGTTCGGCGCGAGCCAAAGCGCGATCGAACACACCGCAACGATCGACCTTCCCGCAATAGAGCTGCGACACGAAGTGACCACGCAGCGCGTGCCAGTCGCGCGAGCCCGCCACAAGGAACGGCGTATCGGGCAGGTTGTTCTGCCTGAATCGAAACATCTCCGACACATGGGAGCGGTATTCGACCGGCGCGACCTTGCCGAGCAGGCTGTTGTAGCGGTTCACGACGCCTTCCTGGTGCAGCGTGGCGCGGCCGCTTCGCGCATCGAAAGTGGCCGCGACGAAATACCAAGCCTGCTTCTGCAGCGGCAGCTCAGCCTGGAGGTAGTCGACCTCGTTTCCGCACCCGACCCAAAACTCCAGCCTGCCGCTTGGATTGATTCCCAGACCGTAGCCGTGATTCCTGTCGTTGTCCCAGCGGCCCAACAGGCATTGCCGATGCCCGACATCGGGCCATGTCGGCCAGATGAATGCACAGAGCGTGATGCTGCCGTCGAGCGCGAGCTTGCGATCGGGGTCGGTCACCTCGAGGAAGGAACCGACCTGCGTGAACTGCTTCTCGACCTGCCAGGTGCCGTTGGCGACGCAGTCGATTTCTTCCTCGATGAATCCCGGACCATGCGGATGTTCGTCGCCATGGATCAGGCGCACGAGATGCGCTTCAGCGGTCGACGTACCATCGGCACTGACATGAAATTGTATGGTATCGCCCGGCTTCACCGAGATCTTGTCTGCGTAACCGAATATCTTGATCTGCGCCATGGTGCGGAGTTTCCCATCGAGAAGCCGGACAAGGTGCCCTGCCCGGCAGACGTGTTGCGCTAGGTTTCGAGAAGGTCGCGGATGCAACGCAGGAACAGGCCGTGACGAGCATCGTTCGCCGATGTGTAAATGGCACCATCGACCAAACGCGGTGGGACTCCCCGACGTCCTGAGAGCCTGACGACCTGATAGCGCCGGAACGGCTCGATTGCTCTGACCGCATATCTTTGCTCGAGCGGGCGTTGACGAAAATAGATCAACAGTCGCTCGAGCTTCTCGCTGTGCTGTCCCAGCGCCGATTGCCGGTGCTCCTCGATGACCTCGGGGTTCACCAGCGTCCGCAGATACTCGCGGCGGAAGCCGTCGAATCGATCCCGGACGATGATGTCGCGGTCCTCGGACCTGTCGTACTCGAGAGGCAGCATTCTCAGCTCTCCACCTGCAAATGTTTGACGTGAACCACGGCCGCGGAACGTGCCGACGCGGCTCCCCCTGACGGATGCATCAAGCCCACTGCTTTTCCTCGTTGACCCAGGCAAACCCGGGCAATCTGCCGGCCCCCGCGAATGCCTCCACCACGTTCCCCAGCACCCGGGATGCGTTGTTCCTGAAATTGTTGATCGGCAGCGATTGCGCGAATGCGACCGAGCCACATGCAAACACGGCGCCGCCGTGGGGGGCCGTGAAGTAGGTCATGTCGGCATGAACCCGCCAGTCATACGACCCATAGAGCCCAAGGTAGGAATAGAGGACGAGCTGCTGGTTCACGACATAGCTGTCCGTGTGGCCCCCTGACGAGGCGATGATCTTGGTGTGCGGCGGCGTCCCCAGAGCGCGGTCATAATAATCGAGCGCCAGCCCCGCGGCGCCGTCATTGGCAAGACCGGCGTCACCGATGATCTCGCCATCGACACCTTTGGTGATCCAGGACACCGTGCGGTGATAGCTGTCCGGCATCCTCCGGTAGAGTTCGCTCCGTCCACCGCCCGAGCTGCTCAGGCCGATGCCGACCAGCTTCTGGGTCGCCCGTCCGAGTACCTTCCAGGGACCACCTCGCATCCCGTCCGTTGCCATGTAGTGCTCGCCGTAGCGGGACACCCACGGCTTGTACCCATCATCGCGGCGTCGACATTCCATGATCCATGGTTCGCCATCGCGAATGCCCGCCGTGGCATTGAACCCGTTGCCGCCTGCATAGATGTAACGGCCGCCGCCGGCGATGTAATCCTCGGTCGCATCCAACATTTGCTCGGTGTAGTATTCCGGGCGCGAGCCGCTGATAACGCAAGCGTACGGCGACAACGCCTCCGACCCGTCGCGATGGAGGTCTTCGTCGGTCAGGACCTCGTACTCGAAGCCGCTGTGGTCCAGCCATGCGATGATCGATAAGTCCGCAGCCAATCCCGAAGCCACATCGAGGCTCGGCATCCTGTACCTCGGCCGCATGTTCATCACCGGACGGTGATAAGAGCTGTAGCACACGCCATTGCCATCGGCGTGCATGTCGTATGTCGACAGCCCGAAATCGTTTCGCATATACATCTCGATGTCGATATCGGACAGCACAGCCGACTGTCCCGTCAAAGCTTCGCGCTCCGGGTGATCGAAGCTCAGGCGCTCGTTCGCAAAGGCAAGGTAGGTGAGCGTCGGAAACAGGAACGCGATACGCGCCCGCGGCCTTCGTGGCCGCACGAAGAAGACGACATGCTCCTCGCTCACGCTCTTTCCCCAGCCAGATCGCAGCCTCATGGCATAGCAGCCGCTTTTGAGGCCGTGCGGCAGGACGACGGTCTCGGTTGCCTTCCAATTGCAATCCGTCAGCGCGTCGGCATGAAACTCGATGCCCCCGAACTCTTGCGGAGCCAGGCGGAAGCAATCGGTGAAGCCGTCCCAGTTCCAGCCGGTCTGGCCGCGAACGGGCCGATTGTATCCTCGGGCATTCAGCTTGTACCGACCGACGTCGACCACGACATCACCGATGCCGCGATCGGTGTATCCCGCACTCGTATCCCAGTACGCGACCAGGCTGTCCATCGTGGGCACAAGCTCGCTCCTGATCGTGTCGAGCTCGGCCGACTGTAGAGCCTGGCCAAATGCACCGCACCGGTCGATCTTGCCCCAATAGAGCTCCGACACGCACGCCCGCTGTTGCGCGTCGCGGCTACGCGAACCTGCCATCAGAAACGGAGTTGAGGCCAGGTTGCCGGGCATGCTCCGGAAAGTCGCAGACGAGCGGGATTCGTAATCCACCAGCGCGACCTTGCCCAGCAGGCCGTTGTACCTGTTGCCGACGCCGACCTGGTGCAAGGTCGTGCGCCTGGTCTCGGCATCGAAGGTCACGGCCACGAAATACCACATCTGCACCTGCAGCGGCACGGTGGCGGTCAGCCGCTCGATCTCTTCGCCCCGTCCGCTCCAGAACTGCAGATAGCCTTTCTCGTCGATGCCGATGCCGTAGCCCTGCTTACGATCGCCGTCCCATCGGCCGATTATCGTCTGCCGTTTTCCGGATGCCGGCCATGTCGGGTGAACGAAGGCGAACAGAGTGAAGCTATTTGTGAACGCCAGCCGGGCCTCGGGATCATCGACCTCGAGGAACGATCCCACCTGGGTGAATTGCCGCTCGACCCGCCACCTGCCGTTCGCGGTACACGCCACCTCTTCCTCGACGAAGCCTGGTCCTGACGGGTTCTGATCGCCATGGATCAGGCGCACCAGTTGCGCCTCGGCGGTATCCGTCCCCTCGGCGCTGACATGAAACTGAATCGTCTCGCCCGGCTTGACCGAGATCCTGTCCGTGTAGCCAAAAAGTCTGACCGGTGTCACCGCCAACTCCCTCTTTAGAAGCCCAGCGTCCGCGCGCAGGTCGGAACGCTTCGTCCGTGATCAGGACTCCAGTAGATCCTGAACGCGCCGCATAAAGACGCCGTGGCAGGCCTCGTCCGGCGTCGCGTAGATTCGGTCCTCCACCACACGCGGCGCTACGCCACGATGTCCTGACAGAGCGACGATGCGATAGCCTTCGAAGCGTTCCACGGCCATGATGGCGTACTTCTCCACCTGAGGACGGGTGCGGAAGTAGATCAGGAGCCGTTCGAGCGCCTCACTGTGCTGCCCGTTGAGGGAGTGGCGATGCTCCTCGATGATCTCCGGTGACACCAGAGTCTTGAGGTGGTCGCGGGTCATCTTGTCGTGGCGCCGCTGGTAGATGACGCTCTTGTCCTCGGTCTCGGTCGCTTCCTCGGGCAGGATCTCGCCGCCCTTCTCCGCTCGCGTCGATCGCCGCTCGCTCTTCTTCTTGTCGCGCCAGGCACGGAACTGCGCCTTGATGCCGAACAGCCCGTTACGCAGGTAGAGCACGACCAGGAGCATGATGAGCCCGATGATCATGAAGCGAGCCGGTCCCCACGTATTGAGCACCTGGTCGAAGAACACAACGATGAGCGTTCCGACCACCGCGCCTTCCGCGCGTCCGACGCCGCCGATGACCAGCATGGCGAGGCCGAGCAGCACGGTATCGAAGTTGAAGATCGAGAACGCCACCCCGCCGAAATTCGAGGTATAGAATCCCCCGATGAAGCCCAGCGCCGCTGACGAGATGAGGAACACCCAGACGCGCGCCTGGCGAAAGTTGACCCCCGTTGCCTCGGCGAAGGCCTCGCGCTTTTCGGGCGCCATGCGCAGGATTCGTCCAAGCCGGCGGCCGTTGACGAACCGGTAGAGCAGCAAAGCCAGCAGCATCAGGCCGAAGCAGGCGTAGTACGCCAGCAGCAGCTGACCCAGCTGCGACCAGTCTTCCGGTATGTAGGTCGCGGCACCGTACAGGCCGCCATTCGCGGACCCGAACTCCTTCGACGTCACGAAGTAGACCCGGCAAAGCTCGTTGAGACCAAGGGTGAGAAGCGCATAGTAGAATCCGTCGAGCCGCGTTGCCGGCAGCGCGATGATCCCACCGAAAACCAGCCCCACCAGAGCCCCGATCGGCGGCAACAACCACCAGGGCAATGCGAACTTGACGGCAAGCAATGCCGTAACGAACGCTGCCGTCCCGACGACCGCATAGGTGGCGAGTGAAAATACGCCCGCAGTTCCCATGATGAGCATCCAGCACAGACTGATAGCTGCATAGATGCCGAACGTGGCTCCCGCCGTCAGCAGCGTGTTCTGCAGATCACCTGGCGTGAACAGGGGAGCAATCGCCAGCGCAAGAAGCCCCAAGATCCACCAGATGGGCCGCTTGTCGACGATCGTCTTCTCCGCGCGCAAGGTCTTTGGGTTGTACTCCCCGCGCAGGCGAAGCACGCGGCGGCGGGTCGGCCAGTAGCGGAGGCGATTCCACATCGTTCCGCCGTGGCCTGGCCATTTGTAGTAGTAGCGCAGACGGCCGACGACATTCAGCTTCGTTGCCGATCGACGAGTTCCTTCCCAGACCTCCTGGTGGCTGCGGAACGGAATGGTCGGGAGCTCTTCGACGTCGCGCTTGCCGCCCCACACGAAGAGCGGATTGCGCCACGTGATGCCGCTATCAATTGACATTGCTCAGGCCTCCCTCGCCTTGTCGAGCAGCCCGGCAATGCCGCGCGGGCGGACCAAGAGAATGACGATGATCACGACGAACTGGGTGATGAGAACGTACCGGCCGCCGATCGATATGCTGGTCAGCGCCTCGTTGAGGCCGAGCACGATGGCGGCGATGACGGCGCCGCGCACGCTGCCGAGCCCGCCACAGAGCGCAATGCTGACGCCCTTGATCATCGGCATCAGTCCGCCGAACGGCGAGATATAGTAGGTCTGGGAGAGAAGAACGGCCGCGAGACCCGCCAGCCCGCCCGTGATGCCCATGACATAGAATGAGGTTCGCCGAACGCCGATGCCGACGATGGATGCCGCATGCGGATTCATCATCATGGCGCGGATTTCGAGGCCACGGCGGCTCGACTGCATCCACCTTAGAACGACCGCCAATATCAGGACGGATGTCACCACGTTCCCGATCTTGTCGGCCGTGAAGACCACACCCGGCAAGGATACCGACCAGTTGCCGAATATCTCCGGCAGACTCTTCGATCGCGGGCCGAACCACCAGAGCAGACATTGCGTGCCGATCAGATTGATCGCGAGCGTCGCAATCAGACCTCGAATGGTGAAGTTTGGCTTGTCGTGGATTGGTATGAACCCGACCGCACAGATGATCACTCCTCCGAGCGCGCCTGCGAGGATACCGGCGGCCAGCACCCCGGGCCCCGATGCCGAGACATGCTGCGCAAACAGCCAGGCGCCATAGCCCGAGAATGCGAATATGAAGCCGTAGGCGAGGTTGAGCAGGCCAAGGCTCGACCAGGTGATCGAAATTCCAATCGCAAGCGTGCCGTAAATGCACGCAAGGACGATGGTGTTGCTGACGATGAACCAGATATCCACGTTTTACGCCTTTCGATAAACGTTCAACGCGAGGGCCGCCGAGGCCTCACCCTTGAGCTTTCCAACATGCATGCCGATGACGCGGTCGACCCGGCCTTCCAGCAGCGCAACGTTCTGCTCCGCGATGATCATCGCGGCATTCCCGAGCTTGACGGCCATCAGTGCGTTGATCACGCTCTTGCCGATCTTGGGCGCCAACCCGAGCGAGGGCTCGTCGACGAGGAACAGCGACGCATCCGTCATCAGGCCGCGGCCGATCGACACCATGCGCCGTTCCCCGCCCGACAGGCGCCCCACGGGTACCCCCATCAGCTTCCGCAACGGTGGAAATATCTCCAGGATGCGGAGCTTGCGCGCGGCGCGATCGCGCCAGGCTGCCGCGGTGTAGGCCCCGGAATCGAGATGCTCCTCGACGGTCAGGCCATGAAAGATCTCGTCGCCTTGAGGAATCAGCGCCAATCCTGCGCGCACGATCTCGTGGGTGTAGCGCCCCGGCCCCTGGCTTCGCGTGCGACCGACCTCCCTGCCGTTCAGCTTGATCGAGCCGCGCTGCCAGCCGGTAAGTCCGGCGATTGCATAGAACAGGGTCGACTTGCCGTGGCCGTTCAGGCCGACGATGCCGATCCGCTCCCCACAATGGACGACGAGGTCAAGATCGTGGATGACGCGAACCGGCCCATAGCCTGCGGACAATCCCTTGACGTTGAGGACTTCGCGCTGCGGCTGACGCGCCGGAGCTCCCGGCAAATGGTTGCTCACGGAGATATTCATGCATCCGCCTCTTCGCTGAAATCCTCGAAGTAGGCCGCGTGAACCTTCGGATCCGCCATGACGTCGTCCATCAGGCCCTCGGAAATGACCTCCCCGGCATCCATCACCAGAATGCGGTCGGCGATCGTCCCGAGGAGCTCGATGCGGTGCTCGACGATGAGGATCGCAATGTTCATCTCCTTTGCGAGGATCCGCAGCAGAGTATCGATCTCGTCGACCTCCGAATTGATCAGGCCGGCCGCCGGCTCATCCAGCAGCAGCAACGAGGGCCGGCGCATCAGCAGGCAGGCCAGCAACAATTTGCGCCGGTTGAAGGTCTCGAGCTGCGTCGCCGGCGTGTCGTCACTGATCTTCAGACCGACGAGGTCGGCGCCATATTCGGCGTCGAACCTCGTGAGAAACGGACGGTGAGCCTGACGCGCCGCTTTGAACGTCTCGCCGACGGTCAGCTCGTCAGGGACCACCGGCGTCTGGAACGTGCGGCCGATCCCCAAACGCGAGCGGGAATACAACGGCAAGCCCGTAACATTCTCGCCCTTGAACCACACTGAGCCGCTCTTTGGCGGCATGCGGCCAGACAGGATCTCAAACAGGCTGGTCTTGCCCGCGCCGTTCGGTCCGATGATGCCCAGCACTTCCCCGGCCTCGACATGCAGGTTGATGTCGCGGAGGATCTCGCGACCGCCGAGATCGAGCGAGATGCCGGTGCAGGAGAACAGGGCGGCCTTTCCGCCCCGCTCAGCTGCCTCGTTTCGGGAGATTTGCCTGAGCATCAGCTCCACCACGGCGCAGAGATCAGCTTCGTTTCCGAGACCGGACCGGGATATACGATCTTGTGCTCGCTGCCCTGGATCTGGACGTAGAGCTGCGCGACGCCGGCCTCGAGCTTGCGCGCCTGCAATTCGTCGCCTCCATTGTCCGGGAAATGGAGCGCTTCCTGATATGGGTTGCCCATATCGACGTAGCCGCAGACGCCGCGCTGCGGGTTGGTCCGGATCCAGTCGCAGACCTCCCTGAACTTCCGGGGATCGCCGACTGCTTCCCAGGCCTTCTTGAGGTAGTAGGTCTGATCGTAAGCAATGCCGGTATAGGCAAGCCCGGCAATGCCGGGGAAGCGCTTCTTGTACTTCTGCCTGTAGGCGAGCCCCCTCTGGTCACCATAGATGCCCATGGTGGTGCCCCAGACGAAGCCGTTCGCCGCCGAACCGGCAAGCTCGAGGAACTCCGGCTGGGAGGGGCCGTATTGGAGATAGACGAGCGAGTCGCGCACCGGGCTTGCCACAAACTGCTTGCAGAAAGCGGCGTATTCAGCAGCCACCCAATGGTCCACCATGATCGCGGCGGCATCGACCTCCTTCATCTCGCGAATGACCGGTGCCCAGTCCTGCACGGGATACTGGATATCCGTAATGCGGGCGACCTCGAATTTGCCGCGCCGCTTGATCGCTTCCTGGGCCGCGCGCGATATCGTCTGGCAGTAACCGATCTGCTCCTGAATGATGTGAACCTTGCGGTTCTTCGGCTTCCAGACGCCTCCCTGCTCCTGGTCTTCCAGCCAGACCGCATAGCTCCATCCGTAGTTCACCTCAGACGGACAAAACTGGAAGATGTGGCTGTATTTGTCCGGCTGCTCCTTGACGGCAGCGGTGCCGGCGCGTTGCGCATTGCCGTTGATGTAGGGACATTTGTACTTCGCCGTCGCGTCCATCGCCGGCAAGGGGACGAGCGTGAAAGCAAAGGAAATTGCGTCGACCTTTGCATCAACGCAGGCGGCCAGCGCCTGCTTGGACGATTCCGGGGAGAGAACATTCATGTCCGTTGTGAACAGCTTCAGCGGCCTGCCGAGAATGCCGCCTGCGGCATTGATCTCTTCCATCGCGAGCGTCGTCCCGTTCAGGAAGTCCTGGTGATCCGCGACACCCGCTGCAGCCGTCTGACAGTAGGGAACGCCGAGAACGATCGGCTGGGCGGCAAGCGCCGACCGTCCGACAAATGGTGCGGCCATGGCGGCGCCGAGGCCGGTGGTCACTGAACGCCTGGTGAGTTTGAGAACCATCCGAGCAACCTTTCCAGCAATGGCGCGCGGCTTCTCGGCATCGCGACCGAGACCGGGCCGGACCTCTGTTAGAGCGAGACGATGCGTCAAACACCGCCGGGTGGTGCGGCCTCGATCCGTATCCCCACGGACTGACAATGGTGGTTTCGGCCGAACCGCATTTGTCAGAGCCTCGGTCTTCTGCCGATTTTCAGCAATACGTCAGCCGACCGATTTTGAAGGCTCGCCTGGAGAGCCTGGTGCGAGCCAGAACTACGCTGCGGGTGCGAACCGAGCTCAGGGTGACGACTTGCGCAGCAAGCCACGCCCAGATTTTCATCAGTCGGCAGCGCGGAAAGTCATCTTGCGTCAGAATTGCTGGCCTTGAATGAGGTGCAGTGTGACACTGTTTTGACTAAAGGAGTGACCGCCTCTAACATGCGATTGCAGCTTCCAGCTCGGCGTCTCAGTTCGATCCGGGACGATCGGGATAGCAGAGCGAATGGCCACATCGTCATGTGGCAGCTCGCATTGGTTGGCGCGGACCTTGCTCTGCTGAGGACGCGAAACACTACGCGGTGCCGCGGGTCTAACGGATCATTGGCGGCCAAGAAGAAGATTCGATCAAGAACCGTTGGCAAGATCTTTCACGAGCTGGAGGCTCACAGTGAAATCGGCAGCGATCGACCACGCGATGTCGGCTACGGTGCAGCTCGATGCACCGGCGGCAGCCCTGAATGATCAGATCATCGACCAAGCGACCCAGGTCACCCGTCTGTTACGCGAGTTCGTGAGGAGCGAGGCGATCGCGCTAGTCGCGATGGATCCGATATCCCGAAACCACCGTTTTCTGGCGGTCGACGGATACACGGACAAAACGATGTCCTACGTGCTCGACGGCTTCCCTGGCACCTGCCCCGCTTACGCCATAGCGCGCGAAAGGGATACGCACTCGCTGCGTTGGCGAGATTACAAGCGCGACTGGAATCTCTCTTTGCCGGATACCCTCACCGCCCAGGAATACCTGATGCCGGATGGCTTCAGGGAAGGCTCCACGATGTGCCTGCGCGTCGCCGATGGCCGGTACATCGGGGCCATCCACATGAGCTGGTCCAAGGAGGCCCACGCCAAGGACGAGCACCGCGAGATGACCGAGCGCTTCCGCCCGATTCTGCTGAACATATGCGATCAACTCAGGACACCACAGCTGCTGGCCGATGAGCTCGCGCCAGGCGCCTATGCCATCGCCGTCTCGCCGAACGGTTTTGCGTTTCACCTCCCCAACCGTAGTCCGGGCCCGCATCTCGGCGAGGGCGGAGAACTTCGCCGGCTGGTGCTGGAGAAGGCGAAATCGCTCAGCGCTCAACGCTTCGTCTGGCCGGACGAGGCCGGCCGCTGTCACCAGGTTACGATCACGCCCTGCCGTGGAAACATCCTCCTGATCACAGAACAATGTATTCGCTGGCCGTATAATCTCTCGCTCCGGGAGATACAGATCCTGCATCTCGTGACCAGCGGCGCGTCAAATCCCAACATCGCCGAGCAACTCTTCGTGTCGCCCCGCACGGTCTCCACGCACATCGAGCATATCCTCGCAAAGATGGGGTGCGATTCGCGCACGCGCCTCGCGGCACTTGCGGTGTCCGAAGGAATGCTGCTGGCGGAGTCCCTGCGCGCCGATCTCGGAACTTTGCCGGCCATTGATCGGCAGCGACAATCTCAGCTGGATGGCGCGCCTTGCGCAGGCCCATCCTTCAGAAGCACCACGAGGCCCGCGGCCAGGAGGCAGGCGAGGCCGACGCCGACGAAACCGACCGCATAGGCTGCGAGGCCAAGGGCGCCGATCCCGACCGAAGCGATAACGCTTCCTGCCAGGTGCATCACGGTCATCCAGCCCATCGCTCTGCCGACGTGACGCGTGCCTAGATTTCCAGAGATCAACCTGACCAGTGCAGGGAACGTCAGTGCCGCGTCCAGTCCATAGAGCGCGCCAAACCGGGCCAATTCGACCAGGCTGAAGCCGGTAAACGGAAGCCAGAGCAAGAGGAGCGCGCGGACGAAGAAGTAGAGCGCCAGCACCGTTCGCGCCGGACACCGGTCCGCGAGACGCCCGCTCACCACACTTCCTATCGCACTGCCAAATACGACAATCGCCATGACGTCGGCGCTCGATGTGAGGTCGAGACCCGCGCCCATGCAGAGCATACCGAGCTGGCCATCGATCAGGCCGGATGTCGACGCGCCGCGGATGCAGAAGATCGTGGCAAGGACCCAGAACCGCCAGTTCTTCTCCTTTGGATGCAATGCTCCGTGCCGCTTGGACTTGGGCTCTCGCGGCAAGTCTCCTCGTCGGGATATAGGGACAAGGACAACGGCGAACGCCGTGGCGAGCACGCCGACGGCAGCGGCCTGGAACACGCAGCGCCAATCGAGCGCATTGGCCGCGCGCGCTGCCAGCAGCAGTCCCGCCGCCGCTCCCAGCGGCTGTATCGAGGCCAGGAGACCGAAGCGTGTCCCACAATGCACTGCGCCGCCACGGCTGCCGGCCATCGCGCCGAGAAGGGAGGCGCTCAAAGATCCACTGAAACCAAAACCCAGGCCCCAGGCCACAGTGAGATGCCATGGCGATGCGGCGCACGTCGTCCACGCAAGCGATATCGCAAGGAGAGCCAGACTGGCGATCAACGGCCCTCGAACGCCCCAGCGTTCGAGGCTGTACGCCGCCAACGGCGCTGCGCACGCGGAGACTGCAATGCCGAGCGTGATCGGCAAGAACACGTCGGAGGGCTGCAAGCCCCGATCTTGCTGGATCGTGACGGCCAACAACGCGGGGAGGACACGTGCAGCCGAGCCTGCAAAGATCGCCAAAGCGACGATCGCGGAGGCCATCGACGTGGGGGAGGCACGACCGGCCCACGAGGCCGGTCGGACGAGCTGCAATGCGACGGGTTTGAGCCGCACCCTACTCGGCGGCCTGCGCATGGCAACTCGCGGCATTCCTGTCGGGCGCGAGATCGATGCCGGGATTGCGATCGAAGAAGCCGCTCGGCATCAGCTTGAACCCGGTGAATATGCAGGGTTGAACGGGAAAGTCCTCAGGGCGAACCTGGTGGTGAAGACCGAAGACGTGCCAGAGCACGATATCGGTGTTCTCGATATTCCGGTTCTTCCTGACGAAATCGGAGACTCCTCCCGTCCCATCCGAGTGGTTCATGTGTTCGCCAGCCGGATATCGCTCTTCGGGATCGAAGGCCGTCACCCAGAGCTGGTTGTTGATGAAAGTCGACCGCCTGCCCGACGGCGACTCAGGATGGATGAATGGTGTCACGGGGTGATTGGCCTCGAGCTTGTACCCTGTCGGCGTGCCAACCCAGTTCTTGCGATTGGGGTTGATAATCTTCCAGGCCCGATGGGTCGCGGGGTTCACCTGGCGGCACCCGCCAAGCTCGGTCTTGAGAACCGTCTCCTCCTCGTAGAAGCCGTTGCCGTAGGCATTGTCGGGCCCCCAAGCATCGGCCTTCGTATTGAGCTCGACGACACTGTTGTCGTCACCAT
Organism: Bradyrhizobium sp. Gha; assembly: GCF_900113735.1. Classification (GTDB taxonomy): domain Bacteria; phylum Pseudomonadota; class Alphaproteobacteria; order Rhizobiales; family Xanthobacteraceae; genus Bradyrhizobium. The sequence continues at coordinate 242,352 of NZ_FOQM01000001.1, forward strand.
CGATATTCATGTCGAGCCGCGCGCAAAAGATGTGCTGGTGAATGTGACCGACGACGCCGGGGGCGACCTCCCTGCCATATTTGCCGGGTTGGCCCGGATGGCAGGCGGCCGTGTTGATGATACCGGTCGCCTTGAGCTCGAACTGGATCGAGCCGTCCGTATGGAAGTACCAAAACAGTCCATATTCGTAGTTGGCGACCGTCGCGATGCACGAGATGACCAGCCTCCGGGCACGCCGTGACGCAACATTGTTGGAGCGGAAGTCCCAATGCTTCCACAGCAGGCCGGCATCCTCCTCGTGGATGCAGATCGCGTTTTCTATCGTGATGACGTCGCCGTCCATCGTTGCGAGATGTGCATCGAGATAGGCTATGGCACCGAGGCAATCACAGCCGAGCTTCAGCGAGTTCGCGAGCTTGCCTATGCCGTACTCGCCGATATCGAAGACATTCTTCCGGAAATGCCCTTTCTCCGTAGTGCCGTATGGGACGACCATTTCCACCAGCGACGCGCGGTGCGCGACCGGTCGCCCATCGTAGCTGATATCATGCAGCGTCAGGCCCTCGCGTGAATTGAAGCCGACAAGCACGGACCACCGGTCCCATTCCAGCCGATGTCCATCGAGCTTGAACGAAACGCCCTCGGGTTGAACGATATTGAGAGGCCTGTAGGGCGTGCGCGGATTCTTGATGAACTCCGCCTCGTAGTTCACCTCTGCCTCGGGAATCGGGATGATCTCATGGTCGTCGACGCGGATGATCTCGTAGGTCTTGATATCGACCACGGCGTTCAGGCCGCCGATCGGGTGCGCATAGAGATTGTCGTTCTCCCGCAGACGCAGCCAGGCGAAAATGTGCGCGAGATATCGGCCATCCTCGCCCGGAATGTCGAAATTACCCGCCGACCACGGATCGATGCAGACAAGCGACATGTCCTCGATGCCGCGCTTCTTGCAGGCAGCTATGAAGTCGGGAGCCGCGCGCACGGCGTCTTCGATGGCCGTGAACTGTTCGAGCTGGATCATCGGCTTGGCGGTTCGCACATATTTCGACGTGAGAACTTTTTCTTGCGCAAGCGAAACCGTCAGACGCCAGACGCCATCCTCCCTGACCTTGAACAGATTGACCCGAGCTGCCCTTTTTATGGCATTTCCGGGCTTGTACTGACGTACGACCGATTTCTCAGGTTCGAGAAGTTCGATCGTCTCGAAGAGAAATTCGGCGCCGTACTGTGGATCATTGCGGACGATCCGGATCACCGCAGCGATTTCGGCCGCCGTCAAGGGATCGAGAGGATGCTTCACGGCATCCGTGGTAGAGCTGTCCGGGACGCACGTGCAGGACGACGAAGCGGCGGTAGTGTCCATAGGTTACCTCCTTGCATAGGCGGCTGGGTGCAGACGAGCGCAGCGACGGAATGCGCCCGCAGATCACACCTCGACGCATCGTTTCTCACCAGACCAACGTCTGGCCCGGTTTGCTCGCAGAACAGACAGCCGAATTTCATTCGCGCATCGCCATTCGACAATACGTCAGCTGACCGATTTCGATAATCCGTTCGCCGAGCACTGCAGATCGTCGGAAGTTTTACGGCTTCGAATTCCGGAAGATACACATGGACAATCGAGGCGCTCATCACCACGCACCCACCGTTGGCGCGGACAACATGACAATGCGAACGGTGAAGTTTTCTTATGTGTGCCTCACCGCAGGAGCCGATCGTCAAGCGGCCTGAGCCCAGTGGAGCAACCATCTTCGATCGCTCTGCTCGCGGCATTTGAGCTGCTCGCGGCACTTCTTTGAACAGAGGGCGGTTCGCCAACTGTAGTACCGGACGAGACCAAACTTTCCGTTGCAGATCGCACAGCGCTTTTCTGAGCTATTCCGAACACATTGCGAGCTGTTGGGCATTTGCTCCTCCTGTAGATTTCCTCCTGTCGATTTCGCTCGAATAGTTCTTCGAGTTGTCGTTTGAATTGCGAAAACGGCCGGATGGTCGAGTCTGCGTTGCGCATCGGAGTGCTGCAATACGTTAGTTGACCGATTCTGCGGGTACCGGCGCGATGCTAAGACGGCGCCCGGTTCGCTCGCGACGACACCGTTTGGAATCCCGGCCCAATGTTCGTGCAACAGGAGGAAACATGCTGGAGCCCTACAACGCTGGCCTGGACAAGAACCCGGCCAATTTCCAACCGCTGACGCCGCTGAGTTTCCTCGCGCGCACGGCCACCGTCTATCCGCACCTCACGAGCACCATCTATGAGGACCGCAGATTCACTTGGGCCGAGACCTACGATCGGTGTCGGCGTCTGGCCTCCTATCTCACCGCGCTCGGCGTCGGTGGGGGCGATACCGTCGCAGCCATGCTGCCAAACGTGCCGGCCATGCATGAGCTCCACTTTGCCGTACCGATGGTGGGGGCGGTGCTGAACACATTAAACCTGCGGCTGGATGCTGCTTCACTCGCGTTTCAGTTGGACCATGGCAGCGCAAAGGTCGTCTTCGTCGACCCGGAATTCTCCGACCTGATCGCGGAGGCAACCACACTGATGACCGGGCCGAAGCCGTTTATCTTTGACGTCGACGATGCGGCATTCAAGGACAGCAAACGGATCGGCAAGGTCGAATATGAAACGGCAATCACCCAGGGCGATTCGCAGTTCCTGCCCCGCTATCCCGAAGACGAGTGGGATGCCATCGCACTCAGCTACACATCTGGCACGACGGGCGATCCCAAGGGCGTCGTCACCTGTCACCGCGGGGCCTATCTCAACGCGGTTAGTAATGTGTTGGCAGCCAACCTGGGCATGCACCCGGTCTATCTGTGGACGCTTCCGATGTTCCACTGCAATGGCTGGTGTTTTCCCTGGACCATTGCGGTTACCGCGGGCATCAACGTCTGTCTGCGCAAGGTCGACCCCGCCAGGGTCTTCGACCTGATTGCCCGACATGGCGTCACCCACATGAGCGGCGCGCCGATCGTCTACAACGCGCTCATCAATGCGCCGGGCGCGCCTCGTGGCACCGCGGCCAAATTCGTCCAGGGCTTGATCGCCGGCGCAGCCCCGCCGGTCGCCGTGCTCGCCGGCGCCGAGAGCATCGGCATCAAACTTACTCACGTGTATGGCTTGACCGAGGTATATGGCCCGGCGGCGTTCTGCGCGGCCCAGCCTGGCTGGGACGACCTTTCAACCGATGACCGCGCGCAGCTCACGCGCCGCCAGGGCGTGCCCTACCCGCTGCAGGAAGCTGTCACCGTCATCGATCCCGATACCATGCAGCCGGTGCCGCGTGACGGCGAGACCACCGGCGAGGTCATGTTCCGCGGCAACATTGTAATGAAGGGCTACCTCAAGAACGCCGACGCCACCCGCGCTGCCTTCGCCGGCGGCTGGTTCCATACCGGCGACCTCGGCGTGATCGACAAGGACGGCTATGTCATCATCAAGGACCGCTCCAAGGACATCGTTATCTCCGGCGGTGAGAACATCTCCTCGGTCGAGGTCGAGGATGTGCTCTACAAGCATCCGGCGGTGCTGTTCGCTGCCGTGGTCGCCAAGCCGGACCCAAAGTGGGGCGAGGTACCCTGGGCTTTCGTCGAGCTGAAGCCGAACGCGACCGCCACCGAAGCCGACATGCTCGGCTACTGTCGCGAGCACCTGCCGGGGTTCAAGTCGCCGAAGGGCGTCGTGTTCGGAGAGTTGCCGAAGACGTCCACCGGAAAGATTCAGAAGTTCGTTCTACGCGACAGGGTCGGATCGGCCAAGGCGATCTCGACCTGAGCACGCGACGAAATCATGGGATGCGCTCGGTGTCGCAGCGACGCTGAGAGGGCATCAGTGCGCTCATACTCATCACGCAAGTCGAGTATGAAATAGCTCTTCAAACTGGACTGCTACGCGGACAGTCCTCCGAACCAGGCTCCGAAATAACCGGCATAGAGCGCCGGCTGCTCAAGGTTCATCGAATGCCCGATGCGGGGCACGATCACCAGCCGACAATCCGGCATCGCATCGGCCATGGTGCGCAGATCCGCGAGTGCAATCCAACCGTCCGACTCGCCCCACAAAACGAGGTGCGGATGCCGGATCTCCGACATGCGCCCCTCAAGCTCGCGGCTCGCACTCTCGCGCGTCAGGTTCACCGGCGTTCCGATCCAGATCCCCTCCGACACGCCGAAAGTCTGCTCGATGATCCGGTCGAATAGAGCCTGGATCTCGCCGAGACCCTCACGAAAGCGTGGGACCTTATTTGACCCTATGGTCTCCGGGACAAACAGCGAAGAGGCGGCGGTGGCCATCACGGACCGCGTCAGCTCCTTGCTCGCCATCATCGCCCTGAACAGCCCGATCTGATCGGCATTGAAGGCAATGCCGAGCGGGGTCACCGGATCCAGCGCAAAGACGCGGCCGAAGCGCTGCGGCTGCTTCAACAGCATGCGCGCGGCGATGATACCTCCGGTCGAATGGGTCGCAAGGTGGCAGAATCTGATGCCGAGCGCATCGAGGGCGGCCAGCATGTCTTCGGCGTGCTGCTGCATCGTGTAGTTGGAATGGTCCGAAGCCGGCTTTGGCCGGTCGCTGTCTCCGCAACCACGCCAATCAATTCCGACCACGCGGACCCCAGTCGGGAACATCGGCGCGGCAAGCTCGATCCAATCCTTGCTGGCGAGATTGCCGTGGATGAAGACGACGGTGACGTCGCCTCGTCCCCACTCCCTCCAGCCAAGTTGGATGTCGCCCGCCTGCACTCTCGGCATGGACAGATCCTATTTGTTCAGACCCGCCGTCGGCGCCGCACCGGGCGGCGTGGGCGCCACCGGCAAGGCCGATACCACCGCGCCCTTGATCATGCGGTCGGTGCCGAGCGGCGACGAGGTGTCGACCATTCCCTTGGTCACGAAGTCCACGACATCGGCGGCATATTCCACGGGGTTGTCCGTGTGGATGAAGTGTCCGGTCTCCGGATAGATCTTGAGCATTGGCCGATTGCCGGCATTCGTCATCCGCGTCATGAAGGGCGTGATGACGTCGCGGCCGAGGTCCGTCAGCCCGTTGAACGCAGGCGTCGGGATGAACGGCTCCTTGTCGCCGAAGGCGAGGAAGATCGGCGCCTTGATCTGAGTGACCCTTTCATAGAGGTTCTTCGGGTCATCCTGCTGGAGCTCTGCGCCGATGGTATAAATGTCGAAGATGAAGACGTTGCACCACTGCTCGAGCTCCTTCGGGTTGCCCTTGGTGAGCCCAACGCGCTGCTCGGTGTGGAAGCGAGCATATTCGCTGTCGCTGAAGAAGTAGCCGCTCTTTGCGGCCGATACCGCGCCGGTGTCCGGGTCACGCTTCTTGAAATAGAAGAAGTCGCGGATGTTCTGCTCGTCGCGCGCCTTCTCCGCCGCCAGGATTCCGGTCTGGTCCCAGACCTGCCTCCACTTGTCGAAGTCACGGCCGAGACCGTCCGCAAAGAGAGGAGCCTTCTTGTCCTTCGCGATGGTGATCTCGCGGGGATATTCCTCGAGGCCCGACGGCGCTTCCAGGGCAAGGCCCTGGACCGCCTCGGGCCAGGTCAGGGCATAGCCCACCACGAACTGACCGCCGAGCGAATGACCGAGATAGTAGGCCTTCTTGACGCCGAGCTGGTTGACGACGAGGTCGTAGATCACCTCGCGCATGTCCTGCATGGTGCGCGCCGGGCTCTTGTCGAGATTGCCGGGCCCGGACATGCCGTAATGCGGCAGGTCGGGTACGATCACGCGCAGGCCGCTGCGCAATGCGTATTGCATGATATTGCCGTAGTGGCCGCCGAATGCACCCTTGCCGTGGATGATGACGAGCACTTGCGGGTCCTTGTCGGTGCCGGCATACTCGTCCATGTAGCCGATTTCCCAGGAATTGCCGCTCTTGTCCTTGGCGTCGGCGAACTTGACCGGATAGGGATAGGTCACATAGGCCTTCCAGAACGACTTCTTGGGATCGATCTTCTGAGCGACATCGGGCGTGCGATAATTCTTGTCGACGAATTTCTGGGCTCGATCGAGCGCCGCCACGTCGTCCATGAAGGCGACGAACTTCGGATCGTTCTTGCGCTGATTGATGATCGGGAACACGCCGTAATGGGCGACCGGACTCTCCTGCGCGATCAGGTCCGCGCCGGGTACACGATCGACCGCCTTCTGCGCCAGCTTGAAGTTCAGCCACAGGTCGTTGGTAATGTGCATCACCAGCGTGCGGGCCTGGATGCGGCCGAGATACGGGTTGATGTTGTGGGTCTCGCCGACCCGGTTACGCCAGACGAGGTCGACTGCGTCATAGAGCTTGGCGCGGTTGGTGACGTTCAATCCCGCCTTCTCGTTCGGCGGATCCCAGTAGAATATCTCGGGCTGAACGGCGGGCCAGTTCTGGGTCGTCCGGAAGGCAAAGTCGTAACCCGTCATTCCGAGGATCGACCAGCCGAACGCAACGCCCGGTACCGGATGCTTCTCCTTGGGCAGCTTGTAGTAATCGCCGTTGGTGGCCTGCCAGACCGGATCGGACTGGATCGCCGCCGTCATCATCTGGAACGTCCAATTGCCGACGGGGTCGTCGCCATCCGACTGCGTGGTGCCGCCGATCGGCATCAGGGCGTTGATGTACTCCGGATGCATTACGCCCCAGACGTAAGTCTGCGTGCCGCCCATGGAGACGCCGGTCACGAGCGCGACGCGCGCCACCTTCAGCTCGTCCCGCAGCAGGCGATAATTGGCCTGCACCATGTCGTAGTAGCTGTATTGTGGAAATTTGACGCCGAGCCCGTCGGACGGCTTGCTGGCGCCCCACGTGCCGAGCGGGTCGACCATGATGACATAGTAGCGATCGGTATCGATCGGGCGGCCCGGACCAATGATCGGCACGCCGCCTGACAGCGCGGCGCCCTTCACCCACTGCTCGTACATGTCGGTGGAATCGCCGGAATAGTAGGAGTTGATCACGACGGCATTGGTGATCTCGCCGGCGGCGTTGCGACGCGCGTTGCCGATGGCAATATAGGCGGTGCGCAGTTGGCCTGCGCCGAGCGACTCCAGCGTGACCCCTCCCTCGCCGCCATTCTCCCATTTGGAGGGATCGGTCAGGTCGTACTTGCCGCCAAGACGGAAGTTGGCGATTTCGTAGGTCTTCTTCAAGCCGTCATGCTGCACCTGCGACGAGCGGCGGGTAAAGGGTTGTGCGGCAGCAAGAGCGGTGCCGACCAGCAGCACGATCAAGCCAACGAAGCAACGCTTCGCGATGTCGGTCCCGGTCATGACGGTTCCTCCCTGGACAGTTTTTCGTACGCTAGGAACCTCGGCGCGGGGAGCTTTGATCTAACTCAATGGAATTCCGGCGCGGAGGTTGAGGATTGGAGGAATCAGATCGTCGGTAATTCGCGATGCCTTTCCTCAGCCACGGCTCGTATCGGATACGCTATGAGCTCGACGGGCCGACGGGCGCGCCTGCCTACGTCCTCGTGAACGGGCTTACGCAATATTCCGAGCTGTGGGGCGCTTATCGCGCCGCGCTTTTCGCGCGAGGCTTTCGCGTCGCGACATTCGATCTGCTTGGTCAGGGCGCCTCGGACAAGCCGACGCTCTACATTAGCCAGGACGACCAGGTCGGTGCATTGGGCCTTCTGATCGACGAGCTTGGAGACAGTCCCATCTTCCTGGGTGGCGTCAGTTTCGGCGGCCTGATCGCGCTGCGATACGCCATCGACCATGGCGGGCGGCTCTCCGGGCTGGTGCCGATGAGTTGCTTTGCGGAGCTGTCGCCCCAGCTTTTGCTGCTTGGCAACGCCCTGCGCACTGGACTGATCCTCGGCGGCACAAGTTACCTCCAGGACCTGCTGCTGCCGATGAATCTGTCAGACCAATGGCTGGAGCCGCTCTTGGACAAGCTCGATACCGTCAAGCGCCAGGGGTGGCTGGTGAACGACGTCTACGCACTTCAGAACTTGATGGAATCCTTCCTCGATTTCCAGCCGCTGACGCCGCGTCTGTCCGCGATCGCTGTTCCGACCATGATCCTCAACGGCGAGTTCGATTTTCTGACACCGCGTAGTGTTCACGAAACATTGCGCATCGAGATTCCCAACAGCTCGATGGTGATCATTCCAAAGGCCTATCACGCCTTCACGCTGGAGAAAGGCGCGTTGACAGCCGATCTGCTTGCACGCTTTGCCGAGGACGTGCTGGCCGGCCGCTGGCAAGGCAATCAGGCCGTCTGGGTGGCGCCGGAGGAGCCTGGCGGCGAGCTTACGCCTTTCCCCGCCGGTTACGATCATTTGCGCGCCATTCCGGTCAAGCGAGCGCTGCCATGAGCGGCTTCCTCGGTCCTCTCGAGTCGGACGGCCGCATTCCGCCGCACCAACAGACCCGGGTCGCGGCATTCCTGATCTCGGCGCATGGCGCGCTGGCGCGGCAGTCCGCACTGACCGTGCCTGCAACGCTTGAGTCCGGCTGGCAGACCGAATTGAATACGCAGCTCTTCCGCGAAACTGAAATCGTCTCCCTGCTGATCCGCGCCACGAGTTGGGCGCCCGACCCCGGCCTGGGTTACATGGCCGTGGGCTGGGAAAGCGCCTGGTACCCGGCACCGGTGCACGACATACCCGATTGGCCCCTCGCCATGGCGGCAGGGCTCGCGACCCTTGCGCATGCCGTCCATGCCGCGATCCGGCCGGCTGCACTGTTGCCGACCGCCGCAAATCCGGATGATCCGTTCGTGATGGCGCTGCGCCACATCGAGTTCGAGAGCGGGCGCATGCTCCAAACCCAGATCATTGTCCTGAAGAGTTCAACGCTGCAGCCCCATCGCGACGCCATCAACTCCGCATTGGAACGCCGCCACCGTGAGGTGCGCAAGCTGTGGCACGACATGCTCCGAAGCGTCGGGATCGCCGTCGATGGTTCAAATGACGGTCAGCCTTGATGCAAATCAAAGGACCGCGGTGACGGTGGGCAAAAATCCGCTGCTGCCCTTCGGTATCCGACCGGGAGTTTCAATCATGAAGGCCGTTTCCGTCGAAGAAGCCGTTGCAATGATACCGGCGGGCGCCAGCATCATGGTCGGCGGCTTCATGGGCGTGGGGACGCCGGAGCGCCTGCTCGACGAGGTCGCGCGCCAGCACAAGGCAGGCCTGACGCTGATCTCAAACGACGCGGCGACGCCCGGCAAGGGCGTCGGCAAGCTGTTCGATCAGGCGCTGGTGTCGAAGCTGATCGCAACGCATATCGGCCTCAATCCGAAGGCGCAGCAGCAGATGCTGGCGAACCAGATCGCCGTCGACCTCGTCCCGCAAGGCACCTTCGTCGAGCGCATCCGCGCCGGCGGATGCGGCCTCGGCGGCGTGCTGACCCCGACGGGCGTCGGGACCCTCGTTGCGGAAGGCAAGCGTCAGATCGAGGTCGATGGCCGGGCATACCTGCTGGAGACTGCACTACGCGCGCAGTTTGCGCTGGTGCACGCCTTTCTTGCCGATTATCTCGGCAATCTGGCCTACGCGCTCACCTCGCGCAATTTCAATCCGATCATGGCGATGGCGGCGGACACCGTCATCGTGACGGCGGAGCATATCGTCCCCGTCGGCGTGATTGCGCCCGATCACGTCGTCACTCCCGCGCCGCTGGTCGACTACCTCATCACCAACGGGTGACATCATGGATCCCCAGATCATCATCGCCCGGCGCGTCGCCAAGGAGTTGCGGAGCGGCAATCTCGTCAATCTCGGCATCGGCATTCCGACGCTGGTCGCGAACTACGTGCCGTCCGATCTGAAAGTCTTCTTCCAGTCGGAGAACGGCCTGATCGGCACCGGGCCGATTCCCGAGCAGGGCATGGCCCATCCGACCCTCACCGACGCCGGCGGGCGCCCGATCAGCGCGCTGCCGGGCGCCTCGACCTTCGACAGCGCGATGTCGTTTGGGCTGATCCGCGGCGGTCATGTCGACGTCACCGTGCTCGGCGGCCTCCAGGTCGACGCACATGGTCATCTCGCCAACTGGATGATCCCCGGCAAGATGGTGCCGGGCATGGGCGGCGCCATGGATCTCGTGAGCGGCGCCAAGCGCGTCATCGTGGCCATGCAGCACGCGGCAAAGGGCAAGTCGAAGATCGTGGCGAAATGCTCGCTGCCGCTGACTTCGGCGCGCCCCGTCGACCTGGTCGTGACCGACATGGCCGTGATCGGCTTCCCCGGGGGCAAGGCGGCACTGCTCGAAACCGCACCCGGCATCAGCGTCGGCGAAGTCGTGGCACTGACCGAGGCTGAGCTCGCCATTCCCGACAATGTTCCGGAAATGAGACTCTGAGCAGGTCAACCCATGCGGATATTCAGCAACTTCGACGAGATCAAATCGGCTGTCGGCACGGAGATCGGTGCCAGCGACTGGATCGAGATCACGCAGGAGCGCATCAACCAGTTCGCCGAGGCGACCTGTGACGAGCAATGGATCCATGTCGACCAGGAGCGCGCGAGCAAGGAAATGCCCGGCGGCAAGACCATCGCTCATGGCCTTCTCTCGCTCGCCCTGGCCCCGCTGTTCATTCGCTCGGTCATCGGCCTGAAGGGCCTGCGCAACACGCTCAACTACGGCGCGGACCGGATCAGGTATCTTGCGCCGGTGCCGGCTGGCTCGAGGCTGCGCGGCCGCGTCACGGTCGCCGAAGCCGAGGACGTGCCGCCCGACGGATTGCGCGTCAACTATCATCTCGTGATCGAGATCGAGGGCGGCAAGAAGCCCGCCTGCGTCGCCGAGCTGATCGCCCTGCACTACCGCTGAAACAAAATCTCGAAAACAACCCCATGCACAGTAGCCATTGGGGTCCACTGCGCCACGCCTTCTGCTTTTACGAAAAAAATGCATTGCCCCGTCGGGCAAAACACTGGCAATATGCCATCATCACCCCACGTGCCGTGGCAACCGGGCCCGGCGCGACAACGCACCGATCCGCCATCAATCGATGATGTGATAGCCACCATCGATATAGAGAACGCCGCCGGTGATCAGCTTCGCGCCGTCGAGCGCCAGGAACGCGGTGGCATTGCCGACATCGTCGATGCTGACGAGGCTGCGCGAGGGCGCCTTGGACTGGGCCTTGTCCATGAGCTCGTCGAACTCGGGAATGCCTGAGGCCGCGCGGGTCGCAAGCGGTCCCGGCGAGATCGCGTGAACGCGAATGCCTTTCGGCCCAAGCTCTGCAGCCGCATAGCGAACGGAAGCCTCGAGCGCCGCCTTCGCCACGCCCATGATGTTGTAGTTCTCCACCACCATCTGGCTGCCGTAATAGGTCATGGTGAACATCGTGCCGCCGTTCTTCATCAGCGGCTCAGCGAGATGCGCCATGCGCAGGAATGACCAGCAGGAGACGTCCATGGTTTTCAGGAAGCCGTCACGGCCGACGTCGACGACGCGGCCGTGCAGCGCCTCCTTGGGTGAGAAGGCGATGGAATGAAGCAGGAAATCGAGCTGCCCCCACTCCGACTTGATGCGTTCGAACACCGCTTCCGTCTGCCCCTCGACCATGACGTCCAGCGGCACGAAGATCGGCGCCTCAAGCGCCTGGGCCAGCGGCTCGACGTGCTTCTTGGCACGCTCGTTCAGATAGGTGACGGCGAGATCGGCGCCGAGCGCGCGAAACGCCCTGGCGCAACCCCAGGCGATCGACTGGTCGTTGGCGATGCCGACGACGAGGCCCTTCTTCCCCTTCAGAGCAACTTTGCTGTCCGGAAATACTGGGATCATGACACCCTCTCATGTCTGGGGCCGCGCGATTGGCCGTTCATCAGCAGCGACAGCGTATGCTGTGCGATCATCAATTCCTCGTCCGTCGGTATGACATAGACGGGCACGAGACTGGCCTTCGCCGATATCAGGCGCGCATGGCGCGCGTTTTCGGCTGGGTCGAGTGCCACACCCAGCCAGCCGAGTTGCTCCGCCACGCGCGCGCGAATGCCGCTGGAATTCTCGCCGATGCCGGCGGTGAAGACGAAGGCATCGATCCCCTGCAGCGCCGCGGCCAGCATGCCGGCGCTGAGACCGATGCGATAGACGAAATAATCCACCGCCAGCTTTGCCTTCGGATCGCCGCTCGCCTGCAGCTCGCGCATGTCATTGCTGACGCCGGAGAGACCCTTCAGGCCGCAGTCGCGGTAAAGGAAATCTTGCACCTTCGATGCCGTCATCCCCTTCTCCGACATCAGGTACAGCACGACTCCCGGATCGAGCTGGCCGGGGCGCGTGCCCATCGGCAGCCCGTCGAGCGCGGTGAATCCCATGGTGCTCTCGACACTCTGTCCGCCCTTCATGGCGCACATCGACGCGCCGCTGCCGAGATGGGCGACGATCACCCGACCTTTTGCGATATCGGGCGCGATCTGCGGCAAGGTGCGGGAGATGTACTCATAGGACAGGCCGTGAAACCCGTAGCGGCGCACGCCTTCGGCGTGGAGCTGGTGCGGGATCGCGTAATGATCGGCTAGCGGACCATGGGTGCGGTGAAACGCGGTGTCGAAACAGGCGACCTGGGGTACCGCAGGGAAATTGGCGAGGATCGAACGGATCGGCGCCAGATTGTGCGGTTGATGCAGCGGCGCCAGAGCCACGAAACGCTCCAACCGTGCCACCACGCCATGATCGACCAGAACCGGCCCCTCGAATTCCGGCCCGCCATGGACGACGCGGTGCCCGACCGCCAGGGGTTGGATACGAACCTCATTGCGCAGCCACTCGCCGGCGATCGCCATCGCCGCCGGAACGTCCCCGACCGCCTCGATCGGATAGGCGCGATCGGCCATGGGATCGCCGCCTGCTCCATTCGCCCGCAGGCGCGGACGACTGCCGATGCCGTCCACCTGCCCCTTGATCAGCCGGCGAAGCCTGCCTTCACCGTCGACTGCGAAGACCTGGAACTTGACGCTCGAGGAGCCGGCGTTGACGACGAGGACGCTGTCCATGGCAATCACGCCGCAATGGTCGGCGCCTTCTGGCGCCGGGCGTTGGCATAAAGCGCGGCAACGGCGCAGGATGCCATTCGCGCCCTCGCGCTGTCCGCACGCGAGGTCAGGACGACCGGCACCCGCGCGCCGAGCACAATGCCGGCGCCGTCGGCCTTGGCGAAATAAGCGAGATTCTTGGCGAGCATGTTGCCCGATTCCAGATCAGGCACGACCAGGATCTGCGCGCGGCCGGCGACCTCGGACTTGATACCCTTGATGCGCGCGGATTCGACATCGATCGCGTTGTCGAACGCCAGCGGCCCGTCAAGCACGCCGCCGGTGATCTGCCCGCGGTCCGCCATCTTGCAAAGAGCCGCAGCCTCGATCGTGGACGGAATCTTCGATGTGACCGTCTCCACGGCGGACAGGATGGCGATGCGCGGCGACTGGCCGAAGCCGGCCTGGTTGTAGAGATCGATCGCGTTCTGGATGATGTCGCGCTTGGCATCGAGGTCGGGGAAGATGTTGATCGCGGCGTCGGTGACGAAGATGGTCTCGGCATAGGCCGGCACGTCCATGACGAACACATGGCTGATGCGCCGATCGGTCCGCAGCCCGCCGACCTTGGCGGTCACGGCCCGCATCAATTCGTCGGTGTGCAGGCTGCCCTTCATCAGAAGTTCACCTCTCGCGGCGTGGATCAATTCGACGCCCTTGGCTGCGGCATCGTCGCTGTGCACGGCATCGACGATCTCGCAGCGGGAGATGTCCAGATCGAACTTGGCGGCGGTATCCCTGATCTTCCGCTCCGGCCCGACCAGCACGGGCCGAATGATGCCCGCAGCCGCGCTGTCCAGGGCGCCCCGCAACGACGTCTCGTCGCAGGGATGCACGACGACGGTGGGCGCCGGTGGGATCGCCCTCGCCGCGGCGATCAGGCGATCGTACTTGCTGGGAGAGTGCGTAGCCGCCGCATCTGGTGACATCATGTTGCTCCCGGTCCTTGCAACCCGCGTTAGGATGCCTTCGCCCTGGGATCGAAAGGGGCAACGTTCGAGCCTCTTTCGGAACCCTCCGACGTGTCGATGCCGAACAGGCCGGCAACCTGCCCCAGCCGCCTCGCGCGCTCACCTGTGACATCCTCGCTGGCCGACAGCACCCGCTCCATCGCCTCGAAGGTGCGACGGCGAGAATTGACGTCGTCAGGCAGCATCTTCGGGATGGCCGCCAGCGCGGCGTCCCGATCGAGCAGCAGCATGAAGAACTGCTCGCGCACCAGCATCTTGAATTCGGACAGGGTCATGCGCGCCCCCTCCTGGTCCCTCCGGATCTGCCGCAGGGCCTCGATGCTTCGTTCGTCGACCATCCCGCGCGCCGACCCGACATAGAGCAAGGCGCGCAGCGCTGCCTCGCGAGGGCCTCCTTCACCGATCCGCGATTTGAGTTCAGCAACGCGCTTCTCCAGCATCGCGCGATGCTCTGCGGACATCTCCCTCCGTCCGGAAGGTACGGAACTGGGATCAATGCCGACCGCGGCTTGCAGCGCCGGCGACCCATAGATGCTGAGGAACATCGCCTCGCTCAGAGCTTCCTGCTGATCTCGCCAACTGTCCAGAGCATGCACGATCTGGTTCGACATCTGCTCCTGGAAGGCAAGGAATGGATTATCTTTCGAGACTGGCTTGCGCTTCTCCTCGGCCTTCTCGGCCAATGATTTCACCGTCGCCATATACGGATTCTTGCTGCTGAACAGCTCGTATTGCAGCCGTAGCGGGTGCATCTCGTGAGCCCACTCGGCCATTTGCGGCGTCACCATGCCCTTGATCCAGGGCCGGAGGAATTTCTGATAGGCCTCGAGATTGATCTCAGAGACGCGTTTGGCGGTGGCGAAGCGGCGCTCGTCCTCGGGCGAGTTACCGCCCATGGCGCGAATGTCATCGAGCGTCCGCGCCTCGCAGCGCATGACCCAATTGCCCGTGGCGAGATCGGCATTCGTCGTATCGACGGCCTTGGCGTCAAACGTCGCTTCATAGAGCCCAGGCGGCAGCACGTCGATCAGATCGATATTCTCGGAGAATTCGGCATGTTCCTTCTTGGCGACGCCACTGGACACGAAGATGCCGAGGTGGCCGACAGTTTCGTGCACGGTATATACGATCGTCTGCCCGTAGGCCCTGATCTCATCGACGTCGGCGTAGCAATCCAGGATCCAGTTCAGCGCCTGCTGCGGCGGCGTGATGTTGTCGCCCTTGGAGCAGAACACCACGATCGGCGACCTGATGTTGCGAAGGTCGACCTTGCGGCCGTCGGACATCTCGATGTTGCCCGCGGCGAGATTGTTGCCGACGAAAAGCTCGTCGACGATGAACTGGATCTCCTCCGCGTTGAGGTTGACGTGGCCGCCCCACCAGCGCTCGAATTCGAGGTAGCGGTCCGCCTCGGTGTCGACCCTGGAATAGACGTTGTACTGCTTCGTCCACAGCGTGTTCGAGGGGTTCTGGTTTTCGAAGTTCTGCACCAGCCAGGCGCCATCGAACTTGCCGGCGCCAAGATCGGACGTCAGAGCCGTCAGCCAGCTTCCGCCCAACAACCCGCCCGAATAGCGCATCGGATATTTGCCGCGCACACCGGCCCAATAGGCCAGCGGCGCGCCGGCGATGATCAGCGGTCCGAACAGCTCAGGGCGCAGCGAGGCCAGAATCATGAGCGCCCATCCGGCCTGGCAATTGCCGATCACGCAAGGCTTGCCGTCCGCATTGGGATGACGGCTGATGACCTTTTCGATGAAGATGGCTTCGGCGCGCGCAATGCGCTCGATGGTTTGTCCTGGCATCGGATCCGGCAGGAACCCGATGAAATAGCAGGGGTGGCCCGCCTTCATGGCGACGCCGATCTCGCTGTCGGCCTTGAAGCCGCCGATGCCGGGGCCGTGGCCCGCGCGTGGGTCGATCACGACGAATGGCCGCCGATCCATGTCGATCTCGACATTCTCAGGCGGAAGGATGCGCACCAGCGCGTAATTGACGGGATCATCGAGCTTGCGGCCATCCATGATCAATTCTGCGGTATATTGCAGAACATGCGGCGCGGTCTGCGCGATGTGTTCCCTGTACTGATCGCCGCGGCGACGCATGATGTCCAGGAACAGGACACTGCGTTGCCCCGCATCGATCATGTATTCGACCGCCGAAGCGACCAGGCCCGACATTGGACCGCTCGGAATTTGCGCGTTGTCCATGGACATGTTTCGACCTCTCCGTCGCGTTCGACAATTGACGGCGCTGGGCGAGGACGAGCGTTGATCTAGGTCAAGATGATCTGCCCGCATAAAAGGCTCTCATCCTGCACAGGCCTCATGAGGCACGGCTTGCCTGGCGAGCCGAATACCGCCGGAGCGACATCGGCATGTCAGACATCGCAAATTACAGCGCGCGGGCGGCGCTGAGGGACGGTACACCGATCGAGATCCGCGCGCTGCGCCCGAACGACGAGGCCGACATGCTGGCGGCGATCGAGCGCACCGGGCCGGACTCGCTCCGGACCCGGTTTTTCGTCATGAAGCGGCACTTTTCGGAGAAGGAGCGTGCGTTCTTCATTGACGTGGATTTCAGCAATCACGTCGCACTTGCTGCCCTTGTCGAGGAACAAGGGCATCCTGCGATCGTCGGCGGCGGTCGATATGTGGTCACGGACCCCGGTCGGGCCGAGATGGCGTTCGTCGTGGTGGACGCCTGGCAAGGCCGCGGGATCGGTTCCCTGCTCCTGAGGCATCTCATCGACATTGCGCGGGAGCATGGGATGCGGGAGCTCACGGCCGAAGTTCTGTCCGGCAACGCCTCGATGCGCCGCGTGTTCGCGAGGGCCGATTTCAGAATGGCGCGAAGTGATGATCCGGCGACGGTGCGCCTCGTTCTCGATCTCGCCCCCGCGCGGTCCGCGTGAGCCTCATCTGAACGCGATCGTGATCTGGCTGATATTCGCGGCGAGCTCGAGGCCCGCCTTCGGGCCTTGCAGCACGATGTTCACGCCCTTCTCATTGCGCAGATGGATGCCGTTGACGCCGCCGACCAGGGCAAAGCCGCCGCCAACCGAGCTGTAGGTGCCGGCGAAGTCGGCGACCTCGCGAATGCCCGACGCCCAGCCATCGAAGCGGCCGACTGTCGCGCCGACCGTGACACCGAAGCTCAGACCGCTGATCCTGAATGGATAGGTCTTGCCGCGATACGTCAGCACACCATTGCCGGCGCCGCCGCCGACCAGAACGCCGGCCTTGACGATTTTGGCGCGGACATGGCCGGCGGCTTGCGCGAAGGTCGGCGTCGCCGGAATGGTCAGCCCGAGCGCCAGCAGGATAGCCGCGCTCAGGCGGAACACGCGCGGTCGCGGTTTAGGGCTTTGCTGCATCGACCTTCCTCCAGGTCTCGTCGGGATCGAACAGCGTGGTTCGCGCGGCGATGGACTCGGTGCGCTGGCCCAGATCCTTCTGATAGACAATGCCCTCGTGATTGACGAGAAACGTCATGACGCCGGAGTTGCCGTATTCCGCGGGCCAGGCGATCAAGCCGAAGCCACCGATCATCTTGCCGTTGACGACATAGTTGAGCGCACCGCCGCGCGCGTCCCGGCCCTGCCCTTTGAGGATGTGGAAGTAGTAACCGTGATAGGGCACGGGTCCGACATCGCCCGCGCGATAACCCTCGTTCGAAGCCTCGGCTGCCAGCGCGCCCAGCGGGCTCGGGTCGTTGTCGTCGCGCCAGAACAGGCCGTCCTTCTTGCCGGGCGAGGAGACGATGCGCTGGGCATAGACGCCGACGCCCTCGCCGCGGTCCTTGTCGGCGTATTCGTTCTGGGCGTCGACGAAAGCGAGCGCGGTCTGGATCGCATCGAGCTCGTTGCGGCCGATGCGCCGGCGCAGCACCTCGATGCGTCCCTCGCCGATGTCGAACTCCCAGCCGGCCTTGGTGTTGACCAGCGGAATCGGGAACGGGAAATCGTCCGGTCCCAGCATCAAGGTCGCGGTCTTGTTGCCTTCCGCCTTGATGCCGTGCTTGGCGTCGTACATCGACGCGAAGCGCTGACGGATATCGACGTCGGCAACCTCGTCACCTGAGGAGACGATATCCTGCGCATTCCTGCCGAGCACCTTCAAGATGTCCTTCGGACCGCTCTTGGCCGCGGCCGCCAGCGCAGCCGCGGCGTCTTCCGGTGTCTTGTAGGATTCCTGCGCCTGCGATGCAGAGCCAAGCACCGCCAGCACCATGAAGCCCGGCAACACTGCGCGGCGGAACGATTTCAACCCGGTCATGGCGTCGCCTCCGCAGGAATCTTCGCGCCGCCGGCGAGCCAGTCGCGGTAGCTGCGGAATGTCAGTCCGAGCTTGTGGTAATAGACGCGCAAATAGCCATCGCTGCCGCGGGTCACGGCCTCAGGCATCACCCGCTCGACCTCTTGCGCCATCACGCCGACATAGGCCTTCTCGCTGCCGATGTAGCTGAAGCGGTAATAGCCGAGGCCGTTGGAAAGATGGCCGAGCAGAACGATATCGTGCTTCAGCGCGATATCGGAGCGCCGGCCACCACCGCCGCCGCGGCCGCCGCCAAAACCGCCTCCGCCGCCGCCACGCATCGCCATTCCGCCTCCGCCGCCACGCCCGGCCATGCGCGGTGCGCCGCCGCCGCGCGGCATGCTCGCCATGCTCGCGCGACCGCGTGCGGACGCGGCGGCCGCCGAGCGGCCCGAAGAAACGTTCATGGCACCGCCGCGATTGCCGCCACCGCCGCGATTGGCCGCACTGCCGCCGGCACGGTTCGCAGCCTTGGTCGCAGGCTTGGCGCGATCGCCGCCACCTTTGGCGCGATCACCACTGCCCTTGGCACGATTACCGGCTCCGGCACGATCACCAGCACCAGGCCGATCGCCACGATTGCCAGCACCGCCGCGATCACCGGGGCCGCCACGATCTCCTGCACGATCCCCTGCGCGATCTCCTGCACGATCTCCTGCGCGATCTCCTGCGCCAGCGCCCTGATCCGGACGCAGCACCTGGTTGCCATCTCGGCCACGGAAATCCATCCGGTCCGACGCACCGGCCCTGACGTTGTTGTTGCCGAAGCGCTGCTGCACGTTGTTGTTGGCGTAGCGTACGCCGCCGCGATGCGCCGGGTTGTGCTGCCAACCGTTGCCGATGTTGGTGGTGCGATGATTGACGTAGACGTTGCGATTGCCCCAGTTGCAGCCGCCGCCCCAGTAGTTGCCCCAGCGCCCGATCGCCCACGCCGTGCCGAAGGCGATGCCGGCCGCAACGCCGGCGCCGACATAGGATGGATACCCCCAATAATAGGGCGGATACTCCGCATAGGGCCAGCTGCCGTAGACGGTCGCCGGATCGTAATAAGGCACGTACATGACCGAGGGATCCGCCTGCTGGATCACGACGACCTGCTTGCCCTCCTGAGACTGGACACTGACCTTCTGCTGCTTGGTGGTGACAAGCTTCTTGTTGTCATAGGCTTTATTGCGCAACCGCTGGATCGCATCCATCACGTCGGGCTGCTGAGCGAGGAAGGCGTCGCCGAGCTTCTTGGTCCATTCGAGCTGGTCGCTCATCATGGTCAGGACATCGGCGGTACTGGCCAGCGCCTTGACGCTGTCGTCCCAGCTCTGCTTCTCGACTTCCGTCTTGAGCGCATCGCCCTTCAGCGTCTTGCGCTCCTTCAGCCAGCGGTCGGCCTGCACCACCTCCAGCGGGTAGGTCGAAGCGGCCAGCACGTTGGCCAGCAATTCGTCGGGATAGAGCGCGATCGGCGCGACCAAGGCTTCGAGCTGCTCCGGCTTCAGGAGCTCGGCCGCCGGTGCCGGCGAGACTGCCGGTTGTGCTTGCGGAGCGGGATTCGCGGGTGCCGTCGGGGTCTGCGCCATTGCGGCGGACCAGGTCGCCATTGTGAACGCAAGCGCCATCAGGATCTTGCCGCAGCGAAACATCCCATCCTCCTTCACACTTCCCGCGTCGGAAGATCGAGCCGACACGCCGGCGCTTGTTGATCGAGATCAACGAAACGCGAGGCTGCTGCGCGAGAGCGAAGCGTCATTCGCCGACGAGAGGAGGCCCGATCAAGGTCGTGCTGCCGCCTGCTAGCGCGCGATCGGAAGCCGGATCGTGAACAGCGCGCCCCCCGCCAACTGGTTTGACGCACTGATCGTGCCGTGATGCGCCTCGACGATGGTTTTGGCGATCGCGAGCCCCATACCCATGCCTTCCGGCTTGGTCGTGAAGAACGGATCGAACACATTTGCAAGATCGGGGGCGGCTATTCCGGCTCCGGTGTCGGTGATCCTGATCTCGGCGTGATGGCCGGCACGCAGGGTCGCGACGCTGACCTCGCGTTTTTCACCGTCCGTCTCGGAGACCGCGTCCATCGCGTTGATGATCAGGTTGAGAATGACCTGCTGAAGCTGGACCGGATCGCCCTTGACGTGCAGATCCATCAGGACAGGCATGTAGGTCAATGCGATGCGGCGTCCGTGAGCGACGGCCCCCACGAGCCCGATCGCTTCGCGAACGGTATCGTTGAGCTCGATGTCCTTGACCTCGAACGGCGTCTTTCTCAGAACGGCGCGCAGCCTGCGGATCACCTCGCTCGCCCGCAGATCGTCCCGCCTGATATCGGCCAGGATCTGGCTGAGCTCGTGGAGATCGGGCGAGTTGCCCTTGAGCATCAGCTCGGCGGTCTCGGCATTGGTCAGGATGGAGCCAAGCGGCTGGTTCAATTCGTGGGCGATGGACGTCGTCAGCTCGCCGACGGTGGAGTAGCGATTGACGTGAGCAAGCTCTGCCAAGCGCTGGCGGGATTCCACTTCGGCGACCCTGCGACCGCGCCCCTCGTGCAGCAAGCCGCTGATCAGACCCGCCTGCACGAGAAATACCGCGGTGATCAACACCATCTGCCAGCGATAGCGCTGCCAAACGTTCGGCTCGCGAAACACGATCGCGCTGCCCGGAGGCAAGCGACTCTCGCTGATGCCCCAGCGTCGCAATTCCCGCCAATCATATTTCGGCGCACCGAAGCCGAGGGGTTCATACTTGATGCTGGCGGGATCCGCTCCGCCGAGAATGCCGATCGCGGCGCTGACGGTCCTCGAAGTCGTTTCCGAAACCAGATGCATCGGTCCCCCGACGGTGCTGTCGCCGAAGAAGGGCTCCTGGTAGGAAAAGATCGGTGCATTCGCGACTGCATGCAGGCTGCGCAGGGCAATGTCGCTCTCGTGGACGACCCCGACCGCATCGACCGACATCAGCCCCCAGAACAACACCGTATGCGGCGGCAGGGTCGATGCGCGCTTCAGGATGTCCTCGAATGACAAGTCCGAATACCAGACGAGCTCCAACCGGTCGCCGAGAGGTTTCAGCTCCCGCTTCACCTCCTCCATCCAGAATTTCTCGAGCGGCGAGGCTCCGATCACGATCGCAACCGACTTGGTGTCCGGGAGAAGCCGAAGGATGTTGTCGAACGCGGCCACGAAATCGTTGCGGATTGCCACGACCACGTCGTTGTCGCGGAGATCGTCGCGATTGATCAGCCGATGCTCGACCGCGGAAAGAATCAGCGGCGTATCGGGGAATAGTCGCGCGCGGTATTTCTGCGCAAACCGGGCGGCAGGCGCGCCGATGCTCAACACGATGTCGGGCTTCTCGCCCTGATAGAGCGAATGCAGATAGTCGACGAACGGGGCCTCGGGACCGGGATTGTTGAAGCGCGCCGTGAGCAGCGCATGCTCCTGGATATCGAGCGGCCAGGGCGATTGTCGCTCGAGCCCGGCCTTGATGTCCCGCGCGTACTCGCTCCAGGGCCGAAAGTCGCGGCCGAAGGAATGCAATACGAGCACGCGCTTGAACTCGCCGCGCTGGCTTCGCTCGACGGCCCCGGCTCGCCCGGGCGGCAGGCAGAAGGCGACGAACAGGCTCAGGCATAACCATGCGGCTACGGCCGGCCACGGCCTGACCGAAACACTGGACATGCGCCCGCTCAGCTCCATTCGCGCAGCTTCCAACGGCTGCTTGAACGGGCAATTCTAGCGGGAATTGCCCTGCGCGGACAGCGCCAATTCCTCCAGAACCCGCTCAATGACCGCTCAGCACCAGGTTCTGGATCGGCAGCAACAGCGCCTGAATGCGCAGCAGCAGCGCGTGGACGAGGCCGACGCCGTCCACGACGTGCAGCGCGATCTTCCGGCTGGTTGGGGTGTCGTTGGCCGAAATTTCCTCGTGATTGCTGGTGTAGGCATTGACGATGCAGCTGCTGCCGGGCGTGACCCCATCCAGGCCGCCTTTGTAGAGCGGCTCCAGAAAAACCAGGATGGTGCCGGGACGGACGGCGTTCTGGGGATCGACGAGTTGCTCGCCGGCCCGGAACTGTCCGGCAGCGATGTAGTCCTGAACCGTCGTGATCACCATCGGGATGATCACCCATGGCTTGGAGATGCAGGTCGCCTCCGCCACCATGCCCTCCTTCATCACTTGCGCCTCGATCTGGCCGAATCCGGCCTGCAGAACCTTGCGGCCGGCGCCTTCCGGAACGAGAACGCCCGCCGGGCGCATCAGCTGATTGACGACGTCGCCCGGGCGAACCAGGAACTGCTCGACGCGTCCGTCGACACCGGCGCGCACCTGTGTCTTGTCGAGATCGACCTGGGCCTGGTCGAGCGCGGCTTCCGCACTGGCCTTCTGCGCCGGCAGCAGGATCGAGATCTGCATGGATGCCGATTGCTTCGCGGCATTCGCGGCATCGATGCCGGACTGACGCTGATCGACCAGCACCTGGAGCTTCTCGATGTCCCGTTGCGGGACGATGCCGGGGTTGCGGCGCTGGAGCTCGCTCTTGACCTCGAGCTCGTCCTTGGCCTGCTGATAATTGGCCTTTGCCTCACCGACCTGGGCCTCGGCCTTGACCACGTCGGCCTGCGCCGTCTGCATGGCGGCGTCGACCTCCGCGACCTTTCGCTTCGCCGTGTCGTAGGCGGCCTGCTGCTTCGAGGCGTCCAGCGTGAACAGCACATCGCCTTTCTTCACCGGCGCGCTGAAGCCGACCTTGACCTCGGCGACGCGGCCCGAGCCTTCGGGCAGGATCGGCACGGTACGGAAATAGAGCGTCGCCGATGACGTCGCGGGGTGGAAATAGAAGATCATCGTGATCAGCGACACCGTCAGCATCAGGCAGCCGGTGATGCCCCAGCGCAGCTCGTACCAGACCGAGAAGAAGGTGATCTCCTTGCCGAAGCGCTTGCCCTGAGCATAGCGACGATAGAGATAATCGGGCAGGATCGTGACGAGGGAGCAGATCATGAGCTCAAGCATGGCTGTGCTCCTTCTCCCTGGCAGACCCCGGCTTTTCCGGCAGAGCCGGCGCAGGCGCAGCGTCTGCCCGCACCTCCTCGCCATCGCCGGCCGGCGTCGCCTCTGCAATCTTCTCGACGGACCCGGCAATGCTGCGCAGCGGCGTGCCGAAGTCAGGCAGATCGATCAGCGCAAGCAGCAGGCCCGCGATCCAGAAGATGTGCATGTGCGTGAACAGCGAGATCAGGCCGAGCACCGCGACGAACTCGAACTGCAACTTTTGCGACTTGTGCGCCATCCGCTCGGGCAGGCTGTGCAGCTTCCAATAAAGCGTGCCGAGCCAGAGGATGACGGCGATGAGAAAGATGCCCATCACCACCATCAGCGTATCCGTGCCGCTTCCCGGCGCGAGATAGAACGGCAGATGGTGCGGGGCCATCGGATGAAGCTGGTCGCTCAAACGTCTCTCCCGGGTCGCGAATGGGGACTTGCGGCAGTGTGTTCGGAAGTCCCTCCGTTTGCTTGATTTGAATCAAGGGAACGCCCCCTCCCCGACCTAGCGTTCTCAGCGTGCTGATCGCACTGCCATCAGGAGGCGCTAGCCATGCCCGCCCTCGACGATCTCATCCCCAATGCCGCTCAGATTCGGAAGGAAGCCGCGCTCAAGGAGGCCGAGAAAGCCGAGGAATACGTCCGCGCCGCGGCCGCTGCCGAGGCCGAAAAGCAGGCTTTGATCGAGCGCCTGAGCAAGCCCTCCGGCAAGACCGAGGAGGAGAAGATCAAGCTCGCCTCGACCATCATCCAGCGCGCGGTACGCAACGGGATGACCGAAGTGATGGTCTATCGCTTCCCCAACTCGCTCTGCACCGACAAGGGCCGCGCCATCAACCAGATGGAAAAGGGCTGGGAGAATACCCTGACCGGTATCCCCAAGGAGATTTTCCAGCTCTGGACCGATTATCTGAAACCGCGCGGCTATCGCATCGCCTATCAGATCATCGAGTTCCCCGGCGGGGTGCCTGGCGATGTCGGCATCACCATTTCCTGGGACGATTGAGGCGCAACAGAAGGAACCGGCATGGCCAGGGACGTACCTGCGGAACGGATGAAGCGGAAGGACTACGAGAAAGAGCTCGAGAAGCTCCAGGTCGAGCTCTGTCACCTCCAGGACTATGTGCGGGAGAACAAGCTGCGGGTCATCATTCTGTTCGAGGGCCGGGACGCCGCCGGCAAGGGCGGGACGATCAAGGCCATCACCGAAAAGGTCAGCCCGCGCGTGTTCCGCGTCGTTGCCCTGCCCGCGCCGTCGGATCGCGAGAAGACGCAACTTTTCTTCCAGCGCTACATGGAAAGATTCCCGGCCGGCGGCGAGATCGTGATCTTCGACCGAAGCTGGTACAATCGCGCCGGCGTCGAATATGTCATGGGATTCTGTACCCCCGCCGAGCACGAGCGCTTCCTCGCGCTGTGCCCGCAGATGGAGAGATATGTCATCGATGGGGGCATCATCCTGATCAAGATCTGGCTCGAAGTGGGCATGGAGGAGCAGGAGCGTCGTTTCCATGCGCGCATCGACGACCCTGTCAGGCAATGGAAGCTCAGCCCGATGGACCTGGAATCCTATTCGAGGTGGTACGACTATTCGCGGGCGCGCGACCTGATGCTGAAGAAAACCAGCACCAAAGAGGCGCCCTGGTACATCATCCGCTCGGATGACAAGCGAAAGGCACGGCTGAACTGCATCGCCCACCTTCTCGGCGCCATCCCCTACAAGCGCATCAAGAAGGACAAGATCAAGCTGCCGAAGCGCTCCGACAAGGGACGCTACAACGACCAGGCCAGCCTGAAGGAGATGAATTTCGTCGCGCAGCGCTATTGAGCAGATCAGGCCGCTGAGCGGCCTGATCTGTCGTTCGCTCAATAGCCATACGGATTTCGCGCGCAGACCCAGTTGCCGTAGCTGTCATAACAGCTGTTGTTGTAGTATCCATAAGCGCCGTAGGCGCCTGCTGCTGCGGCGCCGACCGCGGCCGCACCAACGGCCGCGCGGCCGTATCCGTAGCCGGGACGGTATCCCGGATAACCGGCGACCGGACGACCCGGCCGGCCGGCGACCGGATAGCGGCCGGGACGACCGGCTATCGGATGAGCAGGACGCGCACGTCCGGCGACGCGATACCCACCATGGACGCGGCCGGCATGAACCGCACCACCGCGGTAACCTCCGCCGTGAAAGCCGCCCGCCCGCGCGCCGCCGCCATGGAAGCCGCCACCACCCCGGCGGGCGAAAGCGTTGTCGGGAATGAGGCTGACGGCAAGCAGGACAATGACCGCAAGGGCAGCCAGAAGATAACGAAGCATGGCATCTCCTCCGTTGATTGGGGTGCCGTCACTCGCTCTTCGGTGATGCCGCCGCAGGACCGCGATGGGCACCCGACGATAAGGTCGGTTATCGGTCTGCGTTCGCGCTTGACTTAAATCAACAAGACGAAAGCTTTAAGAGATGGGCTCGCGCAGCGCGCACGTGAACGTGCCCGCTGCGGGCCGGGATCAACTTTATTTTAGACGGATGGTCACGCCGCCGACCGCGGCCGACACTTCGGCACCGACCTTCGGGCCGCTGAGCTGAAGGATCACGCCGTTGCCGTTCTGGAGCTGCACGGCTCCGGCGCCCGCCGCAACCGCGCCGCCCGCGCCGCCCGCGGCGTAAGTGCCCTCGATCGACGCCGGTCCCTTCAGGTTCAGCGCGCGGCCGACGAGCTTCGTGGTCGAAGCCCCGACCGTGAAGCCGACGCTCATGCCGGAGACGGTGAAGGGATATTTGCGGCCTCGGTAAAGGAGCACGCCCTCCCCGCCGCCGACGCCGACGATGAAGCCGCCTTTGGTGAAGACCACGGCGACCTGGCCGGTGTCGGCACGCGAGGCCGTGCTGAATCCGGCAACACCCAGGAGCGACGCGACCAGGGCAGCTTCGATGGCAAACTTTCTCATGACGTTACGTTCCCCTTGTTTACTGCGCCAGCAGCATTGCGAAATAGCCGAAGATGGTGAGCAGGATGCCCGAGACGGCATAGCCGACCGGGAATCCGATCCAGGGCACGGAGCTCTGGATTTCGACCGCCGCCTCGCGGCACGGGCCTGAATGCGACCGCGCACCGGCGACACCGCCCATCAGCACGGCCGGATTGATCTTGAAGACGTGGAAGCCGATCGCCCAGACGATGAACGGCGGGATCGTGCAGGCAATGAAGCCGACGATGAATATCTTCAAGGCGATCGCGCCCGTGAGCTGCGACAGCAGTCCCGCGCCGGCATTAACGCCGACGATGGCGACGAAGACGACGAGGCCGAGATCCTCGAGCACGTTGCGGGCCGCATTCGGCGTGTTGCCGAAGAAGCGGAGCCGCGAGACGACCGAAGACACGATCACGCCCGAGAGCAGCAGGCCGCCGGCGTTGCCGAGGCCGACCTTGGCGCCGAAGGCCGGGAATTCGACCATGCCGATCAGGAATCCGATGATCATGCCGACCGACAGGGTCAGCAAATCGGTCGACGTGTTGGCCCGCGCAATGCGGCCCCACATCTCGCCGAGTTCGTTGACCGCGGATTTCAGACCGACCACGGAGACGATATCCATGCGCTCCAGCTTGGTCTTGAGACCGGCCGGGATCTGAACACCGCCGCGCTCGACCTTGGTGACCTGCAACTGGCCGGCAATCGCGGTGTCGCGGAAAGATTCGAAGGTGCGTCCCACCATGTCCTTGTTGATGACGAGGATGTCCGCCTGGTCCATGGGGATGCCGAGCGTCTTGGCGTCCACGACCTCCGGACCAATGAGGCCCATCTTTTCGGTAAGATGCTCGGTCGAACCGCCAAGGGCGACGATGTCTCCCTTTTGCAGCACGAAGTCGGGATCGGCGCCCTGCGGCTCGCCGTTGCGCCCGACATTGACGATCCGGTATTCCGGATTCATCGTGCGGAATTTGGCGATGCTCAACCCGACCTGCGCCGGGTTCTCCAGCCGATAGGCGCGCAGGCCGAACTGGCGATAGCCGGTGAGACCGCCGCCTTCGAGATCCTTCACGCCGAATTCCTGCTCGTATCGTTTCGCGGCGGCCCTGGCGTCGACGCCCCACCAGCGCGGCAGATATTTGCAGATCAGGATGATTCCGACGGTGCCCCAGATGTAGGTGATGCCGTAGGACAGCGCGATCATGCCGGAAGCTTGCTCGGGCTTCATGCCCTCCGGCAGCTTGACGACGCCTGAGGTGACAGCCTGCTCGGCCGAGCCGATCGCTGCCGACATGGTCTGCGAGCCCGCCAGCATGCCGCCGGCGGCACCGACCGGCAGGTCGAATATCTTTGCGCCGAGAACGACGAGCGCGAGGCCCAGGACGCTCGACACCACCGCCAGGAGGCAGAATTTGAGGCCGTCACCCTTCAGGCTGTTGATGAAGGACGGACCGACGCGCAAACCGACGCCGTACATGAAGAGATAATAGAACAGGCTCTTGGCAAAATTGTTCAGCTCGAGCTTCACGCCATAGGTCGACGACCACACCGACAGACCCGCGCCCACTACGATGGCGCCGGCGACCATGCCGAGGCCATAACCCTTGATGCTGGCCCGGCCGATATAGACGGCGAGACCGACGACGAAGAACAGCAGCAGATACGGATACTGCTGCAAGAACTCGAAAAACGGTTTCATGTTGGTCCCCTCCAGGACTTATGACGCGGCCTTGAGCTTCGGTTGCGCACCGGGCCTCGGCCGGCCGAGCTTCGCCAAGGCTTCCGCGCGCACGAGCTTCAGCCCTTCCTTGGCGTCGTAGCCATGGATCTCCTTCACATCGAGCTTGCGCATGAAGTCGATGGTCTCCTGCGTGATCACCTGGCCCGGCACCATGATCGGAAAGCCCGGCGGATACGGGATCACGAAATTGGCCGAGACCAGCTCGGGACCGGCCTTCAGCCGCCGATCGATCTCGGGATCGTTGAGGCGGATGTGCTCGCAGCCCGCGACGTCATAGGCGGCGTAGAAACCGCTGCGGATGTCGCCTTCATTGGTCTTGTCCCCGGCATCGCTGCGGAAGCTCGGGTGAAAATGCGAGAAGTTCGGCAGGTCAGGCACATCCTTCATCAGGCTCTTGACACGAGCCTCGAAGGTCTGGCGGGCGTTGCTACCGCCTTGCGCCAACCCCCGGTCGACCTCACCCGCGATCTCGGCGAGCACGCGGATGAGATGCGCAACGTCGCTGCGGGTATTGTTGATGTTGGACTGGACGAGGACCGAGTTGCGCGAGGTCTTGTTGACCTGAATGTTGTACTCGCTGGCGAGAATGCCCTTGAACTGCGTGCCGTCATAGCCGGCCGTGCCACACACCAGCGTCATACGGGTCGGGTCGAGACAGAACTCGTCCTAGTCCAGGCTCTTGAGCGTGTTCGCCCAGTTGACGCCGTCGGCGAGAAAGTCGGTGAAGCCGCTCTGGCGGTATTGGGCCGGCACCATGGCGTCGGCACCGAGGATACGGAAGTATTTCGAGATCAGCGGATTGTTGTTGACCGCCTGGCGGATCGCCAACGCGATCTCGATGGCGTTGGCGACGAGGCCATAGCCCTCCAGCTCCATTTGCCGCCGCGAGATATCGAGGCTGGCGATGAGTTGCTGGTTCGGGCTGGTGGAGGCGTGCGTGAACACGGCCTCCTTGAACTGCTGCTCAACGGTGTGGAACTCGACGTCCTTGACCGACAGCATCGACCCTTGCCGGATTGCCGACATCGACTTGTGGGTTGAGTTGGTCTGGTAGACGCGCAGGCGGATCTGTCGCGGATCGGGAATAAGCCGGGTCTTGAGCAGCACCTCGTCGGACGGATTCTTGCCGAGCTCGGCCTGCTGTTTCTCGTAGGCAGCGACCGACTTCGGATCATGCATCCAGGATTCGATCTCATTGGCGGCGCCGAGGCCAGTTCGGCGGCGCAGGAACGGTGAGAAGCGTGCAAAGCCGAACCAGGCTTCGTCCCACAGGAAGATCAGGTCGGGCTTGATGGCGAGGCATTCCTCCATCACCCGGCGGGTATTGTAGATGTGGCCGTCGAAGGTGCAGTTGGTCAGGTCAAGCATCTTGACGCGGTCGAGCCGGCCGTCGGCCTTGGCGCCGAGCAGCGCCTGCTTGATCGTCGCCAGCGGCACCGCGCCATACATCGAATATTCCGTCATCGGGAACGCTTCGACATAGAGCGGCTGGGCGCCGGCCAGCACCATGCCGTAATGATGCGACTTGTGGCAGTTGCGATCGACGATCGCGATGTCACCAGGCGCGAGCAGCGCCTGCACCGCCATCTTGTTGGAGGTCGAGGTGCCGTTGGTCACGAAGAAGACGCGATCGGCGCCGAGCGCCCTCGCCGCCTTCTCCTGCGCCTTCTTGATATTGCCGGTCGGCTCCAGCATGCTGTCGAGGCCGCCCGTTGTGGCGCTGCTCTCGGCCAGGAACAGGTTCGGGCCGTAGAACTCGCCCATGTCGCGGATCCAGTCGGATTTGAAGATCGACTTGCCGCGGGCGATCGGCAGCGCATGGAAGGTGCCGATCGGACGCTGCGCGTATTTCTTGAGATTGTCGAAGAACGGCGTGTCGTAGCGGTCCTGGATACCTTCGAGGATCGACAGATGCAGCTCCAGCAGCTCCTCCACAGAATAGAAGATGCGGCGGACGACGTTAGCCTCCGGATTGCCGGCGAGTTCCTCGACGTCGCGGTTCGAGATCATGTAGAGGTCGAGCTCGGGCCTGATCCGCTTGATGATCTGGGCGAGCCGCAGCGCGGACGCATCGGATTCATCCTTGAGGTTGGCCATAGCCGTCATCGAACGGAGGACGGGCGCATCGTGCCGCGAGCGCAGCCCGAAGCCCTCGTTGATGACGACGGCGCCGAGGTTGGGATTGAGCATCGTCGCGCAGAAGGCGTCTTCGAGGCTGCCGACGATGACGGGCTCGTAGATGAAGCCATCTTCGGGGCGGCGCAGCTTGCGCCACTCGGCCGCCAGTGCCGGCCATTGACTGGACGACACGCCTGTCACAATCAAGGTCTCGAAATAAGGCCGGCGTCCCTTGTGCCCCGCGAAGGTCGGCGGCACCAGCTCAGGCGCATCGCCATTGCCGTCATCCCTTTCATTCCAGTCACCGGCATGCTGGCGGAAGGATCGCGTGGCCAAAGCCTGCGTGATCCGGGTCGCGAGCGACAACGACGCTGCCGCATCGCCGCTCGAGGCTGCTTCGCGCAGGGCCGCCATCAATTGCAGGCCGGGATAGCCGTGGAATTCTTCAGTGACCGACAGACCGGCGAGCGCAGCGTCATACCCCGCGCGATGACCCCCGCGGGCCCAGACCTTCGCGGACTCGACCAGATCACGCCAATCGTCTGCCCGTGCGCCGGGACCGGAAAAGAACTGGTCGATGCGCTTCTGCGCGGCCTTGCTGTCCTTGGACATGTGTCTCTCCCGGTCTTCTGGCGCGAAAGGTGATGCGGGATCGTGAGTGCGGCGCCGCTCACGGCATTGATTCAAATCAACGGTTGCGTGCGCCGCCCGGACACGCGCCAGCCGTTCGCATCGCAACAAGACGGAGTCAGGCCGTTCGCTGCGCGGTGGTCGCCTGGTCGTCGCCGAGCAAACTATCGAGCGACCGTAGCCACTGGCCGCTATCGGTTTTGGCCGCGAGCCCTTCGGCGCGCAGGAGGTCGCGGAGCTGCGCATGCGCGCCGACGATGCAGAAGGTCACGCTGCGTGACGCGAGTTCGTCATGGAGCTCGTGCAGCATGCGCGCGCCTGCCAGATCGATATAGGGCGAGGCCGACAAGTCGCAGACCACCAGCCGGACGCCCGGCGCCGCCCGGAGGGCGATCAGAACGGTCTCCAGGATCGTCTCGGCATTGATGTAGAGCAGCGACGCTTCGGGCCGGAAGGCGATGATCCCGACCAAAGGCTCGATGCCCTCATGCCTCGCGCGGTCCGAATAACGCCCGCTGCCGGGCAAGCGGCCAAGGAACGCGACGTTTGGCCGCGAGGCCCGCGCCAGCAACAGGAAGATCGACGCGATCGACGCCAGCAGAACGCCCTGCAGGATGCCGAGCAGCAACACGGAGATCAGGGCGATCGCCGCCGCGCAGAAATCGATCCGGCTGACCTGCCACATTCGCAGCAGCGCGCGGAGATCGATCAGCCTGTAGACGGCGGCCAAGACGATCGCCGCCAGCACCGCCTTGGGCAGATTGGTCAGCGCGCCCGTGAAGAACAGCAGGCAAAGCCCGAGGGTCACCGAGCAGATCACCAGCGCCAGCGGCGTGCGCGCACCGGCACTGTCGTTGACAGCCGATTGCGATAGTCCGCCGGCGACGGGATAGCCATGGCCGAAAGCAGCGGCGAGGTTCGCCGCGCCCAATCCGAGGAACTCCTGACGGACGTCGAGCTGATAGCCATGCTTGGCGGCAAAGCTGCGAGCCGCCGATACGCCTTCGATATAGGCGAGCAGCACGCAACCTGCGGCCAGCGGAAACAGGTCGTCGAATTCCAGCAGGCCGAATGTCGGAATCGCCAGCGCCGGCAACCCTTCCGGTATTTTCCCGGTAACGGGCACACCGAGGCCGGGCAAGCCCAGGAGCGTTGCGAGAATGATCGCAGCCGCAACGATGGTAATGCCAACGGGCTTGCCCGGCAGGAGCCGCTCGCCAAGCAAGAGAAGCAAGAGCGCGACGGCGCCGATGCCCAGGACCAGCGGATCGACCCCGCCGAGCTGCCCAACCAATTTGCCGGCGCGATCGAAGAAATTGTGGCCGCCACCGGCGACCCCGAGCAGGCTCGGCAACTGGCTCATGATGATGGTGAGTCCGGCGCCGGCCTTGAAGCCGACCAGAATGCTGTCGCTGACGAGGCGGACGAGCACGCTGAGCTTGAACAGCCAGGCGATGAAGCACAGCACCGCCACCGCAAAGGCTGCAAGGCTGGCGATCTGGGCGTAGCGGACCGCATCTCCTCCGGCCAGCACGCCGACGGTGGCTGCAATCATCAAGGAGATTGCCGAGGTCGGGCCGATCGCGAGCTGGCGCGACGAGCCGAGCAGCGCATAGCCGATGCCGCCGAGCATGTAGCCATAGACGCCGATCTGCGGCGGCAAGCCGGCGAGCGCCGCATAGGCGAGCGAAACCGGGATCGCGTAAGCGGCCAGTGTGATGCCGGCGACCGCGTCGCACGGCAGCCATTCGCGGCGATAGGCGGCGAGCCAGCCGAACGGCGGGAAGTAACGTGTCCAGCCGGGATCTGGAGGCGAATTCATTGGGTCACCTCGCGTGGCGTCGCTTCGAAGCGCAGCAGCACAATCAGCAGCGCGACCACGGGAAGACCGAGCGCGAGGTTGGGAATGGACCTGGTGGCAAAAGCACCGACCGCCGCGCCGCAGCCGAACACCGCACACAGCGCATAGAAGATGGCCGACTTGCGCAGCGTCCCGAGCGGCGCGCCTCCGCACACGATCGCGAAGAGATTCTCGACGAATTGTCGCATGTTACCGGTGATCATCACCGTGCTGCAAACCGTTCCCTCGACCTTGACGAACATCGCTGCCTGTATGGCCGCGACCATGGAAATACCGAGCGTTCCGGCGAGGTCCGGCAGACGGTTGTGCAGGATGCCGATCGTGATCAGGAACAGGATCTCCAGCAGGATGCTGAGTGCGCTGGCCCTCTCGCCGGCGACGCGGCGCAGCCAGGCGGCGATCACGATGCCGAAGGTGAAGGCAAGGATCGGCGGAACGAAGTGCAATGCCTCCGCCCACTCACCTCCCATCGCATGAACCCACAGGAAGATCACATTGGCGGTCTGCGCATTCGCCAGCACGCCGTGAATGATCCAGGTGTAGGCGTCGATGAAGCCGCCGGCGAAGGCCAGCAGCAGGACAATCTCGACAGTTTCATCGCGGCGGATGGCGCCGGCTGCAACGTCCAGGGTACTCATGTCGGCAAAGCGGCTCTCGCAAACACTTCATCAAATCATAGGCATCGCCTCGTCCGTGCCGAGGCTTGATCTGGATCAAGCAATCTTTCCCCGCCGCCAATCAAATCGCAGCAAAGCGCCCCGGGGAACGCGACCATGGATACCGTCAGGTGGATCATCACCACCGCACCGGAGATCTTCCTGCTGCTGGCGATTGCGATCGGAACCATCCTCGGCCGCATCAAGCTTCGCGGTTTCTCGATCGGTACCACCGCATGCATCCTGATCGTCGCCGTGTTGATCGGACAACTCGGCAGCTTCACGTTCCCGCCGGTCCTGCGGGCGATCCTGTTCAGCCTCTTCGTCTTCACGATCGGCTACCGGTCGGGACCGGAGTTTTTTGCCTCTCTCAGTCTGCGCACTCTCGCGCAGGTCGTGCTGGCGCTGGTGATCGGCGCGACGGGCCTGGTGCTCGTGCTCATCTTCGCCCACGCGTTCAAGCTCGACACCGGAACGGCCGCGGGTCTCACCGCCGGGGCGCTGACGCAATCCTCGGTGATCGGCACGGCATCGGGCGCGCTGGCACAACTCGGCCTGCCTGCCGATGTGTTGAAGCAGCAGGAAGCCAATATCGCGGCCGGTTATGCCGTGACCTATGTGCTCGGATACATCCTGACGCTGCTGTTCGTGCCGTTCGTCGCACCGCGGCTGATGCGGATCGATCTCAAGGCCGAAGCCAAGAAGCTCGAGGCGGAGCTTGCCGGCGGCACTCCGGCGAAAACGGAGAATCTTTCCTATCGCAAATTCCAGGCCCGCGCCTATCGGGTCTCGACCGCCGCAGGCCGCACGATCGAGGCCATCGAGGCGGACATCGGTGGCCGGACCATCGTCGAGCGGATCGTCCGTCGCGGCGCGGATGTCCCCCCGCACAGGAAGGCAATGCTCGAGGACGGCGACGACATCGTCCTGACCGGGCCGACTGCGGCCATCGTCGCGGCAAAGCCCGTCATCGGCCAGGAAATCGATGCCGACGAGCTGTTGCGCAGCCTGCCTGGCAACGTGATCGAGGTGTTGGTGGAGAACCGTAAGCTGCACGGCCGATCGATCCGCGAGGTGGCCGAGATCGTCGGCGACAATGCACGCGGCGTCTTCCTGCGCGCTCTCACGCGGATGGACCGCGACGTGCCGCTGGGCCCCGACACGCGCGTCTATCTCGGCGACGTCATGACGCTGGTCGGCAGCACCGGCAACATCGCGCGCGCGACAGCGCAGGTTGGCCACGCGCTCAACGCCGGCGACCGGACCGACATCGCCTTCCTCGCCGCCGGCATCGCCGTCGGCCTCCTCGCCGGACTTGCCAGCATCAAGGTCGGCGCGGTCGCCCTGACGCTCGGTGGTGGTGGCGGCGCGCTGATCGCAGGCCTCGCCTGCGGTTGGCTGCGCTCGCGGAAGCCGACCCTGGGCGCGCTGCCGCCGGCGGCGCAGCAGACGCTGAGCGACATCGGCCTCGGCGGCTTCATCGCGGCGATCGGGCTCGGCAACGGTCTCGCAGCCTGGTCCGCGATCCAGGCCCATGGCCTGCTGCTGGTCGGCATGGGTATCGCCGTCACGCTGATCCCGATGACGGTCGGAACGCTCGTTGCGTGCTACATTCTCCGCATGAATCCGGTCGTCATCTGCGGGGCGCTGGCCGGCGCCATGACCGTCGATGCCGCCGTCACGAGCGCCTGCGACGTCGCCGAGAGCCAGACGCCGGTGCTCGGCGTCGCCGTGCCCTATGCGATCGGCAACGTCGTGCTGACGGTGCTCGGTCCGATCGTGGTCGCCGCGACTTTCGAGGGGTGAGGGAGTTCGCGATGCGCAGAAATGAGCCCGGATCTTGAGCCGGATCTTGGGCCGGATCTTGGAGTTGCAACGATGCCTCGTCCTCTTGATGCTCTCTGCGGTCTCCTGAGCGCCGCGGTCCTGGCGACGGCGGCAAGCTCGGGCATCGCGGCGCCGAAAGCGGCGCAAGCCGACACGGCCGCGGAGGTCGCAACGCGCGGTCAGCGCGAAGCCAAGGACATCACCTATGGCGACTGGCAAAAGCTCTGCTTCAAAGCTGGTGGCGCGCCGATGCTGTGTCGGACCTCGATCACAGGAAAATTCCCCACCGGACAAACGGCCGTTCGCGTTGACCTGATCGAGCGCGAGAATGCACCCAACGTGCGGCTGCAATTGTTCGTGCCTGTGGGCATGTACCTGCAACAGGCGCCGAAGCTGAGCATCGACGGCGGGCCCCCCGTCCGCGTGCCCTACACCTGGTGCCTGGCCAATCAATGCATCGCAGCCGACGTAGCGGCACCGAAAATCATCGAGGGGATGGAGGCCGGCAAGGCGCTGACGCTCGAACTGGTCGATACCAACCTCCTCGCCCTCACGACTGCGATCCCGTTGGCGCAATTCGCGGCCGCCCACAGCGGCGTGCCGGCCAAGACGCTGGAGCAATATGTCGAGGAGTGAAGTGACTGGCCGGCCCTAAGCGGCCGTCGCGCGCGTCACCGACTCGATCAGGACCTCTGCGGAAAACGGCTTCGTCAAATAAGCGACACACCCCGATGCGGTCGCCGCCGCGCGGTTTGCGGCGCTGTCGTTGCCGGTGATGTAAACCACCGGTGCGGTGACGCCCTGTTCAAGCAGTCGATGCCGCGCATCAATCCCTGACTTTGCCCCGAGATTGATGTCGAGGATGATGCAAATCGCATCATCGAACTGGCCGTGGTCGAGCAAGGCACCTGCGGAGTCGAACAGCGTGGTCTCGAAACCGTGGCTGCGCAGCAGCCTATCCAGGCAGGCTCGCATGGACGGATCGTCATCGACGACAAACACGGATTCGCGCTGGGTCAAGGCAGTCTGCCTTTCCGGAAGATGACGAAGTCGTGCGACGGTGCAGGGATACGGGATGTGAATGCTTCGCGTTTCCGAGCAGGCCTTCTGTGCACAATTGCACACGGCGCGCTGCGCCTGTCAACGCGGCTCAGTATTGTCCTTTGGGGAAGTCACAGCGTCGGAATGAACGGCCGACAAGCTAATGCTCGTCGCCGTCGAGCATGCCGAGCCGCTCCGCTATGGAAACGAGTTCCGCAAGCGAATGGACCTGCATCTTCTCCATCACCTGATGGCGATGCGCCTTCACCGTGCGTTCGCTGGTCCCGAGCTCATGGGCGATCTGCTTGTTGATCCGGCCACGAACAATGAGATCGAACACCTGGCGCTCGCGCTGCGTCAGCCTGAGCAGATGACCACGAAATGCATCCAGCCTGCTGCGCTGGGCGCGCGCCATTTCCTGACTGGCCAATGCGCGCTCGATTGCATCGATCAACTGCTCCGAGGAGATCGGCTTGGTCAGGAAGTCCTCCGCACCCGCCTTGATCGCCCGCACCGTGGTCGGCGTATCTGCATGTCCCGTCAGGAAGATGATCGGCAAAGTCGAGCCGGACGCGATCAAGTGAGCCTGTAGATCGGGGCCGCTCAGTCCCGGTATCCGCACGTCGAGCAGGATGCATCCCGCCTGCTCGTCGTTCGGCGCGGACTCCAGCAGCGCCTGTGACGACGCATAGGTCGCGACATCGTAGCCCGCAAGCTTCAGCCGGCGTTCAATCGCCGTACGAAAGGACTCGTCGTCGTCGACAACGTGAACGAGGCCCGCCACCTTCCACCTCTCGCGCATTCAATGGGGACCGTTGAGGTCCTTTCGGTTTGAAATATCATCTTCAACAGTTTGGTAATGGAAATCTTTGCTTCGCACTGAGCCACATTCGCGCAGCAGCTGCGCCTTCTCATCCCGCGCATCAAACGGCTTTTGCTGTCCCTTGGTACAATGCCCCTTGGGACAATGGATTGAACCACCACCATAGCCGAAAATCAGCTTCGGCGGGAGTGGGTTAGCGCGGCGCATTTCCGGCCGAGATTGTTCGTCTGACCGACCGATTCGGCGACAAAGCTGTGGAGTTGGCCCATGTTCGTTCGC
Organism: Bradyrhizobium sp. Gha; assembly: GCF_900113735.1. Classification (GTDB taxonomy): domain Bacteria; phylum Pseudomonadota; class Alphaproteobacteria; order Rhizobiales; family Xanthobacteraceae; genus Bradyrhizobium. The sequence goes on from NZ_FOQM01000001.1 coordinate 279,614, forward strand.
ATCACGACGGAGTCCGCACCGCGTCCAAATTCCCTCCGCGACCTCGGCATGAGAAGTGACTCAAATGCGATGGTCAGTTTAAGCGAATTTTCCTATCGGAAAGGAACCGAGATCTACGGCGAGAAAGAGCCGGCCGAATATGTCTATCAGGTCAAGTCCGGAGCGGTACGAAGTTACAAGCTGCTATCGGATGGCCGCCGGCAAATCGGCGCATTCCACCTCGTCGGCGATATCTTCGGGCTCGAAAATGGCAACGAGCACCGGTTCACGACTGAAGCGATCGTCGACACGACCGTGCGCCTCGTGAGGCGGCAAAGCCTTGAAACGGTGGCCCAGAACGATGCCATGGTGGCCAAAAACCTCCTGCGCATGACCACGAACAATCTCCAGCATGCCGAAGATCACATGCTCTTGCTGGGACGCAAGACTTCACTCGAGCGGGTCGCGGCCTTCCTGCTCGAAATGGACAAGCGGCTGACGGCGGCGGGCGTCCTGGCGCTGCCGATGTCCCGGCGCGATATCGCCGACTATCTCGGGCTGACGCTGGAAACCGTCTCGCGGGCTCTGTCACGCCTGCATGAGGTCGGCGTTCTCGGCTTCGTGGGCAACACCCAGCGCCAGATCGTGCTGCTCGACCGGCACCAGCTCGCCAGCCTGGATCTGCAGCCCTGAACCGGCGAAATGCGGATCCACGAGTCCCGCTGCATCAGAGCCGTGGCAGACTTTTGCCGGGCGCCTCCGTCAGCCCGAGATGTTCGAGCGTCTTGCGCAAGACTTCGAACAGAATGGCGGCGGACCAGCCGAACAAAAGGACGCCATTCATCGCGGTCAGCGGGCCGATCAACTGCCATTCGCGCACCGGCGTAATGTCGCCGTAGCCGAGCGTGGTGTAATTGACGAAAGCAAAATAGAGCATGTCGGTGTCGGCAGGAGCGACGCGGACGACGTGGTAGGTCGCCGCCCACATCAGGATTTCGAGCATGTGGGCGATCTTCAACACGACGGCAACCGCGATCATGACGCCCATGAGATGCAGCCTCGGCCGATTGCTATGACGCAGACCTGCACTGCGGGCGATGGCGACCGCGACCACCGTCACCAGCGCGTGGAGCCCGATATTGATCACGCTGACGAGGGTGCCGAGAAGGAATTGTAGCATCATAGCAGCGAACCCGACCTCAATTCTGGAGACCCAGCTCGTCATGATCGACGACGACGGTTTCCGTCGCGGCAGCGGCGGCCTGGCCCACCCGAATCGGCTCGGCGCGATCGATCACGATCCATGCAGCTGCCAATTCCCAAGCAACCGACAGGATGATCGGCCCAATGAACAGCCCGATAATCCCATGCGCAAGCGTACCGCCGATGACCCCGATCAGGATCACGAGCGTGGGCGTCGTCAGCCCTCGCCCCATGAGAAGCGGCTTCAGGATGTTGTCGAGAAGACCTACGACGACGAGATAGATCGTCAGGAGCAGGGCTACGGTGACGTCCTTGTCCATCCATATCCAGACGAGCACGGGAAGAAGAACGATGGCGGCGCCGATCTGAACGATCGACAGCAAGAGCACGATGATTGCGAGCAGCCCCGCGCTAGCAATGCCGGCGAGCTTGAAACCGATGCCCGCCAGCAACGCCTGCACGATGGCGACACCGATGACGCCTTGTGAGACCGCGCGTATGGTCGCACCGGCGAGTTCCAGGAAATGCTCGCTCCGGCCTGGCACGATGCGCAACAGGAAGCCGCGGAGCGCGGCAACAAGCTGTGCCCCGTACGGAAGCAGGAAACCGGCGACGACCACTGACAGCAGGAATTGGAGCATCCCGATACCGGTGTTACCCGCAAACGACAACATCATCCCGGCGAGCGGCTTCAAATACGGCGCCAGTTCGCGCAGCGCGGCACGGACGTTCGTGTAGGCCTCATTCCAGAACGCGTAGAGCTGTGGACCGATCAGGGGCCAATTCCTGATCCGTTCCGGCGCCTCCTGAAGCATGAGATCTCCGTTGCCGATCTGGCCCGCAAGGTACCGAAGCCCCTCAACCGCACTCAGGCCCAGCCAGGCAGCGGGACCAGTGACGATGCCCAGCATGATCAGGGTGAGAACGGCTGATGCGGTCCGGGGACGGCCGCCGAGGCGTCGGGCGAGCCAGGCGAAGACTGGATGAAACGCCACAGCCAACACAGCGCTCCAGCTGAGGATCGGCACGAACGGCCGGATCACGATGAAGGTCCACGAGATCAGCAGCCCGAGCAAGCCGAGCCGAATCACGAGCTGGACGATGTCCTCCCCGGACACAAGCTGGCGAAGCGTCTTCAAGGCTCGTCGCCTCCTGATCGACGGACGGCACGCTGCAGACTAGCTGGGGTGCGGCCCGCTTCGGGGGCTTGATCCAGATCAAGCTCGGCGTTCGGCTGCTCGCGTCGGGGCGGGTGTTGTCGACCTCGCGGTAGCGGCCGACAAACGGTATGCCCGAACTCGCCGTCTACCGCTCAAGATCGGCAACGCGAAAGAAATCGCGCGAAAGCTCTCGCTGCGGTGGCCGCGGACGCGCTCATTCTCCCTGAAGTTGCCATAGGCCCGCAAAAGACCTCTGTTGCATGGCGGTTTGTGTCGTCTCGTCGATCCGTTGACGAGATTGTGGCAAATGATACGATTTCACACCGGTACGATTTCACGGTGTCCGGCCTCGTCGATCGAACCGGCCTCCGGAATGAAGGCGCGAACAAAGAACCGGTAACGTCGCGTTGTTGGAGGGTGAGGCAGAGTACGGGGCGAGCCAGCTTCGGCTCCAACTTGAGCTCCCATTTGGGCTCGGCGGCGGCATGGTCTACGAAGATGAACCTTTCATCGTTTATGGGTGCCGGCTGGGCCCACGGTCCGCAGGTCCTCAGTGACGATGAAGGGGTTCTTCTGTGCCGCACCTTCCGCGAACGCACTGACGGTGAACGGCAGATCGTGCTGGCCGTCGTTCCGGCCGCCGAGCATCCAAGCCCGCAAAGTCTCGATCGTCTGGCTCACGAATTTGCATTGAAGGACAAGCTGGACAGCGCGTGGGCGGCGAAGCCGCTGGAGCTGGTGCAGGACCATGGCCGCACCATTCTTGTCCTCGAGGACCACGGTGGCGAGCCGCTGACCGACGCCCCCATGGAGATGGGCAGCTTCCTGCGCCTCGCCATCCAGATCGCCGCGGCGCTGGGCAAGGTGCATCAGCAGGGCCTGGTGCACAAGGACATCAAGCCGGCCAACATCCTGGTAAGCCGCGGCAAGGACAGCGTGCATCTCACCGGCTTCGGCTTCGCAACCCGCCGCCCACGCGAACGGCTTTCCGCGGCTGCCGACGCGCAGATTGCGGGCACATTCGCCTACATGTCCCCCGAGCAGACAGGGCGCATGAACCGCTCGATCGACTCCCGGAGCGACCTGTACTCGCTCGGTGTCACGCTCTACCAGATGGTCACGGGCTCGCTTCCCTTCGTGGCGTCCGATCCGATGGAATGGGTGCACTGTCACGTCGCAAGAGAACCGGAGGCCCCGGCCAAGCGATCGAGCAACGTGCCAGCCGTGGTCTCCAGGCTGATCATGAAGCTGCTCTCCAAGATGGCCGAGGAGCGTTACCAGACAGCAGGCGGCGCCGAGCGGGATTTGCAGCGTTGTCTTGCGGAATGGGAGCTTCAGCACCGCATCGAGGACTTCCCGCTCGGCGAGCACGACACGCCCCACCGGCTGCTCATTCCCGAGAAGCTGTACGGAAGAGCAGCCGAGTGCGAGATGTTGTTCGCCTCGTTCGAACGGATCGTCAAAAGCGGCGCGCCGGAACTGGCCCTGGTCGCGGGATATTCCGGCATCGGAAAATCTTCTGTTGTCAACGAGCTGCACAAGGTGCTGGTGTCCTCGCACGCCTTGTTTGCATCAGGCAAATTCGACCAGCATAAACGCGACATCCCCTACGCCACACTCGTCAAGGCGTTCCAGGGCCTCGTTCGCCCTCTTCTCGGCAAACGCGAAGCCGAGCTGAGCGCGTGGCGCCAGGCCCTGCTCGGCGCACTTGGCCCGAACGGGCAGCTCGTCGTGGACCTGATCCCGGAGCTGAAGGCCATCATCGGCGAACAGCCGCCCGTTCCGGAGCTGCCGCTTCAGCATGCGCAAAGCCGCTTTCACCGCGTGTTCGAGCAGTTCATCGGCGTGTTTGCACGGGCCGAGCATCCGTTGGTGCTGTTCCTCGACGATCTGCAATGGCTCGATATGGCGACGCTCGAGCTGCTCGAGGATGTCTTGACCCGATCAGGCCTGAAGCACCTGATGCTGATCGGCGCCTATCGCGACAATGAGGTGGACTCCGTTCATCCCGTCATGCGCATGCGTGAAGCCATCAAGGCGCGGGGACGACGGATCGTAGAGATCACGCTCGAACCACTTGGCCACAGGCATCTCGGCCAGTTGCTTGCGGACACGCTTCGTTGCGAGCCCAGCCACGCAGCCCCGCTGATCCAGCTCGTGCACGAGAAAACCGCAGGCAATCCGTTCTTCGCCATTCAGTTCCTGTTCTCGCTGGTCGACGAAGGCCTGCTTGCGTTCGACCACGATGCTATCAGCTGGTCCTGGGACCTCGATCGCATTCACGCCAAGCGATACACGGACAACGTCATCGACTTGATGCTGGGGAAGCTGACCCGGCTTCCTGCAGCGACGCGTACGGCCTTGCAGCAGATGGCCTGTCTCGGCAATGTCGCCGAGGTCGCCATGCTTTCCATCGTGCTCGGCATCTCTGATGAGCAGGTCAACGCCGACTTGTGGCCTGCCGTTCGCCAGGAGTTCGTGGAGCCGCAAGCCGGCACCTACCGCTTCGTCCACGACCGGTTTCAGGAGGCGGCCTATGCGCTGATTCCGGAGGAGGAACGGGCTGCGGCGCATCTTCGCATTGGCCGCCTGTTCGCGGCGCGAACCGCGCCCAATGCCGTCGAGGACGACGTCTTCGAGATCGTCGGCCAACTCAACCGCGGCAGGGCCTTGATCACCTCGCCCGAGGAACGCGTCAGGCTGGCGGAGCTCAATCTCTTGGCCGGTCGCCGAGCCAAGGCCGCTACGGACTTCGCCATGGCCCACACCCATTTCGCGACCGGCGAGGCCATGCTGCCCCTGGATCGCTGGGAGCAGCATTACGCGCTCAGCTTCACGCTGGCGCTACAGCGCGCCGAATGCGAGTTCCTGGCCGGCGAACACGTCAAGGCGAACGCGCGCCTTGCCGAACTGGCGCAGCATGCGGCCACCCTGCCCGACCTCGCGGCCGTGACCCGATTGCGAATGGAGCCGAGCGATCGCGACATCGAGATTGCGCTTGACTATCTGCGTCGCGTCGGGATCGACTGGTCGGCACATCCGACGCCGGATGAAGTCCACCGCGAATACGAGCGGATGTGGCAAGAGATCGGCCATCGTCCGGTCGAGGCGCTGCTCGAGCTGCCGCAGATGGCGGATCCGATCGCACGCGGGACGATGGACGTCCTGACGGTCCTGGTCTCGCCGGCCTGGTATATCGATGATGAGCTGCGCCGGCTCATCGTTGCACGCATGGCCAATCTCAGCCTGCAATATGGCAACTCCGACGCATCGTGCCTCGCCTACATCGTGCTCGGCACCGTGCTCGGTCCCGACTTCGGCAACTATGACGCCGGCTACCGTTTTGCCCGGCTCGGCCTCGATCTGGTCGAAACCCGCGGACTGGACCGGTTCAAGGCCCGCGTCTATCTCGGCTTCGGCAGCTGGACCCGAGATGTGCGCTCAGGCCGTCCCTGGCTGAAGCGAGCCTTCGACGCTGCGCAGCAAGTCGGCGATGTGAGCTATGCGAGCTTCACCCGCCACCACTTCCTGACGCACCTTCTCGCCTGCGGCGATCCCCTCGCCGAAGTGCAGCGGGAAGCCGAGGCAGGCCTCGATTTCGCACTCCGGGCCCACGTCGACCTTGCCGCCGATCGCATCGCCGGGCAGTTGCAGCTCATTCGGTCGCTGCGCGGCCTCACCACGAAATTTGGCGGCTTCGATGAAGCTGGTTTCAACGAGGCGCAGTTTGAGCGCCGCCTCGAGACCGAGCCATATCTGGAGCAGGCAGGGTTCTGGTACTGGACACGCAAACTGCAGGCGTGCGTTCTCGCCAACGATCCCGCTGCCATCGTTGCCGCGGCAAAGGCCGGCAAACTGCTGTGGACGTCGAAAGCCCTGTTCGACCGGGTCGAGTTTCACTTCTATGCCGCCTTGGCCGAGGCCGCATGCTGCGAGTCCGCAGCGCCAGGCGAACGGGCCCGGCATCTCGATATGCTGATCCATCATCACCGCCTGCTCCAGCAATTGGCCGAGATCAGCCCGGAAGACTTCGCCGACCGCGCCGCCCTCATAGCTGCGGAAATCGCGCACATCGAAGATCGCGAGCTCGATGCAATGCGCTTCTACGATGAGGCGATCGCCGCGGCGCACGCAAACGGCTTTCCCCACAACGAGGCCATCGCAAACGAGCTCGCGGGGCGTTTCTATGCGACGCGCGGGTTCGAGAAGATCGCCTATGCCTATCTACGCGATGCCCATTACGGGTTGCTTCGCTGGGGAGCCGAGCCCAAGGTAAGGCAGCTCGAACGCCTTTATCCACGGCTTCACGTCGCCGAGGACACCAGTCCCGCAAGCCGGCCGACCATCCAGCAGATGGACGTCACAACGGTGGTGAAGGCGTCTCAGGCCGTCTCGAGCGAAATCGAGCTGCCAAAGCTGATCGAGACGCTGATGAAAATCGTGCTGCAGAACGCCGGCGCCGATCGCGGCCTGTTGATCTTGTCGCGAGATGATGACTTCTGCATCGAGGCGGAGGGCCAATCCAGGGGCGACGAGTTCAGCGTCGCGATGAAGCAAACCTCGCTCTCGTCACCGGATTGCCCCGAAGCCCTGCTTCGTTACGTCATTCGCACGCAAAACCCTCTCATCGTCGACGACGCATCGCGGCCTGATCCGCTTTACGGCGACGACTACGTGCGCCGCCGGCACCCAAGGTCCGTCCTTTGCCTGCCGCTTCTGAAACAGGCCAAGCTCATCGGATTGCTCTACCTCGAGAACACGCTGACGACGCATGCCTTCACGCCGGATCGCGTGGCGGTGCTGGACCTGTTGGCAGCCCAAGCCGCGATCTCGCTGGAGAACACGCTGCTCTATCGCGATCTTCAGGAGCGCGAGGCGCGCATCCGCCGGCTCGTCGATTCCAACATTATCGGCATCCTGTTCTGGAACGGCAGCGGCGATATCAACTACGCCAATGACGCCTTCCTGAACATGACCGGATATTCCAGGCAGGAACTGGTGTCGAACGCCGTTCGCTGGAAGGACATGACCCCGGCCGAATACCGCGATGAGGACGCGCAGCGGATCGAACAACTCAGAAAGTCGGGACACATCGCCTCGCGAGAGAAGGCGTTCATCAGGAAGGACGGCAGCCGCGTTCCCGTTCTGATCGGCTCCGCCCTGCTGGCCGCATCGTCCGATCAATGCGTCTCGTTCGTGCTCGACCTCACCGCGCGCAAGCAGGCGGAAGAAAAGTACCGCCTGCTCATGGAGCAGGCGCATGACGCGATCCTGGTTCTCGACCAGAATGGCCTGGTGATCGAGGCGAACCGCACGGCTGGGGTGATGCTGGGACGGCCTCGGGAGCAAATCATTGGCCTCCCGTTCCGATCGATCCTCGTTCCCGCCGACGCGACCGAAGTCGCCCGCCTGCTGGCGCCGGACTCGGCGGGCCTGTTACAGCTTCGCCTGGATGGCCCCGACGAGAAGGGTCTCGATGTCGAAATGTCGGCCGCTCACGTCTCGACTGGCCGCCAGGAGCTGATCATCGTGATCGGCCGCGATATCAGCCAGCGCCTGCGTCTCGAGCAACAGCTGCGCCAGGCACAGAAGATGGACGCGGTCGGCCAGCTCACCGGCGGCGTCGCCCACGACTTCAACAACATCTTGACGGTGATCACCGGAACGATCCAGATCCTGATCGACGATCTTGCGGATCAGCCCGATCTCCTCGCCATCGCCCATATGATCGACGACGCGGCCGCGCGCGGTGCCGATCTGACGATGCAGCTCCTTGCGTTCGCGCGCAGGCAGCCTTTGCAACCCCGCAACGTCGACGTCAACAATCTCGTGCTCGATACCACCAAGCTGCTGCGGCCAACCCTCGGCGAGCACATCGAGGTCGGCTCCACGCTGCAGGACGATTGCTGGCATGCGCTGATCGACCCGGGCCAGCTCTCGACCGCTCTGATCAATCTCGCGGTCAATGCCCGCGACGCGATGCCGGGCGGCGGCAAGATCGCATTCGGCACGGCGAATGTCAGCTTTGGCCCTGACAATGCGGGCCCGGACGACAGTCGCGGCGACTTTGTCCTGGTCACGGTGAGCGATGCCGGTTCGGGCATTCCACAGGTGATCCGCGACAAGATATTCGAGCCCTTCTTCACGACCAAGGAGCTTGGCAAGGGAACGGGCCTCGGATTGAGCATGGTGTATGGCTTCATCAAGCAATCCGGCGGTCACATCAGAATCGATAGCGAAGAAGGGCTCGGAACGACGTTTAGCCTCTACCTGCCGCGCTCGCCCCAGAGCGCGGCGTCTGCAAGCGTTGCGGCGAAAGGCGAGCTGCAGCGCGGCAGTGAAACCATCCTGTTGGTCGAGGACGACGATCTAGTCCGCAAATATGTTGCAGCGCAGCTCAAGAGCTTCGGCTATCGCACGATAACGGCCGCCAATGGTCCGGAGGCCCTTGAGCTCGTCGACCGCGGCACCGTCTTTGACCTGCTATTCACCGACGTCGTCATGCCTGGCGGGATGAACGGCCGCGAACTTGCCGACGCCGTTCTCCAGCGCCGCCCCGGCCTGCCCGTGCTCTATATGTCGGGCTATCCGCAAGCCGCCATGATGCAGGACGGTCGGCTGGACCCGAACATCACCTTGCTGAGCAAGCCGTACCGGCCGGCAGATCTGGCGCATGCCATTCGTCAGGTCCTCGCCTCTCGGAAAGCTCCGGACGCCGCGCGTTGAATTCTCCATTCATGTCCGCGCCGGTACGATGTGCTTGCTCAGCTTGCCGAGAGATGAATCACATTCCAGGACGCCGGCTTGAGCGTCGCTTGCAATCGACCGCCCTCGAAGGTCACGTTCTGCAACGGCGCCGGCTTGATCGTGTCCGGCGCATGCTTGCTATTCGTCGCCTTGAGATCATCGTGTCGGAGTTCGACCCTCTCGCACACCTTCAGCCGGCCGAAACGTCTGGCCTCGACGCTCACCTCCATCTCCTGCTTCAGATCGCGATTGAGCAGAAACAGCGACAGGCCACCGTCTTCGGTCGCCACGGCAGCGGTCTTCAGATACGGCACGCTAGGCACGGGAAAACTCTGCTCCTGGGTACCGCGGGGATCGTAGTACGATGAATCGTATGTTTCGGACTCCGCTTGCGTGCGGAGAACCTTGCCGCGGCCGAAACGGCTCAAATGCGCAAACGGGAAGAAGGTGGTCTGGCGCCACGCCCCTCCGCCCGTCTCGGTCATGATCGGCGCGATGACGTTGACGAGTTGCGCGAGGCAGGCGACCTTCACCCGGTCGGCGTGATTGAGCAGTGAGATGCAGGCGCCGCCAAAGGCGAGTGCGTCTTCCATCGTGTAGATTTCCTCGAGGATCGGTGGCGCCACCGGCCAGCCTTCCCTAACCCGGTCGGCGCGATTGCGGCGGGTCCGATACCAGACGTTCCATTCGTCGAAACTCAGCATCAAGCGCTTGTTGGAACGCCGCCTGGCTGCCACCGCGTCCGCTATCGCGACGACCTCATCGATGAAGCTGTCCATCAGATCGGGGCTGGCGAGAAACGATGCCGTGTCCTGCTTGTAATTGTTGAGATAGGTGTGGAGCGAAATGTAGTCGACGTGATCGAAGGTGTGCTCGAGGACCGTGTCCTCCCACTGGCCGAAAGTCGGCATGTTGCGTCCCGAGGACCCGCATGCCGCCAGTTCGATGGTTGGGTCGATCCAGCGCATCATCTTGGCGGCTTCGCGCGCGAGCGCACCGTAATCGCCGGCGCTCTTGTGCTCCATCTGCCAGGGCCCGTCGACCTCGTTGCCGAGGCACCACAGCTTGACGCCGTGCGGCTTGTCCCAGCCGTGGGTGCGGCGCAGCTCGGACAATGCCGTGCCGCCGGGATGGTTGCAGTATTCGACCAGGTTGCGCGCGGCATCGCCCCCGCGGGTGCCGAGATTGACCGCCATCATCGGAGCGACGTCGGCAGCGCGGCACCAGTCCATGAATTCGTTGGTGCCGAAACTGTTCGGCTCGGTGCTGAACCAGGCAAGGTCCAGGCGTGCCGGCCTCGTCTCCTGCGGACCAACGCCGTCCTCCCAATTGTAGCCCGAGACGAAATTGCCGCCGGGGTACCGGATGAGCGTCGGGCCAAGCTCCTTCACCAGGGCGAGCACGTCCTTCCGGAACCCCCTCTCGTCTGCGGTCGGATGGCCCGGCTCGTAGATGCCACCGTAGACGCATCGGCCGAGATGCTCGACGAACGCACCGAACAAGCGGGGGTCGGTGTGACCGATGGCGAAGTCGCGGTCGATCAGAACTCTGGCTTTCCTCATGTTGTTCTCTCGGGGGCCGCGGGGCTGATGGGACCGTTGATGCCGTGAGTGACGTTCGCCGCAGGGTCGCTCACCTCAGGTAATAGCACGGCTTCGCGCAATTGTTGCGTATAGGGATGTCGCGGCGCCTTCAGCACCGTTCTCGCATCACCGCTTTCGACCACGCTGCCCTTCTGCATGATCATGATGCGGTCGCTGATGTAATAGGCGGTCGCCAGGTCATGCGTGACATAGATGATCGATATCCCGAGGTCGTCCCGCAGCGTCTTGAACAGATTGACGATGGACATCCGCAAGGAGGCGTCGATCATGGACACCGGTTCGTCTGCCACGATCAATTTAGGCTCGGCGAGCAGCGCCCGGGCAATCGCGACCCGTTGAAGCTGCCCGCCCGATAGCTCGTGCGGATATCGATCGCTCACCTCCTTGAGCGACAAGCCCACCTTGTGCAGCGCCGCATCAACGGCCGCAGCAGCCGTGCTCTCCTCTGCCGTGCCGGAAAACCGACGTCGCGTCATAAGCAGATACCGCTCAACCCGCTTCAGGGGGTTGAAGGATTCGAACGGATTCTGAAAGATCGGCTGCACCTTGTGCATGAAAGCCCGCCGGCTGCCACTGCCGCTGATAGCCGCAAGGTCGGTACCATCCAACAGCAGTCTGCCGCTGGTTGGCGTTTCCGTGTTCAGGATCATCCGGGCAAGGGTCGTCTTGCCGCTGCCGGATTCGCCGATGATCGCCAGGATCTCGGGTCGCCCGACGGCAAGCTGGAAGCTTACCTTGTTCACCGCGACGATCGTCTCCCGCGATAACAACCCTCCGCGAGTGAAGGTTTTGCTGACCTCCCTGACGTCGAGCAGCAGACCATTCATGCCCGTTCGCCCTGGTTCACGGCGAAGCATGCAACGCGATGCCCGGGGGCACTTTCACCCATCACCGGAATCTCCCGGCGACAAATCTCCCTTGCAAGCGGACAGCGCGGGTGGAAACGGCAACCAGACGGCGGATCGGCCAGATTTGGCGGCGCGCCGCCAAGGCCCTGGCGCGGCGCGTCGTCACCGATCCGTGGAAGGCTCGATATGAGATGCCTGGTGTAGGGATGCAGGGGATTGCCAAAGATCTCGGTGGTCGCGGCTTCCTCCACGAGACGGCCGGCGTACATGATGGCCAGTCGATCCGTGATATGCGCGTGCACGCCCATATCGTGCGTGACGAATAGAACCGACGAGCCGGTCTCGCGCTGAATGCCTCTGAGCATGCCGAGCACCTCCTTCTGCACCACCACGTCGAGCGCGGTGGTCGGCTCGTCGGCAATGATAAATCCGGGACGGCAGATGGTCGCAAGCGCCAGCGCGGCGCGTTGTCGCATCCCGCCCGAGAGTTCGTGTGGAAAGGCGGCGAGGACGGAGGGATCAAGTTTGACCCGGGCCAGATGGGCGATCACCTGCTGCTCGAACCGCCTTCGGCTACCGCCGATATGCGGGTAAGCGAAATCGACGAACGAGGATCGGACCCGACGCACCGGATTCAGCACGTTCATTGAACCCTGCATGATGTAGGACAGGTGCCGCCAGCGTATGCGCTCCAATTCCGCCGGCGGCGCGCGATGCAATCCGCCGTAGCCGGGCAGGAAGGCAAACTCCATGCTGCCGCCGACGATCTCGAGCGGAGGCCTGATCGCGCCTGCGATGCTTTTGATCAGCGTCGTCTTGCCCGAACTCGATTCACCGGCGAGACCGTAGATCTCGCCGCGGCGAACAGCGAAGCTGACACCGTCGACCGCCCGGATGCCGCGCCTGACGCCGGCATGGCTGGTCTGGTAATAGGCTTGCAGGTCGCGAACGCTGAGAAGCGGCTGGGCATCTTGATCCCGCTGCGGCTGCTCAGCGTCGGCGTGCATCACGAGGCCCCTCCAACGCTCCAGAGGCGGCTTCTCGGATCGATATGGGCGTTCACCGAGACCGCGAGCAGGAAGAGCCCGATGAACGCCATGATCACCGTGATGGTCGGAAAAGCGATCCACCACCAGATGCCCGCGACCATCGCCGTGTGCTGATTGGCCCAATAGATCATGCCGCCGATCGTCGGCGTGTTGATATCGGTGAAGCCGAGCACCGCAAGCGTCACCTCGAGTCCGATCGACCACACCATGTTGTTCATGGTCGTGGAGAACAGGATCGGCATGACATAGGGCAGATGCTCCTCGGTCAGGATCTGCCGCGTGCTCATTCCGGAGAACAGGCTGGTCTGGGTGAACTCGCGCTGCCGCAAGCTCATGACCACCGAACGAATCAGCCGCGCATCGTAGGCCCAGCCGAAACAGGCCATGATCAGCGCCAGCATCAACCAGGAGATCCGGTCACGCATCACGAAATAGAACAGCACCAGGATCGGCAACAGCGGGATGACGATGAAGGTGTCATTCACGGACATCAGGACGCGATCGAGCCAGCCGCCCTTGTAGCCACTGATCAACCCGACGGCGAGCGCAACCAGGCGGCTGACCAGGGCCACCGTCCCCCCAAACAGCAACGTATTCCGGATCGCAAAGCTCAACTGCCAGAACACGTCCTGACCGCGCGACGTCGTGCCGAACCAGTAGGTCAGCGACGGCGGCAGGTCGGGCGGTACCACATAGACGCTGTCGGGCGGATATGGCGAGAAGCTCGCCAGCACGGACAGCAGCAGGACGGCGGCAACCAGCGCGACCCCAATCCGGAATTCGGCCCTGTAGCGCAAGAGGTCGCGGAGAAAGACCGCCATCAGCCGACCTTCACCCTGGGATCAAGCAGTGGATACAGAAGATCAATCGCGAGCACGCCAACCGATACGCCGAGGATCGAGACGGTGGTGACGCCGAGGACCAAACCATAGTCACCGGCATAGACGGCATCGACAAGGAGCGAGCCCAGCCCGGGATAACCGAACACCTTTTCGGTGATCACGGCACCGTTGAAGATTCCGCCCAGCGACATCGCGAGGCCCGTCACCTGCGGCACCAGCGCGTTGCGCATCACGTAGGATGTCAGGATGCGCCAGGATTTCACGCCGGCGAGCTCGGCATAGACGACATAGTCCTCCGCCAGGACGTTGGAGACCAGCGAACGCATGCCGAGAAACCAGCTGCCGACACCGATCAGGATCAGCGAGAGCGCCGGCAGGATCGCGTGTTGCAGCACGCTCCAGACGTATTCGGGCGTCAGGGACTGCGGCAGATTCATCGCCGCCCCGCCGGAGATCGGAAGGACCGGCCAGATGAAGCCGAACAGGATCAGCAGCAGCATGGCCAGGATGTAATAGGGGATCGGATGAAGGCCCATGGCGATCACCCCCATCAACTTCAGGCCGCGGCTCTGCCGGTAATAACCGGCAAGTCCACCCAACAGATTTCCGAGCACCCAGGCGACAAGGGTCGAGACTGCGAGGAGGCCCGCCGTCCAAGGCAGCGCGCGTACGATCAAGGTGCCGACGGGGGTCGGAAAAGCCGACAGCGAGGGCCCGAAATCGGCACTCAGGATCCGCTTCCAGAACGTCAGATATTGCTGAACGGGCGTGCCGCCGAGACCATAGAGCTCGCGGAGGGAATTCCGCATCTGTTCGATCGCATCGGGCGCCGTGTTGCCAAAGGAGGTCACCGCCGAAATCGATTGCTCGACGGGATCGATCGGCGAGGCATGCGTAACGAGATAGGCGATGTTGATGCCGATGAAAACAACGATCAGGAACTGCGCCAGCCGGCGGCCGACATAGCCGGCGTACCCGCTCAAGGCAGCACCCGAGATGCTCGACAAGGTCGTTGCGGGCACTGCGCGATCATCGCGTCCTAGCTTGCCGGCTTCAGCCGGACGAACATGTAGCGAGAATTGCCCCAGTTCGGCACGGGATTGGTGTAAGGATTCTCCGCGGTCGGAAACCCCGTCCAGTAGGTCTGATCCATCGCGGTGAACACGTTGTAGGCCATCAACGGGATGGTCGGCATCTCCTTCACCGCGAGCTTGACATAGTCCTTGCCGAGCTCGATCGATTTGGGATCGTCGAAGCCGACCGTGCGGATCTCCTCAATGATCTTGTCGAGCGCGGGGCTGGACCAGCGCTGCCAATTGCGCAGCGGCTGCGGCTTGCCCGGCTCGGCGACGAATTGCGAATGCCAGCTGTCGAGGAAGTAGGACAGGTCCGGGTGGCCGCCCCAGGTCTCGACGCTCCAGCCGATGAAAGTGTCGAAATCGCCGGCCGCCCGCCGTGTCGGCAGCGTCCCTTGCGCGACATCGATCCTGGCGTCGATGCCCGCCTGCTTCCACAGCTGCACGATCATCGTCCCGGCCCGCGTCATCACCGGACGCAAATCGCCCTCGACCATGACGCGCACGCTGAAGGGCTTTCCATCAGGCGTCATCCAGGCACCCCCGCGCTTGCTGAAGCCGGCCTTCTCCAGCAGCTCCTGCGCCGCGACCGGATCCGTCTTCCACCAGCCCCTGCCGAAGGCCTTGGCGATATCGGCCGGATCGGTCGGGATCTGGTCGCCCATGGACGGCCGCAGCATGTCGGCAATCTGCTTGCCGATCGTCGGGTCATACGGCTTGATCTTGCGCTTGCCGGTATCGATCTCGAAACTCTTGAGCCAGTCTTCCATCGGCGCGTGATAAGTGGCCGGATGGGTTCCGGTCGGCGGCACGCCGATCGCCGATATGGTAGCGGCGCCGCGATAGGCTGCCATCGCCACGGCCTTGATGTCGATCAACAACGCCAGCGCCCAGCGCACGTCCGGATTTCTGAAGTTCTCATTCTGCGTGTTGAAGATCACCGCAGGCAGCGTCGGATCGGGATGGCCGTAGGGGAATCCCTTGAACCAGGCCCGCGTCGTCTTGCTCTGCTTGGCGAGGGCAAACATGCCCTCCGGCGCGATGTCGTGGATCACGTCGAGCTCGTGGTTGAGCTGCGCGATCACCCGCTTTTCCGGCGGTCCGGGATCGACATAAGCGAGATATTTGGGACCCGGCTTGCCGAAGCGCGCCAGCGTGGTGCGCTGCCAGTCATCGCGAAGCTGCCAGATGTACCATTTGCCGTCGGGATCGTAGCTATGCAGCACGTAGGCGCCCAGCGACACCGGCTTGTTGAAATCGAATTTGACGGGATCCTCGACCTTGTCAAAAACGTGCTTGGGGAGGATCCATATGGCGCCCCAGCGCACCGTGAAATTGGTGTGGAAGCGTGAATTCGGCTTCTTGAGCTTGAATACGACCGTGTGCGGATCCGGCGCATCGACGGAGGCGACGTTGCTCGTTAGCACCGCACTGAAGCGCATGGCCGGATGCTTGATCTGGGTCATCACGGTCGCGACGACATCGTCGGCCGTGAACTCGACGCCGTCGCTCCAGAAGATGCCGCTGCGCAGCTTGACGGTCATCTCGGTGAAGTCGGCATTGTATTGCGGCTTGTCGGCGGCCAGCGAGTTGTCCCAGACGCCGTCGAGGCCGCTCTCGGGATCGATGTACCAGAGCGTATCGAGCGCGGCCTGTTGCAGGCCGTTGCTCTGCGAGCTGGCGTTGATCACCCAGATGTTGAACCAGCCGGCGTTCTTGACGGTGCCTTCCGGGTTTTCCAGGATCAGCAGATCCTGCCTCGGAATGTTTTGCGGAATCCCCTGCGCATGGCCGGGAGCCACCGATGCGAGCACCAGCGATCCCAGCACACAAGCGGCCAGCAGCAATGCACGAATGCAGCGCATGATGTCCTCGCGGCACAATTTGTCCCGACGCCCGTTTTGACGCGATGCTAGAGGCGCCGGAGTCGTGGGACAATAGGAATTTTGCATGCGACGATGGTCGCCGCGGTTTCCGGCCCATCGCAGCCGTAAGAACCGAGTCCATGCGCATCCGCTGACGGTGGCGATCGCCGATCACGCTGTCGCTCTGAACGCTATGGCTGCTGATCTGGCGCTTTGACTAGATCAGCGGCGCGCCCCGCCGCAGATTCATGTGCCTGTTGACGTCCTTGTACAGCAGATAGCGGAACCGGCCGGGACCGCCGGCGTAGCAGGCCTGCGGGCAGAACGCGCGCAACCACATATAGTCGCCGGCCTCAACCTCCACCCAGTCGCGATTGAGACGGTAGACCGCCTTGCCCTCGAGCACATACAGCCCGTGCTCCATGACGTGTGTCTCCATGAAGGGAATCGTTCCCCCCGGCTCCAACGTCACGACGTTGACATGCATGTCATGCCTGAGATCGGCGGGATCGACGAAGCGCGTGGTGGCCCAGCGCCCATCGGTGTCCGGCATCGGCACCAGTGTCATTGAGTCCTCGTTGGTCACGATCGGCTCGGGATCGGCCAATCCCGGCACGCGCTGGTACAGCTTGCGGATCCAGTGCAGCTGGGCCGGAACCGGGCCGCGATTGCGCAGAGTCCACTCGCAACCAGGCGGCACGTAAGCGAAGCCGCCGGCCTTCAGCTCGCTAACCTCGCCTGCCAGCTTGAGCGTGACTTGGCCGCCCACGACGAACAGCACGCCTTCGGCGCCCTTCTCGGGCTCCGGGATCTCACTGCCTCCATTCGGGGCAATGTCCATCAGATAGTGGGAGAACGTCTCGGAGAAACCGGAGAGCGGGCGCGCCAGCACCCAGACGCGCGTATTGTCCCAATGCGGCAGAAGACTGACGACGATATCGCGCTGCACGTTGCCCGGAATCACCGCGTAGGCCGTCGTGAAGACCGCACGGCCACTCAAAAGATCGGTCTGCGGCGGAAGACCGCCCTGCGGCACGTGATAATTTCGCGATGTCATCGTCGGGCCTCGTGTTGCTCAGGCATGAGATCGAGCTGCATCGTCTCGTCCAGCCAATATTCCTCGAGATTATCACCTTTGCCCTTGCGGTCGACCACAAGAAAGGGGCAGGCCTCCTCGAGAACCAGCAGCGGGTGGTGCCAACAGTTGCGCGCATAGTTCACGCCCTGCTCCCCAGTCGCCGCGAACGCCCGATAGGTCGCCGCATCGCGCGGATCCGCGCAAACGACGACCAGCCAGTCCACGCCGCCAAGCGGCATGAACAGCTGGCTTCCCAGCGGATGGCGCTCCATCAGGCGAATTGCGATCGGCACAGGACGCACGGAGGCGACAAACCAGCTGATGTTGGTCTGTCCGCCTTCCACACTCACATCGATATTGGCGAGGTCGTTGAAACGCCTCGCAAAGCCCTGGTTGATCGACAGCGGGGTCACCCCTTCAGTTTCGATAACCTCGCCGAACGGCGCGAACGCCCGTTTCGTCAGGGGTTCAATCGAAAGGGTCACCATCGTCAACCTCGCGTGCGTCCACGTTTACAGCGTTTGCAGACCCGCTACGGGAGCATCCGCAACATCAGGCTCCACCCGCATCGCCTCACCCTGGGCATCGATCTCACCGTTGAGGACGCGATGCGCCTTCGCGCGATCGAGATCGCCTTCCCATGCGGCGACAACGACCGTCGCGACGCAGTTTCCGACATAATTGCCGAGCGCACGAGCGATACCGATAAACCAGTCCACCGACAAGATCAGCACGAGGCCAATCGCCGGAATGGCCGGGATGGCCGACAGCGTCGCGGCGAGGACGACGATGGCCGAGCCGGGAACACCATGGGCGCCCTTGGAGGTCAGCAGCGCGACGCCGAGGATCGCCAGAAGGTCCCCCAGCGCCAGCGGCGTGTTGGTTGCCTGCGCAATGAAGACTGCCGCGAGGGTCAGGTAGATCGAGAACGCATCGAGGTTGAACGAGTATCCGGTGGGAATGACGAGGCCGACGGTCGATCGCTTGATGCCCAGCAGCTCGAGCTTGCGCATGGTCTGCGGCAGCACGCTGTCGCCCGCGGCCGTGCCGAGCACGATCATCAGCTCCTCGCGCAGATAGGCGAGCAGCTTGAACAGGCTGAAGCCCGACAGCCGCATGATCGAGCCGAGCACGATCACCACGAAGAGGAAGACGGCGAGATAGAACAGCCCGACGAGCCCGCCGAGCTGCTTGAGCGAACCGATGCCGTACTTGCCGACGGTAAAGGCGATCGCACCGAAGACGCCGATCGGCGCGAGCCGGACGACGAAGTTCATCATCTTGAAGATGATCTCGTTGACGCGCTCGATGAAATCGACCACCGGCCTTGCACGCTCGCCGCACAACGACACGGCGCAGCCGAACATGATCGAGACGATCAGGACTTGCAGGACATCACCCGAGCTGAACGCGCCGACGATCGTCGAGGGGATCAGCTTCATCAGGAATTCGGAGACGCCGCCGCCGGCGACCTGCGCCGCGGTCTGGCTGAAGCCGCTGAGCGCCTTGGCGTCCAGCGTCGCGGGGTTGATGTTCATTCCGGCGCCGGGCTGGAAATAATAGGCCAGCGTAAGGCCGAACACCAAGGCGACGGTGGTGACGATCTCGAAATAGAGCAGCGCGCGGACGCCGACCCTGCCGACCTTCGAGAGGTCTCCGGCCGCTGAAATGCCCTGCACCACGACACAGAACACGATCACGGGCACCAGCATCTTGATCAGCTTGATGAAGCCGTCGCCGAGCGGCTTCATCTGCAAGGCCGTATCCGGATAGGCCATGCCGAGCGCAATGCCGAGCGCGAGTGCGACGACGACCTGGAAGAAGAGTGACTTGAATATCCTGGGCATGGCTTTCCTCGCTCGCGGGGCTTGGTGTCTGTCTGGCTTGGTCGGCGGCTTGAGCCGTTGCCATTCTTGTCATTGGCAGCGGCGCGACGCCGCTGCGCGGAGCCGCCCGCCGTTCGCGGGCCGGATGACGGCTCCTTCGGTCATTCGTTGACCAGGTGCGACATCGAGTCCAATATATAGAACGACACGATTGATAGGGTTTCGCTATGGATCTTCGCCAGCTCAGATACTTCATTGCCGTGGCCGAAGAGCGCAGCTTCACCCTCGCCGCACGGCGGCTGAACCTGTCGCAGCCGCCGCTCAGCCAGCATATCCAGGCGCTCGAGGCCGAGCTCGGCACCTCCCTGCTCTACAGGACCAGCCGCAAGGTGGAGCTGACGCAGGCGGGCGAAGCAATGCTGCTGCGCGGACGGGCAATCCTGCAACAAGTCAAATCCGCGGAGGACGAGGTGCGCTCGATCGGCGCCGGCCTGATCGGAACGCTGGATCTCGGCGCAACCGGCTCCATCCTGCGCGGCCGCCTCGCGGAGCTGCTGGCGGCCTACCGCGACGTGGCGCCCCTGGTCCGGATGACCGTGCACGAGCAGGCGCCGGCGCTCCAGATCGCCGCCCTGCTCAACCGGACCACCAACATCTCGCTCATGCGCGGCATCCCCAGGGAGCGCGACCTGACCAGCAAGCTGGCATGGCGGGAAGAGGTCGTTCTCGCCGTGCCCCGCACTCACCATTTGGCGAAACGCAAGCGCGTCGCGCTTGGTGAACTGGCATCCGAGGATCACGTCATCCTCGATCCGAACAGCTCTGACTTCGCTCGCTACGTGCAGACCTGCTGCGTCGATGCCGGCTTCCTGCCCAAGGTGTCGCAGCAGGTCGTCGACGCGCAGTCGATCCCGAGCTTGATCGCAGCAGGCTTCGGCGTCGCGCTCGTGCCGCAGTCGATCGCGCGCTTCACCACAGCCGACATCGCGTTTCGCCCGATCAGGCCCTCACCGCCTGCAGCCGACGTGTTCCTGGTGTTCCGAGAAGACGAGACATCGATGGTGGTCCACAATTTCATCAAGCTTGCTGGTCAGCTCCTGAGCCACAGGAGCCGCTTGGGCGCGCGCCGAAGGGACTAAAAGAACCCTCGCAAACGCGCTCAATGACCGAACGGCCCCGCCGTTGTCGGCCCGCTGACGTTGCCGGGCATGCAATTCGTCTTGAACAGCTCACACGGCGGACGTAGCCGGTCAAAACCGTTGCAGCGCGGACTGTTATCGATATCGTAGGCAATGTATCCTTTTAACGCAAGCTGCGGCGGTACCAGCTTCGATCCCGCGACGCGCGCCCAAGAGAGATCACATGAGATGAAACAAACTCGGGCGAAGACCGGAAAGAGCCCAAAGCGGGCGACGACCATGGCTGAGGTTGCAGCGCGTGCGGGCGTGTCCGCGATGACCGTCTCGCGCGCGTTGAAGAGCGACGGCGCCGTCTCAGAGGAGACGCGAAGCCGGATCCTCGCCGCCGTCGAAGAGCTCGGCTATGTGCTCGACCTGTCCGCAGGCGCGTTGTCGTCGAAGCGGACCGGATTCGTGGCGGCGCTGATCCCCTCCATCAACAACTCCAACTTCTCCGATACCGCACGCGGCATCACCGAAGCGATTGAAGGCCAGGGGCTCCAGATGCTGCTTGGCTACACCGACTACGACATGGAGAAGGAAGAGCACCTCGTGCGTGCGATGCTGACGCGCCGGCCCGACGGCATCATCGTCACCGACGGAAGGCACACGCCGAAGGCGCGCCGCATGCTGCAATCCGCCGGCATTCCCGTGGTCGAGACTTGGGACCTGCCGGCTGACCCTATCGACAACGTCGTCGGCTTTTCCAACGCCGAGGCTTCGCGTGCGCTCGTGCATCGGCTTTACCAGAAGGGATATCGCAACATCGCCTTCATTGGCGGAGCAAGCCGCCGCGACACGCGCGGCGCCGATCGCCGTCTCGGCTACAAGCGCGCCGTCGAGGAACTCGGCCTCCCCGTCGGCCGCACCATCTCGTTCGGCAATCCCCCGATCTCGATGGAACAGGGCGGAGAGGCCATCGTCCATCTGATCGAGCAATGGCCGGATGTGGATGCTGCGGTTTGCGTGTCCGACCTGTCTGCGTTCGGAGCCATAATGGAGTGTCATCGCCGCGGCTGGTCGGTCCCGGGCC
This sequence comes from Bradyrhizobium sp. Gha, assembly GCF_900113735.1. Lineage (GTDB taxonomy): Bacteria > Pseudomonadota > Alphaproteobacteria > Rhizobiales > Xanthobacteraceae > Bradyrhizobium. Next base: position 301,102 of record NZ_FOQM01000001.1, read on the forward strand.
GGATCGCGGTGGCAGGCTTCGGCGACTTCGAGGTGTCGCGCTGCTCCTGGCCGCGGATCACGACCGTCGCGGTCGACTGCCGCAACATCGGTCAGGAGGCCGGCCGCATCATGCTTCGCGCCATTGATGGCGTTCGAGAAGACAGGCGCCCCGGGCCGGAGACATTGATCGTGCCGTTCGAAATGATCGAGCGCGAAAGCACCTGAGCTCTGCTTGACACCGGCGCCCGACTGGGTGCATGTTATCGATAACAAACAGGACGCCATGATAGAGATGGCGATGCCAAGCGCCTGGTCATCGGTTGGGCATCCTCCAACCGATCACGATCGGCTGGTGATTTCGGGAGGAGAACCGGGATGGCATCGGGTGCGCTGCGCTTCGATGGAATCGTCAAGTCGTTCGGCGGCACGCGTGCGCTCAAGGGTGTGAGCTTTGACGTCGGCCGCGGCGAAATCGTCGCCTTGCTCGGCGAAAACGGCGCGGGCAAATCGACCCTCATCAAGGTGCTCGGCGGCATCCATCGCCCGGATGCCGGAGCGGTGACCATCGCAGGCGAGCCCTATCACCATGCGGCGGGCGGCGGCGCCGGGCACCAGCCGGTCGCCTTCATCCATCAGGATCTCGGTCTCATCGAATGGATGACGGTCGCCGAGAATGTTGGCCTCGCCCAGGGCTTTCCGCGAACCCGGCCGTTCGGCCTGATCGACTGGCGCGGCGCCGAGGCACGCGCGACCAAGGCGCTCGCGCTGGTGGGCTGCGATATCGATCCGACCACGCGGGTATCGAGCCTGTCACGCACCGAGAAGTCGCTGGTCGCCATCGCCCGCGCGCTCGTCGTCAATTGCGATTTCCTGGTGCTCGACGAGCCGACGGCGAGCTTGCCGGCCGATGAGGTGGAGCGCCTGTTTGCGGCGCTGAGGCGCCTGCGCGGACAGGGCGTCGGCATGATCTATGTGTCGCACCGGCTTGACGAGATCTTCCGCATCGCTGATCGCGTCGTCGTCTTGCGGGATGGCCTGCTCGTCGGGGAGAAGGCGATCAGCGAGACTTCGCCCGAGGATCTGGTGCGACTGATCGTCGGCAGGCCCCTGATCGACATGTTCGAGAAAGCCACCTCCCATTCCGGCAAGACGCGCGTGACGGTGCGGGGATTGATCACGCCGAAGGCCGGACCGGTCGATTTCGACGTGCGCGAGGGCGAACTCCTGGGGCTCGTGGGCTTGCGGGGCGCAGGCCAGGAGGAAGTCGGCCGCGCGCTATTCGGCGCCGTGGCGCATCGCGGCGAGATCCTCGTCGACGGCACGGCGCCGGATCTATCCAGCCCCGTGGCCGCCATGGCCGGTGGCATCGGGCTGGTGGCCCGTGACCGAACCGAAGAGTCGATCGCAGCATCCTTGTCAATCCGCGAGAATGTCTTCCTCAATCCCGGTGCCTCCGGGCGCGGCCTGCTCGACGTGCTCGCGCCAAAGCGCGAGGCGGAAGAGGCCGTCAAGCTCGGCGCCTTGGTGGGCTTGCGGCCCAATGATCCGCATCTCGCGATCGAAGGACTCTCGGGCGGCAACCAGCAGAAAGTCGTCGTCGGCCGTTGGCTTGCGACCGGACGCAAGCTGCTGGTGGCCGAAGATCCGACCGCCGGCGTCGACGTCGGCGCCAAAGCGGAGATCTATCGGCTCATCGCCCGTGCCATCGCCGAAGGGCTTGCCGTCGTCGTCGTCTCCACCGACTTCGAGGAAGTCGCGCACATCTGCCATCGCGCGCTCGTCTTCAACCGCGGCCGGATAATTAGCGAAATCACCGCCGATGCTCTGACGACGGAAGCCCTGATCACCGCCGCCTCGGCCTCCGAGGCCGCGTAACGGACAATTCGCACGACGCCGACGCAAGGCGCCCGCCGGGAGGAACGCATGGGAATGAATTCGATCGAGTCGAATGCACTGGAACCGACGCGCGCCGATCTCGCCGGCGCGTCGGTGTCGCATAAGATCACGCGCCTCTTGCCGGTCTATGGCCTGCCGATCATCACGGTGGCGCTGATCGCCCTGTTCTCGATCCTGTTGCCCAACACATTTCCGACGCTTCTCAATCTGCGTTCGATCGTTTCCGACAAATCGATCATCGCCATGCTCTCGCTCGCGGCGATGATCCCGATGGCCGCCGGGAAGATCGACCTCACGGTCGGCTATGGCATCGTGCTCTGGCACATCCTGGTGATCAGCCTGCAAACCGCTTTCGGCCTGCCCTGGCCGATCGCAGTCCTCGTCGTGATCTGCCTCGGCGCCTTCACGGGCCTCCTCAATGGTCTGCTGGTCGAAGTCGCGCGCATCGACAGCTTCATCGCCACGCTCGGCACCGGCACGGTGCTCTATGCGCTGGCGCTTTGGCACACCGGCGGTCGGCAGGTCGTCGCGATGCTGCCGGACGGCTTCCTCGCCCTCAACGGCACGATGGTTTTCGGCCTACCGATCACCGGCTTCTATGTGCTCGTCCTCGCGGTGGCGATGTGGCTGATGCTCGAATATCTGCCGATCGGCCGCTACATCTACGCCATCGGCGCCAACCCGAAGACGGCCGCACTCAACGGCATTCCGGTGCAGCGCTTCACGGTCGGCGCCTTCATGGCCTCCGGCATCCTCACCGCGGTCACCGGCGTCCTGCTTGCCTCGAAGCTACGCATCGGCCAGGCGAGCGTCGGCCTCGAATATCTGCTCCCCGCGCTGGTTGGCGCCTTTCTCGGCTCGACCACGATCAAGCCCGGGCGCGTCAACGTCTGGGGCACCATCATCGGCGTCGCCGTGCTCGCGGTCGGCATCGCCGGCATCCAGCAATTCGGCGGCTCATTCTGGGTCGAACCGCTCTTCAATGGCCTGACGCTGCTCGCCGCGATCGGCATGGCCGGCTACGCGCAGAGAAAGCGCGGCGCCGTTGCGAAGGTCCCCGCCGGCGCACCTGATCGTAAGCCCTGAAACATTGATGAAGTTCGTGACCTGCGACGAGCCTGTCACAACGGAAAGTCCGGCGGAGGGCCGGCGAAACACAGAAACGGCATCACACCAAGGAGAACGCTCTATGTTGCATTCGATCATTCGAACCGGCGCCGTCGTCGCCGGGCTCGCGTTCGGTCTCGCGTCTGCCCACGCCGACTCGCTCGCGGACGCCAAGTCCTTCGTCGACAAATATGCTTCCAAGGTCGACAAGTGGGATGGTCCGACCACCGCTCCGAAAATCGCGAAGGGCAAGACCATCGTCGTGCTCGCGTCCGACATGAAGAACGGCGGCGTGCTCGGCGTCACCAAGGGCATCGAGGAGGCCGCCAAGGCCGCCGGCTGGACCGTGCGCACGCTTGACGGCGCCGGCTCGGTCTCCGGCCGCACCGCCGCCTTCGGCCAGGCCATGACGCTCAAGCCCGACGGCCTCGTCATCTGCGGCTTCGACGCGGTCGAGCAGAAGCCCGGCATGGAAGCGGCCAAGGCCGCCAAGATCCCGATGGTGTCCTGGCACGCCGCTCCCGTTATCGGTCCCGTGCCCGAAGCCGGCGTGTTCGCCAATGTGACGACGGATCCGATGGCGGTCTCCACCGCCGCGGCCAACTGGGCGTTCGTCGACGCGGGTGGCAAGCCGGGCGTGATCATCTTCACCGACTCGACCTACGAGATCGCAATCGCCAAGGCCAAGAAGATGAAAGAGGTCATCGAAGCACTCGGGGGCAAGGTGCTCGAATGGGTCGATACGCCGATCGCCGAGACCTCGACACGCATGCCGCAGCTCACCACCTCGCTGCTGCAAAAGCATGGTGCGGCCTGGACGCATTCGCTGGCGATCAACGACCTCTATTATGACTTCATGGCGCCCTCGCTCTCCGCGGCCGGCATCAAGGGCACCGGCGCGCCCGTGAACGTCGCCGCGGGCGACGGCTCCGAAAGCGCCTATCAGCGCATCCGCTCCGGCGCCTACCAGGCCGTCACCGTGGCCGAGCCGCTGAACCTTCAGGGCTGGCAGCTCGTCGACGAGTTGAACCGCGCCATCGCCGGAGAGAAGTGGTCGGGTTACGTCTCGCCACTGCACGTGGTGACCAAGGCCAACATCGAATTCGACGGCGGCCCGACCAACACGTTCGATCCGGGCAATGGCTACCGCGACGCCTACAAGAAAGCCTGGGGCCTCCAGTAAGCCTCCTCTCCGCTCCCCGAGCACGATGACCGTGCTCCCTCGGCGGTCCGTCGCAAGCTGACCGCCGATTGTTCTTCCACACTCAGACAGACGAGCGAATGCCGATGTATATCCGTTGTGCTTTCTTCAGTGGCAGCGTCAAGCCCGGGCGCGAAGCCGAATTCACCGCCTATGTTCGCGAGAAGCTCGTGCCGCTGTGGACGCGCTTTCCCGGTGCCGAGGAGGTTCGCGTGCTGCGGCAGGAAGAGAGCGACAGCGACGCCCAGCGTTACGAGATGGTGCTCGCGATCCGCTATCCCTCGCGCCAGGCCATCGAGGAGGCGCTTGCTTCGCCGGTTCGCTTGGAGAGCCGCGAAGTGACCAAGGGGCTCACCGAGATGTTCGATGGCTCGATCTTCCACACGGTGTTCAAGGCCGACGACTTTGCGTTACCGACGGATTAGTCGCGGAGATCTGACACGGTGAGCACCTACGACATTCTCGACCCGCGCTTCCAAGGGTTGATCATCGGGCACGCCAAGCTCGACAAGCTCTGGACCGGCAGCCGCTGGGCCGAGGGCCCGGTCTATGTGCCGGCCGCCAAGTCGCTGCTGTGGTCCGATATTCCCAATGATCGCGTGCTGCGCTTCGACGAGACCGACGGCTCGGTCTCGGTGTTCGAAAGCCCCTGCGGCTATCACAACGGCCATACGCGCGACGCGCTCGGCCGCGTCATCGCCTGCGAGCACGGTGGCCGTCGCATCTCGCGGCTCGAGGCAAATGGCCAATGGATCGCACTGGTCGAGCGCTTTCAAGGAAAGCGCTTCAATTCCCCGAACGATGTCGTCGTCAAGTCGGATGGAACGATCTGGTTCTCCGACCCGACCTACGGCATCGACAGCGAGTATGAGGGGCATGCCGGACCGAGCGAGATCGGCGCCAGCAACGTCTATCGCTTCGATCCGGCAAGCGGCGCGTTGTCCGCTGTCGTGACCGACATGGTGAAGCCGAACGGTCTCGCCTTCTCGCCCGACGAGCGGCTGCTCTATGTGGCCGAAACCGGTGCGACGCACGTGCCTGGCTTGCCAGCCGTCATTCGCGCCTACGACGTGGCATCGAGTGGGCTTGCGGTTGACGAAGGCCGCATCTTCGCGACGTCTCAGGCCGGGTTCTACGATGGATTCCGCCTCGATCGGAACGGCAACATCTGGACGTCGACGGCGGATGCAGTTGCGGTCTACGCGCCGGACGGCACGCTGATTGGGCGCATTCCGGTGCCTGAAATCGTCTCCAATTTGACCTTCGGCGGGCCGAAGCGGAACAGGCTCTACATCACCGCGCAGACTTCGCTCTATGCGATCTACGTCAACGCGCACGGGCTTTCCTGAATTCTCACGCTGGCGGCGTTCGCTCCGCCCAGAATTCCATCAGCGCAGCCTGATCCATCGCACCACAGCCGATTGCGGTCAGAAGGCGATGGATCTCGGCGCAGACGACGGTCATCGGCATCGCGATTCCGGTCTGACGCGCCAGATCCTGCGCACCGTTCAGATCCTTGACCATGTTGTCGATGCGCCCCGTCGGCCGGTAGTCGCGCGCGGCGAAGCGCGGCATGTACTCCTGGAGGATGGCGCTGTCCGCCCGGCCGCCGCGCAACGCTGGCGGGATCTTGGCCGCATCGACGCCGGAGGCCTCCGCCAACGCGGTCGCCTCGGCAACCGCGACGAAGTTGAGAGCGCACAAGACCTGGTTGATGAGCTTGGTGGTCTGTCCTGCACCGCTCGGACCCATATGCGTGAAGTTCGAGGCGACCTCGGCGAGCACCACTCGTGCCTCCGCGACGTCTGCTGCCTCTCCGCCGGCCATGCAGGTCAACTGACCGATCGCGGCCTTCGGCGCGCCGCCCGACAACGGGCTGTCGACCCAGCGCAGGCCGGCTGTTTCAGCGTCTTTCGCCAGTTCGCGCGTTGATTGCGGATCGATCGAGGACATGTCGATGATCAGCGTGCCTTTCCGCGCGCCCTCCGCGACACCCGCCGGTCCAAACACCGCCGCTCGCACGATTCTCGGCGAGTTGAGGCTGAGGACCACCGCGTCGGCCTCGGCCGCAGCGCTCGCGGCAGACGCGACTGCGATTGCGCCTTTTTCAACGAGACCAGCGACCTTTGCAGGATCGAGATCGAACACCAGGACGCGGGTCCCGGTCTCGGCGAGGCGCGCTCCAATCGCGCCGCCCATGGCGCCGGCGCCGATCAATGCGACTGGACGGGGCATCACGACATCTCCGCGGTGACCTGGTGGATGCTTCGACGGCAAGACTCAGAGCGAAGCTGTGATGCCGCCGTCGACATAGAGCACGTGTCCGTTGACGAACGAGGACGCGGGCGAGGCGAGAAAGATGCAGGCGCCGACGAGTTCCTCGACCTTGCCCCAGCGCCCTGCCGGCGTGCGCTTTTCGAGCCAGGCCGAGAATGCGGGGTCCGCGACCAGTGCGGCATTGAGCGGCGTGTCGAAATAACCGGGCGCGATGGCGTTGACCTGAAGGCCGTATTTCGCCCAGTCCGTCGCCATGCCCTTGGTCAGGTTTCCGACCGCTCCCTTCGTGGCCGTATAGGGCGCGATCGACGGGCGCGCGAGTGCGGTCTGCACTGAAGCGATGTTGATGATCTTGCCTGCACGACGTCCGATCATGTGGCGCGCACAGGCCTGACCGACGTTGAAGACCGACGCGATGTTGGTCTGCAGCAGGCGCTGAAACGCGTCTTCAGGAAACTCCTCGAGTGGCGCGCGGTGCTGCATGCCCGCATTGTTGACGAGAATGTCAATGCGCCCGATGTCCGTCTCGAAGCGATCGACGGCCACTCGCGCCGCGCCGTGGTCGGTGGCATCGAAAGCGAGCGTTCGCGCCCCCGCAATGGAGCTGGCGGCAACGGCGAGCTTGGCTTCGTCCCGGCCGTTGAGCACGACTTCCGCGCCGGCCTCGGACAAACCGCGCGCGAGCGCAAGGCCAATGCCTTGGGACGATCCCGTGATGAGGGCGCGGCGCCCTTTCAGATCGAACAAGTTGATCGCCACCCTGCCTTCTCCTCTTGCATCTCGACATCCACGTTCCGTCGAACTATGTTATCGATAACATGCAATGTCAAGTTCGGGCACAAGAGGAGCGCTCACCCACATGTCGAATCCTGAAATTCTTCAGATGGGCCCCTATCCGGAGTGGGATCAGATCCCGCTCGATGCGGCCTACACCGTGCACCGCTATTTCGAGGCGAGCGACCGGTCGGCTCTCCTCGCCGAGGTCGGCTCGCGCGTTCGCGCCATTGCCACGCGCGGCGAGCTCGGTGCGAATGCCGAACTCATCGCGGCCTGCCCGAAGCTGGAGATCATCTCGATCTACGGCGTCGGCTTCGATGCGGTGCATCTGGAGAGCTGCCGGAAGCGCGGCATCCATGTGACCAACACGCCAGACGTGCTGACGAAGGACGTGGCAGATCTTGCCGTCGCGATGATGCTCGCGCAATGGCGCGGCGTGAACGCGGCCGAGCGCTGGGTGCGCGACGGATCATGGGTCGCCAAGGGGCTCTATCCCCTGAAGACGCGAGCCTGGGGCAAACGCGCAGGCGTGCTCGGCCTCGGCCGGATCGGGTTCGAGGTCGCACGCCGGCTGGCCGGCTTCGACATGGACATCGCTTATTCCGACGTCGAGGCGAAGCCTCATGGCAAGGACTGGACCTTCATCGCGGATCCCGTTGCGCTCGCGGAGCGATCCGACGTTCTGTTCGTTACGCTCGCGGCTTCGGCAGCGACCCGGCACATCGTGGGACGCAATGTTCTCCAGGCGCTCGGTCCCGACGGGCTTCTCGTCAACGTCTCGCGTGCCTCCAACATCGACGAGGAAGCACTGATCGCGGCGCTGACCGACGGCACGCTCGGCGCAGCGGCGCTCGACGTGTTCGAGGGCGAGCCGCGGCTGGACCCGCGATTTCTCGAGCTCCCGAACGTGCTGCTGCAGCCTCACCACGCCTCCGGCACGACCGAGACCCGCAAGGCCATGGGCCAGTTGATGCGAGACAATCTGGCCGCGCATTTCGCCGGTCTCCCGCCGCCAACGCCGGTCCTCTGACTGAAGATAGAACTTTCAGGTCTGCGGGCCACGCATCGATAGATGAGTTCACGGCACAATCAGCTTCTTGCGAATGGCGTAACGGACCAGCTCGGCCGTCGACGACATCCCGAGCTTGCGCATCGCCGAGGCACGATGAGTCTCGACCGTTTTCACGCTCAGCTCCAAAATGACACCTATAGCCCTGTTGGTGTGCCCTTCCGCAATCAATTGAACCACGCTCTGCTCGCGCGGCGATAGCAACATCTCCGACTTGCCCTGCTTGCTGAGTTGGTAGTCTTGCAGAAGCTTCTCCACCAGGGCACTGGTAAAGTAAGGTCTACCGTCGAGCAGCGCCTCGATAGCGAAGATCAGGTGCTTCTTGGCATCCGACTTGAACAAGAAGCCGCGCACGCCAGCGAGAACCGCTTCCGTCAGCAGTTCCTCGTCTTCATGCATCGTCAGGATCAGCACTTCCGTACGCTGATGAAGCGCCCGGAGACGGCGACAGACCTCGAGTCCGTTTATGAGGGGCATCGAATAGTCGACGATCACGACATCCGGCCTGGCCTCCAAGGTCAACGCGACGGCCTGCTCGCCGTTGGTCGCTTCGCCGGCAACAATCCAGTTCGACTGCATTTCGACGATCGCGCGAAGCCCCGAGCGCACGACTTCATGATCATCCGCAATCAAGATGCGTTTCACGGGCGTCGTTCTCGCTTTTCCGGCCGAAATCGGCCGGATGACCGGCATCTGCAAAGTCGAACGATCCTATCGGCCGCAGGCCGTCGAGTTATCCTGCAAAACCCTGAGATGCCTCCCGCGAATGTACTCAGGTGTCGCGCCCGCCGGTGACATCTCATGGGGGGAATACCCCCTCATGCCTCGACGAGCCGCGCCCGCACGGCGTATCGGACCAGGCCGGCGGTTGAATTCACGTCCAGCTTTCTCATGGCCGCCGCCCGATGTGCCTCTGTCGTCTTGACGCTGAGGTTGAGGATCGCGCTGATGCCCTTGTTGCTGTAACCTTCGGCAACAAGCTTGACGACGAGTTGCTCGCGCGGAGTGAGCCCGCAATGCTTGTCGGTATCGCCACACGACGCGAGGTTGGCTCCATTCAGGCAGCCCACGCTACAAAACCGCCTGTGCATCAGAAGCGATTCGACGGCGGCCAACAGCATTCTGTTCGCATCCGATTTAACCAGGAACGCGCGTGCGCCTGCCTCAAATGCCTGTTCTGCAAGGAGACCGGAATTGTGCACCGTGAAAATCAAGACTTCCGTCTGCAGCGGGTATTCTCTGATCCGCCTTGCAACCTCCACTCCGGTCATTCGCGGCATTGAGAAATCTACGATGGCGACGTGCGGCTGACTTTCGATTGCCGCGCTCAACGCCTTGCTGCCGTCGCTCACCTCGGCGACCACTTCCCAGTCCGTTCGCTGTTCGAGCACCGCGCGCAAGCCCGACCGCACTGCTTCGTGATCATCAGCGATAAGAAAGCGCTTCATGGCAGAGCACTCCAAGGTCATTCACGCGCCGGCTCGGCTTGAAACGATGCCGTTCTCACCTGCCGTCGGTGCTCAGTGTTCTTCTTTCCTCATTGTGTTCTTGTGGACCCTCGCATGACGGGGCTGGCCTTTCGCGAGTTACGGCCGTTCATGGTCAGGCCATGCGGAATGACCGCGCAAAGCATCGTGCCGGAGCGCCGAGCTGTCGGATCGGAGCAAATCTCGAGCGAACCTCCGATCTGCTCAAGTCGCGCCCTCATCGCGGGAATTCCAACGCCCATCGATATCGTCTTCGCACCTTGCTTGACGTGGTCGGCTCGAAGCCCGCGCCCATTATCGCTGACCGTCAGCCTAAGTCCACTCTCGACCACATCCAGGACGATCCTCACTTCGGTCGCCTTGGCATGACGGAACACGTTCGTAAGGGCTTCCTGAACGACACGCAGTATTGCGCGCTGCTTTTCGTAAGGCAGCCGATCGACGTCTGGCGCGATTCTCGTCGTGACCCGCAGCGACGTACGCGACGCGAAACCGTCTGCGTAACGCTCGATCGTCGCCTTCAGCCTGTCGAGCGTCAGATTCTGTGGATGCAGCAGATAGGCAAAAGCGCGAATTTCCCTGAGGGCTTCATCAATAGACGCGTCGATCTCCTCGCAAAGCCGCTCAGCCTCGACCGGATCGCCCATGCACCGCCGGATCCGCATCAGGCCGAGGCTCGCCGCGATCAAATGCTGGCATGTCGAATCGTGCAGATCGGAAGCAATCCGCTGCTGGATCTCCTCCTGAATGGACGCCAAATTGAAACACGACTGCGCGCCGTCCACGCCTCCGTCCGCGATTCCGAAAGCACCATTGTGCACGACGCGATGGCTGCCGACCAGCCGGACCACGGCTCCCCCGACCAGCGGATCCGCGACCGGAACGATGGTTGTCTCCATGTTCTGCCGCTGACCGCCCAATGCAAGGCGATGACAAATCCTGACCTCTGTTCCTTCTGCGAGACAGGCACGAAGGGCATTGCAAATCGCTTTGGCGTCCTCCTTGCCGAGGCAGTCGGAGACGCCCACCTCCCGGATGGCTTCCGACGCAATGCCGAGATGAGCCTCAAACGCCGGATTGATCCCCTCATACACGAACAGGCCTCCGGGCGACGGACGCACTACGAAGAGAAGATCGGCTGAGGACATCCAGTACAGACGCTCGGTGGTCTGTTCCGATCCAAACCGCAGCCACTCGCCGACACTTGAACGATCCAACTCGCCGGAGGAAGAGCTATGTGGGTTCACGGTAGGCACTCACTTCTCCAGTGACGCCCGACACTGAATCTCAATATCGAGAGTCTCCTACCTCCCCAATCGGCGAGGCGATGCGCGTGTTGCCGTGGGGCACACCCACTATACACCGTCAGGTTGCGGACACCAATAAGCAGCATTGCTGCCGGATCGAGTTCTCGAACCTGTGAGTTGAACTTCGGCAGGGACGACTATGCAGATTGTGCCAGACCGTCCGGCAGTGAAGTTCAAATACGAGTCCGGATCCTGCTTCCATCCGGTTGCGTCGAACTCGGGAGAAGGGCCGAAGCGGCGCCCGGCCGTGACATGCCGGTCGCGACCGCCGCATTCGGGCCGCCTAGTAATCCACCGCGTCCCTGGTGATCGGACAGGTCATGCAATGCCCCCCTCCGCGGCCCCGCCCCAGCTCGGCACCGACGATGGTGATGACCTCGATCCCCTCTTTGCGCAGCAGGGTGTTGGTATAGGTGTTGCGGTCATAGGCGAACACGACGCCTGGTGAGGCGCAAACCAGGTTAGCTCCGCTGTCCCACTGCGTTCGCTCGCGCATATAGGCGTTTCCGCCGGTCTCGACGACGCGCAACTTCTTCAGGCCAAGAGCTCCAGCAACGACATCCACGAACGGCATTTCATCCTTGCGCAGCTCGAGGCCGGCCGAATTGTCGGCGGGCCGGTAGGAAAATGCCGTGATGTTGTTGACGATGTCGGGGTAGAGCAGGACGCAATCCCGATCGGCGAATGTGAACACCGTATCGAGATGCATCGCAGCGCGAAGCTTGGGCATCGCGGCCACGATCACCCGCTCGGCCGCTTTTTTCCTGAACAAGGCCGCGGCAACCTGGCTGATCGCCTGTCGCGATGTGCGCTCGCTCAACCCGATCAGGACATTACCCTTGCCGATCGGCATCACATCGCCGCCTTCCAGTGTCGCGAGACCATGGTCCCGAGTCGGATCCCCCCACCACACATTGACCTTGCCAGCAAACTCCGGATGGAACATGTAGATGGCCGTGGCAAGAATCGGCTCTTCGTGCCGCGCCGGCCAATAGAGCGAATTCAGCGTGACCCCGCCGTAGATCCAGCATGTCGTGTCCCGCGTATAAAGCGTGTTGGGGAGTGGCGGCAGCAGATACTCGGTCATCCCCGCGGCCTGGCGGACCAGCTTCAGCATCTCGCCGCCGTGAGCTTCCGGGAAGTCATGGGTCGAAACGCCCCCAATCAGCGTTTCGGCCAGATCGCGCGGTTTGAGGCTCTCGAGGTAACCCCGCAGTTCGTCGACGAGGCCAAGACCGACCTGATCCGGGACCACCTGGTTGTCGAGGATCCACTTCCTCGCCTCGGGGATCGCGACCGTCTCTGCCAGCAGGTTGTGCATCTCGACCACATCAATGCCGCGGTCGCGCATCTTCTGCACGAAGTCGAAGTGATCACGCTTCGCGTTTTCCACCCACAGCACGTCGTCAAACAGCAGGGTATCGCAATTCGACGGCGTGAGGCGCTGATGGGCGCGGCCGGGCGAGCAGACCATCACCTTCCTCAGCTGCCCGACCTCTGAATGGACACCAAGGGGCATCGAGGCGTCCGATGTCTGCTTTGCCATGGGGTTCTCCCGGATGTTGCCTGCCTAAATGGTGATGTAGCCGGTGGCCAATCCGTGGATCCCGACAGCAGCGCCGACCGCGACAACGATGAAGATGCCCCACTCGACGGCAGTAAAGACCCTCGCCTTCTGTTCGAGGCGCGCCCAAAAATACAACGCCGTACCAGGGGCATATAGAATTGCTGCCAACAGCAGATACTTCATTCCGGCCGCATAGATCAGGAACAGCGTGTAGATGACCGCGATGCCCGTGAAGATCATGTCGCGCCTGCGCTGGTCAGGGCGCTTCTCATAGGTCTCGCCCCGTCTGACCAGCAGCAGCCCGTAGGCAGCGACCAGGAAAAACGGAATGAGGTTCATGACGCTCGTCAAATTGAGCATCAGCGCAAAGGCATCGCGCGACCAATACGTGCTGATGACGAAAAGCTGAACGATCACGTTCGTCAGCCACAGCGCCGCAGCGGGGACCTTGTTCGCGTTCTCGGTACCAAACAAGGCCGGCATGTCCCTGGTGCGGCCGGCCGCCGAGAGCACCTCGGCACAAATGAGGGACCAGGCAAGATAGGCTCCGAGCACCGAGACAAGCAGTCCGATGCTGACGAAGACGGCGCCCCAGTGCCCGACCACCGTCTCGAGCACCGTCGCCATGGACGGCTGTCGCATGCCGGCGATTTCCGCGCGGGGAAGAACCGCATAGGGCAGCATGGTGACGAGGACCATGAGACTTGTCACGATCACAAAGCCCAAGATCGTCGCAGCGCCAACATGGGACCGTTCCCTGGCGTAGCGTGAATAGACGCTGGCGCCCTCGATTCCGAGAAACACGAACACTGTCACCAGCATGGTGGCGCGGATCTGGTCGAAGAGACTCTTGTCCGGCATGCCTTCTCCGCCCCAGAAATTGGCGCGGAACATGTCACCCTTGAACGCGAACGCGAGAATGAGGATGAAGATCAGGATCGGCACGATCTTCGCAACGGTGACGATGGTGTTGATCGCCGCGGCCTGCTGCACGCCGCGCAGGATCATGAAGTGAAATAGCCAGATCCCGACCGACGCAACGATGATCGCCGCGATCGTATTTCCGTCACCGAACACAGGAAAGAACGCGCCCAGTGTCGACTTGATCAGGACCCAATAGGATACGTTGCCTATGCAGCTTCCTGTCCAGTAACCAAGCACGGACAGGAATCCCGGATAGTCGCCAAATCCTTGCTTCGCGTAGGCATAAACACCGGCATCGAGGTCGGGCTTCCGTTCGGCGAGCGACTGGAAGACCCGCGCCATTGTGTACATGCCCCCGCCGGCGATGCACCAGGCGAAGATGGCGCCGAACGGGCCCGTGGCGATTCCGAACGTGCGAGGCAGGGAGAAGATGCCCGACCCGACCATCGAGCCGACCACCATCGCAGTCAACGCAAACAGCGAGAGCTTCTGGATCGATGGCGTCCCCGTCATGTCAAGACCTCGCCGCACGAACGTGCGCAACATCCAGGCGACCGACTTGCCCGGCGAGTCCACCATGCGTCTTGGACGGAGCCCGGAATATCGGGTGAATACCTGGTCCAGGGTCGGGATTTCCCTCGCAGGAATCAGGCACTCAAGATGACGTTACAGGGCGTACGCGAGGGTCAAGAATAGGTGCCCCTGGTAGCTTCCCGGAGGCCACGATCCGGAACATTCATCCCTACGCCTGAGGGTTTTCTCCGATGCCAAGCCGGCACTTCGCCGGCTAATCTTTGGCCGCGCGTCCCCGCAAGCGCCGGGGAACTCGATCAAGCAGGAGGTTTCCATGTCCGATCTCGTCGCGATCGTATATCCGTCCGAAGCGAAGGCCGAGGAGGTACGTCATCGCCTCCTCAAATTGCAGAAAGAGTATCTGATCACGATCAGCGACGCAGTGATCGCCGTGAAAACGGAATCCGGCAGCATCAAGCTCAATCAACTCGTCAACACGACGGCGATGGGCGCGATGACCGGAAGCTTCTGGGGTCTCCTGATCGGCGTGATTTTCCTCAATCCGATCCTCGGTGTCGCAGTCGGCGCAGCATCCGGCGCACTCGGCGGTGCGCTGTCCGATTTCGGCATCGACGACACCTTCATGAAAGAGCTGTCTGGCTCACTCCACGCCGGCAACGCGGCCCTGTTCGTCCTGATCAAGAACATGACGGCGGACAAGGTCCTGAAGGAAATCAAGGACGCCGGCGGGACGGTGCTGAAGACGTCGCTGGACGACGCCAAGGAGAAGACCCTGCGCGACGCGCTCGCAAGCGCCGCCGCGGAGCGGCCAGCGGCCTGAACGGCCGCTTTTGGCCTTTCAGCGCCGGCCGCCGAACAGGCGTAGCAGCATCATGAACAGGTTGATGAAGTTGAGATAGAGCGACAGCGCCGAAATCACGGACTTGCGGCCCGCCGAGGTTTCATCGTCCCTGGCATCGTACATCGCCTTGATCCGCTGCGTGTCATATGCCGTAAGCCCGGCGAAGACGCCGACGCCTACGACCGAGATCAGCCAATCGAGTCCGGTCGACTGCAGGAAGAGGTTCACCAGGCTGGCGATGATGACGCCAATGAGCCCCATGAATAGGAATGTGCCGAGGCCGGAGAGGTCGCGCTTTGTCGTGTAGCCAAAGACACTGAGCCCTCCGAACGTCGCCGCAGAGATGAAGAATACGCGGGTGATCGAAGCATTCGTGTAGATGTGGAACAAGGTCGAGAGCGAGACGCCGACCAGCGCCGCATAGACGAAGAACAGCAGGCGCGCCGTGGACACCGAAAGCGTATTGATGCGCGCGCTGACGAAGAACACCAGCGCCAACGGCGCCAGGATAAAGACCCACATCAATGGATTCTGCAGCAGAGCCGGTCCGGTGAGCTGGTAGGTCAACCACGCGGCGATAGCGGTGAGACCGACACCCGCAGCCATGTAGTTGTAGATGCGCATCATGTAATTGCGCAATCCGGCGTCGATCGCAATCGCGCCGTCATCGACCGCGCCGGAATTCGAAAGGTTCTGATCAAAGTTTGACATCGCGTGCCTCCTCCTGAATTCGCGGACCTCGGCCACACTACCTCCCAGGCCGAGCGGCGACATCGGACAATCACCCGAATGCCGGTGGCGAAAACCACGTAGGCGGCTGCAACTGCCCGTACCCGACCGATCCCGCTCATTACGAACGCAATCTGGCGCCGCTTCTCATCCCTTTGGAGTAGAGCTCTTACGGCTTTGTCACTTCGAAGCTGGCCGTGATCCGTCTTAATCCCGCGGCATGCGTTTCTTCTTCCATATCGTCGACAAATACGGTCTGTCGCCCGATGAGATCGGCTGTGAACACGCCAATCAGGATGCAGCGGTTCTGCATGCACGATGCATTGCAGCCGAACTCGCGAAGGCCGGAGAATTCTGCCGTTCCAGCATCGTGTTTCTGGCTACCGTTCCGGGCCTTCAGCCGGTCCCGAGCAAGGTGCCAGCCCTGCCCTGCACTCCTGAATTCGATGCACCGGCGGCCCGCGCCGGCCAATTTCCTGCCCATCGTCCCTACAGAGAATCCCTGATGGGCGAGACGGAGAGTTGTCTCTAAGGTCTTCACGAGACTGGTCTGCACCAGGGCTCGCCCTATCTCGGCTTGGAAGGCCATCTCGTCATGGCTCCGTTGTCAAACGAGACCGATCAGAAGCTCTCCCGCAAGGCGCTTATTGCGCTTGTGGTCGGGTCGATGATCGGCTCCGGCATCTTTGCATTACCCGCTGCTTTCGGACGCACCACGGGCGCGCTTGGCGCGATGATCGCCTGGACCATCGCAGGAACGGGCATGCTGATGCTGGCCTTCGTGTTCCAAGCTCTGTCACACCGCAAACCAGAGCTGGATGCCGGCATCTATGCTTACGCCCGGGCCGGATTTGGTGACTATATCGGCTTTGCTTCGGCCGTGGGATACTGGATCGGCTGCTGCCTTGCCGATGTCGCCTGTCTCGTCCTGATCAAGGCGACGCTCGGGCAGTTCTTCGCTGTCTTCGGTGATGGCACGACGCCGGTGGCGATCGCTGCCGCGTCCGTTCTGCTCTGGGGAGTCCACATTCTATTGCTGCGCGGCATCAAGAGCGCTGCCGCGCTCAACACGATCGCGACCTACGCCAAGATCATCCCAATACTCCTGTTCTTGGTCGCTGCCGTCCTGGCTTTTGACAGCAAGCTCTTCTTCGCGAATTTCTGGGGCACGAAGACGCCGGACGTTTCGAATGTGGCCGCTCAAGTTCGCGGCACGATGCTGCTGACCGTGTTCGTGTTCGTCGGCATCGAAGGCGCGAGCGTCTACTCCCGCTACGCCGAGCGCCGCACCGACATCGGATTCGCAACCCTTGCCGGGTTTCTGGCGGTTCTCAGCCTTCTGGTCCTCGTAACGCTGCTGTCCTACGGCGTGCTGCCGCGATCGGAACTGGCGAATCTCGCGACGCCCTCGATGGCAGGCGTGATGGAATCGATGATAGGCCGCCCGGGCGGCGTTTTCGTCAGTGTGGCACTCCTGATCTCGATCCTCGGTAACTACCTGTCCTGGTCACTCCTGGCGGCCGAGATCCTGCATTCCGCGGCGATCCACCGCACCATGCCTTCGTTTCTCGCCACGGTGAATGCGTACAAAGTTCCCGCCGGTGCGTTATGGCTCACCAATTGCGTCATCCAAACCTTCCTTCTCGTCACTTGGTTTGCGGAATACGCATTCACGCTCGCCTTGAAGATGACGAGCGCCATGACGCTGATCCCGTATTTCCTTGTTGCGGCCTACGGCTTGACGATCGCCTGGACCGGCGAGACCTATCGCGCTGGCGAGCGCGCACGCGTCGTCGACTGGGTCCGTTCGGCCATTGCGACGTTCTACGCGGCCACCATGGTCTACGCAGGAGGCTTGAAGTTTCTCCTGTTGTCGGCGATCCTCTATGCCCCAGGCACGCTGCTGTTCGTCCTCGCGAAGCGTGAGCGCAAGGAAGCGATCTTCAAGCGGTCCGAAGCTGTGTTTTTTGCAACGATCGTCATCGCCGCTTGCGCCGGAATCTCCGCTCTGCTCATCGGAGCTATCTCGATCTGAGTCCTTGTCCTGGTCACATGGAGGCGAATATGGGCACCCGAGCCATCTTTGGCGCCTTGATCCTGGGCGGGTTGGTAGCGCTTTCCGCATCCCCGATCCTGTCGGCGCAGCCGACGGACAACGGCACATCTACGCCGAAGGATGCCGGCGCATCGACGCGCAAGGACGCAACGCCCAATACCAATACGGCCCCGACGAAGCACCGCGACTGGCGTCACCGCGGCGGAACGCATCCGCACTACGGCAGCCGACGGATTCGAACCTAGCTGCCGCAGGCGATAGCCCCCCGCGATTGGACCGATCCATGAGCGATTCGAGGACTGGACCTGAGAAGCTCCGTGAAATCGTACCACGCGACGATTTCGTCGACCTGCAGGAGAATGACGCACCGCGCGGCATTCTGGCGACCGGCCTCACCTTGCTCGCCGCATGCGTCTTCCTGTTTCTGGTGTGGCAAACAGTCTCCAGTCTCCTGCTCATCTTCGCAGGCGTGTTGTTCGCCGCATTTCTGGATGCTTGCGCGAGGGCCCTCGCGCCGGTCCTCCCGCTCAACCGACCCTGGCGGCTGACGCTGGTCCTGTTGCTGTTCACCGCCTTGTCGGGATTGGGCCTCGGCTGGGGGACAGGCAAGTTACCAGAGCAGACGCGCATCTTGCTGAAGGTCATGGACGGCCAGATCGACGTCATGCAGGCGCATCTGATGTCATACGGTGTCGACCTGCTCGGTCCGGAATGGGGCCGCGACTTTGCGCAATGGCTGTTTTCGGACCAGGGCCGTTTCCTCAGTCATGCTCAATTCCTGCTCGGCGGAGCATCGAGTGTTCTGACCAGCGCGTTGGTGATCCTGTTCCTTGGAATCCTCTTTGCGTTCGATCCGATCAGCCACCGCGAAAGCGTGGTCATGCTGGTACGGAAGTCCTACCGCGCCCGGGCGAGGGCGGTCATGGACGAGACAGGCACAGTCATGCGGCTGTGGCTGGTCGGGCAGCTCGTCCGCATCATTCTCATGACGCTGTGCGTCTGGCTCGCACTCTATCTCGTCGGGCTGCCCGGACCTTTCGTGCTGGGATTACAGGCAGGCCTATCGAATTTCATTCCCTATCTCGGGCCTATCCTAGCCGCAATTCCGATCGCACTCGTCGCAATGCCGCTCGGAAGCTCCCTGCTGATCTGGGCCATCGTCATCTACACGATCATCCAGTCGCTCGAAGGCTATGTGATCGGCCCGCTTATTCAGCGTCAAGCTGTCGAAATCCCTCCTGCCTGGACGTTGGTCGCGATTGTCATGCTGGGCGCGCTGTTCGGCGTCCTGGGCATCGCCCTGGCCATGCCTCTGGTCGCGATCTGCCGTGTCGCAATCATCCGGTTCTACGTCGAGGATTACCTGGGCGACGACGCAAGCAGACCTTCGGCAATTCCAGATCGCGAGCGGGTGCCGTGAACGAAATCGATGCGAAACCGAACGAGCGAACCGGGCCTTCCTCACCTCGATCTGGAATGGCCCACTTCCTGTGGCAGCAATTGCCATACGTCGTGGCGCTGGTGCTCGCCATCGCGGGCGTTGCCTATACCAATGTGTCCCACCAGCCTCTCGTCGGTTACTGGGAATTCCTGGCCCTTTCCATCGGCGTCGTCTGCGTCGTCACCAAATGGCCGGAGACCCAGGGCAAGGAGGCCCAGTTCCGATTGATCTGGACCCAGGCGCTGCATTGGGTTGCCGTCCTGGTCACGATGAACGTCATGCTGGTGTCGGGCGTCCAGCAATTGCTTCCCACTCCAGCGACCGGCCTCGTCCTCCTCACCTTGCTCGCACTCGGCACGTTCCTGGCGGGCGTCAGCCTTCTCTCGCTGCAAATCTCGTTTCTTGGCCTCGCGATGGGCGTGGCCGTTCCCGCGATATCCTGGCTCAAGCAATCTGTTTTCTTCTTTTTGCTGGGCGCAGTGCTGCTGATCGGCCTCGCCATCACATTCTGGCTTCGTCAGGACGGCCGGCCAACGGCAACATCCACGAACAACCCAACGGAGGATTAAATGCGAACAATACGGCTCTTTCTCATCGGCACATTCGCCTTGCTATGCGCCGCCTCGCCCTCCCGCGCCGACGCATTCCGGGTCGGCAGACTATTGTGCTTCAGCGAGGCGCGGGTGGGGCTGGTCCTCGGATCGGCGCAATCGCTACGCTGCGTGTTCTATGCGAGCAGGCCGCCTCGGCAATATATCTATGAGGGCCGCATAAGGCGCATCGGTCTCGACATTGGCGTGACCTCCGCAGGAACCCTGTCTTGGGCGGTGCTCGCCAAGAACTCGCGCATCGGCCCCGGTACCCTGCGCGGGAGCTATGTGGGAGCGAGCGGCAATGTCGCCCTTGGTCCCGGCCTCGGGGCCAACGTTCTGATCGGCGGTTCACGGCGAAGTGTCATGTTGCAACCGCTGTCGGTCGAGCGATCGATCGGGATGAACCTCGCGGCCGGCGTCTCCAATCTGACGCTGGGCTCGCGCGGCAACCGATAGCTTGCGACAACGATCCAGGCTGGTCGGATCCATTGCGAACATTCCCGCTCCGTGGCTCAGGGTTTCGTCGGATATCGACTTAGCGAGTTCGAGTTATCGTGCCTCATCTGCGGACTATTACGCGGATCAGGAGGATGGGATGACAGTCTACGACCGCCGGTCCGGCATCGAAGCGCTGGGCCCTCCTCCCCTGTGGGTCTGCGTCCTCCTTGGCTTTGTGATGATCGCCGCGGGTTTCGCGGCGCTCGGCGACGCGGTGTTTGCGACTGTCATCAGCGTCAAGCTGATCGGGCTGACGGCGATTGCAGCCGGAGCGTTCGAGATCGCCCATGCCTTCTGGACCAAGGGATGGGGCGGCTTCGCATGGCAGATCCTGCTCGGCGCGCTCTATGCAGGCTTCGGGCTTGTGCTTCTCGCTCAGCCGGCTTCCGGCACACTGATCCTGACCTATTTTCTGGGCGCTGTGCTGTTCGCATCGGGCGCCGTCCGATGCGTGCTGAGTTTCGCTTATTGGCAGCAGAATGGCTGGATGATGCTGGCCTCCGGCATGTTCGCACTGCTCGCCGGACTGCTCATTCTGTTCCGTTTTCCCACCATCAGCGCTTGGGCCCTCGGCTTCCTGCTGGGCATCGACCTGATCTCGCACGGCCTGGCGTGGCTGCTTTACGCGCTTCAATCCGTGCGAAAGGCTGCGTAACAAAGAGGAGAAGATGATGGACACTCCCAGCCGTCGAGCTTTCCTTGGCTTCGCCCAGAATGCCGTTGCCGCCACAGCCATCGGTGCGATCGGGGTTCGTTTCATTGCAGCAGCAGAAGCGATGCCGATTGCTCCCGATCTTGGCAAAGCCGGCGAGCCGTCAGAACTCCTGACGCACGCGCAGTGGGGACCAGGTCCTGGTTGGGGACCAAGTCCTGGTTGGGGACCTGGACCTGGTCCGGGCTGGGGCCGCCCGGCGCCGCGGAGGCGCCGCCGCTGGGTTTGCTGGTGGCATCGCGGTCGTCGTCATTGCGGATGGCGGTGGCGTTAGGAACGCGCCCACGGGAAAGTCTTCTCTCCGGGAAGCGAACAATTTGAGGCTGTGCGGCCCCGAGCCCCTATGACGGAGGCAATCGTGCGGAACACCAAGCAGTGGCTCCTTTCGGTAGCTCTGACAGCTCTTCTTGTCCTGGCAATCTGGTATTGCGCGTCGGTGTGGCAAGCAGTTTCACCGATGCCACTTTACCGCAACGTCATCCTCGCAGCAGCTGCAATCCTGATGGTCGTGATCGGCTGCGGTCTGATGGCACTGATGTTCTACAGCCGTCGCAAGGGTTACGACGAACCCGCACGCAGCAAACGGAGACAGCCGGAGTAGCGAGGCGCCGCTAGCGCGCCGCACTCGACAACCCGGCGATTGCCCATCGAGGACACTAGGGCTTCGCGGTGCCCGGCTCGGCCATCTTGCGATGCTGCTTGGCCAGCACCTCGTTCGGCGTGACGTTCGCCACCGTGGTCTGGAGCTTGTTCTTCACTCCCGTCACGATGTCCGAATCGCCCCGCAGCATCGCGTCGAATCCGGCCTTCGCCACCTCATGTGGATCGTCTTTCTTGTCGGTTCCGACCTTGGTGTCCATCATGTCGGCGCGCCGGAAGAATTCGGTCTCCGTCGCTCCGGGCATCAAGCAGGTGACGGTCACACCGCTATCGCGCAGTTCCTCGCGCAGCGCGAACGAGAAGGAATCGAGGAACGCCTTTGTGCCGTTGTAGACGGCCTGGAAGCTTCCCGGCGTGAAGCCGGCGACGGAGCCGGTGATCAGAATGCGACCTGAATTCCGTCGCAGCATCTCGTTGCCGACCCGATGGATCAGGTAGAGCGTCCCGGTGATGTTGGTGTCGACCACGCGCCTGACCCGGCCGAAATCCTGGCCGAGGAAGGCATTACCGAGGCCGACCCCGGCATTGGCCAGCAACGCGTCGATGGGACGATCGCCCACGGCCGCATAGAGCTTGTCGACGCCTTCAGTGGTCGCGAGATCCGCCTGTACCGCCACCACGCTGCCGCCGATCTTGCGCAATTCGGCGGCCGCGGCCTCGATCGCGGGTTCATTCGCGGCAATGACGAGATCGAAACCGTCCTCGGCACAGCACCTCGCGAGTTCCAGACCGATTCCGGTCGAGGCTCCGGTCACGACGGCGAGTTTGTTGGCTGGCATGGGCGCGTCCTCGCGGCTGAGATTGATGACGTCCAATCGCCCCGTCTCCGGCTCGTTCCTATTTGAGGTGCGGTGACCGCGGTGCGAAGATTTGCGCCAGCGATAGCAACCATCGTTCCATCCTGGACTTAGATGCCTCGTAATTCAGGCGGAGGACGGACATGAAGGCGCTAGTTTGGCACGGCAAGGAAGACATCAGGTGCGACACCGTCACCGATCCGGAAATCCAGGACCCGCGCGACGCGATCATCAAGGTCACGAGTTGCGCGATCTGCGGATCCGACCTTCACCTCTTTCACAATTTCATTCCCGGCATGATGCCCGGCGACATCATGGGCCACGAGACCATGGGCGAAGTGGTCGAGGTCGGACCCGGCGTCGACGGCAAGCTGAAGAAGGGCGACCGCATCGTCGTCCCCTTCACGATCATTTGCGGTGAATGCGATCAGTGCAAACGCGGCAATTTCTCCGTGTGCGAGACAACCAATCGCAAGAAGCATCTGGCTGACAAGGTATTCGGGCATTCGACCGCCGGCCTGTTCGGCTACACGCACTTGACCGGTGGCTATCCCGGCGGCCAGGCCGAATACTTGCGCGTCCCCTTCGCCGATGCCACGCATATCAAGGTTCCCGCCGGGATCCCCGACGAGCAACTGCTGTTTCTCAGCGACATCTTCCCGACCGGCTGGCAAGCCGCCGTGCAATGCGACATCGTACCGACCGATACGGTCGCGATCTGGGGCTGTGGTCCAGTCGGGCAGATGGCACTCCGCAGCGCCATCCTGCTTGGCGCCAATCAGGTCATCGCGATCGACTGCCTGCCCGAGCGCCTCAGCATGGCGGAAGCTGCCGGAGCCACTACGATCAACTTCGAAAACGAGAGCGTTCTGGAGCGGCTCAAGGAACTGACCGATGGCAGGGGTCCCGAAAAATGCATCGATTGCGTCGGGATGGAATCGCATGTGATGGCGTCATGGCCCGACACCCTGCTGGACCGCGCCAAGCAGATGGTGATGCTGGAGAGCGACAGGCCCCATGTGCTGCGCGAGATGATCTATGTCTGCCGGCCCGGCGGCATCATCTCGGTCCCCGGAGTCTACAGCGGCTTCTCCGACAAGCTTCCGATGGGTGCATTCATGAACAAGGGGCTGACGATGCGGACAGGCCAGACCCACGTCAACCGCTGGACCGACGACCTGCTTCGTCGCATCGAGCAAGGCGAGATCGACCCGTCATTCGTCATCACCCACACCGTGCCGCTCAAGCAAGGTCCCGAAATGTACCAGGTGTTTCGCGACAAGCGCGATTCCTGTGTCAAGGTCGTGTTGAAGCCCTGAAGGAGCAAACATGTTTCACTTCTCCAATATCGTGCGCACCAAAGGCGATCCCAAGATCGTCGAAGGCGGACCGAGCCTGAAGCAACCGGCAGACCAGCTCGCACGCGCGCTCGGCTGGTTCAGCATCGGTCTCGGCATCGTGGAATTTTTCGCGCCTCGACGCGTCACGGAAACGCTCGGCATGGAAGGGCGCGAGACGATGGTCCGTGCTTTCGGCTTGCGGGAAATTCTCGCCGGCGTCATGTCACTCTCGGTCGACAAGAACGCGGGCCTGTGGGCCCGCGTCGGCGGCGATGGCCTCGATGCCGCCGCGCTCCTATCAGGACTGACGTCCGACAATCCCAGGAAGAGCAATGTCGCACTGGCGCTCCTCATGGTCGGTGGCATTGCCGTGCTCGACTACCGCGCCGCTCAGGAAACCAAGCCGCAGCGGCCGCCGCCGAATGCGCGACGCAAGCTGTATCCCAATCGCAGCGGCTTCCCCAAGGGACCCCAGGCCGCGAAAGCTCGAGCGAAGGAGATGATCCAGCACGCGACGGCCGGTGTCGCCTCCTGACCAGGCTGGGATTGCAAACGGGCGACGGCGACGCCCGCGCTGGATTGCCGCCGTCGAGCTCGGGCTGATCAGCAGCACTTTCTCCACCATTGTCAGCCAGTTGGTCGCCGCGCGGATGGGCCGCGACGCGGGCGTGGACTGGATGACGGTCGCGACCATTCCGGCGCGCGACTGGGCGCTCAGCTCGCCGCCGTCATGGAGCGCTATCCTCACCGGCATCGCCTTCCATCAATGGGCGGACTTTTCCTGGGCCGTCGTTTTCTTTGGTGTGCTCGGACGCTGGACTGCCGATCTGCGGCCTGCAGTGATCCTGCTTCTGGCGCTTCCTTGGGCGATCTTCTCGTCCGGCATGGAATGGTTCGTGCTGGTGCCGCTATTCCCGTTCTGGCAGCCGCTGTTCACGCTCCAGCAGCCGTACTGGATCGGGCTTCTGGTCCACGCCTCATCAGCCCTGGTGTATCCCTTGTTCGCCCGGCTGCGCTGGGCACGCGGCGCGGCAACGGAGCGAGACGTGCGGTTTACCGACGCGTGGCTCGCGGGTGCGCTGGTCCTCTTGGCTGCGCTTGGAATTATCGCCTTGTTCGGCAGCCAAGGCCGTGAACCGCCGTGGATCGGAGCCGACAGGGATGCAGACCAGACTTACATGCGCCACATCGCGACGCATCACGCACAAGGCATCGAGCTGGCGCGCAGTGCCGCCAGGCGCGCGCAAGATCCACATCTCCGGAAACTCGCTGTACTGATGGTCGCAAGCCAGACCGGCGAGAACAAGATCTTGGAGCACTGGTGGCTGAGCTGGTTCGACACCTCGCTGCCTGATTGCAGCTCCGAGGAGCGTGCTGCCATGCCGGGCTTTCTCACACCGGCCGAGATACGGCTGGTCAAGCTTGCAGCGCCCGAGCAATTCGACGCGGTCTTCGTCGAAATGATGAGCCGACATCACAGAGGGGCGGTCAAGATGGCCGACCAGATGTGGCACAGCCACGGCGATCCCCGCCTACGGGCCATGGCTCACGCCATCCGTCACGAGCAGCAGGGCGAGATCGCCTTGATGCACGGCGAAAGCGGCATTGCCGCAGTCGTGAGTGCTACCCGGAACATGCTGGGCAACAACGTCAACTGATCAAAAATCGCGACGTCAGTTGGTGCGAAGCTACTTGAGGATGGCGGGGCACGGTCTCACCGTTCCCTGCCCCACCGGATCTGATCTTCGCTCGAGGGCTATGCGGCCTGCCGCTGGTGCGCCAGAAACTCCATGGTCACCTTCTCGACGTTGGAATCGATCCAGGCACATACGCTGCTCTTCCTTCAAGGACGCCTCGAGCGGCTCCTTGGCCTCGGCAACACCAGCTGCACCGCAGAGCGCGATGAGCGATTTGTAGGCCGCGATCTCGAAGTTCTCGAATGCATTGTTGGCGAAGGTGTTCTGACCGCCGTCCCGAGGTTTTCGCAACGTCACCCAAGGCGCGGCGGATGGTAAGTCAATGGTCGACATTTCTTCTCCAGAAACTTTCGCCGGTCCATGCAGCGGCCCGCAAACGCCTACACATTTCGCTCTGGCGCAACCGCTATCGTGTGTTGATCGCGGAAGCGCGCAGGGGCCCCGGCGAGCCCCTCTCCCCGCGGGGCCGCATCCGTTTCGCAAGCTTAGAACAACGCGTCCAGGCGGAAGGTATTGCGAGGGTTCTCTTCGCTATCCGCGCCGGCGCCGGGCTACGAGCATCCCGAGCAGGAATGCCGCCAACAGCGACCGCAGCGGCGCGGCCGCCGTGATGCGACGCAATTCATCGGACAGGTCGGCGGCGGCCGATTGCGGTTCAGGCCGCGGTCCGCCGCTTCTTGGGGCGCCACGCGCCGTTGACGAGGTATCGTTGGGCGCCGGGTCGTTCTCGAGGCCGGATGCTTCGGTCATTGCTGAAAGATCTGCCATATCCATTGCTCGGTACTCCTAGCGTCGTACGCACAGACCCGCGTGGAACTCCACCGCGGGCGCGCCATTATCCCAGCTACCGGTGTCGCATGGGAAAGCTCCTGATCAGCATTGTGGTCGTCAGCGTCGCGATCGTCCTCGCGTTCGCGGTTTACGTCATCACGCTGTAACGGCGCGGCGAGCCCGGGACACGGATCATCCGCGAGCGCAGCCGCGCAAGGCGGTCGCGGTCAGATGAACGGCTTGCCCCCTGTGACCGGCAAGGTTGCACCAGAGGTGTAGCTCGAGAGCGGATCTGCGAGCATGACATAAGCCGTCGCAAGCTCGGCCGGTTGGCCTGCGCGTTGCATCGGCACTTGCTTGCCGAAATTCTTGACGGACTCTTCCGGCATCGTAGACGGAATCAGCGGGGTCCAGATCGGACCGGGCGCCACCGCGTTGACGCGTATCCCTTTGCCGGCCAGCATCTGCGCGAGCCCACCCGTAAAATTCTGGATGGCTCCCTTGGTCGTGGCATAGGCGAGCAAGCTCGGATTCGGCATATCGGAGTTGACCGAGGCGGTATTCACGATTGCGGATCCGGGCCGCATGTGCGGCACAGCTGCCTTGGCCAGGTAGAACATCGCATGAATGTTCACCGCAAACGTCCGCTGCCACTCCTCGTCGCTGATGTCGGCAATGTCCTTGAACGTCGCCTGGTGAGCCGCATTGTTGACCAAAATGTCGATTCCGCCGAGTTCGGCCACGGCACGTTGCACGACGGTACGACAATGATCGGGCCGACTGATATCGCCGGGAATCAGAACGGCCTTGCGGCCTTCCCGCTCGATCAGCGCCTTGACCTCGGCGGCGTCATCGTCCTCGTTCAAGTAGGCGATGACGACATCCGCTCCCTCCCGCGCGTACGCTATCGCAACGGCGCGGCCGATGCCGCTATCGCCACCGGTGATGATCGCCTTCTTGCCGGCCAGGCGGCCTGAGCCTTTGTAGCTTTCTTCGCCGTGGTCCGGTCGGGGATCCATCGCTCGGGTCGAGCCGGGCATCGGCTGCTGCTGGCTGGGAAACGGCGGCTTGGGGTATTCGGTCATCGAGCAGCTCCGGAGATTAGCTGCTCTAACGGAGCCCCGCCGGAAGTGTTCCTAACGCATCCGTCACCGCACCTGCCCGCTCAAATCGTGGACGACAGGCTGCAACGGACCGCTCACATCGAGATCCAGCGTCGCGAGCGTCACCGGCAGCTTGAACCGCCGCGGGCCGGCGCTCCCGGGATTGAGATAAAGGACGCCGTCAACTGTCTTGACGCTCGCATTGTGCGAATGGCCATGGATCACCACATCGACGTTGCCGGGGGCGGGTCTGTCCTGAAGCTCTGCCAAATCGTGCAGGACGTAAAACGAGTGCCGGCCGATCCGCACCGTCTGCGTCTCCGGATAGGCGCTTGCCCACTCGCCGACATCGACATTGCCGCGGATGGCCGTGACGGGCGCAATCCGGCGAAGCCGATCGATGATGTCGGCGCTGCCGATGTCGCCGGCGTGGATGATATGCGCGACGCCGGCGAGGCATTTTTCCGCCTCTGGCCGAAGCAGTCCGTGCGTATCAGAAATGACTCCAATCCTGGGCATGTCACTCCTCGACCGGTCCGCGCCTCTCCGGCTCGTTTAGGAACGACAACTGGAGGCCCGCATTGCCGGCTTGTCTAGCAGGAGCACACAAATGGGCAACACTGGCGTTGGAATGCTTTTGGGAGATAGTTCCGTGAAAGCGTGGTATTTGCTGTTCCTGGGCGTTGTCATCCTCGGCATAGCGATCTGGTACGGCGTCAGACGATCGGGACGTGCGGCGCAGCGCGCGCGTCCAACTGGATCGGAATACGGAGGCTATCCAGCACCGGGATGACCCGCAAAAGCCCGTCGTGAGGTGATGGAGCCGAACGCGATGGAGGGTTCGACAGATGCTTGAAGACCTTCGCGCGATCGTCCAACCGGGCGCAATCATCGCTGTCATCATCGTCCTGCTGCTGATGGCTGTCGCCGATGCGGCCATCGTGGTCGCCACCAAGGGCTGGCCCTTCTAGGCCGGTCAGATGGACCATGTCGGACAGATCTTCTTCCAAGGTTGGGCGCCTCTCCTGCGCACCGCCATCGGCACGACCGTCACCTACGTGGCGCTTGTCGTTCTGCTCCGCATCGCCGGTCCTCGAACGCTCGCCAAATGGTATGCGTTCGACCTGATCGTCACAGTCGCGCTCGGCTCAACTTTTGCCAATAGCGTTCTCTCAGGCAGCATCAGCGTGGCGCAGTCGTTGGTCGGGTTCGTCATCCTGATCGGGCTGCAATTCATCATCGCATTTTTGGTGGCGCACTGGAGCAGCCTACGAGTGGTCGTCAATCCGCAGCCCGCACTTCTGCTTCACGACGGACAATTTGTGCACGACGCAATGCGGCGCCAGCGCGTGGCCGAGGCCGACGTGCGTGCCGCAATCCGGCATCAAGGCATTGACCGCATTGAGGATGTCGGCGCGGTCGTTCTTGAGGCGGACGGCACTTTCAGTGTCATCAAGGAGCTCGGCCCGGGCGCCTCCGCGCTCGCCGACGTCCCCGAGCTCGGCGGCTCCAATTCAGCCAACCGCTCGGACGACGAATAGGAACCTTCATACGATTGACCGGTTCCGCCTTCCACAGGGGAGCGCGGCGAACATCGATGCCTGTCAGAATGCGAACGGCCTTGGTGCCATTTGTGATGCTGCCGCTGGCTGCGTGCGCCGGGCGGCAGTCGGCACTCGACCCGCACGGACTGCAGTCCGATCGAATCCTTCACACTCTCTTCATCTTCCTGATCATAGCGGCAATCGTCTGGATCGCCGTCGTGATCGTGCTCGGCATCGCGATGTTGCGACGAAAGCGGGCTTCCGATCGGCCGCTGGCGCTGCACCTGCCCTTCGAGCAAGCAAGTGGTCGCGTCGTGCTGGGCTTGGGGCTCGCGACCCTCGTGATCGTGCTCGGGCTCTCGATCGTGAGCTATGCCGGCCAGCGTACCGTGTTCGCCAAGGACGGCAATGCACTCACGCTCAAGATCATCGGCCATCAATGGTGGTGGGAGGTGCAGTATGAGGGCGACAGCCCGCACCAAAGCTTCACGACCGCCAACGAGATCCGGATTCCGACCGGCCAGCCGGTGAAGGTCGAGCTGGAATCCGCCGACGTCATCCACAGCTTCTGGGTCCCGAGCCTGACCGGCAAGATGGACCTCATCACGGGGCAGACCAACGAGCTGCAATTCACGGCCAAGAATGCCGGCGTCTACCGCGGACAGTGCGCCGAGTTCTGCGGACTTCAGCACGCCCATATGGCCTTCGCGGTGCTGGCATTGTCGCCGGACGAATTCGGCCGCTGGCGCGACCATGAAAACGAGAACGCGAACAGCCCCACAGATGAGCTTGGCAAGCAAGGCGAGCAGCTCTTCCGCGCAAGAGGCTGCGCGCTCTGCCACAATATCCGAGGCACGCTCGCCGGCGGCCAGCTCGGTCCCGATCTGACCCATGTCGGCAGCCGCACGACCGTTGCGGCCGGGACGCTGCCGATGACGCCGGCGACGCTCGGCGCCTGGATCGCCGATCCCCAGCACATCAAGCCCGGCAATTACATGCCGAAGATGCCGCTGCAATCGGACGAACTCATCGCGATCCTTCATTATCTGGAGCAGCTCAAGTGAGCATGGCGGCTGACGAACGCGAGTTGCGGGACGACGGGCTGAGCAGTCTGCAGCTTTCGACACGGCTCGAGAGCATCTGGCGTACACCATCCGGATTTTTCGGCGCGCTCATGTCGGTCGACCACAAGGTCGTAGGCCGGCGCTACATCGTCACCGCTTTCGCGTTTCTGGTCCTCGGCGGCATCCTTGCCGTTCTGATGCGTATTCAGCTGGCCGGGCCGGAGCAAACGTTCCTGTCCCCAGACAAGTACAACCAGATCTTCACGATGCACGGCTCGACGATGATGTTCCTGTTCGCCGTGCCAGTGATGGAGGCATTCGCGGTCTACCTCGTGCCGCTGATGGTCGGCACGCGCAACATCGCCTTTCCCCGCCTGAACGCCTTCAGCTACTGGATGTATCTCTTCGGCGGCTGCTTCCTGTGGATCTCCTTCCTGGTCAACACCGGACCTGACGTCGGCTGGTTTGCCTATGTCCCGCTCTCGTCCCTGCAATACACGCCGACGAAGCGGCCCGACGTGTGGGCGCAGATGATCACCTTCACCGAAGTCGCTGCGCTCGCGGTGTCCGTGGAGATCGTCGTCACCGTCTTCAAGCTGCGCGCGCCCGGCATGACGCTCGACCGCATTCCGCTGTTTGTCTGGGGGATGCTGGTCACGAGCTTCCTGGTGATGTTCGCGATGCCCTCGATCATGGTCGCATCGACGTCGCTGATCCTCGACCGCCTCGTCAACACCCGCTTCTATGATCCGTCCTCGGGCGGACATCCGCTGCTGTGGCAGCATCTGTTCTGGTTTTTCGGCCATCCAGAGGTCTACATCATTTTCATTCCGGGCACGGGGATGGTGTCGATGATCCTCGGGACCTTCGCGCGCCGTCCGGTCATCGGCTATCCCGTCGTCATCCTTTCCCTGATTGCGACCGGCTTCCTGTCGTTCGGTCTGTGGGTCCACCATATGTTCGTGACCGGCCTGCCGCAGCTCGGCGCCGGCCTCTTCACGGCATCGAGCATGCTGATCGCGGTCCCGAGCGGGCTGCAGATTTTCTGCTGGCTGGCGACGCTCTGGGATGGCCGTCCGGTCTACCGAACACCATTGTTGTTCGTACTCGGCTTTATCGTGATCTTCGTGATTGGCGGCCTGTCCGGCGTCATGGTCGCGTCTGTGCCGATCGATACCCAGGTGCACGACACCTATTTCGTGGTCGCGCATTTCCATTACGTTCTGATCGGGGGCGCGGTCTTCCCTCTTATCGGAGCCGTCTATTACTGGTTCCCCAAAATAACCGGCCGCATGCTCAGCGAGCGGCTCGGCCGATGGAATTTCTGGTTTGCCTTTGTCGGCTTCAATGTCACGTTCTTTCCGATGCATCTCCTCGGGCTGATCGGAATGCCGCGGCGGGTCTATACCTATACTGCCGATATGGACTGGGCCCATCTGAACCTTCTGTCCAGCGGCGGCGCCGCGATTTTCGCAATCAGCTTTGCGCTCCTGCTGGTCAACGTGATCATCAGCCTTCGCAGCGGCGCTCTCGCGGGCGACAATCCATGGGACGCCTCGACGCTGGAATGGGCGACCTCGTCACCGCCGCCGCCGCAGAATTTCGATCGTATTCCGGTCGTCAAGCATCGCGATCCCCTATGGTTCGACAACGATAGCCTGCCCGTCGTCGCGGGGCTCAGTGTAGAGCGACGCGAGGTTCTGTTGACCTCGCTTGCGGAAGCGGAGCCGCAGACCCGTGAAGCTTCGCCCGAGCCCAGTCTGTGGCCGCTGATCACGGCGATCGCGACGACCATTTTCTTCATTGGCTCGATCTTCACACCTTGGGCAGTGCTCTGGGGAACGCCGCCGATGGCCGTCGCGCTGATCGGCTGGTTCTGGCCGAGTGGCAGCAAGGAGGACGAGGAGTGAGACAAACCATCGTCCGCAACGTCGCTGACTTGCCAACCTACGGCTATGGCCCGCGGAGCGGCCCATGGTGGGGTGCCATGGGCTTCATGGCACTGGAAGGCATGGGATTTGCCATCGCGATCGGCACCTATCTTTATCTCTATGCCGTCAACACCAGTTGGCCGATCGGCGCCGCGCCGCCGGATCTCTGGCCGGGCACGGTCGAGGTCGCGATTTACCTGCTGAGCATCATCCCGAACGAAATGACCAATCGCGTCGCACTGCGGCAGGATCTTCCCAAGGTGCGCGCCGGCCTCATCGTGATGTCGCTGATCGGCATCGTGCTGCTGGTCCTCCGCGGCTTCGAATTTGCCCATCTCAACACGCGCTGGGACAATTCTGCCTACGGATCAATCGTCTGGCTGATCCTCGGACTGCACACGACCCATCTCGCCACGGATCTCGGCGACACAGTGGTGCTGACCGTGCTGATGTTCACCCGGCACGCCCAGCCGCGCCGCTTCAGCGACGTCACCGACAACGTGTTCTACTGGAATTTTGTCGTGCTGGCTTGGCTGCCGCTCTACGTCCTCCTCGACTGGGTGCCGCGCCTATGACCGCCAACGATACTCATGCACGGCTGCTCTATTGGGCCGGAGTCGCCCTCGGTCCGCTCGCCTGGGGGATCAACCTGCAAGGCGTCTACGCGTTCGCTCATTTCTCCTGCGAGACGACACGGGTAAGCGGCACAATCATGAGCGCGGTGCTGGCCACCGTCGCCCTCGCCGGTACCGCAATATCCGCGCGCGCGGTTCGCCGCGGCGCCGGAGCCGAATGGGCCGATGCGCAAGGCGGCGGTCCACGGTCGTTCATGGCATGGCTCGGCGTCGGCAGCGGCGTCCTGTTTGCGCTGGTGATCGCCAACCAGCTTGCGGCCTCGCTGATGATCAGTCCATGCCTGCGCTGAGCCTACTCGCGTTGCTTCTCGGTCTGCTTGTCCGGCCGGCGATGGCCCATGGCATCTCGGAGGTCGATCCGGGATCACTCTGGAGCTTTGATCCCTGGCTTCTGAGCCCGCTCTATGTCGTCGGCATCACCTTCTACGTGGGAACGCAACGGCTCTGGCACCATGCCGGCGGCGGACGCGGCGTCAGCTTCGCCCAGGTCGCCGCATTCTGGACGGGATGGCTGGTCGTGGCGCTCGCCCTGACCTCGCCGCTGCATTGGCTGGGTGAGCGCCTGTTCACCGCCCACATGATCGAGCACGAGCTGCTCATGCTCGTCGGTGCTCCCTTGATGGCGTTTGCCAGGATCAACGGGCCGATGATGTGGAGCTTGCCGGCCGCGCTTCGTCCCGCGGCGGGGCGTTGCCTGAATTGGTCGATCGTGGCCCAGCCGTGGGCTTTGATCAGCCATCCCGTCAGCGCGACGGCCCTGCATGGCCTGGCGCTGTGGATCTGGCATGCGCCGCCACTCTATGCCTGGGCACTGCAAAGCACGGCGGTTCACCGCCTCCAGCACGTCAGCTTCTTTGCAACTGCACTTTTGTTCTGGTGGGTGCTGCTGCACGGCCGCGGATCGGGCCGCAGCGTACGTCTCCGTGACGGCATCGCGATCGTCTGCCTGTTTGTCACGGTGCTGCATTCCGGAGTGCTTGGTGCGCTGCTGACACTGTCGACACGGCTATGGATCCCAGCTCAGGGCACCTTCGCCGGTGAATTCGGCCTGACGCCGCTCGAAGACCAGCAACTTGCGGGGATGCTGATGTGGGTGCCCATGGGCGTCCTCTACACCGGCGCCGCGCTTTTCTTCGCCCATCGCTGGCTGACCGCGATGGACGCGCATTCAGGCCTATCTTCCGTGCGTCCTGGCTGACGACACAAGCGAGGGATCATCATAGGAACCGCTCGTTCCAAGCGACGTTCGCTGTTGAGTTTGACAGCCACCGTGGAGGACACATGGCCAGACACCCAGCGTTGACAGTCGCTGCCCTGCTCGCGGCAGCCTTCTCGATGCCGGACGGCTCGACCGCGCAAGACCAGCCGCGTCCCGCCATGTCCTGCCCGGTCGACCATGATCAACTCGCCGATATCCTCAAGAAAAGCGTCAAGCCCGGCGGCGGGCCCAGCAACGGCGGACTGGACAACAACGAGTGGGCGGCCGTCGTGAACCGGCAGGGCATCGTTTGCGCCGTCGCTTATAGCGGCAGCAAGGTCGATGACCAATGGCTCGGCAGCCGCGCGATTGCGGCTGAGAAGGCCAACACGGCGAACGCATTCAGCCTGAAGGACAAGGCGGTGGCGACCGCCAATCTCTATGCAGGTGCCCAGCCCGGCGGATTCCTGTTCGGCGCGGCGTTGAGCAACCCGCCTGCCCCTGACGTGATCTACGGCGGCACGCCGGACCAGTTTGGGACCGACCACGATCCCATGGTGGGCAAGCCTGTTGGCGGCGTCATCGTGTTCGGCGGCGGGCTTGCGCTGTACGACGACAAGGGGATCGCCGGCGCGCTCGGAGTGAGCGGCGATAGCTCCTGCGCGGATCACAATGTCGCCTGGCGCGTGCGTCACCAGCTCAGTCTCGACCGCGTGCCAGCCGGGGTCAGCCCGAACATGAAGGATGCGATCATCTACGACATCGGGCCCGACGGCAAAAGCCCGTCCGGATTTGGCCACCCCAAGTGCAACGGCAAAGAGGATCAGATCGCGGTCGATCTGGGCGCAGGCGTCTCGGGCAACGTCGTTCGGTAGCACCGTCGCTTCGAGGCAGGGGTTAGGAACCAAGCGTCGGCGCAACGTTTGTACGTTGGCAAAGCGGCCTGCAACGCGGCACGGCCCTGTCAATGCCGTGGAGAATTCACCTATGTTAATCCCTCGCGTCGGGCGGTTATTGCGCCGAGCGATCAGTGGGCTTTGCACCTGCGGCGCGTTGCTGTCGCCTGCCGTTGCCCAAAGCGATCTGGCCGGCCGGATGAAAGACCCGGGTCAATGGCCGATGGCCGCCCGCGATTACGCCAATACGCGTTTCAGCGACCTTGACCAGATCAACGCGAGCAACGCATCGCACCTCCAGCTCGCCTGGACATTCTCGATCGGTGCCGACCGCGGCCAGGAGGCAGCGCCGCTCGTGGTCGACGGCACCATGTACGTGGTTGGCCCCTATGCGGGCCCCTACCCCAACCGCGTCTTTGCGCTGGATGCCACCACTGGCGAATTGAAATGGTCGTATGCACCGAAACCGGAGCCCGCCGCCGCGGGCGTCGCCTGCTGCGACGTCGTCAATCGCGGTCTCGCCTTCGACAATGGCAAGGTGTTTCTCAACACGCTTGATAATCACTCGGTCGCGATCGACGCCAAAACGGGCAAGGAGCTCTGGCACACGAAACTCGGCGAGATCAACAAGGGCGAGACAATCACGATGGCACCCGTCGTGGTGAAGGGCAAGGTCCTGATCGGCAACAGCGGCGGCGAGCTCGGCGTGCGCGGCTGGGTCACCGCGCTCGACGAAAACACGGGCGCGATATCCTGGCGTGCCTATGCAACAGGCCCCGACAAGGACGTGCTGATCGGCGACGATTTCAAGCCGTTCTACGACAACCTCAAGGGCAAGGATCTCGGCGTCAAGAGCTGGCCCGCGGATCGATGGCAGGTCGGCGGTGGCACCATGTGGGGATGGATTTCCTACGATCCGGATCTCAACTTAATTTATTACGGCACCGCAAATCCAAGTCCCTGGAATGCAAACCAGCGCTCCGGCGACAATCTCTGGAGCACGACGATCTTCGCGCGTGATCCCGATACGGGCCACGCGAAATGGGCCTATCAGGTCAATCCGCACGATCTATTCGACCATGACGAGATCAACGAGAACGTGCTGGTCGATATCGAGCTCAACGGACAGAAACGCAAAGTACTGATCCATCCCGGCCGCAACGGCTACATGTATGTCATCGATCGCACCACCGGCGAAGTGATCTCGGCGGACGCCTATGAGTACGTGAACAGCTACAAAGGCGTCGATCTGAAGACCGGTAAAATCATCCCCAACGACGAAAAGACCCCGCTTCTCGGCAAGACCATCGAAAATATCTGCCCGAGCGCTCCCGGCGCCAAGGATTGGCAGCCAACGGCGTGGTCGCCGCATACCAAGCTGCTCTACGTACCGCATCAGCACCTCTGCATGAACTTCAAGGCATCGCAGGTCGGCTACATCGCCGGCACGCCCTATGTGGGGGCTGATGTCGACATGTATGCCGGTCCCGGCGGCTATCGCGGCGAGTTCATGGCGTGGGACCCGATCGCACGCAAGAAAGCTTGGGAGATCCACGAGAAGCTGCCGGTGTGGAGCGGTGCGCTCGTGACCGCGGGTGACGTCGCGTTCTACGGAACCATGGACCGGCTGTTCAAGGCGGTGGACGCCAAGAACGGGCACGTGCTCTGGCAATTCCGCGCCGGCTCCGGCTTCATTGGCCAGCCGATCTCCTATCGCGGCTCGGACGGCCAGCAGTACATCGCAATCCTGTCGGGTGTGGGCGGCTGGCCCGGTGCGGTGGCCAACGCGGAAGTAGATCCGCGCGTTCGCAATGGTGCGCTCGGATTCACCGGCGCGACACAAGACCTGCCCTTCTACACCGCCGGCGGCAGCGAGCTGCTGGTGTTCAAGCTCGGCAGTCCCAATGGTCAGGACAGCAGCCATGCGCCTGCGCAGTGACTCCGCCGCCATCGCTCTTGGCGCCTTGATCGGGCTTGCCTCGCCGGCAGTCGCCGCGCCAGATGGTGAACTCCGCGTCTGCGCCGACCCGAACAACCTGCCGTTTTCCAACAACGCGGGGGCCGGCTTCGAAAACAAGCTCGCGACGATGGTCGCGCAGGCTCTCGGGCAACAGGTCACCTACACCTGGTGGGCGCAGCGCCGCGGCTTCATCCGCAATACCTTGAAGGCCGAAAAATGCGACGTGGTGATGGGTGTGCCTGCCGGTTACGACCTGGTCGAGACCACCAAGCCGTATTATCGCTCCACCTATGTGTTCGTCACCCGACGCGATCAGCACCTCGATCTGTCCTCCCTGCTCGACCCGCGCCTTCGCCATTTGATGATCGGGGTACATCTCGTGGGCGACGACGGCAATAATCCGCCACCTGCGGAGGCTCTCGGCGAGCAGGGTATCGTCGATAACGTTCGCGGCTACTCGATCTACGGCGATTATCGCCAAGCCGACCCGCCAGCGCGCCTGATCGAGGCGGTCGAGCACGGCGACATCGACGTCGCCGCCGCCTGGGGACCGCTGGGCGGCTACTTCGCCCAGCGTTCGACCGTGCCCCTGACGGTCACGCCCGTGCAGGATGGCGAACGCTTTGCACCCCAGCAATTCCAGTTCGCGATCGCGATGGGCGTGCGCAGGGGCGACCACGCTCTGCGCGACCGGCTGAACGCATTCATCGACGCGCATCGGTCCGAGATTGCGTCGTTGCTGCGAAGTTTTGGCGTGCCGCTGGTCGAGACGCCGATCACAGCATCGGGAGGTCATGAGTGATGCCGGCCCAAGCATTGCGCGCGAGCGCGTTGTCACTGCTGCTGACGGCCACGCCCCAAGGCGTCGTACTTGCCCAGCAGGCCCTGCCGCAATCGCAGGAGGCACAGATGCCGACGTTGGCGCCGCGGCCGAACTTCGGCGGTAGTGTCGGCAATGGTCGGCCCGGCGTGTTCATGCAGGTTCCGATCAGTCATCTCCATCCGGGCGCGGAGCCGGATCCACCACAAATCAAGAACCCCGCGCAGGGCGATCCGAATGCGGAGCAACGCGGGATGACGTATTTCGTCAATTTCAACTGCATCGGCTGCCATGCCTCCAACGGCGGCGGGGGCATGGGTCCGGCGCTGAGCAACAGCACGTTCACTTACGGCTCCCAGCCTGAAAATATCTATCTCTCGATCTACCAGGGCCGACCGAACGGAATGCCGGCCTGGGGCGGGGTACTGCCTGACAGCGTGATCTGGGACCTCGTGACGTACATCGGCAAGATCAGCAACGAACCGAGCCATCAATGGGGCCGCACATTCTCGGCAAACCCGCTCTCACCTGAAGTCGAGCAGGTACCCAGCGAGCAGGTCTCGACGACAGACCCCTGGTCGGCGACCAAGTCGTTCAGCTTCGGCCAGAAGCCGTGATCGGGTGACGAATGGGCGACATTCTTGCCGCACGATTGCTGATCGCCTCGCTCCTGGGCGTGGCGGCGATCGGCTGCGGCGAGACCGAGGCTGCGAGCGCCGACAATTTCAACGGCGACGCGCGCAGGGGCGCCGACCTCGTCAAGAACTATCATTGCGGCGGCTGTCACGACATTCCCGGCATTGCCGGCGCGGACGGCAATGTCGGCCCGCCGCTGCATCGCGTCGGCACGCGCACCTATATCGCCGGCTACATCCAGAACTCGCCCGACAACATGGCCGCCTGGATCGAAGATCCGCAGAAGGCGTTACCAGGTAACGCCATGCCCAGAATGGGCATCCCGCAGAAGGACGCACGCGATATCGCGGCGTTTCTCTATACGCTGAAATAGCCGAGCAGCCCCGATGATCTCCATCAAAACCTTATTCCGCGAAACGCCTTGGCTTGCCATAACCATTGTTGTTCTCACCATCATGGGCCTGTATCTGCTCCTTGGCGGCGTCTGGCTCACAACCCTGGGCGGCTCCCCTTACTATGTAATTGCCGGGATCGTTCTCCTGTTCACTTGCTGGCTGCTTGCGAACCGCAGCGCCGCAGCACTCTGGGTTTATGCCGCACTGCTGCTCGGTACGATGGGCTGGGCGGTGTGGGAGGTCGGGCTGGATTTCTGGTCGCTGGCCCCCCGCGGTGATGTTCTGGCACCGATCGGCGTGTGGCTGCTGCTGCCGTTCGTATCGTCACGCCTGATGCCGCGCCTGCGGGCGGCGCGATCGGCGCTCGGACTCGTGTTGATCATCGCGATTGTCGTGCTCGGCGTTTCCCTTACCAGGGATCGTCGTGCGATTGCCGGAACGCTGCCCGAGCACAACGCATCGGGCGCTACTTCGTCCGCATCGTCCGAGCCCGCAGCGGGTAAGGATTGGACAGCCTATGGCAGCACCGGCTTTGGCACGCGCTATTCCTCGCTGGACCAGATCACCAAGGACAATGTGAAGGACCTCAAGCTGGCCTGGGAATTCAGGACCGGCGACCACAAGGGACCCGACGATCCCGACGAGATCACCAACCAGGCCACGCCGCTGAAGGTCGGCGACCTCCTCTACACCTGCTCGCAGCATCAGATCGTGTTCGCGCTGGAAGCGGCGACCGGCAAGCTGAGGTGGAAGTTCGACCCGCAAGTCCGGCACAACAAGGCCTTTCAGCACATGACCTGCCGCGGTGTCGCCTACCACGCGACCAAGTCAGGCGCACAGACCGCGGATGGGACGGCCGCTCCGAGCGAGTGCCCCCAACGAATCTTCCTGCCGACGGACGATGGTCGCATGTTCGCGCTGGACGCGCAGAGCGGCAAACCTTGCGAAAACTTTGGCAACCACGGCCAGATTGATCTCAAGGAAGGCAGCGAAGTCACCACGCTCGGCTTCTACGAAGGCACCTCGCCACCGGTGGCGACCGACAAGGTCCTGATCGTGGGCGGCGCGGTCATCGACAATTATTCCGACCGTGTGCCGTCGGGAGTGATCCGCGGCTTCGATATCTATTCGGGACGGCTGATCTGGGCGTTCGATGCCGGCAATTCCGATCCGAACGAGATGCCGTCGGCCTCGCATCATTTCACGGCCGGTTCGCCGAATTCGTGGAGCATCTCCGCGGTTGACGAGAATCTGGGGCTTGTTTACGTCCCGCTCGGCTCGAGTTCTCCCGATATCTGGGCCGGCAATCGCTCGGCGGACAAGGAGCGCTACGATTCGGCGATGGTCGCGCTCGACATCGCGACTGGCAAGCTGCGCTGGTCGTTCCAGAACGTCCATCATGACCTTTGGGACATGGACATGCCGTCACAACCGAGTCTGGTGGATATTCACTCCGGAAATGAGATAACTCCCGCGATTTACATTCCAGCCAAGACCGGCGACATCTTCGTGCTCGACCGCCGCGACGGGCATCAGCTGGTGCCCGTGGTGGAAAAGCCGGTGCCGCAGGGCCCCGCGCCGGGCGACCGGCTCTCGCCGACACAGCCATTTTCGCAGTTGAGCTTCCGCCCGCGCGGCATGCTGACCGGCGCGCAGATGTGGGGCAGCACGATGTTCGACCAGCTCGCCTGCCGCATCAAATTCAAGCGCCTGCGCTACGAAGGACCGTTCACGCCGCCGTCGGAGCAAGGCACGCTGGTCTTCCCGGGCGACTTCGGCATGTTCGAGTGGGGCGGTATCGCCGTCGATCCGCGGCGACAGATCGCGATCGCCAACCCGCAATCCATCCCCTTCATTTCCCGCCTCGTGCCTCGCGGAAAGGACAATCCGGCCGCGCCGAATGCAGCGCATCCGCCCGGCACCGAACTGGGCGTGCAGCCGATGTATGGAGCCCCTTACGGCGTCGACCTCGGCATCTTCCTTTCGCCGCTGCGTATCCCCTG
Source organism: Bradyrhizobium sp. Gha (assembly GCF_900113735.1). Taxonomy (GTDB): domain Bacteria; phylum Pseudomonadota; class Alphaproteobacteria; order Rhizobiales; family Xanthobacteraceae; genus Bradyrhizobium. Next base: position 341,549 of record NZ_FOQM01000001.1, read on the forward strand.
CCTCGCGCCGCCCTGGGGCGACGTCGCAGCCATCGATCTCAAGACGAACAAGGTTGTCTGGCAACATCGGATCGGCACGATCCGTGACCAGGCCCCTGTTCCGCTGCCGTTCAAGCTCGGCGTTCCCATGCTGGGCGGTCCGATGGTGACGGCAGGCGGCGTCTTCTTCATCTCGGGAACGATGGACGACTACATCAGGGCGTTCGATGTCAATGACGGAAAGAAACTCTGGGAGGACCGGCTTCCTGCCGGTGGCCAGTCAACGCCCATGACGTATGAGAGCGGCGGCAAGCAATATGTCGTAACGGTCGACGGCGGCCACGGCTCGTTCGGCACCAAACTCGGCGATTACGTGCGGGCCTACACGCTGCCATGAGGCCGGCTGCGAGGCGCGCTACATCTTCCCGTCGTCGAACCGATCCGCTCGCACGCGTCGATATCGGGCCTGCGTCTGCGGCTTGATGAATATGGCCGCCACCTCGGGATGGTGTTTCCGGATATCGCATTCGATCGCAACGACCAGCTGCTCGATTTCGTTCGCGCGCTCCTCATCCGAAAACTCGATACTGAGGGCCGCAACCACCTCGGTCGGAGACAGCTGCACGGTCAGCACACCGTTGGCGCGAAGCACGCCAGGGAACCGCCGCGCCAAAGCAAGAATAGACCGTGCGAGCTCGGGATCAGCCGGCTCGCCAATGAGGAGGCTCTTGCTCTCGCGCGCGAGCGCAATGGAGGTGATCCCGAGCAGAACTCCGATCAGAATGGACCCGATACCGTCCCAGACAGGCTGCTTCAGCAAGACAGCAGCCGCCGTTGCGGCCGCCGCGATGACGATCCCAGTGAGTGCTGCGCTGTCTTCAAGCAGCACCACGAAGGCAGGCGGGTCCTTGCTGCGAACGAACGCCTGATAATATCCGTATCGTCGACCGTCCGCTTCCAGACGCCGCAAAGCGATCAACCAGGAGGCTCCTTCGAACAGGAAGGATAATCCCAGCACAACGTAGCTGACGACAGGATCTTCAATCGGCTGCGGCCGCAGTACATGAATGACGCCCTGAAAGAATGAAACGCCGGCACCGAGCGCGAAGATCAGCAGGGCAACGATGAAGCTCCAAAAGTACAATTCGCGGCCATGACCGAGCGGATGCGCCTCGTTCGGGGGCCGGGTTGCCCGGTGATAGCCATACAGCAGCAGCGCCTCGTTGGAGGTATCCACGACCGAATGGACGGCCTCGCTCGTCATCGACGAGCTCCCCGTCCATAGCGCTGCGCCGATCTTGGTGACGGCAACCAGGATGTTTCCGACCAGTGCCGCGTAGACGGCTATCCTCGTGGAAGACCAGGCCTTGTTCCCGGTCGCCCTAATGGCCGGCCGCCATCTGGTGCGACATCGTCATTCTCCACGTCTTCGGTAGCCGGGAGCGCTCAACCAGTCGGTCAAGTCCGAGGTCACCTCGTTCTGCTTGGCGCGCCGCAGTAGCATCTCGCGCTCCTTGCCGGGAGGCATGCGGTAGGCGCGGTCGCGGGCGTTTTCGGCAAATGACATCAAGCGTTGCTGAAGCGGTTGCGTCTGTTTCCTGCGGTTACGTTTGGCGGTCATTTTCAGTTCGGGGTTGGTGGTTCGTAGGGAAAATGGCCCCGGCGGGAGGATGGCACCGGGGCCAATCTCGTGTCGGTTGGGGCGGCCCAAGCCGGCATCGTTTGTAGATTGCGACCGAAATCAGGTTCCGGCACTTCAATAGGTTAATAAATCCGATTTTGCGGCCCGAACTGATGCGACGTGTTGCGTCGCGGGCTTCAGAGATCGGCGTCAGCAATAGCAACCATCGCGCGGTCCCGAACTTAGATGTATCGTAGTACGAAACAAGCCACAGCGGATTGCAGCGCATACCGCATTCATGAAGTCTCGAGAGCGAAATCATTCAAGGCAATGCAAGGTCAAACGAGACGATGACTGCGATGTTGCCTGACGAGAGCCTGTGGTGGCGATCAGCATCCATTTACGAAATCGCGCCGATCTCGTTTCAGGATTCCGACGGTGACGGCAAGGGCGATCTCGGTGGCCTCATGTCGCGCATTGATTACCTGAAATGGCTCGGCGTCGATGCCGTCTGGCTCACGCCGATCTACAAGAGCCCTTTCCGCGATTTCGGCTATGACATCTCCGATTATTGCTCGGTGGATCCAGCCTTCGGCAGCATCGACAAGTTCGACGAGCTCCTCGCCGCCCTGCATCAGGCCGGCATCCGGCTCATTCTCGATCTCGTCCCAAACCACACCGCCGACGACCATGAGTGGTTCGTCGAGAGCCGCAGTTCGCGCAACAGCGCAAAGGCCGACTGGTACATCTGGGCCGACGCTGCCGAGAACGGCGGGCCGCCCAACAATTGGCTAAGCCGCTTCGGCGGCAGCGCATGGGAATGGTGCGAGGCGCGGCGGCAATACTACTACCATTCATTTCTGGTCGAGCAACCCGACCTGAACTGGCGCAATCCGGACGTGCGCGCGGCCGTGGCGGACGTCATGCGCTTTTGGCTCGATCGGGGCGTCGACGGTTTTCGCGTCGATGCCAGCGCGGTCTTGATCAAGGACGCGCACCTGCGCGACAACCCACCCAATCCGGAGGCCGAGGGCAAGCCGCCACCGCAGCGCCAGACCCCGGTGTTTACCGACGATCGGCCCGAGACGATGCAGTGCATCGAGTTCATCCGCGGCGTGATCGACGAATATCCCGGGCGGCTGCTGTGCGGTGAAGTTCAGGGCAAAACCGACCGCATCGGTCACTTCTACGGCACGGAGCGACCGCGGCTGCACCTGCCCCTCAACTTCGTGTTGCTGGATACACCTTGGAATGCATTCTCGCTACAGGCGGCGATCGATGCGTATTTCAATGCCCTGCCCGAGGGCGCTTGGCCGGTGTGGGTCATCGGCGGCCACGACAAGCAGCGGATCGCGAGCAAGATCGGCGAAGCCCAGATGCGTCTCCTGGCGATGCTTCTGATGACTTTGAAGGGAACGCCATTCCTCTACATGGGCGACGAGATCGGCCGCAAGCGCGTCTCGATCCCGCCCGATCTCGTCCATGATCCCTTCGAAAAGCTCGTGCCGGGCTACGGCCTCTGCCGCGATCCCGAGCGAGCGCCGATGCGATGGGATGGCAGCGTCAATGGCGGGTTCACGAAGGGCCGCCCATGGCTGCCGCTCGATCCGGAGGGCTCAGCCAATGTCAGCGCGCAGCAGAGCGACCAGCGATCGATCCTGGCACTGTTTCGCGCGTTGATGAGCCTAAGGCACGAACATGCATGCCTTCGTCAAGGCCACTACGAGCCGCTGCGATCCCAGAACAGCGTGCTTGCGTTCAAGCGCGAACAAAACGGCGAGGAGATGTTGATCGCTCTCAACATCGCTGCCGAGCCACGCAAGTGGCATTGGCAGGGTCGCGGTCATCTGCTGCTATCGACCCATCTTGACCGAACGTCGAAGCCAGCGCCGGATGCCTCCATCCTTCTTCGCGGCAATGAAGGGGTGATCATCGCACTCGAGCCCCGATGACCGGACGTGTGTGCCCCGTGCCGGAGGCACGAAACGGCGTCCCGGCATTCCCTTCAGGAACCGCGGCAGCGGCAACTTCGGAGATCGACGATGGTGCCCACACGTCGTCCGTGGATTATCAAAGGTTATTGCCCGCCTTTTTTCACCCGGTCAGAGTGACGCTGGGCAGCGCACGATCGGACGACAAATGCAGACTGGATTTGCTTTCTCCAAGCTCGCCGACCATTTGGCGAATCTCGCTGAACTGACGGCGGACGACCTCGATCTGCTGACCAAGATGCCGAGCACGATTGCGCATTTCGGTTCGCATCAGGCGATCCTGCGTCACGGCGACGCCAGCAATCAATGCTGCCTGCTGCTCCAAGGCTACCTGTCGTGGCAGGATGCCTATGGATCGGAAGGGCAGATCACCTCGATCTCCGTTCCCGGCGACATCGCTGACCTCCGGACGCTTTACAGGCCCTGTATCGACGGCAACCTCATTGCGCTCGGCCCGGCCGTTGTCGCTTTCGTTCCGCATCGCTGTCTTCGCGAGCTGTCGATACGCTCGCCTGCAATTTCCCGCGCCTTGCTGCTGATGCTGATCGGCGACCATGCCATACAGCGCAACTGGACGATAAACCTCGGCAGTCGTGACGCCTTGACGCGGGCGGCGCACCTGCTCTGCGAGATCACGGCCCGCCTGCAAAACGTCGGGCTCGCGCGGGACTTCAGGTTGTCCTCGCCGTTTACCCAATCCGACCTCGCCGCCGCCTGCAGCATCTCCCCGGTCCACGCCAACCGCACCATCCAGGAATTGCGTCGCTGCAACCTGTTGCACTGGCACGGCAAGACCTTGACGATCCCGGACTGGCCCGGACTGGTCCGGCTGGCCCGCTTCGATCCCGCCTATCTCGGTCTCCGGCGACGCGACCAAACCCCGCAGCAAGCACAATCGGGAGCGGCTAGAGCCGACGTTGTACCGGCCTGATCACGTCATTGGGCGCTCTGCCGAGACTTCACGCGCCGCCGCAGTGCATTGCTCGCCTCCGCGATGACGGCACCCCAGTCTCCGGCCGTCCTCTGATGAAACAGCCGCAGGCTCGGATACCAGAGCGAGCGGCATACGGATGAAGGCCATCGCCAGTCGCAATCTGCGTGCAGCAGCACCCAGGCCTCGCGTCCGAGCGCACCCGCAAGATGCGCAACCATGGTGTCGACGCAAATGACGAGATCGAGCTGAGTGAGCAGATGACCAAGCGTCGCGATCTCGGACGTACTGATGTCACGTGCGCCGATGTGCGTGAGATCTTCAGTCCCAGCGTCCTTCTGCAACGCGTGAAGCGCCACGCCGGGGACAGCGAGACGTCGCAACAATGCAGCGGGAATGGCCCGCCGCTTGTCCCATTGACCGACCTCCCAAACCAGGCCGACGGCCAGACCTTCGCGACCGATTGAAACAGACATGGTCCTCGGCGGCAGGCTCAAATATGGCGCCCGCATCTCGATCTGCTCGCGTCCGACTTTGAGCGCATGCGGAACCTCCATGATCTCGATATCGACGTCAAACTCGACGTTTGGTGTCCCGTCATGGATTACAAGCGCGCGATCCACCCCGGCCGTGCGCTCCACCAGCCGCAACAATTCGGCCTGGCACCAGACCGTGACGCTGCGCGCCACACTCCGAAGAAGCGGCATGAAGCGCAGGAACTGGATCGTGTCGCCAAGCCCGTGATAGCAGCGCACGAGGACATGCTTGCCGGCAATCGCCTCTCCACGCCAGATTCGCTGAAGATGACGCGGACCAGCATGCTTCGGCGGATGCGGCGACACCGCGAGATCGCGGTCGCTGATGGCCCAGGCGCGCGCAAAGTCGCCCGCCCGCATCGCCTCCAGCCACCCGTTCGCCACCTCGGGCTCCAACTAGCGCCGGACGAACTTGTGGAAACGGCTCAACTTGCCGTCCTTGGTCCGGTCCTGGTGCAGGAAGGCAATGCCTGCCTCGTCGAACTTCTCGAAGAACTCATTCCAGCCGATGCGGTCGAGCCCTTCATCCGGTGGATCGAAGTCGATCCTCAGGATTCCGGCATGTCCATCCTCCTCTGTCGCTTTGACCGTCGCCGGCTTTCCGCCGCGCTCGTCCACCCACTTGCGGATCGCGGCGTGATCCGTGGTCTGCCGTGCATCGCTGGTTTCGGTTTTCGACATCGTGCGGTACCTCGCTTGTTACACGCCCTGCAATGCTGCGGTCATCGCAGAGGATCATTCGCGGTGAAACGCTGGCCGGGTTGATTTGTTCTTCGCGGCACGAACTGTCGCACCAGGGTAGCTGCATCATCTTCTTCATCTTCATCAAGGATGATCTTGTTCCCTCCATGCGACCGCAGATTCTATCCCAGGTTAAGGCAGCCGCATTTTTTTTGCCCGGAATCGATCCGCGCCCGGGCGCGGCGGCTTCAGCACAGGAACGAACATACCTTCCGGCACGTTCGCCGACCTACTTACGCTGACGCCGTGCGTCTTCCCGGAGGTTTAGTCCATGCATTCCCGTCTTCAGGACAGGCGCCGCGTGCGCGTCGGCATCGTCGGCGTCGGCAATTGCGCAAGCTCCTTCGTTCAGGGGCTCACATATTACCGGAACGCCAAATCGAACGAGCCCGTGCCCGGCCTGATGAATGTCGATCTCGGCGGATATCACATCAGCGATATCCAGATCGCATCAGCCTTCGACGTCAATGCCGCCAAGGTCGGGCGCGATGTCGCCGACGCCATCTTTGCCAGGCCAAACAATACGCATCGCTTCAGCGATGTCGAGCAGACCGGCGTGATCGTCCAACGCGGCCCGATCATGGACGGCATCGGACATTACCTCAAAGATGACATTCCCGTCGCCGACCTCCCGGAGGCCGACGTTTCGGAGGTTTTGGCGATGTCGCGAACCGACGTGCTGGTGTCCTACCTACCCGTCGGCTCACAACGCGCTAGCGAGTGGTACGCCGCCCGCGCCATCGAAGCCGGCTGCGGCTACGTCAATTGTATTCCCGTTTTCATCGCATCCAATCCGGACTGGCGAAAACGGTTCGAAGATGCAGGCCTTCCGATCGTTGGCGACGATATCAAGAGCCAGGTCGGCGCCACCATCCTGCACCGCGTGCTCGCCAATCTGTTCCGCGATCGCGGCGTGCGGCTCGACCGGACCTATCAGCTCAATGTCGGCGGCAACACCGATTTCAAGAACATGCTCGAACGCGAGCGGCTGTCGTCGAAGAAAATCTCGAAGACCCAGGCAGTCACCAGCCAATTCGACGTCCCGATCGACCCCGACAACATCCATGTCGGACCGAGCGACCACGTGCCTTGGCTGACCGACCGCAAGCTCGCCTTCATCCGGCTGGAGGGCACGACCTTCGGCGGCGTTCCCTTGAGCGCGGAGGTCAAGCTCGAGGTGTGGGACTCCCCGAATTCGGCAGGCGTCGTCATCGACGCGGTGCGTTGCGCAAAACTCGCCATGGACCGCGGCCAGGGCGGCGCCCTGACCGGTCCATCGAGCTATTTCATGAAATCGCCGCCGCAGCAGTTCACCGACGAGGAGGCCGGACGGCGAACCCGCGCCTTCATCGACGACAAGGCGTACACCTGATGACCGGGATCATCCACCTTGTCCGCCACGGGCACCACGGCCTGCTCGGCCGCACACTATGCGGGCGGATGAACGACGTTGCGCTCGATGACATCGGCTGCGCTGAGATGGCACGCTGTGCAGTCACGATCAGCCCTCGGCCGGCCCTGATCCAGTCGAGCCCGCGGCGACGCTGCATGCAATCGGCCTGCATTCTGGCCGCACATTTCCGATCGCCGATCGAGATCGTCCCCGCGCTCGACGAACTCGACTATGGCGAATGGTCCGGCCGATCTTTCGAGGAACTCAGTCAAGATCCGCGATGGTTTCGCTGGAACAGCCGGCGCGCCAGCACGCGCCCACCGGGCGGTGAAACCATGCGGTCGCTCCAGTCTCGGATGGTCAGTCATCTGGAACAGCTTCGCAAGGATCATTCCGCGGGCACCGTCGTCGCCGTCAGTCATGCCGAACCGATCCGTGCGGCTGTGCTGCATTACGCACGCCGGGGTCTCAATGACTTTCTCTCGATCGAGATCGATCCATCCAGCATCAGTACATTGAGGGCGGACGGACGTGGGTTCAGGATCACCGGGATCAATCAGCGGGTGCCGGCGTGAAGATCGTCATTTTCGGTCTGACCATTTCCTCCTCCTGGGGCAACGGGCACGCAACGCTCTGGCGTGGCCTGTGCAAGCATCTGACGCGTCTTGGCCACACCGTCGTCTTCTATGAGCGCGATGTACCCTATTACGCCGGCGCCCGGGACTTCATTGAGCTGCCGGACGGACAGCTGCAGCTGTTTTCGAGCTGGGAGGAGACCCGACTCCTTGCCCGAAGCGACGTGAGGGATGCCGATGTCGCGATCGTGACGTCATACTGCCCTGACGCGATCGCGGCGACCGATCTGATCATGTCCGAAGGACGAGCCGTTCCCGTCTTCTATGATCTGGATACGCCGATCACTCTGGCGCGGATGAAGGCGGGAGAATCTGTTCCCTATATCGGCCACCGCGGCTTGCAGGATTTCGCGCTCGTCCTCAGCTTCACCGGCGGCCCCTGCCTCGCCCATGAATTCCGCAATAGGCTCGGTGCCCGCGACATCCGCCCCCTGTACGGCCACGTCGACAGCGATATTCATCGCCCCGTGCCGCCCCAGCCGCATTATCGCGCGGATCTGTCCTATCTCGGCACCTATTCCGAGGACCGCCAGCACGGACTCGAAGCGCTGTTCGTCAAACCGGCACGGGCGCGGCAGGATCTGCGCTTCCTGATCGGCGGCGCGCAATACCCTGACGACTTTCCGTGGTCGCCCAACATCTACTTCGTGCGGCACCTGCCGCCGCCGGAGCATGCGCCGTTCTTTGCATCGTCGCGATTGACTCTCAACGTCACGCGCAAAGCCATGGCGGCGATGGGCTGGTGCCCTTCCGGCCGTCTGTTTGAGGCGGCCGCCTGCGGCGTTCCGCTCATGAGCGACGATTGGCCGGGCATACAGGACTTCTTCACCCCCGGCAGAGAGATCCTGATCGCCCGCGACACCCAAGACGCATTGACAGCATTGGCGATGTCCAGCGCCGACCTCCAGTCCATCGCCAGATGCGCCTATGAGCGGACAATGGATCAGCACACATCCGACAAACGTGCGCGCGAGTTGGTGTCCCTGCTTGAGCAGGCGGCTTCCAGCGGCGCACATCGCCAGCAAGCCGAGGAGGCCTGAGCATGTGGGGCATCGTACCGGCCGCGGGACGCGGCAGCCGGATCCAGCCGCTGGCCTTCTCCAAGGAGCTTCTGCCCGTCGGCAGCCGGCGCGACGACGGTACCGAGCGCCCCTGTGCTGTCTCCGAATACCTGCTGGAGCGCCTCATTCTCGGCGGCGCGGACAAGATCTGCATTGTGATCTCGCCGGGAAAATCCGACATCCTGGAGTATTTCGGCGATCATTATGGCAGCGCCCAACTCGCCTACGTCGTCCAGCCCGACGCGTCGGGCCTGTGCGATGCCGTCTTCAGGGCCGGCACCGTTGTCGGCCACGACGAGGACGTCGTCGTCGGTCTGCCCGACACCGTATGGTTTCCCAAGGCCGCGTTGCAGGCCCTGCCCGATGCCAACCTGTCATTCCTGCTGTTTCCCGTCGAGCGCCCGGAATTCTTCGACGCCGTGATACTCGAAGGCGACAGCGTTCAGGAGATCCAGGTCAAGCAGCCGAACCCGGCATCGCGCTGGATCTGGGGGGCCTTCAGGATGTCGGCCTACGGTTTCCGCGAACTGCACACGCTATGGAACGAGCGAGACCGTCGAGACGAATATTTCGGCACTCTGGTCAATGCCTATCTCGAAGCGGGAGGCCTCGGCGTCGGGGTCAAGGCCGGCGAGTCCTATGTCGATGTCGGGACCATCGACGGCTATCGCACAGCGATGGCTCTTCTTGCCGAGAGTACCGGCGCCGACGGCCGGTCGAGATTGCAGCCCGGCACCTCGTCCGATGGAGCTCGACCGGTCCTTGCAATGGACAATGGAGCGACCGCATGACCGAAGCGCTGCTCACGCGTGAGGAGATCCGCAGGCGCATCGACGCGCTCGGACCGTGGTTTCATAACCTCGACCTCAATGGTGTGCCGACTGCCCCCACCCACTTCCTTGGCGACTATCCCAATGTGAAATGGCGACGCTTCGCGGGAATCATTCCGAATCGCCTCGAAGGCAAGACCGTGCTCGATATCGGCTGTAACGCCGGCTTCTACGCCATGGAGATGAAGCGGCGCGGGGCCGAGCGCGTGCTTGGCCTCGACACCAACGAGGAGTACCTGGCACAGGCCCGCTTCGCCGCCGAAGTGAACGGTCTCAGGATCGAATTTCGCAAGATGTCGGCCTATGATGTTGGACAACTCCGCGAAAAGTTCGATCTCGTGATCTTCATGGGCGTGCTCTATCACCTGCGCCACCCACTTCTGGCGCTGGATCTCATCCACGAGCATGTCGCCGACGACCTCCTGCTGTTCCAGTCGATGCAGCGCGGCGACAGTCGCGTCGACGCGATCGCCAGGAATTACGATTTCTGGACCACCGACCAGTTCGATTCCACCGGGTATCCCAGGCTGCACTTCATCGAGCACAAATACGCCGATGACCCCACCAATTGGTGGGTGCCGAACCGGGCCTGCGTCGAGGCCATGTTGCGCAGCGCCGGCTTTGCAATCACCGCCCATCCCGAAGACGAAGTTTACCTCTGCAAGCGAGCGGAGCGCCCGCAAGTCGACGGTCCTGTCCATCCATCCCGGAGCACAAGCCGATGATCGAAGCGGCCAAGATCTGGAACGAACCGAACAACAAGTCGCATTGGGACCTCCTGATCGATCCGGACTGGGCCATGTTCGCAAATCTGGCGATTGCCGCGGGAAAGGCGATCCGCAGCACACACCCAGCATTGCCGATCGTCCTCGGCGGCATCTCGCCGATCGATCCGTCCTTTATGCGCAACATGCAGACCCGCGGCGTCCTCGGCCATTTCGATGCGGTCGCCGTGCACGGCTTTCCGCTCGACTGGAACCTGTGGCAGATCGGCGAATGGCCGGACAAGATCGAGGAAATCAAGGCAGTCACGACCCTCCCCGTCTGGGTGACCGAGGTCGGCGTCTCCTCGTTCGGCGCAGAGGAGGTGCAGGCCTGGGGCCTGTCGCGCACCGCCGAACTTCTGATCGGCCGCGCGCCCCGCGTCCACTGGTACAGCCTCTATGATCTTCCCTCCGCCTGGGAGGCAACGACGCGGCACAAGGAAGCTGAAGGCTCGTCCTATTACCGGCATTTCCACATGGGCCTGTTGCGCGAGGACGGCAAACCAAAGGCAGCCGCTGAACGGTTCGGCGCGTATGCGCCTGCCATGGGTCTGTGCCAGTGGTTTCATTTTGAGGATCATCGCCTCGACGACGCCGTACGCTGGATGCGCCGACTCGGTGTGACCCATCTCAGGACGGGCCTGTCATGGGCCGACAGCTTCCGTCCCAATGCCCTCGACTGGTTCGACCGCCAAATGGAGGCTTTGGCGGAGTTTCAGGTCACTGTGACCTTCTGCTTCACGCCGGAGCATCGGGGCCTCGAGCCGCATCACACCAGCCCGCCGCTGGATGCCAATGAATTCGCCGATTTCTGCGCCTCGATGGTCGATCGCTACTGCACGAGAACCGGTCTTGCGCCCGACGCAGCAACTGCGGATCCTCTCAACAGAGAGCCAACATGCGTGCCCTGATCCTGGTGATGGACTCCGTCGGTATCGGCGGCGCACCGGATGCCGCCGGCTACGGCGACGAAGGCGCCGATACGGTGGGTCACATCGCGGACGCCTGCGCGGCCGGACGCGCCGACGGCGCCGCACGGGAGGGTCCTCTCCGGCTTCCCAATCTCGTCGCGTTGGGCCTCGGCCAGGCCTGCCGCTTCGCCAGCGGACGCGTGCCGCCCGGATTGGGTGGCCAAGTCGAGCAAGGGCAATTCGGATGCGCCAGCGAAATATCAAAGGGCAAGGATACGCCTTCGGGACATTGGGAAATTGCCGGGGTACCTGTCCCGTTCGACTGGGGTTATTTCCCCCGAACGACCCCGTGCTTCCCCGCAGATCTGACAAGGGCTCTCTGCGAACAAGCCGGATTGCCGGGCATCCTCGGAGACTGTCACGCCTCCGGCACCGAGATCATCGCCAGATTCGGCGAACACCACATGCGAACGGGAATGCCGATCTGCTACACGTCTGCCGACAGTGTGTTTCAGATCGCCGCGCATGAGCATACGTTCGGGCTCGAGCGGCTCTACGATGTCTGCGCGATCGCAAGACGTCTTATCGATCCCCTCAATATCGGCCGCGTCATCGCGCGGCCATTCGTCGGTACGAGGGCGCGCGATTTCACGCGGACCGCGCATCGGCGCGATTTTTCCGTGCCGCCGCCCGGAACTACAATTCTTGATCTCGCCGCAAGTGCCGGCCGCGACATCGTGACCATCGGCAAGATCGACGACATCTTCGCCCATCGCGCGACCGGGCGTAACATGCGCGGCAATGGCAACATGGCGCTGTTCGATCGTACGCTCGAAGGGCTCGCGAGCCTTACGGATGGCGGGTTTCTGTTCGCCAATTTCATCGACTTCGACACGCTCCACGGCCATCGCCGCGACGTGGCCGGCTATGCCGCGGCACTTGAAGCGTTCGACGGACGCCTTCCCGAATTACTGCTCCGCCTGCGAAGCGATGATCTGCTGATCATCAGCGCCGATCATGGCTGCGACCCGACCTGGAGCGGTACCGATCACACCCGCGAGCAGGTTCCGATCCTGACCTGGACGACGCAATCATCTTCTCCTATCGGACGTCGCGCCGGCTTTGCCGACATCGGCGCGACCGCAGCAAAGCACTTGGGGCTGCCCGAACCGTTGCACGGCGCGCCTTTCTAACCCGCGCGAGCGGCCGATTCACCTGGGTTATTGATCCAAGTTAGAGAAATATTCGTTTGTACATTTTCGAGGAACGAACATTCCTTGCATCGCTTCTGACTCCAACGTGACCGGCGCGCGGGTCGTCCGACCCACCCAGCAAGTGCGCATCACCTCACATCATCGATCGATCCCGAACGGATCGGTCTTACGGTTGTACGGAGCGGTGAATGACGCGAGTATTGATCACGGGGGGCGCGGGGTTCATCGGCTCTCATGCGGCGGATGTGCTGCTCGCCGCCGGCTACGAGGTCCGGCTTCTCGACAATCTGTCGCCGCAGGTGCACGGCGGCAACCGGCAGCGTCCATCCTATCTCGCCGACGAAGCCGAGCTCATCGTTGGTGACGTCACCGACGGCGCTGCGATAGCGCATGCCCTGCGCGGGGCCGACATGGTCCTGCATCTCGCTTCCGCCGTCGGCGTCGGGCAGAGCATGTACGACATCGAGCCCTACGTGCGTACGAACGAGCTCGGCACCGCCGTGCTACTCCAGGCGCTGTCGAAGCGCCCCGTCGAACGGCTGGTCGTCGCCTCCTCCATGAGCATCTACGGTGAAGGCCTCTACCGCGGGCCCGATCAAAGTCTCGTCACCTGCGACGAACGGTCGATCGAACAGCTGCGCCGTGGGGAATGGGAGTTGCGAGACACCACCGGTCGCCCGCTCGCCCCCGTGGCCACCCCCGAGAACAAGCTGCCGTCGCTCAGCTCGGTCTACGCGCTGAACAAGTTTGCACAGGAGCGCATGTGCCTGATCACAGGCAAGGCTTACGGCATCCCGACCTTGGCGTTGCGCTTCTTCAACGTGTTCGGGCCACGTCAGGCACTGTCAAATCCCTACACCGGCGTGCTCGCGATTTTCGCGGCGCGGCTCCTCAACGGACGTCCGCCGCTGGTGTTCGAGGACGGCGAGCAACGGCGCGATTTCGTTCACGTGCATGACGTCGCCCGCGCCTGCCGGATTGCGCTGGAAGCAGAGCATGCGCAAGACGTCTTCAATATCGGCTCAGGCCACAGCCGGAGCATTCTGTCGGTCGCCGAGGATCTCGCCGAGGTCATGGGACACAGCGATATCGCGCCCGAAATCACGCGGAAATACCGCGCCGGCGACATCAGGCACTGCTTCGCAGATATCGGCAAATCGCGGGACCTGCTCGGCTTCGAGGCTCGTGTGGCCTTCAAGGATGGCCTCGAGGAGCTCGCGGAATATCTCGCGGGCCAGATTGCGGATGACCAGGCCGAGCGAGCCACCCGGGAATTGCTGCAACGAGGATTGGTTGCATGATGAATCAGCGAGACAACAGACCCGTTCTGATCACCGGCGGCTGCGGCTTCATCGGCTGCAATCTGGCCGACCGGCTGGCGGAGCGCGGTGAGCGCGTGCTGGTCCTGGACAATCTCGCCCGCGCCGGCGTGCGCGAGAACGCACAATGGTTGAAGTCCAGGCACGGCGACCTCATCACCATTACGGTGGCCGACATTCGGGAGCCCATCCCGGTGATCGACGCCGTACGTGAGGCGCGCGCGGTCCTGCACCTGGCTGCCCAGGTCGCCGTCACTGACAGCGTGAGCGACCCGGCAGCCGATTTCGAGACCAACGCGCGCGGCACCCTGAATGTGCTCGAAGCAGTCCGGCTGCACAATTGCACCGCGCCGGTCGTGTTCGCGTCCACCAACAAGGTCTATGGCCGCCTGGTCGAGGACAGCCAGATCACGCTCGCGGGTCGCCGTTATAGTCCCACCAGCGACCTGCTGGCGGGCGGTATTTCGGAGCACGCGCCGCTCGATTTCTACAGCCCCTATGGCTGCTCCAAGGGGACCGCCGATCAGTACGTCCATGACTATGCGCGGGTCTACGGGCTCCAGACCGTGGTGATGCGCATGAGCTGCATCTACGGGCCGCGGCAATTCGGCACCGAGGACCAGGGCTGGATCGCTCATTTCCTGCTGAGCGCCATCCGAGGCCAGCCCTTGACGATCTATGGCGACGGTTATCAAGTTCGCGACGCCCTGCATGTGTCCGACGCAGCCTCCGCCTGGCTTGCCGTTCTCGACGGGATCGCGCTCGCGCGTGGACGCGTGTTCAATCTCGGCGGCGGTCCAGCCAATGCAGTGAGCCTCCGGGAATTGATCGACCACATCACCCAATTCACGGGCCGCGAGGTCACCTACCGCTTCTCCGATTGGCGTCCCGGCGATCAACCCTGGTACGTCACCGATACACGAGCGCTGTCGACCGCGCTCGGATGGGCACCGCAGGTAAACATCGCCGAGGGCCTTCGCTCGCTCCACGCCTGGCTCGATAGCCGCTTTGGAGCAACTCACGGCACCCGCGAGGCCCTCGCATGACGCGCGTCGCCCTGATCAATCCGAACTGGGATTTCAGCGGCAGCATCTATTTCGGCTGCCGGTCCCCTCACCTTCCGCTCGAGCTCGGAATCTCCGAGCATTATCTGAAGGCGGCCGGGCACCGCACGCTGCTGCTCGATGCGCACATGTTCGACCTGTCCTTCCGGGACATCGAGGCCCAATTGCGCACGTTCGGCCCCGAACTGATCGTGATCACGACGGCCCCAACCTATCTGTTCTGGCGCTGCGCACCGCCGGAGCTGCGCGTGCCGCAGGAGCTTGCCGCGGCGGTGCGGGATCTTGCGCCAACGCTCGTCGCAGTCGGTCCGCACGGCTCGACGACGCCGCGGGCAGCACTCAAGAAGCTCGGCGTCGATATCATCGTGATGGGAGAATGCGAAACATCCCTGCTCCGGCTCGCAGAAGGCGAGCGGGACTTTCCGGGCCTGTGTTTCGCGGATCGCGGCTCGGTCCGGGTCAACGGAGGCCCGCAGGCCGTCGACTTCACGGATCAGCCGGCTCTGGACTGGCCCAGCGAGATGATCCGGCGCCATCATCACCACCATCACCGTTTCGAGGCCGAGCCGGCGGCGCCCGGCGCGGAAATCGAGGCGTCGCGGGGATGCCCCTACAACTGCACGTTCTGCGCCAAGGAGAATTTCCGCAACGCATACCGCAAACGGCCGCCTTCCATCATTCTCGACGAGATCGATCGTCTGCGCGGACAAGGCGTCGAATATGTCTACTTCATCGATGAGATCTTCCTCCCGAACCCCGAACTCCTGGAAGGGCTGAGCACGCGTCGCCTCAAGTTCGGGGTGCAGACCCGCATCGATCTCTGGAAGCCCGAAATGCTCGCGCTGCTCGGACGTGCCGGCTGCGTCTCGATCGAGGCCGGGATCGAGAGCCTCACCGTCGAGGGCCGTGCCGCGCTCGCCAAGAACTGCAAGATGACCACCGACCAGCTCGCAGACCGGCTGGTGGAAGCCCGCCGTCACGTCCCCTTCGTCCAGGCCAATCTGATCGAGGTGCCCGAGGACGACGATCCCGTCGTGCAGCGCTGGCGGAGCAAGATGCAGGATGCCGGCATCTGGGCGAACGATCCTGTTCCGCTCTATCCCTACCCCGGCTCACCGGATTACAGAAAGCTCTGGGGCGAGGCCGACGATTTCGCGTGGGAGCGCGCGCACCGACATTATCTCGGGATGTTCGATCAGTTCAGCGACGTGCAGAACGATCGGCCGATGCCGCTCGATGCCCTCGAGCACCCGGTAGAGTCATGAGCCGCGCGTCACACATGCGAATCCTGATGACGGCCGATACGGTCGGAGGCGTGTGGACTTATTCGTGCGGTCTTGCCTCACGCCTCGTCGCGTCGGGTGCCGACGTCACGCTGGTGACAATCGGGCCTGCGGCACGCGCGGATCAACGTGAGATGCTGCGCGGAGCGGGCGTGCGCCTCGTGGATACGGACCTGAACCTGGAATGGCAGGACCCCGAAGGCCACGACTTCGCCAACGCCGAGCGCGTCCTCGCCAGGATGGAAGCGCGATTCCAGCCTGACATCGTCCATCTCAACAGCTTCCGGGAGGCGACCCTCGCGTGGCGCGCTCCGACGGTTCTCGTGGCGCATTCCTGCGTCACCTCATGGGCACGCGCCTGTCGCGATACGGGCTGGCTCGGCGAGCCGCGCTGGACGCGCTATACGGAACGCGTCACTGCTGCGCTCAACAGCACACAGGCCTGGATTTGCCCGAGCCAGTCCTTCCACGACGACATCGTGGAGATCTATCGTCCCCGCTCGCCCGGCGCGGTGATCTGGAACGGAATTGCTGCCGGGAACTTTCCAAGTCGGAAACGGGAGATGATCTTCGCGGCCGGCCGGCTCTGGGATCGTGCCAAGAATATCGCAGTCTTGGCGGCGGCCTCACCGGGACTGGATTGGCCGGTTCAGGTCGCGGGCCCCGCCGGTGCGGATCAGGCAACGGGCGTCACCTGGCTTGGACAATTGCCGCATAACGCCTTGCGCGGACATCTCCAGCACGCCGCGATCTTTGTAAGCCCCGCGCTCTACGAGCCATTCGGCCTTTCGGTGCTGGAGGCGGCCGCCGCGGGCTGCGCGCTGGTGCTGTCGAACATCCCGACGTTCCGGGAGCTGTGGAGCGGAGCGGCGATGCTCTTCGATCCCGAGGATAGCCGGGCGCTGCACCGAACTCTCGCCGATCTCTGCGCCCACGATCTCGAAAGGACGCGCCTGCAACGCGCCGCCTATGAACATTCCCTGACCTATTCGCTGGCGCGCACGACCAGCGCCTATCTGAAGCTGTACGAAGGGCTGCTCGCCTCCGACCGCACGTCATCCCAAGCCGGCGAGATCGAGGTGCGGGCATGAAATGCGTCCTGTTCTACCACGCATTCACCTCTTGCTGGAACAACGGCAACGCCCATTTCCTGCGCGGCTACGCCCGCGAACTGCATGCGCTTGGCCACGAGGTCATCGTGTTCGAGCCGGTCGATGGCTGGAGCCGGTTGAATGCCATCCGCGAGAGCGGCAGTCAGGCCCTGCAAGACACGGCTCAGCTCTTCCCCGGCATCTCCATTCGCCGCTATGACGCCTCGCTCGATTTCGATGAAGCGCTGGATGGCGCCGATCTCGTCGTCGTGCATGAATGGAACTCGCCTGATGTGATCAAGCAGATCGGGGACAAGCGCGCGCACGGCGCGCCCTTCACGCTGCTGTTCCACGATACTCATCACCGCGCAGTCACCGCGCCGGACGAGCTTGCACTGTTCGACCTTGACGACTTTGACGGCGTGCTGGCGTTCGGAGAGGTGCTTCGCCTGATCTATGCCAAGCTTGGCTGGGCTGACCGGGCCTATACTTGGCACGAGGCCGCCGACGTCGCGCTATATCGTCCGCTGCCGAGAATCGAACGCAGCGAGGATCTGGTCTGGATCGGCAATTGGGGCGACG
Source organism: Bradyrhizobium sp. Gha (assembly GCF_900113735.1). Taxonomy (GTDB): domain Bacteria; phylum Pseudomonadota; class Alphaproteobacteria; order Rhizobiales; family Xanthobacteraceae; genus Bradyrhizobium. Next base: position 359,495 of record NZ_FOQM01000001.1, read on the forward strand.
GCGAACGCAGCGCCGAACTCAACGAATTTCTGGTCGAGCCCGTCGCCGAACTGAATGTGCGCGCGAGCGTCTACGGCGTTCGCTACTCGCAGGATGCGCTCCGGACCATCCAGGCCGCGGGCATCCGCTATGGCGGCTGGCTGCCGGCGCACTGGGCGCCGGTCGCGTTCGCCGGCGCCCGCGCAACCGTGCACGTCCCGCGCGGGCCTTATGTGCGGTCGCTTCCCGGCATTCCCACCATCCGCGTGTTCGAAGCGCTCGCCTGCGGCATTCCCCTGGTCTCGGCGCCCTGGTCCGACGCGGAAGGCCTGTTTCCGGACGGCGCTTATCTCAAGGCCGCCAATCGCGCGGAGATGAGTTGCGCGTTGCGCGCCGTGCTCGGCGATCGGGATCTGTCAGCGGCGATGGTGGAGACCGGGCTGCGAACGATCCGGGAGCGCCATACCTGTCGTCATCGTGCGCAACAACTGGTGGGCATCGTGGAGGCCATTCGCAGCTCAAACGGCTCGTCACAGCATCAGCGATACATCGGAGCCTCCGCATGAAGATCTGCTTCTTCGGATCAAGCCTCGTCTCGTCCTACTGGAACGGTGCCGCCACCTATTATCGCGGCATGCTCAAGCAGATTGCCGCGCTCGGCCACGACATCACCTTCTTCGAGCCCGACGCTTTCGAGCGGCAGGCCCATCGCGACATCGCCGATCCCGATTGGGCCAGGGTCGTGGTCTACCCCGCGACAGCCGACGGTTGGCGGAGCTCACTCGATGCCGCGGCGCGTTCCGCGGACATGCTGATCAAGGCGAGTGGCGTCGGAGTCTTCGATCGGGAGCTCGAGGCGGCGGTTGCGACCCTGCCCTCCCGAACCATGCGGATCTATTGGGATGTCGATGCGCCCGCCACGCTCGAAGCGATGGCAAGCGACCCCGAGCACCACCTGCGGGCCGCAATTGCCTCCTACGATATGGTCCTGACCTACGGCGGCGGCGATGGGGTCGTCTCGACTTACCGCGCCATGGGCGCGCGGGATTGCGTTCCGATCTACAACGCCCTGGACCCCCAAACGCATTTTCCGTCGCCGCCCAGAGCCGACTTCAACTGCGATCTCAGTCTGCTGGCCAACCGCCTGCCAGATCGGGAACAGCGCGTGGAGCACTTTTTTCTGGACGTCGCACACGAGCTGCCGGACAAGTCCTTCGTTCTTGGCGGCTCCGGTTGGGAGAGCAAGAATACGGCGGGCAACGTCCGCAAGGTCGGTCATGTCGGCACCGGCGCGCACAATGCATTCTTCGGCTCCGGGCTTGCCACGCTCAACGTCAATCGCGATAGCATGGCCCGCTACGGCTTCTCGCCGCCGACGCGGGTGTTCGAGGCGATCGGCGCGGGCGCCTGCCTGATCACCGACCAATGGGACGGCATCGACCATTTCCTCGAGCCGGATCGTGAAGTGCTGGTCGCTGCCAGCGGGGCCGAAGTCGCCGGCCATCTCGGCGCCCTCAGCATCGACCGTGCGGCCGCGATCGCGAGCCGCGCCCGCGCACGCATCCTGACCCAGCACACCTACCGGCACCGCGCCCGCCAGTTCAACCACCTCTTTAACGGAAGCAGCTCGCGTATCGAGGCAGCAGAATGAATCTCAGCATCGTCGTCGTCGGTCTTTCGGTCACATCGTCATGGGGCAATGGTCATGCCACGACCTATCGTGCCCTGATCGAAGCCCTCGCGCGGCGAGGCCACCACGTGACGTTCCTCGAGCGCGACGTCGCCTGGTATCGCGAGCACCGCGACCTCACCAAGCCGGACTCGTGGACTGTCGAGATCTACCAGTCGCTGAAGGATATCCCTCGCCGCTTCGGCCAGCTCATTCGAAGCGCCGACCTCGTCATCATCGGGTCCTATGTGCCCGATGGGATCGCGATCTCCGAATGGATCACGCGCCAGGCGCGGGGGATCACCGCATTCTACGACATCGACACGCCGGTGACGCTGGCGAGGATCGACCAGGGTCTCGACTATCTGTCCGCGGCCATGATCCCGCGTTTCGACCTCTATTTGTCCTTTGCCGGCGGCCCGGTGCCTGACATGATCGAGGAGCGCTACGGCAGCCCGCTGGCGCGGGTTCTTTATTGCAGCGCCGACACCGACACCTACAAACCGCAGCATGCGCAGACGAAATGGGCCCTGGGCTATCTCGGGACCTATAGCGAGGACCGGCAACCGGTGCTCGAACAATTGATGCTGCTCCCGGCACGCACACTGTCCTCGGAGCAGTTCGCCGTCGCAGGCGCGCAGTATCCCGCCCATATCGCCTGGCCGGACAACGTCACGCGGATCGAGCACCTCCCGCCAAACCGGCACCCAGCATTCTACGCAGAGCAGCGGTTCGCCCTCAACGCGACCCGCGCTGATATGCGCGTACTGGGCTTCTCGCCGAGCGTTCGCCTGTTCGAAGCAGCCGCCTGCGGCACGCCCGTGATTTCCGACCGCTGGCCGGGCCTCGAGACAATCTTCGAGCCATCGCGGGAGATCCTGCTGGCGTCGAGCCCGCGCGACGTCATCGAGATCCTGCGCGACATGCCTGAGGAGCGTCGCCGCGACATCGCGGAGAATGCGCGGCGCCGGGTCCTCGCCGACCACACCTCCAACCACCGCGCCCGCCAATTGGAAGCTTACTACGGTGAAGCGAGCGCGCGGCGTCGCCGCAAGTCGGCACGGCTTCCCGCGAGCCAGCCCGCGCAGGTCGCCGAACTCTGAAGGAGCAGCGTCATGACACTCCAGACCCGCATCCATGCAGCCCGACGCCCTCCGGTCGTTCTGATCGCAGGCGGCGCCGGCTTCATCGGATCTCACCTCTGCGACGCACTTCTGCAACGCGGAAACATGGTGATCTGCCTCGACAATCTGTCCACAGGCACGATCGATAATGTCCGGCCACTCCTGAACCACCCGAACTTCCGCTTCGTCGAGCACGACGTGCGCGACCCCGTCGAGATCGACGATGATATCGACAGTATCTACAGTCTGGCCTGCCCTGCCTCGCCACGGCATTACCAGACCGACCCGGTCGGGACGATGAAGACATGCGTGCTCGGCACGATCAACATGCTCGAGCTCGCGCGTCGGAAGGGTGCGCGGGTGCTTCAGGCCTCGACGAGTGAAGTCTACGGCGATCCGGAGATTCATCCACAGCCGGAATCCTATCTCGGCAACGTCAACCCGATCGGGCCCCGCGCCTGCTATGACGAGGGCAAGCGCGCCGCCGAGACGCTGATGTTCGATTACCATCGCATGTATCGGACCGAGATCAAGGTCGCGCGCATCTTCAACACCTATGGTCCGCGCATGCTGGAGAATGACGGCCGCGTCGTCTCCAATTTTATCGTGCAGGCTCTGCGCGGCGAGCCCATCACCATCTACGGTGCAGGTACCCAGACGAGGAGCTTCTGCTTCGTCGACGATCTCGTGCGAGGGCTCCAGCTTCTGATGGAAAGTCCCGCCTCGGTGACCGGCCCCTGCAATCTCGGCAATCCGCACGAAGTCACCATCGAGGCGATCGCACGTGAGGTGCTCACCTACACGGAATCGGCCTCTTCGCTCCGTTTTGAGGCGTTGCCGAAGGACGATCCCAAGCGGCGCAAGCCCATGATCGAAACCGCGGCGCAAACGTTGGGCTGGCGCCCGCGCGTCGAACTGAAAGACGGGCTTCAGGCAACGATCGCCTATTTCGCACTGCGGATAGCCGGCGATGCGCCCACTTTGGTACCGGACATTGCACCACGGCGGACAGGACGCGCGGCACGCAGCCAGCTGAGGATTGCCGATCCGGCGCGATGAACGTCTGGCGATCGTAGGACCGTGATGGACGCGACTAACGCCTCAGCTTCCGGTGGCAGAACCAAAGGTCTCACTCGCGCGTTCGGCCTCGGCCTCGTGACCGGCGCGGCGGATGATGATTGCTCGGCGATCGGAACCTATGCGAGCGCAGGCGCGCGGTTCGGCTACGCCTTCCTGTGGATGGCGCCGGTGACATTCCCGATGATGTTCGCCGTCGTATTCCTCTCTGCCAAGCTTGGACGCGTCACCGGAAGGGGATTGTTTGCCGTTCTCCGCGAGCACTTCACGCCATGGCTGATGTGGCCCGCGCTGATCGGCGTGCTGATCGGAAACGTGATCGAGGCCGGAGCGAATATCGGTGCGATGGCTGCAACGATCAACCTGTTCGTGACGATCCCGCATGGCGCCCTGGTTCCCGTGATTGCGGGCGCGATCCTGGCGCTGCAGATTTGGGGATCTTACACCTTCATCCGCAACATTTTCCGCTGGTTGGCGCTGTCGCTGTTCGCATATGTCGGATCGGCGTTCCTCGCATCGCCCGATCCGTGGGCCGTGCTGCGGGGCACGCTCGTTCCGCACATCCAATTCTCCAGGGAGTTTCTGTCGATCCTCGTCGCGGTGATCGGCACCACACTGTCGGCCTATCTCTATACCTGGCAATCCAACGTCGAGGTCGAGGAGCTGATTGCCGCCGGCCGCATCGACCCACGGGCGCGTCGCGCCGGCATGGGTTCCGAGCTCGCGCAGTCGCGCCGCGACATTCTGATGGGCATGGCATTCTCCAATGTCATCATGTACTTCATCATTCTTTCGACCGGGGCGACGCTGCATCAGGCCGGCCACACCGACATCAGCACCGCGGCTGAAGCCGCCGAAGCGCTACGGCCCCTGGCCGGCAACGCCGCCGCCACGCTGTTCAGCATCGGGATCATCGCCGTCGGTTTCCTCGCCGTTCCCGTGATGACCACGGGCGCAGCCTATGATTTCTGCCAGACGCTCGGTTGGAAGAGCTCGCTCAACGCGCGCCCGGCCGACGCCGGCCGGTTCTATCTCTCCATCGCCGGCTTTACGGCAGCGGCGGTGCTTCTCAATTTTCTCGGCTTCAATCCGATGAAGGCCCTGGTCTATTCAGGCATCGTGCAGGGCTTCTCGACGCCGCCGCTCATGCTCCTGATTCTCCTGATGACCAGCGACCGCAGACTGATGGGGGACGAGGTCAACAGCCCGGGCATGAAGGCGCTCGGCTGGATCACCGTCACCGCAATATTCGCGGCGACCATCGGCCTGGTCGCCAGCTGGGTGGCCTGATCGAAACCCGGTCTGTGGCGACGGATTGGTCACCGTGGCGCGCGTCGGCCGGCCGACATGCATCAGGCGCCGATCACAGGTCTTCAAGACGACGCCAGGAGTGTTGCACGCGACGGCCCTCTCTCGTGAACGCAAAGAAATAACCGCCGTCAGCGGGCTGGTCGCACGTCCGATCAATCGCAACACCCAGGTAATGGCAATAGAGCAGAGTGCCCACCCCGCCGTGCCCGACAAAGAGCACGTCGCCCCGATCATTCCGAGCCAGGACCTGTTCGACCTCGCGCACGATGCGCAGCTGGGCATCGACAGCCCGCTCCCAGCCCCGAACGCTGATCTGGGGCTGAGCAAAAAACTGATTGGCGACCGCTTGAAACTCGTCCTGCATCAGGAAGCCCGTCGCCGACCGGTCATTCTCGTGCATCGCCTCCCGGACCTCGACGTCGACCTTCAGCTTTGCCGCAATGATCTCCGCGGTCTCGATGGCCTTCCGCTCCCCGCTGGCGATGATCCGCGTCGTGCGCGAGAGCTGGCGCGTCGCTGTGACCGCCTCGGTGCGATCTCTGCCGATCTCGCTTAAGCCCCAGGATGGGACGGGGATTGCCGGATCAATAGTCACTTGAGGATGGGTCAGATAGCGTACGATATCCGTCACGATTGATTCCTCTCGCTGCGGAGCCCGTTTCCGATCGGCCAGCGCCAGAGCCGGTCGGCCATTTAAGTATTGGTCGGACTTGATACCCGCAGGCCCGAGGAATCGAAGACGTGCACGTCCCGGTTGGCCGCAGCGAGTGCGACTCGCTCCCCGGGCGTCGGCGTCTGACGACCACGGACTTCGGCAACGAACAGCCTGTCGTCGGCCCGACGCACATAGGCGAAGGAGGATTCGCCGAGACGTTCGACCAGTTCGACGACGCCTTCCACGGTGAAGGAACCGTCCTCTCGCCTGGCAAGATGCTCCGGACGAACGCCGACCGTCAGCGTATCCCCCATCTTCAATGAGGTCGCCGGCAGGTCGAAGCTGCGAAAGCCGGGTCCGTCCACACGCGCGCATGCGCCCTCGACGCCGGCAACCTTCGCCTCGAAGAAATTCATCGCAGGCGAGCCGATGAAGCCCGCGACGAACAGGTTCGCGGGTGCATAATAGAGATCCAGCGGCCTGCCGACCTGCTCGATGCAACCCTTGTTCATCACAACGATGCGATCGGCGAGCGTCATCGCCTCGACCTGGTCGTGCGTGACATAGACGATCGTCGACTTCAGCATTCGATGGAGATTCGCGATCTCGACGCGCGTCGAGACGCGCAGGGCCGCATCGAGATTGGAGAGCGGCTCATCAAACAGGAAAACGGCAGGCTCGCGCACGATCGCGCGGCCAATGGCAACGCGCTGCCGCTGGCCGCCGGAGAGATCACGCGGATAGCGCCCGAGCAACTCGTCGAGCCGCAGCATGCGGGCCGCTTCCGTGACGCGCCGCTCGCGTTCGGCGGGCGGCACCCCGGTGAACTTCAGCCCGAACGTCATGTTCTTGCGCACGTTCATGTGCGGATAGAGCGCATAGGACTGAAACACCATCGCGATGCCGCGATCGGCAGGTGCGAGCGTGTTGACGAGCTTGTCGGCGATATGAATGTCGCCGCCCGATGCACCGTCGAGCCCGGCAATCATCCGCAGAAGCGTCGACTTGCCGCAGCCTGAGGGCCCCACGAGAACGACGAACTCGCCGTCCTCGATCTTCAAATTGACGTCGTTGAGCACCGCGGTCGCGCCATAACGCTTGTGGAGGTGCTCGATGCGCAGATTGGCCATTCTGACAACCTATTTGACCGCGCCGGAGGTGAGGCCTGCGATGAGTTGGCGCGAGAGGATCACGTAGATGATGACGACCGGCAGGATCGCCATCGACAGTGCGGCGAGCACCGAATTCCAGTCGGTGATGTACTGGCCCAGAAACTGCTGCACGCCGAGGGTGACCGTATGCGTGGAGTCGCTCGAGGTCAGGATCAACGGAAACCAGAGGTCGTTCCAGATCGGCACGATGGTGAAGACCGCGACGGTCGCGATCGCCGGGCGCAGCAGAGGCGCGACCACCTCGAAGAAGATGCGGGTTTCCGGCACGCCGTCGCAGCGCGCGGCGTCGCGCAAATCCTTCGGAATTTGCTGAATGAACTCGCTCAATATGAAGATCGACATCGGCAGGCCTTGCGCGACATAGACGAGGATCAAGGCCGTCAGCGTGTCGTTGAGGCCGGCAGAGCGCATCATGTTGAGGATCGCGACGGAGCCGAGCCGGATCGGCACCATGATGCCGATCGACAGGAACAGTGCCAGCGCCGTCGAACCGCGAAAGCGGTATTCGGTCAGCGCCCAGGCTGCCATCGCGCCGAACAGCAGCACGAGCGCCATGCTGACGAGGGTCACGATCAGCGAATTCGAATAGTAGGTCAGGATATGGGAAGAGCGGAAAACCTTCTCATAGCCGATGAGGCTGAAGGTCGCGGCGTCCGGCGGCGCGAGCGGGCTGCCGAAGATGGCGTTGCGCATCTTGAACGAATTCATCACCACGAGCAGGATTGGACCGACCGCAAGGAGGCTGTAGGCAATCAGGACGACGTGGACGCCGAGGCTTCTTGCACGCTGCTCCGTCGTCATGCCAGCCACCTCAGAAAGCGTAACGGCGAATGCGCCGCTGCACGAAGAAGAGATAGAGGCAGAGGCCGAGGAGAATGATGAAAAACATCACGGTCGCGACCGCTGAGCCCATGGTCGGATTACCGAGCTGGAGCTGATTGCCGAAGAAGGTGCGGTAGAAAAACGTGCCGAGGATGTCGGTGGCGAAATTCGGCCCCGCAAGCGCCCCCTTGACCGAGTAGATCAAATCGAAAGCGTTGAAGTTGGCGACAAAGGTCAAGACCGAGACCAGACTGATCGTCGGCAGGACGAGCGGAAGCTTGATGTGGAAGAAGATGCGAAACTGTCCGAGCCCGTCGACGCGTGCCGCATCGATCAACTCGTCGGGGATGTTGAGCAGCGCGGCGTAGATCAACATCATCGGAATGCCGACGAATTGCCAGACAGAGATGAGGGACAGGGTGACGAGTGCGCTCGATTCGAGCCCAAGCCAGGGAGCGAACAGTGAGCCCAGCCCCACGGCCTTCAAGGCGCCGGCGGCGACGCCCCAGAGCGGGGAAAGGATCAAATTCCAGGAGAAGCCGACGATGACGACCGAAAGCATCGTCGGGAGAAACATCACGGTGCGATAAAAGCCCCTGAGCCGCAGGCCCGGCAGGCTGAGCAATCCCGCGAGTGCGATGCCAACGGGATTCTGCACGCACATGTGCACGGCGAAGAATATCAAATTGTTGCCGAGGGCATTCCAGAACGGCTTCGACCACAGCGCGTCACCGAGCAGCGTTTTGAAGTTGGCAAGCCCGACGAAAGACCGGGCGCCGGACGGATCGCTTGTGTAGGTGGAGAGCGCCATGGTCGCGACGAGCGGATAGATCGAGAACAAGGTGTAGATCGCGACCGCCGGTCCGAGGAAGAACAGCAGAAGGCCCGCGAGCTTGGCGCGAGGCATCTGGGCGGTGATGTTCGAGACCGATTCGGGCATGACGGAAAAAGATTGAACCTACCGTGCGCTATCGTCCCTTTCCGCGCTTGAGGCTTGCGCCATGGGCTCGCGGGGGGTGCAGCAACTATCGAACCAAACAAGAAAAATCCCTCTCCCCGCGAAAGCGGAGAGAGGGACTGGTGTCACTTGGCGGGCTTGTACCACTTGTCGAGGCCATCCTGCAGCTGCTTGCCGGCGGCCTCGGGCGTCAGCTTGCCGTTGACGACCTGCGCCGAAACGTTCCAAAGCTCATTTTCCAGATTAGGCGTACCGCGCGACAGGATCTGATACGAGTTGCGGATCGTCGACTTGCAGGTCTGGCGCCATCCGACCATCGTCGCCGCGACGTCGTCGTCGACCTTCACGGGGGTCTTGGCGAGGGGGAAGAAGCCCGGAAGCGCGTTGGCGTAGATCGTCGCGAATTCCGGCGTCGTCAGCCATTCCAGGAACTTCTTGGCGTCGTCCTTGTTCTTCGACGCTGCGTTGACGCCCATCGCGATGTCGGTGTGATCGGAAATGTAGCAATCCGTCGTGCCGGCCGGCTGCGGCGGCGGGAATGCCCCCATGGCGAACTTCGCCTGCCCGCGGAACGTCGAGATGTCCCACGAGCCAGCCGCGTAGATCGCGCCCTTGCCGAGCGAGAACAGGTTCTGACTGTCAGCATAGGTCTGCGCCTGAAAGCCCGACCCGAGATAGGGCGCCCAGCTTGCGATCTCCTTGAAGGCCGCGATGTATTGCGGATCCGTGAGCTTCTCCTTGCCGGAAATCAGGTTGGCGCGACCGGTCTCGCCCTTCCAATAGTCGGGACCGATGTTCTGGAATCCCATGGTCGCGGCCTCCCACTGGTCAGCCGTGCCCATCACCAGCGGGACATAGGTCCCGTCCTTCTTCAGCTTGTCGAGCGCGGCGTGGAATTCCTCGAGCGTCTTCGGCTCGGACAGGCCGACCTTGGCGAAGGCTTCCTTGTTGTAGATGAAGCCGGCGATGACGGACGCGATCGGCACGCAGAAGGTGGTTTTGCCGTCATCGGTTTGCCATGCGGCCTTCGCGACATCGGAGAAATTGTCCATGCCCTGGAGGCCGTCGACCGGGTCGAGCTGATGCTTCTGATAGAGCGCGAGCGATGCGTCGAAGGGACGGCATGTGATGAGGTCGCCGGCGGTGCCGCCATCGAGCCGCGCATTGAGGGCGGCGTTGTATTCCTTGGGCGCCGATGGCGCGAATTCGATCTTGATGTCGGGATAGTGCTTATTGAAGGCGGGAATGATCTTCGAGTTCCAGATGTCGGCGTCGTCGTTGCGCCAGCTCTCGATCTTCAGCGAGCCTGCCTGAGCCGACGCAAGCCCCGCAAGCAACGCCAACGCGGCAACCTCAGCTCCCATTGCAGCCTTGAATGTCCGTCTCATGCTACGCTCCCTTGTTCGGGTTTTCGCCCGTGATTCCATTGACGCAACGCTTCGTCGATCCGACCTTCCGCAACAGCGAGCCACGTGACGGCTTCGCTCATGCTGACGATACCGCAGGCAATCAGGATCGCCGGCTTGACCTCGCCGCCGGCCTGCCGCAGCGCCGCTTCCGCCTTGGCATCGCTGACGCCGGCGATTGTTGCGACGATCCCACGCGCCCGCTCGCGCAATTTTGCGTTGTCGGCCTTCAGGTTGACCATGAGGCCCTGGTGAATGTGCCCCAACTCGAATCCCATCAATGATGAGAGCATGCCGAGCGCGGCCTTTTGCGCCGCGCCGGCCGCAAGCCGGGTCGACCCTCGCAGCGCCTCCTCCCCGCTTTCGAGCAGAATCGATGCGTCGGCACCGACGAGCAAGGGTGAACCTGGGCGATGCGCGATCGCGACCACGAAAGCGCCACGGCGACGCGCCGCGGCGGCGGCTGCGACGGTGAACGGCGTCGAGCCGCTCGCCGATACGACAATCAAGGCATCCCGAGAGAGATCACCGAGCGCGGTGATAGCCCGCTCGCCGGCTGCGGCATCATCCTCCGCGCCGCCATCAATGCGGAACGGCTCGGCGATCCCGCCCGGCAGGACAATTGCGATACGGCTCTGCTCGAGTCCGAAGGTACCGGGAAGCTCGGCGGCATCTTCGGCCGCCGCAAGACCGGAGGAGCCGGCGCCCGCATAGACCAGACGCCCGCCTGCTCGCCAGATCGCAGCAAGGCGAAGCGCGGCGGCGCGGATGTCGCCGCTGGCAGCCGCCACCGAAGCGATCGCCCGACGGTAGGATGCGAGCATCGCCTCAGCGAACAGCGCCTCGGCACCGGTCGTGCCGCCACGCCTCTCCCCGTCCGCCTCCGAGCTCCGCAGTACCGACATCGTGAATACCAATGGTAGATACCTCTTGTATTTGTTTTAGCCACGTGACATACCACTTGTCTAGAGGCGTTAAGAAATATTTTAGGAGGCTCCTTGGCGACGGCGACAGCCCAGTTCTTTCTCGGTGTGGACGGCGGCGGGACGCGCTGCCGCGCGAGACTGCGGGATTCGTCGGGCCGCGAGCTCGGGCACGGCCTCGGGCCGGCTTCGAACATCTATCTCGATTTCGACGAGGCCATGCGGGTCGTCCGCGAAACGATGGACTGTGCAATTGCTGCCGGCGCGCCAAGGCACGAGATCGCAGTCGGGCTCAGCCTTGCCGGGCTTTCGGATGACAAGGAAGCAGAGCGCGTCTCCGCCGCCCTGCCCGGCTTTGCGCGCATCGTCGCGGTCAATGATGCGGTCGCCGCCTGCGTCGGCGCCAATGGCCTCGGCGACGGCGGCCTGATCATCGCGGGCACCGGCTCGGCGGGCATCGCGCGCGTCGGAGCTCGAACGGCCATCATCGGCGGCCGCGGTTTCTGGCTCGGCGACGACGGATCTGCCGCGCGGCTCGGCGAGTCGGCGCTACGCGCGACGCTGCGGGCGATCGATGGCCTCGAGCCGATGAGCGGGCTTGCGCAGGCGCTCGGGCGCCATTTCGATGACGATCCATTGCGGATGAGCCGCTGGGCAGCGGACGCGAGGCCCAGAGACTACGGCGCCTTCGCGCCCCAGATCCTGGACGTCGCCAGGTCAGGGGATATGCGCGCGCGTGAAATCGTCGACGAAGCAGCCAGCGCGATTGCAGCGCTCGCCAACGCGCTGAGCGCACTCGGCGCCGAGCGCATCGCGCTCGCCGGCGGCTTCGGCGAGCCCTTGCGCCCCTTTTTGCCGCCTGATGTGGCCAAGCGCCTCGCTCCGCCGCGGCGCGACGCGGTCGACGGCGCGATCCTGCTCGCCGGCGGAACGCTCGTGGAGGACGCGGCATGTCCCTGACGGTCGAAACCGCGCCGGGCCAGAAACTCTATCGTGCCGTGGTCGACGCGCTTCGGCGCGAGATCGAGACCGGGCGCTTCGCGGAGACGCAATTGCTTCCGGCCGAACGCATCTTGTGCGATCTGCTCGACGTGTCGCGAACCACGCTGCGCAAGGCGATTGCCGATCTGATTGCCGAGGGCGTGCTGTTTCACCGCCATGGCGCCGGCACTTTCATCCATCGCGCGACCCCGCGCGTCGAGCAGCCCTCGTCGCGCCTGACGAGCTTCACGGAAGACATGCGGCTGCGCGGATTGGAGGCGAGTTCGCGCGAGCTCGAGCGCGGGGTGTTCCTGCCGACGCCGGAAGAGGCCATGATGCTTGGCGTGCGGCCGAACGAACGCGTGTTCCGGCTCGGGCGCCTGCGCCTGGCCGACGGTTCGCCGATGGCGATCGAACGCGCCGCCGTGCCGATACGCTTTCTTCCCGAACAGAACTCCGTCGGCGGCTCGCTTTACGAGGCGCTCTCCGCGCGTGGCTTCAGGCCCGCACGGGGCCTGCAGCGATTGCGGGCGACCCTCGTTGATCAAGCGGATGCGGAATTGCTCGGAGTCGCACCGGACAGCCCGGCGCTCTATATCCAGCGCATCGCCTATCTCGCCGACGGATCCTGCGTCGAATTCACGAAATCCTGGTACCGCGCCGACGCCTACGACTTCGTCTCCGAGCTCACGCTGTCGCCGCCGGCCCGAAAGGCGCACCGATGACGACGCACATGCTTCAGGAGATCGGCGAGGCAGGCGATGCCGTCGCGCGCCAGCTGGGCCAGAATGCCGAGCGGCTCGCTGAGCTCGGAACGCGTCTGCGCGCCCTCGATCCGCCCGTGGTCGCGACCATCGGCCGCGGCTCGTCGGACTGCTGCGCGCTCTACCTGAAATACCTCGTCGAGATTGTTTCGGGGGTGCCCTGTGCCTCCATAGGCCCCTCCATCGCGACGCTTTATCGCACGCCCATGCGGCTCGAAGGCGGCGTTTCCGTCGCGATCTCGCAATCGGGACGCAGCCCGGACATCATCGAAATGCAGCGCGCCGCGCGAGGCGGCGGTGCGCTGGCGGTCGCACTGGTCAACGACGCGGCCTCACCGCTGGCGCAAGGGGCCGAAGTGCTGCTGCCATTGTGCGCCGGCACGGAACGTTCGGTCGCCGCGACCAAATCGATGGTGGCGGGCCTCGCCGCGGGCGCGAGCCTGGTCGCGGCCTGGCGCGAGGATCGGCAGCTCACAGACGCCCTCACCGGCCTGCCGGATGTGCTGCGCGGACAAGCGGCGCCGCCGCCCGCGGCGATGCTGGAACAACTCGCGAATGCTCGCAGCGCTTTCGTGCTGGGCCGCGGCGCCACGCTCGCGATCGCCGCGGAGGCGGCGCTGAAGCTCAAGGAAACCTGCGCGATTCACGCCGAGGCCTACTCCGCCGCCGAGGTGCTGCATGGCCCGGCTGAACTCGTGGCCCCAGGCTTTCCCGTCATCGCCTTCGTGCCGTCCGACGCGGCGCGCGAAGGCATGCTGCCGACGCTCACGGCTCTGGCCGATGCGGGCGCGACGGTGATCGCAATCGAGGCGGGCGGCGGTGACGAGGCGCATCGCCTCGCCACCGCGAAGGTCGAGGCGACCCTGCTGGAGCCGATCGTCATGATCCACCGCTTCTACCACCTTGCCGAGGCGCTTGCGCTTCGGCTCGGTCGCGATCCTGACCGCCCGCGCAACCTGCGCAAGGTGACGGAGACCGTTTGATGATCGTTCTGTCCGGCGCGCGAATTTTCGACGGCGAACGCTTTCTCGATGACCATGCGGTTGTCATCGAAGGCGAGCGTATCGCCGCAATCATCCCTTACTCCGAGAGGCCTGACGGTGCCGTGCGCGATCTCGGCGGCGGCCTGCTTGCGCCTGGCTATATCGACGTCCAGGTCAATGGTGGCGGCGGGGTCCTGTTCAACGAGGATCCGACGCCGGAAGGCATCGCGCGCATCGCCGCCGCACATCGCAAGTACGGGACCGTCGGGCTGTTGCCGACGCTGGTCACCGATGCGCCGCAAGTGATGGCGTCGGCGATTGCCGCAACGCGCGAGGCGCGGCGTCTGACCCGGGCAACCCTCGGCATCCATCTGGAAGGGCCGTTCCTCGACCCGCGCCGCAAGGGTGCGCACGAGCTGAAATACATCCGCAGCCTCCAGGCCAGCGACCTCACGACGATCGCCAACGCGAATTGCGGCGCGGTCATGCTGACGCTCGCGCCCAATCGGGTCAGCGCGGAGAGCATCGCCGAACTCGCCCGGCACGGCGTGCTCGTCTCGCTCGGCCATTCGGGAGCGAGCTACGAGGAGGCGCGCGCCGCCGTCGGCGCGGGCGCGCGCGCGTTCACCCATCTGTTCAATGCGATGAGCGCGCCGGTCGGACGCGAGCCGGGTATGGTCGGTGCCGCGCTCGATCTCGATGAAGCGTTCGTGGGCATCATCGCCGATGGCCATCATGTCCACCCGGCGAACCTGCGCGTCGCCCTTGCCGCCAAGCGGCACGATCGTTTCATGTTGATCACCGACGCGATGCCGCCGGCGGCCGGTGGACCCGACAATTTCGATCTCCAGGGCCGCCGCGTGACGTGCGCAGACGGCTGCCTGCGCCTCGACGACGGAACGCTCGCCGGTTCGGTTCTGACAATGGACGGGGCCGTGCGCTATGCGGTCAATGTCGTGGGGCTCGATCTCGCCGATGCCCTCGCAATGGCGTCGCGCGTTCCAGCGGCATTTCTGCGGCGTGAAACCGAGCTCGGCCGCATCGCGCCCGGATATCTGGCGAGCCTCGTGCACCTCGACGACGATTTGCGCGTCCTCGAAACCTGGATCGAGGGTAGCCCAGCCGCTGGCATTGCCTGATTCACGGATCCGCCGAGGATTGTTTCCACTGAAGGATTTGAGCCATGCCCTCGCCATCCGCTTCGACCGAACAGCGAATACGCGTTCTCGTCGTCGGCCTCGGCACCATGGGAACCAGCCACGCCCGCGCCTACAGAGCGATCGAAGGCTTCGAGCTCGCAGGCCTCTGCACCTCCCGTGCGGCTGAGCGCCAGGATCTCGAGGGCGAGTTTCCCGGTGTGCCGCGTTTCGAACGATACGACGAGGCTCTCGCGACGCTGCGTCCGGATGCCGTCGCCATTTGTACGTACACCGAACATCATGCCGACATGGCTCTTCGGGCTTTCGCGGCCGGTGCGCATGTGTTCTGCGAAAAGCCCTTGGCCGACACGCTGGCATCAGCCAGTCGTGTGGTCGACGCCGCGCGGACGAGCGGAAAGGCGCTTCTGATCGGCTACATCCTGCGCGTTCACCCATCATGGTCGCGCTTCGTCGAGATCGGCCGTACGCTCGGAAAGCCGCTCGTGATGCGCATGAATCTCAACCAGCAATCGGACGGCTCCTTCTGGGAGGTCCACAAGAAGCTCATGCTGTCGACTTCGCCGATCGTCGATTGCGGCGTCCACTATGTCGACATCATGTGCCAGGTGACACGCGCGCGTCCTGTCATGGTCCATGCCGTCGGGGCGCGGCTCACGGACGAGATCGCGCCTGACATGCACAATTACGGCCATCTTCACATCGTGTTCGACGACGGATCGGTCGGCTGGTACGAGGTCGGCTGGGGACCGATGATGAGCGAGACCGCTCATTTCGTGAAGGACATCATCGGGCCGAACGGCAGCGTGTCGATCGTTGCGAAGGAGAGCACCGGGCCGGCTGCGAGTTCGGCGGACCACGACACCCACACCCAGACCAACGCGCTTCGTATCCATCACGCGGCTCGTACCCCCGAGGGTCGTTTCGCAAGACCCGACGAACTCCTCTCGACCGCCGACGAACCCCGCCACCAGGAGCTCTGCGAGCGCGAGCAGCGGCTGTTTCTCGGGGCGATCCGTGGCGAGATCGACCTGTCCGAACATCACGAGGACGCGATCAACTCACTACGCATCGTCTTTGCCGCCGACGAGAGCGTTCGCAGCGGTGAAGCCGTCCGCCTGTAGGTCCGCCGCGCGTGGCACCGTGCACGTGGGAACTCCGCGAGTGAATCGGAACAATCCCGACGGCGCGCGTTAACGGGTCATGCCCAGCGACCGATTCAATCCGGTGGATCGCGACACGACATCCGAACCATCCCGTTCGGCCTGATGTCTAGCACCGCGACATCAGCAGTTTGCGCCAAAACCGGCGGGACCGGTTCCCCCCAAGCTCGCGTCGGACACCCGCCAAGTCTCTCCACGATCCTGCTTGCACTCGGGATCGTCTATGGCGATCTGGGCACGAGCCCCCTGTATACGTTGCAAACGATCAGGCAGATGATGGGCCGGGACTTCTCCGCGGAGGCAGCGCTGGGCTCGCTGTCGCTGATCATCTGGGCCCTGATCATCACCATCACGATCAAATACGGCCTCTTCGTCATGCGGGCCGACAATCACGGCGAAGGTGGCATCCTGGCGCTGATGGCGCTCACGGGGGCACGCGGGTCGCGTCGCGGGCGCTTGTTGATCATGGCCGGGCTGTTCGGCGCCGCCTTGATCTACGGCGATGGCATCATCACCCCTGCCATCTCGGTCTTGAGCGCCGTCGAAGGCTTGAACGTGGCGACGTCGGTCTTCAAGCCCTACACGATGCCGATCGCCGTCGCGATCCTCACCGCGCTGTTCGCGATCCAGAGCCGCGGCACGGCAATCGTCGGACGGGCATTCGGCCCCATCATGCTGCTCTGGTTTATCACGATGGGAGTGCTCGGAGTGTTGGGCATCGCCCGTCACGTCGGCGTACTGGCCGCGCTCAACCCGAGCTATGGCATCAAGCTGCTCGTCGATCATGGCCTCGTCGGCTTCGCGCTGCTTGGCGGCGTGTTTCTCGCCCTGACCGGCGGCGAGGCGCTTTATGCTGACATGGGACATGTCGGCCGGACCCCCATCAGGCTGGCTTGGTTCAGCATCGTGCTTCCAGCCCTGGTCCTGAACTATGCCGGGCAAGTCGGCAATTTCGTCGATGCGCCAAATCATGAGGGCAATCCCTTTTTCCTGATGGCGCCAGCCTGGGCGGTCTACCCGCTGGTCCTTCTTGCAACGCTGGCGACGATCATTGCGAGCCAGGCCATCATCACCGGCTCGTTCTCGATGACCAGGCAAGCCATGCAGCTCGGCTGGTTTCCGGGCGTCCGGATCTTCCAGACCTCCGCCGACCAATACGGTCAGATCTACGCCCCGTTCGTGAACTGGACCATGATGATCCTGACCATCGCGCTCACGATCGGGTTTGGCAGCTCGGACCGTCTTGCGGGTGCGTACGGGACCGCCGTCTCTACCACCATGGTGCTCACCACGGTGCTCTTGTTCGCGGTCATGCACGCGCGCTGGCATTGGAGCATCTGGCGGTCGATCGCCCTGGCCGGCGCCCTCGGCATCGTCGATTTGGCATTCTTTGGCGCCAACCTGCTCAAGATCCTGGACGGAGGATGGATACCCCTCGCCTTCGGCGCGCTGGTGTTTACCGTCATGCTCATTTGGCACGACGGCGTCGCCAGGCTGCATCGCCGGAATGCCGCGCGCTCGGAGTCAATCGAAGAATTCATCACCCGGCTCGCCGAAGAAAACATCGCGCGGATCTCGGGGACCGGCGTGTTCCTGACGCGCCTTGGCACGGGCATGCCGCCGATGATCGTCAATTACGTGAGACAGACCCGGTCGCTGCATCAGACCGTGATCGCCCTCACCGTCAGTTTCGAAGCCATGCCGCGCATCAGCGCGCCCGATCGCGTCAAGTGCGAACAGCTCGGCGAAGGCGTGTGGCACATGATGGTCCGTTTCGGCTTCGTCGAGATTCCCGATCTTCCGTCCGTCATCGCACAGGCAAAACGCGAGGGACTGCCCGCCTGGGAGCGGCCCACCTACTATGTCGAGCGATACGATCCGGTCAATCGCCCCGGCAGCTCACTGCTGTCGCGCTGGCGAACGAGCCTGTTTGGCTTCATGGTTCGCAATTCCGCACATGCCGTGGATCGGTTCCAGATGCCCAGCAATGCGCTGGTCGAGCTCGGCCGCAGGATAGAGTTGTGATCACGTCTGGCTTCGTTGGCGCGCGCAGCCGATGTCGGAACCAACACCCTGATTCGTGCTTTAGGATTCCAGGAGGATCAACATGGCACGCACAGCAACCTGGAAGCGGCCCGGCTCGCCGATCGGCAAGAAGGGACCGCGCAAAGCAAACCCTTCGTACAAGCGTCGCTCGCGTCAGCCGTGGTCGACGGCCGACGTCAAGATGCTGCGGCAGCTCGCGAAGGGAAATACGCCCACCGGCGTCATGAGCATCAAACTTCAGCGCCCGATCGCCGCAATCCGCAGCAAGGCGCAGCGCGAAGGCATCTCGCTCAAGCCGGTCAATCGCTCGCCCTATAACCGCCGCGCGACCAAGGCTCGCGCGACGAAGCGGCGCTGACGGTCGAGGGCGTTGTTCGCTGGAGCCTCGGCTCGATCGACCGCGACCAACAGCGGCTGTCAGAGATGTCACGCGTTCTGATCGGTACTTCCGGCTGGCACTACGATTCATGGCGCGGTCCCTTCTTTCCGGATGGCCTGCCGCTGAAAGAGCAGCTTCGCTACTATGCCAGCCGGTTCGAGACGACCGAGCTCAACGGCGTGTTCTACCGGACACCGACACCGCAAGCCGTGAAGGCATGGCGGGATCAGACGGCTGAGGATTTCGTCTTCACCTGGAAGGCATCCAAGTTCATCACGCATTGGAAGCGCCTGTCCGACGCCAGCGAAAACAGCCTCGCATTGCTGGAGGACCGCATCTCCGCTTTGGGCGGCAAGGCCGGACCGATCCTGTTTCAGTTGCCGCCCCGGTTCGAGGCAAATCCCGACAGGCTCGCATCGTTCTTCAAGCTGCTCACGAAGAAGCGCCGCTATAGCTTCGAGTTTCGACATCCAAGCTGGTACCAACCCCGCATTCTCAGGATGCTCGCTGACCAGAACATCTCGCTCTGCCTGTCGGACCATCACGATGCACCGGCGCCCTGGAAGCGCACGGCAGATTTCGTCTATGTGCGCGGCCACGGGCCGGGCGGACGCTATTACGGCCACTATGGCCGCTCGACACTGACGCAATGGGCGCGGCGCATCACATCCTGGAAGCGGCAAGGCTGCGACGTCTATGTCTATTTCGACAACGACCAGAAGAGCGCGGCCCCTGCCGATGCGCTGAAGCTCAAGGCGATGCTTTAGCGCTATGGGCCGCCGGCGACCGAGCCGGCGATCACCATGACGAGGTCGGCCAGGTCGATCTTTCCGTTGACGATCAGCTCTTCCGCAGAGCCCTCGACCTTCAGCGCCTGCGGCCGGTTGGCCGCCTGACGCTTGAGCTCGCCGATGATGGCTTCCTTGAGCTTCTCTTCCAGCATTCGTCGTCCTTTCAGGCGATCATTTCGGGGCTGGCTCTTCGAGACCGACACCCGGCTCCAACAGTTGCCCGCTCCGGGCGAGCTTCACGGCGCGGCCAAGCGTCTTGGCTGCATTCAGCACGTCCTGCTGAAACGCACGATCTTCGTCCAGCGCCAAGTGAGAGGTCGCATATTGCTCCATGTAGCCGACGTAGCCGTCCGTCTCACCGAAGCGGCCCGCGGAGATCAGATGCATGTCGGTCAGCCAATCGGACAGCGTTCGGCGAACGCCCTCGGCACCGACGCTGTCGCCGTGAACGATGAGGCCGAAATGGCGGCCGGCGAGATGACGCGGATAGGGCCAGCCCTTGAGCTCCAGCGCCTTGGCTTCAGCGGCCTTCTTGCCGTGCGTCGATGTCGGGTCCGGGTTGCCGCCGTCGGCGCAGACCAGCCGATCCATCATCGCCTTGAGACCGCCCGGCACGTGGTACCAGTTCACCGGGGCCACGATCAGGATGCCATGCGCGGCAACCCAGAGCGGATAGATCTCGTTCATCCAGTCGCTGGTCTGGCCCAGCGAATAGTTGGGATAGCAACTGCACGGCCAGTGGCAGAGCGGCATGGCGGTGGAGACGCAGGATTTGCAGGGATGAATGTTCTTGCCGAACTCGGACGTCAGGCGGGAGAGATCGAGGATGTCGACGGCAAAGCCCATCTCGGTGAAAACAGGCTCGGCGAGCTTGACCATCCGCCACGTCTTGGACATCTCGCCGGGACAGGTGTGCTCACTGCGCGCCGAGCCGTTGATGACGAGGATGCGCGGCGCCGCGCCGGCATCGTCGTGCTGCCGCTGTGCCCCAAGGATGGCATCGCGCGCGGCCAGCCAGTCGACGGCGAGATCGTAGTCGGGATCAGCAAAGCCCGCGCCCGCCTTGCGCGTCACCGGCGCTTTGCGCGAATGACTATAAGCATCCCAGGCGGCGCCGACGATCGCGTCGAGTTCGTGAGCGAGCGGAGCGAAGGCAGGATCGACGAACTGGCTCTTGTAGCGGCTTTCGAATTCCTCACGCGACAGCTTGACGGGCGGCATCCCCTTGCGAACGTCTGGATCCGCCATGCTGGCTCCTCGATCGATTGGTCCGATCGAACCAACCCGAATTGCCGCGCGCAGTTCCTAAGCATCCCACGGTGCCTGCCGCCTCACCGATAAAGCTGCAAATAGCCCGGTGAAAACAGCGCCGCGCTCTTGAGTGCATCCAGATCCGGAATCGTCAGCGTCCGCTCCCGCAGCGTGATCAGCCCGGACGCCCTCAGTTCCTGGATGGTGCGGTTGAGGTGGACCACGGAAAGCCCGGTCGCGTCAGCCAGATCCATCTGGGTCACAGGAAAGCTGCACGAGGTGCCGTCGACCTGACCGACCGGGCGAAGCCGCTCGTAGATTTCGCAGAACAGATGGGCCACTTTCTCCAGTGCGACACGTCGTCCAAGGTTGATGGCCCATTCGCGCTGGATCGCGTTGTTCAGCGCCGTCTCGCACAAGAACGCTTCGGCAAGCGTTGGCTCGCTCGACGTGAGCTTCTCGAAACGGGCCCGCTTGATCTCGGCGTAAGCAACAGCCGTGGCCGTGGTGATCGAATGGTCGATCATGGGCAGCAGATAAGCATGCGCGTCGCAGGTCTCGCCGGGCAGGATGAAGTTGACGATCTGCCGCCGGCCGTCCTCGAGCGTCTTGTGCCGGAACAGCCAGCCCGAGAGCACCACCCGGACGCTGTCGACCCGATCGCCTTCGGCAACCAGATCTTCGCCCGGCCCCGCCCGGAACAGACCTTCGAGAATAGTCTGTTCGAGCGCCGCGACCGCTTCCTCGGACAGGGGCCGCAACGCATTGAGGCGGCGGACGGCCGCGTGTGCCAGACCTCCATCGGTGCCGCGGGAGCGCATCAGCCGTCCATCGAAGGCGTGTGAAAGGTTCTTTTGGTCAGCGGAATCGCGATCTGGCAGTGAAGCCCGGAGCCGTTGAAGGACATGCTCGTGTGCCCCTTCAGGTCGAACGCCAAAGTGCGCTCCAGAAGCTCCGATCCAAAACCCTTGCGTGCAGGTTGCGTCACGGCCGGCCCACCCCGCTCGCGCCAGTCGAACAACAGTTGCGGCGGGGTCGACGCTTCGTCGATGCGCCAGGAGATCTCGAGCCGTCCCGACGGCTGCCCCAGCGAACCATATTTGAGCGCGTTGGTGGCCAGTTCGTGGATGGCCAGCGCAAAGGTCTCGGCCGACTTCGGCTGGAAACGCACTGCGGGGCCGGAGACGCGCAACTGCTCACCCTCCCGGGCGTTATAGGCGAGAAGCTCCTCGATCACGAGATATTCGAGATCGACGCCGCCTTCGGGATCGCGCGTCACCAAGGCCTGCGTCCGCGCAAAGGCGTTGAGCCGGCCATCGAGATGCGCCGAATACTCCTCGACCGTCGAGCTCGTCTCTGCGGAACGGCGGGCGATCGACCTGACGACACCGAGTGTGTTGCGCACGCGGTGTTGAAGCTCGGCCAGCAGAAGCCGCTGCCGCTCTTCGGCGCGCGTGATCGCCGTGACGTCGATGAAGGTGATGACCACGCCGGCAATGAAATTGTCGATGCTACGATAGGGCAGGATGCGCACGATATAGCGCGTGCCGCTGTCGGGCGCGGTCAGCTCGCGCTCGGCGCTGGCCAGGGTGCGCAGCACGCGACGCACATCGTCGTAGAGCTCCTCGATCGGAATGCGCGCCTTGATGTGCGCGATCGGGCGGCCGACATCGGTCTCGACCAGATGCAGGATCTGCGTGATCGCGGGCGTGAAGTTCATCACGCGCAGATCGTTGTCCAGGAAGACGGTCGCGATCTGCGTGCTCTCGAGAAAATTTTTCAAGTCGCTGGTGGCGCGGGTCAGCTCCTGGACCCGGTGTGCCAGTTCGCCGTTGACCGTGGTCAGCTCCTCGTTGACCGACTGCAATTCCTCGCGCGACGTTTCGAGCTCCTCGTTGGCCGATTGCAGTTCTTCGTTGAGCGACTGGTATTCCTCGTTCGAGGACTTCAGTTCCTCGTTGGTGCTTTCGAGCTCCTCGATGGTCGCCTGGAGACGTTCACGGGTTGCCCGCAAATCGCTTTCGAGCCGCTCGACATGCTCGGTTCGCACCAGGCTGCCGGCATTGCCATCGCTTGCTTCCAGGCCGCGCGCCGGGCCGTCCTTGAACAGCACGACGAAGTTTCGGTGACCGCCGGCGCCGTCCTGGATCGGTTCGACGGTGATGTCGACGAGCACGCGATGGCCATTGACCCCAAGCTGGACTTGTTCGGCATGGGCGGGCTCGTTGGTCTCTGCCGCGCGGCTCAGCGTCGTCCGCAATTCCAGCCGGAGATCGCGATGCACGAGTTGAAGAAGATCGAGCGAGGCGGCGCCCGCCGTCGGCTCGATATAGCGCCCGGTGCGGCCGGAAAAATGCAGGATCTGGAAATTGTCGTCGGTGATCACATAGGCCGGCGCATAACGCTCGGCGATCCGCTGTGCGCGGCGCTCCAGCCCGACGTCGGGACCGAACGAACGAACAGGCGGCAGCTCGACAGGAGCGCGGCCCGCCGCCGTCGAGATCGGAAATTCCGGCGGCAGCCGCGTGCCGGTTTCGAGCTTCTTGAAGATGCGGGCGCGACGGTCGACCGGCGCGAACAGCTTCGGATGCCGCGTCACGTTCTCGGAATTGCCGAGGAACAGATAGCGGTCCGGCAGCAGCGCAAAGTGAAACAGCGGGATGACGCGGTTCTGAAGCTCCGCGTTCAGATAGATCAGCAAATTGCGGCAGGAGACCAGATCGAGCTTCGAGAACGGCGCGTCCTTGATGACGTTGTGCTGGGAGAAGATGCACATCTCCCGGAGTTCCTTGACCACGCAATAGGTGTCGCCTTCGCGCACGAACCAGCGCGCCAGGCGCTCGGGCGTCATGTCCTGCTCGATGTTGGTGCGGTAGCGACCGACGCGCGCGGTCGCGAGCGCCCTTCCGTCGATGTCGGTCGCGAAAATCTGAACCTGCGGGGCGGAGTCCAGCGTCGCCATACGCTCCCGCAGGAGAATGCCGATCGAGTAGGCTTCCTCGCCCGTAGCGCAGCCGAGCACCCAGACGCGGACCTGCTGCCCGACGTTCTTGTTCTCGAAGATCTTCGGAATGATCTGCGTCTCGAGCACCTCGAATTCGCGCTTGTCGCGAAAGAACTCGGTGACGCCGATCAGGAGATCGTTGAAGAGATGCTGGGCCTCGTCCTTGTCGTTGCGCAGGAAATCGACATAGGAGGTGATCTCGTCGATCTGCACCACCTGCATGCGGCGCTGGACGCGGCGCAGGAAGGTGTTCTGCTTGTAGCCGTGGAAATCGTTTCCGGTCTTGTTGCGCAGGATATCGGCGATGCGCGACAGCGAGGTCGCGGCGGCCGCCAGCACCTCGTCAAAACCCTGCTTCTCCTCGAGACGCCGCAGATGGCGCGCGTAGACCTGGATGTGTTCGGGAATGTCCTCAGGCGAGAGCACATAGTCGGCGATGGCCGCTGGCTTGCTGCTGTCGATCAGATGCTCGGACTCGTGCGCGTCGACCTTTTCCGCAATTGCGAGGCCGCCATGATCCTTCAAGGTCGCCGCGCCCAACGTGCCGTCGCCGTCGGTCCCGCTCAGCAGCACGCCGATCGATTGCTCGGCGCGCTCTTCCGCCAGCGACACCAGGAAGCTGTCGATGGTCGCCCGTTCGCCCGGCCCCTGCTCCGCCTTCCGCGCCGCGAGGCGGCCACCCTGGATGGTGGTGATCATGGCCATCGGGCTGAGATAGATCGTGCCGCCTTCAAGCGTCATCCCGTCGGTGACGTGGGAGAACTGGGCTCCCTTCGCACGCTGAATGATTGCGTGCAGCCGCTCGTCGGAGAGAGCCTCACGATTCTGAAGCACGAGCACGATCGCCTGATCCTCGCCCAGCGTCAGCTTCCCGAAGAAGCGCTCGATACTGTCGATCGCGCCGGCCGAGGCACCCACGCCAATGATCAGCGGGGCCTTGACCTGACGCTCCCCATCCCCCTCTGCTTTGCCGACTTCATCCATATCAGCCGCTACTTTCGCTCTCCGGGATCGAAGATCCCAAGCGCTTGGAATAGCAGAATTTCAGGGTATCCCAACAGCTAAATGGCGGGAATTGCTCGCCCATCTACGACGGACGCGATCTGTCCCGGATCAACCCGCCGTGGGCGGCACGGAATCGACCTCGCGCTGAAGGAACTGGACCCGCTGGAGGATGAGGGTGCGGTGCCGCTCCCATTCCAGCAGGGTTTGCTTGAGCAGATCGACGAGCCTTTCCGCCTGCCGTGTGTCATGCCCGCCGGCCCGGAGCTCGCGCACCAGATCCTCCTGGCTGCGAATCCGCAGCCAACCTTCGTCGATGTCGCTATCCGCCTTCACAAGAAGGCGCTGCTCGGCGTTGAGTTGCTCGGTCCGCTCGGCAAGGGAGACAGCCATGGGAACGCCTTAAGTCTCTCGCGGGCGGATCGCCGGATCGAACGAGTGTAGCACGACGCGCCGGATCATGTCGGCATATTCGCGATATTCGGCGGCGCGAACGTCGTACATCTCGGCGACCGCGGCGCGGCCGCTGCGCCGCCCATCGTCCGCCATGCGCTGCACCAGCTCAGCACGCTCCTCGATGATCCGCAGTGCCACCCGCAAGGCCTCATCGACCTGTCCCTCCTGCTCCTTGGCGAGCGCGTCGGCGGTATAGGCATGGCCGACCTGGCAGCGAAACCGCATCGGGTGGCCGCCCTTCACGGCGGACAGCACCCCACCGCAACTGGGACAGGTCAGCGCCGCGGGATCGGCGATCTTGGTGAGGCTTCCGGTTCCGATCCTTTCGCCGGCTGCGATCTCGACCTCCAGGCGGATGTCAGGAGCCACCGGGAGCGCACTACCCGGCGCCTCGCGGGCAAGATCGGACAGCACGTCGCCGAGCTTTGCAGCGGGGACACAGAGATCGGCGATCGTTGCCTCCAGGGCGCGCTGCGGCATTTCGGGCGAGATCGCGTCGGCGGGTTCTTGGACCAGAGCCATCCCGCCGCAGCGCTTGATGGCATGGAGCCCGGCGGCGCCGTCCGACAGCAAACCGCTCAGGACGATCCCGATCACGCGGGGACCGTGATGCACCGCCGCGGAGCGGAACAGGGCATCGATCGCCGGACGGACCATGTTCTCGCGCGGACCGCGCCCGAGCTGGATGTGATCTCCTGATAGCAAGAGGTGGTGGTCGGGAGCGGCCAGATAGACATGGCCGCGCTCGAAGATCATCCCGTCGACGGCCTGATGCACCGGCAGCCTGCCGGCCGCAGCGGCAACCGTGGACAGGATGCCGATGCCCTGGGCTGGAATGTGCAGGACAATGAAGATCGCGGCCGGCAAGTCGAGCGGCAACGCGGCCAGAATTTGCTTCAACGGCGCGGTGGCGCCGGCGGAACCGCCGATAACGATGATGTCACGGTTGCTCATCGGGAACCCGCCATCGCATGCTTCGTTTGCACCAAGGCGGTCCTTCGCCGTATGTTCCAATGTCTTGGTGACGCCGGAGGGAAACACCAGATGGTATCGGCAACGTTGTCGCGTGAGAGCGCGCCATTGTCCGGACGCCGTATTCTCGTCGTCGAGGACGAGTATTTTCTCGCTGACGACATCAGTCGTGCGTTTCGGTCGTTCGGGGCTGAGGTCGCCGGACCGGTCGGCGAAATGGAGGACGCGCTGCGCATCCTCCATGACGGCTCGATCATCGATGGAGCGGTGCTCGACGTGAACCTCCGCAATGAGATGATCTTTCCTGTCGCGCAGGAGCTCAGGGCGCGCCATGTGCCGTTCGTGTTCACGACCGGCTACGACAAGGTCAGCATTGCACCTGAATTCCACGATGTCGTGCTATGGGAAAAGCCGGTTGACGTTGCAGCAATGGCCCGCGGGCTCGGCGGGCTGATTAGCTCCCGGCAGATGTGACCCGCTTCGTCGATGCGAACCGGTTTGACCTAGAGCAGCCTGCTCCAGGTCAGCCACGCGGCGACCGCGATGCAGATGAATACCGCAAGATATGGCAGGGTGATGCGCAACGCCGAGGCCGCCCTGTCCGCTAGCTCAACATCATCCATATGATCGCCCCGAGCATAATGAGAAAGCCCGTAATCGCCGTCCCGACGAAAACTTTTTCGACGCGATCCATCGTCATTCAGCCCCAGGGCCCCGCCTGTATTTTGACGGGTCACGATGCTCCGTGCATTAGGTTATGTGAATCCGGCAGTCTTATTGTCGCTGCCGCTCGCCCGAGCGTCGCCCAGGAACCAAGCTCTCCGGTGAGCATTGCCCGACGCGGATAGCTGCGAGCCGTTCTGGTCACCAGCGGCACCCGCAGCGATCGCCGGGGATGCGCACCTTGCCCGCCCAACGCTCCGATGATGTGCCCGGAAAACGAGCCCGCGCGCGGGCCGCTGGATGGATCGTCGCGCTCGTCGCATGGATCGCGATGCCCGTGGCGGCCCAAGCCCTCACCGCCTCGCAGCTTGAGCAGGCCGTCCAGGCGCGTCCCACGCATGCGCAACTGCCTTTGCAGATCCAGATGAACGACGTCAACGATCGCCGCGCACCGCTGCAGGATTGGCTTGGCGGCGTGCCCACCGTCTGGATCCTGGCCGACTACACCTGCGAAACGCTGTGCGGGCCGGCCATCTCGATCGTCTCGAACGCGCTGGCCGATACGGGCTTGAGCGCCGGCAAGGACTTTCGGTTGATCGTGACCGGCTTCGATGCCAAGGACACGGCCGCGCAGGCGTTGACGATGAAGAATGCGCAGCTCAGCCCAAGGGGCGGCCTCGCCGAGCACAGCGCGTTCTTGCGCGCGGCAGCGCCTGAGATCGGCGCTCTCAGCGACGCGTTCGGCGTGCAGCCCGTCTATGATCGCGAGCATGACCAATATGCCCACCCCGCCGCGGCGTTGGTGGTGACGCCGGACGGGCGAATTTCGCGCGCGCTCTCGGCTCTCGCGGTCGATGCCACCAGCCTGCGTCTTGCCCTGGTCGAGGCGGGCCAGGGGCATGTCGGTGGGTGGACCGACCAGATCCATCTGCTCTGCTATGGCTTCGATCCCGCGAGCGGCACCTATACGCTCGCGGCGCGGCGGCTGCTGATTGCGACGTCGTCGCTCAGTGTCATCGTCCTTGCCCTGCTGATCGGCCTGCTGCTGCGGCGCGAGCACGCCACCAGATAGCACCCAAAGGCTCTGGTTCTGCAGAACGCGTGAGAACAGCGTCGAACGCCAGCCAGAACACCGCGCCGAGGAACAGCGTTGCCGCAATCAACATCGCGCCGGTGACCGTCAGGGATAGCCCGTGAATGGCCGGCAGGACCAGAATTGCGGCTTCGAGCCAGCGCATTGCGAGCGTCAAGCCGCACAGCGCCAGCAGCCAATGCGGGTCCGACCGCACCCGGCTGCTGAGCATCGCGCAGAACGGGAAGACGAATTGCCCGAATGAGAGTGCCGCCAGGACGAACTGCCAGCCGTTCTCGGATCGCGCCAGATACCAGGTGACCTCCTTGGGAATGTTTCCCGACCAGATCACGATGTACTGCATGGCATGGAGGTAGCACCACAACAGCAGCACCGAGAGCAGAAGTCCGCTGTAGCCGCGGCTCGGGCCGATTTGTCGCGTCGACAACAGGCCGGCGGCGATCACGAAGGCCGTTCCGTTCACCAGCAGGAAGCTGAGAACGATGAGGCCATAGATCGACGAGTGAAATTCCGGTTGCAGCGATTCGAGCCAGTCGACCCCGGCAAACGACACGGTGAGAGTCCATGCGATCGCTCCAACCGACGCGGCGCGGACCATGGCCTCGTCATTGCGCCAGGCGCGCCGGAGCCATTGAGCGAGCGCGATCCAGATCAGGAAATAGAGCACCGTCCGCAGCACGAAGAACCACGGCGCGAGCCAGTGCGCCTTGAACGGCGGCAATGAGGATCCATCCGCGATGGCGGGATAGATCTCCTTCATGAAGAGCAGGACCGGAATGAACGTCAGCGCGGCGACAGGCAGGATGCCCGATGTCGCGACGAAGACCGGATGCAGCGTCTCGGTCCAGCGGCGCCGCACCAGATAGCTGGTCATGAAGACAATCAACGCGCCGATCGGAATGGCACCCCAGGCGCTCCAGGCGACGAGATAGGCTGAAGCGGTCGACCTGGCATCGATGACAAAGCCGGCGATCAGGAGCAGGCCCGACACCACCGCCACCACGCTTCTTGGGCTGCTGGACATTCTCATGGCCGGCTCTCCAGCCTGGCACGCTCGTCCGCCGGCACGTCGTCGAGCGAGGCGTGACGGCTCAGCTGAAGCGCGCGGATATAGGCGACGATCGCCCAGCGATCCGCCGGCGGCACGCGGGCGGCATAGGAATACATCGCGCCATGGCCGTTGGTGATCACGTCAAAGAAATATTGGTCCTCCGCGTTCCGCAGCCGGTCGTCATGATAGCTTGTCGGCCGCGGCATGCCGCGCTGGACGATGATGCCGTTTCCGTCGCCGCCGGCGCCATGGCACGGCTGGCAAAATATGCCGAAGCGCTCGCGTCCCCGCGGGAGCAGCTCGGCCGAGAGCGCAGGCCTGGTACGAGCCGCCTTCTCCCGCTCCAGATCGTCGCGAGCGACCGTGTTCGCCGGCGGCGGCCGCAGCACGCTGCCGCGAAACAGCGGCGCGCGCGAATATTCGCTGTAGCGCGGCTGCTCGTCCATGTTCTGGTCACAGGCGGCGAGCAGACCGGCAAGCGCAACGATGACCAGAAGCCTGCTCATTCCGGCACCAGCTCCACCGACAGCGCGCCGGTCCCGCTGAGAAACGCCAGCGTCTCGCCCGCCTCGAACCTGGCATCGTCAGCGCCGACGCAAAGGAAGAACCGATCCTTGCTGGCACGGTGAAGCCTTTCGCCGTTGAACACGGGATAGCTGAGCCGCGGCAGCCCGTTTTGCCACAGCATCCCGACCAGCATGGCGAGCGCCGAGAACAGGATGGTGAGCTCGAATGTCACGACCGCAAAGGCCGAGATCGGATAGATCGGCCGTCCCCCGACATTGAGCGGGTAGTCGTAATTCGTGAAGAACTGCATGGCGAGCGCAGTGCTTGCGCCGGCGATCGCTCCGCCAAGTCCGACGAAGGAGATCGTCGGCCGCGGAAACCGCAGGATGCGGTCCAGGCCCTCGACCGGAAACGGCGTGAAGGCGTCGAGGCTGCGGTAGCCGGCTTCCCGCGCTTTCCGCGTCGCCGCCAGCAGGTCGTCCGGAGTCCTGAACTCGGCCAATGCGCCATAGAGCCCTTTAGCCATGCTGCTGCTCCTCCTTCTCCTCGTGGAGAAGTTCCTTGCTCTCGAAGATCGAGATCATGGGAACGAGCCTGATGGCGATGAGGAACGGCACCAGGAAGAGACCGATCGTGCCGAAATAAGTCGACCAGTCCCAGAAGCTCGGCGTGAAATGGCTCCACGACGAGACCAGGAAATCGCGATAGAGGCTGGTGACCAGAATCATGTAGCGCTCGAGCCACATTCCGACCACGACGGACGCCGAGATCAGCAGCAGCATCCAGCCGCTTCGCCGCACGTTGCGCAGCCACAACGCCTGGAGCGGGATGAAGTTGAAGACGACCGCGCCCCAATAGGTCCAGGCATAGGCGCCGGCGAACCGGTCGGCCAGCGTTTGAATCTCGTGGGCATCGCCGGAATAGAGCGCGTCGAACACCTCGAAGACGTAGCCGTAGCCGGTCATCAGGCCGGTCGCGAGCAGGACCATTCCGAGCAGATCGAGATGATCGTCGGTCACGAGATTCTTGAGCCCGAACCACGAGCGTAACGACACGGCGATGATCGAAACGACGGCGAAGCCGGAGAAAGCCGCGCCCAGCACGAAATAAGGCGGAAAGATCGTCGAGTGCCAGCCCGGGATCTGCCCCGCGGCAAACAGCAGCGAGACCTCGCTATGAACCGACACGACCAGCGGCACCGCAAGTCCCGCCGTCAGCCGATACGTCTGCTGCCAGCGCTGCCAGTGCCTCGCCGAGCCGCGCCATCCGAGCGCGGTGACGCCGAAAAAGATCTGCCAGCCGCGCCGCGTTGCGCGGTCGCGGGCGGCGGCAAGATCAGGGATCAGGCCGGTGTACCAGAAGGCCAGCGAGACCGTCAGATAGGTCAGCACCGCCCAGATGTCCCATTCCAGCGGGCTGCGGAATTGCGGCCACACGCCCATCGTCGCCGGATAGGGAAACATCCAGTAGACGTACCAGGGCCGGCCGAGATGCAGGATCGGATAGATGCCGGCGCAGACCACGGCGAACAGCGTCATGGTCTCGGCGAAACGGTTGAGCGAGTTGCGCCATTCGCTGCCCGTCAGCAGCAGCAGCGCCGAGATCAGCGTCCCGGCATGGCCGATGCCGAGCCACCAGACGTAGTTGTGGATGGCGAAGGCCCAGTTGACGGGAATGTTGATGCCCCAGATGCCGACGCCGCGGGTGAACAGCTCGACCACCGAGACCATCAGCAACAGCAGCAGCGCGCTCGCCACCGACATCGCGATCACCCAGCGCCGGTCCGCCGGAAAACGCAGGGGAATGCGGGTGAGCTGATCGGTGATGCCGCCCATGCTCTGGCGCGTCGGCAGGATGTCGGATTGCTCGCTCATCCCTGCCTCGATTCCGTCTCATCGTCGCGCCAGCGCGCCAGATAGGTCGTGCGCGGCCGCGTTCCCAGCTCTTCGAGCAGCACGTAATGGCGACCGTCGCGCTTCAGCCGCGACACTTCCGAATTCGGGTCGTTGATGTCGCCGAACACGATCGCCTTGGTGGGACACGCCTGCTGGCAGGCGGTGACCACCTCGCCGTCGCGTAGTGGGCGGTTCTCCTTGTCGGCGGCGACATGGGCCGCCTCGATGCGTTGGGTACAATAGGTGCATTTCTCCATGACCCCGCGCGCGCGCACGGTCACGTCAGGATTATGGGCTGCATGCTCGGGTGAATCGGCGGGCGAGCGATAGTCGTAGAAATTGAAGCGCCGCACCTTGTAGGGACAATAGCTCGAGCAGGTCCGCGTGCCGATGCAGCGGTTATAGACCATCTGGTTGACGCCTTCCGAGTTGTGCGTCGTGGCATGGACGGGGCAGCCCATCTCGCAAGGTGCGTCCTCGCAATGCATGCACGGCACCGGCTCGAAGAAGCTGTGCGGATCGCTGACGTCGCCGGTGTAGTAGCGGGCGATCCGCAGCCAGTGCATCTCACGG
The DNA here is from genome assembly GCF_900113735.1 of Bradyrhizobium sp. Gha. Lineage (GTDB taxonomy): Bacteria > Pseudomonadota > Alphaproteobacteria > Rhizobiales > Xanthobacteraceae > Bradyrhizobium. Next base: position 391,322 of record NZ_FOQM01000001.1, read on the forward strand.
CCGGCCCGGACCTGATCCGCGCCGACCACGGGCACGTTGTTCTCGGCCGTGCACGCCGTCACGCAGGCATTGCAGCCGATGCAGCTGTCGAGATCGATCACCATGCCCCAGGCATTCTTCGAGGATGGCCAGGGCGGATAAAGGCTGGCTTGCGCAGGCTTCATCTGCTCGACCTGGCGCGGGCTGACCTCGCGCGCGAGATCAAATCCCTCGAGGCGATGATGCAGCTGGGTCACCGCGAGTTCTTCGCGGGTCGCAAGCTTGCGCAGGCGGCCCTGCGCCAGCCACGCTCCAGCAGCGGGCCGCACCTGATAGGCGTCGTATCCGAGATTGTCGCCCACCCGACCCGCCCGGGTCCGGCCATAGCCGAGATAGAGCGCGACCGTGTTGTCGGCCTGGCCCGGCATGATCCAGAGCGGCCCCTCGATGTGACGCTCGCCGACCGTGACCTCGACATGATCGCCATTGGCAGCCGAGAGGCGTTTCGCAAGCGCCGGACTCACCGCGATCACGTTGCTCCAGGTCACCGTCGTCAACGTCTTCGGAAGCTCCTGAAGCCAGCCGACATTGGCGAACTGGCCGTCCCAGACCGTGGGGTCCGGCTGAAACACGATGTCGAGCTCCCCGGTCGTCTTTGGGGGCGCGAGGGCGTCGCTCGCAGGCGACGCGGTGATGAACTGGGCCGCACCAGCGACGAAGCCATCATGCAGCGCCTGCTTCCATCGCGTCTCGAATGCCTCGCCGAAGCTCGGCTGCCAGGTTTGACGGATTGCAGCATCCGGCGTCTCGTCAACCTCGCCAAGCAGCTTCGCCAGAACGTAATGCACGGATCGGACGTCGTAGAATGGCGAGATCACCGGCTGAAGGATCGTCGCCGTGCCGTCCACGGCGCGCGCATCACTCCAGCTCTCCAGCGGATGCGCAAGAGGCAGCTGCCATTCGCAGAGCGCAGCCGTCTCGTCCCGGTGCAGGCTGAGGTGTATCGAGGAGCGAACACTCTTGATGGCATCGCCGACCTTGAGCTCACCGGGCGCGCTATAGGCGGGATTGCAATCGAGCACGAGGAGAGAGGTGACGCGCTCCGCTTTGATGTCGGAGACGAGTTCGGCCAGCGTTCCCGCATCGGCCGGGCCCGCGATCGGCGCGGTCAATTTCAGCCGCTCGCCGGCATTGCCGAGTTGCTGGTTGATCCGCGCAACCCAGAGCGCCGCGGCTGCGCCGCCGCTCAAGCCCGAGACGAACAGCGAGCGCGCTGAATGGTCACTGCAAGCCGCCACGACGCGCGCGATCCAGCCGGCTTCGGCGCCGGAGAGATCAGGCTTCGATGCGCCGGCAACACCGAGCGCACTGGCGAGCGCTTCGGCGAGGACAGGCATCCGCCTGGCGTCAGCGGTCAGCCGCTGACCCGCCATCGCCCCCGTCGCCGTCGGCACGCTCTCGGCCACGAACAGCCGATTGCCCGGCCGATCGCTGGATCGCCGGCGCGCCTGCGACCACCCCAACGCATGACGGACCTGATCAGGCCCGGGTCCCAGAAAGTCATCGTCGAGGCCGACGACGACGTCGCACTCGCCGAGCACATAGTGCAAGTCGAGAGCCTGACCATAAACCGCGGCGGTGATCTGTCGCCTCGCCTCATGCCCCGTAGCGGCATGTATGTGGACGCGCGCTTTCGGAAACTGCGTCCGGAACGCATCGATCTGCCGCAGCAAAGTCGGCGAGGTTGTGGGTCCGAGCAACAACCTGACGCCGTCACCCTGACCGGCGCGCCAGTTCTCGCGCATCACGCCGATGGCGGACTCGACATCGGCCCAGCTCACCACTTCGCCATGGCGGGTGGGTGCGGCCGCGCGGTCGGGATCATAGAGTTGCAGCACGGCGCTCTGCATGAAGATGTCGCTACGGCCCTGCGTTGCCGGATGCCCCGGATTGCCGTCGAGCTTGGTCGGACGACCGGCATAGGCCGTGGCGATGACAGGCTGCGCGTAGCCATCGAGCAGCACTGCCGTCGCGTAATAGCGCGGCAGGCCGATCGTCTCGCTCGGCGGCTGGTCGACATAAGGCAGCGCTGTAATGAACGAGCTCTTCTCGCAACCGGTCAGCCCCGCCAGCGCGAAGGAAGCGCCCATCAGCTTGAGGAATTCGCGGCGCGCGGTCCTGGAGAATTCGTGGACAACAGGGTATTCCGCCTTGATCAAGGCCTGAAACCGCGGATCATCCGACAACTCCTCGATGCCTGCCCACACACGCGGCCCGTCCGCCGGTTGATGATCAATGCGGCGCTTCATCGGTGGCACACGTAACAATGCGTGAGCTCACCGAAGCGAATGCCTTCATGAGCGGCGATGGTCTCGCCCTCCTTGCGCGCATTCGCGGGCAGCGTCCACGCCATATCTGTGATGTGATCCGGCGGACGGAGATGCGGCGCCGGATCACGGTGGCAATCGATGCAGAACTGCATCGTGAATGGCTTTGAGCGATAGGTCAGCGCCATCTGGTCGATACGGCCATGGCAGCTTTCGCAGCCAACGCCCTTGGCAATATGGATGTCGTGGCGGAAGAACACGTAGTCAGGCAGCTTCGCGACGCGTGTCCACTGGATCGGCGTGTTGTCGGCGAGGCTCTTGCGCACCGGTTCAAGCATCGACGCGTTGGTCCAGATCTGGGAGTGACATGTCATGCAGGTCTCGGTCGGTGGGAGGCCGGCTTGCGGCCCGGCCTCGACATTGCTGTGGCAATAGCGGCAGTCGATGCCGAGTTCCCCGGCATGATGGCGATGGCTGAACGGCACCGGCTGATGCGGCCGGAGATCGGTCTCGGTCATGTACGCCGAATGCGCGAAGCCGACAGCGGCCACGATGCTGCCGCCGGCGAGCGACAGGCCGCCGATCAGAAACAGGCGTAACCACGTGTCCGCCACAGGGGAGAATATTTGCACCATCCTCGCTGCGACCCCGATGGCGAGCTGTCGGCTCATCAATCGACCCCCGGTACATTGGTTCCTAAGTAGGAACGCAATTCCCCGCTCAGCATTGTCACCCGTCAATCGAGGGCTGCAGCATGTCGGACAGCAAGCGCTTCGACTACGAGCGGTCGGACGTTGGACTCCACCTCGTCGGCTGGCTTGCGGCAGGTCTTGCGACTTTCGTCGCAGTCACACCGCTCGTGCTGCCGGTGATGTTTCCGCTATCCACAAAACCGATGACGCCCGCGAGCCGTCCGGCCTTGAGCTCGGACGCGCCGCCCCTGGACGAGGCGCCTCGGGCGACGCTGCAGACGACGCGCGACGGGCAAGCGAAGATCGAGCGCGGTTACGGCTGGACCGACAAAACCCGCGGCGAAGTCCGCATTCCGATCGACCGCGCGATCGACATTCTCCTGCGCAAGGGGCTGCCGGGGTGGCCATCTCCATGAGCGCGCTCCGATCGAGGTTGCCCTGAATGTGGCGCCAGTGGATCCCGTTCTGGCATCCCGGCCTCTCGCCCCACAGCGGCGATGTCGATCTGCTGTTCACCGGGCTGCTGATTGCCAGCGCGCTGGTGGTCGGGCTCCTCTTCTTTCTACTGACGCTGTTCTGCGCGCGCTATCGCGCCGGCAACCAGACCGACAGAAACCATCGCGTCAAGAAGAGCTGGCATTGGGAGGTGAGCTGGACCGCCGCCTCGTTCGTCTGCTTCCTCGGCCTCTTCGCCTGGGGAGCCAGCGTTTTTTTCCAGATTTATCGTACGCAGATCGACGAGCACGACGTGTTCGTCGTGGCGAAACAGTGGATGTGGAAGACGCAGCATCCTGGTGGCCAGGCGGAGATCGACGCGCTGCATATCCCGGTGAAGCGCCCTATCCGCCTGGTGATGGCGTCGCAGGACGTCATTCACAGCTTCTACATCCCCGCCCTTCGTCTCAAGCATGATGTCGTTCCGGGCCGCTACCAGGACCTCGAGATCGAGATCGACAAGCCCGGCCACTATCACCTGTTCTGCGCCGAATATTGCGGCACCGACCACTCCGGCATGATCGGCGAGGTCGTGGCGATGGAGCCGGCCGATTTCTCCAACTGGCTGACGCAGCAAGCGCCGTCGAGCCCACTCGCAAGCGAAGGCGGTCAGCTCTTCCGCGAGCTTGGCTGCAGCGGCTGCCACGGCGGCGGCGGCACAGTCCGGGCGCCCCCGCTCGAAGGCGTCTACGGCAAACCGGTGCCGCTCTCTGACGGCACCACCGTGATCGCGGATGATAGATACATCCGGGACTCGATCCTGATGCCGCGCAGCCAGGTGGTCGCAAGCTATCAACCTGTAATGCCCTCGTTCGAGGGCAAGGTCAGCGAAGATCAGCTTTTGCGGCTCGTGATCTACATCAAATCGCTCGCAGGACACCCATGATGAGCGACACAAACTATCTCACCACCGATTTCACGCTGCGGTCGTGGTTCCTGACGACGGACCACAAACGGATCGCGATCCTCTATTTCGCGAGCCTGATCGTCTTTTTCTTCATCGGCGGCGCGGCCGCGACCTTGATCCGGATCGAGCTCGCGACGCCCCAGGCCGATCTCGTCAGCTCCGACGTCTACAATCGCCTCTTCACCATGCATGGCATCATCATGGTGTGGTTCTTCCTGATCCCGTCGATTCCCAACACGCTCGGCAATTTCATCGTCCCGTTGATGATCGGCGCGCGCGATCTCGCCTTTCCCCGGCTCAATCTGATGAGCTGGTACATCTTCATGCTCGGCGGCTGCACCACGCTGTTCGCGATCTTCGCCGGCGGCGTCGATACCGGCTGGACCTTCTACACGCCGTTCTCGACGCTCTATTCCAACAGCTACGTGATTGTCGCGGCTGCGGGCGTCTTCATCGCGGGCTTCTCGTCGATCCTGACCGGCCTCAATTTCATCGTCACCATCCATCGCCTGCGCGCACCGGGACTGACCTGGTACCGGTTGCCGCTGTTCCTGTGGTCGCTCTATGCGACGTCGGTCATCCTGGTGCTGGCCACGCCGGTACTCGCGATCACACTGCTGCTGATGGCGACGGAACGCTTTTTCGGCGTCGGCATCTTCGATCCCAGGATCGGCGGTGACCCGCTGCTGTTCCAGCATCTGTTCTGGTTCTACTCGCATCCCGCTGTCTACATCATGATCCTGCCGGGCATGGGGGTGATCAACGAGCTGATCTCGTGCTTCTCCCGCAAGCAGGTGTTCGGCTACAAGTTTGTGGCCTGGTGCAGCCTCGCCATCGCCGCGGTCGGCTTCCTGGTCTGGGGCCACCACATGTTCGTCAGCGGCCAGTCGCTGGTTGCAAGCCTCGTGTTCTCCTTCATGAGCTTCATCGTCGCGGTGCCCTCGGCCATCAAGGTCTTCAACTGGACCGCGACCCTGCACAAAGGTTCGATCCATTTCGACGCGCCCATGCTCTATGCGCTGGGGTTTATCGGCCTGTTCACGGTCGGTGGTCTCACCGGCCTGTTCCTGGCTTGCCTCGCCTACGACGTGCACGCGACCGACACCTACTTTGTGGTCGCGCATTTCCACTACATCATGGTCGGCGGCATGGTGACGGCCTATTTCGGCGGCTTGCACTATTGGTGGCCGAAGATTACCGGCCGGCTCTATTCGGAATATTGGGCGCGCACCGCCGCGGTCCTGATCTTCTTCGGCTTCAATCTGACGTTCTTCCCGCAGTTCATCCTCGGCGCGGAGGGCATGCCGCGGCGCTACCACGTCTATCCACCGGAGTTCCAGGTCTGGAACGTGCTGTCCTCCGGAGGCGCCACAATCCTGGCCGTCGCCTACCTGATGCCGCTGTTCTACCTCGGCTATTCCGCCTTCTTTGGCAAACGCGCGCCGGCAAACCCCTGGGACGCGCCCGGATTGGAATGGCAAACCTCTTCGCCGCCGCCCGAACACAACTTTACGACGCAGCCCGTGGTCACGCGCGACCCGTATCAGTACAACGAGGCCTTCCAGGCGGAGCCGCAGAATGCCTGATAGCTCCGCCGTTGCTCCGCAATACGCTTCGATACCTCACCGCGATCACACGGCCGAACTCGGCATGTGGGTGTTCATCGCGACCGAAGTTCTTCTGTTTGGCGGGCTGATCCTCGCCTATTTCGTCTACCGGCATGCATTTCCGCAAGGTTTCGCCGAGGGCAGCCGGCACACCGAGATCGTGATCGGAACAGCCAACACGGCCGTCCTGCTGACATCGAGCTTTCTCGTGGCATGGGCCATTGAGATCTTCTCGCCTGCCACGATCAGGATCGTCACGTGGCTGCTCATTGGCGCGGCCTGCCTTGGCCTGCTCTTCATCGTGCTCAAGGGGATCGAGTACAGCAAGGAATATGACGAGCATCTCGTCCCCGGAATCGATTTCCTCTTCGCCGGACCACTGGCCAATGGCGTGCAGCTGTTCTTCATCTTCTACTTCATCGCGACCGCGATCCACGCCCTGCATATGCTGATCGGGATCTGCCTCTTGATCACGCTTGCAACCCTTTGCCGGAAGGCGCCGACGACACGCCATCACGCCGCCCTGCACAGCGCCGCGCTGTACTGGCATTTCGTCGACGTTGCCTGGATCTTCCTGTTCGCGCTGATCTATCTGCCCGGGAGGTCGGCATCATGACGGACTGGCGGCCACCGCTTGCCCTGATCGGAGCATGGCTTGGTTTGCTAGCCTTGCTGGCGCTGACCGTCACCCTCGCTTATGTGCCGCTGGGAGCCGGCAATGCCGTCGTGGCCCTCACGATCGGCACCATCAAGGCAGGACTCGTCGCAACTATCTTCATGGAGCTGTGGCATCGGCGCGGTCTCACGCTCGTCTTTGCCGGCGCCGGACTGTTTTGGCTCGGAATCCTGCTCTACCTTGGTTCGATGGATTTCCTGACCCGAACCTGACGATCAGTTGGTCCTGGCATCGAGCTTCGCACGCTCCTTCTTCGCCTCGTCCTCGCTGACCGGCGGCGCCTTGCCCCAATGATTGCGGACATAGGTGGCCACCGCCGCGACCTGCGCGTCGCTCAATTGCCAACCGAAGGCAGGCATGGCGGGACCTGTCGGCTCCTTGTCCGTCGCCACGCTCTGTGCGCCCTGCAGGATCACGCGCAGCACCGTCGTCGGATCTCCCGTGTTGACGGTCGCGGCGTGGGTGAGGTTCGGAATGAGATTGGGAACCCCCGTCCCGTCCGATTTGTGGCAGGCCGAGCAGAGATCCTGATAGATCGCACCGCCCGCGGCCAGCACGTGGGCATCGGCGGAACTGTCGGCCGCAGGCTTCGGCCCCGACACGTCTTTCAGATAGGTGGCGATCGCCGTGGTATCGTCGTCGCTGAGCTTGGACGTCGAGAGCTCGACCACTTCGCCCATCAAGCCGGCTGCGGCCGCAAACCGGTTGTGCCCGGTCTTGAGATATTGCGCGAGATCGTCGATCGACCAATCGGCAAGCGGTCCCTGCCCGCTGGTGATGTCGGGTGCGACCCATCCCTGCAGCGTGTAGCCCTGAAGCCGCTTGCCGGATTTGTCGCCGCCCAAAGCCGTCTTCGGCGTATGACAGGCGCCGCAATGGCCGGGGCCTTCGACGAGATAAGCGCCGCGATTCCACTGCTTCGACTTGTCCGCCCGCTCCCAGAACTCGCCCGGCGTGAAATACAGCTTGTCCCACACCATCATGGCCATCCGCTGGTTCAGCGGGAACGGCAGATGGTTGACGGTGACGGGATTGTGGACTGGCTCGACCGTATCGAGGTAGGCGCGGATGTCCTTGACGTCCTCCCGTGTCATCCGCGCGAAATAGGGATATGGCATGGCCGGGTAGAGCCGCTTGCCGTCGCGGCGCATTCCCTTCCGCACGGCCGCGTCGAACTCCTCGTCGCTCCACGCGCCGATCCCGGTCTCCCGATCAGGCGTGATATTGGGGGCGACCAGCACGCCGAAGGGCGTTTCGATGGGCCGGCCGCCGCTCAGAGGATGGTCGCTGCCCGGAACCGTGTGGCAGCTCCCGCAATCGCCGGCGGCAGCCAGATAACGTCCGCGCTCGACGGCGGCAAAATCCTGCAGACCCGCACTCGTGGCCTCACCGACGCCGGCAGCAAACGTCAGCGTCACCAAGGCGAGTTGTGCAGCTCTACGCATTGATCAGCTGCCCCGGGTTGTTGAGATATTTCGAGCGGATCGCATCGGCCGCCCAATAGGCGAGCGCCGCAACCGTTCCGGTCGGATTGTAGCCGGCGTTTTGCGGAAATGCGCTCGCGCCTGTCACGAACAGGTTCGGCACGTCCCAGCTCTGGAGGTAGCGGTTGAGTGCGCTGGTGCTGGGATCTGTTCCCATGATCGCTCCGCCACAAAGATGCGTCGTCTGGTATTTGGTAATGTCGTAGGGCGCCTTGCGATATTCCTTGTGGACCTGCCTTGCGCCCATGGCTTGAAAGATCTCGGCGAACTTGTCCGTCAGGAATTTGTTCTGCTTGATCTCGTTGTCGTGGAAATCCATCGTGATCCGCGCGAGCGGCCGGTTGAAGCGGTCCTTGTAGGTGGGGTCGAGATCGACATAGACGTCGCGGTAGCTGTACATGCTGCCGTGCACGCCAGTCCCCGGCTTGATCGCGCTCTGATAGTTTTCCTTGACGGCCTTCTTCCACTCGGCGCCCCACAGCGGCGTTCCCGGCGGCACGGGCGTGGTCTCGATCGGCCGACCGTTGGTCTGCACATTCCCCATGTAGCCGCCGCCGACGAAACCATGTGGACCGTGATCGAAATTGTCGCCATTGAACTCGTCGATGCACATTCCGATCGCGCCGGAAGCGATGAACGGGTTGAAGACGAATTTTGCCGGATCGAAGAAGCTGACGACGTCAGAGATGGTCTGGTGAGTGAAATTGCGGCCGATCACGCCGGTATTGGCCGCGGGATCATAGGCCTTGCCGATGCCCGACAGCAGCAGGAGCTGGACGTTGAAAATCGTGTAGGCCGAGAGCACGACGAGATCAGCCGGCTGCTCCCATTCATCACCCGAGGCATCGACGAGGGTCACCCCGGTGGCCCGCTTGCCGGAGCTGTCGACGTTGATCCGCGTGACCTCGCTGTTGTCACGGGCCGTGAAGTTGGGTTTGCGCACCAGCGCGGGCAGCACCGTTGTCTGCGGCGAGGCCTTCGAGTAGTTGCCGCAGCCGAACCATTCGCAGAAGCCGCAATAGGTGCATGGCCCGAGGCGAATGCCGAGAGGATTTTGGTACGGCCGCGACATGTTGCCGGAGGGCTGCGGAAACGGCTTGTAGCCGAGTTCGCGCGCCGCCTTGCCGAACAGCGTATGGCCGAACGGCTGGTCCTGCGGCGGGTTGGGATAGGCGCGCGAGCGCGGCCCTTCGAAGGGATTGCCACCCTCCATGATCTTGCCCTTGATGTTGCCGGCCTGGCCGGACGTGCCGCAGAGATATTCGAACCGGTCGTAGTGCGGCTCGAGCTCATCATAGGTCACGCCCCAATCCTGGATGGTCATGTCGTCAGGCAGAAAGCCGGCGCCATAGCGCTCGGTCAAATGCGTCTTCAGCACGAAATCCGACGGCAGGAAGCGCCATGTCTCCGCATTCCAGTGCACGCCGCCGCCGCCGACGCCGTTCGGCGGCATGAACGCGCCCCAGCTCCGGATCGGCAGCGCCGCCTCGCTCATCTTGTTGCGGAAAGTGAAGGTCGTCTGGCTTGGGCTCAGGAACAGCTCATGACGAATGCGATAACGCAATTCGTCGGCCGCGTAGCCCGGCGGATAGTCGGTCGCCGTGTTGCGCCAGGGACCCCGCTCGATCGCGATCACGTCGAGCCCGGCATCGGCAAGCTCATAGGCCATGATCGAACCGGTCCATCCGAGCCCGATGATGACAACGTCCTTGCGCGGGAGCTTACGAGCCATGTGCGGCGCTCACGATTTTGCAGGGGTCCAGTCGGCCCGCCCGGCGATGCTGACGGGCGGATAGGGGTAGCGCTCGTTGTGACGATTGACCCAGTCGCGATAATCGTAGCGGATGCCGGGAAAGCCGATCATCTTCCAGCCGACCATGTCGTTATTGCCGCCGTGGATCGGATCGGAAAAGAAACCTTCCGGGACGTCCTTCAGCAGAGCCGAGAAGAAGCCCTGAGCGTCCACCCTGTCGAACTTGACCTCGCCTGACTCGATCTTGCGCAGCACGTCGTCCTGCGCGGCGGCATCGAGCTCTGCGAAGGACTTTCCGCCCTGCGTTGACTTGCAATGCTTGTCGAGCGCGGCCAGCGCCGTGCGATAGAGCTCGGCGTGGGTCAGCGCCGATTGGGGGCCTTGCTGCTTGGTGCCTTTGGTGTGAGGCCCAAGCGTGTAAAGCCCCTGGTTGGAGCCATACGGCCCCTTGAGCTGGCGATCGATGAAGACGGCGCAGCCCGCGATCTTGCCGCCGGGCGTTTCCGCATCGGGCGGAATGATGCGATCGACGATCGCTTCCATCGCGCGGGCTTCATCGAGAGTGAAGAACTGCCAAGGACCCAGCCGCTCGATCTCCGGCGGCGAGTTCGGATGGGGCGACCATGGCACGTGATTGTGGATCACGGTCGCGCGCGTCAGGGACGTCGTGCCGACGAGCCAGGCCGCGAGTGCAAGAAAGGTTCTGCGCTGCATGGGACATCCATCAAGCCCGTGCAGCCAACGTAAGCCGGATTTGAATGTTCCTATTTGCCCGAGCGGGGGCCGTATCTCATCCGCGCCGGGGCCGAGCCCCCTTGTGGACGGGCCGAACGTGATAGCCGGCCGGCACGAGGCGACCGCCCTCTTCATCCGCCACCGGAACATCCGTGACAAGCCCCTCGATCAAGGCAGCCTCCCAGACCTCCTTCTCCGTGGCGAACGGATCTCCAATCTGTCTTTCGCCTTCAAACAGCGCGTACATGCTGGTTCCGGACTAGATGCTGATCAGCGCAATCCCAAGGTCCTGTCGCTTCTTGCGGCGGAGATGAACCACAGCCTCAGTGATCGTCACCTCCAGTGTTGGCTGCACCGATCCCGACAGCAAATGGCCTCCGCGCACCGTGCCGTCCTGCAGGCCGAGCACGGCGTGAAGGTGCACGTTGGCCTTGCCGTCATCGCCTTGAGCGACATCGCCCAGCAGGCTCAGCACCTCGCATTGCTCGCGAACCTCGATCGGCTTGTATGTCTTGGCCGCGAAATCGAACCAGCCGACTTTCGCCTGCGAGAATGCCCCGATCGCCGATATTGAGGCGCCCGTGATCTTCTCGCGATCGGCGAATTCCGTGATCGATTTGAAGGCCTCCTCGCCCTGGTCCAGAATCAGGACAAAGGTTCGTTCGGCGCCGTCGTTGAACGTCTTCGATTTCATTTGAACCCTGTTTCGTGATGTTGCGAACACGTTCCGGTCCCGGTTACGTCGCCGAGATCGGCATCTCTCCGCCCTCGATGATCTCGGGCACGATGTCCTTGAAAAGTCGCACCGGAACGGATTTTGCGGCCGGCACCTTGCTGCCCTCCGCATAATGCCACAGCGGGATCAGCTCGTTGCATTCGGGATAGTAGCCGGCAAGACTCCGGCGCGGGATGTCGTAGGGCACGACCTGGAGTTCGCTCAAACTGCGCTCCACACCGTCATTGGCCTCCGTGACCAGCGTGACGGTGTCGCCCGCCTTCAGTCCATCCGCCTCCATGTCCGCAGGATTCATCAGCACGACGTAACGGCTGCCCTGGATCCCGCGGAAGCGGTCGTCCTCGGTGTAGATCGTCGTGTTGAACTGTCCGTCGGCGCGCATCGTCATCAGTTCATAGACGCCGTCGTTTTCTCCCGGGGGCGCGAATGCCGCCTTGGGAACGGTGAAATTGGCTTTGCCGTTCGGCGTCTTCCATTTGCGTTCGCGCGCCGCCAGCGGCCGCGGAAAGCCGCCGGGCTCGAACATGCGCTGGTTGAAATCCTTGAATTGGTCGGGATAGGTTCGTTCGATCGCGTCCCTTATGCGCGAATAATCGGCGATCCAGGCGTCCCAGTCGATCTCGGGATTCGGCTTGAGGGTTGCCTTGGCGAGACCGGCGATGATCGCCGGCTCGGACAGGGCGTGCTCGGTCACGGGCTTGCGCTGGCCCCGTGAGCCGTGAATGCAGGCGGTGGAATCCTCCATCGACACGGCCTGGGCGCCGCTGGCCTGCTCATCGATCTCGATCCGGCCGAGGCACGGCAGCAGATAGGTCACCTCGCCGGGCACGATGTGGCTGCGATTGAGCTTCGTCGCGATCTGCACCGACAGCCGCAGGCCCGACCAAGCCGGCTCCATCAAAGAGCGGTCAGGAATTGCGCGCACGAAATTGCCGCCCAGGCTGACAAAGCCACGGACATCGCCCTTCAAAATGCCCTCGCAGGCATCCACCGTCGACAGACCGTCCCATCGTGGCGGCTCGAACCCGTAGAGCTCCGCGAGCTTGTCGAGCGGGACGAGCTTCGTCTTCTCTGAAATGCCGACCGTCCGCTGGCCCTGGACATTGGAATGGCCGCGGATCGGCGAGATGCCGGCTCCCGGCTTGCCGATGTTTCCCCGCAGCAGCAGCAGATTCACGATCATCTTGGTGGTCTCGACGCCGTGCTTGTGCTGCGTGACGCCCATGCCGTAATTGGCGATCACGGCGTTGGCCTTCATATAGACGTTCGCGGCTTCGAGCATGGCCGACCGCGTGAGGCCCGACGCCCGCTCGATGTCGTTCCAGTCCTGGCCGCGGCAGAACGTGGCGAATTCGTCGAAGCCGGAGGTGTGCTGCTCGATGAAATCGACGTCGACCACGCGCGGCTCACCGTACTTGATGGCGCGGTCGTCCGCCTCGATCACCCATTTGCAAATCCCAGATATCGCCGCGGCGTCACCGCCGACGCGGACCTGATGATACTGCGAGCTGATACGTGTGCCTCCCGCGATCATCTGAACCGGGTTTTGCGGATTGACGAACCGCTCCAGTCCGCGCTCGCGGAGCGGATTGAAGGTCACGATCGGGACGCCGCGCTGGACTGCCTCCTGGAGCGGATGCAGCATCCGCGGTGCATTCGTCGTGGTGTTGTGTCCGAAGAAGAATATGCAGTCGGTGTGGTCGAAATCCTTCAGGTGCACGGTGCCGACCGGCACCCCGATCACCTGCGGCAACGCCACGGACGTCGTCTCGTGGCACATGTTGGAGCTATCGGGGAAATTATTGGTGCCGTACATCCGGCCGAACAGCTGGTACATGTAGCTGGCCTCCAGCGAGGCCCGGCCGGACGTGTACATGACGACGGAATGCGGATCGAGCTTGTTCAACTCGGCGCCGATGTCGCGAAACGCTTCGCTCCACTCTACCGCGACGTATTTGTCGCTGCCGGAATCGTAGCGCATCGGATGGGTCAGCCGCCCCTGCTCTTCCAATCGATGATCGGACCAGGTTCGTAGCTCGGACAGTGTATGCTGGGCGAAGAATTCCGGCGTGACCGTCTTGCCTGTGACTTCCCACGCGGTGGCCTTGGCGCCGTTCTCGCAGAATTCGAATGGATGCGGGTTTGCGGGTTTGGCCCAGGAACAGCTCACGCACATGAAGCCGCCGGGCTTGTTCTGCTTCATCAGGATCTCGCTGCCGAGGATCGCGACTTCTTCCTGCGTGAGAATGTGAACGACTGCGTTGACCGATCCCCAGCCGCCGGCCGGAGCATCGTAAGTCTCGATTTTTGCTTTCTGCCGCATGCCGGGCCCTTCAGCTGCAAGCCCCTTTCGCAGAACATGACAAGCGATCGCTGGTTCCTAAGCCTTCGGAACCATGGCGCGGACCGCGCGTCGATAGACCGTCGCTAGGATGAACATCATGTACGGCTCGCAAATCGGCAGGCGCGATCGCCTGCCCGCCTCCCCATCTTCCGTCAACATGCTTCGGCTCACATCAGGCCACATCCTCGGCCACCGCTCGGTCGCCGAGGAGAGCCCGATCGCACTGGTCTACGACGGCACGACCGTCGCGGTGCTGATGGCGACGCCTGCCGATCTCGCCGACTTCGCAATCGGCTTCAGCCTGACCGAGGGGATCATCGAGGATTTGGGAGAGATCAACGAACTCACGGTCGTTCCCGGCCCCGACGGAATCGAGCTGCGTCTATGGCTGCGGCCGAGGGCTGGACGACAGCTGAAAGAGCGGCGGCGGCGGTTGATCGGGCCGACCGGCTGCGGCCTGTGCGGCATTGAGAGCTTGCGCGAAGTCAGCGCGAAGGTTCGGCGCCTCGAGCGGCATATCGATCTCACGCCGCAACACATTCGTCGCTCGGTCGAAACCCTCGCCGCATCACAGATCCTGGGCAAGGCGACCCGCGCGACCCATGCCGCTGGATTTTTTCAGCCTGACGCCGACGAGATGATCGTCCGCGAAGACGTCGGCCGCCATAATGCACTCGACAAGCTCGCCGGCGCCCTCGCCGCAGCGGGAATACCGGGGCATTCAGGGGCCGTCATCCTGACGAGCCGGATCTCCGTCGAGATGGTCCAGAAGACGGCCGCGATCGGCGCTGGCTTCATCGTTGCGGTTTCGGCGCCAACGGCGCTTGCCATACGCACGGCCGCGGCCAGCGGCATCACGCTGATCGGGATCGCACGCGGGCCAGACTTCGAGGTCTTCAGCCATTTCGGCGGAATTCACGACCAATAGCGATACGTCATCGGGTCAGCTGCAGCGCAACGGCGGCTTTGAGCTAAGGCACCGCCGTTTTCCTTGGCTCGAAGCGATCGGCAAATGCCATCCACGCCGGGAGCGGCTCGCCATCCCGGTGTCGCCCACCGGCGACGGCCGCGGCCCACGCGCTGATGGCGCCGAGCAGCGTGGCAGCAGCCAATGAGAACGCGAGAATGACCGTGCTGCGACGCGCGTGACCGATCGCTGTTTTCGCGTTCGCAATCGCCTGATCGACGCGCCGTTCGGAATCACCGGCCGGCAATCCGGTCAGCGCCTGGACCTGCTGCACCAGATAGGTTCGGTCGTCCGCAGCGACACCGCTATGGCTCGACGATGTCATGAGGATCCGACCAGCCTCGGCGCGCTCGCCGGTCATATCGGCATTTCCCGCTCGCCGCGGCGCCCGGAACAGCCGATCGAGTTCGTAGCTCAGCAGCGGCTCGGCAGCAGTCCTGTTGCCCAAAGTCGCCGACGAAGACAGGCGGTTGACCGTGGCAGCGCTCACGATACCGGCCAGCGTCGCGCCCAGCAGGACTGCAAGCGCCCATGCCGTAAGCCCGTGCAGCCCGTCGCGCGCTTCCCGTTCCGTGGCGTTCGTTGCAACTACGCCACGGCGAACGCGCCCTGCGATGTAGCCGCCGAGGCCGAAACTGACGATCGCTTGTAGGATCAGATAAAGTCCTGACAGCAGCGAGAGCGCGGCAGACGCGTCTCGCCATGTCGGCGAGGCCGAACTGACGCCCAGGCCGATCGTGACGCCAAAGGTCACCAGAATGAAGCCGAATGCCGTCGCAGCGAAAGCCCCGGCGACAACAGGGGTCCATTGGATATATCGCCCTTGTTCGGGGATCGTCAGCGCTTCGTCCTCGACGAGTGTGGGGGCTTCGATCGTCATGGTCGATGCCCTCAGCGCAATCCGAAAAACGACAAGATGGCCATGATCACGACGATCAGGCCGATCAAATAGATCAGTTGGCTCATTTCAGTTCTCCTCCAAATCCCTTCCGGCATGACAATTGCAGCTCTCCCGGATAGTTCCTGCAGGATTCCTGATAGTGTCGCAGGACGCGCATAGTCGTCCAATTTCAATCGTTTACTCTGCTCCCGAAACGAACATTTGCGCGCGACGGACCGCCCCCTGCTGCACCGCGCTCGTGGAGCCGCGCGACTTGGTGGCATCGTCGGATCGGCGAGCGATTGCACCGCGGGATGATTTGCAACGCACCATTCAAAATGAGACTGCCCGTTAAGCCGCGCGGGGCTCCAAAGCGTGCGCTGCATCCGAGTTCGGTTAGCCTTCATCCCAAGAAACCGGTCGAAGAACCGTCGCCTCGCCAGGACGCCGCACCGCGCGGCGGACGCGCCGGGAGCGGTGAAAAACAGCGACAAGAACGCCCCAGGGAGGAGAGCAATGTTGAAAAGCAGTCTAGGACTGATCGCGTTGAGCAGCCTGTTGTTGTCGGGTACCGCCTTCGCGCAGGAGAAGATCAAGGTCGGCGTCACCGCGACGCTCGAAGGCACTTACACCGTGCTCGGCGAGGATGGCATCCGCGGCTTCCAGACGGCACTCAACGTGCTCGGCAAGAAGGTCGGCGACAAGGAGCTCGAATTCGTCATCGCCTCGACCGACGCGACACCGGACTCCGCGGTCCGTGCCGTGCGAAAGCTGATCGAGCAGGACAAGGTGCAGATCTTGCTTTCGCCGCTCTCGGGCGACGAAGGCATCGCGGTCAAGAACTTTGCAAAGACCCATCCGGAGCTGACGTTCATCAATGCGGCCTCCGGCGCCCAGGAGACGACCTATGTCGATCCGGCTCCGAACTTCTTCCGCTACAACATGGACGGTGCGCAGTGGCAGGTGGGTCTCGGCAAATATGCCTATGACACCAAGGGCTATCGCAAGATCGCAACCGTCGGCGAGGACTACTCCTTCATCTACACCCAGGTGTTCGGCCTCGTGCTCGAGTTTTGCGGTGCCGGCGGACAGGTGACCAACCGGCAATGGGTGCCGCTCGGCACCAAGGACTTTGCCTCGGTGATTGCAGCGCTGCCTGATGACGTCGATGCCATCTATCTCGGGCTGGGCGGCGCTGACGCCGTCAACTTCCTCAACCAGTACCAGCAGGCCGGCGGCAAGGCGCATCTGATGGGCGGCTCGATCATGATCGACCAGACCATCCTGTCGTCCAAGGGCAACGCCAAGAACGCGCTGGTCGGCACGCTGGCCGCGAGCGGCCAGGCCGATACCTGGGAAGATCCAGGTTGGCAGAAGTTCGTGAAGGACTATCAGGACGCCTTCCCGCCCAACAAGCGCTTCCCCAGCCCATCGCTGCTCGCCACCAACTATTACGGCTCGACCATGGCGCTGATCCTGGCGCTGCGTCAGGTCAATGGCGACCTGTCGAACAATCAGGCGAAGTACAAGGAAGCCCTCGCCAAGATCGAGCTCGACGCGCCCAACGGCAAGATCAAGCTCGACGCGAACCGCCAGGCCATCGGCACCAACTTCGTCACCGAGGTCGTCGACGACGGGAAGGGCGCATTGTTCTCGAAGGTCGTGAAGGTGATCCCGAACGTCAACCAGACACTGGGCTACGACCCTGCAGTGTTCGCCAAGATCGGTTTGCCGAGCCGTACGGTGCCAGAATGTAAGAAGTATTGACGTAATCGTATTGCGACACTGTGACTGATGGGAGAGATTTGCAAAGCGCCGACATCGCGCGCTCTTGCATTCTCTCCCAGGTTGTTGAAGGCTGTAAAAAAGATAAAAGCTTCAGGGAGGGGAAGGCATGAGCCGGGCGCTCGCCGTCTTCCACGGCCGCTTCGGCCGGGCGACGGTCTATCAATTGAACCGCCCTTTCAACATCCACGCGCATCGCGAAGGTCATTTGATCTTCCATGTCGGCGGGCGTGCCGCATGCATCGATGTCAACGATGGACGTTACGAACTGGCTGAAGGTTCCGTTGTCGCGGTCAATCCGTGGGAGCCGCATAATTTCCTGCCGTCAGACCTTGACGTGGGCGCCGTTTTCTTCGTCCTCTATGTCAATCCGGAGTGGTTCGCCCCCGATACGCCGGGCGCCGAACGCCTGCGCTTCGGGCGCACTCAATTCAGGCGATCGGTCGCTCTGGACAAGCACATCAGACATGCCGCCGCCCTTGTGTGCGGCGCACCCTCGCTGAACAGTCTCGACGGCGAGCTGCGGCGATTGATCGACGTCTGCTACGACGAAAGCTGGCAGCAGGCCGAACTTTCGCGCGATCCACGCGCCAACGGCTCCGTTACCGATTTTCGCGTGCGCAAGTGCATCAAGATGATGTCGGAGAGCCCTGGCGCTGAAATCGAGCTCGACACCATCGCACGCGAATCCGGGTTGTCGCGACCGCATTTTTACCGGCTGTTCCGCACCCAGACCGGCGTTACCCCTCACCTCTATCTCAACACGCTGATGATGGAGCAGGCGCTGGAGGCGCTGGTGGCGAGCGAAGCGCCGATCGCCGACATCGGCTTCGATCTCGGCTTCTCCTCGCAGAGCGGCTTCACCCGCTTCTTTGCGGCCAATGTCGGCATGGCGCCAACCGATTATCGTCGCGCGGCCAAGGTTTTGCGCGGCTGACGGGCGCGCGAAAAGATACTCACGATCAAGTGCCTCCCGCGCCGTCCCACTAGGATGGGTGGAACGCGATTCCGGCAAGAGGATCGCTTCAGTCCCGGGAGGACGCAAATCCATGGCGAGGTACGCAGCCTGTACGGGGCTGTCTGACCTGGATCCGAGGTGTGATGGCGACCGTCGCAAGCGGAGCGAGGTGACGCCATGACCCGCTTTGTGGAGCGTCATCCCGCCTGGGCACTTGTCGTCATCATTGCGATCGCATTGGCGCTTTGGTTGATCTTCGCGGTGTGGCCGCCCGGCCTCGAAGAAGCCATCGGTCGCAAGCGGGTGTTTCTTAACGCCCTGTTCAACGGCATCACGCTCGGCGGTCTCTATTTCCTCGTCGCCAGCGGCTTCACGCTGATCTTCGGCCTGATGCGCAACGTCAATCTCGCGCACGGCTCGCTCTATCTGTTCGGCGGCTATGTCGGCTACGCCATCAGCGCCTCGACCGGATCCTGGATCCTCTCCTTCATCGTCGCCTTTGTCCTGACGGCGCTGGTCGGCGTCCTGCTCCAGGTGCTGGTCTTCCGCCGCATGGAGGGACAGGATCTGCGCCAGACCATGGTGACGATCGGGCTCTCAATCGTGTTCGCCGATCTCATGCTGTGGGCCTGTGGTGGCGACTTCTACCAGATCCAGACGCCGACCTGGCTGATCGGCCCGATCGAGCTGCCGCTCATCACCGCCGTGAAATCCTCGGGCGAGCCGGTCTATTTGCGCTACCCGCTGGTGCGGCTCGTCATCTTCCTGGCTTCCGTCATCATCGGCATCGCGATGTGGCTGGCGCTCAACCGCACCCGGATCGGCATGATCATCCGCGCCGGCGTCGACGACCGCGACATCCTGGCCGCAACCGGCGTGCGCATCCAGATCGTTTTCGTGCTGGTCTTCGCGCTCGGCGCCGGCCTTGCCGGTATCGCGGGCGTCGTGGGGGGCACCTTCCAGTCGCTCTCGCCCGGCGAGGACATCCGCTTCCTGCTCGCATCCCTCGTGGTCGTGATCGTCGGGGGCATGGGCTCAATTCCGGGGGCGGCGCTCGGCGCGCTCATCATCGGCCTCGCCGAGCAGCTCGGCTCGGTCTACATCCCGACCTACGCCATCGTCGTGACCTTCCTGATCATGGTGCTGGTGCTGGCGCTTCGGCCGCAGGGCCTGCTGGCGAGGCGCTGACATGTCCGTCACCCACGATGCCCGCATTCAGGTTCACAAGCCCGCCACCGCGGCACATCGCCCATCCGTGCGTGGCTGGCCCGACGTCAACAATCCCGCGGCCTGGATCGTGGCCGCCATCCTCCTGATCATGCCGCTGATCGCCAACGGCTTCTTCCTGATCGAGATCTTTGCGACCACGCTGATCCTCGGCACCATCGCGCTCAGCCTGATGTTGCTGGCCGGCTATGGCGGCATGGTCAGCCTGATGCAGCTCACCATCGCGGGCTTCTGTGCCTACATGGTCGCGGTGTTCGGAACCAGCGACAACGCCAATATCAGCCTGGGTTGGCCCTGGTGGCTGGCCGTGCCGATGGCGCTGACGCTCGCAACGGTCTTCGGCACGCTGGGCGGCGCGCTCGCGGTGCGCACCGAAGGCATCTACACCATCATGATCACGCTCGCGATTGGGGCGGCATTCTATTACTTCACCAACCAGAACTGGGCGATCTTCAACGGTCACACCGGCATCAACAACGTCGCGACGCCGCATTTCTGGGGCGTCAACTGGCGGGCGGACATTCCGTTCTACTATCTCGTGCTCGCGGTCGCCGCGCTTTGCTATTTCGCCGTCGACTACGTCTCCCGCGCGCCGTTTGGCCTCGCGCTCCAGGGCGTGCGTGACAATCCGCGCCGCATGGCCGCGCTCGGCTTCAACGTCAATGCCCACCGTGTCGCGGCTTACGCCCTCGCCTCCTTCATTGCGGGTCTCGCCGGCGTGCTGCAAGTGTGGAATTATCGCCAGATCTCGCCGGGCTCGGTGAGTGTCGGCGCCTGCATCGACATCCTCATCATCGCCGTCGTCGGCGGCATTACGCGCCCGATCGGCCCCTATATCGGCGCACTGGTGTTCGTCCTCCTGCGCACGTTTGCGCTCGACTTCCTGGTCAAGATCGGGCTCGACGGCAACCGCTTCCGGCTGCTGATCGGGCTCGGCTTCCTCGCCATCGTGTTCTGGTCGTCGGACGGCGTGATCGGCCTGTGGCAGCGCTGGCGGCAGAGCCAGCGTCCTCAGACGGATCGCCCGAGCGGAAGGGGCGGTCATGGATAGCGTTGCGCAACGCCTTTCCGTCGTCGGATCAGGTTCAGCACTCGAGCTGCGCGGCGTCACCCGGCTGTTCGGGGCTCTGGCGGCGCTGACCGACGTCACCATCACCGTGCGTCCCGGCGAGCGGCGCGCCGTGCTCGGCTCGAATGGCGCCGGCAAGACCACGCTGTTCAACTGCATCACCGGCGACTTCCCGCCCTCCTCCGGCACAATCCGCTTCTTCGGCGAAGACGTCACGCACTACCCGCCCTATGAGCGCATCCGCCGCGGCCTCAGACGAACCTATCAGATCTCTGCGCTGTTTCCCGGCCTCACCGTGCAGGACAATGTCTATCTCGCCTGCCGCGGCGTCTCGCGCGGCCGGTTCTCGTTCCTGCGTCCGGGGCAGAACGACGCGCTGATGCACGCGGCCGACGGACTGGTCCAAGCCGTGCACCTGGCAGCCGTGAAGGACCAGCGCGTCGCTGAACTCGCACATGGCCAGCAGCGCCAGCTCGAGATCGCGCTGGCGCTCGCCGGCGCGCCGCGCTTCGTGCTGTTCGACGAGCCGGCCGCCGGCCTGTCGCCGACCGAGCGCGCCGAGCTGGTGGAGATCCTGACCTCGCTGCCGGCTCATATCGGCTACATCATCATCGAGCACGACATGGACGTGGCGCTGCGCGTCGTCGAAAGCGTGACGATGATGCACAACGGCCGCATCTTCAAGGAAGGTCTGCCGGAAGAGATCCAGTCCGACCCCGAGGTGCAGGAGCTTTATCTCGGAGGCGGCCATGAATGAGGCCCGCCGCGCCGCCGCCCTCGAGGTCCGCGGCCTCGACGTCTATTACGGCCACTCGCACGCGCTGCAGGGGGTCGACCTCTCGCTGGACGCCGGCGTGTTCTCCGTGGTCGGCCGCAACGGCATGGGCAAGACAACGCTGTGCAAGGCGATCATGGGCCTGGTGCCGGTGAGCGGTGGCTCGATCCGCGTCCGCGCTGAAGACATCACGCGGCGGCCGCCGGCACACATCGCGCGGCTCGGCATCGGCTATGTGCCGCAAGGCCGCCGGCTCTGGCGCTCGCTCAGCGTCGACGAGCATCTTCGCCTTGCCGGTGGCATGCGCTCCGGCGCCTGGACCGTCGAGCGCATCTACGACACTTTCCCGCGGCTCGCCGAACGCCGGGATCATGGCGGCGGCCAGCTATCCGGCGGCGAGCAGCAGATGCTCGCGATCTCGCGGGCGCTTTTGACCAATCCGCAGCTGCTGATCATGGACGAGCCGACCGAGGGCCTCGCGCCCGTCATCGTCGCCCAGGTCGAGGAAATGCTGCTGCAGCTTGGCGAGGACGGCGACATGTCCGTCCTCGTGATCGAGCAGAACATCGGCGTCGCCACCGCGATTTCGCGCAACGTCGCGATCATGGTCAATGGCCGCATCAACCGGATCATCGACTCGGTGCGCCTGTCCGCCGACCGCGAGCTCCAGCAGCGCCTGCTTGGTGTCGGACTGCATGCCGAGCTCGACCCCGACATCGATGCGCCCGCCGCGGGCGGTGAGACCAAGCCCGCCCCACAACCCGCACGCACGAGCGGCCCGATCCGGATCTACGTCTCCAATCCAACCCCGCCGACCCGCTGGTCCCAGCCCGTCCCGATTGGCCGTATCGAAGCCGCCGCGCGGACGCTCTCCACCCAAGTCGCGCGCCTCGACGAGACCGCACGGCGAAAGCGCGAGCCGGTGACGGCGCAGACGTCGGGACCGCCGGCGGTGCTGGTCGTCGGCACGCTCGACACCAAGGGAACGGAACTCCGCTTTATCAGGGACATCATCGCCGAGAGCGGGTTGCGGGCGCGGCTCGTCGACGTCTCCACCAGCGGCAAGCACGCAACCTGCGATGTCTCGGCCCAGGAGATCGCGCTGAACCACGGTCGCGGCGGCTCGGCGGTGTTCAGCCCCGATCGCGGTGCTGCCGTCACCGCGATGGCCGACGCCTTCGCCAACTGGATCAAGCGACAAGGCAATATCGCCGGCGTGATCTCGGCCGGCGGCTCGGGCGCGGCGTCGCTGGTCGCCCCCGGCATGCGCGCCCTCCCCGTCGGCGTGCCCAAGCTGATCGTCTCCTCGATTGCCTCAGGCGATGTCGCGCCCTATGTCGGTCCGGCCGATATCACCATGATGTACTCAGTGACCGACGTGCAGGGCCTCAACTCGATCTCGCGCGCGGTGCTGTCGAATGGCGCCAATGCCGTCGTCGGCATGGTCAAGGCACGGCTGGATCAGCGTGAGACCACAGAGCGAGCAGCAAGCGCCGGGTTGCCGTCGGTCGGCATCACCATGTTTGGCGTCACCACACCGGCGGTGCAGAAGATCGAGGCCGATCTGCGGGATGACTTCGAATGTCTCGTCTTCCACGCCACCGGCGTCGGCGGCCGTTCGATGGAGAAGCTCGTCGATTCCGGCCAGCTCGCTGGCGTGATCGACCTCACCACGACGGAGATCTGCGACCTTCTGATGGGCGGGGTGTTTCCGGCAACTGAGGATCGCTTCGGCGCGATCATCCGTACCCGCGCGCCCTATATCGGCTCGGTCGGCGCGCTCGACATGGTCAACTTCGGCGCGCCCGACACCATTCCCGAGCGCTATCGCGGACGCAAATTCCACGTCCACAATCCGCAGGTGATCTTGATGCGGACGACGGCGGAGGAAAACGAGCGCATGGGCCGCTGGATCGGCGAACGGCTCAACCAGATGGACGGGCCGGTGCGCTTCTTCCTGCCGGAGGGCGGTGTCTCCGCGCTCGATGCCCGGGGCCAGCCGTTCTGGGATCAGGAGGCCGATGCCGCCCTGTTCCGCGCGCTGGAGCGCACCGTTCGTGGGACCGGCAACCGCCAGCTCATCCGCGTCAAGCAGAACATCAACGATCCCGAGTTCGCCTCGACCATCACAGCCGCGTTCCGAACGCTGTTCGGACGCGCCGGGGCGCGCCGGAGAGGAGCGAGGTGACCGATGGCCCGGTTTGAACGCGCAGCACTTCTGCGGCGATTTCGCGAGATGGCGAAGCGTGGCGAGCCGATCGTCGGCGGTGGCGCCGGCACCGGCCTGTCGGCCAAGTGCGAGGAAGCCGGTGGCGTCGATCTCATCGTGATCTACAATTCCGGCCGCTACCGCATGGCGGGCCGCGGCTCGCTCGCGGGGCTGATGCCCTATGGCGACGCCAACGCCATCGTGGTCGAGATGGCCGGCGAGGTGCTGCCCGTGGTCAGCAAGACGCCGGTGCTGGCCGGCGTCAACGGCACCGATCCGTTCCGCGACATGGACATGTTCCTCGATCAGCTCAAGGCGCTCGGCTTTGCCGGCGTGCAGAACTTTCCGACCGTCGGTCTGATCGACGGAATCTTCCGTGCCAATCTCGAAGAGACCGGCATGTCCTATGCGCTGGAGATCGACATGATCGCCAAGGCACGTGAGAAGGACCTGCTGACGACGCCTTATGTCTTCAGCGAGAAGGAAGCCGCCGCGATGGCAATCGCCGGCGCCGACATCATCGTCTGCCATCTCGGGCTCACCACCGGCGGCACGGTCGGAGCGCAGACCGCGCCGAAGCTGAAGGACTGCCCAGCTCGGATCGACACCTGGGCCTCGGCCGCGCTCAGCGTCAATCCGGACATTCTGGTGCTGGCTCATGGCGGTCCGATCGCGGATCCGGCGGACGCCGATTTCATCATGAAGAACACCCGCTACTGCCACGGCTTCTACGGCGCCTCCTCGATGGAGCGGCTGCCGGTGGAGCGGGCGTTGACGGAGCAGGTACGTCAATTCAAGGCGATCGGCGCGCGCTGACGCCTGTCAGATTGAGGGAGGGAAACATGTCAGGGATCCTGGTCGGCGAGCTCATCCTCTGGCTGATCATCGCTGTTATCGTGATCGTGGTCGGCGTCTACATCGTCAACTGGCTCTACCACCGCTCCTCCAAGGAGGTCTCATTCGTCCGCACCGGCTTCCTCGGCGAGCGCGTGGTGATCAACGGTGGCGCCTTCGTGCTGCCATTCATCCACGACTACACGCCCGTGAACATGAACGTGCTGCCGATGGGCATCGTGCGGTCGCGGCAAGACGCCGTGATCACCCGCGACCGCATGCGCGTCGACATCGAAGCCGACTTCTATGTCCGTGTGCAGCCGACCCGCGACGCCGTCTCGATCGCAGCCGCCACCTTGGGGCGCCGTACCATGGAGCCGGAGCAGCTGCACGCCTTGCTGGCCGGCAAGTTCATCTCTGCGATTCGCTCGGTCGCTTCCGAAATGACCATGGAGGAAATGCACGAGCGCCGCGGCGACTATGTCGCGCGCGTCAAGACCAATGCCGCCGAAGCGCTCGCCCAGAACGGCCTTGAGCTCGAATCCGTCGCCATCACCGATCTCGACCAGACTGACCTCGAATTCTTCAACCCCTCGAACCGCTTCGACGCCGAGGGTCTGACCCGGCTGATGGAGGACATCGAGGCCAGACGCAAGCTGCGCAACGACATCGAGCAGGACTCGATGATCAAGATCCGCACCCGCAATCTCGAAGCCGAGCGGCAGGCACTCGAGATCGAGCGCGAAAGCGAGACCGCGCGCCTCGAGCAGGAACGCGACATCGAGATGCGCCGCGCGCTTCAGCGCACCGAGGTCGCCCGCGAGCGCGCGCTGCGCGAGACCCAGGCCGAGCAGGCCCAGATCTCCGCGCGCGAAGCCATCGAGCGCTCCCGGATCGCCAACGAGCAAGCGATTGCGGAAGCCCGCATCGCCTCGGAGCGCGAGACCCGGCAGAAGGAAATCGAGCGTACCCGCACCATCGAGGAAAAGGAGCTCTTGGCACGCGAGGAGATCGAGAAGACCCGGATCGCCAACCAGCGCTCGATCGATACGACGCGGATCGCCTCAGAGCGCGACGTCCGCCAGCGCGAGATCGAACGGATGCGCACTGTCGAGGAAGCCGAGATCGCGGCCCGCGAGGCGATCGAGAAGGCCCGTATCCAGCAGGACCGCGTCGTGACCGATGCCCGGATCGCCAACGAAGAGGAGACGCGCCGCCGCGAGATCGAGCGCACCCGCGCCGTCGACGAGGCCGAGATCGCCGCCCGCGAAGCCACAGAAAAGGCCCGCATCGCCCAGACCTTGATCGTCAATGTCGAGCGCATCTCCTCCGACGAACGGACCCGTGCCCTGGAGATCCAGCAGGTCCGCACCATCCAGGAGGCCGAGATCGAAGCGCAGCGCGCGGTCGAGGCCGCCCGCATCGCCCGCGAGCGGACGCTCGCTGCCGAGCGCATCGCTGCCGAGCAGAACACGCGGCAGCTCGAGATCGAGCGCAACCAGACCCTCGAAGTCGCCGGCATCGCCGCGCGCGAGACCACCGAGGCCTCGCGCATTGCCCAGGAAGAGCGCGTCCGCTCGCTGGAGATTGCCCGCAACCGCGCCGTCGAGGAAGCCGACATTGCCTCCCGCGAGGCCATCGAGGCCGCCCGCATCGCCCAGGAGAAGGCTGTGGCGGCCGAGCGTATCCAGGCCGAGCGCGATACACGCTCACTGGAAATCGAGCGGACCGGCATATTGGAAGCCGCCGAACTGAAGCGGCGCGACGCCATCGAGCGCCAGCGTATCGTGGTCGATCTGGCGCTTGAAGCGGAGCGCATCAGCTCGTCCAAGAAGCGCGAGGTGCTCAACATCGAGCAGAAGAAGGCGATCGAGCTCGCGGACGAAGACCGCGTCATCGCTCTCTCCGCCAAGAAGTCCGAGCGGATCGACGCCGACCGCCAGGTGCGGCAGGCCGAGATCGTCGCCCGCAAGGAGGTCGAGACCACCGACGTCTCGCGCGAGCAGGCTCTCGAAGCCGCCCGGCTCGAGCGCCGCCGCGCGATCGAACAGTTGGAGGTCGCCCGCGTCCAGTCGTTGCAGGAGGCCGAGATCGCCTCCCGCGAGGAAGTGGAGCGCGCGCGCATCGCCTCCGACCGGGGACTGGACGAGGCCCGGATCGGCCGCGAGCGTGAGTTGCGCAAGCTGGAGGTCAACCGCGAGAAGGAGGTCGAGACTGTTTTGATGGAGAAGGCGATCGCCATTCACCAGAAGTCGCTGGAGGAGTCCGCCGCCAAGGCAATGGCCGAGGAGGCGCGGATGCGAGCCACGGAAGCGAGCGAGCGCGTCATCACCGCCCGCGAGAGCGAGATCGCAAAGCGCCGCAAGACGGTCGAGGTGCTGCTGGCCGAGAAGCAGGCCGAGGAGACCCGGATCGCCGCCGAAGCGGAGCGGGTGCGCGCCGCGGTCGAGGCCGAGGCGCAGCGGATGCTCAACGAGGCCGAGAACGTGCTCACCGATCAGGCCCGCTACTCGCTGTTCCGCCGCAAGCTGCTCGACCGCATCGAGGGCATCGTGCGCGAGAGCGTCAAGCCGATGGAGAAGATCGAGGGCATCCGTATCCTCCAGGTCGACGGCCTCAACGGCAATGGCCATGGCGGCAATGGCGGCCGCAGCGCCACGGACGAGGTCATCGACTCGGCGCTGCGCTATCGCGTCCAGGCGCCGCTGATCGACTCCATCCTGTCCGACATCGGGGTCGAAGGCGGCAGCCTCGCAAAGATGCCAGGCCTGATCCGAGAAGCCCGCGACATGCAGGGCATCAAGGAGTCCGCGCGCAAAGGCGGCGGCGAGAAGCAGGCCACATCCCCGCCCGCTGCCGAGGGCGGCGGCGAGCCGTCGGCCGAGCGCGGTCCGCGCAAGAAGAGCTGAGGTCTGACCATGCCCCGCGTCTACGTCTCTACCGTCGTCAACGCGCGCAACGACCGCGTCTGGGCGCGGGTGCGCGACTTCAACGGAATGCCGAACTGGCACCCCGCGATCGCCGAAAGCCGCATCGAGGGCGGCGAGCCCTCCGACAAGATCGGATGTATCAGGGACTTCCGCCTACGCAACGGCGACCGTATCCGCGAGAAGCTGCTCGGCCTCTCGGACTACGACATGTTCTGCACCTATTCGATCCTGGAATCCCCGATGGGCGTCGAGAACTACGTCGCGACCTTGCGGCTGACGCCCGTCACCGACGGCGACCAGACCTTCGTGGAGTGGACCGCCGAGTTCGACTGCGCGCCGGAGCGCGAGACCGATCTCGTCGGCCATATCGGCGCCGGCGTGTTCCAGGGCGGGTTCGATGCGCTGAAGCGCGTGTTTGGAGGCTGACTCTGGTGCCGCATATCGTCAAGAGCACCGTCCTCGACGCGCCGACCGATGCGGCGTGGTCGGTGCTGCGCGATTTCAACGGGCATGATCGCTGGCACCCGGCGGTTGCGACCTCCTCGATCGAGCGCGCGCATTCCTCCGACAAGATCGGCTGCGTCAGGCGCTTCAAGCTCAAGGACGGCGCCGAGCTACGCGAGCAATTGCTGGCGCTGTCGGACCTCGAGCAGAGCTTCAGCTACTGTCTGCTCGACACCCCGATCCCGATGTTCAACTACGTCGCCCATGTTCGCTTGTTGCCGGTCACCGACGGCGACCGCACCTTCTGGCACTGGGAGTCGCGTTTCACCACCAGACCGGAAGACAGAGACCGCATCACCCACATGGTTGCGGAGGACATTTACCAGGCCGGGTTCGAAGCGATCCGCCGGCATCTCAAGGAGGCCGTCTAGATGGCCGTGACAGTGAAGACGTTTGCGAGCGCCACCGAGGCGGCCGGGGCGCTGTCCTCGGACCGCACCGCGCGATATCTCGGCGGCGGCACGCTGGTGATGCGGGCGCTGAATGAGGGCGATGTGTCGATCTCCACCGTGGTCCGCGCCCAGGATCAGGCGCTGACCCGGATCGATGCCTCCGGCCCTCGCATCACGCTGGGCGCCGGCGTCACCTTCGCGCGCGTCCTCGCCGAACGCGACCTTGGCTTCCTGCATGGCCCCGCCCGTTCGATCGGCGGCCCCGCCGTGCGCAATATGGGGACGGTCGGCGGCAATCTGTTCGCGCCCAATCCCTATGGCGATTTCACCGTCGCGCTGCTGGCGCTCGATGCCACCGTGGCCGTCGCGGGCGGGTTCGGGGCGCGCGACATCCCCATCGAGGCATTCTTGCAGGCGCGCGACCGGCAGGCCGGCACATTGGTGCTTTCCGTCTCCTGCACCCGGCCTGCCAGCACCGAGGCCTTCCGCTATCGCAAGATCGCGCGGATCAAGCCGAAGGGCGGCTCGGTGATCACGCTGGCCGCGTACCTGCCGATCTCAGGCGGACGCATCGCAGGCGCGCGGATCGCGCTCGGCTCGATGGCCCCCACGCAGATTCGCGCCCGCGCGGCCGAGCGTGCGCTGGAGGGACGCTCGCTCGATGCCGCGACCATCGCCGCCGCGGCGTCCGCTGCCACCGAGGGAACAACGCCCTCCGACAACGCGCTCGGCAGCGCCTGGTATCGCCGCGAGATCGTCGGCGTCCATCTGCGCCGTCTGCTGTCGGGACAGGAATAGATCCCATGTCGAAAATCCCCCTGCAATTTCGTCACAACGGCCACGACGTCGCGATCTTCGTCGATGGCGGTACCAACCTGCTGGTCGCGCTGCGCGAGCTGATCGGCGACATGACGCCGAAATTCGGCTGCGGCCAGGGCGGTTGCGGCACATGCAGCGTGCTTGTTGACGGCGAGCTCCACCTGTCCTGCCTGACGCTGGCGGAGACCGTGGCTGGACGCTCGATCGAAACGCTCGACGGTATGAAGCAGGGTCCGAATCTGCACCCACTCCAGCGCGCCTTTGCCGACAATTTCGCCGCGCAGTGCGGCTATTGCACGCCGGGCATGCTGATGGCCGCAAAGGCCCTGCTCGACCGCAATCCAAGGCCGAGCCGCGACGAGGTGATCGAGGCCATCTCCGGCAACATCTGCCGCTGCACCGGCTACGAGCCGATCATCAATGCCATCCTCGCCGCCGCCGGCGGCCGGGCCAGCGCGTAAGGGAACGCGACCATGCTGGAATTGCGCAAGGACATCTTCGCCGACGAGCGCGACGATAACTTAAAGGAAATCGGCAGGGGCACCCAGCGCCAGGATATGCTCGGGCACGTCACGGGCACGTCCAGCTACTTCAACGACCACAAACTGCAAGGCATGCTGCATTTGAAGGTCGTGCGATCGACGCAGGCGCATGCACGAATTCGCCGCATCGACACGTCGGAGGCCGAGCGCTCCGGCGGCGTGCGCCGGATCATCCGTGGCACCGACGTGCCGGTGAATCTCAACACGCTGCTCAGCCTGATCAATTTCGGCAAGGACGACGAGCCATCGCTGGCCGTCGACAAGGTCCGCTACAAGGGCGAACCTGTTGTCGCCATCGTTGCCGACAGTGAGCGCGAAGCCTTCGAGGCGGTCGCCAAGGTCAAGATCGACTACGAGCCGCTGCCGGCGGTGTTCGACGTCGAGGACGCACTTAAACCCGGCGCGCCCGTCGTCAATGAGACCTACCCGAAGAACACCTTCACCTATCACGAGACCTATGATCACCAGCGGCTGCGCTTCGGCGACGCCGATGCGGCGCTGGCGACCGCCGATCACGTGCTGGAACAGCGCTACCAGATGTCGCCGATCGAGCACGCGCCGACCGAGACCAACGGGGCGATCGCCGCGCCGGACACCAACGGCCGCTATGTCGTGTACACCTCGACCCAGGCGCTGTTCTTCTCCGTCGACACCTGCGCAAAAATTCTGGACGTGCCCTCCAACACCTTCCATTTCATCGGCGGCACCGTCGGCGGGGGCTTCGGCGGCAAGGTCGACACGCTGACCGAGCCGCTCGCGATTCTGGGCGCGATGCTGACCGGAAAGCCGGTGCGCTACGTGTTCGGGCGCGAGGAGGAGATGCAGTACGGCCCGCCGCGCGGCGCCGAGCGCATCTACATCAAGGACGGCGTGATGCGCGACGGCCGCATCGTCGCGCGCAAGATCCGCGCCCTTTTCGACAGCGGCGCCTATACGCGCCTGTCGAGCTACGCCGCGGTGAAATGCGCCGCGCATCTGCCGGGGCCCTACACCATCCCGAACGTCTATGGCGACGTCTATTGCGTCTTCACCAACCGCACGCCGGCGACTGCCATGCGCGGCTTTGGCGTCACCGCGATGGACTTTGCCATCGAGTGCCAAATGGACAAGCTGGCAAATCTCGTTGGCATGGATCCGATGGAATTCCGCATCCTCAACGCCTATCGCGATGGTGACATGAAGGCGCACCGGCGCGAGGCCAAGAACACGGCGCTGATCGAATGCGTCCAGGTCGCGGCCGAAAAGGCCAAGTGGCCGCTTCGTGACGAATTCAGGCGCGCGTCGTCACGCAAGGACGGCGGCGGAAGTCGCGCGGTGATTCCGCCGACCCCGACGGACTCTTCCCGCGCACGACCAATGGCGCCGGCGCAGCAGCGCACCAGCTACGATCGGCTCCCGCCCACCGTGACCCGCGAACCTCCGCGCGAACCGCCGCCTCCTGCTCCGCCGCCCTCGCCGCGGCCGGCTGCGCCTTCACACGGCGCCACCCGTTTCTCCTCCGTCTTCGGCACCAGGAGGCGCTAGATGACCCGGCATCGCGGACGCGGCATGGCCTCGATCAACTACCCGATCGGCATGAATCTCGGCGGCGACCCCAGCCAGGCGCTGGTGCATTCGAACCCGAGCGGCAAATTCACCGTGGCGCTGTCGTCCATCGATCTCGGACAAGGCATGAAATCGGTGACCCGGCAGATCTGCGCGGAGACGCTGGGCGTGCCGGTCGAGGACGTCTATGTCGACACAGCCGACTCCGACACCGGCCCGCACTGCATGGGCTCGTTCGCCTCGCGCGGCACCCACCGCGTCGGCAACGCCGTGATGGCGGCGGCGCGCGAGGCGCGCGGCGTGATGATGGAGGCTGCGGCCGAAGAGCTGGAGGTCAACGCCGCCGATCTCGAGACCGACGGCCGCGGCAACATTCACGTCAAGGGCGCGCCGCATCGCTCGATCTCGACCAAGGACGTCGCCATCGCCGCGCAATTCAAGCAGGGCAAGACCATCTCGGGGCGCGGCATCTTCCTGGTGCCGCTTTCCGAAGTGAATCCGGAAACGGGCGAGATGTCGCCCGCGACCTGCTACGCCCACGCCTGCCTCGTCGCCGAGGTCGATGTCGACGACGAGACCGGCGAAGTCGCGATGATCAGGATGGATTCAGCCTACGAGCTTGGCCGCGCGCTCAATCCGCGCCTCGTTGAACAGCAGCTCGTCGGCGGCGCCTGGATGGGCGTCAGCCACGCGCTCTACGAGACGACGGAGCCTGCTTACCCCGAGCCAGTGCATGGTCCGCGGGACTTCGTCGAATATCTGATGCCCGGCCCCGGCGACATCTGCCCGCACGATATCGCCGTGCTGGAGCGTCCTGCCCCCGACGGGCCGTTCGGCGCCAAGGGTCCCGGCGAGATGTGCGCGAATCCCGTGCTGCCGGCCGTCGCCAATGCGATCTTCAACGCGGTTGGCGTCCGCATCGACGATCTTCCGATTACGCCTGAAAAAGTGCTGCGCGCGATCAAGGCGCAAGGCGGCGCGCGGCCGCAGGCGCGGCGCTAGAGGTCTCGCTGATGGCGGTCCGCAGCACCATCGTCGGTATCGACAGCCCGGAGGCGCTCGAGAAGGCGCTGCGCGCGGCCTATTACCTCGCCGACGACGGCCTTGCGACCGCATCCTATCTTGGCCTTGCGCTCGGCAAGCCACTGCTGCTCGAAGGTGCGCCGGGAGTTGGCAAGACCGAAGCGGCAAAGGCCATCGCCGCCGTGCTCGGCCGCCGCCTGATCCGCCTGCAATGCTACGAAGGGATCGATGCTTCGGCCGCGCTCTACGAGTGGAACTATCCGCGACAGATGCTCGCGATCCGCCAGGCCGGCGACGACAGCATCGACATCTACGGCGAGACGTTCCTGATCGAGCGTCCCATGCTCGCGGCGCTGCGTGCGCCAGATTCCACCGTGCTCCTGATCGACGAAATCGACCGCGCCGACCAGGAGTTCGAGGCATTCCTGCTCGAATTTCTCTCCGACTTCCAGATCTCCATCCCCGAGCGCGGCACGGTGCGCGCCGCCGAGCGGCCTGTGGTGGTGCTGACGTCGAACCGGACGCGCGATTTGCACGAGGCCTTGCGCCGCCGCTGCGTCTATCACTGGATCGACTATCCCAGCGAAGAGCGCGAAGCCCGGATCGTCATGCTGCGGGCCTCCAGCGTCGCCGAAGCCACCGCCCGCGCTGTCGTTGCCGCTGTCGGCAAGCTTCGGCGCGAGCCGCTGAGCAAGGCGCCCGGAATCGCCGAAGCCGTCGACTGGGCCGAAGCCGCGACGCTCCTTCACAAGGGCGGCGCGCGCTGGCCAGATGCGTTCAGGCGGTCGATCGGCGTAGCCCTGAAGGACGAGGAGGATCTGCACTTCATCTCGCCGCGGCTCGACGCCATGCTCGCGGAGGCGACCGCATGAGCACCGAGCTTCAACTGCCGCAGGCCGCGCGCCCGTTCGTCTCCTTTGTCGCCCTGATGCGCGCCAATGGCTTCGCCGTCGCGCCAGAGCAGACCACCGCGTTCCTGACCGCGATCGAGCTACTCGGGCCCCGCGACCTCGGGGACATCAGGCAAGCCGCATTGGCCACCCTCGCCCCGCCGCCCGAGCGGCGGGTGACCTTCGACCGGCTGTTCGATCTCCATTTTCGCGGTCATGAGGCCATCGAGCACGCCGACGAAGGCGAGGACGACGAGACCGTCCGGCTTCAGGAAGAAGGCCGCGGTGACGAGGAGCCACTTCTCTCCGACGACGCCAACGAGTCGGGTCTGACCGCGACGCGCACCGAGGCGCTGGTCGAGCGCCGGTTCGCACAGCTCTCCACCAACGATGCGCTCCGTCGCCTGTCGCGCGAGGCTCCCCGACGTTTGCCCCGACGACGCGGCCACCGCCGCATGCGCGCACGCCGCGGGGCCTTCGCCGATCTCCGCCGCACCTTGCGCGACTCCGTCCGCAGCGACGGCGAGATCCTTCGGCTCGGCCACATGAAGCGGCGCCAGCGGCCCCGAAAAATCCTGCTGCTGATCGACGTCTCCGGCTCGATGAAGAGCCGCAGCGAGGAAAACATGAAGCTGGCGCATGCGCTGATGCAGGCGGCCTCCAATGTCGAGGTCTTCACTTTCGGCACGCGACTGACCCGGGTCACCCGCGCGCTGCGGCTGAAGCGCCGAGAGCAGGCCCTGAATGCGGCCGCCCATCTCGTCAGCGACTGGGACGGCGGCACCCGCATTGGCGACGCGTTGCAGGCCTTCCTCGCCGTGCCCCGCTTCGGCGGCTACGCACGCGGAGCCGCGGTCGTTGTCGTCTCGGACGGGCTCGAGCGTGGCGAGCCAGATGCACTGCGCGATGCCGTGGCAAAACTGTCGCGGCGGGCCTGGCGCGTGAGCTGGCTGACCCCGCTCGCCACCGGACCGGGGTTCCGTCCGCAGACCGAAGCCCTCGTTGCCGTCGAGCGCTTCCTCGACGATCTCGTCGACGGTGGATCCACCGCGTCCATCGTCGCGCATGTACTGGCACTGGGACGAAGGAGAGTTGCGTGACCGGGATTGTCGACGGCCATCATCACATCTGGCGGCAGACCGACCTGCCCTGGCTGGCCGGCCCGATGCAGCCGCGCATCTTCGGACCCTATGAGGCCATCAGGCGCGACTATCCGATTCGGGAATATCTCGACGACCTCAAAGGCAGCGGCGTCAGCGGCTCGGTCTACGTCCAGACCAACTGGGCCAACGACCGTTTCGAGGACGAGGCGGCCTGGGTGCAGCAGACCGCCGACGAGCATGGCTGGCCACACGCCATCGTCGCCTATGCCAATTTCGCTGCCGATGACGTGCGCCCGCAGCTCGACCGCCTGAAGCGCTATCCGCTGGTGCGTGGTGTGCGCATGCAGCTGCACTGGCACGAGAACCCGCTCTATCGCTTCGCGGCCAAGCCCGACCTCTGTGTCGATCCCATGGTCCGCCGCAACGTTGCGCACCTCGCCGACTACGGCTGGAGCTTTGATCTCCAGGTGTTCACGCCGCAGATGCCCGACGCAGCCCAGCTCGCGGAGTCTTGCCCCGAGGTGACCTTCATCCTTCAGCATGCCGGCATGCTCGAAGATTTGTCGCCGGCGGGTCGCGCCGCGTGGCGCGCCGGGATGGCCCGGCTCGCAATCTGCCCGAACGTCGTGTCAAAACTGTCCGGACTCGGCACTTTCATTCACCGCAACGACCCCGCGCATATCGCGATGGTGGTCATGGATACCGTCGCGATCTTCGCCGCCGAGCGCTGCCTGTTCGGCTCCAATTTCCCGATCGAGAAATTATGGACCAGCTATCGCGAACTCGTCGACGCGTTTCGCGCGGCTGTCGCACCACTCACCACTGAGCAGCAGGCCGCGATCTTGAGAGGCACCGCAACGCGCCTCTATCGGCTTTAGCAGACAAAAAGAGCACAGGGAGGGAAACGAATGGCGCTGGAGATCAAGATCCTGGACTATGGCGATATCGAGCTGGAATCGAGCTTCCTCGTGCTCGGCCGCGATTGCGGCCGCACCCGCCGCGTCCTCACGCTGGGCTTTTTGATCCTGGGCGGCAAATATCCTGTCGTGGTCGACACCGGCTACCGCTCCAACCAGATCATGGAGACGCTGGGCATGCGCGGCTTGCAGTACCACGAGAACATGATCGAGAACCAGCTCGCCCGCCACGGCGTGCGCATGGGCGACGTCCGTTTCGTCTGCCACACCCATCTGCACATCGATCACGCCGGCAAGGACGATCTGTTCCCGATGAATACGACCGTCGTGCTCAACCGCAAGGAACTCGAATACTCCGTCTCCGGCCTGATGCATCCGCAATACCCTGCGCCAGACATCAAGCACCTGATCGACCGCCTGCACACCAAGAGTGCGCTGCGCTTCCTCGACCTCGAGATCACCGGCCCGGTCGAGCTGATGCCCGGTGTTTATTGCGACGCGGCCAACGCCCACACCGAGGGCTCGATGAACATCATCGTCGAGACCGCCGACGGCATCGCCACCATCTGCGGCGACGTCATTTACGATTTCAACGACCAGATCGTCACGCCCTTCAACGAGATCCACGACGCGGAGCCACGCACCACCGGCAATCACGGCACCAGCAAACGCGCCGAGAAGGCCTCGATCAAGAAGCTGCTCAGCAATTCGCGCTATCTGCTGCCGGTGCACGACCGCCCCGCCAAGATCGAAGGCGGCAACGTCGTAGGCCGGCTGCACGACCAGGTCCCGGGACCAATCGTGCAGTCCCTGCCCGCCCGCAACTGGTTTCCGGCCTAGCAAGATGTGAGGATCGTCCGATGACACACGTCACCTTGCGTTCTGAATTCGAGACCCTGATCGACCCCTACGCACCCGTTGCCCAGGTCTGCACAGGCTTTGAGTTCACGGAAGGACCGATCTGGCATCCGGTGGATCATTATCTGTTGTTCTCGGACATGCCCGGCGACGTGCGCCGGCGCTGGGATGCGCGGCGCGGCGTCGCCGAGGTCAAGCGCCCCTCCAACAAGTGCAACGGCATGACCTACGATGCCGAGCTCAATTTGATCGTCTGCGAGCACGCGACCTCGTCACTGATCCGCGAAAGGCCGGACGGGAGGCGAGAGGTGCTGGCCTCGCACTTTGGCGGACAGGAGCTCAACAGCCCGAACGACGTCTGCGTGCACTCCTCCGGCGCAATCTATTTCTCCGATCCCTGGTATGGCCGCATGCCGGTCTATGGCGTCGAGCGGCCGCGCCAGCTCGGCTTCCAGGGCGTCTATCGCGTGGTGCCCGGCAGCGAACCGAGGCTCGTGGTCGAGCGCAACCTGTTCGACCAGCCCAACGGGCTGTGCTTCTCGCCCGACGAACACCTGCTTTATGTCAACGACACCGTTCAGGCGCTGGTCCGCGTGTTCGACGTCAACAGCGACGGCACGCTGTCGAATCCGCGGGTGTTCGCGAGCGGCATCCGGTCGGAGCTGGAGCCCGGCCTGCCCGACGGCATGAAATGCGACCAGCACGGCAATGTCTGGGTCACCGCGCCCGGCGGCGTCTGGGTCTACTCGCCGCATGGCGAGCTGCTCGGAAAAGTCCGCGTCCCCGAGCTCGTCGCCAACCTCGCCTGGGGCGGGCCCGATTTCCGCACGCTCTATCTGACCTCGACGCATTCGGTCTATGCCATCCCGACCAGGACTGGACCCCGCCATGAGCCCTATATGAGCGGCAGGCGCAGCAGTGGTGGCGCGGCGAGCACAGGCCCCGCGGCCGCTGCACCGATCCTGGCTGATGGCGAGTTGCGGCTCGATCCAAACCGCTGCGCAATGATCATTCAGGATCTCCAGAACGACGTCATCATGGACGGCGGCGCCTTCGCTGACTCCGGTGCGCCGGGCCACGCCAAGCAACAGCATGTCGTCGAGAACGTCCGGCGCCTGGCAGAGACCGCGCGGGCGCGCGGCGTTGCCATCATCCACGTCTGGTTCGTGGTCGAGCCCGGCGCGCCCGGCGTGACACTGAATGCGCCGTTGTTCGAAGGGCTCGTCGACAGCAAGGCCATGGTGCGCGGAAGCTGGGGCGCGGCGCCGGTTTCTGGCCTCGAGCCGCGTCCCGGCGATTTCGTGGTCGAGAAGATGCGGATGAGCGCCTGGGAAGGCACGCGGCTGGAGACCATCCTGAAAGCCACCGGTCGCGACATGATCATCAATACCGGCGCCTGGACCAACATGTCGGTGGAGCACACCGCGCGCACCGGCGCCGACAAGGGCTATTTCATGATCGTGCCGGAGGACTGCTGCTCGACGATGAATGCCGACTGGCACTCCGCCTCGATCAACTTTGCCATGCAAAACGTGGCCGTGGTGACCCGCGCGGATGCCGTCATCAGAGCGCTGGGATGAACGGTGGCGAAGCTGTTGCACCTCTCCTGCTCGCCACGTGCCGATTCGGAGTCGAGCGCTGGCGCGCGGATATTCCTCGACGGCTTTCGCCAAGCCCGCCCCGATTGGGACATCGACGTCGTCGATCTCTGGCGCGACCGCATGCCGGAATTTGCCGGTCCCATCGTCCAGGCCAAATACGCGCGCATGAATGGCGAGGCCTTCAATGACGCGCAGCGGGATGGTTTTGCCGAGGCCGAGCGGATGGCGGTGCGCTTTTCGCTGGCCGAGCGCGTGCTGATCTCGACGCCGATGTGGAATTTCGGCATCCCCTACAAGCTGAAGCAATGGTTTGACGTCGTCATCCAGCCCGGCCTGACGTTCCGTTTCGACCCGGCGCAAGGCTATCTTCCGCTGCTGAAGGACCGGCCGACGATCGTCATTCTCGCCTCCGGCAGCGACTTTGCCACCGGCATGAATCGCGGCCGCACCGACATGGCAACGCCCTATTTGCGCGAAGCGCTCCGCTTCATCGGCGTCAGTGACGTGCGCTTCGTGCCAATCGGCCCGACCGCGGGTCCGGCCGAAGCGATCCGCGCTGCCCGCGATTCCGCCCACCGCCGGCTGGCCGAGATGGCGAAGCGGTTCTGAGCCGTATTCTCGTTTTATTTTTGATTGAACTTGACTTCGGCGCGTGCCGCGCGTCGATTTGCGGCATGAGCCAGGCCGCTGCAGGACCTAGCACCTCACGGAAGGAATGACTAAGGTCCCGAAAAGAATCGGGCAGCCTGTCGCGCCGCCCTTGACAAACCAAAGAGGTGCCCATGGCTGCGATCTATTCCGACCTCGCCGGCAAGGTCGTGCTCGTCACCGGGGGCGCCGCGGGAATTGGTGCTGCAATCGTTCGGCGCTTCGCTGAGCAGACATCCAAGGTCGTGTTCTTCGACATCAAGGCCGACGAGGGCCAGCGCCTGGCGCGGGAACTGTCAGACCGGGGACTGGCTGCGCATTTCCAGCAGGTCGACCTGACGGATATCCCCGCATTGCGTGCCGGTGTGGCGAAAGCCCGCGAGGCGCACGGCGCGATCAACATCCTCATCAACAACGCCGCCCATGACGAACGGCACAACACCGAGGAGATGACCCCGCAATATTGGGACGACCGGATCGCAGTAAATCTGAAGCACCAGTTCTTTGCATCGCAAGCCGTGCTGCCGGACATGAAAGCCGCGAACGCCGGCGCCATCATCAATTTCGGATCGGTGTCGTGGATGGCCGGACAAGGCGGCATGGCCGCCTATACCGCCAGCAAATCAGGGGTGATCGGCTTGACGCGCTCTCTGGCGCGCGATTACGGCCCCTACAATATCCGCGTCAACGCGATCGCGCCGGGCTGGATCATGACCGAGCGCCAGCTCGAGAAATGGATGACGCCGGCCGGCGAGATCGAGCTGCAGCAGCGACAGTGCCTGAAGCGCCGGCTCGTGCCGGACGAGGTTGCGAGATTCACCGTCTTCCTCGCGTCCGATGAGGCCTCCGCTTGCACAGCCCAGCACTATGTCGTCGATGGCGGCTGGGTCTGAGACCATCGCCGCGCCAAGCCCGTGAGAGCGGCGAGCGCGAATGCGCCCAAGTAGCCCGGGTGCGACCAAGCTATCCGCGTGGCGCGCTCGGCTCTCCCTGCAAAACCGTCGTTTTCGGTGGCGTCCGCGCCAGGCTGGCGAGCGCCATCTTGCGCTGTCGCCGACTCTGCAATTGCCGATCTGCCAGCACACCGACCAGGATGACCGACCCCATGACCGCGAAGTTGAGCGAGTTGGGAATGCCGAGGATATTGACGAGATTCTGCAGAACCTGCAGCAACGCCGTCCCCAGCACGATTCCGAGAATGGAGCCCTCGCCGCCGCGCAGGCTGCACCCACCCAGGACGGCAGCGGCGATCGCATAGAGTTCGTAGAAATTGCCGAAAGAACTCGGTGAGACCGAGTTGGTGTAGAATACGAACATCACGGTCGAGATACCGGCCAGTCCGCCGCTGATGATATAGGCGGTCGCAATCACGAAATCGGTGTTGATGCCCGAGAAGCGTGCCGCCTCCTCGTTCTTGCCGACGGCATAAAGCCAGCGTCCGTACACCGAGCGGTGCAGCAGGACACCGAGAATGAGCGCAAGGATGATCAGGAGGATGAAGGTATTCGGGATGCCCCCCAGATTGCCGGAAGCAATGTTGCTCAGGGTCGCGGCTTCGTCACCGTAGCCGAAGCCTCGCGTGGAGTCGGTCGTGTAGTAGCGCGCGGCCCCGCGATAGATCAGCAACCCGCACAAGGTCACGATGAAGGGCTGCATTTTCAACCGTGTGATCAGGACCCCCTGGATAGCCCCCAGCACCAGTCCGCCCAGCAATACGGCCAGTAACGCCAAGGGCCAGGGAACCTGGTACGTCGTCAGAAGATCAACGAAAACGACGCCGAGGAGCGCGAACATCGAGCCGAGTGAAAGGTCGATGCCACCGGTGATGATGACAAGCCCCTCGCCGAGCGCAAACACGCCAAACAGGCCGATCAGATTGGCCAAATTCAGCAGGTTCACAAGCGACAGGAAGGCCGGATTGATCATGCCCGTGATCACGGAGATCACCGCCAGCAGCAGGAAGAGCCAGAGTTCCTTCTTCATGTCGCGGCACCTTCCGTGGTTTCCAGCGTCTGCCCTATCGCTAGCCGCAACACGTTGTATTCGCTAAACTGATCTCGCTCCAGCACGCCGCTGATTCCCCCTTCGTGCATCACCGCCACGCGATCGGAAACGCCGATGACCTCCTCCATGTCGGATGAAATCATCACAATCGCGACGCCCCGATCGGCAAGGTCGCGCATCAGGGCGTAAATCTCGCTTTTGGCACCGACGTCGATGCCACGGGTCGGCTCGTCGAAGAACATCACGCGCGGCTTCATCGAGAGCCACTTGCCCAGCACGACCTTTTGCTGATTGCCGCCCGAGAGCGTTACCGCCTCGATGTCGACGCTCGGCGCCTTGATGGACAGACTTTTGGCCTGTTCTTTCGCGACCTTGCGTTCGGCAGCTCCATCAATCAGCCACATGCGGGCGTAATTCGACAAGTTCGCCAATGTCATATTTTCGCGGATCGGCAGCTCCAGCACCAGCCCGGACTTCTTGCGGTCCTCCGGCACCAGATAGATTCCGTGCCTGATCGCATCTCGCGGGGAGGCCACATTGACCCGCGCATTGTCGATCCTGATTTCGCCGCCCAATATCGTGTCGATGCCGAAAGCGGCGCGAGCAAGCGAGGTGCGGCCGGCACCCACAAGCCCGGCAAGACCGAGGATCTCGCCCCGACGGACGGACAAGCTGATCTGCCTGTCGGGAAATGCGGTGGTCACAAGATTGGCGATATCACAGCCGCCCGCTTCCGACGCCCGCTTCGGCGGCGTGTACAGCGCCTTCAGATCACGGCCGATCATCAGCCGGATCATCGCGGCATGGCTGAGTTCGTTTCGCGCCAACTCTCCCACGGTGCGTCCGTCGCGCAGCACCACGACGCGGTCGGCGCAGGTCATGATCTCACCCAGCCGGTGAGAGATGTAGATGACCGAGATGCCGTGCGCCTTCAGATCGGCAATCACCTCCAGCAGCCGCTCGGTCTCCGAAATCGTGAGGCTGGAGGTCGGCTCGTCCATGATGATCACACGCGCATCGATCGAGAGCGCCTTCGCGATCTCCACCATCTGGCGCTGCGCGATCGACAGATTGTCGACCAGCGTATCGGGCGAGAAATCGGCGCCGAGCCGCGCCAGCAGCGGGGCGACGCTGGCCCGCATCTGTGCGTTGTTCACCAGCTTCAGCCGGCCGCCCATGAGCTTCTCACGGCCTATGAACACATTGGCCGCAACATCGAGGTTCTCGAACAGATTGAGTTCCTGATGCACGAAAGCGATGCCGGCCCGCGTCGCCTCGCGCACGGTCAATTGGCCGTACTCGACGTCGCCGACGCGGATCACGCCCTGGGTCGGAGCGATCACACCGCCCAACACGCGCATCAGCGTGGATTTGCCGGCGCCATTCTCGCCGATCAGGCCTAACACCTCACCACGGCGCACCGAGAGGCTGACATCGTCGAGGGCCCTGACGCCGGGATAGGTTTTGCCGATCCCAGCAAGCTCCAGCAGCATCTCCGCCATCAGGCGTTTCCTCCGGCACGACACCCGGCGGCCAGTGGCCGCCGGGTCTCGAAGCACTCACTTCTTGAGCAATTCCTTCATCTGTGCGGAGAACTCCGCGACGTTGGACTTGTTGATCACCTTGGTCGGGACGATCAGCTTGCTATCCGCCGGAATCCAGGACTTGTCGCCGTTCAACGTCTTGATGATGTTGGTGGCGGAGAGATACCCGAATTCGTACGGCTGCTGCACGACCGTCGATTCGATGGTGCCGTCGGAGATTCCTCGCAGCGTGCGCTGGTCCTCGTCGAAGCCGACGAT
This sequence comes from Bradyrhizobium sp. Gha, assembly GCF_900113735.1. Classification (GTDB taxonomy): domain Bacteria; phylum Pseudomonadota; class Alphaproteobacteria; order Rhizobiales; family Xanthobacteraceae; genus Bradyrhizobium. The sequence continues at coordinate 433,339 of NZ_FOQM01000001.1, forward strand.
CTTGACCTTCCCGGCTTTTCCGGCCGCTTTGACCGCGTCGTAGATCAGCGGCGTTTCGTAACTCCACAGCCCGGACAGCAGCGCAATATCGGGATATTTGACGAGCACGTTCTCCATGTTCGCTTTGGCTTTGGCGGAGTCCACCTGGTCGGTGAACACGTCGACCAACTCGACCTTCGTGCCGGCGATCGCATCCTTGATGCCCTGCACTCGCTCGCGGGCGTTGTCGGCATCCATGGTTCCGACGAACAACGCGATCTTGCCGCCGTTCGGGAGCGCCTTTTTGATCTCCTCGCCTGCCTGGCGTCCGGCCGCAACGTTGTCGGTGCCGATATAGGCAAGACGCTTGCTTTGCGGCGCGTCGCTGTCCGTGGTGATCAATATGGTCTGAGACGCGACCTTATTGAGTTCTTCGGTTGCGTGCGGCGCGTCGTCGACCGAGATGGAGATGCCGGCGACGCCGCGCACCAGCAGGTCGTCCAGTTCGCGCCGCTGGCCCGCAGCGGTCGCATCGTTGGTGACGATCAACTGGATATCGTATTCCGGATGCTCCTTCTGAGCCTTCTCGAGCCCGCGGCCCGCAATCGTCCAGAAATCGGCCGCGGCATTGGTCACCAGCGCGATGGTCTTTTTCTGCTGGGCCTGGGTCACACTGGTGGTCATCGCGAGCACAGCTGCGCCCGCGCAGAACGGCAAGATCCATTTCTTCAGTGAACTGTTCATATGCACCTCCCTATCGTCATGCCGATATCCGGGGTTGACGTCCGGCGCTTGTTGCGCCTTTATTTTATTTTGAGCGTGAATAAATTAAGAAGGAGAAATCGGCTCGTCAAGCGTGATTTTGATGACAACTTCCCGCATCGATCGTCATCGCGGTAAAATGAGCGCTGCCTTCCGCCCCACCATGGCATCGCACTGCATGCATCGAAAGTCGAACAGGCGAGATAATTTCAATAGATGAATTAAAGGATGGCCTATGGACGATGAGCCAAAGCCGACGCGGGCCTCAAGTCCGCCCCGCGTATCGAATCGCGGCCGCCTCATCGAAGCCTTGCGGCGTCAGGGGCCGATGCCGCGCGTGGAGCTTGCACGAAACACGGGGCTGAGCTTCCCGGCAATTTCGGCCATGACATCGCGAATGTTGGCGGAGGATCTGCTGTCCGAAACGGATGCGGCGATGTCCGCGCCGGATGATGCCAACGAAGACGACCCGGACGGCCTGAATGGTCGTCGTCGCGGCCGACCGGCAATACAGCTGACGCTGAATCCGGAGTTTGGCCGGATCATCGCGGTCTCGCTGCGCATGAATTTGATTGAGACCCTGCTTGCGGATTTCAGTGGCTCCGGCCTGGCACAATGGCGGCTCGCGCTCGAGACCCGCGCACTCGGCGCAGATGCTCTCTGCGACATCGTGATCGCGCAAATCGAGGCCATGCTGACCGCGACGGACACCCCGCGGGAGCGATTGCTGGGAATCGGAATTGCGCTGCAGGGCATCGTCAATGCCGACACGGGCATCCAGCTGTGGAGTCCCGCATTGTCGGTCACCGATGTCGATCTGGCGACGCCGATCCGCAAGGTGTTCAGGGCCGATGTCGTGACGGCAAACGACGCCGTCCCGGTTGCGCTGGCTCTCGCAGCCGTCGAACCGATACTGGCGGAGGGCGTGGCGGCAACGATCATGGTCGGCCACGGCGTCGGGATGGGCGTGGTCGTCGACGGTGAAGCACGTTGGGGCGTCGGCGCCAGCAGCGAGATCGGCCATGTCAAATTGGCGCCGAACGGGCCGCAATGCCGGTGCGGTCAACGTGGCTGCATCGAGGCCCATCTCGCCGACTACGCGCTCTACCGTGACGCTCGCACCTTCATCGACCTGCCGCCCGCGATCTCGCAACAGCCATCGGAGGCACAGATGGCCCTGCTGCGAGACAGGGCACGGAACGGCGATCCCCATCTCGCGCAATTGTTCCGGCAGGCCGGCAACGCGCTCGCCGAGGCCGTCGCCGCAACGATATCGGTGCTTCGACCGCATCACGTCGTCCTAGCCGGTCCCGGCTTGCAGGCCTTCGACATGATGCGCAACGCCTACGAAGAGCGGCTCAAGGAGGCGGTGTTGCCGTGGCTGCTCAAATCGACCGCGATATATGTCCGTCCAAGCAAGTCGGCGGCGATCGTCGACGGCATGGTGCTGCAGACGCTGCGGGTCGTCGACCGCAACTACACGGAGACGACCGAGCGAACACCGGGCGCTGCGGCCCTGGTTTAAAGTTCGCCGATCCGCGAGATGAAGGTCACTCTGCGTCCGGCGCGATGACACCCTTGGAGAACAGGAAGCAGCCGTAGAAGCGCCGCTCACCGGTGGCGATCACGCAATACGCCGCCTTGGCCTTCTCGTAGAAGGCATGGCGCTCGACCCCGACCAGCGGCCAGGAGCGCCCCTCGGCGCGGTCGATCGCGGACTGCACCTCGCGTTGCACCGGCGGCACCTCCTGAGGCTGGCCGACGATTTCCATGCGAATCGCGGCATCCTCGACGAACGTATCGAGCGGCATCACCGAAAGAATGGCCTCGATGGCCTTCGCAGGGCTGACATTGTCGATACGAAGCAATTCGCCGAACACGGTCTGGCGCGCGATCGAGTCAGCGGGAAAATTGGTATCGCACACCACCAGGCGATCGCCATGCCCCATCGCGCGCAAGGCGTAGAGCACGTCGGCATTGAGCAGCGGATTGATGCCTTTGAGCATATTGCCTCCCTCCCTTGTCTTTCAGGAAACACCGAACTCCGACGTTCGGCCCAGCCTAGCCGCCCGCAACGCTCGCGCGTCGCGGCAGCTTCCAGTCCGGCCGGATGAAATGACAGGTGTATCCGTCGGGATAGCGCTCGAGATAATCCTGATGCTCGGGTTCGGCCTCCCAGAACTCGCCAGCTGGCGCGACTTCCGTCACCACCTTGCCGGGCCACAGACCCGACGCTTCGACGTCGGCAATGGTCTCTTCGGCGGTGCGCTTCTGCTCGTCCGACGTGTAGAAGATCGCGGAGCGGTAGCTCGTGCCGAGATCATTGCCCTGACGGTTGATCGTGGTGGGATCGTGAATCTGGAAGAAGAATTCCAGCATGGTCCGGAAGCTGGTCTTCGCCGGATCGAACATGATCTCGATCGCTTCGGCATGGCCGTCATGATTGCGATAGGTGGCGTTCTTCACCCGGCCGCCGGTATAGCCGACGCGGGTGGAGACAACGCCCGTTTGTTTGCGGATGAGATCCTGCATGCCCCAGAAGCAGCCTCCGGCCAAAACTGCGCGTTCTGTCGTCATGTGATGGGTTCCTTTTGCTCCGCCGTCTCGCCCAGGACTTTGCCTTCATCGGACCGATGCTGGCAAGTCCCGGGGAATAAGTCCTGGCAACGGTTCGCAGCGTTCAGATCAGCTTGGCATCGAGCGTGATTGTGGCGTTCAGCACTTTCGACACCGGACAGTTCTTCTCGGCTTCGCCGGCAATGCGAGCGAAACCGGCGTCGTCGAGGTTCGGCACCTTGGCGCGCAAGGTCAGCGCCGACTTGCTGATCTTGAATCCCTTTCCCTCGGGATCGAGAGTGACCGCGGCCTCGGTGGATAGCTCGGTCGGCGTGAAGCCCGCGAGTTGAAGACCGAAGGCCAGCGCCATCGTAAAGCAACCGGCATGCGCTGCTGCGATCAATTCCTCGGGATTGGTGCCCTTCTCGTTCTCAAAGCGCGTCTTGAACGAATATGGCGTCTCGGCGAGCACGCCGGATTCACTCGACAGATGGCCGGTGCCGTCGCGGCCAGTGCCCTGCCAAACTGCTTTTGCCTTGCGGATCATGTCGTTCTCCTTGCTTGTTCGGTCGCCCAATGGCGTCCGCGCCACGGAGAATAGCGCCGGCGTGGCGGCCCGGAGCAAGTCACAAGTTGTGCTCCTGAAGTGTCTTTTTAGAGGATGTCCGTAACTCCTGACACGCCAAGCTGCCGCCCCGCACGCCGATCTCAGGAAGGGATTATGGCTGACATGCAACGATACAATTCGTCAACTGATGGCACGGGCGGAACTCTGGCGTTCGCTCCTGGTTGATGATCTAAGCACCCGCTTCTGCCGCAATCGCGCGCGTTTTCCCCCGGAGTTTCATCGATGACGTCAGCCGACCGGCCGGCGACGCGGCTCGCTACGCGCCTCTCATTCCTGGTTGCCGGCTTCGGCCTCGCCTGCTGGGCGCCGCTGGTGCCGTTCGCGAAGGAGCGGCTCGCCGTCGATGACGCCCTCCTCGGCCTGCTGCTGCTCAGCCTCGGCATCGGCTCGGTCGTCGCGATGCTCGCCACCGGCCTCCTGAGCGCCCGTCACGGTACCAAGCCGATCATCATCGCGGGCGGGATCGGCCTCGCTTTGGTCTTGCCCCTGCTGGTGGTCGCCGGGACACCCGTGACATTGGCCCTTGCCCTGCTCGCATTCGGAGCGGCGCTCGGTTCCATCGACGTCGCCATGAACATCCATGCCGTCGAGGTCGAGCGCGCGGCAGGGGTACCGTTGATGTCGGGCTTTCACGCCCTCTTCAGCATCGGCGGGTTTGCCGGCTCCGCGGTGATGACGGCGCTGCTGTCGTTCCATTTTGGCCCGCTCGCATGCGCTTTAATCTGCTCCGTCCTGATGCTGATCGCGATGGCGTTCGCCTGGCCGCGCCTGCTGCGGCGCTCGTCACAAGCGCAGGACGGACCTTTGTTCGTGCTGCCGCATGGCATCGTGCTGCTGCTGGCGCTGCTGGCGGCCATCACCTTCCTGATCGAAGGCGCGATGCTCGACTGGGGCGCACTGCTCGTCATCGGCGAGGGCCTCGTCAGCGAGGCGCAAGGCGGGATCGGCTACATCGTGTTCTCGATCGCGATGACAGCCGGCCGGCTTGGTGGCGACATCGTCGTCGCGCGTGTCGGCGACCGGGCAACGCTGGTCGGTGGAAGCCTGCTCGCGGTCGCGGGCCTAGCGGTGCTGCTGCTGGCAGCGAGCGCGGCCGTCGCCATCGCCGGCTTCCTGCTCATCGGTCTCGGCGCCTCGAACCTCGTGCCCGTGCTGTTCCGGCGCGCCGCCAGGCAGACCGCAATGCCTACGGGGCTTGCGGTCGCCTCGATCACGACCGCCGGCTATGCTGGTGTTCTGGTTGGCCCCGCCGGCATCGGCTTTGTCGCCCACGCCGTCAGCCTGCCAATGGCATTCTGGATGCTGGCCGCGATGATGTGCGTCGTCACCCTGTCCGCACATGCCGTGACCGCAAAATAACAAGGCGCGCCACGGCATGCCGTGACGCGCCTTGCAAACGTGGTGCAGGCTTTACGCGCTCGCCTGGGTCACGAACTTGGTGTTGAGATAACCCTCGATCGCCTCGAGGCCGCCTTCCGATCCGTAGCCGGAATCCTTGATGCCGCCGAACGGCACCTCGGGCAGCGCGAGGCCATGATGGTTGATCGAGACCATGCCGCTCTCGATGTCGGCGCCGATCGCCTGCATCGTCTTGGTCGACGTGGTGTAGGCATAGGCCGCCAGGCCATAAGGCAGACGGTTCGCCTCGGCCACGACTTCGTCATAGCTGCGGAAGGATGTAATCGGGGCAAGAGGTCCGAACGGCTCTTCGTTCATGATACGGGCATCGCGCGGCACGTCGGTGATGACGGTCGGCTCGAAAAAGAAGCCTTCATTGCCGATGCGCTTGCCGCCGGCCTGGATCTTGGCGCCGCGCTGAACCGCGTCGGAGACCAAACCTTCCATGGCATCGACCCGGCGCGGATTGGCCAGCGGCCCCATTCGCGTGTCCTTGTCGAGGCCGTTGCCGACCTTGAGGCCCTCGGCCGCGGCAACGAACTTGTCGACGAAGGGCTGGTAAACACTTTCGTGCACGAGGAAGCGCGTCGGCGAAACGCAGACCTGGCCGGCGTTGCGGAACTTGTTGGTCGACAGGATTTTCGCCGCGTTGTCGAGATCGGCGTCTGCGAACACGATCGCCGGCGCATGGCCGCCGAGCTCCATGGTGACACGCTTCATGTGCAGGCCCGCGAGCGCGGCCAGATGCTTGCCGACTGCGGTCGAGCCCGTGAAGCTGATCTTGCGGATGATCGGATGCGGAATGAGATATTCCGAGACTTCCGAGGGCACGCCGAACACCAGCTGGACGACGCCGGGGGGAATGCCGGCATCCGCATAGGCGCGCACCAGCTCCATGCAGCTTGCGGGCGTCTCTTCCGGGCCCTTGACGATGATCGAGCAACCGGCGGCGAGAGCAGCCGAGATTTTGCGGACCGCCTGGTTGATCGGGAAATTCCAGGGCGTGAACGCGGCGACCGGACCGACCGGCTCCTTGGTCACGAGCTGGGAGACGTTGCCGATCCGCGGCGGCACGATGCGGCCATAGGCGCGGCGCGCTTCCTCGGAGAACCAGTCGATGAGGTCGCCGGCCAGCATGGTCTCGCCCTGCGCTTCCACGACCGGCTTGCCCTGCTCCATGGTCATGACGGGCGCGATCTCGGCGGCGCGCGAACGGATGATGTCCGCAGCCTTGCGCATCAGCTTGTAGCGGTCGAAAGGCGAGGTCTTGCGCCAGACCTCGAAGCCGGACCTGGCGGCTTCCAGGGCGCGATCGAGGTCCGCCCGCGAGGCGTGCGGGGTCTTGCCGATCGGCTGTCCGGTTGCGGGATTGAGGATGTCCTCCGACTTGCCGGAGGTGCCGTCGGTCCACTCGCCGGCGATGAACATCTGAACTTTCGGATACATGGCTCTCCTGCATGATTGCGGCGGCCCGACTGACGGCTGCCGCTTGGGCGGGCGCAGAGCTACACTGAAAGGCGGCCGGCGGAAAGGGATCAATGCCGCTGCAGCCGCGCGCGGAAGATATGCGCAAGGGGCGGCTCAGATCGACAGGCGCAGGCGCCGCCAGCCGATCACGACGCCGGTGACGGAGAACAACAGCCCGAGCGCGCAAAGCCCGACGATCAGGACATCGCGGACGTGCGGATGCGCCATCAGAATGGGAAAGTCGAGCGTATGCAGCGCGCTGTAGGCCCAGCGATAGGCGCGCCGCGAGGCATCGAGCCGTTGCAGGATGCGGCCGTCCGCGCCGTCGATGTCGAACCAGAGACCGCCGCAGCGGGAGCGGTAGACCGGCGCGCCGGCAAGGATGGACCGAGCGGGATAGTCGTCGTTGTCGGCAAGAACGGAGGGCGCCCCGCAGCCTGCCGTCAGGCGCTCCGTCAGCTTGAGAACGTCCTGCCCGTCCAGGAACGCCGTCTGCCGATAGCGGGCCGGCTCACCCGCTCTGGTCAAGCTCTGCCTGCCAAGTCCGATCCGGTCGCGCCGATAGACGCTGCCATTGAAAGCAAACCATTCGACTTCTCGGGCTGAAGTCGATAGCGGCTGCCGGTCAAGCGTTGGAGCCGCGCGCCAGTCCGGCGCGGCGTTCGTCAGGCCGAGCTCGGCTGCGGTCAATTGGCCACGCGAGAACAGCCGGCCGTGATCCATCGAGAGCCAGCCGCTGAAGATCCAGGTCAACACGAAAACGGTCGATAGGAGACCGATGACGTGATGCAGGCCGTGCCAACCGCGATAAGGCGACGAGATCAGGCCTCCGTGAATTCTGTCCCTGTGAATTCGGAGCCTGAGAATTCCAAGGATCGCCCCCAACATAGCCGCGATCAGCGCCATCAGCGACATCGACGAGACCATCTGGTCCCATAGCGCCCAGTTGCTGCGGAGGACCGTCGGATAGATCCAGTGCAGCACGCTGCCGACAAGATTCCATCCACGCTCGCTGCGTGTCGTATCCAGCACGACCTCGCCCGTGCGCGAGGAGACATACACTTCGGTTCCCGCCGCGTCCCCGAGCGTGATGCGGAACAGGGGCCGGTGCCGGTCAAAGCCGTTCGGCACGCTCCATTGATCGTAATCGGCGCGTGCGACGACCGTGGCATGAACGGCATCAAGCCCTCGGCTGCGGGCGTGATCCCGGGCGATAGCGAGCGCGAGGTCCTGAGATTCCACCGATGCATCGGCCCCGTCGGATGCGCGGACTGCGCGCAGATGCGACGGCGCGGATACGACATAGACCGGCCCGTCGCTGCGCTGGATCAGGCGAACGCGCGTGGCCTCAGCGATCCCGCTCGCGGCCACTGCGTCGGCAACCGGCATGATCGGCTCTGTGCGCCCCACCGGCGCCAGGCCGGCAAACCGTTCCGCTTCCGTCAGCGACGGAAACGGAACGAAGTGCATCACGATGCCGCTCGCAAACCACATCGCGAACAGCAGGCAGAACGCGATCCCGAGCCAGCGGTGCGAGAGGACGATCGCGCCCATCATGCGGTCAGCGCCCTACCATTTGAAAGCCGCGGCGATTTCGTAGGTTCGCGGCGCGCCCAGCAGGACCTGGTCGGGATAGAATGGGTCGCCCCAGATCGCATAGCGCCTGTCGGTGAAGTTGCGGACCCGGAAGGTCAGGCGAGCCTGGTCGACGGCATTGAAGACCGTCTTGGGGACGTCGACGAAGGCGTAGACATCGCCGACCGTGTAGGCATTCATCGTCACCGTGTTGGCATCGCTGTTGTAGTGGTCGCCGACGTGGCGGCCGACGATGCCGAGCTCCACGGGCAACGACGTCGCGAAGCGCCAGGATGCGCCGGCATTGGCGACGATGCGCGGCACATTCGGCGGCGTGTTGCCGGAGAACGAGCCGCCGGCAAAATCATAGTCGGCATAGCGCGCATCGACATAAGCGACGCTGCCCCAGAGACGCAAAGGCTCGATCGGGCGGATCGAGCCGGCGAGTTCGACGCCCTTGGACTCCTGCCGCCCCGCAATGTTGAGCGTCATGCCGCCGGCCGCCGCATAGACATTCTTGCGCAAGATGTCGTAGGTCGAAAACGACCACTCCGCCTTGTTGTCCCACAACACGTGCTTGACGCCGGTCTCGTAGGTGCGCGCGGTGGTCAGATCCAGATTCTGGGTCGGCGCGAGCAAGAAGATGTTGTTGGCCGAGATGTCGGCACCGGTGGCGTACTGGCTGAAAAAGGTCAGGCGGGGAACGGCTTCCCAGGTGTAGCCGATGCGACCGGTGACGGGCGCCCAGTCCTTTGTGAACGGGAAGCTCGCCTTCTCCAGGCCGTTGACGTCGGTTGAGTTGCGGTCGAGCCCGATATGCTCGACGCGCAGGCCGCCGATCAGCGAGAAGGTCCGCGTCAGCTTCAGCCGGTCCTCGAACGACAGCGCCTCGTTGTCGATGCGCGCCGTCTGCTGCTGCGTCGTGAGCGAGCCGTAGAAACCGCGCTCGGGATCGACCAGCGAGACGAAATCGTTCGGGAAGTTTGCCGCGCCCGGCCGGGCGAAGTCGAGGTAGCTCGACGACAGCGTCGTGACCATCAGGTTATCGAAGCCCGCGATGTTGGCGTCCCAGACCAGATCAGTGACGTTGCCGACGAGGCGCTGGCTGTGCGCGACATAGAAGCGCTCGCGATACACCTCGTTCCTGGTCGAATCGAACGCCTCGATCTCGTTGTTGAACCAGCTGCGCTCAGCGCCGTAAGCATAGGCTTGGCTCTTCAAAGTGAGGTCAGGCGCCAGCTTCAGCTCAAAACCGCCGCGCAGCCACACTTCCTGCGCCAGGTTTTTATTGTCGAGGACATTGTAGTTCGTCTTGAAGGTACGGTCGTCGATCGCGACGGCTCCAAGGTCGGTTCTGTTGAAATAGCTGCCGGAGACGATGCCGCTCGTCGCGTGCGAACCGCTGAAGGCCTCCGACACCAGCGGCGCGCCCCAATAGGCTTTTGAACGGTCCTCGCGATACTCGATCGCGCCCCAGACCTTGAGGCTGTCGGAGATGCGGTAATTGAGCTGGCCGGAGACGTCGAGTGTCTTGGTATTGGTGTCGTCGGCAAAGCCGTTGAGCGAGGACCGGCTGACGTCGAAACGGTAGTCTAGCCCCTGGACGCTCGTGCTGCCGCCGGAGCCATAATGCGCGCGCAAGGAATTCAGACAGTCATACGAAAAGTCAGCCTCGTTTTTGACGGGCCCGGTGTGCGGCTGCCTCGTGACGAAATTGATCGCACCGCCCGCGGCACCCTCGCCCGAGATCAGCGAGGCCGGACCTTTGAGGATTTCCACGGCTTCGAGATTGGCCGTGTCCATGATCCGCGAAGTCATGTTCTGCGGGCCGATCTTGATGCCGTTGTAGAGTGTGTTGATCTGGCTGTTGGTGAAGCCACGCATCGAGAACGCGGACGGCTCGGCCGGATTGTCTCCCGCAGTGACCCCGACCGCGCCCTGAGCCACGTCGGAGACGGTTCGGTAGCCCTGCTCGCGGATGGTCTCGGCGGAAATCACCTCGACAGTCGCAGGCGTCTCGCGCACGGTCAGGCCGAGGCGCGAGCCGCTCTCGGCAACGGCGTTGCTGTTGAGTGGCGTTGGCCCTGCGGAGTTCGGCGCGACCGGCTTGGACGCGGCCGATGCGATCGAGGGTCGCCGCACAGCCCTACGGCGCGCGCTCTCTGCACTCTGGCCGTTGGGTTTGGCCTGCTTGCGCGATTGCGGGGGCGACACCTCCACGGGCGGCAGCGGCTCGCGGGCCTGCTGCGCCAGGGCAGCTGTCATGTCGATGGCAGCGAAAGATGTGAGAGCGGCGGACGCCAGCAAAAAGCGGCGCGCTCGCACAATACGGATGGAAGACACGGTCCTGAACCTCGGCGTGACGTCAGTGGCACGTCACCGCGAACCAAGGTCCCACCATCAGGCCGTCAGCCTTCCGATGAAGCCGAATGTCTGTACTCCCCGACCGACATCTTCGCGTGTGACCACGGCTGACGGCAGGTCTCCTGGCTCGCGGGTCGTGACCGCTTCGTCGCCTTCCCGGGACCGAGGACCCAGTGGCTTCTGACGAAGGATTCACCGCTTACAGTTGCGGGGGCAGCTACAGCATTGGGGACAACGTCCCCGCACCGCATTCCCTTTTCATCCCCTTTCGGGGAAACCGTCCCAGCCATCTAGGATTACGGCGAAGACAGAGTCAATGTGCCAGGCGCGGCGCTACGCCACAGCGGCCAATTTCCTTGGGAGATCTGCATGGAAGGCGAGACCTTCCTTTGGTTGATACGCCATGCCCCTGTAGACGGCGTCGCAGGGACCGTCCACGCGAATGATGCGCCGGCCGATCTCGGCGATCGCGCGCAGCTCGAGGCCCTGCGCCAGCGTCTGCCGCGGGATGCGGCGAGCTACGCCAGCCCGGCGCGTCGCACGGTTGAGACGGCACGGGCCCTGGGGCTTGAGCCTGAGCTGATGCCCGAATTCGGCGAGCAGGATTTTGGCGACTGGACCGGCCGCCGGCATGACGCGCTCGCAGCCAGCGGGGCCGAAACCTATGCGCAGTTTTGGAGCGATCCGGCGCGCCGACGGCCACCTGGCGGAGAGAGCTTTGAGGATCAGGTCGCCCGCGTCCGGCGCGGACTTACGCCGATAGGTGCCGGCCCCGCAACGCTCGTCGTGCATTCCGGCACCATCCGCGCTGCGCTCTGCATCGCGCTCGGCTTGACGCCGCAAGCAGCTTTGCGCTTCGTGATCGATCCGCTGTCGCTGACCCGGATCGACCGGCTCGCGGCCGGCTGGCGCGTTGTGTCGGTCAATCAGCAGGTCAGCTAGCTCTGTCCGGCACATTGGCCTGCGCGAACGTCGCCATGTCATTGTGCAGCGCGCAGGCCGAACGCACCAGCGGCAGGGCGGTCGCGGCGCCCGACCCCTCGCCGAGCCGGAGATCGAGGCTGATCAGCGGCTGCACGTTCAGCGCGCGCAGCACCAGCCGATGCCCCTGTTCCGCCGACTGGTGTGACGGCAGCAGGAACGGCTGGCACGACGGGTTCAGCCGCACCGCCGCGAGCGCCGCAACCGAGACGATGAATCCATCGATCAGCACGGGAATTCGCGCTTGCGCGGCCGCGATGATGGCACCTGCGATCGCCGCGATCTCGAGACCGCCCACGGCGCACAGGATTTTTTCGGGCGCGGCGCCGGCCACGCCATGACGCGCGATCGCTGCATCGATCACGCGCGCTTTATGCACGCGCCCCGCCGCATCGACGCCGGTGCCATGGCCTGCGATCTCATCCGCGCTGATGCCGAGCAGGCTCGCGGCGATCGCCGCAGACGTCGTGGTGTTGCCGATGCCCATCTCGCCAAAGATCAGGAGATCGGGTTGATCGGCCTTCGCTCGCGTGACTGCGCGCCGACCGGCCTCGAAGGCGAATGCCAGCTCGGCGAGCGTGAGCGCAGGCTGAACGCTGAAATCGCGCGTGCCGTGGCGCGGCTTGTCCGTGATGATATCGATCAACGGCTCTTGCGCCAGTGTTCCAGCGTCAACAACTTCAAGCTTCGAGCCGAGCTCGCGCGCCAGCACCGAGATCGCAGCGCCGCCTGAGGCAAAATTCGCCATCATCGCAATGGTGACGGCCTGCGGATAGGCCGAGACGCCCTGGGCGACAATGCCGTGATCACCGGCGAAGATGATGATCGGCACGCGTGCCGCGCGGGGGCATTCGGTTGCCTGCAAGCCCGCAAGCTCGATCGCGAGCTGCTCGAGCCGGCCGAGCGCACCCGTCGGCTTTGTCAGTTGCGCCTGCCGCGCGATCGCCGCGTCACGATGAACAGCTGATGTCTCAGGGCACTCTTGAGTGATCCATTCGGGGAGCATGCTGCCTCGCTTATGGCCTGCGTTTGAGAATATAAATGTCCATGATCCAGCCGTGCCGCTCGCGCGCATCCCGCCGCGCCGTCACGATGCGCGGACCAATATCGGCCAGCGCGCCAGACATGATGATCTGATCGGCCATGCCGAGATAGGCGCCCCACCAGATGTGAATTCTGTCAGGATCGAGCGACTGGAACGCGGTGCCGCCGTCGAGCATCACAACGACCGTATCGACGCCTTCAGGCCAGCCGCCTTCGCACAGGCGCCGTCCCGTCGTGACCAGGAATGGCTCACCGATGTCATTGAGCGGCAGCGCATGCGCCGCGCACAGCGCCTGGATCGAGGTGATGCCGGGCACCACCTCGATTTTTGGCAAGGGATCGAGCCGCCGCGCGATGCGCAGCGAGGAATCGTAGAGCGAGGGATCGCCCCAGATCAGCAGCGCGACCTTGCCGTCACCGCCCAGATGATCGGCGATCGTCTGCGACCAGGTGGCGGCGACCGCATCGTGCCAATCGTCCACGCCCTTGCGATAGTCGGCTTCTCGCGCGTCGCGCACGGGAAGATCGAATTCGGCAATGCGCGTGATGGCGTTGGTGAGCACGTCGGCGCAAATCGTTCGTCTGAGATCGGCGAGATCAGACTTCGCGGTGCCCTTGCGCGGGATCAGCACGAGGTCGGCAGCGTTGATGGCTTGAACAGCCGCGCGTGTGAGCTGCGCGGGATCACCGCAACCGATGCCGATCAGCGAGAGCGTCATCATGACGATCCGCCCTCCGCCAGCGCGCCGAACATGATGACGGCCGCCGTGGACGCCGCGCCGCCGCGCGCGAGTTGCGCGGCCAGCTCGGCGATTGTGGTGCGCACTATCAGCTGGTCGGCGCGGCCAAGCGATTCCGCGAACAGTGCCGGAGTGTCAGGTGAGAGGCCGTGCTCGATCAATTTCGCGACCAGCGCCGGAAAGGTGCGTCGGCCCATATAGACCACCGTCGTCGCATCCCGATCGGCCAGCGCCGCCCAGTTTAGATTTGGCGGCAGCTCGCCCGTGACATCGGCCCCGGTCACGAACTGCACCCGGCGCGAGGTGTGGCGGCGCGTTAAGGGAATGCCGGCTTGCGCGGCGGCCACGCAGGCCGAAGTGACGCCGGGGATGATCTCGTAGCCGATGCCCGCCTCGCGCAGCGTCTCCAATTCCTCCTCGAGCCGGCCAAAGATGCCGGCGTCGCCCGACTTCAACCGCACGACGCGGACCCCGGTGGCGGCATAATCGACCAGCAGCCGATTGACGTGGTGCTGCTTGGTCGAGGGACGCCCTGCCCGTTTGCCGACCGCGACGAGATTGGCGCCGGGCCGCGCCAGATCGAGAATCGCGCCGGAGGCGAGATCGTCATAGAGCACGACGTCGGCCTCGCGCAGCCGCGCGGCGCCCTTGAGCGTGAGAAGCTCGGGATCGCCGGGGCCGGCGGAGACGAAGGAGACAAAGCCGCTCACCGGTCCTCCGCGATCAGATGGAAGAACGTGCCGGTGGCGTGGCCGCGCCGCGAGCCGGTCTCGGCGATGACGGCACCGGCTGCGTCGTGCACCACCGCCAGCGGCGCATCGGGCTGGGCGAGGATCGTCGAATAGTGGAATTCATGCCCGCGCAGCCGCGCGCCGGCCTGATGGCCCGGCATCGGCCCGGAGAGCGTGGCGAGACGATAGCCCAGATGCATGCGGCGCTTGGCAAAGCTCGTCTCCAGTCCGAGCAGACCCGTCATCTCATGCCTGACACCGTCGGCGTCGGTCAAAGCGGCGCCCAGCACCATATAGCCACCGCATTCGCCGTGCACCGGCCGTGTCTCGGCGAAACTGCGCAAGCCGCCGCGGAAGCGCGCATTGGCGGCAATCTTGCCGGCATGAAGCTCGGGATAGCCGCCGGGCAGCCAGCAGACATCGGCGTCCGCATCCGGCGCTTCATCGGCGAGCGGCGAGAATGTCGAGATCTCCGCGCCGGCCGCGCGCCAGGCTTCCAGCATGTGCGGGTAGACGAAGGAGAATGCGGCATCGCGGGCAAGTGCGATACGCTGGCCGGGCGGCGTCACGTTCAGGCCATCGGTGGCTGATCGCACCGACCAGTCGGCAGCCGAGCGCAGCACCGCATCGAGATCGACATGCTCGGCGACGAAGCGCGCGGCCTCGTCGATCAACTTTCCGATCTCCGCCTGCTCTTCGGCCTGCACCAGGCCGAGATGCCGTTTCGGCAGGCTGATCTCGGCATGGCGCGGCAGCGCGCCGAACACGGCGATGCCGACCTCGTTGAGTGCACGCCGCACGAGGTCTTCATGGCGCGGGCTCGCCACGCGATTGAGCACGACGCCGGCAAGGCGCACGCCGGCGCGGTAATCGCGCAGGCCCGCCGCGATCGCCGCCGCAGTCTGCGCCTGTCCGGAGGGATCGATCACCAAAACCACTGGCCAGCCCAGCATCTCCGCGATGTCAGCGGTGGCGCCGGTGCCGGAGACACCGCGCGCGGCAACGCCGTCGAACAGGCCCATCGAGCCCTCGGCGAGCACGACGTCGGCATCGCTGCCGCGGCTGACGAGATGCGCGATGGTCGCGCGGTCCATCGCCCAGCTGTCGACATTGACCGAGGCGCGGCTCGTGGCCGCGGCATGGAAGGCCGGATCGATGTAGTCGGGGCCGCTCTTGAAGCACTGCACCTTCAATCCACGACTGCGCCAGGCGCGCGCGAGCGCCAGGGTCAGCGTGGTCTTGCCGACGCCGGAGGCCGGCGCGGAGATGACGAGGCCGGCCGGCATCACGGCGCCTCCGGATAGCGCGGCTCGGCGCCAACAGGCCGATAGCGGCGATCATAGTCGGCAGCATAGAGCCTGCTCTCGTCAAACTCCGCAGCGCCAAGCGTCTTGCCGACCAGGATCAAGGCGGTGCGCTCCATCTCGCTGCCGACGGCGCCCTCGAGCGTTGCCAGCGTGGCGCGAATGATGCGCTGGTCCGGCCAGCTCGCGCGCCAGACGATGGCGACCGGACAGCCGGCACCGTAGTGCGGCGTGAGCTCGGCGACGACCTTGTCGAGCAGATGGATCGACAAATGAATCGCGAGCACCGCGCCCGTCGCGGCGAATGCGGCAAGCTTCTCGCCATCCGGCATCGCACTTGCGCGGCCCGGCGTGCGCGTCAGCACGACCGACTGGGCGAGACCCGGCAAGGTCAGCTCGGCTTCGAGGGCGGCGGCGGCTGCGGAGAAGGACGGCACCCCGGGCGTGACCGTGAAGGGAATCCCGAGCGCGCGCAGCCGGCGAAGCTGCTCGCCCATCGCCGACCAGATCGAGAGATCGCCCGAATGCAGCCGAGCGACGTCCTTGCCCTCCGCATGCGCGGCGCCGATCTCGGCGATGATCTCCTCGAGCGACAGCGGCGCCGTGTTGACGATACGCGCACCTGGCGGGCAATGCGCCAACACGCCTTCGGGCACCAGCGAGCCGGCATAGAGACAGACCGGACAGGCCGCGATCAAGTCCCGGCCACGCAGCGTCAGTAAGTCCGGAGCGCCCGGCCCGGCGCCGATGAAATGCACCGTCATGGGCCGTCTCCTTCGGCGATCGCAGCCGTCGCGGTGCGATCCTGCGAGATCGCGCGTGTCCCTATCAATCGCGCGCCCGGCCCGGCAGCAGCTAGCGCCGCCGCTTCGGCAACCGATCCTGTACCGAATTTTTCGGCGACCAGCTCCGATTGCGTCGGCGTGTCGATGCGAGCCAATATGTCGGCCGGAACCGCCTTGATCGGAACGCCACATTCCAGCGCGAGCAGTCTCAACGCCTCCGCATCGGCCTTCTCGCTGACAGTTGCCACGGCGGTGAGACCTTCGTGACCGCCGGCCGCCATCAGCGCCTCGCGCAGCGAGCCCAGCGTCACACCCTGCCTGAATCCGAGCCCGGCGACTTTCATCGGACCGTACTCCATTGCAGCAAGGGCCGTGCCGCCTCCCACGAGCGGTAGCGGCCGAGCGGAGCGGCATGCGCGATCTCGATCCGCATCAACTCGCCACCATGCTGCTGGTGCAATCCGCCGAGCAGCGCCTCGGTCTCCAGCGTCACGGCATGCGCGACCAGCCGCGCGCCCGGTGAAAGAGGCGACCAGATCGCATCGAACATTGCGCGATCGAGGCCACCACCGACGAAGATGGCATCGGGCGCCTCCAACGCGGTAAGCGCTTCGGGCGCCGTTCCCGTGATGATGGTGATCCTGTGCGCCAGCCCGAACGCCGCCGCATTGCTGCGGATGTTCGCAACACGATCCTCGCGCGCCTCGATCGCAGTCGCCGCCCCCCCGCACAGCGCCCACTCCACCGAGATCGATCCGGAGCCGGCGCCGATGTCCCACAGCCGCTCGCCGGGACGCGGCGCCAGCGCGGAGAGCGCGAGCGCGCGTACCGGCCGTTTGGTGATCTGGCCGTCATGGACGAAGAGATCGTCTGGAAGTCCTGAGCTGCGGGGAATGCCCTGCCCCCCTACAGCCAGAACCGCCACCGCAACGGGATTCCCGGCAATATCCTTGGTAAAGAGATCGGCACGGTGCTGGTCGATGTATTCGCGCGGGCCGCCAAGCGCCTCGAGGGTCCAGACGAGCGAGGCACCCCATCCGCGTTGCGTCAGCCATCGCGCAAGATCACCGACCGTCTTTCCCTCGCGCAGGAGGCAAATGATCCGCGCATCTTGCGCCAAATGCGGCACAAGGCGCTCGAACGGCGCGGCGTGAAGCCCGAGACAGACCGTTGCTTCAAGCCGCCAGCCCAGCCGCGCGGCCGCGAGCGAGAAGGTCGATGGCGCCGGATACGCGATCCACTCGTCGCTGCCGAGCTTCTCGGCGAGGCCCGCGCCGGCGCCGTGCCAGAAGGGATCGCCGGAGGCGAGCACCGCCGTTGCCCGGCCTCGGCAGCTCAACACGATGTCGGCATCGAACGGCACCGGCCATGCGCGGCCGCGGCTTCCCGCATCTGCAAGTGCAAGATGGCGCTCGCCCCCGAACACGGTTTCCGCGCTGGCAAGCGCCTTTCGGCTTGCCTCCGACAGCCCGGCAAGGCCATCTTCACCGATACCGATGATGCTCAGCCAGGGATCACCCAGGGAATCAGCCAAGGAATCAGCCATGACGCGCGCCCTCATTCTGGGCGGAATTGCCGATGCGAACGTGCTCGCCGCGGAGATCGTGCGCGCAGGCATTGACGCGGTGTATTCCTATGGCGGCCGCACGCGGGTCCCGGCGGATCAGCCGCTGCCGACCCGCATCGGCGGGTTTGGCGGCGTGAGCGGCCTTGCCGGCTACATCAAGCGCGAACGCATAACCCATGTGATCGACGCCACGCATCCCTTCGCGGCCGAGATGAGCCGGCACGCCATCGAAGCCTGCGCTGAGACCGGCACGCCCCTGATCGCGCTGGAGCGCGCGCCCTGGAGCAAAACGCCCGGCGACATCTGGATTGAGGTCAGCGACGTCAATGCCGCGGCCGCTGCACTGCCCGAAGCGCCGGCAAACGTCTTTCTCGCCATCGGCCGCCAGCACATCGCGCCGTTCGCGGCGAAGCCGCAGCATGCCTACACGCTGCGGTTCGTCGACCCGCCCGAAGCGCCCTTGCCCTTCGCGGCCGATGTCATCGTATCGCGCGGGCCATTCACGTTCGAGGGCGAGCTGGAGATGCTGCGCACACGCGGCATCGCATGGATCGTCGCCCGCAACTCCGGCGGCGACGGCGCCCACGCCAAGATCGACGCCGCGCGCAGGC
Organism: Bradyrhizobium sp. Gha; assembly: GCF_900113735.1. Classification (GTDB taxonomy): domain Bacteria; phylum Pseudomonadota; class Alphaproteobacteria; order Rhizobiales; family Xanthobacteraceae; genus Bradyrhizobium. The sequence goes on from NZ_FOQM01000001.1 coordinate 451,831, forward strand.
TTGGCCTGCCCGTGATCATGATCTCGCGGCCGCAATTGCCTGAGCGGCTGCGGGTCGAGAGCGTCGCCGAGGTGATGGAGTGGCTCGATCATCGGACCTGCCTCGGCGCATAGACCCAGCGGCCGACACGGCGCGTCTGCGAATTGCCGACGATGACGAGCGTGCGCATGTCGGCCATCTCCGGCGTCGCATCGTCTAGCGTAAGCGTCACGATCTTTTCGTCGGGAGCGCTGATCGCTCGCGCGAAGATCACGAGGCGCTCACCGCAGCCGGCGTCCTTCAACACCGCGAGCGCGCGGCCAAATCCGTCCGGCCGGCTCGCCGAGCGGGGATTGTACATCGCGATCGAAAAATCAGCTTCCGCGGCGAGCCGCAGCCGCTTCTCGATCACCGCCCATGGTTTGAGATTGTCGGAGAGATTGATCGCGCAGAAATCGTGGCCGAGTGGCGCGCCGGCGCGCGCCGCCGCCGCCAGCATCGCGGTGATCCCCGGGAGCACGCGAATCGGCAGGTCCTGATATTGCGGCGCCAGTTCGAGCGCTTCGAACACGGCGGAGGCCATCGCGAAGACGCCGGGGTCGCCGGAGGAGACGACAACCACCTCGCCGCCATCGGCCGCGAGCCGCAGAGCCTCGGCGGCCCGTTGAAGTTCCGCGCGATTATCGGACGGATGCAGGGTGAGCCCGGGCCGCGGCGCCACGCGCGAAACGTAAGGCGCATAGCCCAGGATGTCAGTCGCGGTAGCAAGCGCGGTGGAGACCTCCGGCGTCACCAGCGCGTCACTGCCAGGGCCGAGGCCCGCGATGGTCAGCGTGCCACTCATTCGGCGGCGTCCGGATGCCGGCCCTTACCGTGCACGAGCACGATCGCGAAGTAAGGACACTCAGCGGCATCGATCTCGGAAAGCCGCACCACGCGCTCGCCGGGCATGGTGCCACGCTCGACCAGCCAGGCATCGTCCAGCCGGCAAGCGGATGCAAGCGCGCTGCGCACTTTCGCGAGATTGCGGCCAGTCTTCATGATCACGAGCGCATCGGAATCGCGCATGCGCCGTACGAGCTCCTCTTCGGCCAGCGTGCCCATCAGCACCGTCGTCACGTCGTCGCCGAGCGCGATCGGCTGTCCCACGCCGTTCCAGCAGCCGACCATGCCGGGAATGCCGGCGACCACCTCGATCTCGACTCGGCCCTGCAGGCGCGTGTGCAGATGCATGAAGGAGCCGTAGAAATAAGGATCGCCCTCGCACAGCACGATGACGTCGACGGCGCGCGAGAGCCGCGCCAGGCGTTCGGCCCATTCGTCGTAGAAGCCTGATAGCAGCGGGAGATAGTCCGGGCTATCGAACGCGATTTCCGTGGTCACCGGATATTCCATTGCGTATTCGGTGACGTCGGCGGCCAGCATCCCCTCGACGATGCGCCGCGCCTGGCCCGGCCTGCCCTTCTTGCGGAAATAGGCGACGTGCTTCGCGCCGCGCACGGTACGATCGGCGCGCACGCTCATCAGATCAGGATCACCGGGTCCGAGACCGCAGCAGATGATGCGTCCCATCTCTATTCGCTCCGGCTCGCAAGCGCGTTCACGGCAGCGACCGTGATCGCGGAGCCGCCGAGGCGGCCTTCGACCGTCAGCGCCGGCACGGGCGGATCGGCCATCAGCGCGGCCTTGGATTCGGCCGCGCCGACGAAACCGACCGGACAGCCGATGATGGCCGCCGGCCGCGGGCAGTCGCGGTCCTCGAGCATGTTGAGCAGATGAAACAACGCCGTGGGCGCATTGCCGATCGCGACGATCGCGCCGTCGAGATGCGGGCGCCACAGCTCCAGCGCCGCGGCCGAGCGCGTGTTGCGCATCGACTGCGCCAGCGCAGGAACGGCCTCGTCGCCAAGCGTGCAGATCACCGCGTTGGCCGCGGGCAGTCGCGCGCGCGTAATGCCTTCGGACACCATGCGCGCATCGCACAGGATCGGCGCGCCCTTCTGCAAGGCCGCGCGCGCGGCGGTCGCCATGCCAGGCGTGAAGCGGACATGCGCTTCGAGACCAACCATGCCGGCGGCGTGGATCATCCGCACCACGACCTGTTCTTCGTCTGCGGTGAAGCGCCCCAGATCGGCCTCGGCCCTGATGGTCGCAAAGGATTGCCGATAGATCGCAGCGCCATCCGTCTCGTAAGTATGCGGCATCAGTGCCCTCGCATCAGGATCGAGGGGTTGCTGATCATGTCGTCGCGGTCGAGCCCACGCAGGATCGGCTCGTCATGGGTCGAGCCGCCGCGCACGAGATCGAACCCGGTCGCCGTCGCCACCAGCGTGATCGCGGCGGCGCCGGAATGGGCGCAGCCCTTGGCGCAGCCGGAGACGTGCAGCTGGGCAGCCGCCCCGATATCAGGCGCAAGCGCCGCGGCCAGCGCGCGGGTGTCGGCGTGGGCCTCGCGGCAGCGCGGCGCGCCGCTGCAGGCGATGACGCGCAGCGCCGGATCGTAAGCCTCGGTGATGAGGCCTGAAGCTGATGGCATCGTCCGCTCGCCCTCGCTCAAAACCATCCGCCACGGCGTCATCCGCAGCGCATGCCCGCAGCCGGAGAGCTGATCGAGGGTCGTATGCGGCATCTGCCCGAAGGCGATCCCGACCATCGCCCCTTGCGGATAGAGACCGGGGTGCACAGCTGCCATGATCGGCGCAGGCTCCGCCTCGCCGCGCAGCGCCTCAGGCAGTTTTGCGCCCGCGGCAAGATGCGTTGCCATCCGCCCGCGACCATCCCTGACGCCGGAGGCGATAAACCAGCGAGCGACAGCAAGTGCGGTGGTCACCGCTTCGCCGCGCGCGACGCTGCGGCCGAACCTTGCGCCGTCGGCGCGCACCATGAGACCGCCAGCAGTGTCACGCTCGATCCGCACATCGGCGGAATTGCCCGCGAGCACGCGCGAGGTGCCGTCATCGATGGCGAAGCCGAATTTGGTCGGCAACGCGAGTGCAGAGTCCGCCAGCGCCTCTTCGAGCTCTGCGACGAGCGCCTGGGTTTCGTCGCCGCCGCGCCAGAACGGGGTGACCAGGATGTTGCGCCGGGATTCGGTATCGGCGTCAGGGTCCAGCAGCGCCAGCTGTGCGAGACCATCGAGCAGCCGCCGATGGCTGCTCTCGCTGACGCCTCGGATCTGGAGATTGGCGCGGCTGGTCACGTCGATCAGACCATTGCCATGGCGCTCGGCGAGACGCGCGAGCCCGGCGGCCTGTTCCGCGTCGAGCCGGCCGCCGAACGGGCGCACGCGGACCACGAGCCCGTCGCCCGATTGCATCGGCCTGATCGCACCGGGGCACCAGCCCTTCACTGACGCCACGCTCATGAGGCCTCCTTCAGCGCGGCCGCGATCGAATTGCGGCGCGTTCGCCACAGCGAGGCCTCGTGCAGGCGGGTGAAGCAGGTCTCCATCGCTGCGAGTGCCGATGGATTTTCGCGCGCCATGAAGGCGCGGACATCGGCGTCGCCGAGCGTCGCGTCATAATAGAGATCGAACAGATGCGGCGGCACGGCGCCGGCGAGATGGGCGAAGGCCGCCATGTGCTCCAGCGTCGCAGTGACCTCGGCCGCGCCGCGAAAACCGTGCCGCATCATGCCGGCGATCCAGGCCGGATTGGTGGCGCGGGCGCGCACGACGCGGGAGATTTCTTCGGTCAGCGTACGCGCGTGTGGCTCGTCGGGGCGCGTGGTGTCGAGGTGATAGAGCGATGGCCCTGCTGCGCCGAGATGCGCCGCCGCCGCGGCGATGCCGGCCTCATGCGCGGCATAGTCGGCGGCGTGCAGCAGATCGGTCTCCGGCAGATCCTGGAGGTGAACGAACGCATCGGCGGAGGCGAGCCGCTGCTCGATGCCCGCGCGATCCGGCTTGATCTCGCCATCGGCGGAGAACGCCCACGACGAGGCCGACAGCCAGGCTTCACCGGCGGCATCGCGCGTCTCGGGCGAGAAGGCATCGGGGATCGCCGAAACGCCGACGCCGTATTGTCCAGGGCGCGGCGCGTACACGCGGGAGGCGCGGTGGCGATACGGATTCTCCTCGCCCTCCTCACGCGATGCGAGCGCCTCGGTGGCGGCTTCGAACATCTGGGCAAGGCCTGAGAAGACGTCGCGGAACAGGCCCGAGACGCGCAGCGTGAGGTCGATGCGGGGACGGCCGAGCTCGGCCGGCGCGATGATGTCGTAGCCCGTGACGCGGCCGGAGGCATGATCCCAGCGCGGCGCGAGACCGGCGAGATGCAGCGCCATCGCGAATTCCTCGCCCGCAGTGCGCATGGTCGCCGAGCCCCAGAGATCGACGACCAGACCCTTCGGCCAATCGCCGTGATCCTGCAGGTGACGGCGCAGCAGCTCTTCGGCGAGTTTGATCCCCTGCGCATGCGCCGACGGTGTCGGCACCGCGCGGGGATCGACGGCGAAGAGATTGCGCCCCGTCGGCATGACGTCCTGCCGCCCACGATACGGCGAGCCTGATGGGCCCGACGCGATTCGCTGGCCTGCGAGCGCCGCGCGCAGCGCATCCCGCTCGGCGTCGCCGCAGGCGCCGCGGCCGAACACATGCAGGCCGGCGCCGAATTGGCTTTCCTTGAGATCACAGACAAAGCGATCGATGCGCGGGATGGCTTCAGCCGGAGCGGCCGATGCGTCCAGGCCGAGATCGTCTTCGAGACCCGCCGCACGCGCCTCCTCGCGGATCGCCGCGATCAGGCGCTGGCGACGCGCGGGATCGAGACCATCGGCGGTCGAATATTCGTCGAGCAGACGTTCGAGCCGGCGCAAGCCGTCAGGCACCGCGGATCGTTCCAGCGGCGGCGGCAGATGGCCGATGGTGATAGCACCCACGCGCCGCTTGGCCTGCGCGGCCTCGCCGGGATCGTTGACGATGAAGGGATAGATGACGGGCAGATCGCCGACTAGCGCTTCCGGCCAGCAGTGTGAGGACAGCGCCACGGATTTCCCCGGCAGCCATTCAAGAGTGCCATGCGCGCCCATGTGCACGACGGCGTCGATCCCCTGCCCGCGGAGCCAGAGATAGAACGCGACATAGGCATGGCGGGGTGTGCGGGCGAGATCGTGATAGTCGGAATCGCGCGTAGCCGCATCGCCGCGCTCGGGCTGGACTGCGATGATCGATCGGCCGCACGGGATTGCGGCGAAGTGGAACGCGCCGTCACGGCAGCTCGGATCGTTCTCCGGCGCGCCCCAGGCTTGCGCGAGATCGTCCTGCAAGACTCGCGGCAGGCGCGAAAGCGCCGCGCGGTAATCGGCGACGCTCCACGTCAATTTTTGCTTGATCAGCCTCTCGCCAAGCGCTGCGACGGGCGAAACGTTGAAGCCACCATCGGCAAGATCAGACGCCAAGGCTTCGACCGAGGCCAGCGCATCGAGACCAACCGCATGTGCGATCTGGTGCGGACGTCCCGGATAGTTCGAAAGCACGATCGCCAGCTGCTTCTCGGCAGCGGGCTTCTTGGCCAGCCGATGCCAGGCCGCAACACGTGCCGCAACGGCCCTCACGCGCTCCTCATCCGGCCGATGAGCCAGATGCGAGAACTGCAGATCGGGATCGCGCATCCCTGCCGATTTGAAACTTACCACGCCCGCAAACAGGCGGCCGTCGACCTCGGGCAGCACCACATGCATGGCGAGGTCGCCGGGTGACAGTCCGCGCAGCGAGTCCGCCCAATCCTCGCGCTGCGCCGATGAGAGCGCGACCTGGAACACGGGACAGAGCGCGGAATCGAATGGCGTCGTGCCGTCGTCGCCCCTCGCCGAGAACGCCGTGGCGTTGACGATCGCGGCAGGCGAATTCCTGGCGAGATGGTCTCGCAGCCAGTCAGCGACGCCCGCGGCCTTCAGCGAGGTGACGAACACGCCATACGCGTCAAACCCCTTCTCGCGCAGCGCAGCAATCAACTCGTCGATCGGCCGCGTGTCCGCGGCAGTGAGGTAAGAGCGATAGAACGTCACCAGCGCGGACGGCTTCCCCCCGCTCGCGACCGGCGCAGCGGTCACGCCCCGCGCGGAATCGTAAAAACCCATCTCGGGCACGGTCATTTCGCCGACGACGGGCCCGGCATAGAGACCCGAGGCCAGCGCGAGCTGCGCAATCGCCGCCTGCGCCGCAACGGGACCGCCGGTGTCGCACAGCACCTTGAGCCGGCGCAGCGTCGAGACCGGCAAAGTCGAATAAGCATCGAGCCTGATGTCGTCGCGGCCATCGGCCGGCAGCACGGCGAGGACGATATTGCGATCTTTTGCCAGTTGCCGGAGTGCCGCGAGCCCGTAGGCCCAATAAGACTCGCCTCCAATCAAGCGCACCAGAATGCCACGCGCCTGCGAAAGTGTGCGCTCGATATAGGTGTCGACCGAGAGCGGATGGCGTAATTCCGCGAGATTGGCGAGCCGCAACGAGGGCAGGCTGTCACGGCCACGCCGCCAGCCGGCTGCAAAGGCGGCAAGGTCGGAATCCGAGAACGAGAGCACCACGAGATCGGCCGGGTCCTGGCCGATGTCCCTTGGCGTCGCGGTCTCCTCCAAGCCGCGGCTCTCGCGGAAGACGACGTGCATCAGACTCCCAATCCCGCCTTGATCGCAGCCTCGTCGATATCGCCGTGCTCGCCGATCACGACGAGCTTTGATTGCCTGAGACCTGCGCCCCAGGGCCTGTCGAACTGGTGGCGCACGCGCTCGCCGACCGCTTGCAGCAGCAGCCGCATCGGCTTGCCCGCGACCGCGATGTAGCCCTTGGCGCGCAGCACGTTCTGCTCGCGCGCCAGCTTCTGGACCGATGCGACCAACGCATCGACGTCAGCAATCTCGGGAAGATCGATCACGAGAGAGGCGAAATCATCGTGCTCGTGGTCCTCCTCGCCATCGTGATGCGAAGGACGCGCGGCAAGATCGTTCTCGGCGGCAGCGCCGAGCCCGAGGATGACGCGCGAATCGATCGCACCATCGGTGATCGGCAGCATCGGCACGCGGCGCGGCATCTCGGCCGTGATCGCGGCCTTGGCGGTCTCGATGCCCGCAGCACCCGCAAGATCAGCCTTGGTGAGCAGCACGATGTCGGCGCAGGCGATCTGATCCTCGAACACCTCCGACAGCGGCGTCTCGTGATCGAGATTCTCGTCGGCCGCGCGTTGCGCTTCGACGGCATCCGGGTCCGGCGCAAAACGGCCGGCGGCGACAGCCTCGGCATCGGCGAGCGCGATCACACCGTCCACGGTGATGCGCGAGCGGATCTCGGGCCAGTCGAATGCTTTCAGCAGCGGTTTCGGCAATGCCAGGCCCGAGGTCTCGATCAGGATGTGATCGGGCTTCACGGGGCGAGCGAGCAACTTCTCCATGGTCGGAATGAAATCGTCGGCAACGGTGCAGCAGATGCAGCCATTGGCGAGCTCGACGATGTTCTCTTCCGGACAGTTCTCGTCGGCGCAGGACTTCAGGATCTCGCCGTCGACACCCTCGCTGCCGAACTCGTTGACGAGCACGGCGAGCTTCTTGCCATTGGGATTGCTGAGCAGATGCTGAATCAACGTCGTCTTGCCGGAGCCGAGAAAGCCGGTGACGACAGTCACCGGGACTTTTGCGAGCGAGTTCATTCGGCGGCCTCCGGCAACGCGACAATGGGGGGAATGCGGGCAAGCGATTGCTTGCGGAAGATTTCAGGACGGCTGCGCCAAGGCACGAGTCCATCGGGCGCGGCGGCATACGCGGCGGCGCCGGCGACGACGTCCTGCGCGTTGGCATCCGAGAGCCGGCCATAGACATACGACCAGCGGCCGGGCGCGCTGAGCGCGACCGAGCAACCCTGGCTACATGCAGAGAGGCATTCGACGGGAATCAGTTTGACGCCGTCGGGAACACCGGCCTCGAGGATCGCGCCATGCAGACGCTTGCCGGGCGTGACCTCGCCTTCGCCTAGCGTCTGGCCGGCGCGGCAGGTGATGCAGACGTGCAGTGTGACGGTCATCGCCTCTTCCAGAAGTATCGGCGGGAGGCGAAGAGGCCCACGAACCGTTCTTGCGAAGGCTCGTTTCCCCGTCGCGGAACACCCCGTCCGCCGGTCCAAAAATCGTCCGCGCTGGCAGGTCTCCCGGCTTGCGGAGCAGGGCTTTGCCCTTCGATCCCCGCCTTCCCGATCCTTGGGGGATCAGTGGCCTTGGGCATCTCTCCGGTCACGGTCGCGGGGGCGGCTGCATTTTGGACCAAAATCTTGCCGATTCGGACCCTATCGCATTCCCTCTTCGCCTGTCATAGGACAGGAACCAACGCCGGGCCACCATTTGCCCCCGGCCGCCACTTGTCAAGCCGAAGGACCCTGTCAGATGACGCCTGAACCGGATCGCCAAACGGCCGACGAAACCGACGCCAAGACCCAGGCCAAGGCCCAGGCCAAGACCCAGGCCAAGACCCAAGCCAAGACCGATGCGAAGCACGCCGCAAAAATGGCGAAGATCAAGGTCGCCCGCGACAAGATCATGGCGACCAAGAGCGGCGAAAAGGGCCTCATCATCGTCCACACCGGCGCCGGGAAGGGCAAATCGTCGTCCGCCTTCGGCATGATCGTGCGCTGCGTCGCCCATGGCTTCCCCTGCGCCGTCGTGCAGTTCATCAAGGGCGCCTGGGATACCGGCGAACGACGCCTGCTCACCGGCCACTTCGGCGAACTGTGCCAGTTCCACGCCATGGGCGAAGGCTTCACCTGGGAGACGCAGGACCGCACGCGCGACATCGCGGCTGCGCGCGCCGGCTGGGAGAAGGCAAAGGAGCTGATTCTCGATTCCAATCTGCGCATGGTCGTGCTCGATGAGATCAACATCGCGCTGCGCTACGATTATCTCGACATCGCCGAGATCGTCGATTTCCTCAAGACATCGAAGCCGCCGATGACGCATGTCGTGCTCACCGGGCGCAACGCCAAGGACGAGCTGATCGAGATCGCCGACCTCGTCACCGAGATGACGCTGGTGAAACATCCGTTCCGCTCCGGCATCAAGGCGCAGGCCGGCGTCGAGTTCTGAACGAGATGGCACGCGCGCTGATGATCCAGGGGGCCGGTTCGGACGTGGGCAAGTCGCTCATCGTCGCCGGCCTCGCGCGCGCGTTTACGCGGCGCGGCTTGCGCGTGCTCCCGTTCAAGCCGCAGAACATGTCGAACAATGCCGCCGTCACCGTCGATGGCGGCGAGATCGGCCGCGCCCAGGCGCTGCAGGCGCTCGCCGCGGGCGTCGAGCCGCACACGGACATGAACCCTGTGCTGCTGAAACCCGAGACCGATGTCGGCGCGCAAGTCATCGTGCATGGCAAGCGCATCGCAACCGCGCGAGCGCGCGACTATGCGGCGATGAAGCCACAGCTGATGGACGCGGTGCTGGAGAGCTTTGAGCGGTTGAAGGCGCGCAGCGATCTGGTGCTGGTCGAAGGCGCCGGCAGCCCCGCCGAGGTGAACCTGCGCAAGGCCGATATCGCCAACATGGGTTTTGCCCGCAAGGCCGACGTCGCCGTCGTGCTGGTCGGCGACATCGACCGTGGCGGCGTCATCGCCCAGCTCGTCGGCATCAAGACGGTCATCGAACCCGACGATGCCGCGATGATCCAGGGTTTTGTCATCAACAAGTTCCGCGGCGATCCCACGCTGTTCGATGACGGCTACCGACTGATCGAGCAAAGGACCGCGTGGCGCGGCTTTGGCGTACTGCCCTGGTTCGCACGGGCCGGCGAGTTGCCGGCCGAAGATGCGCTGGGCCTGAGCGATGCCCGCAAGCCGGGCCAGCGCAAGATCGCCTGCCTCGCATTGTCGCGGATCGCCAATTTCGACGATCTCGATCCGCTGAAGCTCGAGCCTTCAGTCGATCTCGTGATGGTGCGTCCGGGCGAAGCCATTCCAGGCGACGCGCGTCTCGTCATCATCCCCGGCTCAAAGTCCACGCGTGGCGACCTCGCGTTCCTGCGCGCGCAGGGCTGGGACATCGACCTGCTCGCGCATCACCGCAGGGGCGGCCATGTGCTCGGCCTCTGCGGCGGCTATCAGATGCTCGGACGCAGCGTTGCCGATCCCGGCGGCATCGAAGGTCCTGCGGGCGACACGCCCGGCCTCGGGCTGTTGGATGTGGAAACGCTGATGAGCCCGCAGAAGACGCTGACACGTGTCGCGGCTGTGCACGCGGCGACCGATCAACCGATCCACGCTTATGAAATCCACATCGGCCGTACCGACGGGCCTGATCGTGCCCGTCCATTCGCCAGGCTGAATGGCGAGCTCGAAGGCGCGATCTCGCGCGATGGGCGCGTGCAAGGCAGCTATCTGCATGGCCTGTTCACGTCGGACGAGTTCCGCAAGGCATTTCTTGCACGGCTCGACATTCCCTCGGGCGAGGAACCGTATGGCGCCCGGGTCGAGAGCGCGCTCGATGCGCTGGCCGATCACATCGAAAAGCACCTCGGCGTCGAAGGCCTGCTCGGGTTAGCGCGCTAACACTTCGGCGAGGCGCCTCCATTCGGACTCGGCGCCCGGAAGACCGAGGCGCAACCAGGTCCGATCTTGCGCGAAGACGCGCGACCAGATTTGGTTGCGCGCGAGCTTCTCCTGCGCGGCACGCCCATCAGGTGTTTCATAGAGGCGAAACAGCGGCGCACTACCGAGGAGCCGCCAGCCTTGCGACTGCACCATGTCGTCGAGGCGAGCGCCGTCACGTACGAGCCGCGCCGACGTCGCCTTGGCCCAGGCATCATCGCGCAAGGCGCGGCAGCCGATCGCGATCGCCGCGCCTGACACAGGCCACGGACCTGATGCTGCCGCGAGCTTGGCGATGTCAGTCGCATGGCCAATCGAGAACCCGAGCCGGAGGCCGGCAAGCCCGTAAAACTTGCCAAACGAGCGCAGGATCAAGAGCCCCGGTCGCCCCGCTTCCGAAGTGAGCGAGAGCTCGGGAACAGCATCGGCAAAACTCTCGTCGACGACGAGATGACCGACGCGCGGCAACAGCGCGAGCAATTCCTTCGACGAGGCACGGCGCCCGTCGGGATTGTTGGGATTGACCACGATGGCGAGGCTCGCTCCGGCGAGCGCATCGAGCTCCCCGACCTCCTCGACCTCCCATCCCGCGGCCGACAGCACGGCGGCATATTCGTTGTAGGTCGGCCCGAGGATGCGCGCCCGTCCGCGCGGCGCGAGCTGCGGCAGCAGTTGAATGGCGGCCTGCGCACCGCCCGTCGCGACAACGGGCGCGATCGTGCCATAGGCGCGTTGAGCCGCCTGGTGCAGCGCCTCGATCTCGGATCGCGACGGCAAAGCCTGCCAATGACGTGCTGATATCTCGCCCACGGGATAAGGCCGCCGGTTGATTCCGGTCGACAGATCGATCCAGTCTTCAGCGCGTCCGCCAAAACGCTGCTGGGCCAGATCGAGATTTCCACCGTGCTCGCGCATGCCCTGTTCTTTCACGCGAAGGCGAGGACCGCAAGGACGCCTGCGAGCAGCAGCATGGCGCGGCGGTAGACCGTCAATCCCTCGATGATGTCGGAGGCCTGCGGATCGCGCGCGCCGTCGTTGAGCCAGGGCTCGTCGGTCGCGCAGCCGTGATAGATCCGGGGGCCGCTGAGGCGCACGCCGAGCGCGCCGGCCATCGCCGCCTCCGGCCAGCCGGCATTGGGCGAGCGATGGCGCCGCGCATCGCGCGTCATGCACGACAGCGCCTCCGATCGCCGCGGCGCGAGCAGCACGAAGAGAAACCCGGTCAGGCGTGCCGGAACGAAGTTGGCGACATCGTCGATGCGGGCGGCGGCCCAGCCGAACGCTTGGTGGCGTTCGCTGCGATGGCCGATCATGGAGTCCAGCGTGTTGATCGCCTTGTAGCCGAGGATTCCCGGCAGGCCGAACAGCGCGCCCCAGAACACCGGCGCGACGATGCCGTCAGAGGCGTTTTCGGCCAGGCTCTCGATCGCCGCACGTGCGATACCGGCCTCATCGAGCGCAGCCGGATCGCGGCCGACGATGCGCGACACGGCTCCGCGCGCCGCAGCGATGTCACCGCCCAGCAGAGGATCGGCGACCGCGGCGACATGATCATGCAGGGAGCGCAGCGCCACCAGCGGCCAGGCCAGGATGCCGACCAGCACGATCTGGATCCAGCCCGAGGCAAGCGCGGACTGGAGCACCCGACCGAGCACAACCGCGATCGCAATCACGAGAAACGCGCCGGCAAGGCCTGCCGCGCGGCGGAGGCCCGGCGGATCAGACGCGCGATTCCAGCCACTGTCGATGGCAGCGATGAGCCGGCCCAGCCAGGTCACGGGATGGCCGATTCGTGCAAATAGCGGCGAGGGCCAGCCCATGAGGGCATCTACCGCCATCGCCACCACCATAGCGCCTGCAAAGCCCACACCCGCCTCCCGTCCCGCCCCTGTTGCGCAAAGCAGGGGGCGAGCGCAAGCCCCTCGCCGCCTGATTTCGGCTTTGTCTTTGGCCGCGATTGGTGATTAGTCAGGACCCCAGGAGACTTTGATGGCCGTCATCTTGATCACGGGCGGAGCGCGATCGGGCAAGAGCGTCCGCGCGGAAGCGCTTGCGCGCAGCTTTCCGGAACAGCCGCCGATCTACATCGCGACGGCCGAGGCGCTCGATACCGAGATGGAAGCACGCATCGCTGGGCATCGCGCGCGACGCGGAACCGGCTGGATCGAGCGCGAGGCGGCGCTCGATCTCGTGCCAGCGCTCATCGCAAGCGATGGCGGCGGCGCAAGACTGGTGGACTGTCTGACACTGTGGCTCTCCAACCTCATGCACGCGAAGCGCGATTGGGAGCGCGAGGTGAGCGAGCTCGCCGCCGCCCTGCCCCGTCTCAAGAGCCCCGTGATCCTTGTCACCAACGAGGTCGGACTTGGCATCGTGCCGGAGAACGCGCTGGCCCGCAGCTATCGCGATGCCGCCGGCATCATGAACCAGACAATGGCTGGTGTCGCCGACAAGGTCGAGTTCGTGGTCGCCGGCCTGCCGATGAAGCTGAAATGACGCCGCGCGCCGACATCCTGAAAGACGTCGTCGCTGATCTCAGGATCGCTGCGTCGTTCGTGACGATCGTGCCGATGGCCTCGTCGAAACCGGCAGGCGACGGCGCCATCGCACGCGCAACCTGGGCGCTGCCGATCGCGGGATTGCTGGTGGGGCTTGCGAGCGCACTGCCCTACAAGATCGCGACCCGCCTTGGCCTCGCGCCCAACCTCGCCGCCTTGCTCACATTGGCCGCGACGGCCCTCATCACCGGCGCGCTGCACGAGGACGGGCTCGCCGACACCGCCGACGGTCTCGGCGGCGGCCGGACGCGCCAGCGCAAGCTCGAGATCATGCGCGACAGCCGGATCGGCAGCTACGGCGTCTGCGCGCTGATCCTGTCGTTCGCTCTGCGCTGGAGCGCGCTTGCCGCGATCGCCAGTCCGTGGAGCGTGATGCTCGCATTGATCGCGGCACATGCCGCGGCGCGCGCGGGCGTGCCTGCCTTCATGTCGCTCGTGCCGCCGGCGCGGCCAGACGGATTGTCGGCAAGCGCCGGATCGCCGCCGGGCCGCAGCGTGGCCATCGCGTTCGCGGTTGGAACCCTCGTTCTGGCGCTGGCGCTCGGGCCGGCCAAGGCGCTGGTCGGCCTGGTCCTGCTGTCGCTGGCCGGGCTGATCCTGGCGCGGCTCGCCATCCGTCAGATCGGCGGACAGACCGGCGACATCCTCGGCGCGTTCGAACAGGTCGGAGAGATCCTGATCCTGCTGGTCGCCGCCGCCTTCCTTCACACGGCAGGATAGATCATGGCCGCGTTCGACGACACCTTCCGCCGGCAATTGCGCGAGCTCTTCGTGTGGCGCCGCGATGTGCGCCGCTTTCGCAGCGATCCATTGCCAGGCGGCGCCGTGGAGCGGTTGATCGAGACGGCCTGCCTCTCGCCCTCCGTCGGCCTGAGCCAGCCATGGCGCTTCGTCATCGTCGATGATGCGGTACGGCGGCGCGCTGTGATCGACGATTTCAAGGCCTGCAACGCCGAGGCGCTCAACTGCTACTCCGGCGAGCGCGCCGGCCGCTACGCGACGCTCAAGCTCTCCGGCCTCGAACAGGCTCCCGGCCATCTCGCCGTGTTCGCCGACAAGGCCAGCGACATCGGCCACGGCCTCGGCCGCATGACCATGCCGGAGACCACTGAATATTCCGTGGTCGCCGCGATCACCGCGATGTGGCTCGCCGCGCGTGCCGAGGGAATCGGACTCGGCTGGGTCTCGATCCTCGATCCCGAGCACATCCGCGGCGTGCTCGACGTGCCCGCCGCCTGGAAATTCATCGCCTATCTCTGCATCGGCTATCCCGAAGCGGAGTGCGATCAGCCCGAGCTCGAACGGGCGAAGTGGGAACACCGGCGCGGTGCGGGCGAATTCACGCTACGGCGCTAGTCAGATCGGGCTGGCGCGCGCGTTGGCCGCGCCCGTCTCCTCCCGCCCAAATCGCTCCACCAGAAAATCAATGAACAGCCGCACCTTCACCGACAAATGTCGCGTCGGCGGATAGACCGCATAGAGCGAAAGCGGCGGTGCCGAATAATCGTCCAGCACCGTCCGCAGCGCGCCTGTCCGCAAGGCCTCCGCCGCAATGAAATCAGGCAGAAGCGCGAGCCCCCTGCCCTTGATCGCGGCATCGCGCAGCACCTCCGCATTGTTGACGCAGAGCGACCAGGCCGGCTGGATCCAGTGGTCGCCGTCGGCGCCTGTAAGCTTCCACTGATTGCCCGTCAGCAGGAAGCCATAGGTCAGCGAGGCATGCGCACGAAAATCCTGCGGATGCCTTGGTGTGCCGTGACGCGCGAGATAATCAGGCGAGGCGCAGATCATGCGCGGCACCGGCATGATTTTTCGCGCGATCAGGCTCGAGGATTCCAGCTCCGCGATGCGCAGTGTCACGTCGAAGCCGTCCTGCACGGGATCGAGCAGGTCGTCGCTGAGCACGATCTGAAGCTGGAGCTCCGGATACGCCTCCATGAAGTCAGCGAGCACAGGCCCGAGCCGCATCGTGCCGAACGACATCGGCGCATTGACGCGCAACAGTCCCCGCGGCGATGACTGCGCCTGCGTCACCGCCTGATCGGCGGCCTCGATCTCCGAGAGGATCACGACCGCACGCTCGAAATAGCGCTGGCCGTTCTCGGTCGGGCTGGCGTGGCGGGTGGTCCGGTTCAGGAGCTGGACGCCGAGGCTCTCCTCGAGGTCGGCGATGTATTTGCTGATCGCCGACCGCGATAGCCGCAACTGCCGGCCGGCCTCGGCAAAGCTGCCACTTTCGACCACCTTCACGAAGGCGCGGAGGCTGGCGACCTTATCCAAGGGCCCGCCCCGATTGTTTCCAAATCATAGACATAGACGTCATACTTGCATGGATTGTCTCCAATCCAAAGCGGAACGATATTTCCACCCAGAGCAAGACCGCTCCCCTGAGTTGGAGGACGACAATGTCTGGACTGCACCACGTGACCGCGATCGCCGGCGATCCCATCCGCAATTTCGGATTCTACACCAGGGATCTCGGCCTGCGCTTCGTCAAGAAGACGGTCAATTTCGACGATCCCGGCACCTATCATTTCTATTACGGCGACGAGACCGGCCGCCCCGGCACGATCCTGACGTTCTTCCCCTGGGCCGGCGTGTCGCCCGGGCGCCGAGGCGTCGGCGAGACCCATCAGACTGCGTTCCGCGTGCCGCAGCGCTCGCTCGGTTACTGGACGCAGCGCTTCATCGAAAAGGGCATCGCTTACGAGGCGCTCGAGAAGCGCTTTGGCCAGTCCGTGCTGCCGTTCACCGACCCTGACGGCATGGCGCTCGCGCTGGTCGGGATATCAGGCGCGGAGAACGAGCCCGGCTGGAGCAATGGCGACGTACCGGCCGAGCATGCCATCCGTGGCTTCCATGGCGTGACCCTGCTGCTCGACAGCGCGGCGAAGACGGCTGCCGTCCTCACCGACGTATTGGGCTTCGAAGAGACGGGGCGCGAAGGCTCGGTGATCCGCTTCAAGGCACGAGGCGATGCCCAAGGCAGTGTCCTCGGCAGCGTCGTCGACATCTACGAGGCCAAGGGCTTTTTGCGCGGGCATCAGGGTGGCGGCTCGGTGCACCACATCGCCTTCCGCGCGGCCGACGATGCCGAACAGGGCAGGATGGCGCAAAAGCTCGTGAGCAATCACGGCCTGCATCCGACCGAGCAGCGCGACCGCAACTACTTCCGCTCGATCTATTTCCGCGAGCCCGGCGGCGTGCTGTTCGAGATCGCAACCGACATCCCCGGCTTCGCCGTAGACGAGCCCGTCGAGACGCTCGGACGCGATTTGAAGCTGCCTGTTTTCCTCGAACAGCATCGCAGGCAGATCGAGGGCGTGCTGCCGAACCTGGAAGAGACCGCCTCATGACCGACTTCATCCATCGTTTCGAGCCCGCGACCAGCGCGGGCTCCCCTCCGCTCCTGCTGCTGCACGGCACCGGCGGCGACGAGAACGACCTGCTCGGGCTCGGCAAGATGATCTCACCGGGCTCGGCGCTGCTCTCGCCGCGCGGCCGCGTACTCGAGCACGGCATGCCGCGCTTCTTCCGTCGCCTCGCCGAGGGCGTGTTCGACGAGGACGATGTGCGCCGGCGCACGGTCGAACTCGGCGAGTTCATCGCGGATTCACGCAGGCGCTACGGCATCGCCGCACCCATTGCGGTCGGCTTCTCCAACGGCGCCAACATCGCCGCCGCGCTGTTGCTGCTGCAGCCGGATGTGCTTGCCGGCGCGATCCTGCTGCGGGCCATGGTGCCGTTGTCCGAACCACCCGAGGCCAGCCTCAACGGCGAGCCTGTTCTGTTGTTGTCCGGGCAGGCTGATCCGATCGTGCCGGCGAGCAATTCGACGAAGCTTGCGGCGTTGTTGTCCGAAGCGGGAGCGCGCGTCGACCACAAGGTGCTTCCAGCAGGGCATCAGCTGTCGCAAGCCGACGTGACGCTGGCCCGCAGTTGGATCAGCGACGTCGAGGCGAAGGCGGCGTGAGCGAGCAGCGGCGCATCGTTTCCGGACCCTGCGCCGCGATCTTTTTTCGACCTTGCGGGCGGAACACGAACCTTCAGCCGCTTCTCAGCGAGCCACTTCTCCTCCGCGTTCGCATCGAGGAGATCGGCCCGGACGATCTCAGACTATATCTCACCTCGTTAGGAACCATCGCACTCCGCGCAGCATGAATTCGCGGAAGCAAAGGCTTTGCCCTGCGATGAACTGATTCCATTCGCGTCGCGGAGCGAGCTTCGTTTGGCCGCACTCGTCGGCGGTCAGCCGCTCGTGAACCTAAACAATCATTTAGCCTGCAACATTCGAGGTTGCTTCCCGTTTGACTTCATATCCAACCGGTCATCGTCGATCGACATACGGGAACCCTTCCGATGAATGTTAGCGACTATGTTTGGCATCGCCTGTCCGAATGGGGTTTGAAGCGCGTCTACGGTTATCCCGGCGACGGGGTTGGCGGCCTCGATGTCGCCCTCGAAAAGGCCAAGGACAAAATGGAGTACGTGCAGGTTCGCCATGAGGAGATGGCAGCCTTCATGGCCTCGGCCCACGCCAAGTTCACGGGCGAAGTCGGGCTTTGCTACGCGACATCAGGGCCCGGCGCGATTCACCTGCTCAACGGGCTTTACGACGCCAAGATGGATCACGTTCCCGTGGTCGCGCTCGTCGGTCAGCAGGCGCGGAGCGCAATCGGCGCGAGCTATCAGCAGGAGGTCGATCTCCAGACCTTGTTCCAGGGTGTCACCGAATACGTGGCGATGGCCAGTGTCCCCGAGCAAGTCCGACATTTGATCGATCGCGCGGTACGCATCGCGCACACCAAGCGTGTCGTCACCTGCGTGATCCTGCCCAACGATTTGCAGGAGCTCGACTACGAGGATCCGCCGATGGCGCATGGCGCCACCCACACGGGCGTCGGTTATGCCGGGCCGGCGAAGCTGCCGGACCAGGCGTTGCTTCGGGCTGCCGCTGATGTCCTCAACGCCGGCAGCAAGGTTGCCATGCTGGTCGGAGCCGGCGCGCTCGATGCAACGGACGAGGTGATTGAAGTCGCCCAGCGCCTGCAGGCGGGCGTCGCCAAGGCGCTGCTCGGTAAAGCCGCGGTGCCCGACGATCTGCCGTTTGTCACCGGTTCGATCGGGCTGTTGGGAACCCGCCCGAGCTGGGATCTCATGAAGAACTGCGACACGTTCCTCATGGTGGGTTCCGCCTTCCCCTATAGCGAGTTCCTGCCCAAGCCGGGCGATGCGCGCGGCGTGCAGATCGACATCGACGGCAGCCGGCTCAGTCTGCGCTATCCGATGGAGGTCAATATGGTCGGCGACAGCGCGACGACGTTGCGCGCCTTGTTGCCGCTGCTCACGCAGAAGAAGCCGTCATCCTGGCGGCGCGACATCGAGAAAGGCATGGCGGATTGGTGGAACACGCTGAAGGAAAGAGCGATGGATTCCGCCGAACCGCTCAATCCACAGCGGGTGTTCTGGGAGTTGTCGCCCCGTCTGCCTGACAACGCCATCATCACCGCGGATTCCGGCTCGGTTGCCAATTGGTATGCCCGCGATCTCAGAATGCGGCGCGGCATGAAAGCGTCGCTGTCCGGCGGTCTTGCGTCGCTCGGCGCCGGCACACCTTACGCGCTTGCAGGAAAGATGGCCTACCCTGAGCGCACCGTGATCGCCTGCATGGGCGACGGCGCGATGCAGATGAACGGCCTCAATGTCATGATCACCATTTCCAAATACTGGAAACGTTGGTCGAACCCGCGGCTGATCGTGCTGGTGCTCAACAACCGTGATCTCAACCAGGTGACGTGGGAGGAGCGCATCCAGCTCGGTGCCGGAAAGACCGAGTCGACCCAGAGCATTCCGGATTTCCCCTATCATCGCTACGCCGAGCTGCTCGGCCTGAAAGGCATCTTCGTCGACAATCCCGATCGCGTCGGTGCGGCTTGGGACGAAGCGCTGGCGTCCGATCGGCCTGTGATCCTCGAGGCCTATACCGACCCCAACGTGCCGCCGCTTCCGCCGCACATCACCCTGAAGGAGGCCAAGAATTTCGTCAGCATGATCCCGTCCGAGCCAGAGTTGGGAAGCGTGCTGAAGAACAGCGCCAAGGAGTTGCTGACGGGTGTTCTGCCTGGAAAAGACTGATGCTGTGCCAGGTCCCAATCCGGAGCGTGCGCGCGCAGGCGTACACGGTGCCGACCGATCGTCCCGAGGCGGACGGCACCATCGCCTGGAATTCCACCACCCTCGTGCTTGTCGAGGTCGAGGGCGGAGGATGTGTCGGGCTTGGCTACACTTATGCCGGTGCCTGCATTGCTGGACTGATCCGCGACAAGCTCGCCGCGGTGATCGCGGGCAAGGACGCGCTGGCGCCACAGGCCTGTTTCGAGGCGATGCAACGCGCAGTCCGCAATCTTGGACGTGAAGGCCTTGCGGCGACGGCCATCTCCGCGGTGGATACCGCCTTGCATGATCTGAAAGCGCGTCTGCTCGCGCTGCCGCTCGTCGTTGCTCTCGGCGCGCGCCGCACCTCCATTCCGATCTACGGCAGCGGCGGCTTCACCACCTATTCCGACGACGAGCTGGAGCATCAACTCGGGGGCTGGGTCGCGAAGGACGGCTGCGCTTACGTCAAGATGAAAATCGGGTCCGAGCCGGAGCGGGATCCACATCGGGTCGCGGTGGCCAAGCGCGCGATTGGCGATGCGGACCTCTTCGTCGATGCCAATGGCGCCTGCACCCCCAGGCAGGCGATCCGGCTGGCGCACATCTTCCGCGACCAGGGCGTCAGCTGGTTCGAAGAGCCCGTGTCGTCGGACGATCTGCCCGGCTTGGCCATGGTGCGGCAGCACGCACCTGATGGAATGGACGTGGCGGCCGGTGAATATGCCTACACTGTCGACTATGTGCGCGCCATGCTTGCGGCCGGTGCCGTCGACGTGCAGCAGGCCGACGCGACGCGCTGCGGCGGCTTCACCGGCTTTCTCGGGATTGCGGCGCTGTGTGACGCCTTTCACATCGACCTCTCCGGTCACTGCGCGCCGGCGCTGCATGTCGCTGTCGCCTGTGCTGCCCCCCGCATGCGGCATCTCGAATGGTTTCACGACCATGTCCGGATCGAGCGCATGTTTTTCGACGGCGCGCCGCAGCCGCGCGATGGCCGGATCGCACCCGATCTGACGGTGCCGGGTAACGGGTTGGTCTTCAAGCGGAGCGATGCCGCCGCTTACGCCGTGTCGGAGGCAGCATGAAGCTTCCCGGGGAACGCGATCTGGTTGCTCTGGCCGGGATCGCTGCATCCGGCGTGGCGCTTGTTTCACTGCTTTCGGCAACCGCGTCGGCTCGCAGCTCCGGCTCGCGCCTCGCGCCGCATCGCATTCGTGCCAGCCGCGCAGCGACGGTCAAAACCGCGCGGGAGCTCAACCGGGCAGCGGGAACGCTCGCCGCCTCCGTGCTCGCCGATTCCAGCGTCGAGCATTATCGCGGCTCGTTCAAGAACAAGGCGATGTACACTCCCCTCGCCGTTTCGGCGCTGGCACTGGCGACAAGCCTCCACGGCACGGCCGATGTGCGTCCGCTCGCCCATAAGGCGCGCGACGCGACCTACCTGCTGGCGGCAGCGACCGGGCTGGTCGGTTCCGGATTCCATCTCTACAACGTCGGCAAGCGCGTGGGCGGCTTCAGCTGGCAGAATTTGTTTTACGGTGCGCCGATCGGCGCGCCGATGGCGATCCTGCTCTCGGGCCTGCTCGGCTTCTGTTCGGAACGGGTGCGGGAAGCGCGACGAACGCGGCCGCGCATCTTCGGTCTGCCGGCGGGACGCACGATTGCCGCGGTCGCGGGCGCAGGCCTGCTCGGCACGACCGGCGAGGCCGGCCTGCTGCATTTCCGGGGCGCCTATCATAACCCGTTCATGCTTCTCCCGGTGACGCTGCCCCCAATCGGCGCAGCCCTGCTGTTGTCGGCGGCCGGGGGCGGTTCCGGCAGGACGCACCGCTTCACCCGCTGGTGGATGCGTGTGCTGACGGCCATGGGTGTGGCCGGTGTCGGCTTCCACGCGTACGGCGTGTCACGAAACATGGGCGGCTGGCGCAACTGGAGTCAGAACATCCTGAACGGACCGCCGATCCCTGCGCCGCCGAGCTTCGCCGGCCTCGCATTGGCCGGCCTTGCTGCACTCGATCTCATGAGGGCGCATCCCGATGCATGAAAGGCGCGACCGCTATCCCGACTATGATGTTCTCGCCAAATGGTCGGGACCATCCTGGAACGACAAGACGCGCGAGGTCATCACGCGACGGCTGTCGATCGCGCCCGAGCCGCGCTTCTTCACACGCGACGAATACGAGACTGTCGTGGCGATCGCGAGCCGCATCGTTCCGCAGCCATCCGATCGTCCGCCCGTGCCGATTGCCGCGCTGGTCGACCGCAAGCTGCACGACCGGATCATGGACGGGTTTCGCGTGCCCGATATGCCCAGGGACGGCGAAGCCTGGCGTCTCGGCCTGAAGGCGCTGAACGCCGAGGCCTCAGCGGCATACGGCAAGCGCTTTGCGCAGTTGCCGGAAGCCTTGCAGGATAAGCTGCTGCGCGCCGCCCAATGCGGCGAGTTGAAAGCGGCCGAATGGGGCGGCTTGCGCTGCGACGTCTTCTTCAAGGCGCGCATGGGGCGGGACATCGTATTCGCCTATTACGCCCACCCGACCGCCTGGAGCGAGATCGGCTGGGGCGGCCCTGCGAGTCCGCGCGGTTATGTGCGCCTCGGTATCGACGAGCGCGATCCCTGGGAAGCCGCGGAGGCGAAAGACGGCAATGATGCCACAGCCCGCCGGAGCAATCGCCGTGTCCGATGATCCCCTCCATGCGCCGCGGGCGCACGATGGCCGGGCGCCGGACGTGTTCCGTCCGGGCGGCTGGACGCCGATGCGGCAATACCGCGAGAGCGAGCCGGTCGATTTCGCCATCGTCGGGACCGGCGCAGGCGGAGGCACGCTCGCCTGCAAGCTTGCCGAATACGGCTTCTCCGTCGTCGCCCTCGACGCCGGCCCCTATTTCAGGCCGCTGGAGGATTTCGCCTCCGATGAATCCGAGCAGACCAAGCTTTACTGGACCGATGACCGCATCGTCGATGGCGCCAATCCGCTCCATCTCGGCAGCAACAACAGCGGCAAGGCCGTGGGCGGCTCGACGGTGCATTTCGCAATGGTCTCGCTGCGCTTCCGCCCCGAATGGTTCAGGTCACGCACCCTGCTCGGCTACGGCGCCGACTGGCCGCTCGATTGGCGCGAGATGTGGGACTACTACGCCGAAGTCGAGCAGGCCCTGAAGATATCGGGTCCGGTAACCTACCCCTGGGGCCCGCCGCGTCCGCGCTACCCCTACCGCGCCCATCCGTTGAACGGCGCGGCGCGAGCGCTGGCCAAAGGTTGCGAGGCGCTGGGCATCAAATGGACCGAGACGCCGCTCGCGACGCTGTCGGCGCCGCGAGGTCTGGCCCATCCTTGCGTCTATCGCGGCTTCTGCGTCAGCGGCTGTTCGACCAACGCCAAGCAGAGCGCGCTGGTCACATGGATTCCGCGCGCGATCGCCGCGGGCGCGGAAATCCGCGATCTCGCGATGGTCGGTCGTGTCGAGGTCGAGCCGTCGGGGCTCGTGTCCGGGGTTCACTATCATAGGGACGGCGCATGGCGCTTTCAGCGTGCCCGCAACCTCGTGGTCGCCGGCTATGCCATCGAAACGCCCCGCCTTCTCCTGAACTCCGCGACGTCTCGCTTTCCGGACGGCCTCGCCAACAGCTCGGGCCTGGTCGGAAAGAACCTGATGGCGCAGTCCAATCAGGCGGTGTGGGGGCGGCTGGAGCACGAGGTGCGCTCCTACAAGGGGCCGCCGTCGCTCGCCATGACCGAGCACTGGAACTACGAAGACAAGGGCAAGGATTTCTTCGGCGGCTATTCCTACATGAGCCAGGGCCCGCTACCGCAGCTCTGGGCGAACACGCTGTTCAGCGCGCGCGGCCTGTGGGGGGAGAGCCTGGTCGAGGCCATGAAAGACTACAATCACGTGGTCGGTCTCAAGATCGTCGGCGAGATGCTGCCTCAGGAATCCAATCGGGTCACCCTGGCCGACGAGGTCGACCAGTATGGCTTACGAATTCCCTGCATCACCTATTCCTGGTGCGACAACGACAAGCGCCTGATCGATCACTCCCTCAAGTTCATGAGCCGCGCGTTGGAGGCGATCGATGCACACGACATCTGGATCCAGGACGACGATACCTGCCACCTCAACGGAACCGCGCGCATGGGCAGCGATGCCCGGACCAGCGTCGTCGATGCGGACTGTCGCAGCTGGGACATTCCGAACTTGTGGATCTGTGACGGCTCGGTCTTTCCGACGGTCGGAGGCGCCAATCCGTCACTGACGATTCAAGCGATTGCGTGCAGGACCGCGGACCGCATTCGCGTTCTAGCGCGACGGGGCGAACTCAACGCCGCCGTCCCACGGCGGACCTCACGCCATCAACGTTCAACGGAGGTGCACAGATCATGAGCATGGTGCCACTTGATTCAGGCCGGGTCGTCGTCATCACCGGAGCTTCGGCGGGCGTCGGACGGGCCATCGCGCATCGCTTCGCCCGCGACGGCTGGCGCATCGGCCTGATCGCGCGTGATGCCGAGGCGCTCGAGGAAACCCGGCGCGAGGTCGAGCAGATGGGTGGAGCGGCGCTGCCCCTACCGTCCGACGTCGCCGACGCGGACGCCATGACCGCTGCGGCAGACCGCGTCGTCCGGACGTTCGGGACGATCGACGTCTGGATCAATGATGCCATGGTCACGGTGTTCTCGCCGGTATGGAAGATGACCGCCGAGGAGTTTCGCCGCGTCACAGAGGTGACCTATCTCGGCTTCGTGCATGGCACGATGGCGGCGCTGCGTCACATGCGGCCGGCTGATCGCGGGCATATCATCCAGATCGGGTCCGCACTGGCCTATCGCGGCATCCCGCTGCAATCGGCCTATTGCGGCGCCAAGCACGCCATCCGCGGCTTCACCGATTCATTGCGGACCGAGTTGATCCACGACCGAAGCCGCATCCGGCTCACCATGATGGAGCTGCCCGCGGTCAACACACCGCAATTCGACTGGGCGCGAACCCACATGCCGCGAGAACCTCGTCCGGTCGCGCCCGTGGTGCAGCCGGAAGTCATCGCGAATGCGGTTTATCAGGCTGTCCTCCGTCCGGGCCGCGAATACTGGATCGGACTCAGCACGCTCAAGGTCATCCTGGGCAATACCGTGCTTCCGGCGTGGCTCGACCGCTATCTTGCGAAGGTGGCGTTTTCGGCGCAGGAAACGCCCAAGCCCGTGGGGTCCGAACGTGCCGACAATCTGATGCATTCGGTTCGGTCTTTGCACCGCACGCGGGGGCGCTTCGGCGCGGAGGCGGACGATCGTGCGGTCGTCGTCGACGGCCCCCTGGCCCGCGTCGTGCCGCTGGCGGTCGGCGCTCTCATGGCTTTCGCAGCCGGCCTTCTGCTCGGCTCACGGACGGGCCGGATCGGACGACCTCAACCCGAAGGACGTGGGATGGCTGGGCGCCACCATTGGCCGAGAGCCGCCCCCGATCTCGCGCCCCGGTCACCCCGACTGCAATGATGACATCATGCCGGTGTTTTGCCCGACGGGTCAATCAAAAGATTCGGTTTTTGCGCAATTTACAGAATCGGGCGCGCAAGCCATTGAAAGAACTGACCCCGGCTACGGTGCATGGGGTTGTTTTGCGCTCTTCCTTCTCGCGTTGTGGGAGAAGGTGGCGCGAAGCGGCGGATGAGGCGTCTCTATAAACGGACGAAGCTGCTCAAGAATGGGAGCGTGTCACACGCGGAAGCATGCCCCTCACCCCGGGTCCTTGTCTGTGCGCGGAGATGCCCTCTGCCACTAGGGGAGAGGGCGCAGCAACGGACTCCGTAATGGTTCGAACCCTACTCCCAGGACCAGGTCGAGAAATCGTTCTCGAACTGCGGGACTTCCTTCCAGACGCCCTTCAGCTTTTTGTTGATGACCGTCGGCCATTGCGGCTGGAACAGGAATCCGGCCACTGCGTCGGTCGCCAGCATCTTCTGGGCATCGCCGAGCAGTTTTGCGCGGGCCGCCTCGTCGGGGGTCGACACGATCTGCTTGTAGAGCGCGTTGAACGCCTCGTTGTTGTAGCCGAGGTAGTAGTCCGGCTCGGTGATCTTGACGAGATCGAACGGCTCGACATGGGAGACGATGGTGAGATCGTAATTGTGCGGACCGTTGGGCGCGAACACCTGTGACAGCCACTGCGCCCATTCGACGTTCTCGATCTTGGCGACGATGCCGACCTTGGCCAGCTGCGCTGCGAGGATCTCGCCGCCCTGCCGCGCGTAAGGCGGCGGCGGCAGCTTCAGGCTGAGCTCGAGCGGCGTGGTGACGCCGGCCTCGGCCAGCAGCTTCTTCGCCTTCTCCGGGTCGTAAGGGTTGATGCCTGTGGTGTCGACATAGCCGAGCGAGCCCGGCGTGTAGAAGCTGCCGATCGGTGTGCCGAAACCTTCCACGGCGCCGTCGATGATCGCCTTGCGATCGATCGCGGCAAGGATCGCGCGGCGCACGCGCACGTCGTCGAGCGGCTTCTTCTTCTCGTTGATGGCGACGATGGTCTTGGCCTTGGAGCCGCCGACCAGCACCGTGAAGCGCGGGTCGGCCTTGAACTGGGCGACAACGCGGGTTGCGATGCGCGGAAATGCATCCACGTCGTTCGACAGGAGAGCCGCGGCCTGAGCGGCGGGATCGGAGATGAAGCGGATCGTCACCTTCGCGAGCTTGATCGCTGAGGCGCTCCGATAGTCGGCCCATTTGTTGAGCGTGAGCGAGGAGCCCTTGACCCAGGCGCCGAGCTGGTAGGGGCCGGTGCCGACCGGCTGCGTCACGTTGGTCGCCGCGCTCTTCGGCTCGACGATCGAGGCGCTCGCCTGTCCCAGCAGGAACGGGAGGTTCGGCTCGGAATATTTCAGCGTGAGCACGATCGTGTCGGCATCGGGCGCGTCGACCTTCTCGAAGGCCTGGAACAGGCTCTTGTCCTTGTTGGTGCTGTTCGCGGCCGCGTTGCGCTCGTACGAGAATTTGACGGCGGCGGAATCGAAGGCTTCGCCGTTCTGGAATTTGATGCCCTTGCGCAGCTTGAACGTGTAGGTCTTCAGATCGGGCGATGCGGTCCAGCTCTCGGCGAGCAGCGGCGAGACCGAGCCGTCCTCGTTGATCTTGGTCAGGGTCTCGTAGATATTGTAAAGCGTGACCTCGGCGATTGCGGCGGCGGCTGCGTTGGTGGGATCAAGCCCCGGCGGCTCCAGCGTCATGCCCATGACGACGCTGTCCTTCTTGCTCTGTGCCAGCACCGGCAGCGGCGCCGCGGCCAACGCTGCGGCGAAAGCGACGATCGATAGCTTCTTCAACATGCCTAACTCCCGGGCCTTCTTCTGCTTCTTGAGGCTACGCCAAGTCTGTAGCCGACATTAACCTTCCATGGCCGCCTGCGGCAACGCCATGACGGCCTCCGCCTTGTGGCAGGCGGCAAGGTGTCCCTCGCCCACCTTGCGTAGCAAGGGCGGAACCTCGCGGCAATGCTGGTCGGCGTGCGGACATCGCGCGACATAGGGGCACCCCGTCGCGGCCGCCGATTGCGAGGCGATCGCCTGGGCGCCGCGCCGGCGCCGGCCGCCACCGGCACGCGCCCGCGGCACGGCATCCAGCAGCGCCCGCGTGTAGGGATGTGCGCAGTGCTCGAACAGATCCTCAGGCCGCCCCTGCTCGACGATACGGCCGAGATACATCACCGCAACCTCGTCGCAGAGATAATCGACCACCGCGAGGTCGTGGCTGATCAGGATGTAGCTCAGCCCGAACTGCGCCTGGAGGTCCTGCATCAGGTTCAGGACCTGTGCCTGGACGGAAACGTCGAGCGCGGAGACCGGCTCGTCCGCGACGATCAGTTTCGGTTGCGTGATCAACGCGCGCGCGATCGCGATGCGCTGGCGCTGGCCACCGGAGAATTCGTGCGGATATTTGTCCATGTCCGCTTCGCGCAAACCGACCTGCTTCAGCACCGCCGCGACGCGAGTGCGGAACATCGTGCGGTCGGCGTCGTCGAGCACGGTGAGCGGCTCGGCGACGACACGCGCAATGGTCTGGCGCGGGTCGAGCGATCCGTAAGGGTCCTGGAACACCATCTGGAAATCGCGCCGGGCGCGGCGCAATTCGCCGGGCGGGATGCGGTTGAGATCGCGCCCGAGCAGCGTGACCTCCCCCGCTGTCGGCCGCTCCAGCGCCATCACGACGCGGGCGAACGTGGATTTGCCGGAGCCCGACTCGCCGACGATGCCGAGGCTCTTGCCGGCCTCAACCTGCACGCTGACGCCGTTGAGGGCGCGGACCTGCCCGGGCGGACGGAACAGGCTTTCGCGCGGCAGCGTGTAGCGCTGCTCGAGATTCCTCACGTCGAGAAGAGGCGCTGCGGTCATGCGGACAGCGCCCCGACATTCGCAGCCATGGAGACATCGGTCCTGATGCAGCGGACGCCATGCCCGGCTCCGACCTCGACCATCGGCGGCAGCGCGGCCCGGCACGCGTCGATGACGAGCGGACATCGATCGGCGAACCTGCAACCGACAGGCAGATCGGCGAGCTCCGGCACCGTGCCCGAGATCGTCGTCAGCCGCGTCCCCCTGCGCGTGCCGAGTCGCGGGCGCGCGCGGAACAAGCCCTGCGTGTAAGGATGGCCCATGCGTTGAAACACCTGGTCGGTCGGCCCGCTCTCGACGACGGTGCCGCCATACATCACCATCATGCGCTGCACGTTCTCGGCGATGACGCCGAGATCATGCGAGATCAGGATCATCGACATGCCGCGCTCCTCGACGAGGTCGGCGATGAGATCGAGGATCTGGCCCTGGATGGTGACATCAAGCGCGGTGGTCGGTTCATCTGCGATCAAGAGATCGGGCTCGCAGGCGAGCGCCATCGCAATCGTGACGCGCTGGCGCTGGCCGCCGGAGAACTGATGCGGATAGGCATCGATGCGTTTGGCCGGATCGGGCAGCCCGACGCGATCGAGCAACGCAATCGCTTCTTTCCGAGCCTGCGCGGCGGAATAATTCTTGTGACGCCGCAACGGCTCGGCCACCTGATGGCCGATCGTGTGCATCGGGTTCAGAGCCGTCATGGGCTCCTGAAAAATCATGCTGATGCGGTTACCGCGCAGCTTGCAGTAATCCGCGTCCGGGAGGCGCGCGAGCTCGCGTCCATCGAGCTTGATGCTGCCGGAGACGACCGCACTGTCGGGCAACAGCCCCATCAGCGACAGCGCCGTGACCGACTTGCCGCAGCCGGATTCGCCGACGAGGCCGAGCGTCTCGCCGCGTTTCAGCGCAAAGCTCACGCCGCGCACCGCCTGTGCCGGGCCGCGGCTGGTGCTGAGACGGACGCCGAGACCAGCGACTTCGATCAGGGTTGCGGGATCAGCCATCGTCACCGCTCCCGCGCCAGTCTGGGATCAAGCAAATCTCGCAATCCGTCGCCGAGCAGATTGAGGCCGAGCACGGCGACGGCGATCGCAGCACCGGGATACACCGCGAGCATTGGCGACTGGAACAGCATGGTCTGCGCATCGTTCAACATGCGGCCCCAGGACGGCTGCGGCGGCTGCGTGCCGAGGCCGAGATAAGACAGCGCGGCTTCGGCGAGAATGGCCAGCGCAAACTGAATGGTCGCCTGCACGATCAGGATCGACAGGATGTTCGGCAGCACATGCTCGACGGTGATGCGGAAGGCGCCCTTCCCTGACGCGCGCGCGGCCAGCACGAATTCGCGCGCCCAGACCGCGTTTGCCGAACCGCGCGTCAGCCGGGTCAAGGTCGGGATCTGGAAGATGCCGATAGCGATGATCGAGGTCACCATGCCTGGACCTGCGACCGCGGCAAGCATGATGGCCGAGAGCACGGCCGGAAAGGCGAAAGTGAAGTCGGAGAAGCGCATGATGATCTCTTCGGTCCAGCCGCGCTTGGCCGATGCGATCAGGCCGAGACAGACGCCGAAGGTCAGACCGATGCTGACGGCGATGACGCCGACCAGGATGGTCGAGCGCGCGCCAGCGAGCAGCAGCGATACGATGTCGCGGCCGAAGGAATCGGTGCCGAGCCAGTGCGCCGCCGACGGGGGCCGGAGTTTCGAGGCGATGTCGATCTCATAGGGCGACCACGGTGTCCAAACGAGCGAGAGCAGCGCGGAGATGACCACCAAGAGGCTCAGCGCGCCGCCGAGCACAAAGCTGGGATGCCGCAGCGCGCGACCCCAGAACGTCTGGGCCGACAAGGGTCGCGTCGCGACCGGGGCGTCGGCAGAGGTGGTCAGGGGCGCACTCACAGGTCGTGCACCTTGATGCGAGGATCGATGAAGGCATAGAGCACGTCGACCACGAAATTGACGATGACGACCATGGCCGCCAGCAGCATCACGCAGTTGCGCACCACGATCAGATCGCGGTTGGCGATCGACTGGAAGATCAGCCGGCCAAGCCCCGGCAGATAGAACACGTTCTCGATCACGATGGTGCCCGCAAGCAGATTGGCGAATTGCAGGCCCATCACCGTCATGACGGGAATCATGGCGTTGCGCAGCACATGGCTCCACAGCACCTCGCGCTTGCCGAGCCCCTTCGCGCGCGCCGTGCGGACGAAGTCTTCGCGCAGCACTTCCAGCACCGCGGACCGCGTGACACGGGCAAGAATGGCGGCCTGCACCACAGCCAATGAGATCGACGGCAGCAGCAGCGACTTGACGCCGGGCCAAATGCCATCGTCCCAACCGGCAAAACCGCCGGCGGAGAGCCATTGCAGCCGCACGGCGAACAGCAGCACAAGGAGAATGGCGAACCAGAAATTCGGCAGCGCGATGCCGATTTGGGTTAGCGACATCACCCCGACATCGCCGAGCTTGTTATGGTTGGCGGCAGTGTAGATCCCGGCCGAGAGCGCCAGCACCACCGTGATCAGCATCGACATGATCGCGAGCGGAATGGTCAGCACCAGCCGTTCCGCGATCAGGCTCGCGACCGGCGTGCCGTAGACATAGGAGTTGCCGAGATCGCCGACGAGGAGACCCGTGATCCAGTGCAGATAACGAACCGCCAGCGGCTGATCGAGCCCGAGCTTGACGGTGAGCGCGCGCACCGCATCAGGCGACGCATCGGCACCCATCAGCATCTGCGCGGCATTACCCGGCAGCGCGTCCAACACCAGGAAAATGATGACGGATGCGCCGACCAGCGTCGCCAGCAATGTCAGGACACGTCGGAGGACAAATACGCTCATGCGCGCTCGGCTTCAGGGCTCATCCGCGGCACGATCAACATGTCCGGACGCCGGACGCAAGCCCTTTGCGGCCCATCGTCCCCTCCTAAGCCGGCCGGCGGGACAGGAGATCGGACGAGGCCTCAAACAGCGCGCTGACGTGCAGCAATTCCGCGTCACCCCGGAAGCGGCCCACGAGTTGGAGCCCGATCGGCATTCCGTCGCGACCAAAACCGCAGGGTAGACTGATCGCGGGGTGGCCGGTCATGTTGAACGGCATCGTCCAGGGGAACCAGTGCGGCCGGACGCTGTCAAACTGCTGGCCGTCGATCTCGATCCGGCCGAACAGGTCCTGGTCGATCGGCAGCGCGGTGCGGGTGAGGGTTGGCATCGCCAGAAGGTGCCCGCGCGCAAGCAGGGATTGCACGCGACGGAACAACGCCGTGCGCGCGAACATCGCGTCCTGGTAGTCGACGCCGCTGACATCGGTCGCCAACGCGATCTGCTTGACGAAGGCTTCGCTGAGGACGTCACCATGCTCGGCCACCAGCTTCGAAAATCGCGAGCGCCAGACGGTGTGGTTGATAGCGCGCCAAATCGGCTCGACGTCGTATCCCTCGCCCGAAAACTCCTCGAGCTCCGCGCCCAGGCCCGCGAGGCGATCAAGGCTCGCCCTGAACGCCGTGGTAACATCCGAGGACACGGGCCGGCCCGGCGGCGACGCGCAGAACAGTATCTTTCGTCCGCGCAGATCGCCGCGCGGGGCGGCCGTGCCGATGAAGTCGGGCACGGGCACGCCGATCGACCAGGGATCGCAGGCATCCTCGCCGGCCATTGCCTGCATCATCAGCGCGGTGTCGGCGACGGTCCGCGTGGTCGGCGTGACATAGGTGTGGTTTCCGAACGCATCCAGCGCCTGACTGTGCGCGATCACGCCGTTGCTCTGCTTCAGCCCGACCACGCCGTTGCAGGCCGCGGGAATCCGCGTCGAGCCGCCGCCGTCGGTGGCAATCGCCAGCGGCGCGATGCCGCTCGCCACGGCCACCGCCGCGCCGCCGCTGGAGCCGCCGGAGGAGCGCCGCGCGTCCCAGGCGTTGCGGGTGCGGCCGAACAGCGGCGAGTCGGTCAGGCACTTGCTCCCGAATTCCGGCGTCGTGGTCTTGCCGATCAGGATCGCACCTGCGCTGCGCAGCTTCGCGACCGCGACGGCATCCTCGGCGGGTACATTGTCCTTGTAGGGAACGGCGCCGAAGGTCGTCTTCACCCCCTTGGTGTTGACGATGTCCTTGACCGTGACGGGCAGCCCATGCAGCAGGCCGAGTGGCTCGTCAGACATGACCTTGCGCTCGGCTTCGCGCGCCGCGGCCATCGCTTCCTCGCCGCACAGCGTGATGAAGCAATTCAACTCCGGCTGCAACGCTTCGGCGCGCGCGAGCACCGCGCTGGTGATTTCAACCGGCGACACCTTCTTGCGGGCGATACGTTCGCGCAGTTCCGTGGCAGAGAGGAAACAGAGGTCGTCGCTCATCAGGGCAGGCTCGCTTCGGGACGTGCGGACCTTGCCAGCGCGCACCTCACCTGTCCATTTCTGCCGACGCATGGCCGCAATCCGCCGGGACATCCCCGGGGAAGTGCGCCGACTACCAGCTCCAGCTGATCTCGTGGCTCCAGGGCGGATCGGCACCGGGGCGGGTGCAGGTCAGGCCGGCGCAGTTGGCGGCAAAGGACAGCGCGCGGCGGAGCTCGTCTGGGCCAATGTCCTTCAATTGCGCCCGGGCGATACGCTCTTGCTTGTACAGGGCGAACAGCAAGGCAGCCTGAAAGCTGTCGCCGGCGCCGATGGTGTCGGCGACCTCAATCTTCGGCGCCTCGACCTCGATCTGCCCGGCCTTTGCATGCCAGGCAATGGCGCCATTGTTGCCCCGGGTGACCACGACAAGGCTCGGACCCCGCCCCAACATCGCGCCCGCGCGCTGTTGATACGACTCTTCGCCGAAGAGATAGGCGAAGTCGACGTCCGACATTTTGATGAGATCGGCGCTGGCAGCGAACTCGTTCATTCGTGCGAGATAGGCCGGCTTATCCTTGACGAGGTTGGGCCGGCAGTTCGGATCGAAGGAAATCGTCGACGAGGCCTTCGCGTCCGTAATCAAGGCCTTCGTTTCGGCAGCGCCCTGGTCATTGACCAGCGTGGTCGAGCCGACATGGACAGCCTCCACCTTATTGAACGGAATGGTCCCACGCAGAAACGTCCAATTCCGCGTCGCGGTCTCGGCGTCATAGAAGGCGTAATTGGACTCGCCGGCGACGATGCGCACGAAGGCAAGCGTGGTATGATGATCGCCGCGGGTGGCGAGACCTAGATCGACGTTCGACGCCACGGCGTGCTCCGCGATCATGCGTCCGAACATGTCCGTCGAGATGCCGCCGACGAAACCCGTCGGAGCGCCGAGCCGCGCCATCCCGATCGCAACGTTGAGACAGGAGCCACCAACCGCCGGCATCACGGCCTCGCGTCCCTCCGCGTTTCTCGTCGGCACGAAATCGATCAGCGCATCGCCGCAGGAAATCAGCATGTCTCTCAACCCTTGACGATATCGCGCATCGCCGCGCGGCTGCTGCGATCGACGTCGCGCAGCAGCTTATACACCTCGCGCTTCCTCGTGTGAAACGCCGCCATGTCAGGCGTCGTCGGCTCGCTCTTGCGCCCGAGCGCCGACATCTTCGCCATGGTCTCGCCGATCGAGGCATAGGCGCCACCGGCGACCGCGCCGAGCATCGCAGCACCCAGCAGCACCGGCTCCTTGGTCTGGGGCAGCGCGACGGTGAGGCCGGTGGTGTCAGCCATGATCTGCCGCACCAGCGGGCTGCGGCTGGCGCCGCCGCCCATGATCATGATGCCGGCATGCACGCCATGTGCGGCAAAGGCCTCGATCACCTCCGCGAGCCCATAGGCGAGTCCGCACAGACCCGCGATGAACAGCCGTTCCATCGAACCGACATCCGTGTCGAGATCGAGGCCCGCGATCACCGCGCGCGTATCGGGATCGGCGTAAGGCGAGCGATTGCCGATGAATTCGGGGAGCACATGGACGTCGCGGGCGAGCAGCGCTGCGCGGCTGGCATCGCCGGCACGCGCGATGATGCGGCTTTCGAGGAACTCGATGAGGTCGACGCCCTCGCTCTTCGCCGCCGCGCTCGCCTTCACGTGTCCCGGATGCGACTTGAGCAGATGGTCGATCGCCGCGCCGGCGGCCGACTGCCCTCCCTCGTTGAGCCAGAAGTCCGGCACCATGCCCGAATAATAAGGACCCCAGACGCCGGGCACGAAGCACGGGTCCTTCGTGGTCGCCATGATGCAGGCCGACGTCCCCATGATGTAGGCCAGGCGGTCGGTGACATCGCTCGTTCCGCCCGACCCGTCACGGCCGCCAATCGCGCCGATGCCGCCGGCATGGGCATCGATCAAGGAAGCACCGACCGGAATGCCTGCGGACAAGCCGAGATCGGCGGCGGCCGCGCGGGTGAGGCCAGTGCCGAGCCGTGTGCCGGGTGCGACGATCTCGGTACCGATGCGGGCGTAGTTCTCGCTGACGAAATCGGCCAGTCCAATGCGCTTGAAGAACGGGGCACTCCAGCCGCCGCCGTCATGCGCGAGGTAGTTCCATTTACAGGTCACGGTGCAGGTCGAGCGCTGCAGCGATCCTGTCGCGCGCCAGGTCAGATAGTCCGCCAGATCGAAGAAATGCCCGGCGGCGTCAAAGCTCGCACGCATGTGACGCTTGAGCCACAACAGTTTCGGCATCTCCATCTCGGGCGAGATCGAGCCGCCGACATAGCGCAGCACGGCGTCTTCGGTCTCGTTGATCAGCCGCGCTTCCGCGATCGCACGATGATCCATCCAGACGATGACGTTGCGCTGCGCCTCACCGGAGGCGCTGACCGTGACCGGCTCGCCCCTGATATCGAGCACCACCAGAGAGCAGGTTGCGTCGAAACCAATGCCGCCGACGCTGTCAGGCGCAATCGCTGCTTCCGCGATCGCCGCCCGCACCGATTTGACGCAGGCCTCCCAGATATCTTCCGACGACTGTTCGACGATGTCGCCGGCCTCGTGCCAGATCCGGATCGGATGCCTGGCGGTCGCAAGCAGCGTTCCCGCCTCGTCAAACACCCCTGCCCGCGTGCTCGTGGTCCCTACGTCGACGCCGATATACGCTCGCGGCATTGTCGCTCCCGGTCGCTTCCGTCAATCTTGACGCAAGCCTACCAGCAAGTGTAGCCGCCATCCACCAGCACGATGCTGCCGGTCATCAGGCTGGCAGCCTCGGATGCCAGGAACAGAACGACCGAGGCGATCTCCTCGACCTGCCCCATTCGGGCCATCGGGGTTCCACCGATCCAGGCATCATACATCTTGGCGTTGCTCTTCACGAATGCGTTGAGCGGCGTCTCGATATAGGTCGGCGCCACCGCATTGACGCGGATGCCCCGCGCGCCCCATTCGGCGGCCAACGACTTGGTCAGATG
Organism: Bradyrhizobium sp. Gha; assembly: GCF_900113735.1. GTDB lineage: Bacteria > Pseudomonadota > Alphaproteobacteria > Rhizobiales > Xanthobacteraceae > Bradyrhizobium. Next base: position 486,806 of record NZ_FOQM01000001.1, read on the forward strand.
GTGCACGCCGGCCTTTGAGGCATTGTAGAAGCACTGCTCCTGCGGCTTGTTGACGATGAAGCCGGACATCGAGCCGACATTGACGATGGCGCCACTCTGGGCCTTGAGCATGTGCTTGCCAAACTCGCGGCAGCACCAGAAGGTGCCGTTGAGGTTGACGTCGATGACATTGAGCCAGTGCTCGTCGGTCACCGTCTCGGCCGGCGTCTCGCTGCGGGCAATGCCGGCATTGTTGACGAGGATGTCGACCTTGCCGTGGCGGGTGACGAGATCGTTGGCGACCTCCGCCACGCGCTTGGTGTCAGTGACGTCCATGATCGCGGTCTCGATCTCGAAACCCTTCGCTTTCAGGCTGGCCTTGGCATCGCTCGCGACCTTGCTGTCGCGGTCGCCGATGATCACCTTGGCTCCAGCCTCGGCCAGCGCTTCGGCGCAGGCCAGGCCAATGCCCTGTCCGCCGCCGGTGATGAACGCGGTCTTGCCGCTCAGCTTGAATTTTTCCAGGTACATGGTCGTCGTCCCGTTTCTTGTTAGTTCCTGATCGCATTGCCGCTGGTGTCGAAGCGGTGAATGCGCGCGGGGTCCGGCACCAGCGACACGCGGTCGCCGGCATGCAGGCTCAATTCGCCGATGTAGCGCGCCGTCAACATCCCGAGCGGTCCGGCGTCGACGTAGAGAAAAGTATCGCTGCCGAGATGCTCGGCGACCGAGATGGTGCCCTGCCAGCCGCCAGCGCCGTCACGCTCGATCTTGAGGTGCTCCGGCCGCACGCCGATCGTGGTCGCGCCTTGCTGCTGGGCGAGCTCGCCGGTGACGAAGTTCATCTTGGGCGAGCCGATGAAGCCGGCGACGAAAAGGTTGGCAGGCCGCTCGTAGAGCTCCAGCGGCGAGCCGTATTGCTCGATCTTGCCGGCGTTGAGTACGACGATCTTGTCGGCCATGGTCATGGCTTCGACCTGGTCGTGGGTGACGTAGATCGCGGTGGTGCCGAGCTGCTTCTGGAGCCGCGTCACCTCGATGCGCATCTGTACGCGCAATGCGGCGTCGAGATTGGACAGCGGCTCGTCGAACAGGAACCCCTTGGGCTCGCGAACGATGGCACGGCCGATCGCGACGCGCTGGCGCTGGCCGCCGGAGAGCTCACGCGGCTTGCGGTCGAGATAGGGCGTGAGGTTCAGCGTCGCAGCGGCGGCCTCGACCTTGCGGTTGATCTCGTCCTTGGGCAATCCCGCCATCTTCAGGCCGAAGCCGATATTGCCGCGCACACTCATGTGCGGATAGAGCGCGTAGGACTGGAATACCATCGACAGCCCGCGCTTGGCGGGCGGCGTGTCGACGACATTCTTGCCGTCGATCAGGATGGCGCCGCCTGTGACGTCCTCCAGGCCCGCTATCAGCCGGAGAAGCGTAGTCTTGCCGCAGCCGGATGGACCGACGAAGACAACGAAAGATCCGTCGGCGATATCGAGATCCGCCCCCTTGATGATGTGCACCGGGCCGAACGATTTCTGTACGCCCTGAAGAGTGATCTGACCCATGTTCCGGCAGCCCCTTTACTTCACCGCGCCGAAGGTGAGCCCGCGCACGAGCTGCTTCTGGCTGAACCAACCGAGGACGAGAATGGGCGCGATCGCCAGCGTGGATGCCGCTGACAGCTTTGCCCAGAACAGTCCTTCCGGACTGGAATAGGACGCGATGAACGTCGTGAGCGGCGCGGCATTCGAGGTCGATAGGTTCAACGTCCAGAACGCCTCGTTCCAAGCCAGGATCAGGTTGAGCAGCAAGGTCGATGCGAGCCCCGGGATCGCCATCGGCGTCAGCACATAGACGAGCTCGCGGCCGATCGTGGCACCGTCCATGCGCGCGGCTTCCAGGATGTCGCGCGGGATCTCCTTGAAATAGGTGAAGAGCATCCAGATGACGATCGGAAGATTTCCGAGGCAAAGGATGAAGACGAGGCCGATGCGGGAATCGAGCAATCCAAAGGACTTGTAGATCAGGTAGATCGGGACCAGCACGCCGACCGGCGGCATCATCTTGGTCGACAGCATCCAGAGCAGGATGTCCTTGGTGCGCTTGGTCGGCGAGAACGCCATCGACCAGGCAGCGGGGATCGCGATCAGGAGCGCAACCAGCGTCGAGCCGCCGGCGATGATGATCGAGTTCATGGCGTGGAGCAGATAGTCGCTGCGCTCCTGCACCGTCGCATAGTTTTCCGTGGTCCAGTGGAAGAACAGGAAGGATGGCGGGACGGCAAAGGCCTCGAGCTCCGTCTTGAAACTCGCCAGCACCATCCAGAGGATCGGGAAGAAGATGAGGAAACCGAAGAACCATGCCCCGATCGTCGAAATCGCCACCTGCTGTGTGGTTGACTTGCGCGCCATGATTTCAGGCTTCCAGGTTGCGGCCGACGATGCGGACGAGGAAGAAGGCGACGATATTGGCGATGACCACAGCCACGAGGCCGCCGGCGGATGCGCTGCCGACGTCGAACTGGATCAGCGCCTGCGAATAGATCAGGAAGGCGATGTTGGTGGTTTGCAGGCCCGGCCCACCGCCGGTGGTGACGAAGATCTCGGCGAACACGGTCAACAGGAAGATGGTCTCGATCAGGATCACCACGGTGATCGGGCGCGCCAGATGCGGCAATGTGATGTAGATGAAGGTCGAGATGGCGCTGGCACCATCCATCTCGGCTGCCTCCTTCTGCTCCTCGTCAAGCGATTGCAGCGCAGTGAGCAGGATCAGGGTCGCGAACGGCAGCCATTGCCAGGCCACGATCAGGATCACCGAGAACAGCGGGACGTCGTTGAACCAGTCGATCGGCGTCAGCCCTACCAGCTTGGCGAGCCAGGCGAACAGGCCGGACACCGGGTGCATCAGCAAATTCTTCCAGACCAGCGCGCTCACCGTCGGCATCACGAAGAACGGCGCGATCACCATCAACCGCACGAAGTTGCGGCCGATGACGGGCTGGTCGAGCAGCAGCGCCAGAGGAATGCCGAGCAGGATCGTCAGCGCCAGCACCGAGCCGACCAGCACCAGCGTGTTCTCGAGCGAGGCGAGGAAGGCGGGATCGGTGAGGAAGTAGCGAAAATTCTCCAGCCCGACGAAGGCTTCCGAACCGGGATCGAGCAGGCTGTAATGCAGCGTCGCGAAATAGATCGTCAGCGCGAGCGGAACGATCATCCAGATGAACAGCAGTCCGACGGCCGGGGTCAGGAGCGACCGCGCCAGGAATTGCGTCTGCCGGGTTGCCATCCTCAGGCTCTCCGCTTGGAGGAAGAAGGCGGCCATCCATCGCGCAAGGAGTGGATGGCCGCGAGTTTGAGCTCAGGGAGAGCTCGGGTTCATTTGACGTAGCCGGCGCGCTTCATCTCACGCTCGGTTGCGGATTGCGCGGCAGCAAGCGCCGCATCGACCGTCATCGATCCAGCCAGCGCGGCCGAGAACTGCTGCCCCACTTGCGTGCCGATACCCTGGAACTCGGGGATCGCGGCATATTGCACGCCGACATAAGGCACGGGCTTCACGGTTGGATGGTTCGGGTCCGCCGCGTCGATCGAGGCCAGCGTCATCTTGGCGAAGGGCGCCGCCTTCAGGTACTCAGGATTCTCGTAGAGCGAGGTGCGCGTGCCCGGCGGCACGTTGGCCCAGCCTTCCTTCGAGGCGACGAGCTTGGTGTAGTCCTTGCTGGTCGCCCAGGCGATGAACTTCTCGGCGGCTTCGGCCTTCTTCGAGCCGGCGGGGATGGCGAGGCTCCACGCCCACAGCCAGTTGGCATTCTTGCCGAGTCCGGCGTTGGGCGCGAGCGCAAAGCCGACCTTGTCGGCGACCTTGGAGTCCTTCGGATTGGTGACGAAGGACGCCGCCACCGTGGCGTCGATCCACATGCCGCATTTGCCGGCGTTGAACAGCGCCAGGTTCTCGTTGAAGCCGTTCGAGCTCGCGCCGGGAGGTCCAGCCTCCTTCATCAAATTGACGTAGGTCGTGAGCGTCGTCTTCCATTCCGGCGTGTTGAACTGCGGCTCCCACTTCTCGTCGAACCAGCGCGCGCCGTAGGAATTGGCCATGGCCGAGAGAAAGGCCATGTTCTCGCCCCAGCCGGCCTTGCCCCGCAGGCAGATGCCGTAGACGCCGGCGTTCTTGTCGGTCAGCTTCTTGGCGGCGTCGATGACGAAATCCCAGGTCGGCTTCTCCGGCATCTTCAGGCCGGCCTTCTCGAACAGGTCGGTGCGGTACATCACCATCGAGCTCTCGCCGTAGAACGGCGCGGCATAGAGCTTGCCGTCAACGGAGACCGCGTCCCTGATCTTCGGCAGGAGGTCGGCGACATCGTAATCGGCGCCGAGATTGGCAAGCGGCACCAGCCAACCCTTCTTCGCCCAGATCGGCACCTCGTAAGTGCCGATGGTCAGCACGTCGAACTGGCCGCCCTTGGTCGCGATATCGGTGGTGACGCGCTGGCGCAGGACGTTTTCCTCAAGGGTCACCCATTTCACGGAGATGTCGGGGTTTGCCTTGGTGAATTCGCCAGTCAGGCCCTGCATCCGGATCATGTCGCCGTTATTGACGGTGGCGATCGTCAGGGTGGTTTCAGCCATCGCGGGGACGGCAAGCAGTACGGATGCGCCGCAGACGGCGCCCAGAACGTGTTTCACGGTGTCCTCCCTCAACTCGCGCTTTGAGCATATGCCCACGCGTTGAGCGTATGTTCGGCCGAGGTGCGGCAGATGTCAAGCAGGCGCGCACGCATCCCGGCAACTTATGAGTGCTGCGGTGCGGGAGCGGACGCCTAGACTAGTCCGTGCGCGGATGATCATTATGCGAGCCGCACGCCCACGGCTCGCTCGACCTCTTGCGCAAGCGGGAGAGGGAGCCGAATCCCGTTGCCGCGCTAGCTCAGCGCTCCAGGATCGACCTGGCGGTGGTCTCGTCGGTGATCAGGCCGTTGATCAGCCGCCCGTTCAGCGCGGCCGCGATCGCCGGCACCTTGGCCGCACCGATTGCAGCGCCGATGGTCGTGGTCTTCGCCGGCACCTCCGGCGGAATGCTGGTGAGGCGCTTGTTGGTGCCGGCCTTGAGCAGGCGCCCCTTGGAATCATAGGCCCAGCCGGTGATCTCGCCGATGGCGCCCTGCCGCATCATCTCGAACAATTCGTCACGGGTGACGAAGCCGTCGACATGGACCTGCGCCTTCTGGTCCATCTGGCCGATGCCGACGAGGCGCAGATCCGCCTTGGCCGCGACCGCCTTCACCTTGGCGATCGGCTCGATACGTACCATCTTGTTGCGCTCGTCTTCGGACGACATCAGGAACGGTAGCGGCATCGGATAGTGCCGCGCGCCGGTCCGGTCGGCGAGACGGCCGACGGTGTCGTAGAAGCTCGCCGACCCGTCGGCCGAGATGTTGCCGACCAGCGAGACGATCTGATGGTTGGGCCGGTCGATCGGCGTGACGCGCTCGACCGCGGCGCGCACCGCCCGCCCCGTGCCAAGCGCGACGATCACAGGCGTCTCCGAACGGAGCTTCGCATCGAGCAGGTTGGCGCAGCGCTCGGCGATGCCGGCCGTCGCCTGTGGCGCAGCAGAGTCGGCCGGCACGACCTCGCAATGGCTCAGGTCGAAGCGCTCCTTCAACCGTGCGGCCAGTTCCATGCAGGCCGCGATCGGATGATCGAGTCGGAAGGTGATGAGCCGCTCGGCGAGGCACAGCGACACCAGCCGCTGCGCCGAGGCGCGCGATACCTGCAGCATCTTTGCGATCTCGTCCTGGGTATGGCCGGCGATGAAATAGAGCCAGCCGGCACGGGCGGCGTCATCGAGCCTGGATTTTTCGTTCTCCGCGGCCATACGGCCTCACGCCTCCCAGAAATCGCTCATTTGCGCGAAGACCCGATCGGCTCCGGCTGCGGATAATATAGCCCGGCCATCGCGGGCGCGATAATGGCCACCGCCGACAAATCCCCAGACCGTCATGCCCGCCGCCTTGGCGGCCTGCACGCCGCTGACACTGTCCTCGATCACCAGCGTGCGCGAAGGGCTGGCCTGCATCTTCCCGGCAGCGTGCAGAAAGAGATCCGGCGCCGGCTTGCCGTGCCTGACCATCTGCGCGGTATAGAGCCGATCGCCGAAATGCGGCGCGAGGCCGGTGACGTCAAGCGACAACGAGACGCGGTCGAGGTCGCTCGACGATGCAACACATCGCGGCGTCTCCAATTCGGACAGCACCGCGCCGACGCCGGGGATCGGCTGGAGCGCCCCCGCAAACGTCTCGAGCACACGCGCCTTCAGGCGCGGAAGAAAGTCATCAGGCAAGGCCTGCCCGAGATCGCCATAGTGCTGCTCGATCGCCTTGGTGCTGCGTCCGAGAAAAAGTTCGAGCGCCTGCTCCACACTGAGCCGAAAGCCGAATTCCGCCAAGACGTCGGACAGGCAGTGACAGCTGAGCAGTTCGCTGTCGACGAGCACGCCGTCGCAATCGAAGATGATCAGATCGGGTTTTGGCCGGCGCTGGTCCATCCCCGCATTCGATCATATACCCAGATGATGAGCAATAGTTCACAAGGGAGCAGAACGCGGGCCTTGGTAAGCCTCTCCGTTGGGTGGGCCGAGCAGAACAACTTGTCCGCCGTCGCTCGAAGGAGCGAGGGCAGAAGCGCGCCCACCACTTTTTTCAATCGGGGAAAGCGGTGGGCACGGCGCCGCGCGCCTGTGCCCTGCCCCGAGACCGCCTACCGCCGCTGGTTATACACGTCGATGCACACGGCGCCGAGCAGGACCAGGCCCTTGATGACCTGCTGGTAGTCGATGCCGATGCCGAGGATGGACATGCCGTTGTTCATCACACCCATGATCATGGCGCCGACCACGGCGCCGCCGACGCGCCCCACGCCGCCATAGGCCGAGGCACCGCCGATGAAGCAGGCGGCGATGACGTCGAGCTCGAAGCCGAGACCCGCTTTCGGCGTCGCGGTATTGAGGCGTGCGGCGAACACGAGCCCAGCAAGCGCGGCCAGCACGCCCATGTTGACGAAAGTGAAGAAGGTCAGCCGCTCGGTCTTGATACCCGACAAGCCAGCCGCCTTGGCGTTGCCGCCGACGGCATAGATATGCCGGCCGATCACGGTACGACGGGTGACGAAGCCATATAGGGCGATCAGGACGCTCATGATCACCAGCACGTTGGGCAGGCCACGATAGGTCGCGATCAGATAGGTGAAGTACAGCACGGCACAGGCGAGCACCACGCTCTTGCCGAGGAAGAACGCGTAGGGCTCGACCTCGATGCCGTGCGAGACCTCGCGCGTGCGGCTCTTGGCGCTGGCGTAGACCAGGGCCAGCGCCAGCAACGCGCCGATCAGCATCGATGTCGGATGCAGCGTGCCGGTCTCGGGCAGCAGTTCCGGAATGAAACCCGAGGACAGTTTCTGGAAGGTCGATGGGAACGGTCCGAGCGATTGGCCCTGCAACACCGCGAGCGCGAGACCTTTGAAAACGAGCATGCCGGCCAAGGTCACGATGAAGGACGGGATCTTGAAATAGGCCACCCAATAGCCCTGCGCGGCACCAATGGCCGCGCCGACGATGAGACAGGCGATGAAGGCGACGGTATAGTCGACCTTGTAGGTCACCATGAGGAGCGCGGCGACCGCGCCGACGAAGCCGGCGACCGATCCGACCGACAAGTCGATGTGCCCCGTGACGATCACCAGCAGCATGCCGAGCGCCATGATGACGATGTAGCTGTTCTGCAGCACAAGGTTGGTCAGGTTGAGCGGCTGCAGCAGCGTGCCACTGGTCATGACCTGGAAGAACAGCATGATCGCGACCAGCGACATCAGCATGCCGTAGTTGCGCAGATTGTTCTTGATGAAGCTTCCGTGCCGGCGCTCCTCAGGCAGCGAAACCGTCTTGTCGGTCATGGCTGCGACCCTCCCATCCCCGCGGCTTCGACCGCGCCGTTACCGTTGCTTCGTTCGTTGCGCATGATGGCACGCATGATCTTTTCCTGTGTCGCATCCGCGCCCCGGAACTCGCCGACGAAGGCGCCGTCGTTCATGACGCAGATGCGGTCGCAGATGCCGAGCAGCTCGGGCATCTCCGAAGAGATTACCACCACGCCGCGACCGGCCTCCGCAAGCTCGTTGATGATACAATAAATCTCGTATTTGGCACCGACGTCGATGCCCCGTGTCGGCTCGTCCAGGATCAGCACCTTGGGGTCGGTCATCAGCCATTTCGACAGGACGACCTTCTGCTGGTTCCCGCCGGAGAGCTGGCCGGTCTCCTGGTAGACGTCGGAACAGCGGATCCGCATGCGGTTGCGGTAGTCGCTGGCGACCTTCAGCTCGGCGATATCGTCGATCACCCTCCGCGGCGCGACCTGGTCGAGGCTTGCCAGGGTAATATTCTTGCGGACATCGTCGGCCAGAATCAGGCCGAGCTGCTTGCGGTCCTCGGTGACATAGGCAAGGCCGGCGTCGATCGCGGCGGCAACGCTCGGCAGCGCGATCTCATGGCCCTCAAGCACGATCCGGCCGCTGATATTGGTGCCCCAGGAGCGGCCAAACAAGCTCATGGCGAACTCGGTGCGGCCTGCCCCCATCAGCCCGGCGATGCCGACGACCTCGCCGCGCTTCACGCCGAAATTGACGTTCTTGATCACCTGCCGCTCGGGATGAATGGGGTGGTAGACCGACCAGTTCGACACCTCAAGCACAGGTCCGCCGATCTGAGGCTTGCGCTCGGGAAAGCGATGGGCGAGATCGCGGTTGACCATGCTGCGGATGATGCGGTCTTCCTGGATCGGCTCGGCGCGGCAGTCGATGCCGTCGACCGTGCGGCCGTCGCGCAGCACGGTAATGTGGTCGGCGACGCGGGCGACTTCGTTCAGCTTGTGGGAGATCAGGATCGAGCCGATCCCCTGCTCGCGAAACTTCATCAGGCGTTCGAGCAGCGCGGCGCTGTCGGCCTCGTTGAGGCTCGCGGTCGGCTCGTCCAGGATCAGCATCCGCACCCGCTTGGACAGCGCTTTCGCAATCTCGACCAGCTGCTGCTTGCCGACGCCGAGATCGGTGATCAGCGTATCCGGCGACTCCTTGAGGCCGACCTGCGCGAGCAGCTCGCGCGTGCGCCGGTAAACCTCGTCGCGATCGATCACGCCGAGCTTGGAGGGCGGATGCGAGAGGAAGATGTTTTCAGCGATCGACATCAGCGGGATCAGCGCCAGCTCCTGGTGGATGATGATGATGCCGAGCGCCTCGGAATCGTTGATGTCGCGGAAGCGGCGCTCCTCGCCCTCGAAGACGATGGTCCCCTCGTAGCTGCCTGCGGGGTAGACCCCGCTCAGCACCTTCATCAAGGTCGATTTGCCGGCACCGTTCTCGCCGACCAGGGCGTGGATCTGGCCAGCCTCGACCGAGAAGTTGACGTCGCGCAGCGCCTGCACACCGGCAAAGCTCTTGCTGACGTTGCGCATCTCCAGCATGGCGGTCATTGTTTTCGTCCCGTCTATTCAATTCACCTCTCCCCGGTTGCGGGGAGAGGTCGCGGCCGAAGGTACGGGTGAGGCGCAGGCCCCGCGAGAGCGGCTGTCACCCCCTTGGAGAGCCCCTCACCCTAACCCCTCCCCGCACGCGGGGAGAGGGAAGAAAGTCTTACTGGAACTGCGACTTCTTGTAGTAGCCGCTCTCGACCAGGACCTTCTCCCAATTGTCCTTGTACACCACGACCGGCTTCAGGAGATAGGACGGAACGGTCTTGGCGCCGTTCTCGTAGGTCTTGGTGTCGTTTACCGTGACCTGCTTGCCGGCGAGCGCGGCGTCGACCATGTCGGCGGTCACCTTGGCGAGATCGCGGGTGTCCTTGAAGATGGTCGAGTACTGATCGCCGCGCAGCATCGCCTTGATCGAGGGCACTTCGGCGTCCTGACCCGAGATGATCGGCATTGGCTGATCGGCGCTGCCGTAGCCGACGCCCTTCAGGGAGGAGATGATACCGATCGAGAGGCCGTCATAGGGCGACAGCACCGCGTTGACCTTCTTGTTGCCGTAGTAGGCGCTGAGCAGGTTGTCCATGCGGGCCTGGGCGGTGGCGCCGTCCCAACGCAAGGTCGCGACCTTGTCCATGCCCATCTGGCCGGAGACGACGACGAGCTTCTTGCTGTCGATCAGGGGCTGAAGCACCGACATCGCGCCGTTGTAGAAGAAAAAGGCGTTGTTGTCGTCGGGCGAGCCGCCGAACAGTTCGATGTTGAACGGACCTTCCTTGCCGTCCTTCAGGCCGAGCCCCTTCACGATCGATTCCGCCTGGAGCACGCCGACCTGGAAGTTGTCGAAGGTCGCATAGTAATCGACGTTCGGCGTACCGCGGATCAGGCGGTCATAGGCGATGACCGTGATGCCCTTGGCCTTGGCCTGCTTGAGCACGTCCGACAGCGTGGTGCCATCGATCGCGGCGATCACCAGCGCCTTGGCTCCCTTGGTCACCATGTTCTCGACCTGCGAGAGCTGGTTCGGAATGTCGTCTTCGGCGTATTGCAGGTCGGTGTTGTAGCCGCGCTCCTTCAGCACCTTCACCATGTTGTCGCCGTCTGCGATCCAGCGCGCGGATGATTTCGTCGGCATGGCGATGCCGACAGTTGCCTTGTCCTGCGCGGAGGCGGTGAGGCCCGAGGCCATGGTTGCGGCGCCGGCCAGCACCATCGCGAGAAACGTCGTCTTCAATTTCAACATGCTTCACTCCCTTTGGGTGTCAGACTGTTTGTTGGGTTTAGTCCAGTACGCAGGTAGAGGTCGGTTTCGGATCTCCTATGCAAGCTTGACGTCGGGCTCCGCGCGACCGTGCGCGGAGGCTTGTAGCACAAAAGTGGAGCCGGCCAGCGAATCGGCGGCGCGCGCCTCCGCATCCATATCCTGCCAGGCAGACGTGACGAGCAGGCGCGACAGATCCGGACCGACGAAAGCGGGACAGCTCGCCTGCCTGGCCGGCACACGCAGCGAGCGCAGGCGCTCGCCTTGCGGAGAATAGACGTCGACGCGGCCTGCGCCCCAGCAGGCGTTCCAGATCTGCCCGTCGGCATCGCACACCGAGCCGTCGAGCCCCCCGACGCCGGTGTGGCGCAGCAATACCTCCGGCTCGCCGCGCGGCAGCCCCGTGTCGGGATTGAGCGGCACGGCATAGAGCACGGCGCGGGCAGTGTCGGCGAAATAGCCGGTCGCGCCATCCGGCGAAAAGCAAATCGAGTTCGGAATGCTGATGCCCGGAAACAGCGTCGAGATCTTGCCGCGGTGGAGCGCGTAGATCGCCCCCGCCCCCCGCTCGGCCTTGCGCCCCATGGTGCCGATCCAGAACGTGCCGGATTGGTGCACGCGGCCATCATTGGAGCGCGTGGTGGGATCATCCGCTTCGAGCGGACAGAACAGTGTCATCGCGCCATCGGCCACGTTACGGACGTAACAACCATCCTCTGCAACGACCAGCTGCCGTGCCGCATCGATCCGCCCCAGCGCGCTCGCCATCCGGCCGAGGGCATGGATTCGGATCTCACCGCGGCCAAGATGCGCCTCGAACAGCTTCCCCTCGCGAATGTCGAACCACCAGGCCGTGTCGGTGGTCACGTCGTAGGTTGGCCCCTCGCCAAGATGGCAGGGATGATCCGAAAGAACGGATGTCGGCACCTCGTCCATCATGGCGACCTCACCGCAAAGCGATAAACGGTGTGATGGTGATAGACCTCGCCGGGATCGAGGCGAGGGCTCGGAAAGTCCGGCCGGTTCGGCGAGTTGGGCCATATATGCGGCTCCAGACACAACGCGTCCGATTGGCGGATCAGCTTGCCGCCCTTGCCCGAGATCGAGCCGTCGAGATAGTTGCCGGAATAGACTTGCAAGCCGGGCTGGTTGGTGAACAGCTCCATGATCCGCCCCGAGCGCGGGGCCTCCAGCCGGGCTGCGAGCGCGAGCTTGCCGTCGCGCGCGAGGCAATAAGTGTGGTCGTAGCCCTTGCCGTGGTGCAATTGCTGATCGCTCTCGCGGATGCGAGCGCCGACGGCGTGAGCGTGTCGGAAGTCAAACGGTGTGCCAGCCACCTCACGGGGCGGTTCCGGCAACGGAATGGCAGTGGGGTCAATGGCCAGGAAATGCTCGGCCGCGACCGTCAGTTTATGATCGAGCGCAGACGTGCCTGACGTGGCGCCTTCCAGATTGAAGAAGCTGTGGTTGGTCAGGTTCACGATGGTGGGCCGATCGGTCCTTGCCTCCATCGTCAGCGACAGCTCTGTCGGGCCGGTGACGCGATAGGTCAGGCGCACGTCGAGCTTGCCGGGATAATTCTCCTCGCCATGCGGGCTCGTATAGGTCAGCGTGACCGCAGGGTTAGCGCCGTCGTCGATCTCGGCAACGTCCCAGAGCTTGCGGTCGAAGCCGTCGAGGCCGCCATGCAGCGCATTCGGACCGTTATTGATTGCAAGCTGGAAGGTCTCGCCATCGAGCGAGAATTGCCCGTCGGCGATGCGGTTGGCATAGCGGCCGACGGTCGCGCCAAAGAACTTCCGCTCGGCGAGATAGCCGGCAAAGGCGTCATGACCGAGCACGACATCGTCGTAGCCGCCTTTGGCGTCCGGCGCGACCAGCGCCTGGATCACCGCGCCGTGGGTGATGATGCGGACCTCAAACCCGCCCTCCCCGCGCAGCACGATACGCTCGACATTGCGCCCGTCCGGCAGCGTTCCGAACACGTCCTTTGCAATTTTCGCACCAACCATTGCCTAGTCCACGAACGGTTCGACGATATTGCGCTTGCCGAGCAGGAAAGAGTCGGCGACGAGACGAAGCGGTGCCAGATCGACATCGCTCGCGCCTGATACCGCGAGCTTGATGAAGTGCCGGTAGAGTTCTCGATATTCCTCATCGGGCGCGTCGGCAACAACATTGCCGTCGACCGCCATGATCCTGCCACCGCGGGACAAGGTCATCCGGCCCTGGTCGGTTTCCGCGACGATATCCCAGCTCTGCGGCCCGGTCTGGCGGAAATCGAATTCAGCCGTGATCGGCAGGCCGCTGATGTCGGTCAGCGTCAGATTGGCGGCAATCGGCGACTGGCAATTGGCCGGAAAGGCTAGCTCGGCCGCGGTGACGAACACCGGCTTTGGCAGGATGCGGGTCAGGATCGAGAGCGCGTTGATGCCGGGGTCGAACACGCCGAGCCCGCCGGGCTCCCAAATCCAGGTCTGGCCGGGATGCCAGACGCGGACGTCTTCCTTCCAATTGATGTGCACCGAGTTGATCCGACGCGTAGCCAGCCATTCGCGGGCCGGCTCGACCGCCGGCGCATGGCGCGAATGCCAGGTCGCAAACAAAGTGCGCTTTGCATCCGCCGCCATTGCGGTCAACGGATCAAGTTCGGCCACGCCGATGCCGGGCGGCTTCTCCAGCATGACATGTTTGCCGGCCGCGAGCGCTGCAGCAGCCTGGGCGCGTCGCACCTGAGGCGGTGTGCAGAGCGACACCGCATCGATCTCCGGACCCTTTTCCAGCAGTTCCTCGATCGTCGCAAAATGCGGCAGGCCCGGTAGCGAGGCGTTGCGGCTGGCAACGGCGGCAAGCGTCGCGCCAGGTGTCGCAGCGATAGCGCCGACATGCTGGTCGCGGGCGATTTTACCGAATCCGACGATGGCGATACGAAGGGCTGTCACGAATTGTCTCCAGGTTCTGCAGGTGCCGCCGGAGCTGTTTCGGCCGCCATCCCCTTGTGCCGGCGCATGCCGTTGTGAATGACGAAGGCCATGGCCTCGGCCGCCCCGTCCGCATCCCCGGCTGCAATCGTATCGACGATCTTCTGGTGCCAGATCAAGGCGATCTCGCGGTCTTCCGAACCGGCCGGTGCACTGAGCATGAAAGCCGTACGTAACGCAGCCTCGATCACGTGACCGATCGAACGCATGAACGGATTGCCGGACGCTCGCGCGACCGCAAGATGCAGGGCGAGATCGGCTTCGGCAAAGCCGACTGATTCCGACGTCTCCTGCCGCATGCAATCCATGCTGCGCTGAAGCTCGGCGATGTCGTCTTCGGAACGACGCTTGGCCGCAAGCGCCGCGGCGCGCGGCTCGACCGCAAGACGTATCTCGGCGAGATCGTTGAGAAAGTGTCTGTCGATGCCGGCGTCGAGATGCCAGGCCAGCACGTCGGCGTCGAACATGTTCCAGGCCGCGCGCCCGCGCACGACCGTACCGACCCGCGCCTTGGTGGTTAAAAGCCCCTTGGCGACCAGCGTCTTCACGCTCTCGCGCAACACCGGCCGCGACACGCCGAACATTGCCGTCAGCTCGGCATCGCCCGGAAGCCGCACCCCTTCCGCATAGCGGCCGGCGATGATGTCGACGCCGATCGAGCGGGCCACCTCCGCATGGTTCGAATGGGCCCGCCGTGTCGGGATGACGACGATACGCGAGGTCATGGGGCGGCTCCCGCGCGGTTCGACACCGGCCGGCGCGCCAGCGCGACCAGCCCCTGCTGAAGTGCGATGAACGCGAACAGCAGGATGCCGGTCGCGATCTTCGTCCACCAACTCGACAGCGTGCCGTCAAAATTGATGTAGGTCTGGATCATGCCCTGGATCAGCACGCCGAGGAAGGTGCCGATCACCGAGCCCTGCCCACCCGTGAGCAGCGTGCCGCCGATGACCACGGCCGCGATGCTATCGAGCTCGACACCGACGGCGGAGAGCGAATAGCCAGCGCTGGTGTAGAAGGAAAACACGATGCCGGCGATGCCCGCCAGCAGGCTCGAGAGCATGTAGATCTTCACCGTCATTTTGCCAACCGCAACCCCCATCAGGCTTGCGGTGGCCCGGCCGCCGCCAAGCGCATAGACATTGGCGCCGAACCGGGTGAGACGCAGCAGCAGAATGCCGCCGATCACGATCACGAGCATGATGATCGCTATCGCCGTCAGCCGCCCACCACCGGGCATGTGCAGCGCAAAATCCGACACGGTCGAATAGACCGGCGCGGTGATCGGCACCGATTCTGTCGAAAGCAGAAAACTCGCGCCGCGCGCCAGAAACATCCCGGCCAGCGTCACAATGAACGGCGGCAGATCAAATACGTGGATGATGGCGCCCATCGCAGCGCCAAAGGCCGCCGAGAGCACGAGGATGGCGACAAACGCGACCAGCGGCGGCATGCCCCAGCGCTCGATCGCAAGCGCGACGAACACGGTGGTGAAGCCAATCACGGAGCCGACCGAGAGATCGATACCACCGGAGATGATGACGAAGGTCATACCGGTCGCGACGATGCCGAGAAAGGCGTTGTCGGTGAGAAGATTGCCGACGACGCGGGTCGAGGCGATGTTGGGAAACTGCAGGGCGCAGGCTGCGAAGCCGGCGACCAGCACGATGGCCGTGATCAGGACGGGCGGCAGGCCTTTCATGGTTTCGTCCCCCGCAGCCGCGCCATGATGCCGGAAAAGCCCGACAGCTTCGGCGATTGCAGCAGCAGCACCGCGAGCACCACCACGGCCTTGACCAGCAGGTTGAACTCCGGTGGATAGCCCGATAGCAGAATACCGGTGTTCATGGTTTGGATGATCAGCGCGCCCAACACTGCCAGGATCAGGCTGAAGCGCCCGCCGAACAGCGAGGTGCCGCCGATCACGACTGCCAGAATGGCGTCGAGCTCGAGCCACAGGCCGGCATTGTTGGCATCCGCGCCCATGATGTCGGCCGCGGCGATCACGCCGGCGAGCGCGGCACAGACGCTGCACCAGACATAGACCGCCAAGATCATCGCGCGCGTGCCGACACCGGCAAGCTCGCTTGCGCGGGCGTTGCCACCAGTCGCCTCGATCAGGAGACCGAGCGCGGAGCCACGTACGATGGCGCCGGTGAGGATCAACATTCCGACCGCAATCGTGATCGGAACCGGCACGCCGAGAATGGCACCGTTGCCGAGCCAGACCAGGTCCGGCGACGAGAAGGTCACAATCCGCCCTTCTGTGATGAGCTGGGCGATGCCGCGCCCCGCCACCATCAGGATCAGCGTCGCCACGATCGGCTGCATGCCAAGGACCGCGACAAGAAAACCGTTCCAGAGGCCGCAGAGGATGCCGATACCGAGCGCCGCGGCCAGCACCACCGGCAAGCCGTGGCTGTCGGCAAGGCTCGCAGCGACTGCACCGGAGATCGCCATCACCGCGCCGACGGAAAGATCGATGCCGCGCGTCGCAATCACCAGCACCATACCGAGCGAGAGCAACGCCACCGGCGTGCCTCGGTTAAGCACGTCGATCAGGCTACCGAACAGACGGCCGTCCTGGAGGCGCAGGTCGAAGAATTGCGGCGACACCAGGCGGTCGACCGCGAGGATGACGATCAAGGCCAGGATCTGGGCAAGGCCGCGGCGCGGCAACAGCGCTGTCATGCCCGCGCCTCTTGCATCGCGGCGCCATCGGCGGCGATCGCCGCAAGAATGTTGGTGACGTCGATTGCCTCGCCCGAGAGCTCCTCGACATGGGCGCGGTCGCGCAGCACGACCACGCGGTCGGAATAAGTCACGATTTCATCCAGCTCGGAGGAGATCACAAGCAGCGCCAGCCCGTCGTCGCAGAGTTCGCGGATCAGGCGGATGATCTCGGCATGCGCGCCGACATCGATACCGCGGGTGGGTTCGTCCAGCACGAGCAGCCGCGGCGAAGTCGCGAGCCAACGCGCCAGCAGAACCTTCTGTTGATTGCCGCCGGAGAGCAGGCCCACCGGACGCTCGGGATCGGGCGGACGGATGTCGAGCATCTTCACGTAGCGACGTGCAATCTCGTCCTGCTCGCGACGGGATAGTGGCCGATGCAGGCCGCGTTTGGCCTGAAGCGCGAGTACGATATTCTCGCGCACGGTGAGCTCGGCGACAATGCCGTCGGTCTTGCGTTCCTCCGGGCAATAGCCAAAGCCGTGGCGCACGCCGTCGCGCGGCGACTGAAGGCGCACGGGGACGCCCTCAACCCTCGCCTGCCCACCGTCAGCGCGCTCGGCACCGAACACCAACCGCGCCGTCTCGGTCCGACCCGATCCGAGGAGCCCGGCGAGGCCGACGACCTCACCATGGCGCAGCTCGAGATTGAAGGGGGCGACATAGCCGGCCTTGCCGTAATTGTCGAACCGCGCGCAGACCTCGCGCACCTTATGCTCGCCGGCGGCAGCCCGTGCGTTGGTAGTCTCGGCGAGCTCCCGGCCGAGCATCATCTGGATCAGCTCGAGCCGTGGCAGCGATGCGATCTCGCGCTCGCCGACCAGGCGGCCATTGCGCAAGACGGTAATGCGATCGGATATCTCGTAGACCTGATCGAGGAAATGGCTGACGAAGACGATGCCGATGCCGCGCTTGGCCAACTGTCGCATGATGCGGAAGAGGATCTCGACCTCGTGGCGGTCGAGGCTCGCCGTCGGCTCGTCCAAAATCAGCACGCGTGCGGAGAGATCGACCGCACGCGCGATCGCAGTGACGTGCTGTATGGCCACCGAATAATCGCCGAGCGATGCCGCGACGTCGATATCCAGGCCGAACTCGGTGAGCAGCGCTTTGGCGCGACGGCGCATCTCGCCTTCGCGCACGACGCCGAAGCGCATCGGCTGGCGGTCGAGAAACAGGTTCTGTGCCACCGAAAGGTTTGGAAGCAGATTGACTTCCTGGTAGACGGTGGCAATGCCGGCCTGCACCGCCGCCTTGGCCGAACGCGGCGCGACCTCTTCACCGCCCAGCCTGACAACACCGGCATCGCGCGGGAACACGCCGGTAACGACCTTGATCAGCGTGGATTTGCCCGCACCGTTCTCGCCGAGCAGTGCATGGATCTCGCCGGCGCGAACCGTGAAGTCGACCTCCTGCAACGCGCGCACCGCGCCAAAGCTCTTGCTGATCCCGCGCACCTCCAGGAGGGGCGGAGCAGGATCAAGGCTGTTCTCCATAACGACGTCACTCCCACCGGCGCCCGCTTATGCTGCGGACACCCAGCCTATTCGCTCGCGCAACGATTGCGAAGGGGGTTGCCGGACCACAGGGCGTGGTCCGGCAAGACGCCCGCCTCAGTAACCGAGGCCCTTCTTGCTGTCGTATTCCTTCTGCGGATTGTCGGTTGCGGTGAGCAGCCTGGATTCGGTCTGGATCCACTTCGGCGGAACGGTACCCTTCTCCTTGAACGCCGCAACGGCATCGAAGGCCGGACCCGCCATGTTCGGCGTCAGCTCGACCGTCGCATTGGCCTCGCCGGCCACCATCGCCTTGAAGATGTCAGGCACTGCATCGATCGACACCGTGAGGATGTCCTTGCCCGGCTTGAGACCGGCTTCCTTCATCGCCTGGATCGCGCCAACCATCATGTCGTCGTTGTGGGCGTAGACCGCGCAGATGTTCTTGCCGCCGCCTTCGGCCTTGATGAAGCTCTCCATGACTTCCTTGCCCTTGGCGCGGGTGAAGTCACCGGTCTGGCTGCGCACGATTTTCAGGTTGGCGTGCTTGGCGATGGCAGTGTCAAAGCCCTTCTTGCGGTTAGCCGCGACGCTCGCGCCGACCGTGCCCTGCAATTCGACGATGTTGCAGGCCTTGTCGCCGACGGTCTTGGCCAGCCAGTCGCCGGCGACCTCGCCTTCGTGCACGCTGTCCGAGGTGACGGCGGTGAGATAGAGGTCCTTGCCCGACGGGTCGATGTCCCGGTCGAGCAGCACGACCGGGATCTTGGCTTCCTTGGCTTCCTTCAGCACCGCATCCCAACCCGTCGCGACGACCGGCGCCAGGAAGATCGCATCGACGTTCTGCGCGATGAAGGAGCGGATCGCCTTGATCTGGTTCTCCTGCTTCTGCTGCGCGTCGGCGATCTTGAGGTTGACCTTGCGCTTGGTCGCCTCCTGCTTGGTGACCGACGTCTCCGCTGCGCGCCAGCCGGATTCCGATCCGATCTGAGAGAAGCCGACAGTCAGCTCGGCGGCATTGGCCGGCAGCGAGAGCAGCAACGCGGCCGTGGCGCTGGCCGCAAAAAGGGCTTTGAGGGTCATCAGGCGTATCTCCCAAAAATGTTATCCGAGGCACCACTCGGTAATATGGCACCCTCGGGCCGGCCCATTCGGCGGCGGAAGGCACCATTTCACGGAAGTTCGCTGCTGTATAGTCATATTATTTGACTATTGAGACGAATGATGTGGAGACAGGGAGGGTACGCACAAATACACGCTTAGCAGGAATTTTCCTGATAATGCAACGCGAAGATGAAGATGATATTTGTGCGGTCCAGCCACTCGGCAAACGCGTTATGTCCCGGACAAGCCCGGGCATAACGCCCTCACAAAAGGAAGGGCGCGCAGTCTGCAGCCGCGAGAGGCAGAGGCGAGGCGCTAGATCAGTTTCCGCTGCGCCAAATTCTTCATCAGGGCGCCGATGCCGAAGGTCCACGGCTCGCACTCGTCGCTGGTGCGCATGCGATTGACGAGCTTGCCGAGCTGGGGGGCAGCAATGGTGACGATGTCGTCGCGCTTATGGGTGAACCCCTGCCCCGGCGCATCGCGATCCTTCACGGGCGCGAACATGGTGCCCAGGAACAGCACGAACCCATCGGGATATTGGTGCACCTTGCCGATGGTCTGCGCGACGAGGTCGGTCGGATCGCGGCTTATCTTGCTGATCGAGGAATGGCCGTCGAGAACGAAGCCGTCCGTGCCCTTCACGTTCAGGCTGATGTCGAGCTTGCGCGCATCATCCAGCGTGAAGCCGTCATCGAACAGGCGCAGCAGCGGACCGATCGAGCACGACGCATTGTTATCCTTGGCCTTCGACAACAGCAGCGCCGAGCGGCCTTCGAAGTCTCGCAAATTCACGTCGTTGCCAAGCGCCGCGCCGACGATGTTGCCGCGGCTCGATACGAACAGCACCAGCTCCGGCTCCGGATTGTTCCAGGTCGACTTCGGATGCAGGCCGGCATCCATGCCGGTGCCGACCGAGGACAAGGTCGGCGCCTTCGTGAACACTTCGGCATCGGGGCCGATGCCGACTTCGAGATACTGGCTCCAGGCGTTCTGATCGATCAGCACCTGCTTCAGGTGCATCGCCTGGTCCGAGCCCGGCCTGAGTTTTGAAAGGTCATCACCGATCAACCGCGTAACCTCTTTGCGGATCGCTTCGGCCGAGGCCGGATTGCCCTTTGCCCGCTCCTCGATCACGCGCTCGAGCATTGAGATCGCGAAGGTGACGCCGGCAGCTTTCAACGTCTGGAGATCGACCGGCGCGAGCAGCCAGGGCTTCCTGGGATCACGGCCATCCGGCGCAGTGTTGGCGACGATCGCCTCGAGATCGCCGATGCGCTCGCCCTTGGTCGTGGCGAGCGCCTTGGCCGGATTGTCCTCTTCACAGAGCGCGCTGATGGTCGGAAACGTCGCAGTGACGTCGAAGACGCCATCGCCGCGCACGGCGACAACGGCCGGACCGTTCGCCTGCGGCAGCCAGACCCGACCGACCAGCGTTCCCTTCGTTCCATCCTCGGGGAGAAGATCTGCAACCGTCAAAATGGTCATGGCCGGCGTCCTCGCTGTTCTTGGATCGGCCGCGTTCGAATGGCGGCCGATCACATTGGCGAAGACCAATAAACGTCTGGCATGGGAAGTCCAGAGCGGCAGGATGCCCGCTGCTATGCGCCTGCGCGTGCCTTCCGGGCGGCAATCTGCTGCAACGCCCAGCGCGCGTTCTTGCGGACATCGGGATCGGCATCGTCGGCGATGACGGCCAAAAATGCCTCACCGTCGGGATGGGCGATCTCGCCGAGCGCGGCGGCCGCTTCCTTCCGCAGATTCGCCTGATCGTGGTTGATGCAATTGCCGATCGGGCGCACCGCGCGCTCGATTTTCATCTTGCCGAGGCTGCGGATCGCCTTCAACCGCACCTGCCAGTAGTCGTCGGAGAGTGAGCTCACGAGCGGGTCGGCGGCAAGCGAGCCGTTGACGTTGAGGCCGAGCGTCTCCGCGGCCATTTCGCGGACCATCCAATCGCTGTCCTTCAGCGCACGCGTGATAGTCTCGGCTGCGGGCTTCATCTGCGAAAATGCCAGCGCGCTAACCGCGGCGCGGCGGACATGCGCGTCGGGATCGTTGATCAGCGCGGTCAGCGCGGGGATGGATTCCTCCAGCTTGAGGAAACCGATCACGCCGATCGCCTGCACGCGCACCGCGGCATCGGAATCCTGCAGCGCCTCCAGCGCCGGCTTCAGCGTATCCTTGCAGCGCAGCTCCTTCAGCGCACGCAGCGCCCCCATGCGAACGAAGGCATGGGCATGCTTGACCAGCGGCAGGATGACATTGGCGCAAGCGGGATCCTTGAACTCGGCCATGCTGTCGGCCGCCGCCGCCGCCACGATCCGTTCCGGATCGACCAGCAGCTTGACCAGCGCACTTGCGGCTTCCGGCCCGTCGAACTCACCGAGCGCCATCGCCACCTGCTGGCGCACGCCGGCGTCGGGATCGGCGACCATCTTGGTGAGATGGACCACGGCTGCGGGATCGCCGGAATGGCCGAGCGCGATGATGGCGACGCGGCGTTCGGCGGGATCTGCCGCCTGAAGCCGCTCGTCGGCGTCTTCGAGATCGTCGTAGGATTCGAACGGGCTCGACATGATCACCTCAACAGATAGGGAATATTGACGGTGACGGCACCGGTCGGGCAATCGGCCTCGCAGGGCATGCAGTACCAGCACTCGTCATAGGCCATGTAGGCCTTGCCGGTCATATCGCTGATGCGCAGCACGTCGAGCGGACAGACGTCGACGCACACGGTGCAGCCCTTGTCGGCAATGCATTTGGCGTCGTCGACGACGACCGGAACCGATGTCTGATGGGACGCGAGAGGCATATCATGTCTCCTGTTGCTATCGTGCGGTGGATCAGGCGGTGGCGCGAATGCGCTGCTTGTCGTAGAGGTCCTTCTCGTCGTCGGCGATCGGCACGACGTAGGGCTCTACGGCACGCTTCTGGCTGGTCATCTTGCCGTTCTGCTTGCTGAGCAGCGTGTGGCAGAACCAGTTCGCGTTGTCCTTCTCCGGAAAATCGGTGCGCCAGTGGTAGAGGCCCCAGCGGCTCTCTTCACGGTACAACGAGGCATGCACCGCCATGTCGGCGCAATCCATGATCGACTGTACTTCGAGGGCACGGAGCAACTCGTGCGCGTTGCGCGCGATCATATGCTCCTGCATGTCCTGCCGGGCTTCGGCGAGGCGACGCATGCCGAGCTCGTACTTGCGCGTGACCTTCGGCGGCTGGAGATAGTCGTTGACCAAACGGCGGGTCTTGTACTCGACCTGGTTCGGTGGGATGCCGTCCTCGCGCTTGGTCGGTGCCATCACGCGATCTCGTTCCCTGGCCACGTCCTGCGCATCGAACTCCGCGAAGTCATGGTTCTCGGCAAATTCCATGGCGTCGATGCCGGCGACCGAGCCGTTGGTAAAGGCGCCCAGCATGTAATTGTGGGGCACGCTCGCCATGTCGCCAGCGGCGTAAAGGCCCGGCACGGTGGTGCGGGCATTGTCGTCGACGAACACGCCGGAGGCGCTGTGGCCGGAGCAGAAGCCGATCTCGGAGATGTGCATCTCGATCGAGTCGTTGCGGTAGTCGACGCCACGCCCCTGCTGGAACAGCCCGCGCGTGGGACGCTCGACCTTGTGCAGCGTGGATTCGATCTCCGAGATGGTGTCGGGGTGGAGGTGCTTGAGCTGGAGGAACACGGGGCCCTTGCCTGACAGCAGTTCGTTGTAGAATTCCAGCATCATCTGGCCCGACCAATAGTCGCATTCGATGAAGCGCGAGCCTTCGTTGTTGGCCGTGAAGGCGCCGAAGGGACCGGCGACATAAGCGCACGCCGGGCCATTGTAGTCCTTGATCAGCGGATTGATCTGGTAGCATTCGAGGTTCGCGAGCGCGGCCCCGGCGTGATAGGCCATGGAATAGCCGTCGCCGGAATTGGCGGCGTTCTCGTAGGTGCCGAACATGTAGCCGGAGGTCGGCAGGCCCAGGCGGCCGGCGGCGCCCATGCAGAGGATCACGGCCTTGGCCTTGATCACCAGGATCTCGGCGGTGCGGGTGTTGACGGAGATTGCGCCGGCGATGCGGCCGTCGGACGATTTCAGCAGCCGCGTCGCCATGTAGCGATTGGAGATCAGAATGCGGGCGCGGCGGAGTTGGCGGTACAGCGCCTTCTTCACGGTCTCGCCGTTCGGCATCGGCAGAACATAGGTGCCGATGTGGTGCACCTTCTTGACGGCGTAGTCGCCATTCTCGTTCTTCAGGAAACGAATACCGAAACTATCGAGCTCTTCGATGATGCTGTAGCAGTTTTGCGCGTATTTGTAGACCGCCTTCTGGTCGACGATGCCGTCGTTGGCAATGGTGATTTCCTTGGTGTACTGCTCCGGCGTCGCGTAGCCGGGGATGACGGCGTTGTTCAGTCCGTCCATGCCCATCGAAATCGCGCCGGAGCGCTTGACGTTGGCCTTTTCGAGCAGGACGACATTGGCCTTCGGGTTCTTCAGCTTCGCCTTCAGCGCCGCCATCGGGCCGGCCGTGCCGCCGCCGATCACGAGCACGTCGCAAGAAACCTCCGAAAGCCCATCGACGATCTGATCTAGTGCCATCACTTGCTCCTGGTTCGCCGATAGCCGGCGCCTTTGCATCAGATTTGTTCAGGTGGCGTCCCGCCGATAGCAATTAGTTGTCGCCGGGCCGCGATTTGCGCTCAGCGCTCGACAAAAGCCTTCTCGATGACGAAATGGCCGGGCTGGCTGTGGTTGCCCTCGACAAAGCCGCGCGCTGAAAACATCGCGGGCAGTTCCTCCAGCATCGCCGGGCTGCCGCACAGCATGATGCGGTCGGTCTCGATATCCAGGCCCGATAGGCCGATGTCGTCGAACAGCTGGCTGGAAGCGATCAAATCGGTGATGCGACCGCGATTCCTGAACGGTTCGCGGGTGACAGTCGGATAGTAGACGAGTTTGTCGCGGATCAGCGGCCCGAAGAACTCGTGGTTGCGCAGACCATCGACCAGGTGCTCGCCATAAGCGAGCTCGGAGACTTGGCGGCAGCCGTGAGCGAGCACGATTGTCTCGTAATTCTCGTAGACATCGGGGTCCTTGATCAGGCTCGCGAACGGCGCGAGTCCCGTGCCGGTCGAGAGCAGGAACAGGCGTTTGCCTGGAAGGAGGTTACCGGTGATCAGCGTGCCTGTCGCCTTGCGTCCGACCAGAATGATGTCGCCTTCCCTGATCTTTTGCAGGCGGGAGGTCAACGGACCGTCCTGCACCTTGATCGAGAAGAATTCGAGCGCTTCCTCGTGATTGGCGCTCGCCATGCTGTAGGCGCGCATCATGGGCTTGCCCTCCACCTCCAGCCCGATCATCGCGAACTGGCCGTTCTGAAAGCGGAAGCCGGGATCGCGCGTCGCGGTGAAGCTGAACAGGGACTCGGTCCAGTGCCTGACCGACAGAACCGTTTCCTTCTGAAATGCGCTCATGGTCTCTCCTCTCAATGACGCACAAAGTTTCGGAGAGAGCGGAACCCGGCAATTCGGAAGTGAAATTCCCGGTGGATTAGTTTCACATTTCGTGGGCGATGATCGAAGCGGAGGCACACCGCCGTGTCGATGCACACTTGCGACGGCAATTAGTTGCTATCCGCGCGCGTCGACGACCGCCTATGGAGGAGCCGGAGGTTCGTCATGACCATGACCCTGGTGGCACCGACGGTGACCGGCTACGAAGCAAGCACCGATTTGGCGACACTTCTCGTGCGGACCACCGAGGGCAAAACGCTCAGCGTTCTTGCCGAGCGGCTCCGTTTATCCTGCAGGTGCGCCCACTGCACCCGCGCGCGCTTCGACGAGCGCTTTCCCGAACGGTTTCCGGGAATTGCCATCACCGAGATCGGCGATCTCGGCTATGGGCTCAACATCTCGTTCTCGGACGGGCATAACAGGGGGATTTACCCAAAGCCGTATCTGCTGAGTTTGGCGGGGCCGTAGGGCTCGATCTCCCCTCGCACTCCGCTGTCATTCCCCGCGAAAGCGGGGAATCCAGTACGCCGGGCCCATCCGCATCCCATTGCTGTCTCTGGAATACTGGATCGCCCGCTTTCGCGGGCGATGACACCGGTGTTAGTGGCTGCCATCTGGCACGGACATTGCTCCTCTTTGGAACGACTTGAACGTTCCGGAGACAGACGATGTTGCAGGCGGCGAGTGCGGTTCGCGGGACTGTTCCCCCGGCAGTCCGGCCTGCGGGCAGCTCCTCGCTGCTGCTGACCGAGAACCAGCAATGGATCGGTGGGCCACCACCTCTGATGGACAAGCTCTCACCGCGCGAGCGGGAGCTGGTGCTGAAGCAGGGCCGGCGAAAGGTGCTTAACCGCGGCCAGACTCTGTTCAGCCAGGGCGGCAAGCATGACGGTATCTGGCTCATCGAAAGTGGCCGCATCCGCGTGTTCTACAGCTCCCCGCTCGGGCGCGAGATCACGCTGGCCTACTGGCACGCCGGGAATTTCGTCGGCGGCCCCGAGGTGTTCGAGGGCACCGTCCATCAATGGTCCGGCGTCGCGTCCAGCAATTGCAGCGTGGTGCACCTGCCCGGAAAGGAACTGCGGTCCCTTGCTGCAGAGATCCCAAACCTTGCGATCGGTCTGATCGAAGGCCTCACCTTCAAGGGCAAGTGCTATTCGGCACTGGCGCAGATGCTGGGAACGCGCTCGATTACGCAGCGCCTTGCACATTTGTTGCTGCACCTCGTCGAGCTCTATGGCGTGGAGGATGCCGATGGCCGGGTGATCGCGGCTGCATTCACCCATGCCGACATCGCCC
The DNA here is from genome assembly GCF_900113735.1 of Bradyrhizobium sp. Gha. Lineage (GTDB taxonomy): Bacteria > Pseudomonadota > Alphaproteobacteria > Rhizobiales > Xanthobacteraceae > Bradyrhizobium. The sequence continues at coordinate 512,676 of NZ_FOQM01000001.1, forward strand.
ACATGGTCGGCGCCACCAGGCAATGGGTCACGATCAGCCTGAAGCGGATGCAGGAGAAGGGAATCGTCGTGACCAAGCGGTCCCAGATCGTGGTCTGTCGGACAGACGTACTGGACGAGATGCGCGGCCACGCATCCGACTGAACGAGTTTGCCGGCAAGATCACTGCACAGGCAAGCGGCTTTATAGTGCAGGACTGCTCAAGGAGTATGCAATCAGCTTTTCCCGGCAACTAATCGACTGCGGTCAACATTCCGGATTTGCCCTGTCCACGCCCTCCCCCAATCATGGCAACCACAGCACATCCAACCTGATGAGGATGAGAATGGTCCGCCATCTTCCCACGCTCTCGATCGCGATGTCGGTGACGTCGCTGGCGCTTCTCATTGCGCAGCCGGCCACGGCGGAAACCGTCACGCTCGGTATCGGAACACAGGACACAACGACCAACACGGTGACCGCAGGCGTCGTCATCCGGCGGCTTCATCTTTTGGAAAAATACCTGCCTAAGGACGGCAAATACGCGAACATCAAGTTCGAGCTGGAGTGGCAGAATTTCACGTCAGGTCCGCCCGTCACCAACGCGATGATGGCGAACAAGCTGCAGATCGGCATGATGGGCGACTACCCGCTGATCGTGAACGGCTTCACTTTCGACAGCAATCCCGAGAGCAAGAGCCGGCTGATCGGCATCGCGGCCTACAGCCTCTCCGGCTCCGGCAATGGCATCGTCGTCCACAAGGACTCGCCGTACTACGATCTGGCCGATCTCAAGGGCAAGCTGGTCAGCGTGCCCTTCGGCTCCGCCGCGCACGGCATGGTGCTGAAGGCGATGCAGGACCGCGGCTATTCCTCGGATTTCTTCCAGCTCGTGAGCCAGAGCCCTGAAGTCGGCTCAACCAATCTCCAGGAAAAAAAGATCGACGCGCATGCCGACTTCGTTCCCTTCGCCGAATTGCTGCCGTTCCGCGGCTTTGCGCGCAAGATTTTTGACGGCGTCGAGACCAATCTGCCGACCTTCCACGGCATCGTCGTTCGTACCGACTTCGCCGAAAAGTACCCCGAAGTCGTCGTGGCCTACATGAAGGCGCTGATCGCCGCCAATCAATGGCTACGCGACGATCCCAAGGTTGCATCTGAAAAAATCCAGGAATGGACCGGCATCAACAAGGAGGTCGTCTACATCTTCTTGGGCCCGAGTGGCAACATGACCACCGATCCCACGGTCAAGCCGGCGCTGGTCGATGCGGCCGCCACCGACGTCAAGGTGCTGCAAAACCTCGGACGCATGAAGGAGTTCGATCCGAAGAAATGGGTCGACGACAGCTACATCCGCAAGGCCTATGCCGAGATGAAGCTCGACTATGACGCGCAGCTTGGCAGCACCAAGAACTACGAAATCTCGGGCGAAGACGCTTTCTGCAAGAAGCCGATCACCGATCCGCGCAAGGCCGGTGAAGTCTGGGTGGATGAGGCCGGCATCATGCCGTTCTCATCCGCCGCCTGCACCTTGGGGGCCTATGCCGACTTCAAGGCAAAGGGCAAGAAGATCAACGTCGCCTACGTCTTCGACACCACCCGCGGCATCAAGCTGTTCGCCGACCAGGCCTTCTTCGCGGTCGGCAATGGCGAGGTCGCGCCGTTCCTGCTGAAGACGGACGCGGAGGCCTACGCCGCCAAGATCAGCGGCAAGGTGCTCGGTTTCGACGATGCGGTGAAGGCGGCAGTCGGCGGAGGCAAGACGTGAGCAGTCCCGCCCTCGTCAGACATCCTGAGGACAGCAACATGCCGGCAGCGATTGCCGAGGCGGAGCGCGTGCCCGCCGTCACGCCCCCGGTGGCTCCGCCCTCCTTCGGCACGCTCGCGCTGCGCTGGTACCGGCTGAACCAGGGCCGGCTCCGCGCGACCGCGATCGGCATCATTTCGCTGCTTGCGTTCCTGCTGGTCTGGCACCTGCTCACGACCTATCGCGTCGTGTTCTTCGTGCGCTTCACCAATGTGCCCTCGCCGGTCGCAGTCTATGGGAGTTTCACCAAGGCGATCCACGATCCCAAATTCCTGATGCACATCGTGCTGAGCTGCCGGCGCATCCTCGTCGGCTTCTCCCTCGCGGCCATCGTCGGCGTGCCGCTCGGCCTGATCATGGGTCGATTCAAGCTGGTCCACGAGGTCATCTTCCCGGTCGCGGAAGTGCTGCGGCCGATTCCGGCAATTGCCTGGGTGCCGATGGCGATCATGCTGTGGCCGACCAACGAGCAGAGCATCGTCTTCATCACCTTCCTCGGCTCGTTCTTCCCGATCCTGGTCAACACGCTGCACGGCATGACGCTGGTCGATCCCGTGCTGGTGCGCGCGGCTCAATGTCTCGGCGCACGCGAACGCGCGATTTTCCGCGAGGTGTATTTTCCGGCGTCGTTGCCGCACATCTTCACTGGTCTCACCGTGGGTATGGGCGTCGCCTGGGTGTCGCTGATCGCCGCCGAGATGATCTCCGGCCAGTACGGCATCGGCTACTTCACCTGGGAGGCCTATTCGCTGGTCCAGTATGCCGACATCGCACTCGGCATGATCGCGATCGGCGTGCTTGGTCTCGGATCGAGCCTCTTGATCAGGGGCGCGGGACATCTGGTGATGCCGTGGAGGTCGACGAGATGAGCGAGATGCTTGCGAGCGAACCGAAAGGCCACATCGAGGTCAAGAATTTTTCTCTCAGTTACGACAGCATCGAGGGGCCCGTCCAGGCCGTCACGGACACGCAGATCCATGTGAAGCCCGGCGAGTTCGTCTCGATCGTCGGTCCCTCCGGGTGCGGAAAGTCGACCCTGCTCAACGCGGTCGCCGGCTTCCTCAAGCCCACCACGGGTATTGTCACGGTCGATGGCGAGCGCGTGAACGGCCCGAGCGCCGAGCGCGGCATGGTGTTCCAGCAATATTCGCTGTTTCCCTGGAAGACGGTGCGGGAGAATGTCGAATTCGGCCTGAAGATGCGCGGCATGCCTCGCTCGCAGCGCGAGCGTGCCGCGCGCACCCTGCTCGGGCTTGCCGGGCTCGAAGCCTTCGAAAAGCACTATCCGGAAAAGCTCTCCGGCGGCATGAAGCAGCGCGTCGGCATCGTCCGCGCGCTCGCGACCGGCCCGAAAGTGCTGCTGCTGGACGAGCCCTTCGGGGCGCTCGACGCGCAGACGCGCGTCATCATGCAGCAGATCCTCACCAACATGTGGCAGCGACTGAAGATCTCGGTGCTGTTCGTCACCCACGACATCGATGAAGCGATCTTCCTGTCCGACCGCGTCTACTGCATGACCGCCCGCCCCGGCTCGATCAAGGCGGAGATCCCGATTCCGCTGGAGCGGCCGCGGCAGCAGTCGATGATGATGTCGTCTGAATTTCTGGCGCTGCGTCGCGGGCTGATGTCATTGATTCGCGAGGAGAGCCTGAAAGCGATGGGTGGCGAGATCAACGACATGGGCATGCAGGGGCTGAACATAGAGCTGCACGGCCATTCGCTGGCGGATGTGATTTAGCTTACCCGCCCTGCTTGCAGGGAGAGCGAGTGCACGCGCTTCGCGTCCCTTACTTGAACCAATGCACCAGCGCGATGCTGACGCCGAGCAGCAGCATCAGCGACAGCGTCACCGCCGCGGTCACTCTGCCTCCAACATTGGCGAGCACGCGAACGTCAACCCCAAGGCCCAGCGCCGCCATCGATACCACCGTGAGGAAGCTCGTGATCTTCGTCACGGGACCAACCACCGTGCCCGGGACAATCTCGAGCGACCGCAACGTCGCCAGGGCGAGGAAGCCGAGGATGAACCAGGGCACCAGGCGGAAGAAGCCGACATTGGTCTTCTTGGCGCCGGTCTGCCAGCGCGAGGCGATCAGCGAGAGACCGACGACCACGGGTCCCAGCATCAGCACACGCATCAGCTTGACCAGCGTGCCGATCTGCGTGGATATCAGCCCCGCCGGCACCGTCGCCGCGAGCACCTGCGGCACGGCATAGACAGTCAGCCCTGCGAGGATGCCGTATTGCGTGGCGGTGAGTTGCAACAGCGGAATCAACAACGGCAGGCCCAGCACCATCATCACGCCGAGAATGGCGGTGAAGGAGATCGAGGATGCGATCTCGTCGCTGTTGGCGCCGATAATCGGCGCGACTGCCGCAATCGCGGAATTGCCACAGATGGAGTTGCCGCAAGCGATCAAGATCGACAGTCGCGTGGAGAGGCCCAGCAGGCGGCTGAGGCCGAAGGAGACGGAGAGCGCGATCACGACGACAGCTGCGATCGATGCCAGAAGCGCAATGCCCGAGGCCGCAATCGCGGCAAAGCTGATGGAGGCGCCCAGCAGCATGACCGCGACTTCGAGCAGCTGCTTGGCGCTGAAGGCGATGCCGGCCTGCCAGCGCGGCGCCGGCTTCCAGAAACTGCGCAAGGCCATCCCCAGCAGGATCGCCATGACCAGCGCCTCGACGTAAGGATGTTCGAACACGCCGAGTTCTGCCCGTTCCAGAAGAGCCGAGACGCCGGCAACCGCGATGCACAGGAGAATGCCGGGAATCAGCGCGACGACACGGCCAAAAGCTGTGGTCGGCTTGGCGCCGGCTGGGCTGGATGCTTGATTCTGCGACACAAATCTCTCCCAGAGGAGAAAGATTTATACGCAGGGCGCTCGCGTTGGGGAATAAGTTTTCGGCATATCAGGGCCGAGGGAAGTCGTATTCTCAACCCGGAATAATCGGGCTCAGAACAGCAGGTTCTTGGCCAGGGAAGCCACGTGGCTGAAGCTGTCGTAGACGCCCGGCTGGAAGAACGCCGCGCGCGCGAGCACGATGCCTGCCACCAGGGTCCAGAACACGCCCGTGCCGGCCCGCAGCAGCAGCTTTGATGTGCGCGACTGTGGCTGGGTGTCCGTTGCGGACACCAGCTGCTCGCCGAAGGGCTCAAATCCAGTGCGTTCCATCGCCGTCAATCCATCAAATGCTGGTTGAATGTCGTCGTTTCGGGCCTAAACGGCAATGGAAGCGATTGGCGTTTTTGTCCTCCCGAGGGGAAAGTCCTTCCGTGGAACGGTGCTGTGACAATAGTTTTCTTCTTCCGCCCAATTCGGGCACCGAAGCGCCGCCGGATGCCCGCCGGTTCGCGAAGCGAAGCCGCGTGAGGAGTATCTATCCTTACGAGCAGTGTTGCGAGTGGAAGAGATACCCCTCATCCGGCGCTTCGCGCCACCTCCTCCCGCAACCGGAGAAGGGAAGTAAGTTACGCCGCCAGCCCACCACCGACGGGCGCGAATTCCAGCCCGAGGCTTTCCGCCACCGCCTTGTTGGTGATGCGCCCGCGATGCACATTCAGCCCGTTGCGTAAGTGCGGGTTCTCCAACACGGCGGCAAAGCCCTTGTTGGCCAGCATCAGCCCGAACGGCAGCGTCGCATTGTTCAACGCCTGGCTCGACGTGACCGGCACCGCGCCCGGCATGTTGGCGACGCAATAATGCACGACGCCGTCGATCTCGTAAGTCGGCTCCGCGTGCGTGGTCGCATGCGAGGTCTCGAAACAGCCGCCCTGGTCGATCGCGACATCGACCAGCACGGCGCCCGGCCGCATCGATTTCAGCATCGCACGCGTAACGAGCTTTGGCGCGCTCGCGCCCGGCACCAGCACCGCGCCGATCACGACGTCGGCCGCGAACACCTCCTCCTCGACGGACTCGATGGTCGAGAAGCGCGTGCGCACGCGTCCGGCAAAGAGATCATCGAGCTCGCGCAACCGCGGAATCGAGCGATCAATCACAGAGACCTCCGCGCCAAGGCCCGCGGCCATGCGCGCGGCCTGCGTTCCCACCACGCCGCCACCCAGCACGATGACGCGCGCGGGCTGCACGCCGGGCACGCCGCCAAGCAGCAGGCCGCGACCGCCGGCCGATCGCTTGAGCGCGGCGCCAGCGGCCTCGATGGCGAGGCGGCCGGCGACTTCGCTCATCGGCGCAAGCAGGGGAAGGTGACCGGCCACGTCAGTGACGGTCTCATAAGCGATCGCAGTACAGCCGGACGCAAGCAAACCCCTGGCCTGATCAGGGTCCGGCGCGAGATGGAGATAAGTAAAAAGGATCTGGTTTTCGCGGAGCTGGCCCCATTCGCTCTTCTGCGGCTCCTTCACCTTCACGATCATGTCTGAGCTGGCGAAGATGTCGCTCGCACTCGCAGCAATGGAAGCCCCTGCCCGTTTGTAGACCTCGTCGGAGGCGCCAATACCGCTGCCGGCGGCAGTCTCAACCGTCACCTCGTGCCCGGCCGCGACATATTCGCGGACAGCGCCCGGGGTGAGCCCGACGCGATATTCCTGGACCTTGATCTCCTTGGGCACACCGATGCGCATCCTGGGCTCCTTTCGATTCACCCGATGATCGTAACGACGTCGCGGGTTTGGTTTCGTGCAAATATCCGCTAGCTTCGACCTCTCCGCGCCGGTTGTGAGCGCGCAAACGCCCTTTCACGCTGGAAACGAAACCTTGGCCCTCGACCGGAAAGACCTCGCAATCCTCGCGGAACTCACCGCCAATGCACGAGCCAGTCATACGGAGCTCGCCAACAAGATCGGCCTGTCGAGCACGGCGCTCGCGCGGCGGCAGAAGGCGCTGGAGGACGAAGGCTACATCCAGGCCTATCAGGCGGCGCTCGATCTGGCGCAGTTCGGGCTCACCACGACGGTGCTGGTGCGCATCGCGCTGGAGAGCCAGAGCGACGAGGCGCTGCAAGCGTTCGAGGCGGAGGTGGTGAAATGCCCCTCGGTCGTGCGCTGCTTCCTGATGTCGGGCACCGACGACTACATTCTGATCGTGCTCGCTCGCGACATCCAGGATTTCGAGCGCATTCACCGCACCGAGTTGTCACGCCTGCCGCGCGTGGCGCGTGTGCAATCGAGCTTCGCGCTGCGCGAGGTCGTCAATCGCGCGGTGCCGACCGTGGTATTCGGCGAAGCGAAGCGTTAACGGTTTTCGCCGCGAGTTGCCGTCATTCCTGCAAGGAACCTAGCGGGCGGTTGTCCGTTTGACGGCATTGGTCAACGGAGGCACCGCGCCTCCGCGTCAGTGCGGCTGACATTCTCGGATTGGCCGCCTTCGCAGGGAGCAGGACATGGGCGATGCCACGCATGACATTCCCGAACGCACGCCAGTTCACGTTATCGTCAATGGTGTCAGCCACACGCTCGATCTCGCGCCATGGACCACGCTGCTGGATGCGCTGCGGGACCATCTCGCGCTGACGGGCACGAAGAAGGGCTGCGATCATGGTCAATGCGGCGCATGCACCGTGCTGATCGAGGGCCGCCGGGTCAATTCGTGCCTGACGCTCGCGGTCATGACGGATGGCGCCGAGGTCACGACCATCGAAGGTCTGGCCAAGGATGGCACGCTTCACCCAGTGCAACAGGCCTTCATCGACCACGACGCCTTTCAGTGCGGCTACTGCACCCCCGGACAGATCTGTTCGGCGGCCGGATTACTCGCGGAGGGCCGAGCTCGCGATGCCGACGAGATCAGGGAACTGATGAGCGGAAATCTCTGCCGCTGCGGCGCCTACCCCAACATCGTGGCTGCGATCCAGCAGGCAATGAGCCGCTCATGAACAATTTCCAATATTCCCGTGCCAGCAACGTCGCAGACGCTATCCAGCTGCTTGCCGCCGATCCCGATGCGAAGCTGATCGCCGGCGGCACCAATCTGATCGACCTGATGAAGGAGAACGTCGAGCGGCCCTCGCGGCTGGTTGACATCTCCCGACTGCCGCTCCGCGACATCGAACAAACAGCCGACGGGGGCTTACGCATCGGCGCCCTCGTGCCGAATTCAGACCTCGCCTATCATCCGCAAATCGAGCAACGCTATCCGTTGCTTGCCAGCGCCATTCTGGCCGGCGCTTCCGCGCAATTGCGCAACATGGCTTCCGTCGGCGGCAATCTGATGCAGCGAACACGTTGCGCTTATTTCTACGACACGGCGACGCCCTGCAACAAACGAAGTCCCGGGACCGGCTGCTCGGCCATCGACGGCCTCAACCGCAATCATGCGATCCTCGGCACGAGCAGTTCCTGCATCGCCACCAACCCGTCCGATATGAGCGTTGCACTGGCCGCACTCGACGCGCGCGTGCACATCGCCAGCCGCTCCGGCGAGCGTGCCGTTGCATTGATTGATTTTCATCGGCTTCCGGGCGACAGGCCCCACATCGACACAAATCTCGGCAGCGGTGAGATCATCACCGCGATCGAGCTGCCGCCGCGCGGCTTTGCCCAAAACTACAGCTATCTGAAGATCCGTGACCGGCTCTCCTATGCGTTCGCCTTGGTCGCGGTTGCGGCCGCACTCGACCTGGAGGGCAATGTGATCGGTGAAGCGCGCCTGACACTCGGCGGTGTGGCCCACAAGCCCTGGCGCAGCCTTGAGGCCGAAGCGGCGTTACGTGGCCAGGCGGCGACGCCGGATCATTTCGGACGCGCAGCCGATCTACTGCTCCAGGGGGCAGCGGCTCGTGCGCATAACGGCTTCAAGATCGAACTCGCACGCCGTGCCGTCGTGCGCACGCTGATGCAGGCCGCCCGCGCCACGCCGCAATCACAAGCCCACAAGAAGATCGCATGAGGGACCGATGAACGCCTATGTCGGAACACCAACGTCCCGCGTCGACGGCCGCGCCAAAGTCACCGGTGCTGCCCAATATGCCGGCGAATTCCAGGCCGCCGGGCTGCTCCATGGCTTCGTCGTCACCGCCACCATTGCGCGCGGGCGCATCGTTCGCCTCGACGCAAGCGAAGCGTTGCGGGTGAAAGGCGTGGTCGACGTGCTTACGCACGCCAACCGCCCGCCGCTCGCCGACGATGACGATGCCTGGAAGGACGAGGTGGCGCCGGAGAAGGGCTCGCCTTTCCGCCCGCTCTATGACGACGTGATCCGATTCAATGGCCAGCCAGTCGCCCTGGTCGTCGCGGAGAATTGGGAGACCGCGAAGTTCGCCGCAACGCTCGTGCGGATCGACTATGAGCAAGACGGCTTTGCGACCGACCTCGACGCCAAGCGCGGCCATGCCATCGAGTTGGACAAGCCACACAAGCCACGCGGTGATGCCGAAACGGCTCTCAACGGCGCGGCCGTACGCCACGAGGCGGACTATGTCATTCCGACCGAGCATCATAACCCGATGGAGCTGTACGCGACCACGACGGTCTGGGAAGGTGGCAACAGGCTCACGGTCTACGACAAGACGCAAGGCGTCCAGAACGTTCACAAGTATCTGTGCAGCGTGTTCGGCAAGAAGCCGGAGGACATCCGCGTGGTCTCGCCCTATGTCGGCGGCGCGTTTGGGTCCGGCCTGCGGCCGCAACACCAGGTCGTTCTGGCAACGCTTGCCGCGCTCGCGCTGGAGCGGTCCGTCCGCGTCGTGCTGACGCGGCATCAGATGTACGGGCTCGGCTATCGCCCGATGACGATCGAGCATGTCGCGCTGGGTGCAAGCGCTGACGGCAAGCTCGATGCCGTCGTGCACGAGGCGATCGCCGTGACCTCACGTCACGAGGATTTTGCACGTAACGACACCGGCTGGGCAGAGCAACTCTACAGGAGCCCGAACAGTCTCTTGTCCCACAAGCTTGTCCACCTCGATGTCTCGACGCCGTGCGACATGCGCGCGCCGGGCGCCGCCTCCGGCGTCTGCGCGCTCGAATGCGCCATGGACGAGCTCGCCGTCGCCCTCAAGCTCGATCCGATCGAGTTGCGGCTGAAATCCTACTCGGAGCGCGACCAGGGCGAGGATTTGCCCTACACCAGCAAGCAGTTGCGCGAATGCTACGCCCGGGGCGCGGAATCGTTCGGCTGGAACCGGCGCAATCCTGCCCCAGGCTCGATGCGGGATGGCAAGGAGCTGGTCGGTTGGGGTATGGCGACTGGCGTCTGGGAGGCGCTCCAAATGCCGGTCGCTGTCCGGATCGTGCTGACGGCCAATGGCCACGCCGAGGTTTCCTGCGCGGCCTCAGACATCGGAACTGGTACATACACCATCGTGGCGCAAGTGGCCGCCGATGCGCTGGGGCTGCCGATCGAGACCATCGACGTGAAGCTCGCCGACTCGACCTTTCCGCAAGCGCCCGTCGAGGGCGGCTCCTGGATGGCGGCATCGAGCGCGCACGCGGTCCTCGCGGCCGCCGAGGACATTCGCCAAGAGCTCGCGCGCCTCGCCAAGGCGATGCCCGGCTCGCCCGTCGGAAGCGTCGACATACCCGACCTCGTTCTTGTCGATGGCATGATCGCCAACGGCAATGACAAGAGCCGTGCCGTCTCGATCGCCGACGTGATGCGCCACAGCCGGCTCGAGCGGGTCGAGAAGCAAAAGCTCAATCAGTTCGCGGAAGACAAGTCGCACGCTCGCAACACGCACTCGGCGGTTTTCGCAGAGGTCAAGATCGACGAAGAGCTCGGCGTCATCCGTGTCACACGGATCGTAAGCGCCGTCGCAGCCGGACGGATCCTGAACACCAAGACGGGCCGCAGCCAGATCATGGGCGGCGTGGTCTGGGGAATCGGGATGGCCCTGCACGAGGAGACGGTCATGGATCACCGCTTCGGCCGGATCATGAACGCTGATATCGCCGAATACCACATCCCCGTGAACGCCGACGTTCACGACATCGAAATCATCTTCGTCGACGAACCCGATCACCGAATCAACAGGCTGGGTGTCAAGGGCCTAGGGGAAATCGGCATCGTCGGGGTGCCGGCGGCAATCGCGAATGCGGTCTACCATGCCACCGGAAAGCGCATCCGGCGGTTTCCGATCACGGTGGACAAACTGCTGGACTGAGGGCGCCTGTCGAGATGTTGCGAATCTCCACGAACTCCGATCGCCGACCGTCCCCCTTCGAGGCTCGCGAATGGCGCGCCTTGAGCGCCACCGCTCGCCCCCAAGACGACGGATCGACGTGAGGCGCGGCCAGCCCCGCTCATGTCATCCAACTGTCATCGAATGTGCCGAGACCTGTCCGTCTCGCTCATTCGGGACATGCCATGGACTATTTCAAGCGCTTCAACTTCCTGTTCGCCGCACCCGTGTTCGACGCCGACGATCTCGAGGGCATCCGCTTCAACCAGATCATCGAGGAGATCCAGCGCTCCGGCTTCGAAGTGGTCCGGGCCCGCAAGCTGGAGGACGCCGAAATCGCGGTGCAAACCGATGCCGCGATCGGCTGCACAATGCCGAGATGATCCTGAAGCGCATCGGCCATCTCTGCGAATACATCCTGTTCGACGAAGCGTGGGCTGGCTTCATGAAATTCCACCCTCTCTATGCCGGCCGCTTCGCCATGGGCCTGACCAACCTTCCCCCCGAGGCGCCGGGTATCATCGCGACCCAATCGACCCACAAGCAGCTCGCGAGCTTCTCACAGGCCTCGCAGATCCACATCAAGGACCGCCACATCCGCGGCCAGAAGCGGCGCGTCGAGCACCGCCGTTTCAACGAAAGCTTCATGCAGCACGCATCGACCTCGCCGTTCTATCCCCTCTTCGCGTCGCTCGATGTCGGTGCGCAGATGATGAAGGGCCGCTCCGGCGAGGTGCTGTGGGACGACACGATTCGTCTCGGCATCGAGCTCCGCAAAAAGATCCGGGCCATGCGCCGGGAGTTCGAGGAGAAGGAGCAGAACGCCGACCGGCGCTGGTTCTTCGAACCTTTCGTTCCGGATCGCATCTCCATCCCCGACGTCAGCCGCCCCGGCGCCGCGCACAACGTCGCCTGGGAAACTCTGTCGACCGACGAGCTCGCCACCAATCCCCTGCTCTGGCAGCTTTCGCCCGACGGCAATTGGCACGGCTTTCCCGATCTCGTGGAAGGCTTTGCCATGACCGATCCGAACAAGCTGACGCTGCTCACGCCCGGCTTCGACCGCGCCACCGGCGCCTATGCCGAGCACGGCATCCCAGCCCCGGTCGTCGCGCAATATCTGCGCGAAAACCGCATCGTGCCCGAAAAGAACGACCTCAACTCGCTGCTCTTCCTGCTCACCCCCGGCGTGGAGGCGAGCAAGGCCGGAACGCTGATCTCCGGGCTCGTCGCGTTCAAGAGGCTGCACGATGACAATGCCCTGCTGGCGGATGCAATCCCGGAATTTTATCAGCGGCGGCAGGCGCGCTATGCAGGTGCGCGACTGCGCGATCTCTGCGGCGAGATGCACCGCTTCTTCCGCTCAGCCGATGTCAGCGCACTCCAGGCGCGGCAGTTCAAGCCCGAGCAGATGCCCGAGATCGCCATGTCGCCACGCGATGCGGCGCGCTATCTGTTCAGGAACGACGTCGACTATCTGCCGATCGAGACGATTGAGGGCCGCATCGCCACCACGCCCTTCGTGGTCTATCCGCCAGGGATCGCCACCATCGTGCCCGGCGAGCGGCTGACGGAGCGGGCCAAGCCCATGGTTGACTATCTCAAGATGTTCGAGACCTGCTTCAACAGGTTTCCCGGCTTCGATGTGGAAATCCAGGGCGTCTACAAGGAGGTGGATGCGCGCGGTCGCATCGGGCTCTATACTTATGTCGTTGCCGAGTAGGTGCCGATGAACCAAACAGCGAGTCCACGCTCCGAGGACGAGCCGGTCCTGGTCCGGCCGTCACGCGAGAGCGATGTCGAGGCGATGCTGGCAATCTATCGTCATCACGTCCGCAATGGCGTGCCGCGCGACGTCGAAGGAACCGGCGCGCCGGAGCCGGACGACCTGCACGACCGGCGTAAGAATCTGAAACAGACCCGCCTGCCCCATCTGGTCGCGACCTGGCGCGGCGATGTTGTCGGCTATGCCTATGCGGTGCTGTTTCGGAAGCGCCCGGCCTACCGCTACACCGCCAAGCACTCGATCTACGTCCACCACGAGCATCTCGGCTGCGGCGTCGGACGGCTGCTGCTCCAGGAGTTGATCGACGCCTGTGCGGCCGCCGGCTTCCGCCAGATGATCGGCTATATCGACGCCGACAATGCGCCGTCGCTGGCGCTACACGAAAAGTTCGGATTTGCGCGCGTCGGCCTACTCTGCGGCGTGGCCTACCGGCACGGCCACTGGTCGGACACGGCCATGGTGCAGCGCTCGCTGGGCGCCGGCGGCGCCGCCATCGCTCACGGCTCCCGGCCGCTAAACCTCACGAAGGAAAGTCAGCCGGTCTGACCTGGATGCGGTCGGCGTGCAGGGACCAGTGATGCAACGCCTGGTCCTTGCAAAACCTCGCCTTCGCCCGCTCCCTGGCTTCGTCCTCGTCGGCGGCGTCGATCTCGAGTGCACCCTGGCAAACTTCGATCTGCCGACCGTACTGACCAAGCACGTCCTTCATGAACTTGACGACGTAAGTGGACATGGGACCTCCCTGCTGCCCCGACGGCACTCTAATCCCATTTAGACCGAATGAGGGAAGGAGATTTTGAGGTGGATCAGAAAGCCTGGAGCAAGGTTCCCGCAGCCCAAGCTCACGCCACCGGCAAAATCCGCCGATTTCTGCTTTTATCCTTCTCGCCAAGGATCGAAAAGCGCCGCTACCCGGGCGTGACACCAAACGCCCGCCTGAAGCGCTCGGCATAAACCGGCCAGACCTCGGGATTGATGATGCGCGGCGGGCGCTTGCCGTCGAGCGTCTCCAGCACCTGCTCGGCGGCGATGCGGCCCATGTTCTGGCGCGCCTCGATGGTGACGCCCGCGGTGTGTGGGCTCGCCAGCACGTTGTCGAACTGCAGCAGCGGATGCTCCGGCGGCGGCGGCTCCTTGGACCAGACGTCGAGGCCGGCACCCGCGATCCGCTTGTCGCGCAGCGCCCCAAGCAGCGCGTCCTCGTCGTGGATGAAACCGCGCGCGGTCGTGATGAAATAGGCATGCGGCTGCATCAGGCCGAATTCGCGCACGCTGATCATGTTGCGGCTGCCCTTGTTCAGCGGGCAGGAGATCGAGACGAAGTCGGCGCGGCGCAGCAGCTCGTCGAGTTCGACCTTCTCACCGCCACGCTCGGCCATCACCTCCTTCGAGAGATAGGGATCGTAAGCCAGCACCTTCATGCCGAGCAGACCCTTGCACAACGCCGCGATGCGGCGGCCGACATTGCCGAGGCCAATGATGCCGACGATCTTGTGCTCGACCTCGTTACCGATAAGCTCATTGCGGTTGACGTTGGATTCTCTGCGCAGCTTGCGATCTGACTGGATGATGCGCTTGGACAGCGTCAGCATCATCGCCAGCGCGTGCTCGGCCACGGAATGCGCGTTGCCACCGGACTGGTTGACGACCAGCACGCCCGCATCCGTGCAGGCCTCGACGTCGACGGGATCAAAGCCCGCGCCATTGCTGGAGACCAGCAGCAGGTTCGGCGTGCGCTTCAGGAACGTGGCGTCGACGTGGAAATGCGGCGCCAGCTCGTCGCGGGCAGCGCCAATCTGGTAGACATGCGCCGCGCTCAGGGTCGGGGCGTAGAACTCTTCAGGACTGTCGTTCTCGATGCGGTCGAGCCGGACGTCGGGCCGCGCCTTCAGGATGTCGATATAAACGGGGCTGGCAAGGTATTTGACGTAAAAAACGCGCTTGCTGTTGGCTGACATCAGGACCCTTCCGGCTCTCTCATGGAGACCCGCAAGGTCAGCGCAATGCGCGCCCCGTTCCCGCGTTCTCTCCGCTTTCTCATTGCCCCGCTTATGACATGGCGGTGCCGGCTATGGCAGGCCGTCTGGCGCAGATCACGGTGCCGGCGCGGACATGTTGACAATCCCGCCCGCTCTCCGTCAAGTTCGGCGGGTCGCTGCGCCAAACAAGAAGAAGCATGCGTGGCTGAAGGGAGAGCGCGATGGCGATTGCGGAACAGCAGACCTCGTCCCAAGCGACGCAGGCGCCCGGCGGCAGAAGTTGGCATGGCATCGTCCTGGAAACCCTGAAGCGGAACGAGATCAGCCTCATCCCCTATGTGCCCGATCGCGTGCTGACGCCGCTGATCAAGAATTTGCACGCCGATCCCTTCTTCACGACCTTTGCCACCGCCCGCGAGGAAGAGGCTGTGGGCATCGTGTCCGGCGCCTGGATGGGCGGACGCCGCGGCGCGGTGCTGATGCAGACCTCGGGCTTTGCGACGCTCGCCAATACGCTCGCCTCGCTCGCGGTGCCTTACCAGATCCCCCTGATCATGTTCGTCTCCGAGCGCGGCACGCTCGGCGAATTCAATTACGGCCAGTCGTTGGTCTGCCGTACCATGCGTCCGGTGCTGGATTCGCTGGCGCTGGAGCATCACACGATCACCCGGTTCGACGAGCTCGAATTCATCGCGGACCGCTCGATCAAGCAGGCCGTCACCACGCAGGCGCCGGTGGCGCTGATCCTCAGTCCGCTGCTCACCGGCGGCAAGGTTTTCGACAAGTGAGCCCGGTCATGACCACGCGCAACACCAAGGTGATGAACCGCTTCGATGTGACCTCGCGCCTGATCGCGAAACTCAAGCGCGAGGAAGCGGTGATCGGCGGCATCGGCAACACCAATTTCGATCTCTGGGCTGCCGGCCACCGCCCGCAGAATTTTTACATGCTGGGCAGCATGGGCCTCGCCTTCCCGATCGCACTTGGCGTAGCACTGGCGCAGCCCGAACGCCGCGTGTTCGCGCTGGAAGGCGACGGCTCGCTGCTGATGCAGCTCGGCGCACTCTCGACCATCGCAGCCTTGAAGCCGAAGAACCTCATCATGATCGTGATGGACAACGGCATCTACCAGATCACCGGTGCGCAGCCGACGCCGGCCGCAGGCGTTGCCGATCTGGTCGCAATCGCCTCGGGCTCGGGACTCACCAACAGCGCCTGGGCTGCGGACGAGGAGGATTTCGAGCGGCTCGTCGACGAGGCCATGGCGGCCGACGGGCCAAGCCTGATCGCACTGCGCATCGACGACAAGCCTGGCGTCGGCACCACCCGCCGGGATCCAGTGCAGATTCGGGAGCGCTTCATGCACGGTCTTGGCGTGCGCGAGCCGCTTTAGACCTTCATCGTCGACGACAAGCCCCGCGGAGCATCTCCGCGGGGCCTCTAATTCCCAATTACCTAGCTTGCCGGTCAGTCGATGATCTTGACGACCCGGCGCGTGCGCGGCTCGACGATCACGCGGCGATCGTTCACGACCGCATAGCGATACTGGGTGTAATTCGGCACCGGGCGCAACACCACGGTATCAGGCAGCGGTTCGCCGACCACGACGCGCTCGTGCACCACGACGGAATCGTCGCGCGGGATGCCGCCAAGAATCGCATTCGGAATTTCAAGGCCGGCGCCGACGGCCGCACCGACAGTGCCGCCGACCATCGCGCCAACCGGGCCGCCGATGTCGCCGCCCGCACGTGCGCCGTTCGCTGCGCCTTCGGCGGTCGTCGACTGAGCAAAGGCTGCACTCGACGCCAGCAGCGACGCGGCAGCCAACGAAATCGCAAAACGGGTTTTCATGTCCTGATGTCTCCAGTGATTGTTATGCGCCATCAACCGCGGGACCGGATCATTGTTCCGGTTCCCGCATGATGAAACGCACGACAACACTGGCGACTGTTACGGTGTAACAGTTCAGGACGCAGCGATCTCGTGACCTGCCATCAGTTCCAGGGCACGTACCATCGCCGAA
The DNA here is from genome assembly GCF_900113735.1 of Bradyrhizobium sp. Gha. Classification (GTDB taxonomy): domain Bacteria; phylum Pseudomonadota; class Alphaproteobacteria; order Rhizobiales; family Xanthobacteraceae; genus Bradyrhizobium. The sequence goes on from NZ_FOQM01000001.1 coordinate 529,330, forward strand.
TGATCCCAGCCCTTGCCGCCATGCGCGGTGCAGGACGAGAACAATTGCTGCGCCACTGCCGTGCTCGGCAGCGACAAGCCCAGCGCACGCGCGCTTTCGAGCGCGAGATTGAGATCCTTTTGGTGCAGTTCGATGCGGAAACCGGGTTCGAAATTGCGCTTCACCATGCGCTCGCCATGCACTTCGAGGATCCGCGACGAGGCGAAGCCGCCCATCAGCGCCTTGCGTACCAGCGCGGGATTGGCGCCAGCCTTGGACGCAAACAGCAGCGCCTCGCTCACCGCCTCGATCGTCAGCGCCACGATGATCTGGTTGGCGACCTTCGTGGTCTGACCGTCGCCATTGGCGCCGACGTGGGTGACGTTCTTGCCCATCTTGTCGAAAACAGGCCTCATGGTGCCAAAGGCCCGCACGGGACCGCCGACCATGATGGTGAGGCTCGCCGCCTTGGCGCCGACCTCGCCGCCCGACACCGGCGCATCGAGATAGTCCGCGCCGAGCGCCTCGATCTTCTTCGCGAACTCCTTGGTCGCCAGCGGCGAGATCGAGCTCATGTCGACCACGATCTTGCCCTTGGAGATGCCGGCCGCGACGCCGTCCTTGCCGAACAGCACGGCTTCGACATGCGGCGTATCCGGCACCATGATGATGACGGCATCCGCCTCCTCCGCGACCTCCTTGGCCGATTTGCACGCGATGCCGCCGGCGGCGATCAGATCCGGCGCGACAGGCGCGACGTCATGCAGGAGAACGCGATGGCCAGCGGCCAGAAGATGGCCGGCCATCGGCCGTCCCATGGTGCCAAGTCCGATGAAGCCGATGTCGATCATGTCAGATGTCCTCAGGTCTCGAAGGTCTGCGCCGCGTGCCAGGACAAGCCTTCCAGCGTCGTGGTGCGCGGCTTGTATTCGCAGCCGATCCAGCCGCGATAGCCAATCGCGTCGAGATGGCGGAACAGGAAGGGATAATTGATCTCGCCGGTGCCCGGTTCATGCCGGCCCGGATTGTCGGCGAGCTGGATGTGCGCGATCTCCGGCAGATATTTCTGCATGGTGCGGGCGAGATCACCCTCCATGACCTGCATGTGGTAGATGTCGTACTGGACGAACAGATTGCTCGACCGCACCTCGGAGATCAGCTGCACCGCCTGCCCGGTGCCGTTGAGAAAGAAGCCGGGAATGTCGAGCGTATTGATCGGCTCGACCAGCAGCTTGATGTTCTCGCGCGCCAGCGTCGAGGCCGCGAAACGCAGGTTTCCAACCAGCGTTTCCTGAAGCTCGCGCGGATCGGCATCCGCAGGCGCGATGCCGACGAGGCAGTTGAGCTGGTCGCAATCGAGCGCCTTGGCATAGTCGATGGCGCGGAAAACGCCTTCGCGGAATTCGGCAGCGCGATCGGGCATGATCGCGATGCCACGCTCGCCGGCGCCCCAATTTCCGGCGGGCAGATTGTGTAGAACTTGCGTCAACCCGTGGGCTTCGAGCTGCTCGCGCAACAGCGCCTTGTCGAAATCGTAAGGGAAGAGGTATTCAACCCCGGCAAAGCCTGCCGCCTTGGCCGCAGCGAAGCGGTCGATGAACGGCATCTCGTTGAACAGCATGGTCAGGTTGGCGGCGAATTTCGGCATGATGCACTCCCCTATTCTGCCGGCTGCAACACGCGCGCGACACCGACGTCGTCGAGCGGGAGGTCCAGCACCTCCTCGAACTCGACAATGTTGTCGATCTCGGTCCCCATTGCGATGTTGGTGACGCGTTCGAGGATGAACTCGACCACCACGGGCACGCGGTGCTTCTTCATCAACTCACGCGCGGTGGCGAATGCCGCCTGCGTGTCCTCAGGGCGGGTGATGCGGATCGCCTTGCAGCCGAGCCCCTCGGCGACGGCGACATGGTCGACGCCGTAGCCGCCGATCTCCGGCGCGTTGATGTTCTCGAACGAGAGCTGGACGTGATAGTCCATGTCGAAGCCGCGCTGGGCCTGGCGGATCAGGCCGAGATAGGAATTGTTCACGACGACGTGGATGTAGGGCAGATTGAACTGCGCCCCGACCGCGAGCTCCTCGATCAGGAACTGGAAATCGTAGTCGCCGGAGAGCGCGACAATCTCCCGCTCGGGGCACGCCGCGCGCACACCGAGCGCCGCCGGCAGGGTCCAACCGAGCGGCCCCGCCTGCCCCGCATTGATCCAGTTGCGCGGCTTGTAGACGCCGAGGAACTGCGCACCAGCGATCTGCGACAGGCCGATCACGGAGACGTAGCAGGTATCGCGGCCGAACGCCTCGTTCATCTCCTCATAGACGCGCTGCGGCTTGATCGGAACGTTGTCGAAATGGCTCTTGCGCAGCATGGTCTTCTTACGGTCACGGCAGGCCGCGGGCCACGCCTGGCGCTCGCGGAGCCTGCCGGAGCGTCGCCACTCCCTGGCGACGGAAACGAAGAGTTCGAGCGCGGCCTTCGCGTCCGAGACGATGCCGAGATCAGGATTGAACACGCGCCCGATCTGGGTCGGCTCGATATCGACATGCACGAAGGTGCGGCCCTTGGTGTAGGTCTCGACCGATCCGGTGTGACGGTTAGCCCAGCGGTTACCGATGCCGAGCACGAAGTCCGACTCAAGCATCGTGGCATTACCATAACGGTGGCTGGTCTGAAGGCCGACCATGCCGGCCATCAGGACGTGATCGTCGGGAATCGCGCCCCATCCCATCAGCGTCGGCACGACAGGCACGTTCGCGATTTCGGCGAACTCGACCAGCAGCTCCGAGGCATCCGCATTGATGATGCCGCCGCCCGCCACGATCAGCGGCCGCTCGGCGGCGTTGAGCATCTCCAGCGCCCTGTCGACCTGCTTGCGCGTTGCAGTCGGCTTGTAGACCGGTAACGGCTCATAGGTCTCGTCGTCGAACTCGATCTCGGCAAGCTGCACGTCGAGCGGCATGTCGATCAGCACCGGCCCTGGCCGGCCCGAGCGCATCACATGGAAGGCCTGGCTGAACACACGCGGCACCAGCGCCGGCTCGCGCACCGTCACGGCCCATTTGGTCACGGGCTTCGCGATCGACTCGATATCGACCGCCTGAAAATCCTCCTTGTAGAGCCGTGCACGGGGCGCCTGTCCGGTGATGCAGAGGATCGGAATGGAATCGGCGATCGCCGAATAGAGTCCGGTGATCATGTCGGTGCCCGCCGGCCCGGACGTGCCGATGCACACACCGATATTGCCGGCCTTGGCCCGCGTATAGCCCTCGGCCATGTGCGAGGCACCCTCGACATGCCGCGCCAGGATGTGACGGATCGAGCCGCGCTTCTTCAGTGCCGAGTAAAGCGGATTGATTGCAGCCCCGGGGACGCCGAAGGCCGTCGAGATACCTTCCTTCTCCAGGATGCGCACGGCTGCATCGATAGCTCGCATCTTCGCCATATCGGACCTCGCTCGGTTTAAGTCAGCGAGCAAGATCATCGGGTGCGTGGAAGCCGATCTCAACGAGATCGATTTTATTTTCCACGATGCGGCAGCCGCGGAAAAACCGCGGCAGTCTCAAGCAGTTAGATCGATAAATACGTGAAAGAAGATCATTCGAACAGCGGCGCCAGCTCCATCTGCGGCACCAACACGAGGCCCTTGTCGGTAATGCGAATTTCCGGAATCACCGATAGCGGAATCAGATTGAAGCCCATGTAGGGGATGGTGCAACCCGCCTCCGCCCATTCCTTCTTCAACACCTTGACTTCCTCGGCCACCTCGGTGACGCGCTTGTCGGATAAGAGGCCGGCGATGGGGAGCGGGACCAGCGCCCTCACCTTGCCATCAGCGACGACGCAGACGCCACCCTGCTGCTCTTTAATCGCCGAGATCGCTAGCTGCATGTCGGATTCGTTGGTGCCGGCGACGATGATATTGTGGCTGTCATGCCCAACGCTGGAAGCGACCGCGCCGCGCTTCAGGCCAAAATCCTTCAGCAAGCCATAAGCAACGTTGCCGGCCGACTTGCCGTGCCGTTCGACCACCGTGACGAAGCACATTCCGTAACGCGCAAACAGCGACGGCCAGTCCTTCGCGGGCTCGATCGCGACTTTCTCGTGAATCAGCGTGATGCCCGGCAGCGCGGTCTTGATCGCATTGACGGTGCAGGCCTTTGCCGGCATTTCCGGCGTCAGCTTCAGCTTGTCCGGCAGCTTGACGGTGGCGTAGGCCGCCTTGGGATATTGATAGCGCTGCGACAGCGCTCCGTCGAGAAGCGGCGTAATCTTGCCGTGCTCGACCACGGGCTCACCGCCATACCAGGTGCAATGCGGCTTGAGCTGATCGTCCATCAGCACGAGATCGGCACGGCGGCCGCCGCCGAGCCCGCCGATGTCGCCGTCCATGTTGAAACGCGTGGCGCCGTGCAGCGAGCCCAGCGACCAGGCCTGCTCCGGCGACATCCCCGCCTTCACGGCCTCGCGCACCACCCAGTCGAGGCCGAACAGCAGCAGATCGTCGGCATCGCGGTCGTCGGTGCAAACAGCAGTCCGCTTGTGCGATGCCCCAAGCTCGGTGATCGTCCGGATCGCCTGCGGCAACGAATGCCACGGCGTGGTCGGTGGTCCGCCGCGCAAAAACACCCAGACGCCGGCGTCGAGCAGATCGTCGGCAATGTCGCGGTCGATCGCTTCATGGGTGTCGGTGACACCGGAGGCTGCGTAGGCCGCGACGAATTCGCGGCCGTAGACATGGCCGGACACTGGCCGCCCGCGCTTCAAGGCCGCCGCGAGGATAGCGTGGCTGCGCTCGTCGCCCATAGTCACGGGGACGAAATCCATCTTCTCGCCGAGGGCGACAGCTTCAGGCCAGCGATCGAACAGGCCGGCGATCTTGTCGGGCGTGAGGTCCCCGCCGGCGGTCTCGAGCTCCGCCGAGGTCGCCGGCACCGTGCTCGGCACCGTCAAGAAGATCGAAAGCGGCGCCTCGCGAGCGTCCTCCAGCATCGCCTCGACGCCGGCAACGTCCATGACGTTACCGATCTCGTGGCTATCGCAGAAAATCGTGGTGGTGCCGTTCAGCAGCGCGGCCTCGGCGTAGGCGCAGGCCGTCACCATCGACGATTCGATGTGGATGTGCGGATCGACCAATCCCGGCGCGATGATGCCACCGGCGGCGTCATACAGCGGCACGTCGTTCCACGCCTTCTTGGCCGTCCCTGACGGCTTCACCGCGGCGATGCGGCCGCCTGATATCCAGACCTCCCGGCCCGGGTGGATCCGCTCCGAATAGGTCGAGAGCACCCGCGCGCCCGTGATGACAAGGTCGGGCGCGATACGCGCGGAGGCGACATCGGCAAGGCGCCGTGTCATCGTATGCAGTGGCGCGACGGCAAACCGGGTGAGTTTGGTCATTAGAACCCTCGCGTGGCTTTACGCCCCACGATGGTTACGCGCTGCGCCACAGCGGGCAAGCTCAAATATAGCAGCACGCCTGCTTAAGCCGTAGGCGGCGAACCGCCGGCTGTCCCCGGCCTCGCAGATCTGCGCGGGTTCCGCCTCTCGGCCGTGGTGCAGCGGGGTGCTTGACCCAAATCCGCTCCCTTAGCTCACCCCTGTTTCATCGCTGGCACGACGCCGCCGAGCGCCGCCGTGAGCTCCGCCGCGACCTCCCGCACCACGCGGCCGATCTCCGGCAGCCGCGCGTCGGTGATGCGGCTGGTCATCCCGGACACCGAGATTGCGGCGAGCGGCTCAGCGAGCGCACTATAGACGACGGCGGCGACGCAACGCAGACCGATCTCCGCCTCCTCGTCGTCAATCGCAAATCCCTGTTTGCGAACCGTTGCGAGCTCCTTGAACAGATCGCCCGGTCGCACGATGGATTTTTCTGTCAACCTTGGCATGCCGTGATGGCGAATGACGGCGCTGACGTCCTCGTCGGAATAGGTCGCGAGCACCGCCTTGCCGACGCCCGATGTCACCATCGCGACACGGCCGCCGACCTTGGTCAGCGAGCGCATGATCTCGCGGCTCTCCATGCGGGTCAGCACGATGATGAACTCGTCGTCGACCACAGCGAGATTGGCGGTCTCGCGGGTGAGATCGCGCAGCTTTCGCAAATAGGGAATCGCCTGCGCGCTAAAATTGCGCCGCCGCGCAAAGCTTGCGCCCACGGTAAAGCTGCGCACGCCGACATGCCATTTGGATTCGACGCGGTCGAACTGCACGAAGCGGCGGCTTTCCAGCGTCGCCAGCAGGCGATGCACCGTCGAGGCCGACAGGCCGGTGCGGACGGCGAGATCGCTGAGGCGATAGCCTTCGTCGTCCTCAGCCAGCGTCTCCAAGATCGACAGCGCGCGGTCGACGGATTGCACGCCGCCGTCCCGGTCGGCCTCGGATGCCGATCGTGGCTCGATGGATTTACGCCGGATCACGTTCTTGCCCATCGCGACCTGCCGCTTGGTTGGCGTCATTCCGGGGCGCGCATGAGCGCGAACGGTGGTGCGCAGTTGCGCACCTGAGAATCTCGAGATCCCGGGTCGACGCTTCGCGACGCCCCGGGATGACGGGAGAGTTTAGCTCAGAGCAGGCCCGCGCCGCGGGCCCATTTGTACTTGGCACCGAGCACTTCGACCGGAAGCTCGGTCGAGTAAGCATAGGCCGGGATGCCGTTCTGGTAGAGATATTCGGCGGCTTCCTCGACCTCGACGTCGCCGGCGAGCGAGGCGACGATCGGCTTCACGAAGCCCTTGGCCTCCATCTCCTTCTTCACCTCGACCATGTTGCGGGCGAACACCATCGGCGGCGTGACGATGGTGTGCCAGTAGCCAAGGATCAGCGAGTGGATGCGCTCGTCCGACAGACCGAGCTTCACCGTGTTGACATAGGTGATCGGCGGCTCGCCGCCGGTGATATCCACAGGATTTCCAGCAGCGCCAAACGGCGGGATGAACTTGCGGAAGGCCGCATCGAGATCCGGCGGCATCGACATCAGCGACAGGCCGTTGTCGACGCAGGAATCCGACAGCAGCACGCCCGAGCCACCGGCACCGGTGATGATCAGCACGTTCTCGCCCTTCGGCGTCGGCAGCACCGGCACGCCGCGGGCAAATTCGAGCAGCTGACGCAAGCTGCGCGCACGGATCACGCCCGATTGCGCCAGCACGTCCTCATAGATCTTGTCGTTACCCGCCAGCGCGCCGGTGTGCGACGAGGCCGCCTTCGCGCCCGCCGAGGTGCGGCCGGCCTTGAGCACGACGACCGGCTTCTTCTTGGAGACGCGCTTGGCGGCTTCCGCAAAGGCGCGGCCGTCCTTGAGGTCTTCGCAGTGCTGCGCGATCAGGTTGGTGTTCGGATCCTGCTCGAAGAAGGCGAGCAGATCGTCCTCGTCGATATCGGACTTGTTGCCGAGGCCGACGATCGCCGACACACCCATTTTCGCCGAGCGCGAAAAACCGATGATGGCCATGCCGATGCCGCCCGACTGCGACGAAAGCGCTGCGTGCCCTTTGACGTCGTACGCCGTGCAGAAGGTCGCGCACAGATTCGCCGGCGTATAATAGAAGCCGTAAATGTTCGGCCCCATCAGGCGGATGTCGTACTTCTTGCCGACCTCGACGATCTCGGCCTGGAGTTCCGGCGCGCCGGCCTCCGCGAAGCCCGACGGGATCAGTACCGCGCCCGGGATTTTCTTCTCACCGCATTCGGTAAGCGCCGCCGCCACGAGCTTGGCGGGGATTGCGAACACCGCAGTGTCGATCACGCCAGGCACGTCCTTGACGCTCTTGTACGCCTTGTAGCCGAGGATCTCGGACGCCTTGGGGTGGATCGGATAAATCTCGCCCTTGTAGCCGCCGTTGATGAGGTTCTTCATCACGGAGTTGCCGATCTTGCCGTCCTCAGCGGAGGCGCCGACCACGGCGACCGCCTTCGGCTGCATGATGCGGCTCATGGCTGCGACAATCTCTTCGGTCGGACGCGGCTTCGGCTTCGGCACATAGGCGAAGTCGACGACGATGCGCACGTCGGCCGCGATCGCGTCCTTCGCGGTGGCGAAAACAGGGTTGAGGTCGAGCTCGACGATCTCAGGGAAATCGGTGACAAGTTGCGAGACCTTGACGATGACGTCGGCAAGCGCCGTGCGGTTCACCGGCTCGCCGCCGCGCACGCCCTTCAAAATTTCGTGTGCCTGGATGCCATCGAGCATCGACAGCGCGTCCTCCTTCGTCGCGGGCGCCAGGCGGAAGGTGATGTCCTTGAGCACTTCAACCAGCACGCCGCCGAGGCCGAAGGCGACCAGCTTGCCAAACGAGCCGTCGGTGATCGAACCGACGATGACCTCGGTGCCGCCCGCCAACATCTGCTGCACCTGGATGCCCTCGATCTTGGCGTCCGCCTTGTACTTCTTGGCGTTGCCAAGAATGGTCTCGTAGGCCTTCTCGGCATCCTGTGCCGTCTTGACGCCGACGATGACGCCGCCGGCCTCGGTCTTGTGGAGAATGTCCGGCGAGACGATCTTCATGACGACCGGGAAGCCCATCGAGGACGCCATCTGGCCCGCCTCGCCCGCCGATTTCGCCACGCCCTCCTTCGGCACCGGAATGCCATAGGCGTCGCAGACGACCTTGCCTTCCGGCGCGGTCAGGCTGGTGCGGTTGTCGGCCTTGACCTGGTCAAGGACCTTGCGGACGACGTCTTTGGAATTGGACATGAGCTTCTCCCTTGACCTTCACTTCTTGCTTGGCAAAGCGCGCGTAACGCGGCTGCCGTTATCTGCCGTCGACGCGCTCTGTTCCCTCCAGCGGAACGGAACGGCGAAATGCCTTGATTAATCGCCAGCCCTGGACCAAAAACGGCTAGCGATGGCATTTGGTATGCCAGAAGCCAACTTGTCAAGTCACAGCACCCTCCAGAACGCCGCAAAAAATAGCCGGCTTGACATTCTGGCATGTGGTATGCCAAAAACTTTCCTGCAAATATTCCTGTAAAAGACGACTCCCACTGGAGGAGAATCGTCGTGTCACTGCAGAAAACAACCAAGGCGTTGCCGAACATGGCCGAGGCAGACATCGCAATCGTTCGTATTGCCCCGGAGAGCAGCTTCAAGAACAAGGCGTATGACGCCTTGAAGGAAGCCATCCTCAGGATGGACATCTACTCGACGCCCGAACCGGTGATGCTGGACGAGCGCGCACTGTCCGAACGCCTGGGCGTCAGCCGTACCCCGATCCGCGAAGCCATCGCGATGCTGGAGCAGGACGGTTTCGTGAAGACCGTGCCGCGCCGCGGCATCATGGTGGTACGAAGGACCAAGAGCGAGATCGTCGACATGATCCGCGCCTGGGCGGCGTTGGAGAGCATGGCGGCGCGCCTCATCACCACCACCGCTCGCAAGAAGGACATCTCGGCGCTGCGCGACTTCTTCAAGGACTTCGGCAAGGACCGCCTGCCCGAGGACCACGTCGAGGAATATTCGCGCGCCAACATCGCCTTCCACCAGTCGCTGATCTCGTTGTCGGAATCCCCTGTTCTTGTCGATCTCACCAACGACCTGCTGCTGCACGTGCGCGGGTATCGCCAGCTGACCATCGGCCGCAAGGACCGCATCGCGGTGTCGCTGCCCGAGCATCTTGCCATGATCGAGGCGCTGGAAGCGCGCGACACCGAACTCGCCGAGAAGCGCGCCCGCGACCACACCCTTGGGCTTGCCGCTTACGTCGAAGAGCACGGTCAGGAACTGTTCACGTAACTCTTCACCTAGCAAACATTCACCAGAAGGGCGAAGCACTCGCCCCGCTATCCTGACACCAGGGAGACAAGGCCCATGCTGAACACCGCGACCAAGTCCGAAGCACCGGGCACCGAGCAGGAACTGACGGATGGCTTTCATCTCGTCATCGACGCGCTCAAGCTGAACGGCATCAACACCATCTACAATGTGCCGGGCATCCCGATCACCGATTTGGGCCGCATGGCGCAGGCTGCGGGCATTCGCGTGATTTCCTTCCGTCACGAGCAGAACGCCGGCTACGCCGCAGGCATCGCCGGCTATCTCACCAAGAAGCCCGGCGTCTGCCTCACGGTGTCAGCGCCCGGCTTCCTCAACGGTCTCACCGCGCTCGCCCACGCCACCACCAACTGCTACCCGATGATCCTGGTCTCGGGCTCTTCCGAGCGCGAAATCGTCGACCTCCAGCAGGGCGACTATGAAGAGATGGACCAGCTCGCGATTGCAAAGCCGCTGTGCAAGGCGGCCTATCGCGTGCTGCACGCCCAAGACATCGGCATCGCTTTTGCCCGCGCGATCCGCGCCGCGGTTTCGGGCCGTCCGGGCGGCGTCTATCTCGATCTGCCGGCAAAATTGTTCGGCCAGGTGATGAGCGCCGATGCCGGCCAGAAGTCGCTGGTCAAGGTGATCGACGCGGCGCCGGCGCAGATTCCCTCGCCCGCTTCGGTCAAGCGCGCGCTTGATGTTCTGAAGAACGCGAAGCGTCCGCTCATCATCCTCGGCAAGGGCGCGGCCTATGCGCAGGCCGATGAAGAGATCAGGAGCTTCGTCGAAAAGAGCGGCGTGCCGTTCCTCCCGATGAGCATGGCCAAAGGCCTCCTGCCCGACACGCATCCGCAATGCGCCGGCGCTGCGCGCTCGACGGTGCTGAAGGATTCCGACGTCGTCATGCTGATCGGCGCGCGGTTGAACTGGCTGCTCTCGCACGGCAAGGGCAAGAGCTGGGGAGAAGCTCCGAAGAAGTTCATCCAGGTCGACATCGAGCCGAAGGAAATGGACTCCAACGTCGAGATCGTCGCGCCCGTCGTCGGCGACATCGGTTCGGTGGTCTCCGCCTTCAATCAGGCAATCGCCTCGGGCTGGACGGCGCCGCCCGCCGAATGGACGAAGGCGATCGCGACCAAGCGCGACGAGAACGTCGCCAAGATGGCGCCGAAGCTCATGAACAACAAATCGCCGATGGACTATCACGGCGCGCTCGGCGTTCTGAAGAACGTGATCAAGGATCATCCCGAAGCGATCCTCGTCAACGAAGGCGCCAACACGCTCGACCTCGCCCGCGGCGTCATCGACATGTACCGCCCGCGCAAGCGTCTCGACGTCGGCACCTGGGGCGTCATGGGCATCGGCATGGGCCAGGCGATTGCGGCTGCGCTCGAGACCGGCCATCCCGTGCTGGCGGTTGAAGGCGACTCGGCCTTCGGCTTCTCCGGCATGGAGGTCGAGACGATCTGCCGCTACAACCTTCCGATCTGCGTCGTCATCTTCAACAATGACGGCATCTACCGCGGCACCGACGTCAACGGTGCCAACGCCGATCCGGCAACGACGGTGTTCGTCAAGGGCGCGCGTTACGACAAGATGATGGAAGCCTTCGGCGGCGTCGGCGTGAATGCGACCTCACCGGACGAGCTCAAGCGCGCCGTGGTCGAGGCGATGGCGTCACGCAAGCCGACGCTGATCAACGCGGTGATCGATCCGGCCGCGGGTTCCGAGAGCGGCCGCATCGGCAACCTCAATCCGCAGAGCGTTCTGCAGAAGAAGAAGTAAGTCCTCCCCTTCAACCCTTATTCCCTGTGGTTTGCAGGGGTAGACAGAGTACGGAGCAACATCATGACCAAGGCGCTCAAGGGCGTTCGCATTCTCGACTTCACCCACGTCCAGTCAGGGCCGACCTGCACGCAGCTGCTGGCATGGTTCGGCGCCGACGTGATCAAGGTGGAACGCCCGGGCGTGGGTGACATCACCCGCGGCCAGCTGCAGGACATCCCGAACGTGGACAGCCTGTATTTCACCATGCTCAACCACAACAAGCGCTCGATCACGCTCGACACCAAGAACCCCAAGGGCAAGGAAGTCCTGACCGAGCTGATCAAGAAGTGCGACGTGCTGGTCGAGAATTTCGGCCCCGGCGTGCTCGACCGCATGGGCTTCCCCTGGGAGAAGATCCAGGCGATCAACCCGAAGATGATCGTCGCGTCGATCAAGGGCTTCGGCCCGGGACCGTACGAAGACTGCAAGGTCTATGAGAACGTCGCGCAATGCACCGGCGGCGCCGCCTCGACCACCGGCTTCCGCGATGGCCTTCCGCTCGTCACCGGCGCGCAGATCGGCGACAGCGGCACCGGCCTGCATCTGGCGCTCGGCATCGTCACCGCGCTCTATCAGCGTACGCATTCGGGCAAGGGCCAGCGCGTCACGGCTGCGATGCAGGATGGCGTGCTCAACCTCGCCCGCGTCAAGCTGCGCGACCAGCAGCGCCTCGCCCACGGCCCGCTCAAGGAGTACAGCCAGTTCGGCGAAGGCATTCCGTTCGGCGATGCCGTGCCGCGCGCCGGCAATGACTCCGGCGGCGGCCAGCCCGGCCGCATCCTGAAGTGCAAGGGCTGGGAGACCGATCCCAACGCCTACATTTACTTCATCACCCAGGCGCCGGTCTGGGAAAAGATCTGCGACGTGATCGGCGAGCCGACCTGGAAGACCGATCCGAATTATGCCAAGCCGGCGGCGCGCCTGCCGCGCCTGAACGAGATCTTCGCCCGCATCGAACAGTGGACGATGACGAAGACGAAGTTCGAGGCGATGGAGATCCTCAACAAGGACGACATTCCGTGCGGCCCGATTCTGTCGATGAAGGAGATCGCCGAGGACCAGTCGCTGCGCGCGACCGGCACCGTGGTCGAGGTCGATCACCCCACCCGCGGCAAGTACATCTCCGTCGGCAACCCGATCAAGCTGTCGGATAGCCCGGCCGAGGTCACCCGCTCTCCGCTGCTCGGCGAGCACACCGACGAGATCCTGCGCAGCGTGCTCGGCTTCAGCGACCACCAGGTCGCCGACATCCACAAGTCCGGCGCACTCGACCCGCCGCAGAAGCAGGCTGCCGAGTAAAGCGGCGCCGCTTCGGCCAAGACGAAAGGGCCGCCTTCCGGGCGGCCCTTTTTTTGCGTGCGATGAGACCGTCCGAGCACGGGCTCAAACCGAAACCCGAAAACAACCCCATGCACAGTAGCCCCCGCGCCAAGCACAGATTCGCATTTTTCGAATCTTTCGTTGACGCGTCGGGCAAAACAGGGGCATTATGCCGTCACTCGAAAAGGCTGATGTCCGCCTTCGTCCTGCTTACAAACTGGACGTGCTCGGCGTGAAGAACCTCTGCCTTGGGGAAGGTGTTTCCGAGGCTGCTCGCCCCACCCTTCAGGATCGGTGCGCCCTCGCCTCCACCTTCGCTTCCCGAGGCCACAGACTTTCGGCCGAGTACAACATGAGCGCTATCCAGATCGCACCATAGCCGATGAGCTGCACACGACCGAACGGCTCACCATAAGCAAATACGCCGAGGAGCAGCTGCAGCGTAGGCGTTATGTATTGCATGATCCCCAGTGTTGACAGCGGGATGCGGCGTGCTCCCGCCGCGAACAACAACAATGGTACTGCCGTCACGGGACCGGCTCCGGCCAGCAGCAGCTGCATGCCGGCATGCGCGCTGCCGAAATGGCTGTCGCCGTGCGCTGCGAGCCACAACAAATAGAAAAACGCGGCGGGAAAGAGCAGCGTGATTTCCAATGCCAGCCCATCGAGGGGACCGAGTTTCGCGGTCTTGCGCAACAGGCCATATGCACCGAACGTCACCCCGAGCACGAGGCTGATCCATGGCAGTGCGCTATTTTCCCACGTCAGCCATAGAACGCCCCCTACTGCGAACGCGATTGCCCCCCATTGCAGAGGCCGCAGACGCTCGTGCAAGAACGCAAACCCGAATAGCACGCTGACGAGTGGATTGATGAAGTATCCAAGGCTCGCCTCGACGATGCGGCCGCTGTTGACCGCCCAGATATATAAGCCCCAATTCGCAGACAGCAGCCCAGCGCACGCTCCGAAACGCACCAAATTGCCTGGCTCGCGAAGCGCGGTGACGAGCCAACGAACGTCGCGTCGTATCGCAAGCGCAACGGCTACGAAGATGAGCGACCATACCATCCGGTGCGCAAGCACTTCGAGAGGTGGGACGACCTTCAGCAACCTGAAATAGAAGGGAAAAAGCCCCCAAATCGTGAAGGCGATCAGCGCGTAAAGAAATCCCAAATTCATTGTACCCGACTGCGAGATTGACGACCTGCTGCCGAGGCGCTCCCCGGACCGCAGATCAGACCGGCGGGTCCCATTGCGGTGCGTACTCCGGACTAACGACCCGCCGGTTCTTCGGCAAGGTAGCAATCAATGCACGATCCTCATCGTCGAGTTGCACGTTGAAGGACGCCAGGTTGCTTGACTGGTTTTTCCGGCTGCTGGCTTTGGGAATCGCGGCAACGTTCGGTTGATCGAGCAGCCATTTGAGGGCCACCTGGGTCGGAAGCACCCCGTGCTTCTCAGCGATGCGAACAAGCTCCGGTATTTCGTGCGCTTTGTTGCGCATGAGTGGACTATAGGCGGTCAATGCCATTTCATGTTCACGAGCGAATTGAAGCAAGTTTCTCTGGCCCAATGTGACGTGATACTCGACCTGGATGGCGGCCAAGGGAGCGCCCATCCCCTCAACAACCTGGCGCAGCAATGGCAGGGGGAAGTTTGCCACGCCGATGTTGCGCGCGCGCCCCTGCTCTTTGAACGAGACCAGCGTCTCGATCGAGCGCGCCAGGTCGCAACCTTTTCCCGGCCAGTGAATCAGAAACAGATCTACGTACTCGCTCTGCAACGCACGGAGCGTGTTGTCAAAGGACTGACGCATGTCGTCTGGGGCCAACTTGTCCCACCAGACCTTGCTTGTCACATGGATCTTTTCGCGCGGCACGTCGGTTTCGACGAGCGCTCGGCCCACCGCATCTTCGTTTTGGTAGGCCGCCGCAGTATCCACGTGACGGTATCCAACCTCGAGCGCCTGAAGCACGGCTCGGGTGCACTCTTCGCCGACCATTGGCCACGTCCCCAAGCCGAGTTTCGGCATGTTCAGCTGGCGGGATTTGATGACAGTATTGTTCATGGTTCGTCTTTCCACTTGGCGATCGAAATCAAACTGGGCTGTCGGCAGCCGCTTTTTCCTTGGCCGCGAAGAAATCGCCCTGCGGCGCCAGATTTCTGCGGGCAAGCACGAGCCCCGCGAGGTATCCGAACGTCATTGCCGGCCCCAGAGTTATGCCGCCGCTCGGATAAAAGCCGCCCATCATGCTGGCGCTGTCGTTACCTACCGCATACAGGCCGGGAATAGCGCAATTGTTCTCATCGAGCACCCGCGCGTCGATGTCGGTCGCCAACCCCGCGAACGTGCCAAGACTCCCGGGCAACAGTTTGACTGCGTAAAACGGACTCTTTTCGATCGGGGCGAGACAGGGATTCGGCTGATGTTCGGCATCTCCCTGCGCGCGGTTATAGACTGTAGAGCCTTTGTTGAATTGGGGATCAGTGCCTTCCTTGGCATGCGTGTTGTAGCTTTCCACGGTGTTCTTCAACGCTTGCGCGTCGATGTGGCATTTCATCGCCAGTTCACTCAAGCTCGCGGCCTGCACGAGATATCCCGAGCGCCGATATGGGCCTACAGGAAAGGGAAATGGCTTGGAGAAGCCGAGGCCGTAGCGTCGCTGGAAACGATGATCGCAGATCAGCC
Organism: Bradyrhizobium sp. Gha; assembly: GCF_900113735.1. Taxonomy (GTDB): domain Bacteria; phylum Pseudomonadota; class Alphaproteobacteria; order Rhizobiales; family Xanthobacteraceae; genus Bradyrhizobium. The sequence continues at coordinate 544,904 of NZ_FOQM01000001.1, forward strand.
AGGCGCACACCTCTTCGCCGGATGGCGTGCTTGCCAGCAGCGCGGAGATAAAGTCTCGATATGACGCGGCTTCGTTGACAAAACGCCTGCCAGCGCGCGTCACCGCAATCACGCCGGGCTTTGCACGGTCGATCAGGTGTGGAAAGACGATATCCGCGCCCCCGCGCTGAGGAACCAGCGAAACGGGCGCCCACGCGGCAGGCGCGTCAAGTGTATTGTTGAAGCGCCCCCCGACGGACTCCCCAAGACGGATGCCGTCTCCGGTATTTGTGCGTGGCGCCGCAGACCAATGGTCGAGACCAGAGGGTGTATAGGCAAACGTCCGCGCCCTTCTTTCCACGTCGTATGGATAGCCACCACAGGCAAGCACGACGCCGCGCGTCGCACGCACCTCATGCCTGGTACCGGCGATGTCAACAATTGCCCCCGTCACGCGGCGATCATTCCTCAGCAAGGCAACAGCGCGGGCACGAGTGCGCAAGTCGACTTCGCGGTTGACCGCCGATTTCAGCAGGCGGGCGACTAGCGCGTTGCCATTGACGAGGTGCATCGAACGTCCGTACCAGAGCTTATGCCAAGCAAATGCAAGCAGCCGGCGAGCTACGTAGAGCGCGGACTTGATCGAGCGCGTCGCTCGATAAAAATGTGTGATGTCTTGCCCCGCCGCAATCCCCATGCCCTTGATCGTAATGACCGATAGGGGTTCGCGTAGCTTGTGGAGCAATGGGCCAAGTTCGCGCGCGTCGAATGGCATGGCACAAACCGACCGCCCCCCTGTCGCGGCACCAGGTGTCGGGTGGAAATCCGGAATATTGCCTTCGACGAAGCGCACTGAGGTGTGACGCTCGAAGAAATCAACCATTTCGGGGCCACGTTCAAGCAGCGCGGTTGCCTTAGCGGCATCGAACTGTGTTCCTAATTCACTTTTCAGGTACGTAAGTGGCGCATCAATCTCTTCCCGGATGCCTGCGCGCGTCGCCAGCGGATTGCGAGGAATCCACATCCAGCCTCCCGACCACGCGCTCGTTCCGCCGAACACATCTTCCTTCTCCATCACCATCACACGCAGGCCATGCGTTGCGGCCGTTACCGCCGCCGACAAGCCGCCCGCGCCGGAGCCAAGCACCAGCACGTCACATTCGAGTATTCGTTCATGGTTCATGTGTTGCACTCTTTACCGCCAGAGCCTCTGCATGGCAGAGGTCCGCAGATGCTCGTCGATGTCGGGGTGTACGCTTGATCTGTATCGGCTCGACGTCGGTTCGATTGCGATTGCAGACGCAGCAACATGAATGAGCTCAGCACCGAGTGTTTGCACTACCGTCTTGCAGCATCGAACTTTTTGGAGACTCGATCGTCTTCCAAATGAAACCTGGTTTCACCTATTGCTCGGCGAGCATGTTCATGAAATCCGATCTTCGACACGGAGGCGTCGTTGGGTATCTCGAGAGCGTATACGATGTCGTCCGGTAAGCAGGCGAGGATACGCTTGATGTCTATTCCTCCTTCACCGGGAACAAGCCTTTCGCACCGTGCCGCATAGATCACCCCTTCGGGATCAGGCGGATGATGCGCCGGAGCGTCGCAAACGTGAACCCACTTGAACCATTCGGGCGGGAGCGCCCTTAGAAGCTCCAGGCTCGAGCAAGAACGGGCGAAGTGCAGCGTGTCGAGCAAGATGCTGGCGTTGGGACGATTGGCCTCGCGTACGATATGAGCGGCATCGGCGAGACCCGGCGTCTCCGTCCACGACACAAACTCGAGACTGACATTCAGATTGAGCGGCTTGGCCATCTCGCATAAGGACCCAAAGCGGTCGATCGCGCGATTCTTTTCGGGATCCGGCAACTGGGCGAGGATGTGCCGAGCTCCGAGTTCGGCACCGGCTTCGAGAAACTCTCGATAGTGCAGATGATCACGTGGAGGATCCATGCGGGCCGCCTCAATGTCCCACACCTCCAACCCGGAATTTGCGAGGCTCGCCTTTGTTTCCCTCATGAGCTTCGGATCATTCAGCAGATCGTACAAAGGTTCGTTGGGTGTCGTCCGGTTGAGCCGCAGGCCCACATATTGATAACCGGCATCGCTTGCCGCCTCGATCAACTGGGGTGGAGCGAGTCCCAAGGCCGTCAGGTGTGCGAGTGAATAGGGATTGCTCATGGTGTCCTCCCCCCGCGCACCGCTTGACCACGTAGGCCTTGCTCAGTCATCTGCAAATCAGGCGGGACAATCGCGGGACCGTCCATCGTGACGCGCGTCTCCGTCGTCTGCACCGGAGTTCGGAATTGCTGTCGCGGGAGGCGATGCGATTGGAGATTGTTCGCGATCGTGACCCGGGCGACCGAGGGCTGCTCGCTTCTGGAGAGTGCCGGAAACATCCGCGCCAAACCGTTCGGTCCGCAATAGTTCTGCGAAAGGATGAACTCACGAGGCGCCAGCAGATCGCGGATCATCCGATGACCCGGAGGGACTCAGAAACACAACCCAAAGGTGCAACGATCCCATCAGCCGAAAACCAGCGGCAACGAGAGTTGGGATCACGGGTAAGTATGGTCATGCCGCGGCTTCCCACATTTTGATGGCCCATCGGCTCACTTTGACGGCGAACTCATCAGCCCGTCGTGCGCCCTGCGTCGGCTGTCAGCGCCTTCTTCACGGGCGAGGCGCGACATTCGCCGAGATTTCCTGAAGATGTCGGGCGTTCCACATCAAGCGCATTCAGCAAAAGCCACATGCATTTCTCTCGGCTGCTTCTTTGGTTCAGTGCCCAATGCTGCTTCACGCTTTCTTACCTCTGGTACTACCGCTCTATAGCGAGCACGGCTGGCGCACTGCAACCTTTACTTGCTTATATGTGACATGCAATTTTGAAGAGTGTCAATGTAAATAACCGGCGCTATTGCGGGCCGCGTGCGGGCTGCTTTGCCGGACCATCAGAGCTGGAAAGGGATTTTGACTGCGGCGAGATTTCCGATCCGGCGCTGCGCGGCCGTGGAACATCGTCGGCATCTCCCTCTTCATCGACATGCATGCGGCCGGCGCAAACAAGTAGCCGGGCGGATCTACAATGCGGATGATGGCAAGACCTACGCGAGCACGGTGACCCTGCTGCCCTCAGGCAATCTCAACGTCCAGGGCGGCATGGGAACGCCGCATGGGAACGTTGTGTGCAGGTGAAGATCGGACGCGATAAGCCGCAGATCGGCCGGGCGACAACAGCAGCCGCCGGTTCCGGCGGCTCTTTTTTCTGCAATGCTTTGTCGGATCGAGAGCCTCTCCTTCGTCCTCGGTTATGAAGGGGCAACAGACGATCATGTCGAGCCCATCAGTGTATAAGGAATGACAAACATGCCCGGCACCGTGCGCCTGCACCGCGTTCTCGCAACCAGCCCGGAAAAGGTCTACCGCGCCTTCGTGGAGGCGGATGCACTCGCGAAATGGCTTCCGCCCAACGGCTTCACCTGCACCGTGCATCATCTCGAGCCGAAGGTCGGGGGCACGTTCAAGATGTCCTTCCGGAACTTCACCACGGGCAACGGCCATTCGTTCGGCGGCGAATATCTCGAGCTCGTCCCCGGCCAGCGCCTGCGCTACACGGACAGATTCGACGACCCCGACCTGCCTGGCGTGATCGAGGTGACCGTGATCCTGAAGAAGGTCTTGGTCGGCACCGAAGTCGATATCACGCAGGCCGGCCTGCCCGACGCCATTCCAGTGGAGGCCTGCTATCTCGGCTGGCAGGAATCGCTGCGCAACCTTGCCAAGCTCGTCGAGCCCGAGATCAATCAGTAGCTCGTAGCCGGGTCGCGCGGTCGGATGCGATCCGAATGAAAGCCGCGGGTCGATCTGTTCGATCGGATGCGCGCATCTGCCCACGTCGTCGTTGCGAGCCAACGGGTCCGCGCGAAGCGCCGCCCGATGACGGGCTCCGCGAAGCAATCCAGAATCCCTCCGCGGTGGCAGCCTGGATTGCCTCGTCGCATGAGCTCCTCGCAATCACGGAAAGCGAGGAGCCCTCCGCGAGACTAACTCGCACCGGGTCTGCGGCGACTGATCGCAACGACTGTTATGCACCCGCCCTCGACTTCAGCCCACCATCCGCGGTCCAGCGATCCGGTTCGGCACTGTGTCCGATCAGCGCCAGGCCGTACGCGATCGATTCGAACTGGTCGCCCGACATCAGCCGCTCGTTGCCGAACCGGTCGGCGAACAGTTTTCGCACCGCCGGCACGAAGGAGGTGCCGCCGGTCAAGAACACCTTCTCCACCTCGCGCGCGGTGATGCGGGCTTCGCCCAGCACCTTGTCGACGGTAGCCCCCAGCCGCGCGATGTCGTCGGCAATCCAGCTATCGAATTTCTTCCGGGTGATGGCGGAGCCGATATCGACGCCGCCGCCCTTGAAGCGGAAATCCACCTCGTCTTTGGCCGACAGCGCGACCTTGGCGTCTGACACCGCGCGGTACAGCGAGAAGCCGAGGTCGAGGTCGACGATGGTGATGAAATGCTCCAGCTGTTCAGGCTTCACCGCCGTGCGCGCAAGCTCCCTGAGCTCGCGCAAATCGCCGTTGCTCTTCATCAGCGCGAGCTGATGCCAGCGTGCGAGGTTGGTGTAGTGGCTGTTCGGGATCGGCAGCACCTTGTCGAACGAGCGGAAGCTCGAACCCTTGCCGAGCCGCGGCGAGACCACGTGGTCGACGATGCGATAATCGAACGTGTCGCCCGCAATCCCGATGCCGGCGTGTCCCAGCGGCTCGGCGCGCAAATGGCCGCCGGCGCGCGAGAACCGCATCACCGAGAAATCGCTGGTGCCGCCGCCGAAATCCGCAACCAGCACGGTGGCGTCGCGCTCGAGGCGCCGGGCGAAGGAGAACGCCGCGCCGACGGGCTCGTAAACATAGCGGGCGTGACCGGCGCCCAAGCGCTCGAACGCGGCGCGGTAGCGCTGCATGGCGAGGTCGTCGTCGGGATTGCCGCCGGCAAAGCGCACGGGACGGCCGACGGTGATGTTGGCTGCCTCGAATCCGAACCTGTCGCCGCCATGGCGCGCCAGCGTGCGCAGGAATGCCGCCAGAATGTCCTCGAACTTGAAGCGCTGCCGGAACACCTGCGTGGTGTTGAAGCTCGAGCTTGCCGCAAAGGTCTTGAACGACTGCAGGAAGCGATAGACGTGGCGCCCCTCGAGAAACTGCTCGATCGCCCACGGTCCGCCTTCGGCCTGGGCGCCGGCGCCCGGCCGGTCCTCCCAGAAGCAGAGTGCCGAGACGTAAGTGCTGTGGCGTTGTCCGCCGTGGTCAAACCTGAGGGCCTCGACCCGCCGATCGTCGGCGGCAAGCGCGACGACGGTGTTGCTGGTCCCAAAATCGATGCCGATCGAGACGGCGGGCGAGGCGCTCGACATGAACCACTCTGACTGATGACGGGGAAAGGGGGCGAAGCACTAACCGTTTTGCACTGCGGTGCCAAGAGCCTGACAAGACCCCGTCCGAGCAGCCCGAACCTGCGTGTTGCGCAGTTCTGAGGCGGAAAAGGCGATGTTTCCGGACCCGGACGGTGCGCTTTGATGATGAAGCGCCATGCTGCAATGCGGCAATTCACATGCTGCTATGCAAGGCCGCGTATGGACACTGGCATCTGGCATACATAAAAAATTTCGAGATAGGACAGCACTCATGACTGTCTTAGAATAGGGAATTCCGATGTCCAAGACCGCTTTCGTCGCCCTTGCACCCTCCGCCTCGTTGTTCGCCCGCTTCATGGCGGCCGTCGACCGCTTCCTGATGGCTAGCGCCGAGATTTCCAACCACAATGGCGATCTCCCCCGTTTCGGCCTGTAAGCGCGGGGGCCAGGATCGATTTATTCGTAGTCTGTTCCGCCGCGAGATCCATGTGCTCATCCTCGCGGCTGCCGGCGCTCGTGGCATTCAAGCGCTGGCGCAAGATGGTGGCGGCGCGATCAACATCCGGCCTCGCTCTCATCTCGCCCATCGCGCCCGCCTCATGGCCCGGCGTTTCACCCTCCCAAATATACCCCGATACCCGGAAACCCGGAGAATCTGCACTTTTCTTGAGCTTGCGCCTGAGATAGGGCTTGCATTCTGGAATATGGTATACCAAGCTCCTCGCGGCGCTTGCACCATAAGCCACAATATTTGCGACACCCGCCATATGGCGGCGCCGTCGTGACAGACAGGCGCTTGGGAGGTTGTTGATGACTTCAGGCACGGATGGCGCCGTCACGGCCGCGCCTCTTCGCACAGGTTTCCGTTGGCTCCAACTCGTGATGGGCATCGTCTGCATGGCGATGATCGCCAACCTGCAATATGGCTGGACGCTGTTCGTCGATCCGATCGACGCCAAGTACCATTGGGGTCGCGCCGCGATCCAGCTCGCCTTCACCATCTTCGTCGTCACCGAGACCTGGCTGGTGCCGGTCGAGGCCTGGTTCGTCGACAAATACGGTCCGCGCATCGTCATCATGTTCGGCGGCGTGATGATCGCGCTGTCCTGGGTGCTCAACTCCTACGCTGACTCGCTTCCCCTGCTCTACGCCGCGGCCGTTGTCGGCGGCATGGGCGCGGGCGCGGTGTACGGCACCTGCGTCGGCAACGCGCTGAAATGGTTTCCCGATCGCCGCGGTCTTGCCGCCGGTGCGACTGCGGCCGGCTTCGGCGCGGGCGCGGCGCTCACAGTGGTGCCGATCGCGACCATGATCGCATCTTCAGGCTATCAGCACGCCTTCCTCACCTTCGGCATCGGCCAGGGCGTAATCGTGTTCGTGCTCGCCTTCTTCATCCAGCCGCCGCGGATCTCGATCCCGCCGAAGAAGAAGAAGCTCAATCTGCCGCAGACCCAGATCGACTTCACCCCGCCGCAGGTGCTGCGCGCGCCCATTTTCTGGGTGATGTACCTCGTCTTCGTGATGGTCGCCTCGGGCGGTCTGATGACCGCGGCACAGATCGCGCCAATCGCGCATGACTTCAAGATCGCCAACACGCCGGTTTCGCTCGCCGGCTTCGAGATGGCGGCCCTGACCTTCGCGATCTCACTCGACCGTATCTTCGACGGCTTCGGTCGCCCGTTCTTCGGCTTCGTGTCCGACACGATCGGTCGCGAGAACACCATGTTCATCGCGTTCGGCACCGCCGCCTTGATGCTGCTGACGCTGTCGGCCTACGGTCACGTCCCGCTCGTGTTCGTGCTCGCGACGGCGGTCTATTTCGGCGTGTTCGGCGAGATCTACTCGCTGTTCCCCGCCACCTCGGGCGACACCTTCGGCTCGAAATACGCGACCACCAACAACGGCATGCTCTACACCGCGAAGGGCACCGCCTCCCTTCTGGTGCCGCTCGCGAGCGTGATCTCGACCGCCTATGGCTGGAAGGCCGTGTTCGTGGTGGCCGTGGCGCTGAATGCGACGGCCGCGCTGATGGCCCTGCTCGTGATCAAGCCGATGCGCCGTTCGTTCATCCTGGGCAAGGAGGCCGAGAGCGCAACTCCCGCAACCGCCAATGCCGACACCCGTGCCAAGACCGGGACGGCGTGAGCCGCCACGCTTTCAAGTTGGTCAAAGGGGCGCAGCGATGCGCCCCTTTTTCTTTGCCGCACCTTTCTGCAGCGACGACAAACGTCAGCATCCCTGCCGCAAGATTTTTCGGATGAACCAAATCCAACGCTTGACGATTGGCATTATGTATACCACACTTCCTGCGACGTTCACCCCAGGGAGGTTGCCATGCTGGTCGGAGACATTCTGCGCAAGAAGACGCCGCGCGTTGTCACGGTGCGAATGAACGAAACGGTGGGTATTGCCGCCAAGCTGATGCGGGCCAACAACATCAGCGCGCTGGTGGTGAAGGACGTGGTCCGCTCGGAAGGCAACACCGCGGTCGGCATGTTCACCGAGCGCGACGTGGTGCGTGCGGTTGCCGAGCACGGCGCCAATGCAGTCAACGTGAAGGTCTCGCAGCTCGTGTCGGTGCAGCAGCTCGTCTCCTGCACCTCCTCCGACACGATCGAGCATGTCCGGCATCTGATGAATCGGAATCACATCCGGCACCTGCCCGTGATCGACGACTACAGCCTCGTCTCCGTCATCAGCATGCGCGACATCGCGGCTGCCGTCGACGAGGCGACCAACAGCACGCCGCAAGCCGCCTAAAGCGGCCACGCCTCTTCCCTGCGATTGCCTGGCCGGCTCGGACACATCCGGGCCGGACCGGATCTCTCGTCGCCAAATTCCGCTACCCCCGCGAGGATTTCATGAAGATCTGCATCTACGGCGCCGGCGCGATCGGCGGATATCTCGGCGTGCAGCTGGCGCGCGCAGGCGCCGACGTCAGCCTGGTCGCGCGCGGCGCGCACCTCGCCGCCATGCGCGAGCGCGGCCTGACGCTGCGCGCCGGCGAGGAGACGCACACCGTCCATCCCCGCTGCACCGACAACGCGGCCGAGCTCGGCGTGCAGGACTACGTCATCGTCACGCTGAAGGCGCATTCGATCACCGGCGTGATCGAGAAGATGGCGCCGCTGCTCGGGCCCCACACCCGCATCGTCACCGCCGTCAACGGCATTCCCTATTGGTATTTCTACAAGCATGGCGGCGACTACGAGAACTCGACGCTGGAGAGCATCGATCCCGGCGGGCGGCAATGGCGCGAGTTGGGGGCCGAACGCGCCATCGGCTGCATCGTCTATCCCGCCACCGAGATCGAGGCGCCCGGCGTGATCCGCCACGTCTACGGCACCAATTTCCCGCTCGGCGAGCCCTCCGGCGAGATCACCTCGGACGTGCAGCGCCTCGCCGACCTGTTCGTCGCGGCCGGCCTGAAGGCACCGGTGCTCGACCGCATCCGCGACGAAATCTGGCTCAAGCTCTGGGGCAATGTCTGCTTCAACCCGATCAGCGCGCTCACCCATGCAACGCTCGACGTGATCTGCACCGATCCGTCCACGCGGGCGCTGTCGCGGGCAATCATGCTGGAGACGCAAGCCATCGCCGAAACCTTCGGCATCAAGTTCCGCGTCGACGTCGAGCGCCGCATCGAGGGCGCCCGCAAGGTCGGCGCGCACAAGACCTCGATGCTGCAGGATCTCGAGCGCGGCCGTCCGATGGAGATCGACCCTCTCGTCACCGTGGTGCAGGAGATGGGCCGGTTGACCAAAATCCCCACCCCGGCGCTGGATTCCGTGCTGGCGATGGTGACCCAGCGTGCCCGTATCGCCGGGCTCTATGACGGCGTCTCCGCGCGGTCCGATCCTCGCGCGCTGGCGGTGGCGTGATGAGCACCGAGACGAAAAAATGGCTGCGCTTCCGCCACGCCGGCACCACCGGCTTCGGCACGCTGACCGCATCTGAAATCAGCGTGCATGAGGGCGAGATGTTCGGCCGCAACGCCGCGACCGGCAGGACTCTCGCGCTGCCCGAGGTCGAGCTGCTCGCACCTTGCGCTCCGAGCAAGATCGTCGCGCTCTGGAATAATTTTCACGCGCTCGCCGCCAAGCTGAACCAGCCCGAGCCACCGGAGCCGCTCTATCTGCTCAAGGCCACCACCACCATCACGACGCCGGGTGCCGTGATCCGCCGTCCCTCCTACTACGAGGGCAAGACCACCTATGAGGGCGAGCTCGGCATCGTCATCGGCAAGACCTGCGCGCGCGTCTCGCCCGACGAAGCTGACGGCTTCATCTTCGGCTACACCTGCGTCAACGACATTACCGCCAACGACATCCTGACCAGCGATCCCAGCTTCCCGCAATGGGCCCGCGCCAAGGGCATCGACGATTACGGCCCGTTCGGCCCCGTGATCTCGACCGGCCTCGATCCGGCCAAGCTCACCGTTCGCACCATCCTCAATGGCGCGGAACGGCAGAATTATCCGATCTCCGACATGATCTTCAGCGCGCAAGCCCTCGTCAGCAAGATCTCCCACGACATGACCCTGCTCCCCGGCGACCTCATCGCCGTCGGCACCTCGGTCGGCGTCGGCGTCATGAAGGAGCCGGTGAACATTGTGACCGTCGCGATCGACGGCATCGGCGAACTCACGAACGAGTTCAGGTTGTAGTTGCACGGGCGGTGTTCCGTCAGCCTGACGCTGCCTCATGTGCCCACGCAGCGTTGGTCAATCGACCTTCCCTCCGATCCCGATCCCACGCCCGGCTTCTCGCCGTGGCGCGTTGCCAGCGACGGATCGCAGTCGAAGATCGAGATGCATTTTCGGCTGAGCGCCGACCGCTGAAGCGCGACGCGCGCCGAAACATTCCGACACACTTCACATCTGCGCGCGCCGATCAATGCCGCCAACTTGTCGCAGGGATGCCGCACTGTGGACGCATTCGGCAGCCCTTTTGTCAGGCGTGTCTGGGGGCACGGCCCAGCCGTGTTTGGACCAAACCTTCTAGGGGTATGACTGTGAAGAAGATTGTAATTGTTCTGGGTGCGACGCTTGCTCTGGTGACGGCTGCAAACGCTGCGGATCTGCCGCGCCGCCAGCCCGTGCCGGTCTATCCGGCCGAGCAGGCCCCGATCGGCAAGATGCCAATCGGCAAGAGCCCCGTTGGCAAGGCTCCGATCGGCAAGGCGCCCGCCCCGGTCGCCGCGCGCTACTGAGGCGCCGCAAACGACGCGCAGGATCTGCGCAGGCGGCCGACAGTCGAGGGGCTCAACGTGACGAACAAACCTGATCGATCGGGATCCTGCATCCTTGCGGGCCTCGCGCTTGCGACCATGCTCGCATGCATGATGTCCTCTGTCTCGGCTCACCAAACGAACAAGCGCATGGCCGATGATGCCAGTGCGCTTGTCACGACCGACACCGCGGCGCGCTCCTCACCGCAAGGGGCGCGGCGCTCGCTCCCGCGCACGGAGAAAGGCCCCTATTACGTCGACTTCCGCGCGCGCACGGCGGCGAGCTGGGGACATGCCTTCGTCTGGTACGGCAAGACCAGCGAGCGCGCCGTCGAGGTTGCCGGCCTCACGCCGGCCGGTGACACCTGGACTTACGTGCTCGGCTACTTCACCTGGGTGCCGTCGGAGACCGGCGCAAGCTACGGCGATCTCGATCCCGACTATCTGACCGCGAGCTATCGCGTGTATCTCAACGAGGCCGATGCCAAGCGGGTGTTCGCCTATATCGAGAAGCTGAAAGCGAGCTCTCCGGTCTGGAACGCAGAGACCACCAACTGCACGGGCTTCATCGGCGATATCGCCGAGTATATGGGATTGAAAGTCCCCAATCGCTGGCAGCGCCCGGAAAACTTCGTCAACAGCCTGAAAGAGATGAACGGCGGCCGGCAGATGGTGCGTTTGTCGGCGGAGTAGCCCGCCAGACTCGCCACCGCCGCCGTCATTGCGGGCATAGCGAAGCAATGCAGAGTCCGTCCGCGGAAACAGCCGGGATTGCTTCGCTACGCTCGCAATGACGGTGTTGATGCAGCGGCGCGCTCCAATTGTCCGCCTCGCGGAATCACTCCCACCGCCCGCATGACTCACCGCACGCCCCAACAATAGACATTTCCCGACCCCGGCGGCATCCTCTTCCCCATCAACTGGTAACAGAGCCTGCCACGCAGGCGGGGGAAGCATCATGCTGCAGACACGGTTCACAAAGCTCGTCGGGGTCGAGCACCCGATCGTCCAGGGCGGCATGCAATGGGTCGGGCGGGCCGAGCTGGTTGCCGCGGTCGCCAACGCCGGGGCGCTCGGCTTCATCACCGCGCTGACCCAGCCGACGCCGGAGGACCTGACCAGGGAGATCGCGCGCTGCCGCGACCTCACCGACAAGCCGTTTGGCGTCAACCTCACCATCCTGCCCGCGATCAAGCCGCCGCCTTACGCCGAATACCGCGCCGCCATCATCGAAAGCGGCATCACGGTGGTGGAGACCGCCGGCAACAAGCCGCAGGAGCATGTCGACGAATTCAAGAAGCACGGCGTCAAGGTCGTGCACAAATGCACCAGCGTGCGCCATGCGCTGTCGGCCGAGCGGATGGGCGTCGACGCCATCTCGATCGACGGCTTCGAATGCGCCGGCCATCCCGGCGAGGATGACACCCCCGGCCTGATCCTGATCCCGGCCGCCGCCAACAAGGTCAAGATCCCCATGATCGCCTCCGGCGGCTTTGCCGACGGCCGCGGCCTCGTCGCCGCCCTGGCGCTGGGGGCCGAGGGCATCAACATGGGCACCCGCTTCATGGCGACCAAGGAGAGCCCGATCCACCAGCTCATCAAGGAAAAGATCGTGGCCAATGACGAGCGCGAGACCGAGCTGATCTTCCGCACCATGCGCAACACCTCGCGCGTCGCCAGGAACGAGATCTCGACCAAGGTCGTTGCGATGGAGAAGGAAGGCGCCAAGTTCGAGGACATCCGCGAGCTCGTCGCCGGCGCCCGCGGCAAGATGGTCTACGCGACAGGCAATTCGGATGAAGGCATCTGGTCGGCCGGCCAGGTGCAGGGCCTGATCCAGGACATCCCGAGCTGCGGCGAGCTCATCTCCCGCATCGTGCGCGAAGCCGAGGCGATCATTCGTTCCAGGCTCGAGGGCATGATCGCGGGTCCTGCGGCGCAGGCCGCGGAATGATCATTAAGGTGATTTGACCGCGGAGCTCGCTACGCCGAGGGTCTACTCCCTCGCCCCGCTTGCGGGGAGAGGGTTGGGGTGAGGGGGAGTCTCCGCGAGGGCGGCAGCAGTTGGACTCGCGGAGAGTCCCCCTCACCCGCCGCGCGTTCCGCGCGTCGGCCTCTCCCCGCAAGCGGGGCGAGGCGAACGACATCGAACTTCATCTACAAACGCAATTCAGGTCGAGGTAACGCATGAAGGCTTATGTCTATGGTCCTGAAGGCGCTCGGATTTCCGACGTCGCTCAACCAAAGCCTGAGGGCACGCAGGTGCTCGTCAAGGTCCGCACCTGTGGTCTCAATCGCGCCGACACCGGCATGCGCAAGGGCCACGCGCACGGTGCGGCCGGCGGCGCCGGCACCGTGCTTGGCATGGAATGGGCCGGCGAAGTTGCCGAGCTCGGACCGGACGCGAAGGGCTTGGAGATCGGCGATCGCATCATGGGTTCGGGCGGCGCGGCGTTCGCGGAGTATACGCTCGCCGACCACGGCCGGTTGTTCCACGTGCCCTCCAGCATGAATTTCGAGGAGGCCGCGACCCTGCCCGTCGGGCTCACGACCATGCACAACGCCGTCGTCACAGTCGGCGGCGTGCAGCCCGGCCAGACCGTGTTGATCCAGGGCGCCAGCTCCGGCGTCGGCCTGATGGCGATGCAAATTGCCAAACTCAAGGGCGCCAGGCTCGTGATCGGCTCCTCGACCGATGCCTATCGCCGCGGACGGCTGAAGGAATATGGCGCCGACCTCGCAATCGACTCCTCCGACCCCAAATGGGTCGACGAGGTGCTGAAGGCGACCGGCGGCGAAGGCGTCGACCTCATCGTCGACCAGGTCTCAGGCCAGGTCGCCAACCAGAACCTCGCCGCGGCGAAGGTGCTCGGCCGCATCGTCAATGTCGGCCGGCTCGGCGGCACCCATGCCGATTTCAACTTCGACCTGCATGCGGCTCGCCGCATCAGCTATATCGGCGTCACCTTCCGCACCCGCAGCCTCGAGGAAGTCCGCGCGATCTTCGACGCGGTCAGGAAGGACATCTGGGGCGCGGTGGAATCGCGAAAACTCCAGCTGCCGATCGACAAGGTCTATCCGTTCTCCGACATCGACAAGGCGTTCGAGCACATGGAGGCGAACAAGCATCTGGGGAAGATCGTGGTGACGCTCTAGCGACCACCGTCATTCCGGGGCGCCCGAAAGGACGAACCCGGAATCTCGAGATTCCGGGTTCGATGCTTCGCATCGTCCCGGAATGACAGTGCCTGCTTCGCTCCTGCAACTCACTCGCGACTACGTCTGTGGATCATCGCTTGATGTTCGCGAATGCCCTGCTAAATCCCCCGCCATGAGCGGACAACACGACAAGACATCGGTCGCGGCCATTTCGATCCTGGCCAGCGGCGGCATGGCGGCGGCCAAATTCATCGTCGGCATCGCGATCGGATCGCTGGCGCTGGTCTCGGAGGCGCTGCACTCCTCGATCGACCTGGTCGCGACCATCATCACCTGGGCGGTGGTGCGGGTCTCCGACAAGCCGGCCGACGACGAGCACCATTACGGCCACGGCAAGCTCGAGAGCATTTCGGCGCTGGGCGTCACCGCGTTGCTTTACGTGCTCGCCGGCGGCATTCTGGTCCAGTCCTACAGCCATCTGCGCGAGGGAACCCCGCCGCCGACGATTTCGGCCGTGCCGTTCGTCGTGCTCGTCGTCGATATCCTCGTCAATCTTTGGCGCGCCCGTGCCCTGCACCGCGCCGCCCGGGCGACGAGGAGCGAAGCGCTCGCTGCGGACGCGCTGCACTTTGCGTCAGACGTGATGGGCTCATGTGCCGTGATCGTGGGTCTGATTCTCGCAGCCTTCGGCTTCTGGTGGGGTGACGCTGCGGCAGCTGCCGCCGTGGCCGTGATGATCGCGGGCCTCGGCCTGCGCATGGCAAGCTCCACGGTGCACACGCTGGTCGACCGCGCGCCGGAAGGTGCACTGGAAAAAGCCACGGCGGCGATCCGCAGTGTGCCCGGCGTGATCGACGTCGAGCGGCTGCGCGTGCGCATGGTCGGGGCGACCACCTTCATCGACAGCATCGTCAAGGTGCCCAGGACCTACCCGATCGACCGCGTCGAGAACATCAAGCGCAACGCCGAGGCCGCCCTCAGCAAGGCGTTCGGCGATGCCGACCTCTCCTTCGCGGCCGTCCCCGTTGCCCGCGACAACGAGACCGTGCGCGACCGCATCATGGTGATCGCGCGCAATTCGGCCCTCGCCATCCACCACGTCACGGTGCACGATCTCGGCACCAAGCTGATCGTCAGCATCGACCTCGAAGTCGACGCCGAGATGCGGCTCGACGCCGCCCATGACGTCGCCAACATGCTGGAACGTAACATCCAGGAAGAGTTCGGTGCGGACGTCGAGGTCGACGTCCATATCGAGCCGCTGGAACCGGAACTGCCGTTCGGCGTCGACGTTGCGCCTGACAGGGTGCAGACCATCGCCGCGGCGCTGACCGAATATGCCGCCGGCGGCGAGATCCACGACATCCATAACGTGCGCGTTCGCAACACCGAAGCCGGCGAGATCGTCAACTTCCACTGCCGCGCCACGCCGTCGATGAGCGTGATCAAGGTGCACGAGCACGTCGACGCGATCGAGCGCCGGCTGCGTCGCGCATTCCCGAGCGTGAAGCGCGTCATCAGCCACGCCGAGCCGCCGCGCGCGTGACGCGCAGCGTGTGAGGGATCACGCGTTCCTGTTTCGGACTCCCCGTGCACGTGAGTTTGCGGGCTCGCAGCACGAAACTCTCCATTGGATAAGAATTATTTCGCGTTAACGTTTCGTTGACTCTCGACAGCCTGCGCAAAGTGGATTCAAATCGCTGTGATTCGAGAGCGACGTGGGGCTGCTTTCGAAATTCGTCGCAAGCAGGTTTTCAGGGGGCCGAAGGCATGGCGCGCGCAGACGCCGCGAACGCGTGTGTCCAATCCGATTCGATCAAGGGATTGGCGCAATCGATCGCGAAACCTGCCTATCACCGGCTCCTGATCGCAGAGCCGGCGCTGCGTCGCGCCGTGCCGACGCTCATCATCGCCTTCCTCATCACGATCTGCCTCGGCGCGTTCGTCCAGGTCGTCGACCAGACGCGCCAGAAGCGCCTGGTCATCCAGAACGACATTTCATCCCTCGCCGAGCTGCTCGCCGAACGCATCGACCGCGTCAGCGCCGTGCGCGGCGAGCGACTGAAGAACATCGAGAACCTGCCGGCACTGCTCCCCGACATGATCCCGTCGCGGGCCAGGATCTCGGGCCGCCATGTCGTCGTCACCTCGGCGGGCGTCAACGGCCGCATCCTTGCCCGCATCCCGATCGACAATGATCCCGCCGGCAACGACCGCCTGCTCGATGCGATCACCACCGCCCAGCTGCTCGCCGCGCCGCCGCGCGACAACGACGTCTCCAGCATGACGCTGCCTGATGGCAACGCCGCGATGGCGACCTCGCGGCCGATCACGTCGCTGCCGGGCCTCGTCACCGTGATCCAGGAGCGCAACGAGCCGATCTGGGGCTCGGACGCGGCGCTGTCGGTGACGCTGTCCGCGACGACGGGCTTCGTCGTCCTGATCCTCGGTTTCGCCTTCCACTGGCAGTCGACCCGCGCCCGCGAAGGCGACCTCATCAACGATGCCGTGCGCGGCCGAATCGACACTGCGCTCAATCGCGGCCGCTGCGGGCTGTGGGACTGGGACTTGTCGCGCGGCCGGATCTTCTGGTCGCAATCGATGTTCTCGATGCTCGGCCTCGACGGCCGCAACGAGCTCCTCACCTTCGGTGAGGTCAACGCGCTGGTGAAGTCCGACGACATCGACCTGTTCGAGATCGCCGACCAGCTGATCTCCGAGAAGATCGACCACATCGACCAGATCTTCCGCATGCAGCACGTCGATGGCCACTGGATCTGGCTGCGCGTCCGCTGCGAGCGGACCCGCGGCGCCAGCGATGCCGGCATGCACCTGATCGGCATCGCGGTCGATATCACCGAGCAGAAGAGCCTCGCCGAGCGCACCGTGGAAGCCGACCTTCGCCTGCGCGACGCGATCGAGACCATTCCGGAAGCCTTCGTGCTGTGGGACGCGAGCGATCGCCTGGTGCTGTGCAATTCGCACTTCCAGCGCCTGCACAAGCTACCCGACACGGCCGTGATCCCGGGCACCTCCTACGAGACCGTGTTGGAAGTCGGCCGCATGCCCGAAGTCCGTACCCGTCACAACGAGATCGCGGCCCAAGGCCCGGGCGCACGCACTTTCGAGGCGCAGCTCGACGACGGCAGCTGGCTGCATATCAGCGAGCGCCGCACCAAGGACGGCGGCTACGTCTCTGTCGGCACGGACATCACCCGGATCAAGGAGCACGAACAGAAGCTCGTCGACAACGATCTGCGCCTGCGCGCCACCGTCATCGACCTCAGGCGCTCCCAGGCGGCGCTGGAACGCCAGACCATCGAGCTCGCCGATCTCGCCGAGAAGTACCAACGCGAGAAGACCCGGGCCGAGGAAGCCAACCAGACCAAGTCGAAGTTCCTCGCCAATATGAGCCATGAGCTGCGCACGCCGCTCAACGCCATCATCGGCTTCTCCGAGATCATGGGCTCGGGCATGTTCGGCGAGCTCGGCTCAGAGAAGTACCAGGAATATTGCCACGACATCCTGACCAGCGGGCACTATTTGCTCGAGGTCATCAACGACATCCTCGACATGTCCAAGATCGAGGCCGGCCGGATGAAGCTCGACATGGAAGAGCTCGACCTGTCGCGGACGTTGGCCGAATCCCTGCGCGTCGTCTCCGGCCGGGCCGAGGACAAGAACCTGACGCTGGATGCCGACATCGAGAAATCCATCTCCGTCGTCGCCGACCGCCGCGCGACCAAGCAGATCGTCGTGAACCTGCTGTCCAACGCGGTGAAGTTCACGCCCGACGGCGGACGCATCGTGGTGCGCAGCCGGCAGCTCGAGGACAAGATCGTGCTGATGATCGCCGACACCGGCATTGGCATCGCGCCGCACTCGCTGGCGCGGCTCGGACGCCCGTTCGAGCAGGTCGAAAGCCAGCTCACCAAGACCTATCACGGCTCCGGCCTTGGCCTTGCGATCGCCCGCTCGCTGGCGCAGCTCCACGGCGGCTCGATGCGGCTGCGCTCCAGGCTGGAAGTCGGCACCGTCGTCCGCGTGACGCTGCCGCGCGATGCGATCAAGGCGGCGCCTGGGATCTCGGCTGCGGCTTGAACTTCACGAAGACGGTCTGCGGGCCTGCTCCCCGCCTCTCCCGCTTGCGGGAGAGGCCGACGCGTGTCCAGACCGGATAGATAGGTAACACAATAGACCGGATGGATGGGTGACAGTTCTCTGTCGGCTGGGAGGACCAGCCGATGCCTTGGCGAGAGAGCTGCGCAATGGACCAGCGGGTTAACTTCATCGCGGATCAGCGAAGCGGATTGTGGACGATGACGGAGCTTTGCGACCGTTACGAGATCAGCCGCAAGACTGGTTACAAATGGTTGGAACGCTACCATTTGGAAGGGCCGGCAGGGCTTGCGGAACGTTCCCACGCCGCACGGGTGCATGGGCGCGCAACGCCCCAGCACATGGTGGATGCGATTGTCGGACTGAGGCTCGAGCGACCGAGCTGGGGACCGCGCAAGATCGTGAGCAAGCTCGAGGCTCGGCAAAGGGATATCGAATGGCCGTCAGCATCAACGGCAGGCGCGATCCTCAAGCGAGCAGGGCTTATTGACGGCCGCAAGGTCCGTCGCCGTGCGCCGCCGCGGATGGGAGAGCTGACGGTGCCTCAGCATGCCAATCATGTCTGGGCGCTCGATCACAAGGGTTGGATTCGACTGGGCGACGGCTCCCGGGTCGAGCCCTTTACGGCGACCGATGGCTTCAGCCGCTATTTGATCAGTCTGGCGGCGACGGGAAGCACGCAGCATGCCGAGTGCCAACCGCTGCTGGAGCGCGCGTTTCGCGAGTACGGCTTGCCGCAGATCATCCGTTCCGACAAGGCTCGCCGTTTGTCTCGACCGGAACCACTGGCCTGACGGCGCTGTCGGTATGGTGGATCAAGCTCGGCATTCGCCACGAACGGATTGATCCCGGCCATCCGCAGCAGAACGGCCGGCACGAGCGCTTTCACCTCACGCTTCTGGAAGCCATGCGGCCACCGCCGCCGACCCGGATGGCGCAGGCCCGTCGCTTCACCGCATTTGCGCGCGACTACAACGAAGAGCGGCCGCACGAGGCGCTCGGCCAGCGCCCACCTGCCAGCGTCTATCAGCCCTCGATGCGTGCGATGCCAGGGCGGCTTCCCAAGCCTGATTATCCATCCGAAGCCGCGGTTCGCCAGGTCCGCTCCACCGGAGAGATCAAGTGGCGTGGTGACTTCATCCACATCTGCAGCGCTCTTGGCGGCGAAGCTGTTGCCGTCGAGGAAATCGAGGACGGATCCTGGCAGGTGCGCTTCTTCGACGTGCCGATCGGCATTATCGACCGGCAAACACGCAAGCTGCGGCGCTGCGCTAGCGCAGCGCCGCAGCTGACCAAATCATGAACAAGTGTTACCCATCCATCCGGTCTAATTTGTTACCAATCCATCCGCTGGACAGCGGGCCGAGCGATGCGAAGCACCGTCCGGCGCGTGGCGGGTGAGGGTTCTTTCCTCTTGGGGATTGTCCCGTTGCGGAGACACCCTCTCCCACCCCTCTCCCGCAAGCGGGAGAGGGAGCCCAGTGCCGCTGCCGTTACATCGTGCACGCCATAGGCATTCGGCTTTACGACTGCAGGCTCGGAGCCACTTCGCGCGCGACGTTGACCAGCGCTGCGATCAGCGGCGTCATCGGGTCGCGCTGCGGGATCACCAGGCCAACGCTGTAATTGACCTCGGGGTCGACGATCGGGATGGTGCGGACCTTGTCGGAGAGGCCGAGCGTCTCGGCGAGCTTGGCCGGCATCACGCTGGCCCAGCGCCCGGTCTTGACATGGGTGAACAGCACCAGCAGCGAGTTCGAGGTCAGCGTCGGCGTCGCCTCGGCGCCGACCGAGCGCAGCGCACGGTCGATGATGCGGCGGTTCTGCATATCAGGTGTCAGCAGACACAGCGGCACCTGCCCGACCTCGGTCCAGGTCACCGTCTCGCGGTCGCCGAACATCCCATCGGGCGCGGTGAGCAGGCGATAGCTCTCGTTGTAAAGCGGAATGGTACGTACCTTCCCGATCGGCTCGTTCTCGATATAGGTCAGCCCGGCATCGACCTCGAGGTTTTCGAGCAGCCCAAGCACCTCCGATGAGGTCGTCGAGCGGATGCTGAAACGCACCTCGGGATGCCGCGCGCGGAACGGCGTCGTCAGCGACGCGACCATGCCGAGCGCGGTCGGAATCGCCGCAATGCGGATCTCGCCGGAGAGCTGGTGCTTCAGTCCGTTGATCTCGTCGCGCATTGCGCGCGCATCGCCCACGATCCGCCGCGCCCAGTCGAGCGTTCGCTCGCCTTCGGGGGTAAATCCCTGAAACCGGGACCCACGCTGGACCAGCATCACGCCCAGAATCTCCTCGAGCTGCTTGAGCGCGGTCGACATGGTCGGCTGGGTGACACCGCAGGCCTCTGCGGCCCGTCCAAAATGCCGCTCCTTGGCCAGCGCCAGCAGCAGTTCAAGCTTGTCGATCAACCGTCCGTCCCCTGCACATCTGTCGTCGCATGCAAGCTATCACGCCGGGACCTGCATCAACACGCAAAAACCGGCAAACGATTCAAGTTTCATGACCCGATCGTATCGATCGATTGCGATCTCCAATCGATCTGAATTCGCAATCGCAGCATGAGACAGCTTTATTGATCTTCGAACGATTCCAAATAGTTTGCGCGAAAGGGACGCTCAATTTGAGAACGAAGAATGACAGCGGTTTATGAGCCTTGTTACGACTCCTGGGAAGAGACGCGCGGCGCGGAGATCATCGCCGAACATGCCGGTCAGGAAGGCGCGACCCTGGTGATTCTGCACGCGCTTCAGGAGGCATTCGGCTACGTGCCGGAGGCCGCGATTCCCATGGTGGCGCAGGCGCTGAATCTGTCGCGCGCCGAGGTCCACGGCGTCTTCACCTTCTACCATGACTTCCGCCACAAGCCGGCCGGCCGCCACGTGCTGAAGCTGTGCCGCGCGGAGGCCTGCCAGGCCGCGGGCGGAGACGCGCTGGCGGCGCGCGCCGAGGCGAAGCTTGGGGTCTCGCTCGGCAACACCACGGCGGATGATCGCGTTACGCTGGAGCCGATCTACTGCCTCGGGCTGTGCGCGACCGCGCCGTCCGCGATGCTCGATGGCCGCCTCATTGGCCGGCTCGACGAGAAGCGCATCGATGCGCTGGTCGCGGAGGCACGGCGATGAACATGAAGATCTTCATTCCCCGTGATGCCGCCGCTGTGGCCGTCGGCGCCGACGACATCGCCGTCGCGTTCGAGCAGGTTGCAGCGAAGCGCGGCTTGCCTGTCGAGATCATCAGGACCGGCTCGCGCGGGCTCTGCTGGCTGGAGCCGATGATCGAGGTGGCAACGCCCAAAGGCCGGGCCGCATTCGGTCCTGTCGGCACGGAGGACGTCAACTCCGTGCTCGAGGCCATGGCGAGCAATGGACCGCACGCGCTGCGGCTCGGCATTGCGGACGAAATTCCCTGGCTGAAGCGCCAGACCCGCCTCACCTTCGCCCGCTGCGGCGTGATCGATCCGCGTTCGCTCGACGATTACCGTGCCCATGGCGGCTACAAGGGTCTCGAGCGCGCGGTGTCGCTGGGCCCGGACGCGATCCTCAACGAAGTAACGGCCTCTGGCCTGCGCGGACGCGGCGGAGCCGGGTTCCCGACCGGCATCAAGTGGAAGACGGTGGCGCAAGCCAAAGCCGATCGCAAATTCATCGTCTGCAACGCCGACGAAGGTGACAGCGGCACCTTCGCCGACCGCATGATCATGGAAGGCGATCCCTTCCTCGTCATCGAGGGCATGACGACATCAGGCATCACGGTCGGCGCCACCAAGGGCTACATCTACATTCGCAGCGAATATCCGCACGCGGTCGAAGCGATGAAGGCCGCGATATCGGCGGCAAGGCGGGGCGGCTATCTCGGCGACAAGATCGGCGGCTCGACGTACAGCTTCGATATGGAAGTGCGCGTCGGCGCCGGCGCTTACGTTTGCGGCGAGGAGACCTCGCTGCTGGAAAGCCTCGAGGGCCGCCGTGGCCTGGTGCGCGCCAAGCCGCCGCTGCCGGCGCATCACGGCCTGTTCGGCAAGCCGACCGTCATCAACAACGTGCTGTCGTTCGCCGCCATCCCCTTCATCCTCACCGAAGGCGCCAAGGCGTATGCCGATTTCGGCATGGGGCGCTCGCGCGGCACCATGCCGATCCAGCTTGCCGGCAACATCCGACAGGGCGGGCTGTTCGAGACGGCGTTCGGCGTGACGCTCGGCGAGCTCGTCGACGATATCGGCGGCGGCACGTTCACAGGCCGCCCGGTTCGCGCCGTGCAGGTCGGCGGCCCGCTCGGCGCCTACTTTCCGCGCGCGCTGTTCGACACCCCGTTCGACTATGAGGCCTTCGCTGCGCGCGACGGCCTGATCGGCCATGGCGGCATCGTCGTGTTCGACGACAGCGTCGACATGCGCAAGCAGGCGCGCTTCGCCATGGAGTTCTGCGCCGTCGAGTCCTGCGGCAAGTGCACGCCCTGCCGCATCGGCTCGACCCGCGGCGTCGAGACCATCGAGAAGATCATCCGCGGCGAGCGTGTCACCGAAAACCTCGCGCTTGTCGAAGACCTCTGCAACACCATGAAGTTCGGCTCGCTCTGCGCACTCGGCGGCTTCACGCCCTACCCCGTGCTCAGCGCATTGAAGCACTTCCGGGAAGATTTCGCCCCCGCCCCGACCACGCTTCAGGCCGCGGAATAGGAGAACGACCATGTCCATGATCGAAGAAATCGACTTCGGCACGCCGCGCTCCAAGTCGGAAACGATGGTGACGCTGACCATCGACGGCAATGAGGTCACGGTGCCCGAGGGTACCTCGATCATGCGCGCCGCGATGGACGCCGGCCACCAGATCCCAAAGCTCTGCGCGACCGATATGGTCGACGCGTTCGGCTCCTGCCGGCTCTGCGTCGTCGAGATCGAGGGCCGCGCCGGCAGGCCGGCCTCCTGCACCACGCCTGTGATGAACGGCCTCGTGGTCCACACCCAGAGCGAGCGGTTGAAGCAGCTGCGCAAGGGCGTGATGGAGCTCTACATCTCCGACCATCCGCTCGACTGCCTCACCTGCGGCGCCAATGGCGACTGCGAATTGCAGGACATGGCCGGCGCCGTGGGCTTGCGCGAGGTGCGCTACGGCTATGAGGGCGAGAACCACGTCTTCGCCAAATCCAACGGCGAGATCAATGCCGCCTGGATGCCGAAGGACGAGTCCAATCCCTACTTCACCTATGATCCCTCCAAATGCATCGTCTGCTCCCGCTGCGTGCGCGCCTGCGAGGAAGTGCAAGGCAGCTTCGCGCTGACCATCTCCGGCCGTGGCTTCGACAGCCGCGTCTCCCCCGGGATGAACGAGAGTTTCCTCGGCTCGGAATGCGTCTCCTGCGGCGCCTGTGTGCAGGCCTGCCCGACCGCGACGCTGACGGAGAAGTCCGTCATCGAGATCGGTCAGCCCGAGCACTCCGTCGTCACCACCTGCGCCTATTGCGGCGTCGGCTGCGCGTTCAAGGCCGAGATGCGCGGTGAGGAAGTGGTGCGCATGGTGCCGTACAAGGACGGCAAGGCCAATCGCGGCCACTCCTGCGTCAAAGGACGCTTTGCCTGGGGCTACACCAACCACGGCGAACGCATTCTCAAGCCGATGATCCGAGAGCGGATCGAGGACCCCTGGCGCGAAGTATCATGGGACGCGGCATTCTCGTTTGCGGCGGCCAAGATGCGCGGCATCCAGAAGAAGTACGGGCGCGATGCCATCGGCGGCATCACCTCGTCCCGCTGCACCAATGAAGAAACCTATCTGGTGCAGAAGCTGATCCGCGCCGGCTTCGGCAACAACAATGTCGACACCTGCGCCCGCGTCTGCCACTCGCCGACCGGCTATGGGCTTTCCGTCACCTTCGGCACGTCAGCCGGTACGCAGGATTTCGACTCGGTGGAGGATACCGATGTCGCCGTCATCATCGGCGCCAATCCGGCCTCGGCTCACCCCGTCTTCGCCTCCCGCCTCAAGAAGCGGCTGCGCCAGGGCGCCAAGCTGATCGTGATCGATCCGCGCCGCACCGAAATGGTGGAATCGCCGCACGTGAAGGCGCTGCATCTGCCCTTGATGCCCGGCACCAACGTCGCGGTCGTCACCGCGCTGGCGCATGTCATCGTCACCGAGGGCCTCGTCAACGAAGCCTTCGTGCGCGAGCGCTGCGACTGGAGCGAGTTCGAGGAATGGGCCGCCTTCGTCGCGCAACCGAAGCACAGCCCGGAAGCCACCGCCATCCTCACCGGCGTCGATCCGAAAACGTTGCGCGAAGCGGCTCGCGTCTACGCCACCGGCGGCAACGGTGCGATCTATTACGGCCTCGGCGTCACCGAACACAGCCAGGGCTCGACCACCGTGATCGCGATTGCCAACCTTGCGATGGCGACCGGCAACATCGGCCGCCCGGGCGTCGGCGTGAATCCGCTGCGCGGCCAGAACAACGTGCAGGGCTCCTGCGACATGGGCTCGTTCCCCCACGAGCTACCCGGCTATCGTCACATCGCCGGCGATGCCGTGCGCGAGCAGTTCGAGGCGATGTGGGACGTCAAGCTCAACCCCGAGCCGGGCCTGCGCATCCCCAACATGTTCGATGCCGCGATCGAAGGCACGTTCATGGGTCTCTACGTGCAGGGCGAGGACATTCTCCAGTCCGACCCCAACACCAAGCACGTGGTGGCGGCGCTGTCGGCGATGGAATGCGTCATCGTTCACGACCTCTTCCTCAACGAGACCGCGAACTACGCCCACGTTTTCCTGCCCGGCTCGAGCTTCCTCGAGAAGGACGGCACCTTCACCAACGCCGAACGCCGCATCCAGCGCGTCCGCAAGGTGATGTCGCCGAAGAACGGCCTGGCCGACTGGGAGGTCACCATCGGACTTGCCAAGGCGATGGGCTTCGAGATGAACTACAGCCATCCCTCCGAGATCATGGACGAGATCGCGGCCCTGACGCCGACCTTCGCCGGCGTCTCCTACGCCAAGCTCGACGAGCTCGGCTCGGTGCAATGGCCTTGCAACGAGAAGGCGCCGGAGGGCACGCCGGTGATGCATATCGATGGCTTCGTCCGCGGCAAGGGCAAGTTCATCATCACCGAATATGTCGCGACCGACGAGCGCACTGGCCCCCGCTTCCCGCTGCTGCTCACCACAGGCCGCATCCTCAGCCAGTACAATGTCGGCGCGCAGACAAGGCGCACCGAGAACGTGGTCTGGCACGCCGAGGACCGGCTGGAGATCCATCCGCACGACGCCGAGTTGCGCGGCGTGCGCGATGGCGACTGGGTGCGGCTGACGAGCCGCGCCGGCGAGACCACGCTGCGCGCCGAGATCACCGACCGCGTGTCGCCTGGTGTCGTCTACACCACCTTCCACCACCCGGACACGCAGGCCAACGTGATCACGACGGACTATTCGGACTGGGCGACCAACTGCCCCGAGTACAAAGTCACGGCCGTGCAAATCTCGCCGTCGAACGGCCCGTCCGACTGGCAGAAGAGCTACGACGAGCAGGCGCGGCAGTCCCGCCGCATCGCGCCGGCCGAGGCCGCGGAGTAGCCGCATGCACGTGCCGGTCCAGGCGATCGACCGCGAGATCTGGCGCGACCGTGTCGCGTCCGAAGGCACGCGGCTGATCCCCGAGGAGACGCCGCTGGCGCTGACCTATAATGGCGGCACCTACGCCGTCATGATGGGGACGCCGCAGAACCTGGAAGATTTCGCCGTCGGCTTCAGCCTGGACGAGGGCATCATCAGCTCGGTTGACGACATCAAGTCCCTCGATGTCGTCCGCCTCGATGACGGCATCGAGCTGCGCATGTGGCTCGAGCAGGACAACGCCGCACGCATCAGCGAACGCCGGCGGCACATTGCAGGTCCCACCGGCTGCGGCATCTGCGGCATCGACTCCATCGCCGAAGCCATACGGCCGGCCGCTGTCGTGCCGCAGGGGCAGACCCTCACGCCGGACCAGATCATGGCGGCGATGCAGGCGATCGCGCCCCTGCAATCGATCAACATGCAGACCCGCGCGGTGCACGCGGCGGCCTTCTGGTCGCCCGCGAACGGCATGGGCGCCTTGCGCGAGGACGTCGGCCGCCATAACGCGCTCGACAAGCTCGCCGGCGCGTTGGCGCGTAGCCGGACGGACGCAAGCGCCGGCGTCGTGCTGCTGACGAGCCGCATCTCGGTCGAGATGGTGCAGAAGACGGCCGCCATTGGCGCGCCTGTCATGGTCGCGGTCTCGGCCCCCACCGCGCTTGCCGTGCGCACCGCGGCTGCTGCCGGCATCACGCTGATTGCAATTGCCCGCAGCGACGGGTTTGAAGTGTTCACGCACCCGGGCCGCATCACGGCTCATCGTGCTCCGGAGATCATTGATGTCGTCGCCTGCTGACCGCCTCATCTACATGGCCAACCAGATCGGTACGTTTTTTCGCAGCCAGGGCCACGACAAGGCCGTGCCCGGGATCGCCGACCACATCAGGAAGTTCTGGGATCCCCGCATGAAGCGCGCGATCTTCGCGCATCTCGATGCCGGCGGCGCGGGCCTCGAGCCCAACGTGCTCGAAGCCCTGACCTCGCTCAAGCAGGCGACGTCCCTTCCGGAAGCGCACTGAACACGCGCCGTACCCCACCGGGCACCAAAAGGATGGGGCAAGCAGGGTCAAAGGCGCCGCCGTTCCTCAACTCTACGTCACCTATCCCGAAGCCTCGGGAGAGCCAACGGCCTTGCTTCGTGCCTTCGACAAGATCGAGGTCGCGCGCCCTTGAGCCTCGATGTCGAAGCGAAAAGCGCGCCGTGAGACGTCGCAGCAAACGGACGCTTGGATGGTTCGCTGCAGCGCGGCGATGCAATGCCGCCGCCTATGATGCGCCGCCGTCCACGATCCCTCGGAATACCCTTCTCACCTCGGCCTGCGTTTCCCGCACCCGCGCCTCCAGCGAGGAGAAATCCGGCGCATCGCCGGCACGTGCCATCACGCGCTGAAGGTCGGTGCCCGCCGTCTCCGGCTTGAAGCGCTCGCTGACGCAGAGCCGCAGGATCTGCGTCAGATCGTGATAGAGCCGCGCCGCCGCGCGCAGGATTTCCGCTTCCGAATGCGACAGCACGCCGAGCCTTGCGGCATTTTCCAGCACCTGCACCGTTCCGACGTCGAGAATGTCAGGCTTGTCATGGGCGTGCACGAGCTGGAGATATTGCGCAATGAAGTCGATATCGACCATGCCGCCGGAGGCGTATTTCAGGTCCCAATGGTCGGTCTCGCCCTTCTCCTGCGCGATGGCACGACGCATGTCGGCGACGTCGCTGGCGGTGATCACGGGGTCACGGCGGCGGGTCAGGACCTCCCGGATGGTCCGCTCGATCCGCGCTGCAAATTCGGGTGACGCCGAGACCACGCGCGCGCGCGTCAATGCCATGTGCTCCCAGGTCCAGGCCTCATTGGCCTGGTAGTCCGCGAAGGAGACGAGGCTCGACGCCACCGGACCTGCGCGCCCCGAGGGCCGCAGCCGCATGTCGATATCATAGAGCACGCCGTAATTGGTGCGGGTGGTGAAGGCACTGATCAGACGCTGGGTGAAGCGGGCAAAATAATGTGCGCCCTGGAGTGACTTCTCGCCGTCCGAGTCCGGATTGTCGCTGTCGAAATCGTAAAGCAGGATCAGATCGAGATCCGAGGACGCCGTCATCTCGCGGCTGCCGAGCCGGCCCATCGCGATGATGGCGGTCTGCTGGCCCTTGATCCGCCCGTGCTGGTCGGCGAAACGCTCAGCGACGAGGCCGTGCACGGTGTCGACGATGCCTTCCGCGACATCCGCAAACGCCGTGCTCGCCTGCTGCGCCGAGACGGTACCCGAGAGAATGCGCGTGCCGATCAGGAACAGGCTCTCCTGTCCGAACAGACGCAGGCGGTCCAGAAACTCCTCGTAGGAGCCCGCGTCCTGCACCGTGGTCGCCAACCGCGCCGACAATTGCTGCTTGTTCGGCATCGCGCCGAAGAAGCGCGGATCGATCAGGCCATCCATCAGCTGCGGCTGCCGCGCCAGCATCTCGCCCAACCGGGGCGCAGCGCCAAGCACGAGAGCCACGAGCGCGACGAGGTCGCGGTTCTGGCCGAGCAGCGTGATCAGCCGGCCGCCGCGCTGGAGCGCCCGGAGGAAATGGTCGAACGCCACGACGGCGCGGTCCGGCTCCTCGGCATGCGCGAGACCGTCAATCAGCGCCGGCACGAACTCGACAAAGGCGTTCCGCGTCTGCTCGTTGCGGAACACGCGATAGTCGCCGACGAGCCAGTCGCAGATGGTCTGCGCCACGGCAGCGGGCTTCTTGAAGCCGAGCGTTGCCAAATGCTGAAGCAGGCGCGGATCGTCCGGACCAGCCCGATAGTCGATGGGAGGCAGGCTCGCTGAGCCGGTCGGATCGTCGCCTTCGAACAGTTTTGCGTAATGGCCCTGGACGATCTCGAGCTGGTGCAGCAGATCGCGCGCGAACGTCTCGCGGCTGTCATAACCGAAGAACCAGGCGAAACGTTCGACCGCCTCCTTGTCATCGGGCAGCGCATGGGTTTGCTCGTCCGCGATCATCTGGAGGCGATGCTCGACCCGGCGCAGGAATTCGTAGGCGGCGGTCAACTCGTCACGTGCGCAATCCGTGATCCAGTTGCTGGACGCGAGAATGTCGAGCGCGGCGAGCGTCGGCCGCACCCGCAGCTCCGGATTACGGCCACCGGCGATGAGTTGCTGGGTCTGGGCGAAGAACTCGATCTCGCGGATACCGCCCCGGCCGACCTTGACGTTGTGGCCCTCGACGGCGATCTCGCTCTGGCCGCGATAGGTTTGCATCTGCCGCTTCATATCGTGCACATCGGCAAGCGCGGCAAAATCGAGATGCTTGCGCCAGACAAAGGGCGCGATTTCGGCCAGCAGCGCCTCGCCCGCTTTGGGGTCGCCGGCGCAGGCCCGCGCCTTGATCATCGCGGCGCGTTCCCAGGTGCGCCCTTCCCGCTCGTAATAGTTCAACGCCGCGTCGCGGGAGATCGCCACTTGTGTCGAGGAGGGATCGGGCCGCAGCCGCAGGTCCACGCGGAACACATAACCCTCGTAGGTGCGCTGCTGGAGGATGCGCGCCATGCCCTGCGTCAGCCGGACGAAGAACGGTTGCGGCTCGATGTCCGGCGCGAGCGTCGTGGCATCGGGGTCGAAGAACACGATCAGATCGACGTCGCTGGAATAATTCAGCTCGCCCGCGCCCATCTTGCCCATGGCAAGCACGATCAGGCCGCAGCCCTCTTCCGGCGCCTCCAGATTTGGCGGGTGGATTTTTCCACGTGCGGCTTCCTGTCGCAGCAAATATTGGAGCGCAGCCTGCACCGCGGAGACAGCGAGGTCGGTCAGCGCGGCCGTCACCCGCATCACCGGCCAGAC
Source organism: Bradyrhizobium sp. Gha (assembly GCF_900113735.1). Taxonomy (GTDB): domain Bacteria; phylum Pseudomonadota; class Alphaproteobacteria; order Rhizobiales; family Xanthobacteraceae; genus Bradyrhizobium. Next base: position 574,244 of record NZ_FOQM01000001.1, read on the forward strand.
GCCACCGATGTCGCACAGCGCGATCAGGAGCGCCGCCTCCGCCTTCATGCGACGGAGCAGACGCATCACCTCTTCTTCGTCAGGTGCGGCCAGCACAGCGGCCCTCGCTTCCGCGATCAAGGCAGCGAGATGCGTATCCGGCTCGCATTCGAGCAGCCGGATCAGGCGCAATGGATCAGCGCGGATCAGATCGAACAAATAAGGCGAGAATTCCGCGATTCCGTCGAGAACAGGCCGCGCAAAGCGATGGACCAGCAGCGCTCCGACGCGGGCCCGTTGTGCCGGCTCGAGCTCGGTCAGCCAGCTTTGAAAAGGTCGTTCGTCTGATGCGGAAGCGGCAATATGGGGAGCCTGTGCGAAGCGCGCCGCGAGGCTCTCACCATGCTTGTCCGCGTTTCCCGGCGCGGAGTGGTTCATGCCACCTTCTGTGGCACATCCGCTACCGGAGGAGCAACCCTGTCGCCGGCACCGGCGCGCGCCGGCAGCAGCAGCGTGGCGACGAGACCGGGCTGGGCGTCGCTCAGCCGCAATTCGCCACCATGCAATGTGGCGACGGCAGACGCGAGACTGAGGCCGAGGCCCGAGCCCGGCATGGTGCGGCTCGCCTCCAGCCGCACGAACCGTTCGACGACGTGCTTGCGGTCGGCTTCGGGGATGCCGGGGCCGTGGTCGGTGACGCTCAGCAGCACCTGATCGCCTTCGCGCCTGGCCTCGATCGTGATCTGACGCGCGTCCATGCTGATCACTGACCCCGCCGGCTGGGTGGCGGGCTTGCCGTACTTGATCGCATTCTCGACGAGATTGGCGAGGGCTTGGCTGATCAATTCGCGATTGCCGTGAATGGGCGCTGCTTCCGTCTTGACCTTCAAGGTCATGCCGTCGTCTTCGGCGAGCGGCTCGTAAAGCTCGTGGATTCCGCCGGCGACATCGGCCGCATCGAAATCATCCATGTTGCCGCGCGCCTGGCCGGACTCCGCGCGCGCGATCATCAGCAGCGCGTTGAAGGTGCGGATCAGCCCGTCGGATTCCTCGATGGTCCGTTCCAGCGCCGCGCGATAATCGGTCTCGCAACCCGATTTCGCCAGCGCCTCCTCGGCGCGGTTGCGCAAGCGCGTCAGCGGCGTCTTGAGGTCGTGGGCGATGTTGTCGGAGACCTCTTTCAACCCCGCCATCAGCGCCTCGATCCGCTCCAGCATGGCGTTGAGGTTCTCGGCGAGGCGGTCGAGCTCGTCGCCGCTGCGCCCGACCGGCAAGCGCTCGCTGAGATCTCCGGTCATGATGCGATGCGCCGTACCTGACATCGCGTCGATGCGCGTCAGCACCCGGCGCGCGACGAAGACGCCGCCGCCGAGACCAAGCACGACAACGATCAGGATCGACCATTGCGCCGCCTTGGCGACGATGCTGAACAAGCGTCGCCGCTCGGCGAGGTCGCGGCCGATCAGGAGACGGAAGCCGTTTTCCAATTCGGTGACGCGCACCAGCGCGCGATGGTCGCGGTCGTCCGCATCCTCGAGGCGCCGGTAGGCGGTCTCCGACCAGCCGGGCGTCGCCATCACGCCAGGGGCCAGCGAGCCGACATTGCCGGCGACCGCCTGTCCGGTCGGCGTGGTCACGAGGTAGAGATTGGCGCCCGGTCGCAGCGCCCGATATTCGATCGTGCGCACGAGGCCGAACAGGCCGCGGCGTCCGTAGATCTCGTTGATCTCCGCGGTCTCGGAATTGACCGTCTGGGTGATCTCTTCGGTGATCAGCCGCCGCGTGTTCCAGGCGAAATAGCCGAGCAGCGAGGCCGCAAACATCGCGAACAGCAGCAGATAGACCAGCGTCAGCCGGAATGCCGTGGTGCGGACGAGTTTACCGAATGCCGTCACGGATCATGTATCCGGCGCCGCGGATCGTGTGCAGCAGCGGCCGCTCGAATCCCTTGTCGATCTTGGAGCGCAGTCGCGAAATGTGCACGTCGATCACGTTGGTCTGCGGATCGAAATGATAGTCCCAGACGTTCTCCAGCAACATGGTGCGCGTAACAACCTGGCCGGCATGCTTCATCAGATATTCGAGCAAGCGGAATTCCCGCGGTTGCAGCGTCAGTTCGTCCTTGCCGCGGGCGACGCGGTGGGAGAGCCGGTCGAGCTCGAGGTCGCCGACACGGTAGAGCGTGTCTTCCGCCGGGCCGCCGCGGCGGCGGGACAGCACTTCGACGCGGGCGAGCAACTCGGCAAACGAATAGGGTTTCGGCAAATAGTCGTCGCCGCCGGCGCGCAGGCCCTTGATGCGATCGTCGACCTGGCCCAGCGCGGAGAGAATCAGAACTGGCGTCGGGTCGTCCTTGTCGCGCAGCGCACCGATCAGGGACAGCCCGTCGCGCTTGGGTAGCATGCGGTCGACCACCAGCACGTCGTAATCGCCGTTCTCGGCCATGGCGAGGCCCTCCTCGCCGTCGCCGGCGTGGTCGGCAATGTGCCCGACCTCGCGAAACGCCTTCACGAGATAGTCGGCGGATTCGCGGTCGTCTTCAATGATGAGGAGGCGCATCGTGCGTTCGGCGGCGGTCAAGGAGGTCAACCTTCTCTAAACATGGCGCGAGCGGCAATCGCATGCAAGCCAGGCGAACCAGACCTGGCCAGGCAAAAAGGGCGGGCGGTGAAGCTGGGGGGACCTCACCGCCCTAGGCCTTCCGACGGAGGGGGGCGTAATTCCACCGGAAGGTAGGCGTGGGGAGCAAGCACTGCGCTGCTCCCCGGAAGAGTGCCGGCGGCGGGGGCGACTGATGCCGGCGACACCCTTCATCTCGTAAGCCTCCTGAGGCTGTTGGTCCCTATCAACCCTTGGCGATGGGGACCGCGACGAAGCGCGACTGGCCGCCGCTCTTCACGCGCATCAGAACGCTGTTCTTGTTGTCTGAGCGGGCCGTGTTGATGGCCTCGCGCACGTCGCCGGCAGTGCTCACGCTCTTGCCGCCGACTTCGAGAATCACGTCCCCCTCCTTGAAGCCGCGTTCCGCCGCGGCGCTCTTCGGGTCGACTTCGGTGACCACGACGCCGTCCTTGCCGGCGCCGGCGACGGAGTTGGCGGGCGCAACCGTCATGCCGAGCTTCGGCACATCGGTGCCCTTGCTCGCGCCCTTGCCGCTGTCGTTATCGGTGTCGGCCTTGGCCTCGATCGTGTTCGGCAGCTGGCCGAGGGTGAGGTTCACGACCTTGTCCTGCCCCTTGTGCAGAACGTTGAGCTTCACAGACGCGCCGGGTGCCATGCCACCGATAGTGCGGGCGAGCTCGCGGGCATCCTTGACGGATTCGCCGTTGACCGACGTGATCACGTCGCCGGATTCGATGCCAGCTTTTGCAGCCGGGCCATCCTTCTGCGGCTCTGCCACCAGCGCACCTTCGGCCTTTTTCATGCCGAGGCTGTCGGCGATGTCGGATGTCACGGGCTGGATCTGCACGCCGATCCAGCCACGGCTGACCGAGCCCTTGTCCTTGAGCTGGGCGACCACGCTCTTCACGGTGTTGGCGGGAATCGAGAACGCAATGCCGACGCTGCCGCCGGAAGGCGAGTAGATCGCCGTATTGACGCCCATCACCTCGCCGTCGGTGTTGAACGCCGGGCCGCCGGAATTGCCCTTGTTCACGGGGGCGTCGATCTGGATGAAATCGTCATACGGGCCGTTGCCGATGTCGCGGCCGCTGGCCGAGACGATGCCGGCGGTCACGGTACCACCGAGGCCGAAGGGGTTGCCGACCGCGAGCACCCAATCGCCGATCCGCGGCTTGCCGTCGGCAAGTTTCGCGAATGGGAAGTTGGAGCCGCCCTCGACCTTGATCAGGGCAAGGTCGGTGCGCTGGTCGGTGCCGATCACCTTGGCACTGTAGGTCTTGCCATCGTCAGTGGTGACCTCAACCTTGTCGGCGCCGTCGACGACGTGGTTGTTGGTCACGGCAAATCCGTCGGCCGAGATGAAGAACCCGGAGCCCTGGCCCTGCACGACGCGGCCACGGCCGCCCTTCAGACCGGGGATGCCATCGGGACCGCCGAAGCGCCGGAAGAAGCGCTCCATCGGCGAGCCTGGCTGGAACGGCGAGGCGGAATCATCGCCGTCATCATTGCTCGCGGTCTTCTCCTTGATGTTGACCTTCACCGAGATCACCGACGGCTTCACCCGCTCGACGATGTCGGCAAAGCCGATCGGACGCTCGACCTTCTTGACCTCATTGTTGACCTGCGCATGCGCCGGGCTTGAGAACAAATCGGCGGGCGACGTCGACGGGCTGAAGCCATGAACGGCGACGCCGAGACCGGCGACGACCGAGGCCATCAGCGCAATTCTGCGCGCGGAAAACACCGAACGGCGGGGCTGCCGGTAAGACGGAAGGTTCGTGAGGTCGGGACGGTCGGTCATACGGAGGTCTCCAGGGCCTTGAAATCCATGCGGTGCCCTGACAGTGGCACCTTACGGACTTGAACATGGGGATCGCCGGCTTACCGTGGGCTGGCTGCGGGGTTAAACTTTTGTAATGAAGGCTGCCGGCGATGCGGCAGTTTGGCGCAGGTTAAAAAGGGCTGATTTACAGGAACTTATGAGGGTTCCGGCAACCGCCGCCGGAGCGCTCTTGTCGCCGGTCCACGGGCCCCGCCAACGAGCCGACGCCGTTATCGCGATGTGGCGTCATCGGACATCAAGGCGGCGAGCCGCGCCTCTTCGTCGGGCGTGAGTGGCGATGCTGCACCAGCAGCGCCGCTGCGCGCGCGGCGCCGGTTTTGCCACCACAGCGCAACGCCGCCGCCAGCCAGCAGCAAGGGCGCGAGCAGCCACAGCAGCATGGTCTGCCGCTCGAAGCGCGGCTTCAGCAGCACAAACTCGCCGTAGCGCGCGACCAGGAAGTCCACCACCTGAGAATTGCTGTCGCCCGCTGCGATCCGCTCGCGCACCAGCAGCCGCAGATCGCGCGCGAGCGGCGCATCGGAATCGTCGATCGACTGGTTCTGGCAGACCATGCAGCGCAGCTCGCGCGACAATTCGCGCGCGCGCGCCTCCTTCGCGGGATCCGACATGATCTCGTCGGGCTGCACGGCATGCACCGCTGGCGCAGCCAGCAGCACAAGCGCAACGATCGCGGCCATCATCCGGCGCATCGGGTCACTCCGCCGGTTGCAGGCGTTGCTTGGCGCGCGCCGGTTTCGGCGCGCCGACGCGCAAGCGCCGGTCGGACAGCGACAGGATGCCGCCGAATGCCATCAGCACGGGCCCCCACCAGATCAGCAGCACCATCGGCTTGTGATAGATGCGCACGGCGATCGCGCCATCAGCGGTGACGTCACCGAGCGAGATATAGAGCTGGCTCGCACCGCGGGTCAGCAGCGCAGCCTCGGTGGTCGAGGAGCCGCGCGTGGTAAAACTGCGCTTTGACGGCGTCATGACACTGAGAGCATCCCGACCCCGGCTGACGCTGAACTGGGCGACCATCTCGCGGTAGTTCGGCCCCTGCCGCTCGAGCAGCCCGTCGAGCTTCAGATCATAGCCAGCCACCTGCGCGACGTCGTTCGGCTTCATGGTCGCGATATATTCGCTGTTCCACGTGGTCTCGCAGACGACCCCGATCAATGCGATGCCGAGACCGGCATGCGCAAGTGCGCCCCCCCAGGTCGAACGCGGCAGGCCGCGGGCGCGGTGCAGCGCCGTGACGAACGGCAGGCGAAACAGGCCGGTTCGCTCGGCCAGGTCGGTTGCGGCGCCAGCGACGACGAAGACACCAAGCCCGATGGCCAATGGCGCGAGCGCACTGCCGCCGCGGGTCCAGGCCCAGACAATGGCAACCACGACGAGGCCAGCGACGCCTGCCGCGAGCAGGCGCTGGGTGACCCCGAGCAAATCGCCTCGCTTCCACGCCAGCATCGGCCCGAACGGGACGGCGATCAGCAGCAGAGCGAACAACGGCACGAAGGAGAGATTGTAGAACGGTGCGCCCACCGACATCTTGAAATCGAAGAGCACTTCCATCGCCAGCGGATACAGCGTGCCGAACAGCACGACTGCGCAGGCGACGGTGAGCAGAAGATTGTTCAGCACCAGCGCGCCCTCGCGCGAGATCGGCGCGAACAGGCCGCCCTGCTTCAAGGACGGCGCACGAGCCGCGAACAGCGACAGGCTGCCGCCAATGAAGAGGCAGAGGATCAGCAGGATGAAGACGCCGCGGGTCGGATCATTGGCGAAGGCGTGCACGGAGGTGATGACACCCGAGCGCACCAGGAAAGTGCCGAGCAGCGACAGCGAGAAGGTCAGGATGGAAAGAAGGATGGTCCAGACCTTCAGCGCGTCGCGCTTCTCCATCACCAGCGCCGAATGCAGCAGCGCAGTGCCGGCGAGCCAGGGCATCAGCGAGGCGTTCTCGACCGGATCCCAGAACCACCAGCCGCCCCAGCCGAGCTCGTAATAGGCCCAGTAGGATCCCATCGCGATGCCGAGCGTCAGGAAGATCCAGGCGACCAGCGTCCACGGCCGCACCCAGCGCGCCCAGGCCGCATCGATCCGCCCCTCGATCAGCGCCGCGATCGCAAAGGAAAACGAGATCGAGAAGCCGACATAGCCGAGATAGAGCATCGGCGGATGCACGGCCAGACCAATGTCCTGAAGCACCGGATTGAGGTCGCGCCCCTCAATCGGCGGGTTGACGATGCGCAGGAACGGGTTGGAGGTGATCAGGATGAACAGATAGAAGGCGCTCGCAATCCAGGCCTGCACGGCCAGCACGTGTGCGCGCAGCGACAGCGGCAGATTGTTGCCGAAGGCCGCAACGAGCCCGCCGAACAGCGCCAGGATCGACACCCACAGCAGCATCGAGCCTTCGTGGTTTCCCCACACGCCGGTGATCTTGTAGATCAGCGGCTTCATGGAGTGGGAGTTCTCGTAGACGTTGGCGACGGAGAAATCCGAGATCACGTGCAGTGTCACGAGTGCGATGAACGAGGCACCGACGAACAGCAGTTGCGCGAGCGCCGTCGAGCGCGCCACGTTCATCAGCGCGGGATCGCGCAAACGTGCGCCGATGACAGGCACGAAGGACTGGATCAATGCCAGCGCGAGCGCCAGCACCAGCGCATAATGTCCGGCTTCCGCGATCACCGCACGGCTCCCTGCGAATTGCCCTGCGCGGTCGTCGCCGCAGGCGTGATGCCATTAGACGCTTTGGCGCCGTAATCGTCCTTCCAATGGCCCTGCTTCTTCAGGGCGTCTGCCACGTCCTTGGGCATGTAGGTCTCATCGTGCTTGGCGAGCACGGTGTCGGCCTTGAATACGCCGTTGGCGTCGAGCGCGCCCTCGGCGACCACGCCCTGCCCTTCACGAAACAGATCGGGCAAAATGCCCTTGTAGGCGACCGGCAGCTTGGCGCCGCCGTCGGCAACTTCAAACGTCACGGCGAGATTGTCGCCACGCTGCAGCGAACCCGGCTGCACCAATCCGCCGAGGCGAAAACGCTTGCCGGGCTGGACGTGCTTCTCGGCCACCATGGTCGGGGTCGAGAAGAACACGATGGAATCGCGCAAGGCGTTGAGCACCAGCGCGGCCGCGAGCGCGAGCACGGCAAGCGAACCGCCGATGATGGTCATACGTCGCTGCTTGCGCGTCATGGCGTATCCGTTCTCCGCTCGTCTCGTGCTGCAACCGTCATCCGTCGAGCCCGAGAGTCTTGAGGCCTTCGTTGAGCTGGCGCAGCCGATCGGAATCCTTGGCGACCGCCTGGCGCGCATCGGCCGAGGCGCCCATCGCCTTGTCGCGATCGCCCATCACCAGATAGGCACGCACCAGACGCAGCCAGCCCTCGACGTCGTCGCCGTTCTGCTTGAGGCGCGTGGCGAGGCGTTCGACCATGCCGCGGATCATCGCGTTGCGATCGCCGTCATTCATGTCCTTGGATGCCGCGATGGTCTCGTCGGACAGTGCCGGCATCGTCACGCCGCCACCGCCGACCCGCGCGAGCGAGGTCTGTACCAGGGGGCGCCACGGCGCATTCGCCGGTGCTTTCGCCAGCAGCGCGCGCCAGATATCGGCCGCGTCATCCTTGCGGCCGTCCTGCTCGGCAGCAAGGCCCAGGAAGTAGTTCGCCTTGGGGTCGTCGGCATTGAGCGCATGCGCGCGCTCGAACTCGGACTTGGCTTCTGCCGTCACCACGCCGCTGGCTGCGGCCGCAATCGCCTCGCCCAGGTCGGAGCGGCGCTCCGCACTCTCGCCGTTATAGGTGATCGAATTGCGATAGGCGCGCACGGCCTCGTCGAAGCGGCCGAGCCGCTCCAGCACCGGCGCAAGCACGTTCCAGCCGCGGCCGTCGGTCGGGTTCTTCTCCAGGTGTTGCTGGACCTGTTCGACCAGGTTCTCGAGCGACTGCGCCATGTTGGAGCCGGCCCCGCGCTCGCGCTGCGCCAGCGGGAAGTCGCGAAGCGCGGGCGAGCCGAGCGGAACGTAGATCCCGACCGCCACCAAAGGCAGACCGAGCAGCGCCAGCACGGCAGCCGCGCGGCGCCATTTCAGGCTGGAGGCCGGCACGAGCGCCGCCTCGCTGCCCGCGGCGGCGAGCAGCCTGCGGCTGATCTCGACGCGCGCGGCCTCGGCTTCTGGTCGCGCGATCAGTCCTGCGGCGAGATCACGCTCGATCTCGGCCAGCTGGTCCTTGTAGACCGTGACCTCGCTGCCTTGATTGTCGGGACGTCCGCCACGGCCGAGCGGCCAGAGCACGGCGAATATCGCCGCGACCGTCATCAGCGCGAACACGAACCATAGCGTCATCTGGCAAGCTTCCGGGGGCGCGCGATCCGCGCCTACAGGTGGCTTTACACCACGGCCGGACAATGCGGCAATTGACAATTGTCAATTTGGCGCGAGCGCGCACAGTCCCGAAATGGTGATAATCCAACGACTTAGCTGATCTCGAAGTCGGCGCTTTGAGCGGCGTCCGCGCCGTGCCCGTTGATGGCCTTCAGGAAGTATGTTCCGGGCGCGATTGGGTCGGGCAGGCGAATGCGCAGCGCGCCCAGCGGAACCTGGGATGTGATCCGTGTGACGGTCTCGGTCAGCCGCCGACCGCTTGCCTTCTCGACCAGCACCAGCTTCGCGCCGACCATCAGACGCTGATATTTGGCAACAATGATACGGTTTTCGATTTCGATGGAGCTGATAATGGGTTTCATGCGCCCGTAGATAGCAATTCCAAAAACTTGCACCGGACCGTAGGGCTCTCAATCGGCACCGTCAACTACAAATTGTCGTTGTAAAAAGATGCACTTGGATCAGCTTGCGCGCGTCGATTTCCGCTCGCCCGTTGCCGCGTTCTCCGCGGCGCGGCTCATCAGCGAGGCGTAATCGTCGCCGAACAACACCTGGCAGAAGCGGATCGCGGCCTGCACCTGCTGCTGACGGTAGGTGCGGACCTTGTGGTCGGCGCCGCGCAGCGACTGCACCGCCTGCTCGGTCGACCGCTCCACATATTGCTGCAGGTCGGAATAGGTACGCAGCGTCACCTCGTTGATCGCAAGCTCGCTGGCGTAGTTGCGGCAGGTCGCGACGAAGTCGATCAGCGCGACGGTTTCCTCGACTTCTGTGGCATCGACCCGGGCGCCCGGCGGAATGTCCTTCTCCGGGCGCTGGCGCAGGATGCGGCGCACGCGCCCGGGAACACTGTCGATCTCCGATTGCAGGGCATTGGAGATGTCGGCGCGGATCGAGGTCAGCTGCTTGCCCCAGGTGGAATCGTTGCGCAGGTCTAGCTCCGTGCGCAGGCCGCGGACGCCGTCGTGCAGCGCTTTGAGATTGTCGGCGACGCTCTCGAAACGGCCGCGCTTGATGTCCATGCGCAGATTGGCGGCCACGCGGGACAGATCGTGCAGGGCGATCGTGACGGCGACGCCATAGGGCGTGGCCGCGACGCGGATCTCGTCATCGGACGCGGCGATCTTGATGGCGAGGCGGATGATCTGCCACGGCGCGGTCATGCGCTGAACCACAACCGACAGCGCAAAGGGCAGCATCTGCGGGGTCTGAAGCACGGGAATATTCAGCGCTGACGTCACCGAGGCGATCTGGGGATCGCCGAACGTACGCAGGAAGCGCGGCAGTTTTTCGTTCAGCGTGGCCATGGCCTCGCGAACGGCGAGCACCGCGCCGATCGAATAGAGGTCCTCGATCACGTTGGGCGGACCGACGCGGGCGAGCGCGCGCGACTTGTCGCCGCCGCCCGGCCCCGTCAGCTCGAAGATGGCGTCCGCAGCCACGGCCTGGAGCTTGAGCGTCAGCGCCTCGACCTGCCCCGAGCTGTCAGTTGCCGGCATGCGCGCCAGGGCTGCTTCGAACTCGTTGATCTTGTCCGGAGCGCCGTCGCGGCCAAGCCATTGCCAGATTGGATGCAACGACGACCGCCGGATCTGGCCGACGCGGATCGGAGCGCCGGCCTCGACCAGGAAGGGTTCCACAATCTGGAACAGCAGCCGTGACAGGTCGTCGGTGCGCGGCGGCGCTGCTTCGTCGGCCTCCGTCTTGCGCACGATCTTGCGAAGCTGCTCGAGCACCAGGGTCGCCACAGCCGTGTCCTGGCCGCGCTCGAGCGCGCGCTCGAACTCCCGCATCAGCAGCGCCTGCGCCTGCGGCGGGAGCTGCGCGAGATATTCCCTCAGCCGCTCGATCGATGTCTGGCTCATGCGCCCGGGTCATGCACGGTAAAATGGCGACGTAGGATGCGTCCTCCCCGATCATAGGCGGGCGCGCCTTAAGAAGCCGTTGAGGACGTCGCTCCGAAACCGCTCCGGTTTCGCCGGACAGCCCAAATAGTGGTTTGGGAACAGAGGATTATATTCCGGGCAGCACCAGCTCGGCCCGCAGGCCGCCGATCGGCGCGCTGCCGAGCGAAAGACTGCCGCCATAGAGCGCGGCGAGGTCGGTCACGATGGACAGCCCAAGTCCCGAGCCCGGCTTGGATTCATCAAGCCGCTGGCCGCGGCGGGAGACCTGGGCGCGCTCGGCCTCGGAGAGGCCGCGCCCGTCATCATCGACGATGAGCCGCAGCCTGGGGCCTGTGCCTGCATGGGCCGGGGGCTCCACCAGCGCCTCGACGACGACGCGCGAGGTCGCCCATTTGCAGGCATTGTCGACGAGGTTGCCGACCATCTCCTCCAAATCCTGCTTCTCGCCCCGGAATTTCGCGCCCGGATCGGCCTTGGCCTCCACGGTGATGCCGCGGCCGCGGTGGATCTTCTCCATGGTCCGCCGCAGCGCCTCGATGGCAGGCGCGACCTCCGTCACGGTGCCGACGATCGAGACCCTGGCTGCGATGCGAGCGCGCTCCAGATGGTGGGCGAGCTGGTTACGCATCACATCGGCCTGCTCCATCACCTTGGCCGAGAACGGATCGGCGGCGTGCGCGCCGGCCTCGTTGACGATCACCGACAGCGGCGTCTTGATCGCATGGGCGAGATTGCCGACATGGGTGCGGGCGCGCTCGACGATCTCCCTGTTGGCATCGATCAGCGCATTGGTCTCGCGCGCCAGCGGCGCGATCTCGACCGGGAATTCGCCTTCGAGCCGCTCGGCCCGTCCGGAGCGGATATCGGCGATGGATTCGGAGATGCGCTTGAGCGGCGCGAGGCCGAAGCGGACCTGGAACACGGTCGTCAGCAGCAGCACGATGCCGAGCGCGGTGAAGGTGCCGCCAAGATAGTAGTCGAAGCTGCGTGTCTCATCGAAGATCTCGGTGTCGTCGCCGGCGACGCTGACGAGGTATTTGCCGTCGGCGCCGAGATCGACGGGCCGCTCGACCATGCGCAGATTCTGCCCCTCGGGCCCGTCGACATAAGCCAGACGAATGCCGGCTGCGGTGAGCTCGGCGCCCTGGTCTTCCAGCTTCGGCAGCTTCTTGTCCCAGAGAGAGCGTGAGGAGCGCACCTCCGGCTTCTCGGTGTCGGTGCGTGTGATCTGCCAGTACCAGCCGGACAACGGCAGCTCGAACAGGGGCTCGCCCAGCGACTGGAACTGGCGATCCGGCGGTTCATCGGGGGTTGCGACCTCCGCGATGAGGGTGCGCAGATAGAGGTTGAGCCGGCGATCGAAGGCGCGCTCGGTCGCATTCTTGTAGACCGACGACAGCACCACGCCCGTTATGGCCAGAATGACCACGAGCCAGGCGGTCGCCGACAGGAACAGGCGGTTCGCAAGCGAGCTGGCGGGCATCGGAATGATCCCGGAGGCGCGAGATGGCGGCATGGCGTCGGCGGTCATATCAGGACCAAGGCCCGTGTCGGGCCGCCCGTCAAGCCCACACCGCTCAAGCACCCGGCGTCGGCGGCGGGGTCAGGAGATAGCCGAGGCCGCGGACGGTCTGGATGATGTCGACATCGAGCTTCTTGCGGATGCGGCCGACGAAGACCTCAATCGTATTGGAGTCGCGATCGAAGTCCTGGTCGTAGAGATGCTCAACCAGTTCGGTGCGCGACACGACCCGCCCGGAATGGTGCATGAGGTAGGCCAGAAGCCGATATTCGTGCGAGGTCATCTTGACCGGATTCCCCGACACACTGACGCGGCCGGTGCGGGTGTCGAGGGTGACGGGGCCGCAGCTGAGTTCGCTCTGGGCATGGCCGGTGGAGCGGCGCAGCAGCGCGCGGATGCGCGCCAGCACCTCCTCCAGATGGAACGGTTTCGGCACGTAATCGTCGGCGCCGGCGTCGAAGCCCTGCACCTTGTCGCTCCAGCGGTCCCGCGCGGTGAGGATCAAAACCGGCATGGTGCGACCGTTGCGGCGCCAGGCCTCCAGCACCGAGATGCCGTCCTTCTTGGGCAGGCCGATGTCGAGCACCACGGCGTCGTACGGTTCGTTGTCGCCGAGATAGTGCCCCTCCTCTCCGTCGAAGGCACGGTCGACGACATAGCCGGCGTCCGTCAGCGCCTTTGTGAGCTGGCGATTGAGATCGGGGTCGTCCTCAACAACAAGCAGGCGCACGCTTCTCTCCAGAAATAGACTGCACGATCGATTGCCGGAGATGAACAATTCCGGCGTGAACTGGATATGAACGCGGGGAACCACCGGCGTTACTTTTTGGTCATATACGACGTGTTGGGAACAAACGCGACTACGCCCGCCAGGCCCACCGGATGAACCGGAGGCATGACGGGCGCGATCTGCCGCTGATGGCGGCTGGTCGGAAGGTCCGCCCTTCCCGCTGTTTGAGCCGTCAGGTCCTGAAGAATACGAACCAGATGACGGCAAGGATCAGGATCGCAAGCCCGGTCGAGATGGCGAGCAGCGCGGCCACGGACGGCCCGGGTTCGCCCTGGCGTGCCTCGGTCGCGGTTTCGACGATCCGGTTCTGCTCTCGCGTGGTTGCCATGACGCCCTCAATCTCTCGGTGCCGCCCCCGGTGACCGCGAGCCCCTCGCGGCCAGTGTCGGAAGCCAACGCCCGATCCGATTTGATGTTCCGGTTTTTGGACTGAATCGACCAGAACCGCAGGGGGCAGCGACTGGTTAACGCAGTTGCAAGATTCCGATCCAACCTGTGTATGATTCGGTGTTCCCCGATGGTATTCTCATAGGTCTGTCCCCGTTGCGTTTGGAGTAGCCCATGGCCCCCCGCGCCAATTGGAAGGGTTTTCTGCGTCTCTCGCTCGTGACCTGCCCGGTCGCGCTGTATCCGGCCACATCGGATACCGAGAAGGTCTCGTTCAACCAGATCAATCGCAAGACCGGCCACCGGATCAAATATCTGAAGGTCGACGCCGAGACCGGCGACGAGGTGACCTCCGAGGACATCGTCAAGGGCTACAAGGTCGATACCGACACCTACATCGAGGTCACCAAGGACGAGCTCGACGAGATCGCGCTCGACTCCACCCACACGATCGACATCGACGAGTTCGTGCCGAAGACCGACATCGACAACCGCTATCTGATCCGTCCCTACTACCTCGTTCCCGACGGCAAGGTCGGCCACGACGCCTATGCGGTGATCCGCGAGACCATCCGCAGCATGGACAAGGTTGCGATCGGCCGTGTGGTACTGACCAATCGCGAGCACATCATCGCGCTCGAGCCGCTCGAGAGCGGGCTGATGGGCACGCTGCTGCGCTATCCCTACGAGGTGCGCAGCGAGACCGAATATTTCGACGAGATCCAGGACGTGAAGCTGACGAAGGACATGCTCGACCTCGCCAAGCACATCGTCGAGAAGAAGTCCGGGGCGTTCGAGCCGGAGTTGTTCGAGGATCATTACGAGACCGCTCTGATCGATCTCATCAACAAGAAGCGCAGCGGTGTGCCGATCGCGGCCAAGTCCACGCCGAAGGGCGGCGGTAACGTCATCAACCTGATGGACGCGCTGAAGAAGAGCCTCGCCAGCGAAAAGGAAGCGGTGCCCGCCGCGAAGGTCGCCAACGAGACAGTCAAGGGCAAGAAGCCGAAGAAGCGCGTGGCCGGGCAGCGCGAGATGCTGCTGCCGATCTCGGGCAAAGGCGGCAAGGACGCGGCTGGCAGGGAAGCGGCGCCCAAGAAGGCCGACAAGCCGGTGCGTGCGACAACGCGAGCGAAGAAGGCCGGCTGACGAAATCGCATCTCCCATCGCGCCGTGACGTCTTCCCTCACCGATCGGGCATCCTGACATGCCCTGGTCGACGCCGTTCGACGATCCGATCGGCCTGCGCGGCGGCGCCAAGCTGCGCACCTTGCAAGAAGCTGCCGACTTCATCATGCAGCTGCCCGAGGCTGAGCAGCAGGAGCCGCGCTGGCAGACCGCGATCGAGATGCTGATCAACGCAGCCGAGGCCGGCGGCGGCTGGCTGATATTCGCTCGCATCGGCATGCTACGCGCGTTGAACGCGGATAGCGGGCATCGATGAGCCGCGCTCGGCATGCTTGCCCGACAGCTTGATGAACAACCTCAACAAACCCTTAAGCGGCCGGATCACTTGTCGCGCCACGAGCGCCATCGTGCCGCACCGGGTATTCCTACGGGACGCAAAATTAACCGATGATTCCCCTTGCTTACATCAATGTCCGGCCGTCGAAAAACCGGGGATCGGACGACCGTGCCGCAACAGGACGCCAGAAAGAACTACATCGGCATCGTGAGTGACACGGCCGAGGACGAGCGCATCGCCGACACGGCGGTGCAGGCGCAGCCGCATGTCGTCAACTATCTGGTCGGTCGCCTTGCGGCCGCGCTGGGACGTCCTCCAAAGACTGCGCCGGGGCGCACCACCTCGAGTTGAGAACGCCCCCGCTTCCGTCCATTTGAATTGGATAATGAAACGTTCGTTTAACGGCTGTTACGTTAAGAAACGACAGGCTACGTCGGCCGCACCCGCAATTTGATGCGCGAGAAGCGTCTCGCCGATCACCTTACCAGTTTGATAACGACGCGCGCCTACGTTGGACCGGACGAACAGGAGTTGGCGATGATTGTGCTCAGGTCTTTTCTTGCCGATGAGAAGGGCGCCACCGCGATCGAGTACGGCCTGATTGCCGCCGGTATCGCCCTCGCCATCGTCACCGTCGTGACCAACACGGGCAGCGCCCTCCTCAGCAACAAGTTCAACTCGATCAGCACGGCCATGAAGTAAGGCCATCCCCTCGTCATTGCGAGCGCAGCGAGAGTCTTTCCGCGGAGGGATTCTGGATTGCTTCGCTGCGCTCGCAATGACGGAGTTAAGCCGCAGGGGCCAGTGATCGGCTGCCGATCACTTCCGATATTGCTCGTCGCTGACCTTTTCCATCCAGTCGACGTTCTTGCCATCAAGCGATTCCTGGATCGCGATGTGCGTCAGTCCCGACCTGCGCATGGCCGTCGGCGGCTCGCCATCCTATTTTGCCGCACGCAAGAAGCCCAAAACTCCCCAGGACCTGACCCAACACAACTGCCTCAACCTTCGCCTGCCTACCCACGGCGGCAGCCTCTATGCGTGGGAGTTCGAAAAGAATGGCCGCGAGCTCAACGTGCGCGGAAGGGCAGCTCGTGTTCAACAGCGCGGGCCTGCTGCTGGACGGCGCGCTGAAGGGGCTCGGCCTTGCCTATCTCACGGAGGGACACGTGCAGCCTTACTTGTCCCGCGGGCAGCTGGTTCGCGTGCTCTCCGATTGGTGCCCGCCGTTCTCCGGATATCACCTTTATTATCCGAGCCGCCGCCGGCCCTCGCCGGCCTTCTCCCTGCTCGTCGACGCGCTTCGATACCGACAGAGATAGCGACCCATTTCCGTCGACTTTGACGGCCATGCGAGGCCTGATATTCTGCTGTCAATCGTTGGACCAGAACTGCTTGAAGGATGCGGATGAGACGCGTGGCGCTCCTGGCTCTTGGCCTCATGGTGGTTGGCGTGTCGTCCCAGGACGGCGCGCGAGGACAGAGTTCGACCGCGCCGCCCGTTTCGCTGGCGGCGCCCAATGCACCGCCGCATGCGAGCGCCAAACACGCCAAGCCGGCTGCGTCCGGCAAAGAGCCGTCGCCACCCGTGATCGGCGGGCTGCCGGCATTGCCAAATCCAGCCGCCGACTACGACGGCTTCAGCGCCGGCACCGACGAAAATGACGCACCGAGCCAGCTGACGCCGCCTGCGAGGTCGCGCGCAGCAAGAGACACCGGCCTCGACGCGCAGACGCTGGTCGACCAGGAAGACGAGGCGCTGAAGCGCAAGCTGACGATTTGTAAGCACTGCAAATAGCAGGCTGGCGGCTCGCTGCATAGCTGGCGGTCACTTGCTCACGCTTTACCCTTGCCGCATTTCCTGATCCTCTCTTCCCAACAGCCGGACCAACCGGCCATGCCAAGGAGAGAGACGCCATGAAGCTCGGCACCGCCATTGCGGAAATCATGCGGCGAGAGGGGATCGAGATCCTCTGTGGTTACCCCGTCAATCATCTGATCGAGCACGCGGCAAAGGCCGAGATCAGGCCCGTGATGGTGCGACAGGAGCGCGTCGGGTTGCACATGGCGGATGCGATCTCTCGCGTGACCTCGGGGCGCACGATCGGCGCGTTCTGCATGCAGCACGGCCCTGGCGCGGAGAACGCGATGGGCGGCGTCGCGCAGTGCTTTGGCGAATCCGTGCCCGTGCTGGTGCTGCCGATGGGCTATCAGCGCCGGCTCGCGCATATCGAGCCGAACTTCAATTCCAGCGAAGCGATGAGGCCGTTCTCGAAATCGTCCGAGCCGATCATCCTGGCGGCGGAGGTCGCCAACATCTTTCGACGCGCCTTCACCAGGTTGAAGAACGGCCGTGGCGGTCCCGTGATCGTCGAAATTCCTGCCGACATGTGGAACGAGGAGGTGCCGGAACCGCTGAACTACACGCCGGTGCTGCGCACGCGCTACGGCGCCGACCCCGTCCACGTGAAAGAAGCCGCGCGCCTGCTCATCAACGCCAAGCGCCCCGTGATCTACGCCGGCCAGGGCGTGCATTACGCGCAGGCGTGGCCGCAGCTGAAGCGACTTGCGGAGCGGCTCGCCATCCCTGTCACCACCAGCCTCGGCGGCAAATCATCGTTTCCAGAGACGCATTCGCTCTCGCTCGGCTCCGGCGGCCTTGCGGTGCCCCGCGCGGTGCCGAAGTTCCTCGCTGAAGCCGATGTCATCTTCGGCATCGGCTGCTCCTTCACCGAGACCAGCTTCGGCATCGCGATGCCGAAGGACAAGACCATCATCCACTCCACGCTCGATCCGAACCATCTCAACAAGGATGTGGAAGCCAGGATCGGTCTCGTCGGCGACGCCGGTCTCGTGCTCGATGCGCTGCTGCAGGAGATCAGCAACACCGTCACCGCCGATCGCGATGCTTCGGCGGTCGTGGCCGAGATCGCGGCCTCGCACAAGGAGTGGCTGGCGAAGTGGATGCCGAAACTCACAAGCAACGATGCACCGCTCAATCCCTATCGCGTGCTCTGGGACTTGCAACACACCGTCGACATCGAGAACACCATCATCACCCATGATGCCGGCAGCCCGCGCGACCAGCTCTCGCCGTTCTGGAAAGCGGTCACACCGCTCTCCTATCTCGGCTGGGGCAAGACGACGCAGCTTGGCTACGGCCTCGGCCTCGCGATGGGCGCAAAACTGGCCAAGCCCGACAAGCTCTGCATCAATGTCTGGGGCGATGCGGCGATCGGCTTCACCGGCATGGATTTCGAGACCGCGGTGCGCGAGCGCATCCCGATCATGTCGATCCTGCTCAACAATTTTTCGATGGCGATCGAATTGAAGGTGATGCCGATTTCGACCGAAAAGTACCGCTCGACCGACATTTCCGGCGACTACGCCGCGATGGCGCGCGCCTTCGGCGGCTATGGCGAGCGGGTGACAAACCCGGAGGACATCATCCCCGCGATCAAGCGCGGCATCCAGAAAACGACGGAAGGCGTGCCGGTGCTGCTGGAGTTCATCACCAGCAAGGAGACCGAGGTGTCGCGGCCGGGCACCTGAGCCAGCCGCAGTGCCGCAGGCGCTGGCACGCGCCGCAGGAGATGTGATAATCCGGCCCGGTGCCGCGCCTGCGGCGGCATTCAGCCGGAATGCGAATGACCTCCCCTTCCAACGATGCTGCCGGGATCGACGAGCTCAAGCGGCAACTGCTGTCGGCCGCAGCCGAGAACGCGCGGCTGCGCGATCGCCAGAGTGCCACCGCCGAGATATTGCGGACCATCGCGGCCTCCCCGTCGGACGCGCGGCCCGTATTCGCGGCGATCGCGTCGAGCTCAAAGCGCCTGCTCGGCGGCTTCTCCGCCACCGTGCTCCAGTTCATCGGCGACGAGCTGCATCTGGTGGCGTTCACGCCAACCAGCCCGGAAGGCGACGAAGGGTTGAAGGCGTCGTTCCCGCGGCGGATCGAGGATTTTCCAACCTTCGCGCTGGTCCGCGGCGGCGAGACGATCCAGTTTCCGGACAGCGAGGCCGCTGACGTCCCCGAGCTGAACCGTGACCTGGCGCGACTGCGCGGCTTCCGCAGCGTGCTGTTCATGCCGCTGATGAACCGCGGCACGGCGGTCGGCATGATCAGCGTCACGCGTACCGTAACGGGCGCATTCGCGCCCGACCTGGTGCAGTTGTTGCAGACCTTCGCCGACCAGGCCGTGATCGCGATCGAGAATGCGCGCCTGTTCAACGCGACGCGCGAGACGCTCGAGCGCCAGACCGCGACGGCCGACATCCTGAAAGTGATGGCGGCTTCACCATCCGACGTGCAGCCGGTGTTCGATGCCATCGCGGCCAATGCCAACAGGCTGATCGACGGCTTCTCCACCGCGGTGCTGCGCTATAGCGACGGCGCAGCGCACCTTGCGGCGTTCACGCCCGTCGATCCCGAGGGCGACCGTGTGCTGCAAGCGTCCTTCCCGGTGCCGTTCGCGCAGTTCCCGGCCTACCAGCTCACGGCCAACGGTGAATCGGCGCAAGTACCCGACACCGAGCGTGAGCTGGCCACCCGCGACATCGCGCGCGCCCGTGGCTTTCGCAGCATGCTGTTCACGCCGCTGATGAGCGAAGGTGAAGCCAGAGGCGTCATCATCGCGACGCGGCGCACGACCGGCGCATTCCCCGAGCATCATGTGCGGCTGCTGCAGACGTTCGCAGACCAGGCGGTGATCGCCGTCAAGAACGTCAGCCTGTTCAACGCCACGAGGGAAGCCCTGGAACGCCAGACCGCGACCGCCGATATCCTCAAGGTGATTGCCGCCTCGCCCGCCGACGTCACGCCGGTGTTCCAGGCGATCTCCGACAGCGCCAAGGCGCTGGTCGGCGGACATTCCTCTGCCGTCACCCGCGTCGTCGACGGCATGCTGCACCTCGCCGCCTTCACCACCGACAATGAGGCCGGCAACGCGGATTTGCTCAGCTCCTTCCCGGCGCCGCTGTCGGCGTCAGGCATTCACAGCCGCGTCGCAACCAGCGGTAAGTACGCCTTCCGCAGCGACATGCAGAACGAGCCAGACCTGACCGAGGCCATGCGGGAGCTGGCCCGGACCCGCGGCTACCGCAGCATCCTCGTCATCCCGATGCTGCGCGACGGCGTTGCGATCGGGACCATCGGCGTGACGCGGCGCGAGGCCGGCCATTTCCCCGACAAGGCGATCAGCCTGCTCAAGACCTTTGCCGACCAGGCGGTGATCGCGATCGAGAACACACGGCTGTTCAACGAAGTCCAGGACCGCACGCGGGAGCTTACCGAATCCCTGGAGCAACAGACCGCGACATCGGAGGTGCTCAGCGTCATCAGCCGGTCGAATGGCGATCTCAGGCCCGTATTCGAGGCGATGCTCGGCAAGGCAATGCAGCTCTGCGGCGCCAGTTTCGGCGTGCTCAATACCTATGACGGCACGCAATTCCACACAGCCGCCACTTACGGCTTGCCTCCCGCCTACGAAGAATTCCGGCGCAAGGCGCCTCTCAATTATGGTCCGGCCACCGCACCGGCGCGCCTCTTGAGGGGCGAACCGTTCGTCGAAATTATCGACCTTCTGGAATCGGACGTCTATCGCAGCGAGAGCCGAACCGCCGGGCGTTGGTCGATCTCGGCGGCGCGCGCAGTCTGCTCGCGGTGCCGTTGCTCCAGGACGAGCGCGTCGTCGGCAACGTCATGATCTTCCGGCAGGAGAACCGGCCCTTCTCCCGGAAGCAGATCACCTTGCTGAACCAGTTCGCGGCGCAAGCCGTGATCGCCATCGAGAACGCGCGACTGCTCGGCGAATTGCGTCAGCGCACCGAAAATTTGACCGAGTCGCTGCAACAGCAAACGGCGACTGCCGAGGTGCTCAAGGTCATCAGCCGCTCGGCGTTCGACCTGCAGGCGGTGCTCGATACGCTGGTCGAATCGGCGGCGCGACTATGCGAAGCCGATATGGCGGCGATTACCCGCAAGTCCGGCAGTAGCTATTTCCGGGCGGGCTCCTACGGTTTCCCGGCCAAATTCGTCGAATATGTAAGAGATCTCCCGGTCAGGCCAGACAGGCGCACCATCACGGGGCGGACTTTGCTCGGCGACAAGGTGGTCCATGTCACCGACGTGCTCGAAGACCCCGATTACTTCTTCGAAGGCCAGGAATTGAGCGGCAATCCGCGTAGCTTCCTCGGTGTGCCCTTGCTGCGCGAAGGCAGCACGGTAGGTGCAATTGTTCTCGCACGTCGCGCAATCCGGCCGTTCAGCGAAAAGCAGATCGAGCTCGTGACCAGCTTCGCCGACCAGGCCGTCATCGCGATCGAGAATGTGCGCCTCTTCGACGAAGTGCAGGCCCGCACGCAGGAGCTCGCCAGATCGCTTGACGATCTGCGCGCGGCACAGGACCGGCTGGTCCAGACCGAGAAGCTGGCCTCGCTCGGCCAGCTCACCGCCGGCATCGCGCATGAGATCAAGAACCCGCTCAACTTCGTCAACAATTTCGCCGCGCTTTCGACTGAGCTCACCGACGAGCTGAACGAGGTGCTTGCGCCCGTTCCGCTCGGCGACGATGTCCGCAACGATGTCGACGAGTTGACGGGGCTGCTGAAGGACAATTTGCAAAAGGTCGTGCAGCACGGCAAGCGCGCCGATTCCATCGTCAAGAACATGCTGCTGCATTCGCGCGAAGGCAGTGGCGAACACCGGGCGGCCGACATCAACGCGCTGGTCGAGGAGAGCCTCGACCTTGCCTATCACGGTGCCCGCGCCGAGCAGCCGCATTTCGACGTCACGGTGAAGCGCGAACTCGATCCGGCGGCGGGCTTCGCCGAAGTGTTCCCGCAGGAGATCACGCGGGTGTTGCTGAACCTGGTCTCGAACGGGTTTTACGCAGTGGCAAAACGCCGGGCGGAAAGCGATGCCGGCGCTTTCGAGCCGGTCGTGACCGCCACGACGCGCGACCGCGGCGACCGCATCGAGATCCGTATCCGCGACAACGGTACCGGCATTCCCGATGCGGTGAAGGCGAAGATGTTCAATCCGTTCTTCACCACCAAACCGGCCGGCCAAGGCACCGGTCTCGGGCTGTCGATGAGCCACGACATCGTGGTGAAGCAGCATGGCGGCACCATCGACGTCGCGACGGAGCCCGGCGTGTTCACGGAGTTTACGATTCTGCTGCCGCGAAAAAGTGGGTTTTCAGACAACAGCAGGGGATAGCGTTGCCGCCAGGAGCCTTCCAGAAGCCGGCGCGACTGGTCCGGCGGCAAATACAGTCGCTGTCCGGCGTCGGGCTCATGCTCGGCGCCCTGTTCTTCGCCGCCGCGCTGACGCCGACCCTGATCCCGCGGAGCTATCTCACGCAAGGCGCCCTCGCCGGCGCTTGTTTTGCGATCGGCTACCTCGCCGGAAATCTCTGGCGCTGGTTGTGGCACTATCTCGAACTGCCCGAGCCCTCGGCGCAGCTGCGATCCGGAGCGAATGCGCTGGTCGCAGCCGGCTGCCTGATCGTCGTCATCGTCTGCCTCTGGCGCGCCGCCGGATGGCAGAACTCCATCCGCGCCGTCATGAAGATGCCACCGGTCGAGACCGCCCACCCGCTCAAGATCTCTGCCGTCGCCCTGATCACATTCGTGGTGCTGCTGGCGCTGGGCCGGCTGTTCGTGCGCGTCTCGCGGTTCCTCGCCGTCGGCGCGAAGCGCATCATTCCGCGAAAGGTCGCCAATGTCCTCGGCGTCGTGATGGCAGGCCTGCTGTTCTGGTCGATCGCCAACAATCTCCTGATCAGCACGGCGTTTCGCGCGCTCGATTCGTCCTTTCGCGAATTCGACGGCTTGTTCGAGCCCGAGCGGCCGCAACCGACCAGCCCCGGGAAGACGGGTAGCGCGGCATCGCTGGTGAAGTGGACGGAGCTCGGGCGCATGGATCGCCGGTTCATTGCCTCCGGCCCGACCCGAGCCGAGATTAGCGCCGTGACCGGACAGACTGCGCAGGCGCCTGTCCGCGTCTATGTCGGCCTCGCCGGGGCCGACACGGCGCAGGCGCGCGCGCGGCTTGCGCTCGACGAGCTCAAGCGGCAGCACGGTTTTGAGCGCTCCATCCTCATCGTCGTCACGCCGACCGGCACCGGCTGGATCGATCCGGCCGCGATGGATTCGGTGGAATATCTCCATCATGGAGATGTCGCGAGCGTCGCAGTCCAGTACTCCTATCTCAACAGCCCATTGTCACTGCTGTTTCAGCCCGAATACGGCGCGGAAGCGGCGCGCGCCTTGTTTGCAGAGATCTACGGCTACTGGACCACGCTACCCCGAGAGAGGCGGCCGAAGCTTTATTTGCATGGGCTGAGCCTCGGCGCCCTCAACTCGGAAAAATCCGCAGAGCTGTTCGAGACCATCGGCGATCCCATTGCAGGCGCGCTTTGGAGCGGGGCGCCGTTCGCGAGCCGCATCTGGCGCTCGATCGTTGCGAACCGCAATCCGGGCTCGCTGGCGTGGCTGCCGGAGTTTCGCGACGGCCGCTTGGTCCGCTTCATGAACCAGAATGGGCCGATAGTGCCCGCAGATGCGCCCTGGGGGCCGATGCGCGTGGTCTATCTGCAATATGCCAGCGACGCGATCACGTTCTTTGACTACCGCGACGCGTTCCAGGCGCCGGCCTGGATGTCGACGCCGCGCGGGCCCGACGTGTCGCCGGAATTGCGATGGTATCCGATCGTGACGATGCTGCAGCTCGCGCTCGACATGGCGGTCGCGAACGGCACACCGATGGGCTATGGCCATGTCTATGCACCCGAGCACTACGTCGATGCCTGGGTCGCTGTCACCGATATCCATGACTGGTCCGCTGAGGCGCTGGCGCGGCTGAAGAGCCGTCTTGCAGCGGAGGGGCGGAAAGGCGCCGCGGGCAATGCCGACGCAAACGCCTACTCCGACCGGGGCGGCTAGCGCCGCCTACTCCGCCATCTCGACGGCATGCGTCGTGGTGGGACCGGCCAGCGGCCGCTCCTCCATCATGATCAGACAGAGCGAGGCCGTCGTCATCAGCGCGGTCGCGGCCGCGAAGACGTAACGGAAGGCGTGGCGCATGTCTTCAGTGGGGATCGCAGGGATGCTGCCAGCGGCGCGATGCTCGCCGGCCAGCGGAATGTCGGCGCCGAGCGCAATCAGCAGGATTGCGGCGAACGCTGCGACCGTGAACGAGGACATCAGCGAGCGGAAGAAGTTCATCGCGCCGCTGATGGTACCGACCTGCGGACGGGCCACCGAATTCTGCAGCGAGACCACGCAGACCGGGAAGGTCGTGCCGAGGCCGAGCGCGAACGCGGCCATCAGCGTCAGCAATCCCCACAGCGGCAGCGTGGTGACGGTCAGGCCGAGGGCGCAGATCGCAGCCCACGAGGTGCCGATAATGGCGACGCGCTTGTAGTGCTTGGCGCGCGCCATGGTGCGGCCCGCGATCGCCGCACCGCAGGTCGAGACCGCGGCGAGCGGAATCAGCGCAAGCCCCGCCTCGCTGGCGCTGAGGTGATAGACCGACTCGTAATAGAGCGGCAGCTGCACGGTGAGGCCGGTGATGGCGCCGAGGCCGCAGCCGCCGGCAGTCAGCGCGAACGGCGCGACCGATCCCGAGAGCAGCGGCAGGGGCAGGAACGGCTCGTCGGCGCGGCGCTCATGCCAGACGAAGGTGAGCGCGAGCGCGATTGCGCCGCCCACCATCGACAGCACGGTCGGCGAGAGCCAGGGATAGCGCGTGCCCCCCCAGGTCAACACCAGCATGAAGACCACGGCAGAAGCCATCAGCAGCACGCCGCCGAGCCAGTCGACCTTGCGCTTGCGGTGGAACACCGGGATCTTCTTCATCTTCGGCAGCAACAACGCGAGCGCTGCGGCTGCAAGCGGCAAATTGATCCAGAAGATCATCGACCAGTGCAAATGCTCGGCGAACACGCCGCCGATGACGGGGCCGAGGATGCCGCCGACCATCCAGACACTGGAGAAATAGGCTTGATACTGACCGCGCTCGCGTGGGCTCACGACGTCGGAGATCACCGTCTGCACGACAGGCATGATGCCGCCGCCACCCAGTCCCTGCAGACCGCGTGCAAGAATAAGCATCGGCATGCTCGGCGCGATCGCGCACAGGATCGAGCCGGCGATGAACAGGCTCAAGGAGACGATGATCATGGCCTTACGGCCGTAGATGTCGCTCAGCGTCCCGAACACCGGCGCGACGGCGGTCGAGGCGAGCAGATAGGCGGTGATGACCCAGGACAGGTTCGAGACGTCCTGGAACTGGCGCCCGATGGTCGGCAGCGCCGTGGCGACGATGGTCTGGTCGAGGGCAGCCAGGAACATCGTCAGCATCAGGCTGATGACGATGGTGCGGACTTCATCCGATGACAGCGTAGCTGGCGGCGAACTGCGGATGCTCGTGACCTCCCCCGGAAGGCGGGTCAGTTCCTCCGCGATATCGTCGGGCAATGTCTGGATGTCGGCAGACTGGCTGCTCTGCCGTGTGAACTGGTTCATCTCGGGGCGTGTCAGATCGAGCGTGTTGCGGCGCAAAGCCGCGAAGGATTCGTCCTATGACGCCAATCTAGACAGCAAAGTTGTTCTCGGGCAGCCACCACGGCGCATGGGTGCCTCCCGCACCGCGGTCATCCCGAACAATTGATCTGGGAGAGCGGACGCATCAGTCCTTGGGGCGTCGCTTCAGGCGTGCCCGTTTCGGCACCTGCCCTGGCCATTGCACCAGATAGTGCTCCAGCTTGTCGTCCGGGATCTCGACCTCGGTGCCGGCGACCCGGCCGCGCACGGAGACGCCGGCCTCGTGCACGGTATTGGGATCGCCCGAGATCAGCGGGTGCCACCAATAGAGATCGCGCCCTTCCGCGACCAGCTTGTAGCCGCAGCTCGGCGGGAGCCATTTCAGGTCCCGGACGCTCGCCGGCGTCATGACAACGCAGTCGGGAACATGGTCGAAGCGATTCGCGTAGTCCTTGCAGCCGGACGTGCAGGAATCGAGCATCTTGCAGCTGACATCGGTGAAATAGATCTCCCCGGTATCCTCGTCTTCGAGCTTGTTCAGGCAGCAGCGGCCGCAGCCGTCGCACAGGCTTTCCCATTCGGCCGTCGACATGTCCTCCATCTTCTTGGTTTTCCAGAAGAATCCATCCTGGTCTGAAGGTCGTTTGGGAGCTGCGGTCATGCGCCTATTACGGTTCGAAAGAGCTACGGTCGGGCTATCTAGGGCGCCGAGCCGTCAGGCTGCAAGGAACGTCCCCGGAAGGCCCGTAGTGAACCGGGGTTCAATTGAGCCTGTTGTTCAAAATTGCGAGCCTGACCATTGGTTTATAAGCCCTGCTCGGCTAGAACAACAGCAAGTCCCCTCGGACGCGAAACGGGCGCCTTGGGTTTGCCGCAACAATCCCGCAAGACGTCTCGATGCCGCCCGGCCGGGTGCTTGAACGCTTTCACAGCGAGCCTCAAGGGTTCTAGGTGGTCCAGAACACACCATCCAATTGGAAGAGTCGCATCAGGAACTTCTTCCTGGACCTCGATGCGCGTATCGACTCCTCGCTGTTTTCCTCGGCCAAGGGCATCCGCGAGCTCTACGAGCGCTACTCGACCTTCATGGACCGCTTCTATGTCGGGCGGTGGAAGCGCTGGGTCTTCATCGAGCCGCTGTCGGAAGCGGCGACCATCGGCCTCGGCGGCATGGTGCTCATGCTCATTCTCGCCATCCCCGCCTTCCGCGAGACGGCGGACGAGGACTGGCTGAAGAAGTCCGATCTCGCCGTGACCTTCCTCGACCGCTACGGCAACCCGATCGGCAGCCGCGGCATCAAGCATAACGACTCGATCCCGCTGGAAGATTTTCCTGATGTCCTGATCAAGGCGACGCTCGCGACCGAAGACCGCCGCTTCTATGAGCATTTCGGCATCGACGTCGCCGGCACCGCGCGCGCGCTCGTCACCAACGCCCAGGCCGGCGGCGTCCGCCAGGGCGGCTCCTCGATCACCCAGCAGCTCGCCAAGAACCTGTTTCTCAGCAACGAGCGCACCATCGAGCGCAAGATCAACGAGGCCTTTCTGGCGGTCTGGCTGGAATGGCGCCTGACCAAGAACGAGATCCTCAAGCTTTATCTCGACCGCGCCTATATGGGCGGCGGCACCTTCGGCGTCGACGGCGCCGCGCATTTCTACTTCAACAAATCGGCGCGCGACGTGACGCTGGCCGAGGCCGCGATGCTCGCCGGCCTGTTCAAGGCGCCGACCAAATACGCCCCCCACATCAACCTGCCCGCCGCGCGCGCCCGCGCCAACGTCGTGCTCGACAATCTCGTCGATGCCGGCTTCATGACCGAGGGCCAGGTGTTCGGCGCCCGCCGCAACCCCGCCTTCGCGGTCGACCGCCGCGACGAGGCCTCGCCGAACTATTACCTCGACTACGCCTTCGACGAGATGCGCAAGCTCGTCGACACCTTCCCGAAGTCCTACACCGAGCGCGTGTTCGTGGTTCGGCTGGCGATCGACACCAACGTGCAGAAGGCGGCGGAAGACGCGATCGAGAACCAGCTGCGCCAGTTCGGCCGCGACTATCACGCGACGCAGGCCGCGACCGTCGTGTCCGATCTCGACGGCGGCATCCGCGCCATGGTCGGTGGCCGCGACTACGGCGCCAGCCAGTTCAACCGCGCGGTCGACGCTTATCGCCAGCCCGGTTCGTCGTTCAAGCCTTACGTCTACACCACGGCGCTCCTCAACGGCTTCACGCCGAACTCGGTCGTGGTCGACGGACCTGTGTGCATCGGCAATTGGTGCCCGCAGAACTATGGCCATTCCTATTCCGGTGCGGTGACGCTGACGCAGGCGATCACGCGCTCGATCAACGTCGTGCCGGTGAAGCTGTCGATCGCGATCGGCCAGAAGGAACAACCCAAGGCGCCGAACCCGGCCAAGATCGGCCGGGCCAAGATCGTCGAGGTCGCGCGCCGCTTCGGCCTCAAGGCGCCGCTGCCCGACACGCCGTCGCTGCCGATCGGTTCGGACGAGGTCACCGTGCTCGAGCATGCGGTGGCCTATGCGACCTTCCCGAACCGCGGCAAGGCGGTGACGCCGCATGCAATCCTCGAAGTACGGACCGGCGCAGGCGATCTGGTCTGGCGCTGGGACCGCGACGGCCCAAAGCCGAAGCAGGCGATTCCGCCTAATATCGCCGCCGACATGGCCGGCATGATGAGCCACGTGGTCAGCGAAGGCACCGCGCGCCGCGCCGCCCTCGACGGCATTCCGACCGCGGGCAAGACGGGCACGACGAATGCGTATCGTGACGCCTGGTTCGTCGGCTACACCGGTAACTTCACCTGTGCGGTCTGGTACGGCAATGACGACTATTCGCCGACCAACCGCATGACCGGCGGCTCGCTGCCGGCGCAGACCTGGCACGACATCATGGTCGCGGCGCATCAGGGCGTCGAGATCAGAGAAATTCCCGGTGTCGGCATGGGCCAGAAGCTGCCGCGCGAGCAGGTTGCCAACGCCCAGGCCAATGCGGCACCGAAGGTGCTGGAGACCAAGCCCGGCCCGCCGCCGGTGCTGACCAAGCGCGGCGCCGACGTCCTGGTGCGGGTCGAGAAGATGCTCGACGACGCCGCCAAGACCGCGACCAAATCGGCAGCCGATGACAGCGGCCCGGTCAAGCCGGCGTCGTCGACGAGCGCGCTCGCCTTCCCGCAGAATTATGCGGCGGAGGAGAACGCGGATTCATCCACCCCGCGCAAGAACTGATCTGATCCCGTGCGGCTGATCCTGATCATATTGACGGCTCTCCTGCTCGCGACCGTGGTCGGCGTTGGCGCTACCTGGATGACGACGACGCGCGGCACCGAGATCGGCGCGCTGACCATCGGCGCCTGGACCGCCCGCCCCCGCACCGGCACCGCCGACGTCGATCCCTATTCGCGCGCCACCATCGTGCGCAACGGCGAGCTGCCGATCGGCACCGGTGACGGCGTCGCCTTCACCGCAACCACGGATGACAAGAAGAAGGCGCTCGACGGCCGCTGCGACGTCGTCGTGTCAGGCGTGACGCCGCCGGCGCGGTTCTGGACGCTGACGCTCTACGACCGCAAAGGCCATCTCGTCGCCAACTCGCTGCAGCGCTACGGCTTCACCAGCCAGGAGATCGTGCGCCAGTCCGACGGCTCGTTCGAGATCCACATCGCCGCGCGCTCGCGCGCCGGCAACTGGCTGCCGACCGGCGGCATCGAACGCTACGCGCTGATGTTCCGCCTCTACGACACCCCGGTCGGTGTCGCGACCCGCACCAAGCGCGACGCACCGATGCCTGCCATCGCGACGGTGGGCTGCTCATGATCCGCCTCGCCTTCACCATCCTCGCCGGCGTGGTGCTGGGCCTCGTGGTCCATCTCGTCAGCGTGCTGGCCCTGCCGCGGATCGCGACGCAAGACGCCTATTCGCGGCTGACGCCGATGACCAAGCTCAATGGCGTCACGCAGCTGCCGCTCGCCGATCCGCAGACCTCGCCGATGCCGTTCATGGATCCGGCCTTTGCGCTCGCGATCTGCCGCTACGATCTTTCGGGCGGGCCGATCAAGCTCACCGTGCCGGTGAGTCAGGCCTATACGTCGGTGTCGTTCTACACCCGCAACGAGATCGCCTATTACGCGATCAACGACCGCTCGGCCGGCAAGAAGGTGATCGAGCTCGACCTGATGACGGAAGCGCAGCACAACGAGCTGCCCGAGGACGAAGAGGTCACCGCGGCCGACCGCCTGATCATCGATTCCCCGACGACGACAGGCCTGATCCTGATGAAGGCGCTCGCCGCCGAGCCCGGCCTGATGCCGCAGGCCCAGGCAACGCTCGCCGCTGCCACTTGCGCGCCGCAGACCGAAGCGCCGGCGAAGGCCGAAGCACCGCGCGGCCGGCGCTGAAGCGCGGGCGTCGAGACGCTCTCAAAGCAAAAGCCGAAAACAACCCCATGCACAGTAGCGGGGTGTTGAAGCTACCAGTCAATTCGAAGGTCCGATCGGCAGCCCCCCGGCGGCGGCAGAAGACCGCTTCCAATGCTTTGACACGTCGGGCAAAACACCGGCATGATGGCATGATCGAGAGCTCATCGGACCCGCGCGGAAAATCCGTCGCGGTTTTTTTTGGGCCCGCATGGATGCTGCCGTGATGAGATCACGAGGGCTTCCGAACTATCAAGGGCGGCTGTACGGGGTTGCTCGAAGGCCTTGAACGCACCTTCGAAATGGGTCCGAGAACTTGCCCTATGTTGGCTGCTGCCTTGCTCGCCGTGGAAAACATTGCGCAGATCGCATCGGCCTCCTAAGCTTCCGGGAAATGGGACCGGGGCCAGCCGGGTTGCGGCGGCCTTGAGAATTTTCATCAGCGTCATTGTGATCGGCATTTTGCTCGGCAATCTTCTGCGTATTTGAAAAGTCATTTTTGGAGGAGTTCATGCCGGAGACGGTAGAGACGTTGCTGTGGTGTGCTGCGCTTGCCACGTGGCTCATGATGTTGTTCGCGATCTTCAGCGAAAGCCTGAAGAAGCTCGTGCTTTTTGTCCGACGACGAACGAGCAGGCTTCGGCGAGCACCATCCGACAGGCAACAAGGCGCTGGTCACTGAAACTCCTCGATTTTCGCATCGGCACTCTCTTGGGAGATGGTCTTGATCTTCCTGAATCGAATTTCGTTGTGGGCATGGACCTCACTGGCAGTCGCGATTGCGCCCAACGGCAGCGGTTTCGCACAAGGTGGCGTCGGCTCGTCCGCCGCCCTGGGGTCCGATGGACTTCCAGCGTGGGCCTTCCTGTGGGACCCGAGCGTCCAGGTGCCCACGCCCACCGACACGCTCAACGCCCTTCCAGGCAGCAACGCCGCGTTCAGCTGGAAGCAGGCGCGCGATCTGTTCGTGGCGCCCGACTGGCATCCTGATACCCATCCGGCGATGCCGGACATTGTCGCGAACGGACGCAAACCTGACATTCGCGCTTGCGGATCATGCCATCGCGTCGAGGGCACTGGCGGCCCCGAAATGCAAGCCTCGCCGGTCTGGCAGTGGAATATCTTGTCGCGCAGATTGCCGACTTCAAAAGCGGAGCCAGAACGATGTCCGGCCCTCAGAGGCCGTCCACCCAATTCATGTTGGCCTCGGTCAAGAGCATGACCGATGCCGACATTCGCTCGGCGGCGGAATATTTCGCCGCGCTGAAACGCAAACCAATCATCAAGGTCGTCGAAACGGAGACGATACCGAAAACGGGACCCTCGCGCCTGTTTTACGTCAGGAGCCCGGAAGGCGGACTCGAACCGCTCGGCCAGCGCATCGTCGAGATGCCCGACAATGTCGATCAGTTCGAGCTTCCCGACTCGCGAGCGACATTCACGGCTTACGTCCCGGTCGGGAGCCTGGCGAAGGGAGAGACGCTGGCGAAGACTGGCGGATCGGGATCGACTGCCGCGTGCGGTCTCTGTCACGGACCAGACTTGAAGGGCAGCGGCGCCATCCCGGCGATCGCAGGGAGATCGCCGACCTACATCATGCGCCAGCTCTACGAATTCCAGCACGGCGGTCGATCCGGAGCCGCCAGCGCCCCGATGAAGCAAACCGTCGAGAAGCTGTCGCAGGACGACATGATCGCCCTCGCGGCTTACGTCAGCTCACTCGATCCCTAAACGAAAAGCGCGGGCGCCTTGCACGACCGGCGCGCCCTCCTTCGATCATCTGCGGACAGCGGCTCTCAGGCTTCAGCCAGCCGCGCCAGTAAGGCGTCGACGCATTGCTCACGTTGGTGACAGGCGGCCCGCCCGTGCGCGGCGCGGTATCACGACCCCATCGTATCAACTTCATCTCAGTCCAATTTCGCCGTTCCGGATAACGGAGCTGGATCATCAAGGCAGGCGCGGGGCAGGTATGGAACTTGCCCTGCTCGTCGCTGCGATGTTTTTGCACGCGTGTGCTCAATGTTCCAACCGACGGTCCAACCACATTGCTTCGGTTTCGTTTCCCCTTTCACATCGGGTTTGAACGAACCCTATCCGGGAATTTCATACGCCGTCGCGTCAAACCATACGGTGTTACCCATACCCATTTTGCACTTGTACGCTCCGCAGCGCTTGCATCTAACTCTGCCCCGAACGGAGAACGTCGTCTTGCAGCAGATTATCGTTTCAATTGAGAGCACTTGTCAGCGAACTGGATCATCGTTTGCCTCGCGAAGCTAATCGCATGCTAAGGCCGCCGCCGGTCCGCAACACGCGAAATGAAGAAGACGGATACAACGCGGCGGGCCACTCGAAGTGACGCGCGTCGGCACAATCGGTAACCGCCTTTTGGCAACGCTGCCGCCGGCTGACTTCGATTTGCTGGCGCCCGCGCTGGAGACGATTGCGCTCGATCAGGACGCAGTGATCTCGCGAGAGGGTGACCCAGTCGACCATGTCCTATTCCCACATAGCGGTGCCATCTCGTTGATGGTCGGCTTTGCGGACGGCCAGACGGCAGCTACCGCCGTAGTTGGGCGGGAGGGAGCAATAGGTACTCTATCCGTGTTCGGACCGGCACCTTCGGGGCTCACCGCGATCGTCCGTGCGGCAGGTCTCGCCTCGCGAATCCCGGCACCGCGATTTCACGCCGCATTTAGCCAGAGCTCCGCGATCCGGTGCGCGATCCAGATTCACGTCAGGGCAATGCTGGTGCAGCTTCAACGCAGCGGAGCCTGCAATGCTCTGCATCCGGCGCAGGCGCGGATGGCCCGCTGGCTTCTCCACATTCGCGATCGCATGGACGGCGATGTCCTCCCGCTCACCCAGGAAGCGCTGTCGCAAATACTCGGTGTGCGGCGGACGACGGTGACGTTACTGATGCGCAATCTGCGCGCCGCCGGAGCGATCAGATCCGAGCGGCGGGGCCACATAGAGATCGACCGATCAAAGCTCGTAGCGGCGGCGTGCGAATGCCACGGCACCATGCGCCTTGAACTTGAGGAGGTCTTCTCGATGAATACGACCCGATCTGGCCCGCCTGATGGAGCAGGTGTGAGCGCTTGAGCGGATACGACGTCTTGGAACAAGCCGCCTCGATCCATTGCCGGGTGAGCCTGATAGGGGCGGTCTCCGCCTGGACACCAAGCCTTCCGGCCGTAATTTGCAGGCCGCGCGAACAGAGAGGGATTGACGCAGACGCCTCAAGGACGACGCGCCAGCAGGCGCGCCAAACTCGCCTTCCGCATCGGTGGGGGAAGCGTCCGGAGGTGATGACCAGCTTCGGCTTCGCCTCGGGCCGTTCCCGGTTATTTCGTACCTCTCCCGGCGAGAACATAGTTCTGCCTCGTCGGCTGGGTTAAACAGCAGGAATAGTTCAGGGGCGCGCCCTCAAAAAAACGAGGGTGTGACGTGCAGCAGGTCGCATGATTCATCCCTGCGAAGGGACGTCGGCTGCAAAAAATCTCTGCGTTTCGTTCAATGTCAGATCGTCGTACCGCGCGTTTGATACGGAGCATCCAATGGATTCTACGCTGGACGAGAAACTCCCGGAAGGGATGTTTGCGAGCTTGGAGGAGCAACTTTCGAATCTGACGCGCGAAGCCGGGGTCAATCCTTCGGGGCCGCCGACCAGCATGAGGACGTTTAGCCCTCGGCAAATGATTCAGGAATTGGCCGATTGGCGCTATCTGGCTTGCGTCGGTTCTCTGTTGGCAGCATCCGTCGGTGTCGCCGCATGGTGGTCGTCCTCAGCTCATACCGAAACCATCGCCCGCTCAGACCCGGCACCTTTGACACAGGCCACGCAGCCCCCGATCGCACCGGCGCCCGACCTGGCGCAGCAGCTCCAACCGATAGAGCACGATCTCGCCGCCTTGAGGCAAGCGGTCGCACAGCTCGAGATGAGGCAAGGACAATTGGTCCGCGACAATGAAAATGTCGCGAGCGAGCTCAAGGCGAGCCAGGCACAAATCGCACGCAACAACATTATCGTCGAGCAGATCAAGGCTAATCAAACACAGGCGGAGCGCGAAAGCGAAGCGGTTACCGAGCGGCTCAACGAAAGCCAGAGACAGCTGGCGCGCGTCATCGCCATCACTTCAGAGCCAAAGGTGAGCCCTGAACAGCCAAAGGTGAGCCCTGAAGAGCCAAAGGTCAGCCCTGAGGAGCCAAAGGTGAGCCCTGAGGAGCCGAAGGGCAGTCCCGAACAGTCAAAGGCAGTGCCCGAAACCCCAGTGCCGCGTCCGCGGCCGACCAATGTCGCCCAGGCACACAAGCCAATGCCAGCAGCGGCGCGACCGCAGGCGAGCAAGCCGCGGCCACCGACATGGCCATGGTCTCAGCGCTAGTCCCGACATTTGACGAGTATGATTTTTGAAACCTCAACCTCTCGCCGCTGTGCCATTGTCGTTCTCGGCGATCAGTGCGTGATCGCCGATACTCGCGAACAACGGCAGACCGGGCGGCTGCCATTTAAGTGCTAAGCTGCGCTCATAGGCGGCAGTTAAGGGAGACATCGGTACCGGGGACAAGTCCTGGGCAGTAGTGGCTCAGTCGGGTTTTGTCCGGGCACAAATCTCTCGGACCCTCGTCAATGTTCTTTCGAATTCCGATCGGAGATACTGCTCGTGCGCGAGATCTGTTGGCTCGGTCAGAAATGCGACCTTCACAAGGAAGCGGTTCAACAGCGACACAATTGGAAGATTGTCCGAGTATCGCGAACGCAGTGCTGTGAGCTGCCGACGCATCTCGATGAGATCGAGCGTTTCGTGATCCGTCTGCTTTTTCAAATCAAGCTCGCGCAAAAGCCCTACATCAAACGAAGCCGCCGCGCCGAGTATATTGGCGCAACGGCTTCGCCACGTTGGACCCGGACCAAGGGCAATGTCCGGTGCGGAGAGGTTAGCCTTTCGTGATCCCGGTGCAATCGAAGACGCGGGTTAAGCTTGATGTCGCTGCAGAAGGTTAAATCTGGAACAACCGCGGTGTGCGTCTTAACGCTTGCAGCTACTTGACGGCGCCGCCGGTGATGCCGGCGATGAAGCGATCGAGGAGCAGGTTGTAGGCAACAGCCACGCAGGGTGAACGTGAAGATCACCACCGTGAGGATCGCCGGTACCGACAGCGGGGCCGCCTTCTTGATGAAGGCGCCGAACAAGCTGCAGCCGTCGGCGATTGCGGCCTCCTCGATCTCGACCGGCAGTGCCTTGAAGAATCCCATCAGCAGCCAGGAACAGAACGGAATCGTGAAGGTCGGATAAACCAGCACCAGCGCGTGGCGCTCGAGCGCGACGGGCTGAAGGAACGGACGAAGTCGCTCGAATCCGAAACGTTCCATCTCGAGTCACGGGCCGCGGCTCGCGTCCGCGAAGCCGCTGCTGGTCGGCGCCGAGGTGGTCGCAATCGGCACAGCGGGATCGCTTGTAGGCGAAGGTGACGCATGATAATTTCGGGCTTCGGGCCACATACAACCGCCCGACGAGCTTTCGAGCCAAGCGTTGTTTCGCTCCACGACGGAGGTGAAACATGTCTTGCAATAGCGCCGTCGGCCCGGCCGACACATCCCTCGCAACCCACCGCCCTTCTCCAAATCCGAGCTGGCTCTGGAAGATCCCGCTCGCGATTTTGAACGGACTAGAACGGCGACGCCAATACAACGAGCTTCTCGATCTCGACGACCGGTTCCTCGCAGACATTGGTGTGACGAGAACGATGATTGCGGAGGCGCGGAAGTCTTCGTTCTCTGATTGGCGCGACAGTCGGTGATCTCAGGCCATTCCGTCGATCAGGCGCCGCACCTGCCGTGCGGGGGCGGTGCCTGCTCCTCTCCGCGCATTGACAGTTAGCGAAGAGAAGAAAGCGTCGATGCGATCAACGACACTCCGGCGAGCAGCAGCAGCGCCAGCACCGTCTTGCGGAAGGTCTCGTCATTGATCTTCCCGAACAGCCGGAAACCGGACCACAGGCCGGCAACCATGAAAGGCACACCCAAGGCATAGAGCGCCAGCGTCTCCTTCGTGATGCTTCCGGCGGCAGCTTGAGAGATCGAAATGACGACGAACGAAACGAACAACACGGGTTGGAACACAGCTCGCTGCAGATCCTTGGGCCAGCCGCGCCATTGGCAGGAGATCGTCGAGATGATGCCGCCGAGCCCGGTCAAGCCGCCAAGCAGCCCGTTCGCGATGCCGATCGCAATATCCGCGGCCGTGCCGATCTTCATCGGGGCGAACACCGGTCGGACCAGACCATAGATCGCGTAGACGATGAGCAAGACACCGACGCCAAACCGCAGGTAGGACGGGTTCAGATAGGAGAGAATGCCCACTCCGATGGGAATTCCAATGACAGTCCCGAGCGCAAGGGGCCAAGCCTTGCGCAAGTCCAGTGACCTGCGCAGCTTGAAGATGCCATAGCCCTGCGTGAGCAGGCCGTAACCTGCGATCAGAGACGCAGTCTGCATCGGCGTGATGACGTGCAGCCAGA
This sequence comes from Bradyrhizobium sp. Gha, assembly GCF_900113735.1. GTDB lineage: Bacteria > Pseudomonadota > Alphaproteobacteria > Rhizobiales > Xanthobacteraceae > Bradyrhizobium. The sequence goes on from NZ_FOQM01000001.1 coordinate 610,639, forward strand.
CACCGGATACGACCAATCCCATCGCGAAACCGGAAAAGCCGCTGACGAAGCCGCCCACAAGGGCGGCAAGCGCAAAAACGCTAAAGACGGATCCGTCCATAGCTCGCTCTCCCCAGGCGAGGTGACCAGCACTTGGATCGAGGTCCATCTCATGGGGAGGCTGCACATCCCCAAACCGTGAGCCATTTCACCGTGCGCATCGTCCTCATTTGAGGCCGGTCAGCACCCAGGCCGGCTGAAGAATCGGATAGGCGATCAGCCCAATGACCGCCGTGGCGGCGATCAACAATGGATTGCTGATCTTCCAGCGGAACAGCACGGCGAGCGACACGATGCCGATCAGCGCGGTCAGCCAGTCGCCGATCGCGATCTTGCCGAGCAGGAAGCTCGCCCCCAGGATGGTTCCGATCGCGGCAGCGTAGGCGCCCTTCACGAAACCCTGCACGTTCGGATTCTTGCGATGCCGCGCCAGCAAGGGCGCCACGATCAGGACGAGCAGAAAAGACGGAAGAAAGATGCCGACGGTGGACACGAGCGAGCCCCAGAAGCCCGCGACCAGATAGCCGACGAAGGTCGCCGTGATCACGACCGGCCCGGGGCTCATCATGCCGATCGCGACGGCCACCAGGAATTCGCGCTCGTTGAGCCAGCCATATTGCTGCACCAGCCCCTGTTCGAGGAACGGCACGATCACGAGACCGCTGCCGAAGGTCAGCGAGCCCGCCTTGAGGAAGAACAGCAGCAGCTTGCCGAGCGTCGAGCCCGTCGCAGCCGGCATCGCCGCGGGTGCAGCCGCCGGGATCACCGCAAGCTGGAGAGCGACCGGCGCGCGCTTGATGTGTCCGTAATAGATAATCCCGACGATCCCTGCCCCGATGAACAGAAATGCGACCTCAGCCTTCAGGATCACGGTCACGGCGAGACAGACCGCGGCGATCGCCCATTGCAGCCAGTCTTCCATGCCGAGCTTGGCGAGCCGATAGCAGGAATGCAGGATCAAGGCGATCACGGCGGGGCTGACACCATAGAAGATTCCGGTGACGGCCTTGAGATCTCCGAGGTGGACATAGAGCGCGCCGAGTGCAGCGACGATGACGAAGTTGGGCAGGATGAAGGCCCAACCACCGGCCCATGCCCCCCAGAATCCGCCGCGCAGATAGGCGATCAAGATGCCGACTTGAATGGCGAGCGGCCCCGGCAGCGACTGGCAAATGGCGATGGTCTCGCGCATCTGCTCCTTGGTGAGCCACTTCTTGCCGTCGACGAGCTCACGTTCCATCTGGCCGACCAACGCGACAGGTCCGCCGAACCCGAGAAAGCCCAGCCGCAGGAAATAGCGGACCAACTCGCCCATATTTCCACGCTCGATGTCAGTCGCTGTCGTCGTCATCACTTGTCCCCGTTACCGTAATATGCAGCCTACGGCCGCCGACCTTTGCCTCAACTCCTGGTGCTGGCCGTCTTGTCGAGCGCCGCCCGCAAGCCTTCGGCGAGCTTGACCGCGTCGTCGTTCGCCCAGAAATGCATGAAGAACAGGCGCGGCTGCTCGTCCAGCATGTGGCTATGGAGTGCGGTCACCTCGATGCCGTGTGTCCGCAACGCCAGGATCACCGGGTTGACCTCGTCGCCCGTCAGAACGAAGTCGCCGGTGATCGCGGCCTTGCCGCCGCCGGTCGGCTGAAAATTGATGCCGATAGCAACGCCCATCGGACCGACGGGCGTCAGCGGCATCCCCTCTTGCGTGATCGGGTCGCGCCGCTTCACGTTGAACTGGTACACGCCTCCATTCGCCTGACCTTTGACGCCGATGATCTGGTCGAGCTTCGCGGTGTCGAGATCGACAAATGGCGGCGGGCTCGTCGGGGCTGCGACGGTGAGCGGGGTTTTGCTTTCGGCGAGCGCATCGTGGATCGCCGAGGCCAGCTTGACGGGGTCGCCATGTCCGGCGATGTGCATGTAGAAGGTTGCCGGGCTCGCGCGCAGCAGATGATTGTGAACAGCGGTGATCTCGAGCCCGCTCGCGATCATCTTTGCCATCACCGGGTTGATCTCGCTCTCCAGCAGCACGAGGTCGCCCATCACCATGGCGCCGCCGTGAGCGGGCTTGAAAGCCACCCAGCCGCCGAGCGCCAGCGCCGGCTTGATCGTCACACCGTCCAAAGTCACGGAGAGGTCCGTGCGGGGAAAGCCGTAGCGGTGGACATCGTCGGAGACGACCGGCTTGCGGCCGAGCGTCTCGTCGATTTTTGGCCAGTCGACGCCATCCGCCGCACGGGCGGTCGAAACGAATGGCGTGAACATATCCCGGCTGATCTGGCCATCTGCGCCGACGATGGCGACACAGGCGCCAACCAGCAGCAGAGCTGCAAACGAGACGATCTGCTTCGGCATGGTTGCTCTCCCGGTGTTGCTCCCGCCCGGTTCCGTCAGTGTCGCCGCGCCCCGGGCGACGGCGGCACGCTGCAGCGAAAACGAACAGCCATATCCGTCATCGCTTGACCTTGTTGGTCGGCCAATTGTGCGTCTCGCTGGTGGCATCGCGGCACCAGCGATAGAACGCGTCGTAGAGCAGCATGCCTGCATTCAGCTGTTCGAGGTCGTCGTCGAACATGCGCGACAAGCCCAGCGAAGCGGCAAGCAGGCCTGGAGCTTCCGGAGAGAGATCGGGCCGCGCCGTGTCCGCGGCCCGCACCATCTCCGCGAGCCGTTCCATCGGCGGCGTCGACAGACCGAACTCCTGCACCATCACGTCGAAGGTGCAGCGTTCGCCGCGATGGCTCCAGAACACGTTCTCGATGTCGAACGGTGTGGCGTTGAAGCGCTCGGCCGTGGCCTCGACTTCCGCGGATGCCACGTACAGGAAGACGGCGGCCGGATCGACGAAGCGCCGGATCAGCCAGGGACAGGCAATGCGGTCGATCTTGGGCCGCGCCCGTGTGACCCAGACCGTGCGGCCCCGACCGTCACGCTTCGGGATTTTGTCCGTCGGAACTGTTGGAAGCTTCGCTTCCGTCCAGGCGAGATGGCCGCCTTCCAGGACTTCCGCCGCCACCTTGCCATAGCGGAGCCACGCGGCCGTTCCTTCGCTGAGCTTCTGCCCCTTTTGGCAGACGACGACCACGGACTGCCCCGTCAAGCGCGAGCTCCAGTCCTGAATATCGAGATGGGAGCGTCTGACCGCGCCGGGTATCAAGCGCGGATCGGCCGCGAAATCCTCGTCGACGCGGACATCGATGAGCGTCGGCGCGTTTGCCGTGCCGATCAGGCGGGAAAGTTTGTCGGGTGAGATAGAGGTATATGATGACATGCGGCGCCCTTGGTGAACAGGACGCGATTCTTTGGCATGTCGCCTCGCGGGGAGATCGCAATTCCCCGTAGCATGAATAAAGGCCCTGATGACCGGGCTGTCAACCCGGCTCCAGCCAAAAGAGGGCAAATCAACGGCCAGGATGTCCGTGATCCCGGCGTCGGGGCGCGCTCTCGTGGCACCTTCCCGAAGGTGGGGGCTTTTCCTCAGGAACCCCGAGGGATATCATACGTTGCCGCGCTGTTCTTGAAAGTGGCGCGCCGCTGAACTTCAAAACGCGTTCATTGAGCTGCAGGCGATGAAAGCGCACATGGCTCCCATCCGTTTGGTGATCGCAGATCGGCGCCCGATCGTTCTGCAGGGCTTTGACTCGCTGTTTGCGGCAGAGCGCGACTTCGCGATCGTCGCGTCGTGTCTCGATGGAGCCGGTTGCCTCAAGGCAGTTCGGACCTTGACGCCGGATCTGGTGCTCGTCGAGGACGGATTTTCTGACGTGACGGCCTCTGACTTGCTCGCGATCGTCAAGGCCGAACATATTCCGACACGGCTGGTCTTCTACACCGCATCCGTTGCCCATGGCGACCTCGCCGCCGCCATCGCAGCGGGTTCTTGCTGCGCGATTTCGATGCGCGAGGAGCCCGAAACCTTGGTGCAATCGCTGCGGCTGGTGGCACCCACGCCCGTTCGGACGACTGCCGGCCGGAAGAAAAATGGTGCGTTGGGCGAATATGAAAATGGAGCGGCGGCGCTGACGAACCAGGAGCGCAAGATCATGCGCCTGGTCGCTTACGGCATGTCGAACAAGCAGATCGCACGCCAGCTCAACGTCTCCCCGGAAATCATCAAGGCGCGGCTCGATCACATCTCGGCACAGCTCGAGATCAGAACCCGCGCCGAGATGGCAGTGTTCGCACTGTCGCGGCTTTACGGCGGAATCGGCGCGCTTGCGGCTTTGCTTTACGCCGCGCTGGACGACGTTCAGCCGGCCAACGCAGCCGCATTCGGCCACGAGCCCACCGATACGTTCACGATGATGACCCCGGACGGCAGCGCCGGCGTCATCACCCTCAAAATCAGCCCCAAAACGACGACGTCCGCTTCGGACAAGACGGCCAGATCCCTATTCAAGGGCGGCCGCATCGAGAATTCCATCGCTGAGACGCCGGCGCGGGCCAGCAAAGCCATCCAATCCAGTGTCGATAGTGCCTTCAGCACGATCACACTGCCGTCGGCCAGCTCTGCACGACCTGCCTTGAGCAGTTTCGGTAGTTTCATGATGACGGCGGCCGCGGTCTGGATTTCCGACCTGCTCAACAGCGTCGTGCATGCGTCCAACGTTGACGATAGCCTGACCGTTCTTGCATCAGCGACGGGAAGCGGTACGGGCGAACTGGCAACCCCCCATTCTCCCGTCAGTTCGCTTGGCAGCGTCGCTGCAAATCTCGACAGCCCCAACAACCTCGCCTGGTGGCATCCTGAAACAGACCATCAAGCATTTGCTTTCGTGGCCCCCCTGAACGATACCCTTGTCAGAAATGACGACACCCCTCGGATCATCGGCGCAGATGCGCGCGACGATGGCGCGGGCGGCAACGGCAATCCGCATGTCGGATCCGGATTCATCGACGCACCGATCGATCACGGCGGTTTCGAGCAGGTGGCCGCGACCGGCGTGCTTGGAAATACCGAACATGACGGAATGCAAGCGAGCGTGGCAGACGAGTCCAATCCCGCTCAATCGCAACAGGGTTCGCAGGGTGAGGACGGCGGCGAAGCCGCCAAGCAGGACGCCAAGCAGGACGGCAAGGAGGACGCAAAGCAGGACTTAGCGGACGACGATTCCACTCACGGACAATCGCAGCGTGATTTGAACGAATCGAAAGACGGCCCGGTTACTGCCACGCAGCATTCCAAGCACGACACGACGGGAGGCGGCTCCAATCCTGGGCAAACGCAGCCTGATTTACACGGTTCGCAAGGCCGTCCAGCCGGTGCCGGGCAGCATGCCGATGATGAGGCGAAGCCGGCGGGCGGCACGAATTCCGACCAATCTCACCGCGAGTCGCACCAGGCGTCTCAAGATGCCCCTGGAAACCCGCACGCGAGTTTGAGCCAGCACGCTGGAGCCGACGACCCAACGATCGATAACTCCCGTCAGGCCCACAAGACAGCCGCGCCGGAGCTTGGAGATTCCTTTCATTTCAAGAATGAAAATGCGGCTTCCGGAGCTTCAGATGTTTCTGATGTCCATGGTAGTCACGCACCGGATTTCGTTGACCATGGTCCGCACACAGCCGGTAACGACGTTCTGCCGCCCGTCCAGGCCTCCGACCTGATTGGCCCTCCAGGCGCGGAGCAAGCCGCCCTTCATCACGCACACGCGCACGATCTCTTCTTGTAGCGATCATCGTGCTCCCGCACGCGGGCGTTGCGTCATTCACCCGGATTTCGTCGATCCAGCATCTCGCGCACCTTCAGCGCCAGCTTGGCCTGAGTGACCGGCTTTTCCAGGAGATCGACGCCCTTATCGAGCCGTCCCTGGTGAACGACGGCGTTGCGCGAGTAACCGGTCATGTAGAGAATGTTGAGATGCGGCCTGATCTGCTGCGCTCGCCTTCCCATCTCGCGGCCGTTCATGCCGGGCATGACCACATCGGTCAGAACGAGGTCAACCTGCTGATCCTCCTGCAACAGGATGGTCAAAGCGGCCTGAGCACTTGCGGCAGATAAAACCCGATAGTTGAGGTCTCGCAGCACATCCGAAACGTAGCCCCTGAGATCGGCATCGTCTTCAACCACGAGAATGGTCTCGACGCTGGTGCCTTCCGCCATGAACTCGTCGGTTTCGTCCGGCGCTGGCTGCATATGGCCGAAGTAGCGGGGGAAATACATCTTGATGCTGGTCCCTTCCCCCACCTCGCTGTAGATCTTCACGTGTCCGCCGGACTGTTTGACGAAGCCATAAACCTGACTGAGACCGAGTCCGGTTCCCTGCCCCGGCTCCTTCGTCGTGAAGAAGGGCTCGAATGCATGATTTAGAACCTCCGGGGTCATGCCCGAGCCCGTGTCACTCACGCTGATCACGGTATACTGGCCTGCCGCGAGCTCCGGGTTGACACGCGAATAGTCTTCGTCAGCGGAGACGTTCGCCGCCTCGATGGTCAGCTTTCCGCCGTTCGGCATGGCGTCGCGGGCGTTGATCGCCAGATTGACGATGGTCGATTCCAGATGGTTCACGTCCGCTTCGATCTGCCAAAGGCCGGCGCCGCCGACTGTCTGCACCTCGATACGTTCGCCCAGCGTGCGTTGCAGGAACTCCTGCAGGCCGCTCAGGAAGCCGTTGAGGTTGATCGGCTTGGGATCGAGAGCCTGGCGGCGCGAGAAAGCGAGCAACCGGCTTGTCAGCGCCGCGGCGCGTTGAGCCCCACGCTTCGCGTTCGCCAGCGCGCGGTGGAGGTTGGGCCCTCCGATGTTGCGGCTGTTGCGTTCGGCGTTCTCGAGGTTTCCCAGGACGATCATCAGCAGATTGTTGAAGTCGTGGGCGATGCCGCCGCTGAGCTGTCCGACGGCCTCCAGCTTTTGGGACGCGACAAGCTGTTCCTGGACCCGCTGAAGTTCGTCCTGGGCCTGCTTGCGCTCGGTGAGATCACGCGTGACTTTCGCAAAACCGACGATCGCACCGCTCTCGTCGGTAATCCGGTCGATGACGACGGAGGCCCAGAAGCGCGTTCCGTCCTTGCGCATGCGCCATCCCTCGGCTTCGAACCGTCCGTTTTCGGCGGCCTCCGCCAGGGCCTTTTTCGGCACTTCTTTTTCAAGATCTTCGGGCGTGTAGAACGTGCTGAAATGCCGGCCGATGATCTCTTCCGGCCGATAGCCTTTGATGCGCTCGGCTCCGGGATTCCACGTCGCGACCCGCCCGGAGGGATCGAGCTGAAAAATGGCGTAGTCGACCACAGCTTCAACAAGGCGGCGATATCGTCTTTCGCTCTCCAGGAGATCGATATGAGCCTGCTGTCGTTCAGTGATGTCGCGCGTGACCTTCGCAAATCCGATCAGGGCGCCCTCCTCGTCGCGAATGGCGTCGAGAACGACGAGCGCCCAGAACCGGGTGCCATCTTTCCTGACACGCCAGCCTTCTGACGCGAAGCGGCCAGTCTCGGCGGTTGTTGCCAGCACTCGCTCGGGCAAACCCTTGTCCCGGTCTTCCGGGGTATAAAAAGTCGAAAAATGTTTGCCGATGATCTCCTCGGCGGCATACCCCTTGAGGCGCTCGGCTCCCTTGTTCCAGGTCCTGACCACACCGCCGATGTCGAGCATGAAGATGGCATAATCGACAATCGCGTTGATCAGCAGTTCGAGGCTGCGGGGATCTTCGCCGGATGTCATTTGCATGATCGAACTCAAGGGAGGGATTGGTCCAAACGCTTCGCATTCGGCAAATGTTCCTTCCGAACACACAATGGTACCGCTCACGGCGGCCGGCGATGGTTCAGCATGGCGTTGCGGTCGCGGTGCTAACGCTCCTCGGTCGGGTGCACCCATTTGTAGGGCGTGATGCTCCGCGTTGCGGTCAGCTTGATCATGTGAACGGGCGGCGCGGACCGTCCCTTCCGGCATGACCGGCACTTCAGCGAGGCCTCCAGCTTCCAGATCGGCGTGTCGCGCGGACGACGGATCGCGTCGAGCGGCAGGCTCGCGCGCGTCTTGCATCTGACGCACTCGACCTCGAGCCAGCCCAGGCCGCCGTTGAGACATTGCGCCACCGTCGGCGACGGCTGCGCGGGACCGCCGTAACCTTCCATGCGGACCGACCAGGCTTCAGCTTCGGCCCGGTCGGCCTCACGCACGGCCTTTTTCGCCTCTTCACGGGCGTGCTTGGCGGAGATTTCCGCGCCCATCATGCGGCCGCTCCAGATGACTTCGCGTGATTTGGTGCTCATGCCGCGATCAAAGCGACGCGGAGGCGCGTTGGCAAATTATCGATGGCTGGTAGGTCGGATCCTCAAGCCGGTACTGCGTATCGTGGGTGTGGACAACGGACGCTGCGGGTCGCGGGGGCCCGGTCGCGGCGCTCCACGCTCCGATCACCCGCTCCTGTGGTTCAGCGATCAAGGCGGGTAAGACTATCGACTCGGCTCACCAATCCAGGCCGAGGAGATCAGGCCCGGAGCCGTCCTCCCCTGAAGGAACCCGAAGACGCCGACTGCGTTAAGGCCGAAATGAGCCAAGTACGACGAAGAGTTCGGCAGGAGAAGACCTTGAGCGAGAGACTCGCTGAGGCAGCTCGCGAAGCGCGCGCGCAGGCAGAGCTTCTGCCGAAGGGGCAGCTGCGAGACGTTCTTCTGGAAAAAGCTCGCCAGTACGAGGCGCAAATACCCCTCAATGCTTTTCTAGGGCAGCAATGATCAATCCGAATTGCCGCGTGTGCGAGGGACAGGGTTGGGTTTGCGAAAAGCACCCGCAGAAGGCCTGGACGCGCACAGGCTGCCAGTGCGCCCCCGTTGCACGTTGCGAATGTCAGGTGGCGCTAGCCAAGACGACGCGTCTTGTGGCGACCGAAGCCTAGGCGCTACGCCTACGTTGTGCGCGGCGTCCATCTGGAACGGACGCAGACGCTGGCCGGCGGCGCCAGCCATTGCAATTTCCGCTTCTCGCGGCTCCCGTCCAACCAGGACGATTGACGCCCGAGGCCACAGCGCCCGTCGGCGACTTGCTATCCGAGCAAGCCCTTCAGGCCGGCATAGATCGAGCCGACCGCCGTCGCGGCGACGCCGGCCAGCGGGCCGACCGTCTGCATCAGATCCTGGATCAACCGCGCACGGCGGCGGAGCTGCTCCTCGCCGACATGCTGCCCGAGCAGGCGCGCCAGCCGAAAGGCGAAAGCATTGGGTTTCCCGCCCTGGCCTAGAACGCGCGGCAAAACCTGGAAGACCACGACTCCCAGAATGTTTCCGGACACGAAGGCCAGCAGGATACTTGCACCGTATTCGAACACTTCGCGCCATTCGACCCACACCGTCGGCAGGATCGGAACGCCATCGTGAAGGCCCGTCACGGTCAGCATTGCCTGGATGCTGACGCTGGCGAGCAGCAAGGCCAGCACGAGCGCTCCCAGCGCCGAGACCCGATGCAGGGGATAGGCTGCGAACCCGAATAGCAGGGGGACCACGATCGACGCGATCCGGAGCGGGATCGGAGAGAGGTTGAAGGTGATGGTGATCAGAATATGGGTGATCGTCAGCAGGACGGCCGGAGTGACGACGTAGAGAAAGGCATGCGTTGCGAAATAGCGCAGCGGGTTCTTGTAGCGCTCGAGCCGGACGTTGACGCGATCGAGGTCGCGCCTCAGCCTGTCCAGCTCGCCGACGATCTCATCGATCTCCAGAAGCGTCGGCCGCACGACGCGCAGATCGCGCGAGCAGTGCTTGCAGGCGATGGCCTCGTCCTTGATCGTCTCGGCGCAGAAGGGACACTCCATCGTCAGCGCGACTTCCTGCGCCGCATGAGGGCTTCGACCTCGTCCCTGGCCCGCGTCAGCTCGTCGCGCAGCTGATCCCGCTTGCGCAGGAGATCGTCGCGCTCCGCAATCAGCGTCGCAGGGACAGCGATGTCGCGCCCGCAGGACGCGCAAACCAGCGCTTTATCCGCATTCTCGGCCTGGCAGTAAGGACACGTCACTTCGGTGCGACCTTGAGGGTGAAGATGGCGGTGCCGGGCCGCCCGTCACTGTCCTTGATGTCGACCCGCACGGTGTAATCGCCGGGTGGCAATTCCGCATCCTGCATGTTGATCCCGTCAGCCTGCACGAACGGCTTGACCCGCGACGTCAAGTCGACGTTCGGTGTGCGGAGGAAGGTCACCTTGACCGAATCAGGATCGATCTTGGCGCCGCCGAACGACTCGAACTTCAGTTGAAGTTTCAAGGGTGAGGCGACCGATTCGCCTGGCGAGACGAACTCCACTTTCGGACCGCGCAGGATACCACGCCGGTCAGCCGCGACCGCCCCCTTCGGCGGTGGCAGCTTGGCTTCCTCCTCCGTGATCAATTGCGTGGCCCGCGACGTTCCCGAAAACAGGAGACCCGCCGCAACCAGCCCCAGCAAGACATTCCGCATCATTGTCCTTCCAACCTTCTCACGTCGATCAACGCACGCCGCCATCACCGATGATCGTATAGGGCGCCCAGAACAGCGGATGCGCATAGGCGAACTCGGTCTTGCCCTCGCTGTTCAGATAACCGGGACCATCGACCAAGGCCATCATCGCCTGCCGCAGCGCCTCGCTTCGCGACAGTTTTGGATCGTCGGCCTGCCGCTTGAACAGATCGGTCACCAGCTGCCGGGCCGATTGCGAATGCACCGACCAGTTCGTCACCAGCAAGGCCCGCGTTCCCGCGTAGAAGAAGGCGCGGCCAAGGCCGGAGGCGGCCTCGGCACCGGCGCCGGCGCCAGCGCCGGTGTTGCAGGCCGACAGGATGACCCAGTCGGCGTCGAGCTTGAGGCCCAGAATCTCTTCCATGGTCAGGAGGCCGTCTCCGCCCTCACCCGTCACCGCCGGGGACGACAGCGCGAGCGCCGGCTGCGTCAAGCCGTTGAGCTCGCCCGGGACAAGACCGTGCGTGGCGAAGGCGAGAATCCTGAAGCCGGAGAGATTCATCGTCTTGACGGCGGTCTCGGTCGCATTCTTCCCGAGGAACAGCACCTTCGAGGGATCTGCCTGCAAGGCCAGCGCGATCGATTTGAGCTCGTCGGCCGTATCGGGAAGGCGGGGCAAGAGGCCGAGCTCGGCGCTGTCGACGCCGTCGAGCTTCGGGCTGCTGCGGCGCTTCAGCGGCATGCCGCGGGTGACGTTGCCACCGACATCGGCCACCTGAACCTTGCCGTCGCTCACTTCGGCCTCGGCTTCCTGGTCCTTGTTGAAATAGGGATCGCCGAACGCCACGAGTTCGCCGCGGCCTGGCTTGCCCGGCGGCAATTGCCGCAGCGTGCGCAACGCGGCAGCCGATGGCACCGTCGAGACGGCGTGGGTCCGCGCCAGCCACGGCACGTTGCGATAGCCGACGAAGAGTGGATCCTCGTCCGCCGCCACCTCGACCGGCGCCGTCGGCAACAGCGACAGCGGCAGCAGGCCGAGCGCGCCGTTGGTCACCACGATCAAATTCTTGGCCGGCTTCCATCCGCTCTCGACCGGCTTCAGCAACAGCGCGTAGAGCTCGTAACCGAGCTCGAGATCGAACGGCGGAATGTCGGAGATCATCGCCGCCTGCGGCTCGAGCGCCTCGCGCAGCTTGCGGATCTTGGTCTCGATGTCTCCACTCCTGGCGTTGACGGCGGCGAACGCCACCGGGCCAGACTTCGGCACGGCCCAGACGAAGCTGCCGTTCTGTCCGAAATAGAACGACAGCATGGCTTCGTTGTCCGACAACGTCGCACGGATCTCCGCAACGCTCGGCGGCTTCGGCGAGACCAGATCGGCGTAAACAGGGAACTTCTGCTTGATCTCCTGGCGCGCCCTGTCGCGCTCACCGCGCAAGGCGGCGATCGACGCCTGGATCTGCTGCGCCCCCTTCTCGTCACGCTCCGCCGAAGGAATCGCGAGGACGTTGTTGAGCGTGCCGAGTTGGGCGTTGACCTGTTTCGTCAGATCCTGCTCTTTGCGGACGAGCTCGGCCAGCGCGGGATCTTTTGCCGCCGCACGCGCGCTGGAGGCCGCCAGCGCCTGCTGCACGGAGCGGCCGCGGATGGCATCTGCCAGACTGAAGGTCTCCTCACCGACCGCGCCGCCGGTGCCCTCGGCCCGCGCGAACAGCAGCAGGTAACTCTCGACGATGGTCTGCAGCCGCTGGCTGCGCGCGGCCACCACGGTGGTGTTCTCGTCGTCGGCATTCTCGTTCGCGTTCGCCATCATGATGGGAATGGCCGCCTTGAACTCCCGGATGGCGTCGGCATCGCGCCGCGCGCGCATCAATCCGATCGCCAGGGTGCCGCGCGCCGAAGCCGCATCAAAATGGTTCTCGCCGACCCGCCCGACCTGCTTCTTGACCAGTTGCTCGGCGGCGGCGATGCCGGCGTCGAGCTGTCCGGAATTGTAGAGCGCGAGAATGCGCCCCGGATTGAGCTCGATGACCTGGCGGCGCTGCGGATCCCAATTGGCGATAGCCTTGTCGATCCGCGCGAACATCTCGTTCGCTTCGGCATTCTTGCGCCGCAGGTTCAGAATGCCGGCGAGCTGCGACAGCAGCTGCACGGTCGACTGCGAGTCATCAGGCACGCCGACCGTCTTGTTGATCTCGAGCGCGACGCGGCCGAGCTGCTCGGCTTCCTCGTAACGGCCCTCGTCGACCAGAACGCCGGCCAATCCCATCACATAGCGCGGCATCACCGGATTATACTTGCCGGTGTCCTTCAGGCGCGACAACAACGCCCGGCGCGCATCGACCTCGGCTTCGGCGAGCCTGCCCTGCCGCGCCTTCATGCGCGCCTGGTTCAGAACCATGAAGTCGATTGACTGCAAGACGACGGTTTCAGCGGGAGGATTATCCGAGTCCATGATGCCCTTCATGCCGGCGCGCTTGCGCTGCTCGGCCAGGCGATAGGAGACTTCGGCTTCGCTGAACTGGCCGCGCGCCTCGAAGATCATGGCGCGGGCGGCCTCGATTTCCGCCTCCCAATTCTGCCCCAACTTCGCATAAGAGGTCCGCCATCCGGGGAGACCGCTGGTGCGAGCCTCCTGAATGCCGGCCAAGCTGCGGCGAAGATAGGCTTCGGCCTGCGGGATGTCGCCCATTTGAATGAGAATGCCGGCGATCGAGCGATTGGCGTTGAACAGATACCCCTTCGCGCCCGGCATGGTGGCGACCTCGCGCAACTGCCTCTGCATGATCTCGAGTGCGCGCTTTGGATCGCCGACGGTCGAATATTGCAGGGCGGCAAGCTGCGTCAGGCGACCCATCATGCTTGCGCTGACGGCGCCGCGTCCCACCTCGACGGCCTTGTTGGCGTCAGTGATGGATTCGGCAAGCCGTCCAAGCTGGGCGCGCGCATTGGCGCGATCGAAATAGAACTGGGCGAGATCCTCGCGGGACTCCTTGCCCGTGGGCGTCGAATCCGCATCCGCCTTCAGTTCCGCAATCAGCTTCTCGTTCGGCTTTTCGCTGTCGAGAATCGCGGTGATGTCGGAAATGGTGCGCGGCGGCGCGATGAAGTCCTTGGGCAGTGCGGTCCCTGCCGCCAGCTTGGGGGCCTCTTCCTTCGGCACCTCGACGGCGATGTTGGCGCGTCCGTTCGCGGCATTGAGGGCAGCGATCACGCAAGCGCGAACCTGCGGTTTGGCCTTGGCGCGGCACCCCTCGATATCGGCACCGGCCTTGCGACCGCCCTGGGCCTGCATGCAGGCCTGCACGATCGGCTTGCCGACGCTCATCCGGCAGTTCTCGAGCGCCGCCTCCTTGGTCAGCGCGGCGGCGGACCCGGTCGATCCGAGCAGGACCGCGAGGACCAGCACTTGTCGCGGGAAGGTGACATCCAGGCGGCTCTTAAACGGACTCGCGGCGTCCAAGCTCATCTCGAAGGGCCTTTTGGTGAAATCACTTGAAGAAACGCGATAATTTTACCCCTATTGCCCGGAAGGACAATCACCAATCAGTAGGATGGCGGAATGCTCAAGAGGGTTGGCAGCAGCGAATTTGCGGCTGTCGCGAGCCTTTATCCCGGCTGCTTCCGCATCACGACGCAGCAACGGCCGCCGTTCGATCTGGTCAATGAAGATGTCTCACGACCATGGCTGGTCCTGACGGGCGATGCAGATACCGAGACCCCGGCCCAGGACTGTCTCGACACTCGCAGTCCCGAGGCGCGGCGGCGCTCCGGTCGAATGGCATCTCTATGCCGGCACACCACATTGCTGGGACTGCCGGCAACGCGACGGCTTGCGCAAGATCGACGTCCGCGGCGATCAGGTCGAGTACCATTTTCGCGAGGACGTGACAGACGATTCCCGGCGCAGGCCGTTCGAGTTCCTCGATCGCCATGCCAGGACGGCCGTAACAGCCGAGGCTCAGCCCTTTGACACGACGGCGCGGCCGTAGGCGGGTTGCGACTGAACCGGGGGATTGGCGGTCTGGGCGGCGAGTTCGCCGATCAGACGATCGGCGTCGGCGGCCATGCCGTCTGGCGCCTGGATCACCAGCCGCTCCAGCGCCCAGCGATAGGACGAGACGCGCTGCTCGAGGGATAGCTGCACCCACTGGATGATCAGCGAATTCTCCTGCATACGCGCGACCGCGTCCGCCTTCTCCCTCGGCGACAGCTCGGAAACGCGCGCCATGCTGGCCTCGCGCTTCCTGTCGAGATCGATGACGCGGATCGCCGAGGCAAAGAACGGTTCAAAACGCGTGATGTCGTTGCGGACGTCCTCGATCAGCTGCGCATAGCGCGAGGCGTGCGAGCGATGCGGCTCATCGATCAGCGTGCGCCCGTACATGGTGCGGTCGAACACGACCTTCTGGCGCCATGGCGACGGCAAGGCCTGGTAGTCGCCGAACACGCTCTTCCAGGCCGGTCGCGACAACGGCGGCTCGATCATGGGATAGGCGAGGTCGCGAAGCTGACGCTCCTCTTCGGTGAGCTGGAATTGGGACGCCTGCAGGCCGAGGCTGCCGGTGGCTTCAAGGCCAAGCCAGCGGTGCATGTCGTCGCTGCGCATGTCGGCGCGGGTGCGGCCGAAATCACCGCCGCTGCACGCGGCAAGCGTCGCGCCCAAAGCTGCGAGCAGGATGGCCGATGCGAGGTTGCGAACCTGGCGGATGGAGTCCGGCATTGCAAAAACCGCAACCTAGCGGCGACGGCGACGGCGCCCCGGCGCTGTGCCCGCTTCCGGCCCACGATCGCCGCTGGTCTCGTCCGCTTCGCGCTCGATGCGGACGACGGGAAGGATCAAAATCGTTCCCATGTCCGCGCGCGGTGTGACGTCCCCCGACGAGCCCACCCGGCGACCGGCCGGAAATTCGATGATGGTCCCCATGTCAGCTCTCTCAATTGCCGCGCGACCAGCGTGCGCCCCTGCAACATGACGGTCATTAGGATCAGTTTATGGTTAACGGGATGTAAACACGGGCATTGGACCGTAACCGCACGGGCCGGGCCCCGTCGCCGTCCCGCGAGCCGCAGGAAATCGCCGTCCCGCGAGCCGCAGGAAAACGGTCGAAATGAGCGGGTTTGCTTCACACTTCGTTTTCCTTAAGGAGCCTTTAAACGAAGCGCTGATAGGCTGAGGCAACAGATGTTCCCGAGTTGCGTACGCCTCCATGACCAAGTCGCTGTTTCCCGGATTCGACGGGCTGATGACACTCTCCCGCCGTGAGGGCGTCGATGTTCGCCCGACGCTGCTGCGCGTGTTGACCGATCTGTATGTCCAGGCCAGCGCCCACAGCGAGGACGAGCAGCGGCAATTCATCGAGCTTGCGACGCGGCTGATCGACCAGGTCGACGACGCGACACGCGCTTCCGTCAAGGCGAAGCTTGCGATCTATCCGCAGACCCCCGTCCCCGTGCTCCAGAAGCTGGGGCTGGTCGCGGCGCAAGAAGGCCGCAGGGTGCCGCTCGCGCGCGCAATCCCGAAGCCGGCGCCCGTCCCCTGGCCTGCCGGCACGCCAACCGATGCGGAAGCGCGTATGGCCGCCGACATGGCGATGCAGCCGAAGGAAGCGGCCGAGATCCACGACATGTTCTTCCGCGCCGATGCGGGCCAACGTGCGCAGATCCTGCACAATCTGGCGCAGTCGCCGCTCAAGGCCGCGCCGCGGATTCCGACCGTGCACGCCAAGCGCGCGATCCAGATCCTGGAAATGGCCGCGATTGCCGGCGACGTCGAGAGTTTCACCTACGAGCTCAGCGATACCCTGATCCTCTCCTCACGAGTCGCGGCGCAGATCGCCGACGATGCGGGCGGCGAGGCGCTCGCGGTGGCTGCGCGCGCGATCGACATGCCGAGCCCGAACTTTCAGCGCATCCTGCTGTTCTTCAAGCCCGCGATCGGCAATTCCGTGAACGAGGTCTACCGGCTGTCGCGGCTCTATGATCGTCTCAGCGACCGCTCCGCGCTGGTGATGCTGGCCGCATGGCGCGGCTCGACGCTCGCCGTCACGCGCGCCAAGTATCAGCCCTCGCTGCACGACAGCGAGCGCCAGCGCGCCCGCGGCACGTCGAGCCAGTCGCGGCCGAGCGTGCAGCCCGGCTCGAGCCCGGCCGTGCGCACGGGCAGCGGCGGATCGTCCGAGAGCTAGGAAGCGCACTGATCGCCTGGGCAGGATTCCGCGGGATCAGCATGGCATGCCAATGGGCGTCGATCAGGCGGGTCGCGGCTGCGGCTTAATGAGTCCGCGCGCAAGTCAGCTCTTGGCCAGATCGAGGAAGTGCCGCCCCGCCCGATCCTCGGTCTCCACGATCCAGGCATCGGGGTCGAAACGGAGCTCCTTGGTCAGGCGCTCTTCGACGGCAGGCTCAGGAACGGGCAGCGGCGCGATCGGCACGAAGAAGCGATCGACCGGCCGGCCCTCGTCGTAGACGGTCTGCGGCGCCGGCACATAGAGCATCGCGTTGCCGTCGAGCAGCGACACCTTCACGAACACCGCGCCCGCCTCCTCGGCGCCGCGACGGCGCACCGCGCCGAACACGCCTTCGGTCTGGCACCGCCGCAGGTAAGCTGAGACCCAGATATTTGATTTCAAACGCATGAGCGCACGATAGGCCAGAGCTGTCATCAGTGCTAGGCCGTGTACCGCATAACCGCTGGCGCCCTGGATTTGCAGGAGGACGGCTGAGCCCGCGGCCGGCGGCCAGAGACCGAGACAAGCGCTTTCGGTCGGCGACAGCCTGCCTAGTCGGGCCTTCACGACCTCACGCACCCTGACTTAACGCACGTTGACATAGGTCAAGCTCGCCGCGGCAGAGCCTGTTGGATTCGAACGAGCAATCGACAGCCGACTGCCAAGTGTGAGGGGCATGATGCCTGCGACCGTTCGTATGCTGGCGTGCTTGTCGGTGCCGGTGGCGCAGACGATTGCCGTCGCCCAGCCGGCTCAACAACCATCCGCAGTGGCCGTTCGCGTTGTGACGGCCGAACGAAAGCCCGTGGGCTGCCGGCGGAAATACCCATCATTGTTCGCCGCTGAGACAGCGGCGCAGAGACTAGGAGCAAAGCCATGGCAGGCACCAAGAAGCTCTCGGTAGAAAAGGCGCTCGACAAGCTCAGGCAGAAGGATGACGTTCCCAAGTCGAAGACGACCAAGCGCAACGAGAAACTCGAAGCCTTGAACGAGGAGATCAGACGCATGCGGGCACAGAGGCGGCGGCTGGATCGCTAGTTGGCCCCGGGATAGGATTTACCGCAGAGCCTTCAATCTATCTTCGGACACGTTCGCCACCACCAGACACCCGGGATTCAAACTCCTAAACTGGGGGCCTCGAGCCTTGTCTAGGACGACGATCATTCGACGGGATGACCGATCGCGGCAGCAAGCTCGCGCAGCAGGCGGTCTGACACCTGGCCCGTGGCGGGTATCTTGTGCTGGCGCTCGAACGCCTGGATCGCCGCCTGGGTCTCGCCGTTCATGGCGCCGGTGATCTTCAAATTCCCGTAGCCGTATTCGGCGAGCGCGCGCTGCACGCCGGCGAGGCGACGCGCGGCCGGGCTTTGCTGCACCGGGATCGGCGCCGGCGGACGGGCGATGGCGACGGCGGGCGCCGTCGGTGTGGTCGACTTGATGACCAGATTGGTCATGGGATCGCCCCCGCGCGGCGTCGACGCCGTCGTCTCGGCGGACTTCTCCGACGTCCTCTCAGCCGGCTTCGGCTCGACGCGGAACTCGGTGGCTTTGGGCTCGAGCGGCGACGTATCGGCGCCGACGGGGCGCGGGCGCGGCAAGGGACTGGACAGCGACACAGGCGACGGCGCGGGGAGATTGATTACGGTGCCGAACATCGGCGCCGGATGCCGGCCGGTCTGCAGAAAGAGCGCGTTCGCCACGATGGCGCTGACGGCGGCTGCGGCGACCAGACCGGCCAGCGTGTCCTTGGGACTGTGCAAAAGCGCGCGCATCACGAGATTGCGCTCGGTCTCGACATCCACGACCGCGGCTTTGGCACCACGGCGGCGCGGAGCGGCTTCGTCCTTGGCAGACTTTCTAGGCACTTTTCTTCACCAGAGCAGATTGGTCCTGAACTTCATGACGCGGCAGCGGCGTCAGCGTCGCGATCTTGCTCTCGACCGGCTTCGCCTGCGGCGGCGTATAGACGAGCGGCAGCTTGACGGTGATGGCGGTGCCCTCGCCGAGCTTGCTTTGTACCGTCAATTCGCCGAGATGCAACGTCACGAGGCTTTTCACGATCGAAAGGCCGAGGCCGGTGCCTTCGTGCCGACGCTCATAGGTCTTGCCGCACTGGAAGAACGGCGCGCCGATGCGCTTGAGATCGTCAGGCGCGATGCCGACGCCGGTATCGCTGATGCGCAGCGTGAGCTGCACGGCGGATGCGGACGCGGACACCGTGACCTGACCGCCGCGCTCGGTGAACTTGACGGCATTTGCGACGAGATTGAGCACGATCTGTTTGAAGGCCCTGGGATCGCCGGTCATCAAGGGCAGATCCTGCGGCGCATCGGTGATGAGATCGATGCCGTTCTCGCGCGCCTTCAGCGCCAGCAGGTTGCAGCAATGCATCAGCGCGGCGCGCGGGGCGAACGGTTCCGACGAAATCTCGAAATTGCCCGATTCCATCTTGGACATGTCGAGGATGCCGTTGACGACCGACAACAGATGCTGGCCGGAGGCGTTGATCAGCTCCGCATATTCCTTGCGCTGGCTCGCGGCGAGCATCAAGGCCTGCTCCTGCGCGATCATGTCGGAGAAGCCGATGATGGCGTTGAGCGGCGTGCGCAACTCGTGGCTCATCGTGGCGAGGAAGCGCGTCTTGGCAGCGTCGGCGGCTTCCGCCGCGCTGCGCGCCTGGTCGAGCGCCTGCTCGGACAGCTTGCGATCCGTGATATCGCGCATCACGCCGACGACTTCGGCCTCGCGCGTGAGATCCCGGCTCAGATCCTGATCGAACGGCCGGCAGCGCATCTCGACCCAGATGAAGTCGACCTGACCACGCTCGGAGCCATCAGGCTCGCGCCGCAGCCGGAATTCGACGCTGCGTACCTCGCCGCGCGCGGCATCCGACAGCGCCGTGAGATAGGCCGGACGATCGGCGACATGGACACGATCGAACAGGCCGTGGCCCTGCAGCTGGGCGACGGGCACGCCGAGCATGGCTACCGCCGCCGGGGAGATGAACTGCACCGCGCCATTGCGCTGATGCCGCGAGATCACGTCGCTCATGTTGCGCGCCAGCAGGCGATAGCGCTCCTCCTCGCGCGACAGCAGCGTGACGCTGGTGCGGGCGAGCGACTCGGCGCCGAAGGCGAGGCCCGCGGCATAGAGCGTTGCGGAAGCAACGCCGAACGCCATCATCACGCCGCGTTCCGCGCTTCCGAATTCGCCGGCCGGCAGCCAGCCGACCTGGCTGAGCAGGATCAACAGGCCCGCGCAGGACAGCGCGAGCATCGATGCAAAGGCGGCGACGCGACGCGAGGCCGACAGCGCGGCCTCCAGGGGAACCACGACCAGCCAGATCGCAGCGAATGATTCGATGCCGCCGGTGGTGGCCGCGATCGCCATGATCAGGCCGGCGAGCGCCAGCGACGACAGCACATGGGCGCCTTCGTAGCGACCGGTGCGCGACAGGAACCAGGACAAGAGGATCGGCGCGATCAGCCAGGCGAAGGCAGCGACCTCGATCGCGCTCGGCGCGCCGCGCAGGACGAGATAAACGGGAAATGCGGCAAAGGCGGCCAGGCTTCCGAGAAGCCGCGGCGCCATGAAGGCCCGATGGCGCGCACGCGTCAGCGCGTCGGAACGCGCGGAGGGATGCAGCAGCGCATCGAGACAATCGCGGATGATACTCAAAACTGTCACGGGTCTCGCGCTTCGGCTCAATCGTCGAGAAGACGCGCCGGAACGCCTCCTTGTCGTTGAGCACCGTGTCAGAGCGACCTTAAACGAGTGCTAAGGCCGATCGGCTCGCTGCCGGACACGATGTCGTCACGCGGCTTTTTAGACGATTTGGCGGCGTCTTCGGCCGGGATGGTGAACACAGGGTTTCGCCGTCCCGCTCATGGTTTCGAATTGGTGGAGATGCCGCCCGGACAACCACGGTGGCCGGAATCAATCGAAAATTCACGAGGCCTCGATCCGCGAAGATTTCTGCGTAAATTTTCTGCGAATTAAGCTCAAGGCAATCACTTGCGATCTATCGAGAGTTGCTAGGCCGCTGGCGCCGCGCGGGGATCGCCGCGGGCCAGATCCAACAGACAGGTCGCAAGATGCGCTTTCTGCTCCGCATCACATTCTGGCTCGGGCTGGTGCTGGTGCTCCTGCCGCGGGACAAGACGCCCGAATCGGAGAAGCTGCCGAATATCGGCGCTGCCGACGCCGTGCAGGCCGCGACCGCGGCCGTCTCCGACATGAGCCAATTCTGCAAGCGTCAGCCGGCGGCCTGCGAGGTCGGCGGACAAGCCGCGACCATCATCGGCCAGCGGGCGCAGGACGGCGCGCGCAAGATCTACCAGATCATCAACGACAAGAAGGAGCAGATCACCAACGAGAAGAACGACACCAAGAAGGCGCCCGACCACACCGGCTCGATCACGGTCGCCGGTGAAGGCGATGCAGTGACCACCGAGCCGCCGCGCGACACGCTGACCCAGGACGATCTTGCGCTGGAATGGCACGGCCCGGAGACGGCCAATTAGGGCTGGAATCCTATCGATTTCGACAGCCCTCACCCCTATATTGGCGGCAGGCGAGAAACGACGGGCCATCAATGACTGCAATCGATGACATCAGGGACAATTTCGAGCTGCTCGAAGATTGGGACGACCGCTACCGGTATGTCATCGAGCTCGGCCGCACCCTGGAACCGATGCCCGAGGCGGAACACTCCGCCGCCAACAAGGTGAATGGCTGCGTCAGCCAGGTCTGGCTCCAGAAGCTGGTCGAGCGCGATGGCGGCACGCCGATCCTGAAATACCGCGGCGACAGCGATGCGCATATCGTGCGCGGCCTGGTCGCGATCGTGCTCGCGCTCTATTCGGGCCGCACGCCGCAGCAGATTCTTGCCACCGATGCGATCTCGGTGTTCGACGAGTTCGGCTTCCGCGACCATCTGACGCCGCAGCGCTCCAACGGTCTGCGCTCGATGGTCGAGCGCATCAAGACCGACGCGAAAGAGGCACTCGCGGAGGCTTCCTAGGAAGCTATTTCCCCTTCTTCCGCTGCTGCTGTCCCAAGCCCATCTTCTTGGCCAGCTGCGAGCGCGCCACCGCGTAGTTCGGCGCGACCATGGGATAGTCCGCGGGCAGGCTCCATTTCTCCCGGTACTGCTCGGGAGTCATGTTGTACTGGGTGCGCAAATGACGCTTCAGCGACTTGAAGCGCTTGCCGTCTTCCAGGCACACCAGATAGTCAGGCGCGATCGACTTCTTCAGCGAGACCGCCGGCTTTGCCGGCTCGAGCGGCGCCTCGACACGCCCCGACGACACCCGCGTCAACGCGCCGTGCACCTGGCTGATCAAATTCGGAATCTCGGCGGCCGGCGTCGGGTTGTTGCTGAGATAGGCCGAGACGATGTTCGCCGTCAGCTCAATGAAATTTTTGCCGGCGGCATCCGACATGGGGGCGACCTCTCTTCAATCCGATTCCGTCGCGTTGCATTGGCGCCACCGAAGTAATCTCTGTCAACAATACGTTTGGCCGAAATACCACGACTGGCGAATGAGACGATCACTGATCCCGCGACAACAAGGGCGCGGTCTCACTTGAACGCCACGGCCTCCAACAAAGGCCTTCAGCCGCGTTGGTCGAGATGGGCACGCAGCTCGTCGATCGAGGCAAAGCGCATCATGCCCTCCGGCATCTGCGCCTCGATCGAGCCGTCGGAATAGAGCGAATAAGCCATGCCGTCGACGATGCCGGATTTGAGCACCGTCACCGGGGGCTGTCCGGGCGGTGGCTCGGGTGCGGGCGCTGCGGCGGCGGGCTGGGGGGTAACCGGCTCGAAGCTCGAGGACGGGCGCAGCGGCGGTGGCGGCGGGCGACGCGCGGCGGGCGGCTCCGGCGGCCGCGCGCGGTCCGGCTTCGGCCAGGCGTCGTCGAAGCTCGCCGGCGGAGCCTCGGGCGCGGCAGCCTCTGCGGGCTCGGCATGGGCTTGCGGCGGCACGCTCTCGGCTGCCTTGGTCTCTTTGGCCCCGGCGCGCTCGCGCTCCTTGCGCGAGCTCGAGGCGAACAACAGGTTGCGCCGGCGCGGTGGTTCCGGGGCCGCGGGCGGCTGCGGCGCTTCCGACTCGGCCGGTACGTCGGCGCGCGGGCGCTCACGCGGAAGCGCCGGTGCGGGCGCATCGTCCTGCCATGGCGGCGCGGCCGGCGATGGCTGCGGCTCAACACGCATTGCTGCAACAGGCACCGGCGCGGCAGCAGGCGCGCTTGGCGAGGCCAGCCCGGGCGGCAACACCGGCCTGACCCGAACCTCCGATGCTGCAGCCGTGCCGGCCAACCGGCGAGCGATGGCTTGCAGCTCCAGCAGCACGACGTAGAGGCCGACCAGTAACATTCCGGAGCAGACGCCAATCGTACCGGAGATTATGACGGTGCTGCCGAGGCTGAAATCCCTGATCGAATAGCCAAAAGCGACCGCAAGGAGGCCCGCCACCACGGCGAAAATCCCTGCAATCAACAAAGCCAAGCTCATCGAACACACCCCCGGCCGCGCATCCATGCGCGACGCCCGTTACGCCACAATACCGTCATACCGCGTTCCTCGCCAATGACCAATTGCCGCCGACGTTCCCAAGGGAAGGATATCAGGGACTTATTCACATTCCCTTCAGCAACGGTCCGCTACCTCTCAGGGGCTCCAGTGGGCCAGAAATTGCTGCGTCGCATCAGGAATTTAGCCATAATGCCCAATTACTTGGTAATGGAACTGCGCTATAGGGATTCCGGGGAGCAGGCCCGCGCGCACCAGCAGGGCCACGAGGGGATTCCGGGTCACCAATAGCCATGACATCTATCACGACTTCGGCGATCGACACGCCTGTTCGGCGCTCGGTCGAACGGACTTGCGACGATCTCGCCATGCTGGTGCTGGCTGCCGTCGCCGTCATCGCAGGCCTGACCTTCCGCGACTACGGTCTCGGCTGGGACGACTACACCCACGCCGAGTATGCCGACCTGCTGCTGCGCATGTACGGCTCCGGTTTCCGCGACACATCGGCCCTCTCCTTCGCTAACCTCTACATGTATGGCGGCGGCTTCGACATGATCGCCGCCCTGCTGCACAAGGTCATTCCGCTCGAGCTGTTCGAGACGCGACGCCTGGTCGGCGCGATCGTCGGCGTGATCGGACTTGCCGTGACGTGGCGGCTCGGCCGCCGCATCGGTGGACCTCTTGCGGGCCTCGCCTCGCTTCTGCTGCTCGCGCTATGCCCGATCTTCTACGGCCACATGTTCATGAACCCGAAGGATGCGCCGTTCGCGGTGGCGATGATCATCCTGATGCTGGGCCTGGTCCGCCTCGCCGAGGAATATCCGCAACCATCGCCGCGCACGATCCTGATCGTCGGCTTGGGTGCCGGCCTCTCGCTCGGCACGCGCGTTCTCGGCGGGCTCGCGCTGGTCTATGCGATGATCGGCTTCGTCCCGCTGTTCCTCGAGGAACTGCGCACCGAAGGCGCGCGCGAGGCCATCAGGCGCTTCGCCCATGTCGTCTATGTGCTGCTGCCCGGCCTCGCGCTCGGCTACCTCGTGATGGGCCTGATCTGGCCGTGGTCGATCATGAAGCCCGGCAATCCATTCGAGGCCCTGACCTATTTCTCGCACTTCTTCGAGAAGCCCTGGAAGGAGATGTTCGACGGCGCGATCGTCTCCGTGCCCGACATGCCCTGGTCGTATCTGCCGACGCTGTTCGCGCTGCAGCTGCCCGAAGTCATGCTGGTGCTGATGGCAGGCTGCGTGGTCGGCACCTTCGCCATGCTGGCGCGCCGCGAGGTTCCGGCACGCCGCAAGACCATTCTGCTGATGGTGATGCTGGCGGCCACCTTGCCACTCGCGATCGCGATGGTGAAGCGTCCGGCGCTCTACAACGGCATCCGCCACTTCGTGTTCGTGATCCCGCCGATGGCGGTGCTCGGCGGCGTCGCTTTCGCCTGGACCATGGAGCGCCTGCGCGCCAAGCATCGCGCCTGGCAGCCGGCCATGCTCGCCCTCTTCTGCTTCGGCCTGGCGCTGCCGCTCGCCGAGATGATCCGCCTGCATCCCTATCAATACACCCACTTCAACCACATCGCCGGCACCGTGCGCGCCGCCGACGACCGCTTCATGCTGGACTATTGGGGCCTGGCGCTGAAGCAGGCCTCCGACGGCCTGCGCGAGCAACTGGTCGAGCGCCAGGAAGTGCCGCCGCGCAATCGCAAGTGGAAGGTCGCGGTGTGCGGTCCGCAGCGCCCGGCCCAGGTCGCTCTCGGCCCCGATTTCACCATCGGCTGGGATTCCCATGCAGCCGATTTCGCCATGACGCTCGGCGAGTTCTACTGCAAGGGCCTCACCGCGCCCGTGATGGTCGAGATCAAGCGCGACGACGTGGTGTTCGCGCGCGTCTACGACATCCGCGGCCGCAGCATTTCCAGCCTGCTGTCCATCCCGGCGCCGTAATAATTTTCTCTCTTGATCGCGATGGAGCGGAGCGAAATCAGGGACCGCTCGTGAGGCACCCGCATTCCGCTTGCGCTCCATGCGGGCTACGCTTGGCTGCTGCGATCTCGTCACCTTGCTGCCAGCCGTTTGCAAGACTAGGCTCCTGTCCGAAACAACCGGGTTCGGAGAGAAATGCCATGTCATCAGCGGAAGCGCGCCTGAAGGAAGTGCCGTCTGACATGACGGAGGCCGAGTGGCAGCAACGGATCAATCTCGCCGCCTGCTATCGTCTCGTCGCGCTGTATGGCTGGGACGATCTGGTCGACACCCACATCTCCGCGCGCGTGCCCGGCCCCGACCACCACTTCCTCATCAACCCCTATGGGCTGATGTTCGACGAGATCACGGCCTCGAGCCTGGTCAAGGTCGATCTGCACGGCAACCAGCTCTCCGAGAGCGAGTACAGCATCAACCCGGCGGGCTTCACCATCCATTCGGCGATCCACGAGGTGCGCGAGGACGCGATCTGCGTGCTGCATCTCCACACGCTGGACGGCACCGCCGTGTCGAGCAGCGCCGAGGGCCTGTTGCCGCTGAACCAGACGGCGCAGCTCGTCACCCACGACCTCGCCTATCACGACTATGAAGGCATCGCGCTCGACCACGACGAGCGGCCGCGGCTGCAGAAGGATCTCGGCGACCACAACCACATGCTGCTGCGCAACCACGGCACGCTGACGGTCGGCCGCTCGGTCGCCTCCGCGTTCGAGCGCATGTATCACCTCGAGCGCGCCTGCTCGATGCAGGTGCGCACGCGCGCGCTGGGCACGCCGGTCTATCCGGTCGAGGAGATCGCGATCGAGAAGAACACCGAGCTGCTCGCCAACCGCGACCGCGCCGAGCTTCGCTCCACGACGCTGGTGTGGCCGCCGCTGCTGCGCAAGCTCGACCGCGAGAGTCCGGGCTACCGCTCTTGAGATTTTGCGGATTTCGTGTAGGGTCGCGTCCAACTACCTCTGCACGTCATGGAATGAAACGCCGCCCAATTCCGGGCGGCGTTTTTATTTTGGGGGTGACTTCGTAGGGTGGGATAGCCGAAGGCGTAACCCACCACGCCTCAGCGATTGCGGAGCGCAGTTGGTGGGTTACGCTTCGCTAACCCACCCTGCGCAGCTCGCCCCTTACTTCACCTCAGCCAGCGCGGCGAGAATCCTTGCCCAAGAGCGAATGCCCTTCTGGAAGCTGCGCAGATCGTACTTCTCGTTCGGCGAATGGATGTTGTCGTCGTCGAGGCCGAAGCCGACAAGCAGCGAGTCCAGCCCAAGCGTGCGCTTGAAATCGGCCACGATCGGAATCGAAGCGCCGGAGCCCATCAGCACGGTCTGCTTGCCCCATTCCTCGGCGAGCGCCTTGCTGGCGGCGGCGAGCGGCTTCATGTTCCAGTCGAGCGCGACCGCCGGCGCGGCGGAATGGTCGCCGAACTCGACCTTGCAATCGCCGGGCAGCCGCGCCGTGACGTAATCGCGGAATGCCTTGCGTATCTTCTGCGGGTCCTGTCCCTCGACCAGGCGGAACGAGACCTTGGCCGACGCATGCGACGGAATCACGGTCTTGGAGCCTTCGCCGATATAACCGCCCCAGATACCGTTGACATCGCAGGTCGGACGCGAAGAGGCCTGCTCGATCAACAGCCGTCCCTTCTCGCCCGCCGGAATCGACAGCCCGATCGGCTTCAGGAACATCTCCGGCGTGAGGTTGAGCTTCTTCCACTGCTCCAGGATATCAGGCGGCAGATCCTTCACGCCGTCGTAGAAGCCGGGGATGGTGATGCGATTGTCGTCGTCGAACAGGCCGCCCAGGATCTTCGTCAACACCCGGATCGGGTTCATCGCGCTGCCGCCGAACACGCCGGAATGCAGATCGCGATTGGCAGCGGTGATCTTCAGCTCTTCATAGAGCAGCCCGCGAAGCGACGTCGTGATCGCCGGCGTGTCGCGGTCCCACATGCCGGTGTCGCAGACCAGCACGTAGTCGGCTTTGAACTCGTCCTTGTTGGCCTCGATGAAGGGCACGAAATTCTTCGAGCCGACCTCCTCCTCCCCTTCGATCAGGAAGGTGACGTCGATCGGCAATGAGCCCGTCACCTTCTTCCAGGCCCGGCAGGCTTCGACGAAGGTCATGACCTGGCCCTTGTCGTCCTCGGCGCCGCGCGCAACGATGATCTTGCGGCCGTCGGCATGATCGGTCACGACAGGCTCGAACGGCGGACGGTGCCAGAGGTCGAGCGGATCGACGGGCTGCACGTCGTAATGGCCGTAGAAGATCACATGCGGCCGTCCACTCGCCGCGGTCTTGCCGACGATGGCGGGATGGCCGGCGGTCGGCCTCACCTCGGTCGCGACGCCGAGGCTTGCGATGTCCTTGGCCAGATGCTCGGCCGCCGCCTTGCAATCGCCGGCGAAGGCCGGATCGGCGGAGATCGACTTGATCCGCAGCAGCGAGAACAGGCGCTCGAGGCTGTTGTCAAAGTCCTCGTCGATGTGGTCGAGCACGGATTGAAGCTGCGCGTTGGCCATGGTCGGATTCCCTGACGTTTGGAGTCTCAAGATGGCTTGAGTTTCAAGCTGCTTTGGATTTTAGCTCTGCCGCGGCGTCGGAGCTAGCCGCATCAGGCGGATGCCTGATGTGCCAGGCAAGGCAAAATGCAAGGATCGCCGTGGCGATCAGATTATTGCCCCAGGCCTGGATGACATTGGGAAACGGCGGCAGCGACAGCAGCATGAGGATGCCGGCTGCGACGAGCGCAAACCAGGTTCCCAGCCGAACCTTCGGCCGTACATCGAAGGCGGCCCGATGCATCAGTACCGTCAACGGCAGGAACAGCCACATGAAGTAATATTGCCGCGCCAGCGGAGAGGCCACCGTCATCAGGCAAAACAGGATGCCGAGCTCCTCGGCGTCCGATCGCGCCGTTCGCTGCGCCTGGCGCGGCATGACGGCGACAAAGCCGAGCCCGAGCAACGCGGACATCGCCAGCACGATCCAGTTCGCCGTCCTGTAGTCGACGTCGATGAGATTCATCGTGCGCACAGGCTTGCTGGGGTTCTCCTGATTGTAGTTGATCGGCCTGACCAGACGGTGCGTCATCGCGATGATGGACTGGTTGACCCATGACCAGTTCTGCTCGTCGCGCTGGCCGAAGCCCTTCTCGGAGCTCGACCCCACCATGCCCTGATACCAGGTGTTGAGCTCGGCGACGTTGCGCTCGAAGCCGCGGATCGGCGCCGGCACCAGATAGAGAAGAATGCCGACAAAGGCGAGCATGCTGACCAGCGCCGCCCACTGCCTCCGCCAGACCAGATAGGGCAGCACCGCGATCGGAAACACCTTGATGGCGGTGGCGAGCGCGAACATGAAGCCCGCAAGCCAGGACCGCTGATGCTGCAGGCACCAGAAGCCATAGAGCGTCATCGCCAGCAGAACGAGATTCGGCTGACCGAGATCGAACATGTCGAACACGAAGGTCACGGTGACGAGCGCAGGCAATGCTTCAAGCCACGGGCCGGGCTTGCGGTCCGATCCGGTGATGGCATTGGAGAGCATCCCGGTGTACCACCACGCCACCGCGTTCAGCACCGACAGCACGAGGTAGAGCGGAATCTTGCCGAACCAGCTCGGGATCGCCAGCAAAATCGCCGACAGCGGTGGATAGATGAACTCGAAATATTCGTGGAGGTCGCTGGGATAGAGCGGGCCGCCATGCAGCACCTGCTGCCCGGCCCAGTACCAGAGCGCATAGTCCTTGGTCTTGCCGTGACCGAATATCTCCGGACCGAGAACATCGGCGGTGAGGAGTACGCAGCAGGCCAGGAAAAGCAGATCGAGCGGCGCGCGGAGCGACGGCGATCTGAGCGCGCCGGGCTTATTGGACGGACGGGTTGCGGTCACAATGCCTTCAATCTGCGGCGGGGGAAACGTCGGTATATGTCCAGACAGACACATGCCGCAAGTGCGTCTCTCCTTCCCATACGCGGAAGAAAGCCGCGACGGCACGAAAAGCGGCTTCAAGGATGTCCTCGGCTGCCTACCTTCGCAGCAGGCCGCCCAGCGCACCGCGCACGAGCGCGCGGCCGACCGAGCCGCCGAGCTGACCACCGACCGACTTGCCGAGATCGGCCACGACGCCGCCGACCACCTTGTCGGTGACCGTACGCGTGACGTCGCGCGCGATGCGTTGTCCCGTCGTCAGCCGGTTGCGCCCGGTATTGGTGCCGAAGATGGTGCCGACGATCGAGCCGATCTGGCCGAGCATGCCGCCGCTTCCTGCCTGAGCGTCGGCCGGCGCCGCCGTGCCCGCGATCCGTTTCTGGATAATCTCATACGCCGACTCGGCATCGACAGCGGTATCGTATTTGCCCTTCACCGGGCTCGCATCCATGATCGCCTTGCGCTCCTCCGCGCTGATCGGCCCGATGCGGGCCGACGGCGGGCGGATCATGACACGCTCGACCATCGCGGGCGTGCCGTTGCCTTCGAGGAACGACACCAGCGCCTCGCCCTTGCCGAGCTCCATGATCACCTTGGCGGTGTCGAGCTTCGGGTTGGGCCGGAAAGTCTGAGCGGCGGCGGCGACCGCCTTCTGGTCGCGCGGGGTAAAGGCGCGCAACGCATGCTGGACCCGGTTACCCATCTGCCCGAGCACGCGATCCGGCACGTCGATCGGGTTTTGCGTGACGAAATAGACGCCGACGCCCTTGGACCGGATCAGGCGAACCACCTGCTCGATCTTGTCCATCAGCGCCTTCGGCGCGTCGTTGAACAACAGATGCGCCTCGTCGAAGAAGAACACCAGCTTGGGCTTGGGCAGGTCGCCGGCCTCGGGCAATACCTCGAACAGCTCTGACAGCATCCACAGCAGGAACGTCGCGTAAAGCCGCGGGCTCTGCATCAGCTTGTCGGCAACGAGGATGTTGACCATACCGCGGCCGTCGCGGTCGGTCTTCATGAAGTCCTTCAGGGTCAGCGCCGGCTCGCCAAAAAATTTGGTGCCGCCCTGGTTCTCCAGCACGAGCAACTGGCGCTGGATGGTGCCGACGGTCGCCTTGGTGACGTTGCCGAAGCCCTGGGCTGCCTTGCGGATCGGCGCGAGCGGATCCTCCTCCGCGTCCGGCCCCTTCTTGCCGCTGTCAGGCACGATGGCATCGAGCAACGCCCGCAGATCCTTCATGTCGATCAGGGCGAGGCCATTGTCGTCGGCGACGCGGAAGGCGACGTTGAGCACGCCTTCCTGCACGTCGTTGAGATCGAGCATGCGGGCGAGCAACAGCGGCCCCATCTCGGTGATGGTGGCCCGCACCGGATGGCCCTGCTCGCCAAACACGTCCCAGAACACGGTCGAGAACTGGTCGGGCTGAAATTCCAGGCCCATCTCGGTGGCGCGCTTGACGATATAATCCTTTGCCTCCCCGACCTCGGAGATGCCGGAGAGGTCGCCCTTGATGTCGGCGGCGAACACCGGAACACCGGCCCGCGCAAATCCTTCCGCCATCACCTGCAGCGTGACCGTCTTGCCCGTTCCAGTCGCGCCGGTGACGAGGCCATGGCGATTGGCGAGTGCCAGCGTCAGCCAGGCCTGCTCGTCTCCCTTGCCGACGAAGATCTTGTCGTCGGTGTCGCCGAGCTCATTGTCCTGCGCCGTCATCAGTTTCTCTATTGTTGTTTCGCGGATCGAAACTCGCGCCCGCCAGTTCCGTAGTCTACCGCATGTCGCAGGTCGATTGAAACCGCTCAAAAACGGCGTTGACATCAAGACTTTGTCGGAGACAACGCGCGCGGTATGCGTCGAAAGTCGGAGCGACACATTCGCCTCGCGGCAACTTTGCAACCATTTCTTCTTCGATCTTGCATTGCTGCAACACCTTTCGGGTATTCGAGAACGAATCGGAACGTAGCGCGCGTTCATCGCTTGTATTTCACATCGCGCCGGCTCAAGATCATTTTTGAAGATAATCTCCGGCATGTGAACCGGCTGAGGGGCAGGCCATATGGACGAGCTGATCGGACGGCTGGCGACAAGCGCCAGTATAGATAATGCTGTCGCTGAAAAGACCGTCGGCATTATCCTGGGATTCCTCCGCAGCGAAGGTCCCTCCGACAGCGTGCAGGCCTTGATCGACCGGATCCCCGGTGCAGAAGGCGCGATCGAAGCGTCCACGAGCGGCGGCGGACTGTCGCGGCTGATGGGCGGCGGTCTGATGGCCATCGGCACGCGCCTGATGGGACTTGGTCTCGGCATGTCCGACATTCAGAACGTGGCCCGTGAGCTTTTCCGCTACGGCCGAGACAAAATCGGAGCGGATCACATGGGCAAGATCATTGCAGGGACGCCAGGCCTTAGCCAGTTCGCCTGAAGCTGTCGTCATTTCACGCCGAGTACCATGACATATCCGATCTCCGAGATTCAGGGCCTGCCGGCCTTTGCTGCCAATAAGTTGAAGGCGCAGGGAATCCGCACCACCGACGCACTGCTGGAAGCCGCAAGCACCGCCAAGGGCCGCAAGGCGCTCGCGGCCTGCACCGGCATCAGCGAGCAGCAGCTTCTGGAGTGGGCGAACGTCTCCGATTACATGCGGATTCCCGGCATGGGGCGGGCCAAGATCGGCCTGGTCCGCGCCGCCGGCGTGACCACCGTGCGCGAGCTCGCCTATCGGAATCCGGCAAGGTTGGCTCAGAGCATGCGCGAGGCCAACGACCGGAAGAAGCTCGTCCGCATTCTTCCTTCCGAGAAGTCGGTCGGCGACATCATCGCCAAGGCCAAGAAGCTGCCGCCGAAGATTACGTATTAGCTTTGGCTCTATCCCCGTCATCCCCGCGCAATGGCGACGCCATTGTCGCTGGAGGTGCGACTGGCGTGCGAAGCATCGTGCCCGGAGCCTCGAAGAATGCACGGCCAAGCTGCCGCTACGCGGCGACAGCGGGCTGTCGCCCTTCGAGGCTCGCCAAAGAGGCGAGCGCCTCAGGGTGACGGTCAAAGAGCAGCGCGCTCGTCGCCCCACGCGGCCGCCAATCCCGTCT
Source organism: Bradyrhizobium sp. Gha (assembly GCF_900113735.1). Taxonomy (GTDB): domain Bacteria; phylum Pseudomonadota; class Alphaproteobacteria; order Rhizobiales; family Xanthobacteraceae; genus Bradyrhizobium. The sequence goes on from NZ_FOQM01000001.1 coordinate 642,807, forward strand.
TGACTCCCCCTCTCCGACCGCGCAAAGCGACCCACATGAACGCCTCGCCCTCCCCATCCGTCCCGCAGGCCGGCTCGGCCGGGCCAGATGTGCTGCGGAGGCTCGTGGGCCGGCCTCTGCCGGCGGTGATGGGCGTGCTCAACGTGACGCCGGACTCGTTTTCCGATGGCGGCGATTTCGTCGCGCCGGATCAGGCGCTGGCGCGGGCGCGGGCAATGATCGAGGCCGGGGTCGACATCATCGATATCGGCGCTGAGTCCACCCGCCCTTACACAGGCGCCAAGCCGGTGACCGTAGCGGACGAGCTGGCCCGGCTGAAGCCGGTGCTGGCTGACGTCGTGGCGCTCGGTGTGCCGGTTTCGATCGACAGCATGAAGGCGGAGGTTACAGCCTTCGCGCTCGACCAGGGTGTGGCGATCGCCAACGACGTCTGGGGATTGCAGCGCGACACCGACATGGCGCCGCTGGTCGCAGCGCGAGGTGTCCCCGTCATCGTCATGCACAACCGCGACAGTGCGGACCCTGCCATCGATATCGTCGCCGACATGAAGGCGTTCTTCCTGCGCTCGCTCGATATCGCCGCCAAGGCCGGCATCGCGCGCGACAAGATCGTGCTGGACCCCGGCATCGGCTTCGGCAAGACCGCCGAGCAGAGCATGATCGCACTTGCACGGCTCCAGGAGCTGGACATGTTCGGCCTGCCGGTCCTGGTCGGCGCCTCGCGCAAGCGTTTCATCGCTTCGGTGTCGCCCTCGGAACCGAAGGAACGGCTCGCCGGCTCGATCGCCGCGCATCTGATCGCCGCGCAGAAGGGTGCTAGGATCATCCGGACCCATGACGTCGCCGAGACCTTGCAGGCCCTGCGGGTGGCGCGCGCAATCGAGAGCAAGCAATGACCGATACGATCTTCGTCAGCGGCCTGTCGATCCATGCGCGCCATGGCGTGCTGGATCACGAAACCGAAGTCGGCCAGCGGTTTGTCATCGACCTCGAACTCTACACCGACCTGTCGGAGTCCTCGCGCAGCGACCGCCTCGCGGACACCGTTTCCTATGCCGATGTGGTGGCGACCACGACGGCGGCCTTCAAGAACACCAATTACAAGCTTCTCGAACGCGCGGCCGGCGCCGTCGCCGATGCGATCCTGTCGCACTTCCCGCGCATCCGCGCCGTGAAGATCACCGTGCACAAGCCGCATGCGCCGATCGCCGCGATATTCGACGACGTCGGCGTCGTGCTGACGCGCTCGCGGCATCCCTGATATGGCAAGCGTGCTGATCGCACTGGGCGGCAATGTCGGCGATGTCCGCACGACCTTCGCCAAGGCGATCGCCCATATCTGCGGCATGGCGCAGGCAGCCGTGATCGCGCGCTCGTCGGACTACACGACGCCGCCCTGGGGCGATGAGGACCAGGATCCCTTCGTCAATGCCTGCGTCGAGATCGAGACTGATCTCGATCCGCACGCGCTGTTGTTCGTGATGCAGAAGGTCGAGCAGAAATTCGGACGCACGCGGACCAAGGATCGGCGCTGGGGCCCGCGCACGCTCGATCTCGACATGATCGCCTATGACGATGTGTCGATGGCGAAGCCCGATCTCACCTTGCCGCATCCGCGGCTGTTCGAGCGTGCCTTCGTGCTGGTGCCGCTGGCCGAAATCGCGCCGGACCGCGTGATCTCAGGCATTCGTGTGCGTGACGGGCTCGCCAGCGTCTCGACGCAAGGCATTGAGCGGCTTTCGGATACCGGTTAACCAAAAACAACCGTTTGCAGGGGCGCTCCGCCGTGGCAATTTCGCCTGCGAATGTCGATACGTTTGGGAGCCCTTGGCCGTATGACCTCCGTGACCGACGATCTGCCGCTGGCGGCTGATTTTCCCCAGGCGACGGCTGACGACTGGCGCAAGCTGGTCGACGGCGTGTTGAAGGGCGGGCCTTTCGAGAAGCTGGTCGGCAAGACCTATGACGGATTGAAGATCGATCCACTTTATCCCCGCGCCAAGGGGGTTGCGCCGGTCGTGGGACGGCCTGCAGCGGCGCCGTGGCAGATCATGCAGCGGATCGATCATCCCGATGCAGGCATGGCGAATGCGCAAGCGCTCACCGATCTCGAGAACGGTGCGACCGGGCTCGCGCTGGTGTTCGCCGGCGGCAGTGGCAGCCACGGTTTCGGCCTGGAACCGACGGCCGAGGCGGTCGCGAAAGTCTTGAAGGACATTCACCTCGACGCCGGCATCGGCATCGAGCTCCAGGTCGGACCGCAATCGCGGATGGCCGCGATCCATGTTGCGGAATATGTCAAAAGCAACGGCCTCGATCCCGCCGCCTGCAACATCCGCTTCGGACTCGATCCGCTCGCGGGTTGCGCGGTGTGGGGTCATAGCCCCTTCAGCTGGGAGGAGATCACGCCCGCCGTCGCCGGGGCCATCAAGGGCCTTGCCGCGCTCGGCTTCAAAGGGCCGTTTGCCTCAGCCGACGGACGCGTGATCCACGACGCCGGCGGCTCCGAGGTTCAGGAGCTCGCCTTCGTGCTCGCCTGTGGCGTCGCTTATCTGCGTGTCATCGAAAGCGCGGGCATTCCGCTGGAGCAGGCGCAAGGCATGGTCTACGCGCGGCTGGCCGCCGACGCCGACCAGTTCCTGACCATGGCGAAGTTCCGTGCGCTGCGACTGCTCTGGGCGCGCATCGAGGCCGCGTGTGGGCTCACGCCAAAACCGTTGTTCGTCGCGGCCGATACCGCCTGGCGCATGCTGACGCAGCGCGATCCCTATGTGAACATGCTGCGTGCAACGATCGCGACGTTTGCCGCAGGACTTGCCGGCGCCAATGCGATCACCGTGCTGCCGCATACGCTGGCGCTTGGTCTGCCAGATTCGTTCGCGCGGCGCGTCGCGCGCAACACCCAGCTTCTGCTGATCGAGGAAAGCAACCTCGCCAAGGTCAGTGATCCCGCTGCCGGCGCGGGCGGCATCGAGACACTGACGGCGCAGCTCTGCGACACCGCCTGGACGCTGTTCCAGGAGACCGAGAAAGCCGGCGGCGCCTTCGCCGCACTTCGGCAAGGCCTGTTCCAGGGCAAGGTCGCAGCCGCGCGAAAAGCGCGCGACGCCAACATCGCCAAGCGCCGCGACGTGCTGACCGGCGCGAGCGAGTTTCCGAACCTGCATGAGAACGAGACGGCGGTGCTGAAGGCGACGCCGATCGCGCTCGCGCCTTACGGCGAGCCAAAATACAAGTTCGACGCACTTGCCCCGATCCGGCTGGCACAGCCGTTCGAGGCGTTGCGCGATAAATCCGACGCGGTCCTGAAGGCGCACGGCGCACGGCCGAGCGTGTTCCTGGCCACTCTCGGGACGCCTGCGGATTTCACCGCGCGCGCGACCTTTGCAAAAAGCTTCTTCGAGGCCGGCGGTATCCAGGCGATCGACAGCGAGGGTTCTGCCGATCCCGCCACGCTGGCTGCCGCCTTCAAGGCCTCCGGCGCCCCACTCGCCTGCCTTTGTTCCAGCGACAGGGTCTATGCGGAACACGCCGAGGCCGCCGCCAGGGCCCTGCAAACCGCGGGGGCGCGACATATCTATCTGGCAGGCCGCCCCGCGGAAGCGGAGGCGGCCTTGCGTGCCGCCGGTGTCACCGGCTTCGTGTTTGCCGGCGGCGATGCGCTTGCCACGTTGCAGGACGCTTATTTGCGGATGGAGCAGGTATGACCGACGCCAGCAAACCCGTTCTCACCGGCGGCTGCCAATGCGGCGCAGTGCGCTTTGCGATCTCGGCCACGCCCAACCGTGTCTCGATCTGCCACTGTCGGATGTGCCAGAAAGCGAGCGGCGCGCCGTTCGCTTCTTTCGCCGACATCAACCGCGCGGACTTCGTCTGGACAAAGGGAGAGCCGTCGTTCTTCCGCTCCTCCACGATCGCCGTTCGCGGCTATTGCGCGGCTTGCGGCACGCCGCTGAGTTTTGGCCGCATCGACGGCGAGCGGATCGAGATCATGACCGGCGCTTTCGACCGGCCGGATCGCCTGGTGCCGACGCGGCAGTTCGGCACCGAGTCCCGCCTCGGCTGGGTGGTCGGCATCTCCAACCTGCCGAGCCAGACCACGCAGCAGAATTACGGGCCGGAGAAGATGGCGACCATCGTCAGCCATCAGCATCCGGACCATGATTGAGGATAGGGTTGAAGCGATGAGCCGCATTCCTGATTTCGCTGATGTCGCGTTCGAGCGGACCGCAACCGTTGCGCCGTCAGGCAGCGCCGAGCCATGGCTGACGCCCGAGGGCATTCTGGTAAAGCCTGCCTATGGCGAGGCTGATCTCGCCGGACTCGATTTCCTCGAGACCTATCCGGGCATCGCGCCGTTCCTGCGCGGCCCCTACCCGACGATGTATGTCAACCAGCCCTGGACGGTCAGGCAATATGCCGGCTTCTCCACGGCGGAGGACTCCAACGCGTTTTATCGCCGCAACCTGGCTGCCGGACAGAAGGGCCTCTCGGTCGCCTTCGATCTCGCCACGCATCGGGGCTATGACTCAGATCATCCGCGCGTCGGCGGCGACGTCGGCATGGCCGGCGTGGCCATCGATTCCATCTACGACATGCGCACGCTGTTTGCGGGCATTCCGCTCGACCAGATGAGCGTGTCCATGACCATGAACGGCGCGGTGCTGCCGATCCTCGCACTGTACGTCGCCGCCGCCGAGGAACAGGGCGTGCCGCCGGAGAAGCTGTCGGGCACCATTCAGAACGACATTCTGAAAGAGTTCATGGTGCGCAACACGTACATTTATCCGCCCGCGCCCTCGATGCGGATCATCTCGGACATTTTTGCGTACACCTCGCAAAAGATGCCGAAGTACAATTCGATCTCGATCTCCGGCTATCACATGCAGGAGGCCGGCGCGACGCAGGACCTCGAGCTCGCCTATACGCTTGCCGACGGCGTCGAATATTTGCGCGCCGGGCTTGCCGCCGGCCTCGATGTCGACCGCTTCGCGCCGCGGCTGTCGTTCTTCTGGGCGATCGGCATGAACTTCTTCATGGAGGTTGCCAAGCTGCGCGCCGCACGGCTGCTCTGGGCGAAGCTCTTGAAGCCGTTCAACCCGAAAGACCCGCGCTCACTGTCGCTGCGCACGCATTCCCAGACCTCGGGCTGGTCGCTGACCGCCCAGGACGTGTTCAACAACGTGATGCGCACGACCGTCGAGGCGATGGCGGCCACGCAAGGCCACACCCAGTCGCTGCACACCAACGCGCTCGACGAGGCGCTGGCGCTGCCGACCGACTTCTCCGCGCGCATCGCCCGCAACACCCAGCTGTTCCTGCAGCAGGAGAGCGGCACCACCCGCATCATCGATCCCTGGGGCGGCTCGTATTACGTCGAGCGGCTGACGCGCGATCTTGCGGCCAAGGCCTGGAGCCACATCCAGGAGGTCGAGGAGCTCGGCGGCATGGCAAAGGCCATTGAGGCCGGCGTGCCGAAGCTCCGCATCGAGGAGGCCTCGGCGAAGACCCAGGCGCGCATCGATGCCGGCAAGCAGGCGGTGATCGGCGTCAACAAGTACAAGCCTACGGATGAGGCGCCGATCGAGATCCTCAAGGTCGACAACACCAATGTGCGGCGCTTGCAGATCGACAAGCTGACGCGGCTCAAATCCGAGCGCAACCAGAAGGAGGTCGATGCCGCGCTCGCTGCGCTGACGCGCTCGGCCGGCGAAGGCAAGGGCAATCTGCTCGCGCTCGCGATCGACGCGGCGCGCGCCAAGGCAACCGTCGGCGAGATTTCGGACGCGATGGAGAAGGTGTTCGGCCGCCACCGCGCCGAGATCAAATCCATCACCGGCGTCTACAAGCGGGAGGCGTCCAGCATGGGCAACCAGGTCGAGAAGGTTCAGGCGCTGATCGATGCGTTCGAGGAAGCCGAGGGCCGCCGTCCGCGCATCCTCGTCGCCAAGATCGGCCAGGACGGCCACGACCGCGGCCAGAAGGTGATCGCGTCCGCGTTTGCCGATATCGGCTTCGACGTCGACATCGGGCCGCTGTTCGCCACCGCAGATGAGGCGGCGCGGCAAGCGGTCGAGAACGACGTCCACATCCTCGGCGTCTCCTCGCTCGCGGCTGCGCACCTCACGGCCGTGCCGGAATTGAAAGCCGCGCTGAAGAAGCAGGGCCGCGAGGACATCATGATCATCGTCGGCGGCGTGGTCCCGCCGCAGGATTACGACGCGCTCTACGCGGCCGGCGCCGAAGCGATCTTCCCGCCCGGCACCGTGATCGCTGATGCCGCCGAGGAGCTGATCCGCAAGCTGAATGCCCGGCTCGGGCACAGCGAGGCGGCCGCGTAATTCCACCCGCCTTCGGCCTCCAGCATCAAACCAGCTTGCCTCCCGACATCGCCACCAGCCTGACCGCGGCCCTGAAGAAGGTATACGACTCCTCCGCATTCAAGGATTTCATGACCGGACGCGGTTTTGGCACCGTCTGGCGCGATGCGGGACAGTTCGCGACCTTCATGGACCAGGCGGATCGCCGGATGGGTCGGGCCATGAAGGCGGCCGGCTTTGCCAAAGCCTGATTTACCAGGGTCTGATTTGCCAAGGCCTGGGGGCCCTCGCCCGCGCGCTTCCGCCGTTGTAAAGCAGGGCATGGTTGAGAAGAAGACGTCGCTTGATATCACCGCCCTCGCCCGCGACTTGCGCGCCGGCCATCGTGCGGCGCTGGCGCGCGCCATCACGCTGGTGGAGAGCCGGCGCGGTGATCACCAGGCGCAGGCGCGCGAGCTGGTGCAGATGCTGCTGCCCGATACCGGCAAGGCATTTCGCGTCGGCATCACGGGGTCGCCCGGTGTCGGCAAATCCACCACCATCGATGTGCTCGGCACCTACCTGATCGAACGGGGCAACAAGGTTGCGGTGCTTGCGGTCGATCCGTCCTCGGCGCGCAGCGGCGGCTCGATTCTCGGCGACAAGACCCGGATGGCGCGGCTCGCGGCGTCCAGCGATGCCTTCATCCGCCCCTCGCCGTCGTCAGGCACCCTCGGCGGTGTCGCGGCCAAGACGCGCGAGGCGATGCTTCTGTGCGAAGCGGCCGGCTTCGACGTCGTGCTGGTGGAAACCGTCGGCATCGGCCAGTCCGAGACCGCGGTCTGCGACATGACTGATTTCTTCCTGGCCCTGATGCTGCCGGGGGGCGGCGACGAGTTGCAAGGCATCAAGAAGGGCCTGGTCGAGCTCGCCGACATGATCGCGATCAACAAGGCCGACGGCGACAACCTCAAGCGCGCCAACATCACGGCCGCGGATTACCGCAGCGCGCTGCATATTCTCAGCCCCCGATCCGAGCATTGGCATCCCCCTGTCGAGACGTATTCGGCGCTGACCGGCGACGGCATCGCAAAGCTCTGGCAGAAGGTTCTGGATCACCGCACGGCGATGAATGCCTCCGGCGAGTTCGCCGCTCGCCGGCGCGAACAGCAGGTGAAATGGATGTGGTCGATGCTGGAAAGCCGCATGCTGTCGCGGTTGCGGAGCGAGGCGTCGGTACGCACCAGGGTCAGAAAGATCGAAGCGGAGGTCGCCGACGGCCATCTCACCCCGGCGCTCGCCGCCGAGCGGATTCTGGAGTTGCTGCAATGAGCGAAAAACTCCGCCTTCTCCTCACCGGCTTCGGGCCGTTTCCGGGCGCGCCGCACAATCCGACGCAGCCCCTGGTGAGGCGGCTGGCGCAACTGCGCCGTCCCGCGCTCGATGATGTCGGGATTTTCAGCCATATCTTTCCGGTGACCTATGCCGCAGTCGACCGGCAATTGCCTGATGTGCTGGCGCAGGTGAAGCCGGATGCGCTGTTGATGTTCGGCCTCGCCGCACGCACGCCTTATCTGCGGATCGAGAGCCGCGCGCGTAACGCCGTCACCATGCTGTGGCCCGATGCCGCCAACACGCGGTCGAGCAAGCGCGGCATCGCCGGTCAGGCCGACGCCATGACGTTCGGTCCCCACACGGCAAGGCTGCTGCGCGCCGCGCGCCTCACCGGCATCGATGCGCGGCCCTCGCGCGATGCCGGCGCCTATCTTTGCAACTACCTGAGCTGGCGCGCGATCGAGAATGTGAAGGCAGGCGGCCCGAAGCTGGCGGCATTCATCCACGTTCCGCTGCTTGCCCGCAGCGGCGCTGTCAGGCGCAAGGGCGCGCCCCGGATCACGCTGGAAGAACTGGTGGATGCCGGCGAAGCGATGTTGATCGAGATGGTGCACTTGGCCCGCAAGGAACGCACATTCGGTTGCGTAAACATTTAACCCTACCACGAACAATCCTCACGGCCTTCTCCGCCCTGCGCTACCTAACTCTCGCGGACATCCCGCGTCCGCCGAAGGACGCACCATGGAACTCAGCCGCCGTCATCTCATTGGAGCTTCGACCGCCGGCGTGGCCGGCGCGCTCGCGATGCCGCTCGACGCCGCGCGCGCGGCGCCGCTGACGGCGTTGCTCGGCCGCGATGCGACCCAATATGGCGTGCGGCCCGGCAGCAGCGAGGACCAGACCCGCGCGCTCCAGCGGGCCATCGACGAAGCCTCGCGCGGACGGATGCCTCTTGCTCTGCCTCCCGGTGTCTATCGCACCGGCCTGTTGCGGCTGCCTGACGGCGCGCAACTGATCGGCGTGCGCGGCGCGACGAAACTCGTCTTCACGGGGGGAGCATCTGCGATCCAGAGCGACGGCGCCGACGCGATCGGCCTCACTGGCATCACCTTCGAAGGGGCCGGCATTCCACTGCCGACGCGGCGCGGGCTGATCCATCTCCTGGGCGGCCGCGATGTCCGTATCACCGATTGCGAGATCACCGGCTCCGGCGGCAGCGGAATCTGGCTCGAGCAGGTGTCAGGCGAAATCGCCGGCAACATCTTCACCAACATCGCGGTGACTGCAGTGGTCTCGTTAGACGCCAAAGGTCTCAGCGTCTCCCGCAACACCATCGCCGGCACCAACGACAACGGCATCGAAATCCTGCGCACCGCAATCGGCGACGACGGCACCATCGTCGCCGACAATCGCATCGAGGACATCAAGGCAGGCCCAGGCGGCTCCGGCCAGTATGGCAACGCCATCAACGCCTTCCGCGCCGCCAACGTCATCGTGCGCGGCAACCGCATCAGGAACTGCGACTACTCCGCGGTGCGCGGCAACTCGGCTTCGAACATTCACATATCAGGCAACAGCGTCAGCGACGTGCGCGAGGTCGCGCTCTATTCCGAGTTTTCGTTCGAGGCAGCAGTGATCGCCAACAACACGGTCGATGGGGCGGCCGTCGGCGTCTCCGTCTGCAATTTCAACGAAGGCGGCCGCCTCGCGGTGGTCCAGGGCAACATCATCCGCAATTTGATTCCGAAGCGGCCGATCGGCACCGCGCCGGATGACGATGCCGGCATCGGCATTTACGTCGAGGCAGACACGTCGGTCACAGGGAATGTGATCGAGAATGCGCCATCCTACGGCATCGTCGCCGGCTGGGGCAAATATCTGCGCGACGTCGCGATCACAGGCAATGTGATCCGCAAGGCGCTCGCCGGCATCGGCGTCTCCGTCGTACCGGGCGCCGGCGCCGCGCTCGTCAACAACAACATGATCTCGGAAACGCCACGCGGCGCCGTGGTCGGCCTGGACCACGCGCGTGCCGTGACGTCGGACCTGTCGGCGGACGGCGCGCAGCGTTTTACGCAGGTGATGATCGGCGGCAATGCGGTGCGGCAGTAGAGCCGGTTGGCAGTCGGGCCGTGCATCCTTCGAGGCTCTCCATGGGACGCGTTGCGTCCCATGCTTCGCACCTCAGGATGACGGGTATACGTTGAGGTTGTTGCATCAAAATTTGACAACCGGGACACCGCCGTCATCCTGAGCTGCGAGCGGCGCGATGCAACGCATCGCGCCGGGAGCCTCGAAGGATGGTGTTGTGGGCATCTATGTCTACATGCTGCGATGTGCGGACGGCTCCTTCTACAT